>NZ_JBYSYD010000002.1:715169-1900127 GCF_058782905.1 Bradyrhizobium sp. FW305-F6
CCTCTACTCACCCGCTGTCATTACGGGGCTCGCGAAGCGAGAGCCCGGAATCCATCGGACGGCGCAGACGGAGGGGGAATGGATTCCGGGCTCGTGCTGCGCACGCCCCGGAATGACGAGCGAGACTTTGGCCAGGCGCCCCACTACTCACCCGCCGTCATTCCGGGGCTCGCGAAGCGAGAGCCCGGAATCCATCGTGCAGCAGAGACGGAGGAGAAATGGATTCCGGGCTCGTGCTGCGCACGCCCCGGAATGACGGCTGCGAGCTATGCGACGATCTCGTTCAACACCTTCATCAGCGCCTCCGGCGCCGTGACATTCGGCGCATGGCTGGCGTCGAGCTCGACATAGCGCCAGCCATCCTCGTTCCTGGTGCGCTTCGCGAACTGGCCGAACACGTCGCCCGGCGGAATGCGCGTGCAATAGATGTAGCTGCGCGGCATCGCCGGCTCGCCGTGCCCGAGCCTCAAGCGTGTCTCGAAGCACTTGATCGGCATCGGGACACGGCGCGGGTTAAGCCAGTCGAGATCGTCTTGCGGGGTGTCGGGCGGCGGCGGATTCGGCGGGATGCGATAGCCGTCGCCGGCGGCTGCTGCCCTTCGCATCGGCTCGCGCCCGCCCTCATTGAGATCGAACAGCGACTGCCCGTCCCGCGGGACGAAGGCGTCGAGATAGATCAGCTGCGTCACGCGCTCGCGCGCGCGATCGGCGACGCCGGTCGCGACCATGCCGCCATAGCTGTGGCCGAGCAGGACGATGTCGCTGAGATCCTCGAAAGCGATGACATTGAGGATGTCCTGGATATGCGTGTCGAGATCGATTGCGGGGCTTGCCAGATGCGCGCGTTCACCGAGGCCGGTGTAGGTCGGCGCCACCAGGCGGTGTCCCGCCTGCGCCATGAGCGGGTGCATCTTCTTCCAGGACCATCCGCCGGACCAGGCGCCATGACAGAGCAGGAAGGTCTTCGCGCGTGCGGCCATCGGCGTTTCCATCGTTCCTGTTGGTACGACGGAGTGTACTGGCCGGCCGCGCGATGTAAACGCCGCTCAGGCGGCGCGGGTATCCGCCTTGACCAGAACCGGTGCAAGCTCGCCGGCCTCGCGCCTCAGCTTGCTCGCCTCGAAACCGTGCATGCCGAGCTGCCATTGCAGCCCGACGATGGCGCCCTTGGTCGGTTGCAGCAACGCGAGCGAGGCGACCAGCGTCACCGGCAGCCACACCGCGAGTTGCAACCATTCCGGCGGCGCATAAGCGGCCTCGACCGCGAGGATCGCCGGCACCACGAGATGGCCGACCACGACCATCACGAGATAGGCCGGAAAATCGTCGGCGCGGTGGTGAGACAGCTCCTCGCCGCAATGGTCGCAAGCCTCCGTCACTTTTAGGAAACGGCCGAACATGTGCCCTTCCCCGCAATTCGGACATTTGCCGCTGAAACCGCGCCACATCGCCTTTGCCAGAGAGACCGGCGCCAGAGAGACCGACATGACCACACCTCTTCCTTTTCGACGATCCATACAATAATATCCTGTATCCATACATTCAAAGGATATGGCGCCAAATTGCATGGATTGGACCCCTACAATCTCGGAGCTGAGCGGCCCGCGCTACCAGCGCATCGTCGATGCGATGGAGGCCGACATTGCCGCTGGCCGGCTGCTGCGCGGCCAGCAATTGCCGACGCAGCGTGCGCTGGCAAAGGCCCTCGGCATCGACCTGACCACGGTGACGCGCGCCTACACCGAAGCGCGGCGCCGCGGCATCATGGAAGCCCGCGTCGGACAGGGCTCGTTCGTGTCGGAGACCAGCGCGCGCCGCGCGGTCGACCTGCCGCATCCCGTCGCGATCGACCTGTCGATGAACGTGCCGCCGCATCCGCTGGAGGCGCAGCTCGACGAGCGCATCATCGCCGGCATGGAAGCCATCCGCGCACAATCGGGCCTGACGGCGTATCTCAACTATCAGCCGCCCGGTGGCAGCGCGCATGAGCGCGAGGTCGCGGCGCGCTGGCTACGCGCACGCGTTCCGCATGCGCAGGCCGACAGGCTCGTGATCTTTCCAGGCACGCAGACGATCCTGTTCAACCTGCTCGCCCATGTTGCGCAGCCGGGCGAAACCGTGCTGACCGAAGCCCTCACCTTCCCCGGCATCAACGCCGCCGCGGCCCGGCTCGGCGTCAAGCTCGTCGGTGTCCCCATGGACGAGGACGGCATCCTGCCGGATGCGCTGGCAAAGGCCTGCCGCGTGCACAAGCCCAAGGCCGTCTATCTCATTCCGACGCTGCACAACCCGACCACGGCGACGCTGTCCGCCGAGCGGCGCGGCGCCGTCGCGAAGATCATCCGCGATGCCGGCACCATCCTGATCGAGGACGACGCGTACGGGCTGCTGGACCGCTCGGCCTCGCCGATCGCGAACCTCATTCCGGAGCAAACCTATCTCGCGACCACGCTGTCGAAATGCATCGCGCCCGCGCTTCGCGTCGCCTATCTGGTGACGCCCGACGGCGACACCCAGCGTGACATGCGCGCCTCCTTGCAGGCAACCGTGCAGATGCCGGCACCGCTGATGGTCGCACTGGTGACGCATTGGATCGAAAGCGGCATTGCCGATCGCATCATCAGCGCCATTCGCAGCGAGGCAGTCGGCCGCCAGCAGCTTGCGCAACGCACGCTGAAGGGTTTTCAATTCCTCGCCAGGCCCGCCGCCCATCATCTGTGGCTGCGGCTGCCGGAAGGCCGGCCCGATCTCGCGGCACATCTGCTGCGGAACGGCCTTGCGATCGTCGCGGGCGATGCCTTCACGGTCGACGGATCGCCGCCGCATGCGGCCCGCGTCTCGCTGGGGGCGGCGCGCAATAGATCGGAACTCGCGGAAGCGCTGCGCATCCTGGTCGGCGCGCTGCAGAAGCCGGCCGACCCCAGGCAGATCGTTTAGATCACCGACGATGACGGCGATGGGCGGAGCGCGCGGGGGATACCACAGGTGACGGATAGGCCTGTGATGCATACGCATCGCGCGGCATTGCCTGCTGACCGAGAGCCGCGCGGCCGGCGGGCGTGAGCTGGCCGCCGTTCAGCACGTCGCGGTCGGGATGGGCGGCCTGATACGCCGCAGGCTCCGAAAATTGCGCCTGGGCCATTGTCGGCATCAACGCCGCTGCCAGCAGCGCGGCTGCAGCGGCCATCTTGGTGCGGGTCATCGTCATTCTCCATTATCGCCTTCAGCCGATCCGGACCAATGATCGCACCGGGCGGTCAAGGATTGAAGTACGACCGTCATGTAGGTGCGTCTTTCGCGAATGCCCGAACGCCGCAGATCACGCTTGCGTGCAGGATGGATTGACCTGCAAGGCGGCAGGCATGTTATGCGAGCGATGGCGATCGAAAGAATCCGGGATCGCCCTTCGCCACAAGGCTAATCTGTTGGAAACGCTCACCTACGTCCTGCTGCTGTTCGGCGCCCTGGCCGGCGGATTCGTCTCGGGCCTCGCCGGGTTCGGCACCGCGCTGATGGCGCTCGGCATCTGGCTCTACGTCCTGCCGCCCTCGCTTGCGGTCCCCCTGGTGCTGATCTGCTCGGTGATCGCGCAGACCTCGACGCTGCCCTCGATGTGGAAAAGTTTCGACCTCTCGCTAGTTTGGCCGTTCCTGATCGGAGGTCTGCTCGGCGTGCCGCTCGGGACCATGCTGGTCGCCACGGCCGATCCGAAGGTATTCAAGCTGAGCGTCGGTGTGCTGCTCCTGATCTTTTCGAGCGCGCTGTACCTCAACAAGAGACCCCTCGCCTTCAAGTTCGGCGGCAGGATCGCCGACGGCGCGATCGGCTTTGCCGGCGGCATTCTCGGCGGCCTCGCCGGTCTGTCGGGCCCGCTGCCCATCCTTTGGGCCAACATCCGCGGCTGGAACAAGCACGAGCGGCGCGGCATCTTCCAGCTCTTCAACTTCACGGTGCTCGCCACCGCGCTGGCGTTGCAAACGGCATCAGGCCTGGTCGAGCTGAAAGTGGTCTGGCTCGCACTGGTCGCGTTTCCGGGCACGCTGATCGGCGCATGGGCCGGCGCCAAGGTCTATCACGCGCTGAGCGACAAGCACTTCGGCGATGTCGTGCTCGGCCTGTTGTTCCTGTCGGGCCTGGGCCTCGTCTGGAGCAGTGTTGGCACGCACTGAAGCGCGACGACGTTTGAATCGTCATCGCGCTTTCCCATTTCATCCTTTGACAGCGCGTTGCCGGGGCCTTCGCCCCGCCGCCGCGCGCCTCACTCCGCTGCGATCTGTCCGAGCTCCACCACCTGGCGCTCGAACAGGCCGCGATAGATGCCGCCTTGCCTGGCTGCGAGCACGGCATGCGTGCCCTGCTCGACGATCTCGCCGCGGTCGAACACCAGGATGCGATCGAGGCTCCTCACCGTCGACAGGCGGTGCGCGATCACGATCGAGGTCCGGCCTTTCATCAGCCGCTCCATCGCCTGCTGGATCAACGCCTCCGATTCCGAATCGAGGCTCGACGTCGCCTCGTCCAGGATCAGCACCGGCGCATCCGCCAGGAACGCGCGTGCCAGCGCCACGCGCTGCCGCTCGCCGCCCGACAGCTTGACGCCGCGCTCGCCGACCAGGGTGCCGTAGCCCTTAGGCAGGCGCAGGATGAAGTCATGCGCGTTGGCAAGCCGCGCCGCCTGCTCGATCGCCTCGAGGCCGGCGCCCGGCCGGCCATAGGCGATGTTCTCCGCGAGCGTGCGGTGAAACAGGATCGGCTCCTGCTGCACGATCGCGATCTGGCTGCGCAGCGATTGCTGCGTGGCGAGCGCGATGTCCTGCCCGTCGATCAGCACGCGGCCGCCGGTGACGTCGTAGAGGCGCTGCACCAGCTTGACGAAAGTGGTCTTGCCGGAGCCGGAGCGGCCGACCAGGCCGACGCGCTCGCCGGCGCGGATCCTGACCGACAAGCCGTCGTACAGCGGCGCGCGATGGCCGCCATAGTGGAACGTGACGTCGTCGAACACAATCTCGCCGCCCTCGATCGCGATCGGCCGCGCGTCGGGTGCATCGGCGATCCCGATCGGCTCGTCATGGATCGCCACCAGTTCGTCCATGTCGTTGACCGAGCGTTGGAGGTTGTTGATGTGCATGCCGACGTCCCGCAAATAGGCGTGGATGATGTAGTAGCTTGTCAGCACATAGGTGACGTCGCCGGGCGAGGCGTGGCCCGCCATCCACAGCAGCACCGATCCGCCGATCACGGACGCGCGCAGGCACAGCAGCAGGGACAGCTGCGACATCGCCGTGTAATTGTAGCGGTACCAGGTCCGCCGCACGCGCACGCGCCAGCGGTTGATGACACCGGCGAGCCGCGTGTCCTCCCGCGCTTCCGCGCCGAAGGATTTCACCACCGCATTGCAGGTCAGTGCATCCGCCAGCGTGCCGCCGACCTTGGTGTCCCAGGCATTGGAGACGCGGGCCGCCGGTGCGATGTAGCGGGTCGAGAGCACCACCGTGATCGTGACGTAGAAGATCGCCCCGATCGCGATCACCACGCCGAGCGAAGCCCAGTGCATCCCGATCAGGATCATCGAGCCGACCAGCACGAGCAGCGAGGGCGCCAGCGCCATCAGGATGGTGTCGTTGAGCAGGTCGAGCGCCCACATGCCGCGGGTGATCTTGCGCACCGTGGAGCCGGCAAAGGAGTTCGCGTGCCAGTCGGTCGAGAAGCGCTGCACGCGGGTGAAAGCCTCCTGCGCGACGTCCGACATGGTCTTGAGCGTGAACGGCACGATCGCCTGGAGACCGACCAGACGCAGCACCACGGAGGCCGCGCCCAGCGCCACGATGGCGCCAAACGCGACCAGCGCGGCGTGCCGCGCATCGGGGTCGGAGGGACCGCGAGTCAGCGCATCGACCAGATGTCCGGAGAATACCGGCATGAACAGGTCAGCGACGGTTGCACCGAGCAGGCCGCCGGCCACGACAAGGCCGCGCCAGGGCTGCTTCAGCCAGTGCCGGAATACGAAGGGCAGCACGACCCGAATCGCCGCGGGTTTCTTTGACAGAGCGGTCATGACATCACCCGGCCGCACGCGCGGGCCGGCTCCATCGATGGACGCAGACCGGCCACGAAGGCCGGAACGGCGTCACGTAAGACTGATTTTGACTTGGGAGGTGGAGCGATCGGGGCGCCGGGTCGAAACCTGGGCCCAATCGAAGCTGGCGGAAGAGGCCTCTAAAAGGCCGCGTACATTCCGAGCAGCGAGATCATCGAGCGCGGGCATACGATCTGCGAATGCGACGAAATCATGCAAATCCCTCCCGGTTCGAATGAATGAGGTGCGGTTTATAGATGTGTCGTTTTCGATTTGCAACGGGGCCCGTGCGAGATCACGCACGAGTGTTGCAATTTGGTGCGCGGCGCCGCCGCTACTCTCCGCCGTCATGCTCCGCGAAGGCGGAGCATCCAGTACGCCGCGGCTTCTCGGTTCTAGCCGCGCTGTCTCGGCGGACTGGGTCGCCCGATCAAGCCGGGCAATTGCATATGGAAGCAATCTCGCCTGTGGCCATCCTTCGAGACGCCCGCCGTTGGCGGGCCCTCAGGATGAGGACCGAGTGTGTTGCGCTAGTTTCAACGAGCACCGATGCTGCCTAGCCTCATCCTGAGGGCCCGCCGGAGGCGGGCGTCTCGAAGGACGAGGCGCGCGCTCAGTTCGCGCAAAGCACCACATGCGATTGCCGTGCGGTTGAAGGCCGGACGACGACACCGATCTGTGGCCCGATCAATGCGCGTCGCCGCCGGCGCCGAACGGCGAGGCCGGCTTGTCGAGCAGCGCGACCAGCAGGCTGAGGCCGAGATAGAACAGCGTCAGCGTGAGGAACACGTCGCCGAAACTCATCACCACGGCCTGGCGGTGCACGATCTGGCTGAGCTGCTTCATCGCCATCAGCGCGGAATCCCCGAGCCCCTGGAATTTCTGCATGAACATGGTCAGCGTTTCGGTCGCGGTCGCATTGCCCCAGGTCACGCGCTCCTGGAGGCGGGTGATGTGCAGGTCGGTGCGGTCGTTGAGCACGGTGTTGATGACGGCAAGGCCGACCGCGCCGCCGAGATTGCGCATCAGGTTGAACAGCCCGCTCGCGTTCTTCACCTTCTCGGGCGGCAGCGTGCCGAGCGCGACATTGTTGGTCGGCACCATCGCGAACATCATGCCGATGCCACGCAATATCTGCGGCACCAGCAGCTCGTAGAAATCGTAATCGCGGGTGATCCAGGTCATCTGATAGGAGCCGATCGCAAACACGATCAGCCCGAACGCGATCATGTAGCGCATGTCGACCTTGGCCATGAGCCGGCCGACCAGCGGCGCGACCAGGAACATGGTGATGCCGGAGACGAACATGGTCTCGCCGATCATCAGCGCGCTGTAGCCCCGCACCTGGGCGAGATAGAGCGGATATACGTAGGTCAGTCCGTAAAGGCCGATGCCGATGCAGAATTGCAGGGTGCAGCCGACGGCAAAATTGCGATCGGAGAAGGTGCGCAGATTGACGATCGGCTCCTCCGCCGTGAACACGCGCCAGAAGAAGGCGATCGCCGAGATCGCGCAGATCCAGGCGCAGACCGCGACCGAGGTATCCTGCATCCATTCATATTGCGGGCCTTCCTCCAGCACATATTCCAGCGTCCCGAGGAAGCTGGCCATGAACAGCAGGCCCCACCAGTCGAAGCGATCGAGCAGCTCGAAATGCGGCTCGTCGAAATCGACCAGCACCAGGACGCCGATGGTGATGCCGATCCCCGGCACGACGTTGATGAAGAACAGCCAGTTCCACGACATCAGGTCGGTGATGTAGCCGCCGACCGTCGGCCCGATCGTGGGTGCGAGGGTTGCGACCAGCCCGATGATGGGGCCGACGATGTGGAATTTCGTGCGCGGAAACACGGTGTAGGCCGAGGCGAACACCGTCGGGATCATGCCGGCACCGAGGAAGCCCTGCAGCGCGCGCCAGAGGATCATCTCCTCGATCGTGGTGGCGAAGCCGCAGAGCAGGCTCGCGGCGGTGAAGCCGGCCGCCGAGATCGCGAACAGTAGCCGCGTGCCGAAGGCGCGCGACAGGAATCCGGAAAGAGGAATCGCGATCACCTCGGCGATCAGATAGGCGGTCTGGACCCAGGAGACTTCGCTCGAGCTCGCCGACAGCCCGGCCTGGATCTCGCTCAAGGAGGCCGAGACGATCTGGATGTCCAGGATCGACATGAACATCCCGAACACCATGATGATGAACGCGAACAGCCGCTTCGGCGCAATGCGCTCCGATGCGGGATCCGCCATCATGGCAGGCGAAGCGGTGGTGGCGGTGGCCATTCTCTCACTCAGCTCGCGCGAGAGGGCGCGGTCCACCTCTCCCCATCGGGGAGAGGTCGATTTGCGCCTGACGATGCGCAGCATCGTCCAGTGCAAATCGGGTGAGGGGCTCCAGCTTCCACGAGAGAGCGTAACCCCTCACCCGGATCGCATCTTCCGATGCGATCCGACCTCTCCCTTCGGGAGAGGTGAAAGAGGGAGCAGCGCTCGTCTCGATCATCACAGCGATCCTACTGCGGATGGACGGTGGGATCGTCGAGATCGACCTCGCTGTCGGCGTCGGCCGCACCCTTGTTGGTGTCGACGGTCGCATACACCGACATGCCGGCGCGCAGCAGGTTCTGCTTCGCCACCGATTTCGGCACGCGGATGCGGACCGGCACGCGCTGCACGATCTTGGTGAAATTGCCGGTGGCGTTGTCGGGCGGCAGCAGCGTGAACACCGAGCCTGCACCCGCCGCGATGCTGTCGACGACGCCGGAGAACTTGCGCATGCCGTAGGCATCGACCTTGATCGTCACCGGCTGGCCGGGACGGATGCGCTTGAGCTGCGTCTCCTTGAAATTGGCGTCGATATAGACGTCGTCGAGCGGCACGATGTTGCCGAGGCGCTGGCCGACCGCGACGAAGTCGCCGGTGTTGACCAGGCGGTTGGAGAACGTGCCGTTGACCGGGGCGCGCACCGCGGTGAAGCTAAGGTCGCGCTCGGCCTTGGCGAGCGTGGTCTTGAGCTCGGCGAGCTGCGCCTGCGCTTCGGCCTGCTGCGCCTTGGCAACGTCGACATTGCTGACGGCGACGTCGTAGGCGGCCTTTGCAGCCTTGACCGCGGCAGCCCCCTGATCGCGCCCGGCTTCCGAGCTTTCGAAGGTGGCGCGCGAGGCAAAGCCCTTGCTGCTCAGCGCCTGCTGACGCTCATAGTCGAGGTCGGCGCGCTTGAGGCCGGCTTCCGCGGAGACGAGCTGCGCTCTGGCCTGCGCGACCTGGCTGTCGAGCGCGGCGACCTGGCGGCCGATGCGGTCGATGGTGGCCTGCTGGGTCGCGATCTTGGACGCGGCGGCTTCGACCGCGATCTTGTAGTCGCCGTCGTCGATGCGGAAGACGATGTCGCCTGCCCGCACCGGCGTGTTGTCGGCGGCGAGGATCGCGGCGATGTGGCCGGCAACGCGCGCGCCCAGCATGGTGTTGTTGGCACGGACATAGGCATCGTCCGTCGAGATGTAGAAGCGGCCGACCAGCGTGTAATAGCCGACATAGCTCGCGGCTGCGAGCGCCAGCAGAAGACCGACACCCATCAACACGAATTTGCGCTTGCCGGATTTCGGCGCAGCGGCAGCGGGCGCGCTTGGCGCGGGAGCGGCTGGCCTGTCCGCCGCCGGCCTCTCCGGCTCCACCGGGAGCGGACGCTTCGCCTCCTCGGCCGATGGGTTGCGGGAGTGCTCCGCAGGGAGCGGGGTCGTCGCGGACGCAGCATCACCGCCCGCCTGATCCCCCACCTCGTCCTGACGAAGGATGCGAGCGGTCTGGTCTCTCGATACGGCCATGAAGGCCTCCCACAAAAAAGCGCGACCAGAGGGCGGCCGCGGTGCAGCCAGTTCCTCTCGCGGATCTAAATATCATTGACCGAACGGTTCGGTCAATATAAAGAAATGTCTCGCCGCGATTGTACTGCGCCAGTCCTTATTCGGGTTTCATGGCGTTGATCCCGATCGAAAAACCTTCCGAGAGCCTAAACCAATGGTTGTAGCCGCCAGCGAAGATCGCCCAGTCGTCCAGGAGGAGGACAGCTCCAAGCGCCGCCAGATCCTGGACGGTGCCCGCAAGGTGTTCATGGATCTGGGTTTCGACGGCGCCAGCATGGGCGAGATCGCGCGCGCCGCGCAGGTCTCCAAGGGCACGCTCTACGTCTACTTCGCCGACAAATCCGCGCTGTTCGAGGCCATCATCGAGGAGGAGGCGCTCCAGCATGGCCAGGTGGTGTTCAGCTTCGATCCTGCCCGCGATGCCGACGCCACGCTCAGGGAGTTCGGCCTCGCCTATCTTCACCTTGTCTGCCGGCCCGGTGGCGGATCGGCGATCCGGACCGTCATGGCGATCGCCGAACGCATGCCTGATGTCGGCCGCCGCTATTATGCGCGGGTGCTGGACAAGAGCATCAACCGCCTCTCCGATTATCTCAGGGCGCGTGTGGTCGCGGGCGATCTCGATATCGGCGATTGCGATCTTGCCGCCTCGCAGTTCATGGAACTGGCCAAGGCTTCGCTGTTCCTGCCCTTCGTATTCCAGGCCGCACCGGCGCCGTCGGAACAGCGCATGGCCGAGGTGGTCGACAGCGCCACGCGGATGTTCCTGGCGGCGTACAAGGCGAAGTAGCAGCGCGTTGCGCCTGCAGACGGGGCCGCACTATATTGCGGCCATGTCTCGTGATCTTCGCCCGCCGGTCGACATTCTCCACTACGAGATCGTCCAGGAACAAGCCTCGGCGCTCGGCCGGATGGGCCGCGCGCTCGAACAGGCCTTGGCGCGCTTGCGCGAGTTCGATGCCGCCCACGCAGGCTCGGCGACGCCGGCCTCAATGCAGCCGGCGAGGCACAAGCTGGTTCTGGCAGCCGGCCAGGCGCTCTGGATGTTCGTGGTCCAACGTGAGGCGACGGGCCTGCGCGACAGCCGCCACATCATGCGCACCTACAACGTCCCGGCCGAGGTGCAGCGCTGCATGGGGCTGG
Organism: Bradyrhizobium sp. FW305-F6; assembly: GCF_058782905.1. Lineage (NCBI taxonomy): Bacteria > Pseudomonadati > Pseudomonadota > Alphaproteobacteria > Hyphomicrobiales > Nitrobacteraceae > Bradyrhizobium > Bradyrhizobium sp. FW305-F6. Next base: position 726,243 of record NZ_JBYSYD010000002.1, read on the forward strand.
CGCCGTCGAAGCAGGCGTAGATCGCAGATTGTAGCCAGCATGAGCGCCGCCGCCTATTCGTCGATGTAATCGTCGTCTTCGCGCCTGTGCGCGGTGCTCTTGCGCGCGCCGATCGAACCGGTGACGGAGGGATCGCGCGCGTTGGCATAGGGTCTGCGCGATTGCGCGCGCGAGGCAACTTCGTCGCCCGACACTGCGGCTGGCTGGCAGATCAGGCGACGGCTCGGGCGGCGCATCAGATCGACGTGGATGTGGTCGTAGTGAAAGACGTTGGAGCCCGGCGCGAGCACGGTCGTGAAATGCGCGCAGGCCCCTGCCTGCACGTCGCGCAGGAAGCCCTGCTCTTCCGGCACGCCGCGCCAGCCGTCCTTCACGGTCACGCGGCGGCCGTCGGCCAGCACGAAGGCGGAAATGTCGAGCGCGTTGCCGAAGGCGTGCTCGGAGATGTGGGCCCGCGAGTTGCCGTTCATGCCGCGGCAGGAATAGGCGGAGATCTGCTTGATCTCGGCCACGCGCACGCCGAACCAGCGCATCGCCGCGGGCTGCACCGTGTCGGCGAGCCAGCGGTCGAGCTCGGACACGATCGGGCAGGCCAGCGTCGCCGTCGGCTTGATCGCGACGGGCCCGACGGCCGTGACGGGATTGCCCTGCGCCGGACCAAGGCGCGGCAGGGGCTGCTGCGCCGGCGGCTGCGAGTAAGGCGCCGGCCGTGTCGGATAGCTCGGCGCATTCATGTAGCGCGCGGCTCCGGCAGCATCGGTGCCTTCGGGCGGCAGATCGATCTCGTCTTCCTGCGGCGCCACGCCAGGCGCGTTCAGCGACATCGGCCCGGTCGAGGCCCCATAGCCGGACGGCTGGCGCGTCGGACTCTCGGGATAGTTCGACCGCGGCGGATAGGACGAGGCCGGGTAGTTCTGGCCCTGCGGATAGTTCGATTGCGGCTGCCTCACGGGCCAGCGCGGCTGGCTGCCGATGCTCCCCGGCGGACGCAATGGCTCGTCGGCAAAGCCATACGTGCCGGAGGCTTCGCCGATCGCTGCGACCTTGAGTGGAAATTCGGCGCCGCACTGGCCCGGGCCGGAAATCGGGTCGATGCGGACGATGTCCGCATTCTCCTTCACCGCGCCCGATTTCAAGCATGCGGCTTCCGCCTCGGCCCGCCACGGTTCGCGTTCGGCCTGGAAAAAGCCGCGTCCGCAACCCGCTAGCGAAACAAGGACGATGGAGCCGACGAGGTACAAACGAACTCCGCGCGTCATGGACGCACGTTCGGTGAATTTACTTAAAGACTCTTCAACGTATTGATTTCAGTATTCTTTAACCATGATGGCCCGGGCTTGCCTGGACCCTGCCGCCGATCCGCGACAACAAGGCTGACTTTTTTGTTGAGACACTCTCTGTTAACCATGCCGGTCGCGGCAAAGCGCGCGACCATCGGGGAGTGACCTCATGACGTTCGGCAGCAGACTGAGCGTTATCACCGCCTACCTCGCCATGGCCTTCGTCGGCGCCATCGTGCTCGGGATGGTCTAGGGGCAACAATCGACCGCACGGATTCCTCTCCTTCTCCCATTGCGGGAGAAGGAGGCGCGAAGCGCCGGATGAAGGGTTCTATCCTCCCGCGCTTGTGCTCGTGGATGAAACCCCTCACCCCGGCGAGCCCGTGTCTTCCAGCGGAGCTGCCCTCTCCCACAAGGGGCGAGGGCACAGTAACGCGCAGCGCATCACGAAGAGCTACGACCGCGCGCTCCATTCGGGTGACGTCGTGATCAGTTGCTCGCGCGGCGCCTCGACGCGCGTCCAGTCGTTGCCAGAGCACCAGAAGCGGCCGAGTGCGCAGGCTTCGACACGCAGCTTGCCGGAGCTCTTCAGCGTCATCCTGGCGTGATAGGTGTTGCCGCTGGAGCGGCTGTAGATGCTGCCGGTCCAGACATCGTGCTTCTTCGGCTTCATGTTGACGAGCACGCTCTCGCCCCTGCGCGAGGCGTCCGTCAGCGCGTAGCCGCACAGTGCAGGTCCACAACGCTCGATGCGGACGGTGCCCTTGGCGCCGGCGCTCTCCCATTCGCCAAGCGGCGTGTAGCTCTCGCCATTGCCAGGCTGCGCCACCGTTGCGGCCTGCTTGATCTGCGGACTCGGGTCGACGGCCGGCGGATCGCTACGCGGCGCATCGAGCGCGACGGTCTTCGGCTGATCGAGGCGCGGCAGATCAACGCGCGGCAGGCCGGGGGCCGGCGCGTCGAATTTTGACGTCTCGATCCCCGACGTCTCCGATCTTGACGGCGGCGGCACAACGGGCTGCGACGTCGCCGCGGCAAGGACGGGAGGCACCAACGGTTGCACGGCGGTGATTGCTTGTGGCGGCCGAGCCGGCGCTTCTGGACAAGCCGGCTGCGGCGCCTGGACGACCGGCGCGGGCGTTGATGGCAAGGCCGGTGCGCGGGCATCTGCCGTCGGCCGCAGGCTGCGATTGGAAGACACCGTGACACAGGAGGCGGATCGGCAGTTGCGCGGCGCCTCGACATGAAACCGGTGGCCGCCAATCGAGAAAGTGCGCGAGCCGGCCTCCGCCGTAGTCGCGACCGCCATCAGCGCGATCGATGTGCCAAGACAAATTGCGAGCCAAGTCGCAAGCCGGATCGCAAGCCGCTGCATCGGCGTCTCCCTCGATGTCGCGACAACTCTAGCAAGCCAGGTGCAGCTGAATGTGCGCTACCTCACCCAGGCGGCCGCGCTCGTTGTGATGCCGGTCACAGAACGCCTGACCGCCGCGGCGTAGGGTCGAGCCACGCTTCATCCACCAGCGACCAGTCCATCGGGACCGCGCTATTTTCGGAGGTTGTCATGAACAGGCTCACCATCGCCGCCGCCGCGCTCTTCCTCGCTTCGACGGCTGCCGCGCACGCCGGCAATTCGATCTCGTTCCAGATCGAGGGCCAGCGCATCCGCATCGAGACGCCGCGCAACTGCGCTTCGCTCAATTGCGTGACCATCGTGGCGCCCGGCCTGTCCGACAAGCCGATCAAGCTGAACAACATCAACCTCAAGGGTCTCGGCGGCTCGAAGGATGATGACGAAGATACCACGCCGGCTCCGGCGACGACGACGGCGCAGCCCGCGCCGGCCCCCGTCCAGCAGCAGCCCGTGCCGCAGGCGACCGCGCCGGCCGCACCAGCCGCGACAGCACCCGTGACCCCGGCCGCGAGCGTTGCTGCCGCTCCCTCCGTCGGCTTCGACGGCACGCAGCCTGCTCCCGTCGCTGCGCCTGCTCCCGTGACCGCCCCCGCACCCGTCGCTGCTGCTCCGGCACCGGCTCCCGTGGCGGCCGCGCCGGTGGCAGCGGCGAACACCCCGATCGGCATTTGGGCCACCGAAGAGAACAAGGGCAATGTCCGCGTCGAGCAGTGTGGCGTCAATCTCTGCGGCTACGCCGAGAAGACCAACGAGCGCGTCCTGATCAACATGAAGCCCGAGGGATCGAAGTGGAGCGGCCGCATTCGCGACCCCAACTCCGGCCGCAACTACGATTCCACGATCTCGATGAAGGGTCCGAACACGATGCGCGTGCAGGGCTGCGCCTTCGGCGGCATGTTCTGCGGCGGCCAGACCTGGAAGCGCGTGAGCTGATAGCGAAGGTGTCACATCGCAAAGCATACGACGTCGTCATGCCCGGGCTTGTCCCGGGCATCCACGTTCTTGGTGCCGCACGGCAAAGCGTGGATGGCCGGGACAAGCCCGGCCATGACGTTGCCGAAATAGCCGACCCCACGCTCGCATCGCGCGCTGTTTGAACCTTCCTCTCTTGCCGCCCATGTTCATCCGCCATTCAGCTGCCCGCGGCTGAAATCCGCAGCTCTCGCCTCGCGTTCTCACCGGACCTCCTCGTGACTTCATTGGTAGCCTGGCCCCGCCTCGTGTTCGCGCTCGCCCTGTTGGCCTTGCCACTGGCCGGCAGCAACATGGCATTCGGCTCCGAGGCCATCGAGCTCGCCCAGGCGCAGCCGCAGGCACAGCCGATACCCGGCCCCTCCCCGACGCCGTCGGCCTCACCGACACCCGCTGCAGACGCGCAGCCCGCCGCCGTCGAGCCGATCGGCAACGTCGCGACCGTGACGGGGATCGCGACCGTGATCCGCGACAAGAATTCCTATCCGCTGCGCGTGCGCGACGACATCTATCTGAACGACATCGTCCAGACCTCGTCGAACTCCTCGCTCGGCATTACCTTCGACGACGCCACGACGTTCAATCTCTCGGCCAGTGCCAGGATCACCATCGACAATTACGTCTATGAGGACGGCGGCAAGCAAAATTCGGCGATCTTCGACATCAGCAAGGGCACCGTCGCCTTCGTGGCGGCCGCGGTGGCGAAGACCGGCGACATGAAGATCACGACGCCGACGGCAACGCTCGGCATCCGCGGCACAACGGGCGTCGTCGACGTGCCCGAGGGTGCGGCGGCGAACAGGGCGCGCAACGTCAACATCAAGCTCTACCCCGACGCCGATGGCCGGGTCGGCCACATCGAGGTCGCCGACCGCACCAGCGGAACGCGGCTCGGCGCGCTGACGCAGGCCTCCAGCGGCTTCGCGATCCGGCCGGGTGCAGGCGGCGGCGTCATGCGCTTTGCCGCGGTGCCGCTCGCGATTCCGACCCAGCAGATCGCGCGCGACCGCGGCTTCGTCAGCCAGGTGCATCTGACGCAGACGGCGGGCCGGCAAATTATCGTCGAGCAGCGCGACTTCCGTCGCAGCAATCCGGGCGCGCTCAGCCGCATTCCTCGGCCGGTCCAGCCGCAGCAGCAGCAATTGCGGCCGGCGACGACGCCCGGACAACAGCGACCGAACGGCCAGCCCGGCCAGAACATCCGTCCGGGTCGGCAGCAGCCGGGTACGCCCGACCGGCAAGGCGCGCAGCCGCCGCAGCGGCAGGGACAAGGCGGCGCCATGCAGCCGGGTGGTCGACGCGCAGGCCAGGAGCAGCAGGGCCAGCAAGGCGCAGGTCGCCCGACAGGCGCACCTCGCCGGGGAGAAGCAACGCAGCCGGGCGCCGCCCCGCAAACCCGGCCGCAGCGCGCTGGACAGATCCAACCCCCGCCCAGCGGAATCATGCCGCCGCAGCCGGGCCGGCCGGCCGCGGCTCAACAGCCAGGCCTGCAGCGCCCCGGCGGATTCCGGCAGCGCCTCACACCGCCACGAAACCCGGCGCCATATCCGAAGGACAGGAAGGAGCGGCGGTGACAACGCCGCGCCTCCGTCGTTGCGAGGCTGGCAGAGCGGCGTGAACAGCTCTCATGCCTCGCCGCGCAGCCACGCCTTCACCTTCTGCAGCAAACCGTGGCGCAGCTCGTTGACGGACGCCGCCTCGGCCGGCGTCAGCGTCTGCAAGGCGGCATCGATGTCGTCGGCCGTTGGCGCCGGCTCAGGCGGCGGCGACGCTGCTAGCCCCGCCGCCGCGAGCGCGATCGGACCAACCTGGTTGAGGAACGCGCGTTCGTACTCGCGCGACAGGCGCGCGATTGCATCGTCCAGCGTCAGCCAGTCCACCGCCTTGACGTCGTTCATCAGCTTGCGGATCGGTCCGCCGCCCGCCTCCATCCGCCAGAAATGCACGACCTTGGAGCGCCCGCCGGATTGGTAAACCAGCGTCCCCAGAAATTCGTGCACGGCGACGTCGTGGCCGGTCTCCTCCAACACCTCGCGGTGCGCCGCTTCCTTTGGAGTCTCGCCGTCGTCGAGCTTGCCCTTGGGAAGGACCCATTCGTTGCGCTTGCGCTGGCGCACGACCGCAATCAACGGCGCCGAGCCACGCCGCAGCACAATACCCCCCGCGGCCAAGACCGGCGCCCGCGCCATCGCTCACACATCCAGAATCGTCGTCCCCGACAGACGATATAGCCAGCGGGGACGGCAGATTGAAGGCTACTTTCTCCTCAAGAGCGCTTGACCCGCACGAATACGCGAGCCCTCGGCGATGCCGTCGCAGAAGTTGAAATCGCCGGGCGCCAGGATGATGATGGTCGAGCCGTGCTCGAACCAGCCGAGCTCCTCGCCCTTGGCCACGTTGACGTCGCAAGGGAAACTGACCGGCCCCTTCGTCTGCGCGTTCAACACCATGTCGAGGAAGTGCAACCGGATGCTCGCGACCAGGATCGCCGCAACGGGCACCAGTGTCACCGCCTCGCCGGTAGAGAGGTGGGTGCGGATCACCGCGCGCTCGTTCTTGCAGAACAGCCGCTCGACACGCTTGAGCGCGATCGGGTTGACGTTCCAGACATCACCGTGGATCAGCGTGACGCGCTCGATGCGTGCATCGTAGGGCGCGTGGAAGCGATGATACATGCTCGACGTCAGCCGCAGCGTGACGAAGGAGCCGTTGCGGTGCTGATCGACCAGAGCGGAATCGCCGAGCAGATCCAAGAGCGAATAGGGCGCGCCCTTGACCTGGAACAGCTCGCTGTCGGCGATCCTGCCGTGAGCGCCGACGATGCCGTCCGACGGGCTGGCGACAACGGAAGGATCCGGATCGAACGGCCGCAGGCCCGGCTTGAGCTCGCGGGTGAAGCAATCGTGCAGGCTCCTGAAATGCGTCTTGCGCGCCTCCGACAAATCGAGATCGGAGAACAGCTTCCACAGCGCGATTGAGAAATCCCGCACCATCGGATTCTCGATCTTGGAGAACCAGCCCATGAAGCGGGTCAGGGCCGCGCGGGGGATGCGGTTGGTCAGCAGGAAGTTGAGGTCTTCCTGCTGGGTGAAAGAGGCGATGAGGGCTTTGACTGTCATGAATCTGTCAGCTCGCAGGGTTAGCGCTTGTTGTCATGGAAACGACACTCCCGATTCTCTCGATGTCCGTGGCCGCCGCAGCCTCCGCTGCCGCCGTCTTCCCGAAGCTGAAAGCGCGGGTCGAGTTGTCCCGAGCCAAGCACCGCTCGCTCGCGGGGCATTCCAAGATGTCGCGCCGGGTGGCGCGACTGCTGCCGTTCTACGAGTACGGAGAGAGCGATTATTTCTCCTGCGACGGCGCGCCCGCGAACATCGCCGCGCAGCGCAAGGACGGCTTCTTCCGTCTCGCCGCCCTCTACGCCGAGCGCTACCCGAAAGGGCGCGCGATGACGAAGGAAGCGGCGGAGACCATCTCCGACCTGAATTTCACCGAGAGCTACCGCGTGCCGTTCCAGTTCTCGCGTCTCGTCCGCGAGCACCTGGGCCCCTCGACCTTCATGGAATCGTCCAGCGGCGTCACCGTCACCGATGTCGACGGCAACACGTTCTACGACCTCACCGGCTCGTACGGCGTCAATATCTTCGGCAACGATTTCTACAAGGAGTGCATCGAGGGTGCCGAGAAGCGCGCGCATGCGCTCGGCCCCGTGCTCGGTCCGTACCACCCCGTCATCCTGGAGAACGTGCAGCGGCTCTGCCGGATTTCCGGCCTCGACGAAGTCTCGTTCCACATGTCCGGCACCGAAGCCGTGATGCAGGCGGTGCGGCTGGCGCGCTACCACACCAAGCGCACCCATCTGGTCCGCTTCGCCGGCGCCTATCACGGCTGGTGGGGCGACGTGCAGCCCGGCGTCGGCAATCCCATTCCCGCGCACGAGACCTACACCCTCGCCGAGATGTCGGAGAAGACGCTGCATGTCCTGCGCACGCGCCGCGACATCGCCTGCGTGCTGGTCAATCCGTTGCAGGGCCTGCATCCCAACGCCAACGCGCCCGGCGATTCCTCGCTGGTCGATTCCTCCCGCGGCGGCCATTTCGATCGCGCCGCTTATACCGAGTGGCTGAAGAAGCTGCGCGAGGTCTGCACCGAACGCGGCATCGTCCTGATCCTCGACGAGGTCTTCGTCGGCTTCCGCCTCGCTGCCGGCGGCGCCCAGGAGTATTTCGGCGTCAAGGCCGACATGGTGACCTACGGCAAGAGCCTCGCCGGCGGGCTGCCGGTCGGCGTGGTCTGCGGCAAGAAGGAGTTGATGCGCCGCTTCCGCGACGATCGGCCCGCCGACATCTGCTTCGCCCGCGGCACTTTCAACTCCCACCCCTACGTCATGACGGCGATGGACGAGTTCCTGAGCCGCCTCGCCAGCCCGAATTTCCGCGCGGTCTATGAGAGCCTCGACGAGACCTGGAACGGCCGCTGCGGGAAGCTCAACCGGATGATGGAGAGTGCCGACCTGCCGGTTCGGTTCGCCAACTTCTCCTCGATCTGGACGGTGAAATACACCACGCCGTCGCGCTACAACTGGATGCTGCAATATTACCTGCGCGCCGAGGGCCTGGCGCTTAGCTGGGTCGGGACGGGACGGCTCATCTTCAGCCTCAACTACACCGACGCCGACTTCACCGAGGTCGCCGACCGCTTCGTCCGCGCCGCGCAGAAGATGAAGGCCGACGGCTTCTGGTGGCACGACGGCGCGCTCACCAACAAGCAGATCAAGCGGCAGATTCTGAAAGAGATGCTGGCCAAGCGCTTCGGGCGCTGAGGCCGGCTCTCTCCACAAAGCTTCTGTCATTCCGGGGCGGTCCGCAGGACCGAACCCGGAATCTCGAGATTCCGGGTTCGATGCTTCGCATCGCCCCGGAATGACGGGACTTGGGGCCGCGCTCGATCCCACCTCCCCCCACGCCGGGAGAGGCGAAGCAAACACCGCGTTCACAGCCCCCAACACGTGGATGCCCGGCACGAGGCCGGGCATGACGTAATCATCAGACATCGGAATGGGTTCTGAGAGCCGCGCGCTCAGGCGTGCTGCTCTTCGAGCACGGGCTCGCCGACGAGACCCAGCGTATGCTCGGGATTGAGGTGCAGGCCGGGATCCATCAGCTCGCCGCGCATCAGCGCGAGCGGGGCCTTGTGATAAAGCATCAGGTCGTGGAAGGGGTCGGTCAGAATCTTGGTCATCCAGACGAGGCCGGTTTCGACGTCGCGGATGAAGAACAGATGCACGGTGCGGAACAACAGGCCGCCGCCGCCGACCACGAGCCAGATCTTCGCCACCTGGCGCATGAAGTCGGTCGCGCTCGCCCACGGCGTGAACAGGCCGAACAGAGTGGGATCGGCCAGCAGCACCAGCGGCGAGAGCGCCCAGATCGCCATCAGCACGACCTTGCGCTGAAGGTTGTAACCGACCTTGATCTCTTCCTTGTATTCGTGCGTCGCCTGGTTGACGTGATCGTAAGTGTGCGGCTCGAAGAAGAAGTGACCGGCCTGGCGCGAGGTCATCGACACCAGCCAGCCGACCAGCGCTGACACCACGGGGTCGATGAACAGCCAGACATAGGCGAACAGGAAGCTCAGCGCGCTGACGAAGTGCAGGCTCTGGTTGATGCGGCTGTGGTGATAGTAGCGATGGTCGTCCCAGCGCTGGATCCGCAGCTGCTCGAGATAATTCTTGATCATGCTCTTCCCCAAGATGCTTTCGGGTACGGGGTTAAAGGGATTCGATGTAGGCCGTGTGACAACATCATCTTGTCATGTGACGATGCGCAGCGGCGCGGTGACGCACGGTTCACACTCTCTCCTCATCCTGAGGAGAGCGGAACGCGCGTCTCGAAGGATGAAGGCCCGGCTGCAGTAACGAGGCCTTCATGGCTCGAGACGGCGCTTCGCGCCTCCTCACCATGAGGAGGGGCAGTTACGCCGCCTTGGCGAGCTCGACCTTGCGGAAGCGCACCAGCGAGAAGTGGCCGAGCGGCGGGATCAGGCGGCGCTCGGCGAGCTCCATGCCCTTCGCACCGGCGAGCCATTTGGCATAGCGAGACCAGGCGAATTCGGCGGTGCGGAAGCCGAGCGGACGCACCACCGGCTGCAGCTTCTGCTCGATGAAGCGGCGCATGCCGGTGTCGGCGCTGACGCGGGTGAGGATGATCAGTTCGCCGCCCGGGCGCAGCACGCGGGCGAATTCGTCGAGCGCCTTTTCCGGGTTCGGCACCGCGGTGACGACGTACTGCGCCATCACCACGTCGAAGGAATTGTCGGGGAATTCGAGCTTCTCGGCGTCCATCACCGCGAGGCCCTCGACGTTCTTCAGCTTCTGCTCCTTCACGCGGCGGCGCGCCTTGTCCAGCATCGCTTCCGAAATGTCGGTGCCGAAGATGCGCAGGTTCGGTGCGTAGAGCGGCAGCGAGATGCCGGTGCCGACGCCGACCTCGAGCACGCGGCCGCCGATCTTGTTGGTGGCCGCAATCGCCGCCTGCCGGCCCTTGGCGAACACGCCGCCGAACACGAGATCGTACACCGGCGCCCAGCGGTCATAGGCCTGCTCGACCGTGCCGCGGGTGAGGTCGAGCTGCTGGGTGCCGTCAAGGTTCATGATCTTGGCCATCGATGGTTCTCGCTGTGGTTCTGATTGAAGGTCAACCGCGCACCGGCCGCCGCGCCATGCGAGGCGAGGCGCGCAAGGCGCGGCTGGGCTGAAGTGAGGTGAGATTGCCGACAAACTGGCGCGCGCTGTTCTCCCAGGAGCGCTCCAGCGCGAAGTTTCGGCAGGTCTCGCGCGACATCGTGAGCGCGCGCAGGCACGCGGCGCGCAGATCGTGGTCGATCGCGCCGATCGGATGATCGGCAATGACGTCCTTCGGACCCGTGACCGGAAACGCCGCCACCGGCGTGCCGCAGGCGAGCGCCTCCAGCTGCACCACGCCGAACGTGTCGGTCAGGCTCGGAAACACGAACACGTCGGCTGCGGCGAGATGCGCGGTGAGATCCGCGCCTTTCTTCTCGCCGAGGAAGATTGCGGCGGGATATTTCTTCTCCAGCGCAGCCTTTTGCGGACCGTCGCCGACGACGACCTTGGTGCCGGGCAGATCGAGCGAGAGGAACGCTTCGAGGTTCTTCTCCACCGCCACGCGCCCCATCGTCATGAAGATCGGACGCGGCAGGTCGAGCTGTGCCGGAGCATCGGGATGAAACAGCTCGGTATCGACGCCGCGCGTCCAGAAGCCGAGCCGCTTGAAGCCGCGCTCGGAGAGCTCCTGCCGCAGCGAAGGGGTCGCCACCATGGTCATGGCGGCGGCATCGTGGAAGTGGCGCAGCACGGCATAGCCGACACTTGCGGGGATGCCGGTCCGCACCGCGACATATTCCGGAAAGCGCGTTGTGTAGGACGTGGTGAAGGCAAGCCGGTTGCGGCGGCAATAGGCCCGCGCGGCCCAGCCGATCGGGCCCTCGGTCGCGATGTGCAGCGCGTCAGGCGCCGCGGCCTCGATCCGCCGCGCGATCTCCTTCGCCGAAGGCAGCGCAAAGCGCAGGCCTGGATAGGTCGGCACCGGCCAGGACGGAAAGCCGTCCGGGGTGAGGAAGGCGATCTCGACATCGAGTGCCTTGGCCGCGTTCGCCAGCGAGGTCAGCGTCCGCACCACGCCATTGACCTGCGGATGCCAGGCGTCGGTCGCGATTAATACCCGCATCGGAAAATCCCGAGAGTTTGATGATTCTCAGGCATCGACCATCAACGAAGGATATTTCAGGCGTGTGACGTCATCGAAATGTCGGCGGGCTGTTTTGTTCGTTAACGGACGCCTACGGCCACGAAACTGTCATGAAACAATCCTTGCCGCCGTGAAACCATTTTCGGCTTTCCGCGCAAATGTCCCGAAACGCTTTGCCGTTAGTGATCTTACGCAACGGAGCACCGAAACGGTGCCGCGGTGAAAAACAACACCGAGCAAACAGGGGCGATCACATGTTCAATCTGGACACCTTCAAGACCTATTCGCGCGTCGTCGCGTTCGGTGCAGTAGCGATCTCCGCGGTCGCATTCGCCGGTGCGGCCAACGCCGCTCCGATGCAGATCTTCCCGTTCTTCCAGCCGTTGCCGCCGACGGCCGCGCCCCAGCCGTTCCAGCCCTATCAACCCTATCAGGCGCCGACCTATCAGACCGAACCGTCCGAGGATCAGGACGCCGTCGAGGTGCCGGCCCGCTTCCGCCGCCAGACCGTGTCTTATGCAACGCGCGAAGCGCCGGGCACCATCATCATCGATACGCCCAACACCTATCTTTATTATGTGCTCGGCAACGGCCAGGCCTTGCGCTACGGCATCGGCGTCGGCCGCGATGGCTTCACCTGGTCCGGCATCCAGTCGGTGAGCCGCAAGGCCGAATGGCCGGCCTGGACGCCGCCGCCGGAAATGATCGCCCGCCAGCCCTATCTGCCGCGCCACATGGCCGGCGGCCCCGGCAACCCGCTGGGCGCACGCGCCATGTATCTCGGCGGCACCATCTACCGCATCCACGGCACCAACGCCCCCGAGACCATCGGCAAGCGCGTCTCCTCCGGTTGCATCCGCATGACCAACGAGGACGTCACCGACCTCTATTCCCGCGTCAACGTCGGCACCAAGGTGATCGTGCTTCCGATGACGGAGCGCCGTGCGGACCTCGGCACCGCAACGCGATAAAGCGACAGGACACGTGACGCAAACGGCCCCGGAACCCCCCGGGGCCGTATTCGTTTGCCCTCGGCATTCCCGACGCGCGCTTGCTTTGGCGCAGGTCCCCGATGGAGGCGCAAATGCAATCACGCCTGCAATCCTCATCCAGCCCATGGCTGCACGCGATCGCCGGCGCTGGAGCATTGACGGTGCTTCTGTTCGCGCCGTCCGCGCTCGCGCAGCAATCCGCGAACGACGACGCCGGCAAGCAGGCCTTCAACAATTCCTGCCGCACCTGCCACTCCATGAAGGAAGGCGACAACCGCCTCGGCCCGAATCTCAACAAGATCGTCGGACGCAAGGCCGGCTCGTTGCCGGACTACAGCTACTCCTCCGCAATGAAGGAAGCCGGCTTCAACTGGGACCAGGACAAGCTCACCCGCTTCATGGTCAAGCCGGATGAGGTCGTGTCCGGCCACAAGATGCAGCCCTATGGCGGCATCTCGGCGGAAGAGGCGGCGAAGGTGGCGGCGTATTTGCAGGCGGCATCAGGCTCGCAGTAACGGCGTAGGTGCCGCGTGCTGAGGCTTGCATAGGAAATCGCGGCGCATCCTTCGAGACGCCCGCCTATCGGCGGGCCCTCAGGATGAGGGCGGAGTGCGCGGTCGCAATTTATCCGTGGTACTTGCGCTAGGTCCTAGCTGCCAGTTAGCCTCATCCCGAGGAGCGCGCCCTTGCGCGCGTCTCGAAGGACGAGGCGTTCACACCGGGCTTATCGGCCGAGCGCGCTCCAACCACCGCGATCAGTTTGAGCCACGCCGCTGAATGAAGCGCGCTCATCAGGAGATACATCGGTGCCATACCGCTCAGCCAAGGTCCGGCGCCGCACATCGCATCCGCCGGACCGCCGCTCAGAGCCGTCAGCAGCGCCATCATCGCGAAGGTCGGCGTGGCCGCCAATGCCAGCCATCCGGCGAGGCGGCGCGCGGCGGCGACGCCGTTGAGCCTGGGGACCGCGCTGACCGGCCCCGTCATGCCCGCTCTCCCGCCGCCTCCTCGCGAAACGCCTTCTCGCCGGCATCCGAGATTTCCACCCATCTCTTGTCCGGCGCCGCGCCTTCCGTGTAGCTGTCGTGCCAGTTCCACCATTTGTAGGTCGGCGTCTGCGGATAGCCCTGCGGCGAGTCCTCCCACACCTCCTGGCGGCCGAGCGGGGTGATGTCGAGATAGTTCCAGGTGCCGCCCATCTGCTCGTCGCCGCGACTCTTGACGAAATAGGTGCGGAAGATGCGGCTGCCGTCGCGATAGAACACATTGGTGCCGTGCCATTCGCCGACGCCGAAATCGGCATCGAAGCCGTCGGTGATGGTGACCCACGGCATGGTCCAGCCCATCCGCTGCTTCAGCCTGATGATGTCGGCTTGCGGCGCGCGGGAGGCGAACACCAGCGTGGTATCGCGGGCGTTGAGATGCGCGACATGCGCGACCTGGTCGGCGACCATGGAACAGCCGCGGCAGGCGTGATCGGGCCAGCCGAACACGCCGGGCTCGAAGAAGGCGCGGTAGACGATCAGCTGCCGCCGACCCTGGAACAGGTCGTGCAGACTGAGCTTGCCGCCAGGCCCCTCGAACGCATAGGTTTTGTCGACAGCCATCCACGGCATGCGCCGACGCTCGGCAGCCAGGGCATCGCGGGCACGGGTATGCGCCTTTTCCTTCGCAAGCAATTCCAGACGCGCCGCCTCCCAGTCCTGAGGCGACACCACCGGCGGCGTCTGCATGGCGGTCTGTTCGCTGGTTCCTGCGTTCTCAACTGATGTCATGATGACTCTCCAAATTCATCTGCGCTCCTGCCAACGATGTTTGCCGGCTCGCGGCTGCGTGGTGGGAGTAACAAGTGTGGCGCGATTGACATGGAATCGCTGATCACGGCCGCAGCGCGCGCGCTGGAGGCCGGCGATCCGCTCGGCGCGCTGAACCGCGTCGCGCTGCGCAACGATGCGCCGTCGCTGGCGCTGCGCGGCATCGCGATGGCGCAGCTCGGCGATCTCGGCAAGGCGAAGACATTGCTGCGCACGGCGGCGCGTGCCTTCGGGCCGCGCGAGGCGGTGGCGCGCGCACGGTGCATCGTGGCGGAAGCCGAGATCGCGCTGGTCTCCCGCGAGCTGAACTGGCCGGTCAAGACGCTCGCGGCGGCGCGCGCGACGCTCGAAAAGCACGGCGATCTCGCCAACGCCGCCCATGCCGGCCATATCGAGGCGCGCCGGTTGCTCCTGATTGGACGCCTCGACGAGGCCGAGCGTATCCTGGTCGAGATCCGTCCGGCGCGGCTCCCGCCCGCCTCCCAAGCCGTCCGCGAGCTCGTGGTGGCCGGCATCGCCATCAGGCGGCTCAGGACGAAAGACGCGCGCGCGGCCCTCGGCCGCGCGGCGCACGCCGCGGGGTTGGCGGAAATCCCGGCACTCGCGGCTGAGGTCGACAGCGCGAACCTCGTCCTCGACACGCCGGCAGCACGCCTGATCGCACGCGGCAGCGAAAAGCCGCTCCTGCTCGGAGAGGTCGAGAGGCTGGCGACCTCGACGGCGTTCGTCGTGGACGCTTTCCATCACGTGGTACGCAGGCGAGGCGTCGTCGTGCCGCTTGGAACGCGGCCTGTGCTGTTTACGCTGGCGCGTCTGCTGGCGCAGGCGTGGCCCGCGGATGTCTCGCGAGAGACGCTGATATCGGGCGCCTTTCATGCCAGGCACGCCGACGAATCGCACCGCGCACGCTTGCGCGTCGAGATCGGACGTCTCCGTACCAAGCTCAAAGCTCTCGCCGACATCAGCGCGACGAAACAGGGCTTCGTGCTCGCGCCGCGGAAGACGCGCGACGTCCTCGTGCTGGCGCGGCCCAATGAGGAAAAGCAAGCCGCTGTTCTGGCCCTTCTCGCCGACGGCGAGCCATGGTCGAGCTCGGCGCTCGCACTTGCGCTTCGCATCAGCCCGCGCACCGTGCAGCGCAGCCTCGACGAGCTGGCGCGGTCGGGCAAGGTGCAGTCGTTCGGACACGGACGGTCGCGCCGCTGGATGACGCCGCCCGTTCCGGGTTTCCCGACAGGCTTGTTACTCCCTGTCCCGCTCCTGAAGACGTAGGATACGCGTTGAGCACAGGGATCGAGCACATGAAACGTTCGGCTGCCGAGATCGTCACGGAGTATGGGCCCTTTCCAGGAGTCGAGGACGTGCATGGCGTCACCTATGACGGCAGGCATGTCTGGTTCGCCTCCGGCGACAAGTTGAATGCCTTCGATCCGGCCGACGGCAGGATCGCGCGCTCCATCGACGTCGCCGCGCATGCGGGAACGGCGTTCGACGGCCGCCACCTGTTCCAGATCGCCGAGGATCGCATCCAGAAGATCGACGCAGCCTCGGGCAAGGTGCTCGGCACGATTCCGGCGCCGGGCGGCGGCGGCGATTCGGGTCTTGCCTGGGCCGAAGGCTCGCTCTGGGTCGGGCAATATCGTGAGCGCAAGATCCATCAGGTCGATCCCGAAACGGGAAAGGTCCTCCGCACCATCGAAAGCAAGCGCTTCGTGACCGGCGTGACCTGGGTCGACGGCGAGCTCTGGCACGGCACCTGGGAGAACGAACAGAGCGATTTACGGCGGATCGACCCGGAAACGGGCAAGGTGATCGAGCAGATCGACATGCCTGCCGGGACGATCGTGTCGGGGCTGGAATCCGACGGCAGCGATCGCTTCTTCTGCGGGGGCGGCAATCGCGGCAAGGTGAGAGCGGTCCGCCGTCCGAGGCGTTAATCTTATCGTGATTGCTTCAGGCCCGGCCAGCGCGCGTTCTCTGCCGTAAACCTGTTCGCCCCAATTCCACCCTATCGGTGCGCTCTAGCGCCTTCCTCGCCCGCCCTGTAAAATCCCCGCTGGGGCGGCTTGGGGGATTGATGCGTCTGACATTGAACCTGAAGACTATCGTAATCGGGGTCGCAGTGCTCGCGGCGTCGTTCTTCATCAGCCTGAAGGCGATGGATTGGCTCGCGCCGCGCGCCGCCAACCCGGCGCCGCCGGTCGCGCAACTGCCGCCGCTGCCGCCGGCGTCGAAGAGCTCTATCGTGGTCGCGCCGGTCGCCATCGCGCTGTCTGCGATCCGCGAGCAGGCCGAGAAGGCGGCGCCGCGTAATTTCGCCGGCAAGGCCGAGAACCCGATCTCGCAGATCCTGGAGAACGCCGACATCGGCTGGTCCGCCGTGCGCGGGCCGATGGCGACCACCGGCGACAAGGACGTGCTGACGATCTCGACGCCGCTCACCGGCAAGCTGAACGTGACGGGCTCGCTGTCGTCGAAAGCCACCGGCGCGCTCGGCGATGCGCTCGGCAGCGTGCTCGGCGGTGACGCCGCGAAGCGGATCGGCGCGGTGAACATCAAGAACCTGAATGCCAGCGCCGAGATCAAAGGCAACGTGGTCGTCACCTCGCGCCCCAAGCTCGCCGCCGCCTGGCATCTGGAGCCCAATCTCGGCGCCCAGGTCAATCTCGGCGACACCAACCTCAACGTCGCCGGCGCCAAGGTCAACGTGCCGGCGCAGGTGAAGCCGCTGATCGACAAGAATGTCGGCGAGCAGATCAACATCGTCTCCGAACGCATCCGCAACGATCCTTCGCTGCGCGAGAATGCGAAAGTGCAGTGGGCCAAGGCCTGCCGCTCGATTCCGCTGCAAGGCTCGGGCTCCGCACTGCCGCCGCTCTGGCTCGAAATGAAGCCGATCCGCGCCATCGCGGCGCAGCCGCGCGTCGACGCGCAGGCCGTGACCCTGCTGCTCGGCTTAGAGGCCGAGACACGCGTCACCGCGACGCCGACCAAGCCCGACTGTCCCTTCCCGGACAAGATCTCGATCGTGCCGCCCACCGGCACGGGCGTGAACATCGGCGTGCCGATCGACGTGCCCTTCACCGAGATCAACAAGCTGATCGCAGGGCAGATGGTCGGCCGCACCTATCCCGAGGACGGCTCCGGCCCGGTCGACGTCACCGTCAGGAGCGTCAACGTGACGCCATCGGGCGAGCGGCTGCTGATCTCGCTTCTGGTGCGCGCCAAGGAGAAGAAAAGTTGGTTCGGCCTCGGCGCGGAGGCAACCGTGCACATCTGGGGCCGGCCGGTGCTGGACCAGGCGCAGCAGACGCTGCGACTGACCGACATCGAGCTCGCGGTGGAATCGGAGGCCGCCTTCGGCCTGCTCGGCGCCGCCGCGCGCGCGGCGGTGCCGCAGATGCAGCAAGCACTGCTCCAGAGGGCGACGCTCGACCTGAAGCCGATCGCTGCCAACGCGCGCGAGAAGATCGCCGCCGCGATCGCCGACTACCAGAAGAGCGAAGACGGCCTCAAGGTCGATGCCAGGATCGACAGCCTGACGCTTGCCGACATCGCCTTCGATTCCAAGACGCTCCGCGTCGTCGCGGAAGCGGGCGGCATGCTAAATGTGTTTGTAACGAAGCTGCCGACGAAGTAGCGCGTCGTGAGGCGAACAGACGCGACAGCGCGCCCGGTGAAAACCGGGCGCGCTTCGCTGAAGTTCAGAGCCTGATTACTCCGCGTACTTGAACTGCGGCATGTTCTTCAGCTCGTCCTTGCTCGCATTGAACACGGCATGATCCGGGTACATTTTCGATGCGGACGACGTCGTCGTGGTCGCCACAGGCCTGTCGGTGCCGGTCGCAGCGCCAGTCGTCGTGCCGGCGGGCCTGGTGCCCGTGTTCGCGGTGGTCGAGGCAACGGGCTCATTGACGAACTTCAGCTTCTCGTAGGGGACGGCAACGAGATGCTCGCCCATGCCGAGGAAGCCGCCGACGCCGATCACGGCAATCTTGATGTCACCGTTCTTGTCCATCAACAGATCATTGATCGAGCCGATATTCTCGTTGGCCTCGTTGTAGACCTTCAGCCCGTCCATCTTGGACGTGCGCCACTGGCCGGTCGCGGTGGTCGAGGCAGTCGCGGCGGTGGAGGTGGTGGTCGTGGCCGTGGCCGACGGCGCGGCCTTGTCGCCGGTGGCGGTCGGCGATTGCGCAAACGCAACGGTCGTAAGCAGGGCAGTGCCGGCAAGACCGGCGACGATCGACTTCATCATGTTGTCTTCTCCTTCACAGAAAACTTGTGCAGAGAAAACAGCGCTGGCCACGCCCGGTTCCGTGAGCGCCGCAATTTCGTCGCGCATCTGCGAACGTTCCTGCGTCACTCAGGAACATTTTGCTCTGCACGGTCCCCGCCGACGATCATGCACCCTGGGAGAAGCACGACCTCGGCGGGGCTCGCGCTGACCTGCGTGGTCAGCTCTTGTAGTCGATCAGAAGCGCGGAGAAATCAGACTTGGCGGATGAGCTGCCGTTGGCACCGTAGGACGATGCCGACGATTGCGACTGCTGCAGCGCCTCCAGGAATTGCTGGAGGATCTCGGCGGTGGTCTGGTCGGTCGAGCTGCTGCTCGTGGAATCCGTCGACGTCGAATCCGAAGAGTCCTCGTCCGGCGGCGGACCGGGCGGTGGGCCGCCTGCGCCACCCGGTCCACCCGCGCCGCCCGCGAAGGCAGACTGAAACACGCTTTTCAGCTCCTCCGCCTGGTCGGATGTCAGCGTCCCGTTCGACACTTCGCTCGAGATGAGGTCGTCGATCTTCGACTGCATCTCCTCCTTGGAGGGAGGCGCGCCGCTCGATCGGCTCTGTTGGAGCGCCGTGTCGATATCCGTCAGCGCCGTCGAGAGCGCGGACTGGTCCGACGACGCGATCGTGCCGGCCGAGACTTGCGACTGCAATTCCTGCTGAAGCCGCTGCAGCGGCGATTGATGGTTGCCGGCGGAGGCCGCCGAGATCGTGGTCATGATGGCTCCCTTGGTTTTGCGGGTTTTCGCCGCGGACCACGCCACGGTATGGTTAACGGCCTTAACGAGGACTTGCCGCTCGGCGGTGGGGCGATTGCCGCCTGTTGCGGGGCCGGCGGACAGAAACAATCCGAAACAAAAATCTTCGCCATTCGGCCCGAATTTTGGACCAACAAAGCGCATGGCCACTCCCAATCCCAATATCCTGGTCGTCGAGGACGACCGCGAAACGCGGACGCTGATTGCGAAATACCTGCGCAACAACGCCTGCAACGTCACTGCCGTCGGCGACGGCCGCGAGATGTCGCGCGCGATGGCCGACCACCGCGTCGACCTCATCATCCTCGACGTCATGCTGCCCGGCGAGGACGGCCTCAGCCTGTGCCGCAAGGTGCGCGCCCAGTCACTGACGCCGATCATCATGCTGACCGCGCGCGGCGAGGACGTCGATCGCATCGTCGGCCTCGAAATGGGGGCGGACGATTACCTGCCGAAACCGTTCAATCCGCGCGAGCTGCTCGCCCGCATCAACGCGGTGCTGCGCCGCCAGGCGGCTGCGCAGGCGGCCAGCTCGGTCGAAGGCGCCTCGACGCTCGCCTTCGAAGGCTGGCGCATCGATTTGCGGCTGCGCGAATTGCGCAATCCCGAAGGCGCGCGCGTCGCGATGACCAGCGCCGAGTTCGATCTGCTCAGGACGTTCTGCGAACGGCCCGGCCGCGTGCTGTCGCGCGACAGCCTGCTCGACCTCACGCAGGGCCGCAACACCGGCTCGTTCGAGCGCTCGATCGACGTGCTGGTCAGCCGCATCCGCCGCAAGATTGAGCCCAATCCGGCCGACCCGACCCTGATCAAGACGGTGCGCTCCGGCGGCTATTTGTTCACGCCGAGAACCGAGATTGCGGGCGCCGAAGCCGAACGGGCGGAAGCGGCGAGTTCCGAAGCGGTTGCGCTCCCCCCGGGCAGTTGATGGCGCGCCGATGAAGCCGTTCGGATTCTTCCACCTCAAGGGGATCGGCGGGCAGATCGCCGTGCTGGTGCTGGCCTCGACCGCCGCGCTCCATCTCGTCGTCACCACAGCCTTCCTGATCAGCCGGCCCGACCGCCATGACGCGCCGCCGGACGCGACGCATCAACTGGCCGATGCCGCGCTGCTGCTCGGCTCGGCCGAGGCCGGCGAGCGTCCGCGCCTGCTCGCCGATCTGGCGCGCGCCTTCCCCGGGCTCGGCATCGAAATGCTGGCGCCCGGCACTGCAAACCTCGAGGACAGCGACGCCCCGCACCTGCGCGGGATGCGCCGCCAGCTCGGCCGCGCCTACGGCACCGGGCTGCTGGCGTCAGGCGGCACCGCGCCGCGCGTCGGCGTGCGATTGCCCGACGGGGCTGTGATTGTCGGCCAGGTCGATGGCGGCCCGCGGCCATGGTTCTGGGGCAGCCCGTGGCTGATGGCGCTGATGAGCACGTTCATCTGCGTCACGGTGCTCGGCCTGTGGGCCGCGCGCGCGCTGACGAGGCCGCTGTCGTCCTTCGCCGAGGCCGCGGAAAATTTCAGCCTGGACGGCACCGCCGCGCCGTTGCCCGAGCGCGGCCCGGAAGAGATCCGCTCGGCGGCGCGCGCGCTGAACCGCATGCACGAGCGCATCGCGCGGCTGATGTCGGATCGCACGCGGATGCTGGCGGCGATCAGCCACGACCTGCGCACGCCGATCACGCGGTTGCGCCTGCGCGCGGAGTTCATCGAGGACGAGGCCAACCGCAAGCGCATGCTGATGGATCTCGACCAGATGCGCGCGATGCTGGAATCGGTGCTGTCGCTGTTGCGCAACGACCGCAAGATAGAGGCCGTGACGCTGGTCGACATCGCCAGCACGCTGCAGCTGGTCGCGGACCAGTTCGGCGACATGGGCCATGTCGTACGTTACGAGGGCCCCGCATCGGCGACCGCCGCGGCGCGGCCCGACGATCTGCATCGCGGCGTCACCAACCTCGTCGAGAACGCGGTGCGCTTCGGCGCCGATGTGACCATCCGCCTCGCCGTCGCGGGCGCAACACTCGTCATCGACGTCGAGGACGACGGCCCCGGCATTTCGGATGCGCGCAAGCAGGAGATGCTGGAGCCGTTCGTGCGCGGCGACGACGCGCGCACCATGGACGAATCCACCGGCTTCGGGCTCGGCCTGTCGATCGCCCGCGCGATCGCGCTGGCCCATGGCGGCGAGCTGTCGCTGCACGACCGCGTCCCGCACGGCCTGATCGTGCGGATGCGATTGCCGATCTCGCAGGCGAGCCGGCTCGCGGCGTGATCAAGCCGCGAGCGGCGGGTGCTCGGCCGCAGCCGGATCGAAGATCGCGACCGCTTCGAAACGGTAATTGCAGGCGCGGCACGTCCAGAGGTAGGAAATCCGCCCCGCACCGGGTTCCACCCAGTCGGGCTGGTCGATCGGCGTGCCGCATTGGGCGCAAGGGTTATGTCTGGGGATGTCGGTGGTGTATGCAGTGACGAGGTCGGCTTTTGTCATGGCACCTCTCCCGATTTGCAGCGCTTGCATACTCGCTTTCGCGAGGCAGCGCGAATAGACAGGCGTGCTGTCGCGAGCGGGGTCTTCGCCCCGGCAGCTCGATTGCGCCAGCTTTGAGTCGTAACGGCGGCACGGCACCGCAAAAACATCGACGGCGGCGTTTGGCCACATCATCGCCGCGATCTCGTCGCCTAACGGCAGCGGGCGCAGGCAATTTGAGGATATCTGATGAAAATTTTACGCGTTGCCGCGCTGCTGGCGGCCGGATTGATTTTGCCGCAGGCCGCTCTTGCCGGCGAAGCCGAATATGCCGAGATGGTCGCGGCCCATGCCCGCGCCAATGGCGTGCCCGAAGCGCTGGTGCATCGCGTCATCATGCGCGAGAGCCGCTATCAGCCGCACCTCGTCGGCCGCGGCGGAACCATCGGGCTGATGCAGATCAAGCTCGCGACCGCCCGCGGGGTCGGCTACACCGGCGATGCCGCCGGCCTGCGCGATCCCAACACCAACCTCACCTACGCCGTGAAGTACCTCGCCGGCGCCTATCGCGCCGCCAATGGCGACCATACGAGAGCCGTGCGTTATTTCGCGGGCGGCTATTACTACGCCGCGAAGCGGCAGCGCCAGGAAACCGTGCAGGTCGCAAGTATGGGCGACACCATGGGCCAGGGCGGTATGGGCCAGCCTTGGCTGGAGCCGAACGGCAATCCGCAGCCGATGTTCGGCGCGCCGACGCCGCGGAAGCTCGCCCAGCGCGTCCGCAACGCGCGAGCGCAGGTTCCGCACGAACCGTCATTCCGGGGCAGTCCGCAGGACTGAACCCGGAATCTCGAGATTCTCAGGTGCGCAATTGCGCACCGGAGTTCGGCTCTTCGAGCCGCCCCGGCATGACCGGCCTGTGCCGACACGCGTTGACACCGCCCGTCACTGTCCTACATTAGCACCGTTCCGAGGGGTGCTCCGAGGAGGAGCTGAGATACCGCTAAATGGGCAATCCTGCCCAAGACCGCGGTGACCCTTTGAACCTGATCCGGGTCATGCCGGCGAAGGGACAGGGATGTTGCAGACGACCAAGCGACCGGATTCACCGGTATCCGTCATCGGCGCAGGCATTGCCGGCGCCTGGCAGGCGCTGCTGTTCGCGCAGGCCGGCCACGCCGTCACCTTGCACGAGCGCGGTGACGAGGCGATGACGGACTCGACCAGCCATTGGGCCGGCGGCATGCTCGCGCCCTATTGCGAGGCCGAGGTCGCGGAACCCATCATCAGCCGCCTCGGCTTGCGCTCGCTCGATCTGTGGCGGCGCGAGCTGCCCGACACGCCGTTCAACGGCTCGCTCGTGGTCGCCCATCCGCGCGAGCGCAACGATTTCGAGCGCTTTGCGCGCATGACCGAGGACCACCGCCGGCTCGACGCCGCAGGCCTTGCCGCGCTCGAACCGTCGCTGGAAGGCCGCTTCCGCGACGCGCTGTTCTTCCCGGCCGAAGGCCATGTCGAGCCGCGCCGCGTGCTGCCGCAACTCCACCAGCGCATCCGCGCCGCCGGCGGCACCATCCAATTCTGCAGCGACGTCACCGCGAGCGAGCTGGCCAACCTGGATCCCAAAGCCATCGTGATCGATTGCCGCGGGCTCGGTGCCCGCGACGAGCAGAGCGAGCTTCGCGGCGTCAAGGGCGAGATGATCCTGATCGAGACGGACGAGGTGCAGCTGGCGCGCCCGGTGCGGCTGATCCATCCCCGCTGGCCGCTCTACGTGATCCCGCGCGAGGACGGCCTGTTCATGCTGGGCGCGACATCGATCGAGGCCGAGGACACCGGCGTCAGCGTGCGTTCGGCGCTGGAATTGCTGGGCGCCGCCTACGCCGTGCATCCCGCGTTCGGCGAAGCCCGCATCGTCGAGTTCGGCTCGGGGCTGCGGCCCGCTTTTCCCGACAATTTGCCGCGCATCGGCGTCCGCGGCAGCCAGATCAGCGTCAACGGCCTCTACCGCCACGGCTTCCTGATCGCGCCCGCGCTCGCCGAGCTGACGCTCGCCTATGTCCAGCGCGGCCAGATCGACAACGAGGTGATGCAGTGCGCGTGATCGTCAATGGTGAGCAGCGCGAGGTGACTTCCGCCAGCGTCGACGCGCTGCTCGCCGAGCTCGACTACGAGGGCACCCATTTCGCCATCGCGCTGAACTACGACGTCGTGCCGAAAAGCCGCTGGGCCGAGACGCAGCTCAAGGCCGGCGACGAGATCGAGATCATCACGCCGCGGCAGGGAGGGTGAGGTGATGAATGCCGCCGCAAACTCCGCCGTCATCCTGAGGTGCGAGCCGCCTTCGGCTCGCCTCGAAGGATGGCCGCAAGCGGCGCCGTCATCCTTCGAGGCGCGCAAGTGCGCGCACCTCAGGATGACGGTCTGTGCAAGTCGCCTGAGAGGAAATTGAAACCATGGTGACCTTCTACGGCAAGACCTTCTCTTCCCGCCTCCTCATCGGCAGCGCGCTCTATCCCTCGCCCGCGATCATGCAGGACGCCATCCGCGCCTCCGGCGCCGGCATCGTCACGGTGTCGCTGCGGCGCGAATCCGCCGGCGGCAAGACCGGAGACGCCTTCTGGAAGCTGATCCGCGAGCTCGACGTGTCTGTGCTGCCGAACACCGCGGGATGCCGCACCGTGCGCGAGGCGGTGACGACGGCCAAGCTCGCGCGCGAATTGTTCGGCACGAACTGGATCAAGCTCGAGGTCATCGCCGACAACGACACGCTGCAGCCCGACGTCGTCGGCCTAGTCGAAGCCGCGAGCATCCTGATCAAGGACGGCTTCGAGGTGTTCCCCTATTGCACCGAGGATCTTTCGGTCGCGAACCGCCTGGTCGACGCCGGCTGCAAGGTGGTGATGCCGTGGGCCGCCCCGATCGGCAGCGCGAAGGGAATCACCAACCGCGATGCGCTAAAACTGCTGCGCGAGCGGCTGCCCGACATCACGCTGGTGGTCGATGCCGGCCTCGGCGCGCCCAGTCATGCCGCGCAGGCGCTCGAGCTCGGCTATGACGCCGTGCTGCTCAACACCGCGATCGCGAAGGCCGCCGATCCCGTCGCGATGGCGACCGCCTTCCGTCTCGGCTGCGAGGCCGGCCGCACCGCTTACGAGGCCGGGCTGATGAACGCCCGCGATTTCGCCTCCCCCTCCACCCCTGTCGTTGGGACCCCGTTCTGGCATGCAATATCCTGATCGCTTCTATCCCGTCGTCGACAGCCTGCAATGGGTCGAACGCCTGACCAGGCTCGGCGTCGGCACCATCCAGCTGCGCGCGAAGGAGCTCGACGACTCCCAGGCGCTTCAGATCGTCTCCGACGCGCTGGCGATCACCAAGGGCACGCAGGCCAAGCTGGTCGTGAACGACTATTGGCGCGCCGCGATCGTCGCCGGCGCGGAGTATCTGCATCTCGGCCAGGAGGACCTCGCTGACGCCGATCTCGGCGCGATCCGCGAGTCCGGCCTCAAGCTCGGCATCTCCACCCATGACGATTCCGAGCTTGCCACCGCCCTCGAAGCCAAGCCCGACTATGTCGCCCTCGGCCCGATCTTCTTCACCACGCTGAAGTCGATGCGCTTCGAGCCGCAGGGCATTCCGAAGATCACGGAATGGAAAAAGCGCATCGGCGCCATCCCGCTGGTCGCGATCGGCGGCATCAAGTTCGAGCACGCCGCGGAGATCTTCGCCGCCGGCGCGGATTCGATCGCGGTTGTCTCGGACGTCACCCAGAACCGCGACCCCGATGCCCGCGTGCGGCAATGGCTCGGCCTGAAGGAGGCAGAGTGATGCGCCTCGCTCTCACCTCACCCACGCTGTCATCGCCCGGCTTGACCGGGCGATCCAGTACGCCGCGCCTTCTCGGCCCTAGCCGAACCGCCTCTGGAATACTGGATCCCCGCCTTCGCGGGGATGACAGCCGAATTTGTCTCTCGCGCAGCGACGCCAACGAACTGAGTTAAGGAGGATCCCCATGAACATCCGCTCCAATCCCGACAAAACCGTGCCCGCCGTCACCACCGGTCCGCTGCCCTCCTCGCGCAAGATCTTCGCGACCCCCGACGCCGCGCCTGACATCCGCGTGCCGCTGCGCGAGATCATCCTGTCCGAAGGCGCCGGCGAGCCCAACCTGCCGGTCTACGACACCTCCGGCCCCTACACCGACCCTGATGTCACCATCGACGTCAACGCCGGCCTGCCGCGCAACCGCAAGCAATGGGTCCTGGAGCGCGGTGGCGTCGAGGAATATGAGGGACGCCAGGTCAAGCCGGAGGACAATGGCGGCGTCTCCACCGACAAGGCCGCGCGCGCCTTCTCGGCCTATCACAAGCCGCTGCGCGGCCTCGACGGCCACAAGATCACCCAGCTCGAATTCGCCCGCGCCGGCATCATCACCAAGGAGATGATCTACGTCGCCGCCCGCGAAAACCTCGGCCGCAAGCAGCAGCTCGAGCGCGCCGAAGCCGCCCTCGCCGACGGCGAGAGCTTTGGCGCCTCCGTGCCCGCCTTCATCACGCCCGAGTTCGTCCGCGACGAGATCGCGCGCGGCCGCGCCATCATTCCCTGCAACATCAACCACAGTGAACTCGAGCCGATGATCATCGGCCGCAACTTCCTGACCAAGATCAACGCCAATATCGGCAACTCCGCCGTGACCTCGTCGGTCGAGGAGGAGGTCGAGAAGATGGTGTGGGCGATCCGCTGGGGCGCCGACACCGTGATGGACCTCTCGACCGGCCGCAACATCCACACCACCCGTGAGTGGATCCTGCGCAACTCGCCGGTGCCGATCGGCACCGTTCCCATCTATCAGGCGCTGGAGAAGTGCAACGGCGATCCCGTCAAGCTGACCTGGGAGCTCTACAAAGACACCCTGATCGAGCAGTGCGAGCAGGGCGTCGACTATTTCACCATCCACGCCGGCGTGCGCCTGCAATACATCCACCTCACCGCCAGCCGCGTCACCGGCATCGTCTCCCGCGGCGGCTCGATCATGGCGAAGTGGTGCCTGGCGCATCACAAGGAAAGCTTCCTCTACACCCATTTCGACGAGATCTGCGACCTCATGCGCAAGTATGACGTCTCCTTCTCGCTGGGTGACGGATTGCGTCCGGGCTCGATCGCGGACGCCAACGACCGCGCGCAGTTTGCCGAGCTGGAGACGCTGGGCGAACTCACCAAGATCGCGTGGGACAAGGGCTGCCAAGTCATGATCGAAGGCCCCGGCCACGTGCCGATGCACAAGATCAAGATCAACATGGACAAGCAGCTCAAGGAGTGCGGCGAGGCGCCGTTCTACACGTTGGGACCGCTGACCACCGACATCGCGCCGGGCTACGACCACATCACCTCAGGGATCGGCGCGGCCATGATCGGCTGGTTCGGCTGCGCCATGCTCTGCTACGTCACCCCGAAGGAGCATCTCGGCCTGCCCGATCGCAACGACGTCAAGACCGGCGTCATCACCTACAAGATCGCCGCCCACGCCGCCGACCTCGCCAAGGGCCACCCCGCCGCGCAGCTGCGCGACGATGCCCTCTCCCGCGCGCGGTTCGAATTCCGCTGGACCGACCAGTTCAACCTCGGCCTCGACCCCGAGACCGCGAAAAACTTCCACGACGAGACCCTGCCGAAGGAAGCCCACAAGGTCGCTCATTTCTGCTCGATGTGCGGCCCAAAGTTCTGCTCGATGAAGATCACGCAGGACGTGCGGGACTACGCGGCGACGCTGAACGATCCCAACAGCGTGGGGATGTCGATCAGCGGCACCGCCGAGGACGGCATGGCCAAGATGAGCGCGAAGTTCAAGGAGATGGGCGAGAGCTTGTATCTGGATGCTGAGAAGGTGAAGGAGAGCAATCGGGTGTTGTGAGGCAGTTCTCCGTTTGTCATGCCCGGCTTGACCCGGGCATCCATCGAAATTTGAGAGGCCGGCGGAGAGCTCGGCCTCTCTTCGTTTGACACTGTTTCGATCCAGTATGGTGGTGGAACGCTGGGACCGCTAGCTACGACGATTTTGGTACTCTTGTTCCGTGAGGTCCTCCAGCTCTAGATCTCCGATTGCAAATGACCAACTCGTCCTCTGGATGACCCGGTCATTTTGGCGATGGCCGAGAAACCACCTTGTCACCTGATAGAGTTCCCATCCTATGATGGGACCGAAATCAAAGCGCTCGCTAAATCCAATTGCCATTTCTATCGTCTTCCCGTTTTACCGCCGGTAAGCAAGCTGGATAAGCGTAGCGAGGTCTGGTGTCTTTGTCGTCCCGCATATCGCTCCGCTCCTGCGGGCTACAGCCGCGGTCAATTGACGTGCCCCAGCCCACCCCCCACCGCCTCCCCGACCTCCTCCGTCCCGACCTCCGCCTCGTTTTCGTCGGCACTGCCGCCTCGACGCGCTCGGCCGAGCTCGGGCACTACTACGCCCATCCCGGCAACCGCTTCTGGCGCGCGATCCACGAGGCCGGGATCACGCCGCGACGCTATCAGCCAAGCGAGTGCGCGTCGCTGATCGAACTCGGGATTGGCTTCACCGATCTGTCCAAGACCGGCGCCGGGATGGATCACCAGATCGCGGCGGAGACGATCGACGTGGCGGGGTTCAGGGCGAAGATGGAGAAGTACCGGCCGCAGACGATTGCGTTCACGAGCAAGAAGGCGGTGAGCTTGTTTTATCGCCGGCCGTCAGCTGCGATTTCGCTGGGGCGGCAGGTGCGCGACGAAAGCTTGCCGGAGATATTTGTGCTGCCGTCGCCGTCCGGTGCGGCTTCGGGGCATTGGACGATCGAGCCGTGGCGCGAACTTGCGGCGTGGATCGCTGCGTAGGGTGGGTTAGACGCGCGACTGCGCAAGGCGCAGGCGGCGCGGCGTAACCCACCGCATCTGTCGCCACGGACGCACAAGCTGCGTAGGGTGAGCAAAGGCGCTCTTGCGCCGGCGCACGCTCTTTCCGTGTGTCCGGCAGGTCGTGGGCACGGCGCGCGAAATGCGCGCCTTTGCCCACCCTACGGCGCTGCCGGATTGCATCTGCTCCCGTGTCCCGGCCAAGAGTAGCGCAGACCCCTATCATCGTGAAAAAAATCCAATCCGCCCACATCAATTAGAGATTGTTCGATGGTATAAGACCCCCTGTAATTGATCCATATTTGGCAGCCGCAGGGGTATTTCATGCGATTCAAATCTCGAAAGACCAATGGCTATCAGGTGTTCGCCGTGTCCGGCACCAACACCGTTTCATTCGGCATCGACTTCAAGGACGCCGACACAAAGGGGCTGCTCGGCTTCGCCGTCGAGCGAAGCGATCCGGCGGAGAAGGAGAGATACTTCATGTTCGGGTACAAGGTATTTCCGTCCGTTGTTCCAAACCCCGACGAAACGACGACGGTCAAGACCTTCGACCATCCGGTTCAGAGCTTCGTCTGGGACGACTTCACGGCCAAGCCGAAACGAACCTACGAGTATCTCTTCCATCCGCTGAAAGGCACACCGAAGAATCTGGATCGGAGCGCTCCGCCGATTTCGATCGAGGTGCGCACCGAGCCGCTGTTCTCGTCGAAGAAGCACGACGTGTTCTTCAATCGCGGAATTGCCAGCAGCCAGGCTTATGCCCGCAAGTTCGACAACAAGAAGCCGGACAAACTTGATCCAGAAAAGCGCAAAGAAGCCATGGAGTGGCTGAGCCGGAGCCTCGACGAAGCGATGCTGGAATTCATCGCCAACGCGAAGAAGAACGACACATTGCTGTGCTGCTTCTACGAATTTCGCTATCTGCCCGTTGCCCAGGCACTGAAGGCCGCAGCAGACCGCGGCGTCGAACTGCAGCTCATCGTCGATGCCAAGGTGAACGAGAGCACCGACAACAAGGGCGTGTTTCACGAAAGCTTTCCGCGCGAAGACAATCTCAGAATGTTGAAAGAGGCCGGCATTGCGAAGAGGAACGTCATCCTGCGCGAAGCGAAGCCGAATGAAATCCAGCACAACAAGTTCATGGTCCTGCTGAAAGGGAAACGCGCGGAGCCCGCCGAAGTGTGGACCGGGTCCACCAACCTTTCCGACGGCGGCATCCACGGCCAGACCAATGTCGGCCATTGGGTCCGCGACGCCCGTATCGCAAGCGAATTCAAAGCCTATTGGGATCTCCTCAGCGAAGACCCAGGCCCGAAGGACGGCGACGACGCCGCGACGGTCAGGCGCAAGAACAAGGAGCTCAGGGCCGCCGTCGAAGAGTTGCAGGAGACGCCGGCATCATTGACCGACGTCAAATCCGGCACCACCTCGATCTTCAGCCCGCGAAGCGGCTCGGACGTTCTGGACATGTACGCCCACATGATCGACGACGCCAAGAACGTCTCCTGCATCACGCTCGCATTCGGCATCAGCGAGGTGTTCAAGAACCTTTTCAGCGACAACACCTCAGCGAGCCACATCGCCTTCTTCCTCCTCGAGAAGGAGGACAAGCCGAACCCCAGGAGCAAGAAGGCGTTCGTAGGTCTCAACGCCGACAACAACGTCTACAAGGCGTGGGGTTCGTTCTTGCGCGATCCTCTCTACCAATGGACCCGCGAGACGAACGCCAAACTGCTCAAACTCAACAAGCACGTCAGCTACATTCACTCGAAATTTCTTCTGGCCGATCCGCTCTCCGACGATCCGATCGTCGTGACGGGCTCGGCGAACTTCAGCAAGCCGTCCACCAACGACAACGACGAGAACATGCTGGTCATCCGCGGAGACCGCCGTGTGGCGGATATCTACTTCACCGAGTTCAACCGGCTTTTCTTTCACTACTATTTTCGCTCGGTCCAGGAATCCACACTGAAGCTCGACGAGGACGAGAAGCGCAAGCGCGACCGGGAGAGCCTGTTCCTGGCAGAGGACGACAGCTGGATCAAAAAGTACAAGCGAGGGAGCTTGAAGCAGAAGCGCGTTGCAATCTTTTCAAGCATGACTGGCTTCAGCTAGATCGTTCGGGAGACGGTCTCCTGTCCACACACGGAAATCAATAATGGTCCCGCATGTCGCAAACGCTCATGCGGGCTACAATTGTGCGGAGACATTCGTGCTGCCGTCACCTTCCCGGGGGTGCGTCGGGACATTGGACGATCGAGCCTTGGCGCGAACCGGCGGCGTGGATCGCTGCGGAGGTGAATGAAAGCTAGCGCCGCACACGCGGTGTCGTAGGGTGGGCAAAGGCGCTCTTGCGCCGTGCCCACGATCTCTTCGCTGGTCCGGCAGGGCGTGGGCACAGCGCGCGAAGGGCGCGCCTTTGCCCACCCTACGAGATCTGCGCTCGGGTCCCGGGCAAGCGTAGCGTGACCCGGGACCCAGAAGCTTCGGCACGCGTCGTCATGGGCCCCGGCTCGGCAGCGCATCCCGCCGCGCTGGACGATGCTTCGCATCGCCATGGGCGCGCTGCACTGCGTCCGGGGCACGCCACCAGCGACACGACATCACTCCTCGAACAATTCCTTGAACAGCGTCTTCGCGCGTGCGAGTCCTTCGTCCGTGAACACCACCGACTTCACCCTGCCGACGGGATCGTCGATCATGCCCTTGTCATGCAGGCGGCCGAGCACGCCCCAGTCGAATCCTTTCCAGGCCCGATAGCCGTCGTGCAGGGTGAGATAGAGCAAGGCTAGCGCAGCGTCGTCAAGCGGCGCACTGACGTAACCCGGATGAGCGTCAGCGATATCCGGGGAGCCCGTTCCCGCATGTCGCTGCGCTCATGCGGGCGACCAGACCACCGTTGCGTCCGTCGCCATACCCCGTCATGCTTGCGACACCCCCCAGAGGAGCACGCCCATGCTGACCCTCTACTCCTACCCCCAACTCTTCGGTGTCGCCGACAACAACGGCTACGGTCTGAAGGTCTATGCCTTCCTCAAGCTCGCGGGCGTGCCGTTCGTGCATGAGCACGTCTTCGACACCTCCGCTGCGCCGCGCGGGCAGCTGCCCTACGTCGTCGACGACGGCGAGACGATCGGCGACAGCGAGACCATCATCGCGCATGCGACTACGAAATATCGCCTCTCGATCGACGCCGGCTTGTCCGCGGAGCAGCGCCGCACCAACCATCTCATGACGCGCATGCTCGACGATCTCTACTGGGTGATGTCCTATTCGCGCTGGAAGGACGAGCGCTTCTACCCGGCGTTCCGCGACGGCTTCATCGCGCAGCATCCGCAGGTCGGTAGCGAAGGCTTCGAGAAGGCCAAGGCCTACAACGCGCAGCGCTATCATTTCCAGGGCATCGGCCGCTACACACCCGAGCAGGCCTACGCGCGGGGGCTTGCGGATTTGCAGGTGCTGGCAGAGATCGTGCCGGCCGCGGGCTTCGTCCACGGCGCGGCGCCGACGAGCTGTGACGCCGGCATCTACGGCTTCATCGCGAACATCTACTACTTCCCGATCCCGACGCCGCTGAAGGCCTTCGTCGATGCGCACGGAAATCTCGTCGCGCATTGCGAGCGGGTGCATGCGATGGTCGAGAAATCGTAGGGTGGGTTAGCTTCGGGCGGCGCGAAGCGCTGTCCGACGCGTAACCCACCACTGTTCGTCTCCGGAGACGTCAAAGAGGTGGGTTACGCCCCGCGGACTCGCTTCGCGCATCCGCAGGGCTAACCCACCCTACGGCACCTCGCCCTACCTCATCGTGATCGCAAGCCCGCTGAGATCCGCATTCGCCATCAGGCCGACCTGCGTGCCGGTCAGCTCCAGCACCGCGCCCTTCTGGTTGGAGAGCACGATGGCGCGAGCGCCGCGGCCGACGGCGAGGCCGGCACCGGCGGCGCCATAGACGCCGGCGACGTCCGAGGGGCGGTTGATGTTCGAGACGCGTCCGCGCAGCACGGTCTTCGATCCCCCGAACACGAGGCCGTAGTCGAGGCCGCCGGTGGAGAGCGCGTAAGTGCGGCCGCGGAAGTTGAGCACGCCCGAGCCGCCCGAGCCGCCGATGATCCAGCCCGCCTTGTAGATCGTCAGCGTCACCGTGCCGCTATCGGCCTGCGCGGCGGTCGAGAGGCCGGCCAGAGCGGCGATCGCGACCAGCGCGGCGCGGAAGATGGATGCGAGCTTCATGGGTGTCTCCGGGGGCTATTTTTTCAAGAGTGGATTCGAATCAGACGCGGCGAATGTATCCGATCGATCGCGGCGGCAACATGATGGGGTGGATGGACGTGGGTTGCGGGCTGTTGCAACACCCCAACTGTCATCGCCCGCCTAGTGCGCAATTGCGCACAGGGGCGGGCGATCCAGTACGCCGAGAAGGTTGTGATCGAGCCGAGAAGCCGCGGCGTACTGGATGCCCTGCCTGCGCGGGGCATGACAGCGGAGATTGGAGCCGCGCACCGACCTTCGCCAGCATGCCATACTACCCCTGTATTGCCCGGCGGAGCAAGCGAATGCTTCGTCTTTTACGAATTCTGGAAAACATCAATGATTTCCGTGCGGCGCCTACTGTGCATGGGGTTGTTTTCGCACTTTCGTTTTGCGAGGCTCCTCCCTCGCCCCCGTCCATGCGTCCCGCGACCGTCCTTGAGGTGACCCCATGCCGATCCAGCATTTCGCGCCCCCGCCGCACGTCAAGGCGCCGCCGCTGTCGTTTGCGACGCGCGTCGGCGATCTCCTGTTCGTCTCCGGCATTCCCGGTTTCGACGCATCGGGCGAACTGCCCGACGACTTCGAGGCGCAGTTCGCCAACGTCGTCGTCAACATCCGCCGCGTGCTGGACGAGGCCGGCGCCACCTTCCGCGACCTCGCCAAGGTCAACGTGCTCTTGACCCGCGCCGGCGACGTCGCCGCCATGAACGCGCTCTATGCCGGCGCCTTCGGCCCGCCGCCCTATCCGGCGCGGACGACGTGCGTGGTGCAGGCGCTGCCGAGGCCGGAGATGCTGATCGAGATCGAGGCGGTGGCGTCGCTGGCGAGGTGAGCGTGTGGCCGGCCGGGCACGCGGCCGAACCAAATGCCATGGAACGACTGACATGTCCGTGAGCCGCCGCGCCCCGGCTTGCAAAGGTCCTGCTTTTACCGCACGAACTCTAGGATCCACTTTCCCACAGGAGATACTTCATGCGTCGCGTTCTCGCCCTCTGTGCCATCGCCGGCATCGCCAGTTCCGTGTTCGCCGTGCCGGCCTCGGCGGCGGTCGGCTACTACGTGATCCGCTGGGACAACACCGGCATCTGCCAGGTCTGGAACGAGGACTTGAAGTACAAGCCGTTCCAGATCGGGGTGTCGACCTACAAGGTCGTCAGCAAGCCGTTCCCGACCTTCCAGCAGGCTTCCGACCTCCAGATCAAATTGCGCTCCGAGCGCAAGTGCACGCTCTGAACGCGCTCACGACGGACCGGATTCAAAGGGCGGGTCGCGCGAGCGATCCGCCCTTTCCTTTTGAACCTCGGCGCCAGGCGGAACTACTCACGTCTTGTCCGGGGCGCAGGCCCAACCGCGTCCCGCACCACCCCTCCCGCCATTGCCGG
Organism: Bradyrhizobium sp. FW305-F6; assembly: GCF_058782905.1. Classification (NCBI taxonomy): domain Bacteria; kingdom Pseudomonadati; phylum Pseudomonadota; class Alphaproteobacteria; order Hyphomicrobiales; family Nitrobacteraceae; genus Bradyrhizobium; species Bradyrhizobium sp. FW305-F6. The sequence continues at coordinate 760,503 of NZ_JBYSYD010000002.1, forward strand.
GAGGCGCGTCACGTCATTTATTTGAGGAGCTGATCATGCGTCGTATTTCCATGCTGTGCGCTGCCGCCGGTGTTGCCATTACCGCCTTCGCCGCCGCGAGCCCGGCCGAGGCCAGCTATCACCTGATCCGCTGGCAGGACAGCGGCTTCTGCCAGATCTGGGACGAGAGCATCCCGACCACGCCGTGGCCGGCCGGCTATCATCGCGCAAGCGCGAGCGTGCCGACCTTCATCGACGCCCTCATGGTCAAGGACGCGGCGCTCAAGAGCGGCAGCTGCAAGTGGTGAGGTAATCGACCGGCGGACGAAAGACGGGCAAGGACGTGCATGCGTCCTTGCCCGTTTCTTTTCGTGCTCACGCGTCCTTGTGCGCGCCGGGATGAATCAGGACGTCGCGCGCGGCGGCAAGGTCCATGAAGGCCTGCGCGCTGCCGCCGTGGTCGGGATGCATGCCCTTGGCGGCGCGGCGATAGGCCTGGTTGATGTCCTCGCAGGTGAGCTGCACGGCGAGCGGCAGGCCGAGCACCTTGCGGGCGCGGTCCTCGCTGGAGAGCTTTTTCGGCTTGGCGTTGCGGCGCCCGAAACGCGGCGCGGTCAGATCGTGAATGACCTCGAGCACGACACCGACGCGGCGCTGCGCCGCCAGCGCGACGCTGTGATCGTCATTGTCGACGGCCTGGCGCAGCACCGGCAGCGCCTGCTCGGCGGCCTGGCGCAGCGTGACGTCGCCGCTCATCCGCGCGATCTCCGCCACGAGCCGGCCGAACTCGGCCCAGTCGGCGGATTGCGCCGACCGCACCCGTTCCAGGGCGAGTTTCCAGGTTTCGAGCCGTTCCATCATGCGCGCAACGTTTAGCAATCATGATCAGTATGCCAAGGCCGCCGTTTCCGACCCCTTAATTTCGAGTTAGCTTTTCGCAACACTTCGAAACCAAAACGGGAGGAATATGTCATGGCGCTGCTCGCCAACCACATCGCCGTCGTCACCGGCGCCGGTTCCGGCATCGGCCGGGCAATCGCGGCCGGTTACGCGCGCGAGGGCGCGCAAGTGGTGCTGCTCGACGTCAATGCCGAGACGGTGGCGGAGGCGGCGCAGGAGATCCGGACATCGGGCGGCAAGGCCGAGAGCTTTGCGCTCGACGTCACCAGGCGCGAGGATTGCTTCGCATTGGCCGGGCAGGTTGCCGACAATGTCGGGCAGGTCTCGATCCTCGTCAACAACGCCGGCATCACCCGCCGCAACGCCTTCACCGCCGAGACCGAGACGGTGGCGAAAGACTGGAACGACATCATCGCGCTCAACCTCAACGGCGTCTTCAACATGACGCAGGCGTTCCTTGTCCCCTTGCGCGCCAGCAAGGGCCGCATCGTCAACATCGGCTCGATCCAGTCCTTCGTGCATCTGCGCACGCCGAGCTCGGCGGCCTACACGACCTCGAAACACGGCGTGCTCGGTTTCACCAAGGCGCTCGCGGCCGAGCTCGGCAAGGAGGGCGTGCGCGTCAACGCGATCGGCCCCGGCTTCATCGAGACCAACATCAACGCCAATGTACGCGCGACCAATCCGGCGCTGGTGCAGGCCTTCCTCGATCACACGCCGCTGGCGCGCACCGGCAAGCCCGAGGATATCGTCGGGCCAGCGATCTTCCTGGCATCCGATCTGTCGGCCTATGTCACCGGAGCGATCGTGATGGTCGACGGCGGCTATCGCACGGTGTGAGGGAAGGCCCCCGCCAATCGCGGCCGCATCTTGGCATTCTCAAGGTCATCTGGTGCGATCGGGCGCGCTTAACCTTTCGTTAACCAAACCCGCCCACCGTAGATCTACGGCTTGGGGGTCGTTTGTTCTCGATCCGCTTTCCGACGATGGAAGCGGGCGTTGATCGGGGAGTGTATTGATGACCACTGTTCATGTCGCTGCGTCCGACCCGGGCGTCCAATTTCTTGCACCCAACCAGATCGTTCCGCTTCTGATCGGCGCCACCGTCGACGAGGTCGAACGCGAGCTCGTGCTCCAGACCCTGGCGCGCTGCGACGGCAACCGCACGCGCGCCTCGCGCGTGCTGGGCCTGTCGGTGCGCACGCTGCGCAACAAGATCAGGCTCTATGCCGCCTCCGGCATCGAGGTGCCTGCCTGTCAGGACTGACGCGACGTTCGCGCGCTTCGACGTGGACGGCGTCCCCGCGATGCGCGGGCAGAATTGCTGCTGTCGTCAAACGCCGCTAAGTAGCTGGCTTCGGGTGAAGGGAGCAGCGGCGTGGCAGACGATCAAGGACGACGGCCGGGACCTCAGGGTCCGCGCGGGCGACAGGGCGAACCGGGACGGCCGGGACCGCAGGGTCATCCCGGCCGGCGCGGCCCTGACGGGGCGCGCGGCAAGCCGGGGCCGCAAGGCAAGCCCGGGCCGATCGGAAAAGCCGGCCCACCCGGCAAGCCCGGTCCGCAAGGCAAGCCGGGCGAAGCCGGCCCGCGCGGGCCGGCCGGCGCGCCGGGTCCAGCCGGACCGCAGGGACCGGCAGGGCCTCAAGGCCCGCGCGGCGAGCCGGGTCCGCCCGGCCAATTGCCGTCGATCGAGCAGGTGCTGCCATGGCTCGACCAGCTGTTCGACGCCTGGGACGAACGCCGCCGCCAGCGCGAGCGCGAAGCCGCCGAACGCGAAGCGCTCGAGGCCGCCGTCCAGGAGACGGACGAGGCAATCACCGACGACGAGAGCGATGACGGCGACGATAACAAGAAAAAAAGGAAGAAGAAGAAGCACGGCCACAAGGACTGACGGAGCGGCCTATCTCGGCCGATCCTCGCGCCGCGGCAGCATGCCCATGCGCTCGAATTGCCAGCGCATGGCGCGGTACCAGAGATAGCCGACCGCCGCGCCGCACAGGGCGAGGATGATCACGTTGGCGCTCGAGAACGAGCCGCTCCACCACATCATCCACGCGGTCCACAGCAGCGTGAAGACGGTGGCGCCTGCTTTCAGAGGAAGAAGGGGACGGCTCATGGTCGTGCTCCGGGCGATCAAAACCCCGGCGGCCACCATCGCAAGCCGAGGCAGTGGATTCCGTGAGCCAGATCACGGACCGCCTTGTCCGAGCTCACGAACCAAAGCGGAGCCGCGAGCGCTCTTTCGCCCTCTCCGCCTCAACCTCGCGGTCGCGCGCCGGCGAATGCGTATGCAGCGAGGTCAGGAGCCTTCGCGCCGCCTCGGACACTTCGGCCACCGCACGCTCGAACGCCGCTTCGTTGACCTGCGACGGCTTGTTGAATCCGGACAGCTTTCGCACGAACTGCAGAGCGCTGGCGTGGATCTCATCCTCCGTTGCCGGCGGCTCGAAGTTGAACAGCGTCTTGATGTTGCGGCACATGCAGTCTCTCCCGGCGTTTTCCTGAAGACGAAGGTCTGAGCCGAAATCCTACATCCGCCTTCTCACTTCTGCGAAGTCCCGCGTCGATACGCCGACCGAGTCGGTGGATGCGCACCGCCACAAGCTTGCATCTCGCAGCGCATCATATGCGGCGCACCGACGCCGCATATTATTTGAGCATGCATTGCAGCGACGGCTCAGGCTTAATCCGTGCCAACGGTACGAATCGACGCGCAGGACAACCGCGCGCCAATGGCACGATCGGCGATGAGGAGGATCGCATGCACAGGCTCGCACTGTGCGTTTGGCTGGTCGCAGCGACGGCGCTGGCAAACGTTGCGTTCGCGCGCGACAACGGCCAATACGATCACGTCCCGCCCGACATCCGCGCCTGGTTCAAGAGCGTGATCGCGCCAAACGGGGTTCCCTGCTGCGACATCTCCGACGGCCACCGAACCGAATACGACGTGCGCAACGGCGCATATTGGGTGCCGATCGAGGGACAATGGCTCGAGGTGCCCGGACGCGCCATCATCCGCGACCAGGGCAATCCGATCGGCCAGGCCGTGGTGTGGTACGTCCACCATCGCGGCGCCATCATCATCAGCTGCTTCGTGCCTGCGGATGCGGTGTAGGCTTCGACAACAAGGCAGGATGGATTTCGTTGGCTGTAGAAACCTGATCGGGTAGCTTGACGCCAGCTGACAGGAGGCACGCCATTGACCGATCTTAACGCCGAAGATCTCGCCGCGATCTATGCCAAGCCGACCCCGCGCGTGATCGCGAAGGCACGGCCCGCGATCGATGCGCATGCGAAGAAGTTCATCGAGATGTCGCCGTTCTGCGTGCTCGCGACGTCAGGGGCGGACGGCAGCGTCGACGCTTCGCCGCGCGGCGGCGGCATCGGCTTCGTCCAGGTCGCCGGTCCCAATCAGTTGCTGATGCCCGACCGCTCCGGCAACAACCGCATCGATAGCTTCCGCAACGTCGTCGAAGGCTCGGGCTTCGTGCATTTGTTGTTCTTCGTTCCGGGGATCGACGAGACGCTGCGCGTCGGCGGACGCGGCACGTTGTCGGCCGATCCGGACCTGCTCGCCGCGATGGTCGAGTTCGGCAAGCTGCCCCGCGCGGTCCTCAACGTCGCGGTCAGCGAGGTTTATTTCCACTGCGGCAAGGCACTGATGCGCTCGAACCTATGGTCGTCGGAGAAGATGCAGCGCTCGGTCATGCCGAGCATCGGCGCAATCATTCACGACCAGACCGGCCTTGGCGAGCCGGCAAGCCAGGAGACCGTGGAAGAGCTCTACAAGACGCAGCTCTAGGTCGCGCGGCAATTATGGTGTCGTCCCGGGGGGCGAAGCGAGCCCGGGATCCATAACCACATACGTGGTTTGGCGAAAACTCGGAGTTACCAGCCTCGCGCCACGCTCTGCCCCAGGGTGATGGATCCCCGCTTTCGCGGGGATGACAGCGGAGTGTGTGGCAACGACGTCTGTCGCGACGCTGGAGCCTAGTGCCCGTCGCCTTCGAGCCCGCCGACGTGCTTCTGGGTGTAGAGCTCGAGGCCGATGCGGCCGATCAGGTCGAGCTGGGTTTCGAGGAAGTCGATGTGGTGTTCCTCGTCGCTCATCAGCTTCTCGAACAGGTCGCGCGTGACGTAGTCCTTGACGCCGTGGCAGTAGGTCGCCGCTTCCTGATAGAGCGCCCGCGCGCTCATCTCGGCAGCGAGATCGCACTCGATGATCTCCTTGACGTTCTGGCCGATGCGCAAGGGGTCGAGCACCTGCATGTTCGGAAAGCCGTCGAAGAACAGGATACGCTCGGTGAGCTTGTCGGCGTGCTCCATCTCCTCGATCGACTCCTTGCGCCAGACCTTGGCCATGTCCAGGAGGCCCCAATTGTCGAGGAAACGGTAGTGCAGCCAGTACTGATTGATCGCAGTCAGCTCGTGACGCAGCGCCTTGTTGAGATAGTCGATGACTTTTGCGTCGCCCTGCATGGTCCACTCCAGCTCTTGCAGTCCAAATCGGCCCTAACCGAGTTTAGAACGCTTCTAAATGACTTTCGGGAGAAGGGCAACCAGCTACGCAGACGAAGCGGGGGGAAAAGCTCAGCCGAACGTGCTGAAGTTTTCAGCAGGCCGCGAGGGCAAACTCGGCGGGTTCGGCCGTCTCGTCATTGGCGGCCACGGTGTGGGTGTGGGGACAGCCTGTGCAGCAGGACTGCGCGCACGGACCCAGCGCCTCGTCGATGATGGTCTTGATGGTCCGGGCACAGCGACCGCATTCGGCACTACAGCCGAGACATCCATAGACTTGCTTGGCATGACGCACGGCATCGTCGGCCTCGGCGACGGCAGCGCGGATATCCTCATCGCTCAGCACGTTACAGGAACAAACGATCATGGAAGCGGCAGGCCCTTCGGTGATGCGCCATCATCGATATTTAACGAGCCGGCCGGATGCAAAAGGAAAAACCGGTATTTGAAGCTATTCCAAACTGGCCCGATCAAAGCCTAGAACGGCTCTAGAATAGGCCCTTGCGCTGGATCAAGATCGTGGTCGGCCTAGTCGCCGCCTCCACCCCCTCCGCCGTCGCCACCCCCTCCGCAATCTCCCCCAATGCTGCCACTATCGCCGCTGGAACAGTTGCCCGCCGAGCTCTCCGAGCTGCCGCCGGAAAACCAGCTTCCCAGCGCAATGCCGTCACTCGCTCCGGAATAGCTGTTACCTCCGCTCCCGCCATCGCCGCCGGCGGTCGCACGGGAGCGCCGTGGCCGATTCTGGACGTGCGCGATCCAGCCATAGCCGATCGCGCAAACGACTCCGGCTGCGACCAATGCACTGACCATCGCGCTACTCATCATCCTCTCCCGGTGAAGCTGCGGTCCTGCCACTTGGTCGCCCCCGCCAAGGGGGCCGTTCATTGATCATTCAAGCGAAGTATGGAACCTTGCGTCCCAAACAGTTCCCGCGTGTTTATGCGAAAGGTCAAGCCAATGAAGAAGCTGCTCCTGGTGGTCGCCGCCGCCGCTACCGTCGCCATAGCGGCCGGAACACCGGCCCAAGCCCAGCGCGGTGTCGCTGCAGGCGTGGCGGCTGGGATCATCGGTGGTGCCATCGTCGGTGGAGCGCTGGCCTCTCCGTATTATTACGGACCCGGCTATGGGTATTATGGGCCGGGCTACTACCCGCCCCGCTATTACGCTCCCGGTCCGGGCTATGTTGCCGACGACTATTACGGCGGCTGCGTCTGGCAGAAGCAGCGCTTCTGGGACGGCTATGCCTGGCGCGTCCGCCGCGTCCGAGTCTGCGGCTGAGGCGCGCTGACCGATTCAGTACGGATGCTGCGTTCATCCTGGGGCCCGAAAAACACCGCTTTTTCTCGTCACAGCTCCGTGTGCGTTTACCGTGGGTTGACCAATTGCGCGCTTCCTAGCTGCAAGGCCAATACCATCAGAGTGTGCGTGAACCTTTGAAACCCGGGTGCCTCCGACGAGAGGAACCCATCTTTCAGGAGAGCCAAGAGCATGAAGAAGACTTTAGTTGCCGCCCTTACGGTCGCGACGGTCGCCGGTTCGCTGGTGACCGCAACGCCGCCGGCGAAAGCCGGTGACAACATCGGTGCCGGTATCGCGGCCGGGCTGATCGGTGGCGCGATCGTCGGCGGCGCGATCGCCTCGAGCCGTCCGGCCTATGGCGGTCCCGTTTACGTGGCCGAGCCTGGCCCGCCGCCCCCGCCCTGCTACTGGCAGCGCCAGCGTTATTGGGACGGGTATGGCTGGGTCGTCCGCCCGGTTCGCGTTTGCTACTGATCTGATCGCTTTGGCGCATGCGCGCCGCGATCGGAAAGCCCGGCCGAGCACCTCGGCCGGGCTTTTTATTTGCGCACGCTATCGCGCCGCCTGGATCGAACGCAGCACCTCTTCACTCGGCCAGCAATCGACCTTGAGGCCCGCCGACTTCTGATAGGCACCGAGCGCCGCACGCGTCTGCATGCCAGCCTTGCCGTCGATCTTGTCTTTGTAGAGCCCGATCCGGGTGAGCCCGCGCTGCATCGTCTCGACATCCTTGGTGCGTAGCTGCTTGGAGGCCACCCAGGGCGTCGCGAACGGCAGCGGATTGGTGATGCGGTCGGCAAGGTGGCCGACGAACAGCACGTAGAGGTCGGAGAAATTGTACTCCTTGATGACGAAGTAGTTCTTCGTGGTGAGGAACGACGGGCCGTAGATGCCTTCGGGCTGCAGCAGCGAGGCCGGCTGCGCCTGCTCGGCGGCGTTGAGCTTTTGGCCGCGCACGGGGACAAAGCCTTCGCGCATCCATTGGCCGATCGGCTTCGTCACCTCGGGTACGCCCGTGGTGCAATCGGCCTTCGCAGGCGCCTGTACCTCATAGGCCCAGCGCACACCGCTCTGCCAACCCTTGTTGACGAGCTGCTGCGCGGCGGAAGCCAGCGCATCCGGCACCGAGCGCCAGATGTCGATGCGGCCGTCGCCGTCGAAATCGACGCCGTGCTTGTAATATTCCGAGGGCAGGAACTGCGTGAGCCCGGTGGCGCCGGCCCAGGACGAGCGCATGTCCTTGCGTGTCACCACGCCCTCGCCGAGAAGCTTGAGCGAGAGTATGAACTCGTTGCGATACTGGTCCTTGCGCCGGCCGACATAGGCCTGCGTCGCCAGCACGCGCACGAGATCATAGGGCAGCGCGTAGCGGCCGTAGTCGGTCTCGCGGCCCCAGATCGCCAGCATCACGGTTGCCGGCACGCCAGACTTGTTTTCGATCTCACTCAGGACAGGGCGATATTTCTGCAGGAGCCGCTGGCCCTCGCCCGCGAGCCGCGCGATCGACGCTTCCTTGACGTAGTCGGCAGGCACCTGCACGAACTCGGCCTGTGACGGCGCGCCCGTCGCCGGCCGTCCCGGCAGGATCAAATCGGGCAACTTGTAGTCGGGCTCGAGCCCGCGCGTCTCTCGATCGAACGTCGCCCGCGAGACGCCGGCCTGTTGGGCTTCCGGCCACAGCGAGGCGATGAACTGCGTGAAGGCCGCGTCTGCGGCGCGGGCGGATGTCGAGCCGCAGGTGACCACGATCACCGCAGCGATGAGCGCCCGCCGCATCATGCAGGACTCACCGCGTCAGCTTCTTGTACTTCACCCGGTGCGGGATGATGCTGTCCTGGCCGAGACGGCGCATCTTGTCCTTCTCGTAATCCTGGAAGTTGCCCTCGAACCATTCGACATGGCTCTCGCCTTCGAAGGCCAGGATGTGGGTCGCGATGCGGTCGAGGAACCAGCGATCGTGGCTGATGATGACGGCGCAGCCGGCAAAGTCCTCTAGCGCCTCTTCCAGTGCGCGTAGCGTGTCGACGTCGAGGTCGTTGGTCGGTTCGTCGAGCAGCAGGACGTTGGCGCCGGACTTCAGCATCTTGGCGAGATGCACGCGGTTGCGTTCACCGCCGGAGAGCGCGCCGACCTTCTTCTGCTGGTCCGCCCCCTTGAAGTTGAACGCCGAGCAATAGCCGCGCGAATTGACTTCCTTCTTGCCGAGCAGGATCAGCTCGTTGCCGCCGGAGATCTCCTCCCACACGGTCTTCTTGCCGTCGAGCGCATCGCGCGACTGGTCGACATAGCCGAGATGCACGGTCTCCCCGACCGTGATCGTCCCAGCATCGGGCTTCTCCTGCCCGGTGATCATCCTGAATAGCGTGGTCTTGCCGGCGCCGTTGGGGCCGATGACGCCGACGATGCCGCCAGGCGGCAGCTTGAAGGTGAGATTGTCGATCAGCAGGCGGTCGGCAAAGCCTTTGCTGAGGCCTTCGAAATCGACCACGTTGGCGCCGAGCCGCTCGGCCACCGGAATGATGATCTGCGCGGTCTGGGTCTGCTTCTCGCTCGCTTTCTTGAGCAGTTCCTCATAACGCTGGTAGCGCGCCTTCGATTTGGCCTGACGTGCCTTCGGCGATGACGCCACCCATTCCTGCTCTCGGGCCAGCGTCTTCTGGTGCGCGGCGTCTTCGCGCCCTTCCTGCTCCAGGCGCTTCTGCTTCTGCACCAGCCAGGACGAGTAATTGCCCTCGTAGGGAATGCCGCGGCCGCGGTCGAGCTCGAGGATCCAGCCCGTCACGTTGTCGAGGAAGTAGCGGTCATGGGTGACGATCAGGATCGCGCCGGGATAGTTGCGAAGGTGCCCTTCCAGCCACGACACGGATTCGGCGTCGAGATGGTTGGTCGGTTCGTCCAGCAGCAGCAGCTCGGGCTGGTCGAGCAGCAGCTTGCACAGCGCGACCCGGCGGCGCTCGCCGCCAGAGAGTTTTGTCACATCGGCATCGTCGGGCGGGCAGCGCAGCGCGTCCATGGCCTGGTCGACCTTGCTGTCGAGATCCCAGAGGCCCTGGGCCTCGATCTCGTCCTGGAGCTTGGTCATCTCGTCGGCAGTCTCGTCGGAATAGTTGACCGCGAGCTCGTTGTAGCGGTCGAGGATCGCCTTCTGCTTGGCGACGCCCTGCATGACGTTCTCGCGCACTGAAAGTGCAGGGTCGAGCTGCGGCTCCTGCTCGAGGTAACCGACGCGGGCGCCCTCGGCGACCCAGGCTTCGCCGGTATATTCCTTGTCGAGGCCGGCCATGATCTTGAGCAGGGTCGACTTGCCCGAGCCGTTGACGCCGAGCACGCCGATCTTGGCATCGGGGTAAAAGCTCAGATGGATGTTATCGAGCACCTTCCGGGTCGGGTAGCTCTTGGTCAGCCCCTGCATGAAATAGATGAACTGGCGCGCCATGGGTCCCGTGACACCTTCAATTTGAGGAGATTTGCTGTCGCCGATGTAGCGATCCCGCCCTCAAAGGGCAATGTTTTCCGTCCGTTCACCACGGATGAATACGGTCCAGACACCATCCGGGCCAGATCCGGACAATTGAAACCATCTTTTAATCAATCAGGCCGAATGCTCGGTCTCGCGCGGCAACAGCGCCCCTCGCTCAGAACAAGCGGGAGCATAGCGAGACAGCGTCATGGCTCTGATCGACACCCATTCACTTCCTGTTCCGGCCGAAGCCGGCAGCTCCTCCGCGCTCGGCTCGGAGATCAAGGGTTTCTTCAAGCGCTTCTTCGCCACCGCCTTCAACCCCTACCGGCCCGAACTGCACTACATGCGCGGCCCCGGCCCCGCGTGGCGCGCCAAGCACGGCATGGATGCGCCGGTCCGGCTGAAGCGCCGCGATCTCTGAGCCGCTTGCCTGTCGGATTTTGACGACGCGAGCAGCTTGCGCGCGGGACTGATTGCGCGCAACCATGGTTCCGACGATGGCGCCCCGCCCGCGCCGTTACCTCACGCCATGGATGACCACTGATGAGCCGGCTGCGCTGCGCAATTCTCGATGATTACTTCAATCTCGCCCTGGACGTCGCGGACTGGTCGAAGCTATCCGACCGCATCGATGTCACCGTGTTCAGCCATCCCTTCGTCTCCGAGCAGGCCGCAGCCAGCGCGCTCGCCGACTTCGACATCATCTGCGCGATGCGCGAGCGCACCGCTTTCCCGAAGAGCCTGTTCGAGAGCCTGCCGAAGCTGAAGCTGCTGCTGACCTCAGGCATGCGCAACGCGGCGATCGACATGGAGGCAGCCAAGGCACGCAACATCGCCGTCGGCGGCACGCAATATTCCCGCGATCCCACCGCGCCGCTCACCATGGGCCTGATCCTGGAACTGACCCGCGGCATCGGCCGTGAGAACGCGCGCATGCATGCCGGCGAGCCCTGGCAGAGTTTTGCCGGCGTCGAGATCGAGGGCCTGACGCTCGGCATCGTCGGGCTCGGCAAGCTCGGCAGCAAGATGGCGGGCATTGCGAAGGCGTTCGGCATGAACGTGATCGCCTGGAGCCCGAACCTGACGCCGGAGAAATGCGCGGCGGCCGGCGTCGGCTACGCCACCAAGGACGAACTGTTCGCCAAGGCCGACATCGTCACCATCCATGTGGTGCTGAGTGAGCGCTCACGAGGTCTCGTCAGCCGTGCCGATCTGGCGCGCATGAAGCCAACGGCGTTCCTCGTCAACACCGCGCGCGGGCCGATCGTGGACGAGCAGGCCTTGCTCGAGACGCTGCAGCAGCGGAAGATCGCGGGCGCCGGGCTCGACGTGTTCTCGGTCGAGCCGCTGCCGGTCGACCATCCCTTCCGCAAGCTCGACAATCTCGTGCTGACGCCTCACCTCGGCTACGCCACCACGGACGGTCTGCGCATCCATTACGACCAGATGGTCGAGGCAATCGACGCCTTCACGAAGGGCGCAGAGCTGCCGCGCCGGCTGGCCTGAAACGACAATGGGCGTGCCCCAAGGCACGCCCATTGCAATTCGAACTCTTGTCGCAGCGCTCAGCGCACGGTGACCGGTGCGGGCAGCGGCGGCACCACGGTCGGCTGCGTCCCGGGGACCGGGCCGGCCTGGGCCGACATCGGAGCCGGACCAGCAACACCGGGTGCGGCTGCGCCCGGGGTCGGCGCGGCGGAGGCAGTTGCTGTTCCCGGCGGCGGGCCGCCCGGCAGCACGACCACGCGGGTGCCGACCTTGACGCGCTCGAACAGGTCGGAGACGTCCTCGTTCAGCATGCCGATGCAGCCGGAGGAGACGAACTTGCCGATCGTCGAGGGCTGGTTGGTGCCGTGGATGCGGTACACCGTCGAGCCCAGATACATCGCGCGGGCGCCGAGCGGATTGCCGGGGCCGCCGGCCATGAAGCGCGGCAGATAGGGCTGGCGCTCGATCATCTCGGTCGGCGGATGCCAATCCGGCCACTCGGCCTTGCGGGTGATCTTCTGCACGCCGGTCCAGGTGAAGCCGTCGCGGCCGACGCGGACGCCGTAGCGGATCGCCCGGCCATTGCCGAGCACGTAATACAGGTAGGTGTTCGGGGTATCGACAACGAGCGTGCCGGCCGGCTCCTTGGTCTGGAACGAAACCTCCTGGCGGCGCAGGTTCGGCGGCAGCTGCACCGGCGCGGCATCGGGCTGCTCCTCGGGCGGCAGCGCGGCCAAGGTCACCGGGCGGCCATCGGTGCCGACGGGCGGTTGGCCGGCCTGAACCGTGCCGGTCGCGGCGGGACCACCGACGGCCTCGGGCGGACGGAGGCCGTCATTGGCCGGCGCCTGCTGGGGAGGGCGATCAGCGTAGATCACCGCCGGCGGCGCGGCGGGGCGGCCGTAGCGGGGATCATCCGGCGACATCACGGGCCCTTGCGGCGGGGCGGCCGAGTAGACCGGCGGAGCACCCGCCGGACGGCCGTAACGCGGATCATCCGGCGACATCACCGGACCCTGCGGCGGCGCCGCCGAGTAGACCGGGGGCGCGCCAAGGGGGCGGCCATAGCGCGGATCGTCGGCCGGACCGGGCGGCGGCAGCGAAGCATGCGGCATCGCATCGTCGTCGTCATCGAGCGCGTCGAAATTGGGCGTGCGGTCACCGGGCCGGTATTCGGCCGGGGCACCGTAGCTGGGCACCTGCTGGACCGGATAGCTCTGAGCCTGGGCGAGCGAGGTTCCCGCCGCAGCGACTGTTGCGGCAGCGCATATCGTCAGAAAGTGTTTGATCATCATCGCTCTTGTATAGTCCCGAAGCCCGATCGGACCGTTAACGGCCAGATGACGGAAGATCGCGGCACATTCAAGACATATCAGGCCTATTTGCGCCGGACTTGCCGATTTGTGATCCCAAGACGACCGTTGCCCCGTTGCATCACGGGGTTGAAATCGCATCGCACCATCAAGGCCTGCGATGTTCGGCCGCGTTTTTAACGGAGCGAGGCGCAAACGTTGCGATATGGTCGAATCAGCCTGATTCGCCGCCTTTTTGAGATCTGATTCCGCGTGGCGATGCGGCAAGCAGTACCGTCACCGCGTTCGGATAGCTCTTGGGTCCCGGTCGTCTCGTCGCCGGGGCGGAAATTCGCAATCGTTCGATGCTTCCCGGCTTTCGCTTCCTGTTTGCCGCGATCCTGCTGTCAACCTCCATCCTGGTGTTCGGCCTAGGCGCCGCCGCGCTGCTGCGGGCGACCCATCAGCAGTATGTCAGCAACCCCGGCTGGCGGAACGGCCCGCAGGAGCAGGTGTTTGCGCAAGTGCCCGAGCCGGCCCAGCCGGTGCTCGCAGTGTTGCGGGACGAACCGGAGGTTTCCGCAGAGCCAGCACCGTCGCTGCGCGACCGAGTGCCGACCATCGGGCTGCCCATGAGCGAGCCCGAACAGCTCGCCGCGGTCGCGAGCGAGGCCGAGGCTCAGCCCCAGGACGCCGCGCCCGCAGCCGAAATTCCGGCTGCCGAATCGGCCAAGCCTGAAACGACCGTGGAGGCGGCAGCGCCGGCTTCGATCGACACGTTGACCCAAGCCGACACCACGGCTTCGATCGCCGAAGTCCAGCCTGCCGCAAGCGGCAGCGAGCCGACCGCCGCCGATCCCAGCGCCACCGCCTCCGCGACCGCGGCCAAGGTCGCCGCGCTGAACGATCCCGCGACCGCGGCCGTGAAGGATGCGCCCGCCAAGGCCAAGACCGAGAGCGGCAAGTCGGACACCAAGGCAACCAAGCGCACGGCGAAAGCCAAGAAGCGGCCCCGCGTGGTGCGGCGCCCGCCGCCTCAACAGCTCCAGCAGCAGCTCGATCCGTTCGGGCAGCCGCAGCAGCCGGCCTTCGCGACGTCCACGACCGCGCGCACGCGGTGAGTACGTGGATGGCCGGGTCAAGCCCGGCCATGACGATGTGGAAGCAGCGAGGCTACGCCGGGCCAGTCGCAATCGCCGGGCCGCCGGCCTGGCCCCATTCCGACCAGGAGCCGTCGTAGAGCGCGGTGTCGGTGATGCCGAGGCGATAGAGCGCGAGCGTCAGCACGCCGGCGGAGACGCCCGAGCCGCAGCTGGTCACGATCGGCGCGTCCAGCTTGACGCCGGCGGCCGTGAAGGCGGCGCGCAGATCCTCCAGCGGCTTCATCTCACCCGTCGCGGCGTCGAACAGCAGATTGTAAGGCACGTTGCGGGCGCCGGGGATGTGGCCGGAGCGGATACCCGGCCGCGGCTCCGGCGCGCGGCCCTCGAAACGGTCGGCGGCGCGCGCGTCGATCACCTGCTCCTTCCGGCTTTCGACGTTGGCGATCAGCTGCTGCATGCTGCGCACGCGGTTTGCGTCATAGTTCGCCCTGAACGTTGCGGGCGTCGGCTTGACCTCGCCACTCTCGGTCGCGCGCCCCTCGGCGCGCCACTTCTTCAGGCCGCCATTGAGGATGCGCACATTGCCGTGGCCGTAGGACAGGAACATCCACCACGCGCGCGGCGCGGCGACCCAGCCGCCGGCATCGTAGAGCACGACGGTGTCGCCATTCCCGATGCCGAGATTGCCGACGTCGCGGCCGAACTGCTCGGCGCTCGGAAACATGTGCGGCAGCGGGTTGGAATGGTCCGACACCGCATCGACGTCGAAGAACACGGCGCCGGGCAGATGCGCGGCGAGATAGTCGTCCTTCGGCAGCGGCAGCACGCCGGGCAGCTTGAAGCTGGCGTCGAGGATCTTGACGTTGGCGTCGCCGATGTGGGCGGCGAGCCATTCGGTGGAGACGAGGGGGTCGGTGGGCATCGGTATTTCCTTGTGGTCATTCCGGGGCGCCCGGAGGGCGAGCCCGGAATCCATCGGGCGGCAGAGTCGGTGGATGAATGGATTCCGGGCTCGCGCTTCGCGCGCCCCGGAATGACGAGTGGAGGGAGTGAGGCTCACCCCTTCTTCTTCGGCTCCCACTTCTCCACCGGCCCGCCGGCGTCGCGCCAGGCGGCGTAGCCGCCGGCGATGTGGGCGACGGGCTTGAGGCCCATGTCCTGCGCGGTCTTGGCGGCGAGCGCGGAGCGCAGGCCGCCGGCGCAGTGGAACACGAACTTCTTGTCCTCCTGGAAGATCGGCTTGGCGTAAGGGCTCTGCGGGTCGATCCAGAATTCCAGCATGCCGCGCGTGCAGGCGAAGGCGCCGGGGATGCGGCCGTCGCGCTCGATCTCGCGGGGATCGCGGATGTCGACGATGACGACGTCGCCATTCTTGGAGATCTCGATGGCGTCCGTGGCCGAGAGCGTCTCGATCTCGGCATTGGCCTCGTCGATCAGCGCCTTGATGCCGCGGGTGATGGTCTGGGGCATATACCTCTCCCTCTTGTCATTCCGGGGCGCGCGCAGCACGAACCCGGAATCCAATTCTCTACACATATTGCGGCCCGGTGGATTCCGGGTTCGCCCTTCGGGCGCCCCGGAATGACGGCGGGAGGCATCAGTGCGTCAATTCCTTCATCGCGTTCTCCAGCCCCTCGATCGTGATCGGATACATGCGGTTGGCGAAGATGCGCTTGATGATGGTGGTGGATTCCGAATAGTCCCAGTGCTTCTGCTGCACCGGATTGAGCCACACGGTGTGCGGATAGGTGCGGATGATGCGATCGAGCCAGACCGAGCCGGGCTCCTCGTTGACATGCTCGACCGAGCCGCCGGGCACCATGATCTCGTAAGGCGACATCGAGGCATCGCCGACGAACACGACCTTGTAGTCGTGCGGGTATTTGTGCAGCACGTCCCAGGTCGGCGTGCGGTCGGTGAAGCGGCGCTTGTTCTGCTTCCACACGCCTTCATAGAGGCAGTTGTGGAAGTAGAAATACTCCATGTGCTTGAACTCGCTCTTCGCCGCCGAGAACAGCTCCTCGACCTGCTCGATATGCGCGTCCATCGAGCCGCCGATGTCGAAGAACACCAGGAGCTTCACCGCATTGCGCCGCTCGGGGCGCATGTGCACGTCGAGATAGCCGTGATTGGCGGTCTCGCGGATGGTGGTGTCGAGATCGAGCTCGTCGGGTGCGCCGGTGCGGGCGAACTTGCGCAGGCGGCGCAGCGCCACCTTGATGTTGCGAATGCCGAGCTCGACATTGCCGTCGAGATCCTTGAATTCCCGCTTGTCCCACACCTTCACGGCGCGGTTGTTGCGGTTCTTCTCCTGGCCGATGCGCACGCCTTCGGGGTTGTAGCCGTGCGCGCCGAACGGCGAGGTGCCGGCGGTGCCGATCCACTTGCTGCCGCCCTGGTGCCGGCCCTTCTGTTCCTCGAGGCGCTTCTTCAGGGTCTCCATGAGCTTGTCCCAGCCCATGGCCTCGATCTGCTTCTTCTCTTCCTCGGTCAGGTACTTTTCGGCGAGCTTCTTCAGCCACTCCTCGGGGATCTCCGCCTTCTCCATGGCGTCGAGCAGGTTTTCCAGCCCCTTGAACACCGTGCCGAACACGCGGTCGAACTTGTCGAGGTTGCGCTCGTCCTTCACCAGCGCGGCGCGCGACAGATAATAGAAATTGTCGACCGAATAGTCCGCAAGGTCGGCGTCGAGCGCCTCCACCAGCGTGAGGTATTCGCGCAGCGTCACGGGGACCTGCGCATCGCGCAGAGAAGTGAAGAATTGCAGGAACATGGGTGACAGATTGCCCGTCGGGGGGCGAACGTCAAGGGGCGGAGACCGTCGCGCGACGCTGGACCGGCAGGCTTTTTGCTCTAGAATTGGCGGCCTCGAGGGGTTGTTTTGGGGACGTTTGCAATGGGAATTGTCGCAGCGCTGATCATTGGCGCCATCGCCGGCTGGCTCGCCGGCAAGATTGTCCACGGGGCGGGATTTGGGCTGATCGGCAACATCGTCGTCGGCATCATCGGCGCGCTGGTCGCAAGCTGGGTGCTGCCGCAGCTGCACATCCAGCTGGCAACCGGCACGGTCGGCGCCATCGTGGACGCGACGATCGGCGCGGTGATTGTGCTGGTCATCCTTTCGCTGATAAAACGGGTCTGAAAGCCTGACCGAACCAGGAACGGCCGCCGCGTGCGGCCGTTCGCTTGTCGTGACCAAGGCAAGGCCTGGGAACGACGACCAACAAGGACGTACGATGAAATTTACCGGCACCAAGGACTATGTTGCGACCGACGATCTCAAGGTCGCCGTCAACGCTTCGATCGTGCTCGAGCGCCCGCTCCTGGTGAAGGGCGAGCCCGGCACCGGCAAGACGGTGCTGGCGGAGGAAGTGGCGAAGGCGCTGAATGCGCCGCTTCTGACCTGGCACATCAAGTCTACCACCAAGGCGCAGCAGGGCCTCTACGAATACGACGCGGTGTCGCGCCTGCGCGACAGCCAGCTCGGCGATGCCAGGGTCTCGGACATCAAGAACTACATCAAGCGCGGCAAGCTGTGGGAAGCCTTCACCGCCGAGCAGCGCCCGGTGCTGCTGATCGACGAGATCGACAAGGCCGACATCGAGTTCCCCAACGACCTGCTGCTCGAGCTCGACCGCATGGAATTCCATGTCTACGAGACCGGCGAGACGATCAAGGCCAAGCAGCGCCCGATCATGATGATCACCTCCAACAACGAGAAGGAGCTGCCGGACGCGTTCCTGCGCCGCTGCTTCTTCCACTACATCAAGTTCCCCGATGCCGACACGATGGGCCGCATCGTCGACGTCCACTTCCCCGGCATCAAGAAGCGCCTGGTCGAGGAAGCGCTGCGCATCTTCTTCGAGGTGCGCGAGGTGCCCGGCCTGAAGAAGAAGCCGTCGACGTCGGAGCTGCTCGACTGGCTCAAGCTGCTGCTCAACGAGGACATGAGCGTCGAGCAGCTGCGCGAGCGCGACCCGCGAAAACTGATCCCGCCGCTGCACGGCGCGCTCTTGAAGAACGAGCAGGACGTGCATCTGTTCGAGCGGTTGGCGTTCCTGAGCCGGCGGGAAGTGTAGGGCTCTCGTGTCCCGGACGCGCTGCAGCGTGGAACGCTGCTGCGCAGAGCCGGGACCCAGAACGCGGCACGGCACAATACGGCGACATGGGCCCCGGCTCTGCAGCGCACCGCAAGGGCGCTGCGCTGCGTCCGGGGCACGAGAGCGGAACGCGGCGCACGCTCTCTTCCCCTCGTCATTGCGAGCGAAGCAAAGCAATCCAGAATCCCTCCGCGGCGGCAGTCTGGATTGCTTCGTCGCAAGCGCCCCTCGCAATGACGGAGCAAGCGGCATCGCCGGCGTTCTCCGACTCGCGTCTTGACCTGCAGACACGCCTTCGCAGCCTCGCGGCGCATCGCCCGAGCTTTGCTTCATTCCGTCGCCCCAAAGGAAAGAGGGCGCAGGGAAGGCCAGGTGCCGACAGGCACCCGCGGTCTGCTGCGCAAAAAGGCACACGCAGAACACCGCACAGCAGCATACAGGTGTCGCCGAACACTCGGCCTTCCCTGCGCGATGGTCGGACGGCTTATGCCGTGCTCTCCCGGGAGCCGAACTTTCCCTCTGGCCTCCCTCGCCCCGCGAATTGACGATGCCGTCCGCCCGGTTGGGCTCACGCGCATCTCCGCAAGAGGCTTGACCGTAGCAACGACGGCCAGGACCACACGGTTTTGCCGTACGCAGCTCATCCGGCTTGGCCAAGAGGCTTCGCCGGACTTCAGCGCCGCTCGTCCGCACGAAGCCTCGGGCTCACAGGGACTACCCGCCCTGCCCGCGCCTCTCGCGCACGACGCTGCCGCGTCCACCGCAACCCGGCCCGAGTTTCGAACGACTCGCGAACCGCCCCTCTTCGTCGGGCCGGGCTGCTGCGATGTATGCCGCAATTCCGAATTTCGGTAAAGTGGAATATTTTTGCGAGGAGGGGTTGACGAGGTGCGGGGTGTTTTGCCCGACGGGCAGTTTCGTAGGATGGGTATAGCGCAGCGAAACCCATCATCGTTCCGCGTTTGCCGAGGCGCTATGGGTTTCGCTGCGCTCTACCCATCTTATGGTTCCTTGCGAACTTTTCGGACCACACGCTTTAGTCGATATCCGTATAGACCTGAAATGGAAGATCGAGCGCGTGCGACAACTCCATAATTGGCGAGATCATCGATGCGCTAATTTTCCGGCTCACGCGAATGAAGATAAGATCATCGGAGAATCGCATCTGCGAAATCAACGCATCCAGCTTGCGGGTTTCAAATCCATCCATCCAACGTTTCAACCGCTTGCTGCGTAGAATTGACGGCTCTTCGTCGCTCGGGCCGGCTTCAAGCCGCTGACGCGCCCAGTTCCTCGCGTCGCGCGGAGAAACTCGCTCGAGGTCGGGATCGAACACAATAAAGCATACATGAGACGCTTGCCCATGCAGGCCAGGAAGATGGAAATTTTCCTCTGCCGGTGCAGCCCGCGGCAGCACGTCGTCACCAAACGCGACACGGAGGCCATGCTTCTCTGCCAGCTGCCACGCCCTGAAGACGCCCTGAAGACGCCCTGCGCCCCCACAGACGTCGCAAAGGTCACGTCAATCACATTCCGATAGCAGCAATATTCCGTACCATTGGCGTCGTCCGAGTGCGCGTCGCCAATAAGCGGAAATGAACTGCGCATGTCTTCAAGCCATTTCTGCAGCCGGGGCGAGGACAGTTCTGGCGTAGCTTGACCAAGCTTCGTGACCCTTTTGATCTCGCGCTCGATCCAGCTGCGTGGAACCGATCCCTCCGAAGCGACGCGCTCTTCAAATACGAAGACCGAGACACCCATAAAACTGGCCCTCCACGATTGCTAGTTGCGCTCCGCCCTACGATATTGCTCACGCCGCAGCCAAACTCATCATCATTCCGCGTTTGCCGAGGCGCGATGGGTTTCGCTGCGCTCTACCCATCCTACGGCTCCTCACCCACCCTACGCGCTAGAATTGCGAGGCCAGCGTCCGTCTTTTGCCGCACCGAAAAGAAGCCCCACCGTCATCGGCACCTTGGTTCTCCGTCCAAGGAGCGTCTTCACTGGACTGCTCAGCTCAAACCCTTCCCCGCCGAAATACATGTCAAAATCGAATTCCGACATGTCGACGTTGAACTGATCAGAAAATCTGCGCATGAAGTCTATCGCGTCATCTCCGTCGACGCCCAAATCCCAAGCGACGTCGGTGCCAAGCGTGATCTGCTTGCGCGTCAACGTCTCTGCCCGGACAAAAGAAAGCAAGCTTTCCAGAAGCCATGCCTCCCGGGTTCGTTTGATGTCGTTCACGACGTCCGGATCACTCAAGTCTCGGTGCCACCAATGGTTTACGAGATCCGGCGGCTGCTCCGTTCGTCGCCTACCGTCTGCAGCGGCGAGCAACTTGATGAGGAGCCGAACACGCGAGGCAGCTCAAATTCCGGAAGCGTCGCCACCTTCGCCAATTGAACCCGGAGGTTGGGCATTGCAATCAAGACGCACGGGGTAAGCGTCGGCTTCAGCTGCGACTCCGCAATTGCAATTGCCGCATCTTCAGGCTTAGGCCCTGCCTGCAATATGAAGTTGCCCAAGCCGCGAAGCAGCCTGCGCTTGTTGTCCCCGCTCTGCGCGCCGAACCAAGCCTCCCCTTCTGCATCGCTTGCGATCCCCTGCGCCAATTGGTTCAACAGGATCTCTTCATGGACATTCAGCATCGTGCCACCCATGGCGGCGCTGCCCCCCAGCACACGACTAGGGGCCGTGACTCGTCGCCGCCCACTCCAGCGCCGGAAGCACCGTGCCGATGAGCAGGCCATATGAGAAGGCTTTCTGAACTGGTGTGCTCCGAGGAAACCATGCGATTCCGCCCATGAAGCACATTGTCGCCCAGAGGCCAGCAAAGAGCGTCCAATCGCGCCAGCCCACGCGCAGCAGCAGACCGAGCGGGATAGCGGTGCAGAGAAAGACGAGGCCGCAGACGGCGATCTGGCCGACGGATTGTCGCTCACGCGAAGAGATCATCATGTTGCCACGCTTGCGTTGATCGCGAGGAGTCTATTCGCGCTTTGACAATTTAGAATAGCACCTTGTAGCGTAACGACGGACGATCTCCTAGTCCGCGCCAACGATCCAGAAGGGAGGCGAAGTGCGAAGTTCGTATCTGGAATTGCCCGCGGACTTCGACGACTAGGGGCGGAAGTGGAAGCAAAAGGATGGTTTTCCGAGGCTCGGATCATTGCGTCAGGGGTTCGCTACCGGATCAATTTTTATGATCAGGCGCGCCTCGGCCAACAGGTTCAAGACGAGCTTGCGCGCGGCCGCGCCTTCTTTGAACCCAATCTGGTCATCGTGCCCGCTGTAACACGCGCCTATATGAAAGCGGCAGCGGAGAACTGGCGCGATCGGGCGAAGTGCACTCTCTCATCGCGGAGCCATAAGCTCGTAGGGTGGGTTAGCGTCAGCGTAACCCAGCGCCTTCGCTTCCGCGTCAACAGAAGTGGTGGGTTACGCTACGCGGACTGCGCTTCGCGCAGCCGCGAGCTAACCCACCCTACGGGACGCTTCTTCTTGGCTAGTCCGCGAGCTACGCTAAATCGCTTGCGGCTTTTGTCCGCCATTGTTCCATGGACTCGAGAATGATTGTTGTGGGCCAACTTGGATCAGCCTCTTTCCTGCCGGACCACGTCAAGTGAACTTCGGCTACTCTTCCATCTTCCAGTGAGACAAGAACGTCGTCGCGGTCATCTCGCTTGGCTTGTACCTTGATCGGCAAACCGGCAAGCGGGTGACGATCGCCGACCTCCTTCCTTAACTCCTCTTCGAGAAGAAGGCGTTCCCGTTCATCATGATCTGACGCCAGGGTTCAATCACCTCACGCCATCGCCGTATCCGGAATCCTTGCGGCTTCCATCGGCACCTTGCCGCGGATCAGGTCGGAGGCACGATCCGCGATCATCATCGTTGACGCGTTGAGGTTCGCCGAGATCATGCGCGGCATCACGGAGGCATCGATGACGCGGAGGCCCTCCAACCCGTGGACGCGGAGCTGGTCGTCGACCACCGCCCAGGTGGAATCTGCAGGGCCCATGCGGCAGGTGCAGCCGGGGTGGAAGGTGGTGGTGCCGCGCTCGGTGGCGGCGTGCAGGAATTCGTCGTCGGTGTTGACGTTGGGGCCGGGAAAGTCCTCGTAGGCGTAATAGGGCGAGAGCGGCGCGGACTTCAAAAGCTTGCGCGCCAGCTTCATGCCGCCGACGACGACGCGGCGGTCGAGCTCGGCGTCGAGATAATTGGTCTGGATAACAGGCGGTGCGAACGGATCGGACGAGCGGATGCGGACATAGCCGCGGCTCTCGGGACGCTGCTGCCAGGACGCCACGGTCATGCCGGGCTCGTCCTCGAGCTGGCCCTGCACGCCTTCCTTGTAGCTCGCCGGCGTGAAGGTGAGCTGGAGGTCGGAGCTCTCGGCACTCTCGCCGGAATGCCAGAAGCAATAGACCATGGTCGGCGACAGCGAGAGCAGGCCCTTGCGCTGGGTCGCCCATTTCAACGCCTCGATCCACAGCGAGAGGCCGCGGCGGAGCTCGTTGATGGTCTTGATGTCCTTGACGCGCGCCACCGTGCGCGGGGCGTAGTGATCTTGCAGGCCCTCGCCGACGGGCAGCGCGTGACGCACTGCGATGCCGTGCTGCTGCAGCAGGTCGGGCGAGCCGATGCCGGAGAGCTGAAGCAGCTGCGGCGAATTATAGGTGCCGCCGGAGAGGATGACTTCCTTGTTGGCGCGCACCTCGACGGGCGTGCCGCCGCGGCCGCCCTTCATGTAGCGCACGCCGACGGCGCGCTTGCCCTCGAAGATGATCTCGGTCGCGTGCGCGTGGGTGTGCACGTGCACGTTGGGCCGCTTCATCGCCGGCTTCAGAAACGCGGTGGCGCCGGACACGCGCAGGCCGTTGTTGATGGTGCGCTGGCAGTAGGAGACACCCTCTTGCGTCTTGCCGTTGTAGTCGGGATTGCGGGGAATGCCGAGCGAGACCGCGCCCTCCATGAAGGCCTCGCAGAGCGGATCGCGCCAGTTCATGGTGGTGACGATGAGATTGCCGTCGCGGCCGCGATAGGTGTCCTCGCCCTCGCCGACCCGCTTCTCCAATCGCCGGAAGTAGGGCAGCACGTCGGCATAGCCCCAGCCGCGATTGCCCATCTGCGCCCAGGTGTCGAAGTCCATGCGCTGGCCGCGATTGTAGATGTGGCCGTTGATCGAGGACGAGCCGCCCAGCGTCTTGCCACGCGGCGCGTAGATGCTGCGCCCGCCGGTCCACGGACCGGGCTCCTGCTGATAGGCCCAGTTGATGCTCTTCATGTGGAAGGTCTTGATGAAGCCGGCCGGCAGATGGATGTAGGGATGCCAGTCCGACGGCCCGGCTTCGAGCACGCAGACGCTGGTGTTCGGGTCTTCGCTGAGGCGGCTGGTGAGCACGCAGCCGGCAGAGCCGGCGCCGACGATCACGTAGTCGAATCTATCCATGGTCCCTCGACCGCCCCTAGCATGTTTCGAGATTGGGTGAATTGCAGCCGCGGATTCCGACACCTCTCCCGGAGGGAGAGGTCGATTTGCTCTCGGCGATGCGCAGCATCGTCCGGTGCAAATCGGGTGAGGGGCTCAGGTCCCACGAGAGAGCGGTCCCCTCACCCGGCGCTACGCGCCGACCTCTCCCTATGGGAGAGGTGGCCGAGCCCGCGGCGACATCGTTACGAATAGCACACATCATCCCTAGCGCGGCTTGTCGTTGAGTTGAAACTCGAGATGCGCCTGCACCGTCGGCCATTCGGCGGCGGTGATGCTGTAGACCACGGTGTCGCGCAAGGTGCCGTTCGGCGCGATCTGATGGCTGCGGAGGATGCCGTCCTGCTTGGCGCCCAAACGCTCGATCGCGCGGCGGCTCTGGTGGTTGAAGAAATGGGTGCGGAACTCGACCGCGATACAGTTCAGCGCCTCGAAGGCGTGCCGCAGCAAGAGCAGCTTGCACTGCGTGTTGAGCGGGCCGCGCTGCGCGCTCTTGCCATACCAGGTCGAGCCGATCTCGACGCGGCGGTTGGCGGCATCGATGTTCATGTAGGTGGTCATGCCGACGATATTGCCGGTGGCGTCGAACACGGTGAACGGCAGCATCGAGCCCGCAGACTGAAGCCCCAGGCGGCGGTCGATCTCCTTCGCCATGCCCTCGGGCGTCGGGACCGCAGTGTACCAGAGCTTGAAGAGTTCGCCGTCCTTGACGGCCGCGACCAGCCCTTCGCGGTGATCGTGCGACAGCGGCTCTAGACGAGCGTGCTGTCCACGCAGGGTGACGGGATCGGGCCAGGGCATTTCTCACTCCATAATGACTGCCGTCATTCCGGGGCGCGACGAAGTCGCGAGCCCGGAATCCATAACCACCGCCTGGGGTTATGGATTCCGGGCCTGCGTGCTGGCGCACGCATCCCGGAATGACGACGGATGTATTGGCACGGCTTTGTCCAGATACATTCACTTATTCAAGAAATTCAACGGCAAACCGCCGCGCGGCCAGTCCATGGCGACCAGTTCGCCCTTGCCGGACAGCGTGATGTAGGCGGTCTTCAGCTCGGGGCCGCCGAAGGCGATGTTGGTGGTGACACGGTCGCTGGTCGGGACCTGCTCGACCAGGGTGCCGTCGGGCGCGATCACCGAGATGCAACCGGAGACGAGGGTGGCGACGCAGACATTGCCGCCCGCTTCCACCGCGAGCGAATCGAACATCTGGTAGCCGCCGAGGCCGCAGATCGGTTTTCCCCGCTCGCCACGATAGATCACGTCGCGCGGCTTGAGCGTGCCGGGCGCCGAGAGCTCGTAGGCCCAGAGCCGGCCGGTCGGCGTCTCCGCGATGTAGACGGTGTTCTCGTCCGGCGACAGGCCGATGCCGTTCGCCGGCAGGATGCCGTGCACGATCTCGACGAGCTCGGTCATGCCGGGCTTGAGGTAATACATGCCGCCGACGTCCATCTCGCGCGCGCGGCGCTTGCCGAGATCGGAGAACCAGAGGCCACCCTGCTTGTCGAAGACCAGATCGTTCGGCCCGCGCAGTGCGTGCTCGCCGCATTTGGTCACGAGGGTCTCGACCTTGCCCGACTGCAGATCGACGCGCTGGATCGCGCCGCCGAGATAATCGTCGGGCTGCGGACCCGGCATGATCATGTTGCGGGTCGGGATCCAAGAAAAGCCGCCATTGTTGCAGATGTAAATCTTGCCGTCGGGCCCGAGTGCGGCGCCGTTCGGCCCGCCCGGAATCTTCGCCACGATCTCCTTGCGTCCGTCGGGATAGACGCGCGTCAGGCGCTGTCCCCGGATCTCCACCAGCACCACCGAACCGTCGGGCATCACGACCGGCCCTTCGGGAAATTCGAGATCGGTGGCGAGAACGCGGATGTTGGGCGTGGCAGTGGACATTTGGGACCCTCCCGGCTGCTTGTTATGACTTGCACGGGATGTCCGGCACGGGCCCCGCAGGCAAGATTTGCCTGCGGTTATGACAAAGTCGCCAAGGCTTGCCAAGCAAGCGGGACGGTATGCCAGCTTTGCATGCTACTCCCGCACGGGTATCCAGATCTCGAAGCCGCCGTTGCCGGTCGCGGGATCGAAGGTTTCGCCGTAGCGCTCGAAGTTCGGCGCATCCGCAGCCGTGAGGCCGGACGCCGGCAGCCACTGATTCCAGATCGTGTTGACGGTGCGGCGGATCGAGGCGACGTGCTCAGTATGCGTGAACACGGCGTAGCGCTGCTCGGGAATGCGGATGCGGCCGTAGCGGCGCGGCAGGTCGGAGAAATCGGCGACCTCGACCCCGGCGATGTAGTCGAAATTGCCGGCATCGTCGCCGTTGCAGCAGACGCCGTAGGCGACTTGATGGCCGACCCGCGCGGGGATGTCGGCGACCTCCTGGTTGAAGCGGTGCCACAGGCCGGGGATCATGGCGCCGTTGTCGCAGGAGATGCGCTCGGCGGGACCGGCGACCAGGAAGGCCTTTGCGGTCTCGAAGCGCGGCGGGGAAAGATGGTCGAGGATGGTGGAGTCCATGAGGATCGGCTCCTGGAGCTGGAGATGGCTGACGCAAGTCGCGGCCCGGACCGCTTCCGGCGTGGTGCCGAACTGGTCGCGGAACGCGCGGGTGAAGGCTTCGTGCGAGCCGTAATCCGCCTCCAGCGCCAGTGGCAGGATGTCCGGTGCGCCCTTTGCGAGGCTGCGCGCCGCCTCCGTCAGCCGCCGCGCACGTACGTAGCGCATCACCGGAAGACCGACGGCCGCGGCAAACGCACGCACGATGTGGAACCGCGACACGCCGGAGATCGCGGCGATCTCGTCGAGCGTCATCGGCTCGGCCAGATGGCTCTCGATGTACCAGAGCGCACGCTGGGCTGGGTTCACGGGTATCGTCCTCGTTCGAAGCGCGGCGATGTTGCGCCGGTCGGCACCGCTCTGCTTGATCGGCATTGCTGTCGCTCGCATGAGGATAGCCGGCCAAAGGCCGCTGGCAACGCCCCGATCTTCACGGCTACACTCGCCTGAACCGCTCACGAGAAAGAGGAACCGGGTCATGGACATCACCAATGTGCGGGCGCACCATATCCGCATCCCCTATGACGCCGGTGTCGCAAGCTTCCGCCAGGGCGCTTCGGCCATTTCCGCGCTCGACATGGTGCTCGTCGAGGTCACGACCGATTCCGGGCTGACCGGCTGGGGCGATGCCTTCGGCTATGTCTGCCCGCGCACCACGCGCAGCGCGGTCGAGGAGATGATCGCACCCCAGGCCCGCGGGCTGAAGGTGCCCGATGCGGCCGGCATTCCCGCTTTCATGGAGCAGATCCAGCGCAACCTGCATCTGTTCGGCCGCTACGGCATCACCATGTTCGCGATCTCCGGGCTCGACATCGCGCTGTGGGACCTGGCGGCGAAGGTGAAGGGCGTGCCGCTGCATCGCCTGCTCGGCGAGACCAGGCGCACGGCCATTCCGGCCTATGCGAGCCTGCTCCGGATCGGCTCGCCCGACGACATCGCCGCCGAATGCAGGAAGGCGCTCGCGCTCGGCTACGGCGCGATCAAGCTGCACGAGACGACGGCGCCCGCGGTGTTTGCCGCGCGCGAGGCGATCGGGCCGAACATTCCGCTAATGGTCGACATGAACTGCCCGCTCACGGCCGAGCAGGCGATCGGCTTCGCGAAAGCCTGCCGCGACGCGCAGCCGATGTTTCTGGAAGAGCCGGTCTGGCCGCCGGAGGATTTCGCCGCGCTTGCGCAAGTGCGCAGCAAGGGCGGGCTCGACATTGCCGCCGGCGAGAATGCCTGCACCGAATATCAATTCCGCCAGATGATCGAGGCGGGTGCGGTGAGCCACGCCCAGCCCTCGGTGACCAAGGTCGGCGGCATCACGGAGTTCGTGAAGGTCGCGGGCCTGGCCGATCGGGTCGGCGTCAAGATCGTTCCGCATTCCCCTTACTTCGGCCCCGGCCTGCTGGCGACGCTGCATCTGCTCGCGACACGCGACGACGGGCTGGTCGAGATGTTCTACCTGAAGCGCGAAGCCTGCCTCTGGGGCGGCCGCATCGATGCCGATGCCACCGGCCATGTCGCAGTGCCCTCCGGCCCCGGGCTCGGCTACGAGCCCGATCCCGGCGTGATGGAGCGCTACCGCGTGGCGTGAACGGCGCGCCTATTTCGCGTCCTTGGCCGGCGGCGCGTCCTGCTTCTTCTTCAGATCCTCGACGGTCTTCGCCTGCGCGGCCTGGAGATCAGCAAGCGTCTTCTGCAAGCCGGCGAGATTCGTTTTCAGCGCGTCGATCTGGCGATTGGCGGCATCCAGCTTCTGCTGATGATCGAGGGCAAGCTTGGTAATCGTCTTCTGCAGGAAGTCGACATTGCTCTGCAGGCAACTGGTACGACGCTCCATGGTCTTCTCGACCGTGCAGATCTCGATGCCGGGCACGTCCTGCGCGAGCACGGGCGGGACTGCCTGCGTCGCGAGCAGCAACATTGCGAAACAAATGCCGACATTTCGAAGCAGCATGAAGGTTCCTCGCCCGATGATCACGGCAATTTGCGCTTATTGTGCGTAGCTGCCTGAAGCTACCACACTCGCACCGCATTCTCGCGTTGAGCTTGCATCGTTCCCTGGGACGGGGAACGATGATCCGCGCGCGGAAGAAGTGGGCGCTCTTTCCGCGGCTTTGTTTAGGGGAGAATATTGGAATGGCAACGCGCGATAGACGTTTGGCGGAATTCGACGGCGCCGGAGAACCACCGCCGGGCCTGCCACTCGAAGTGCTGTGCGAGGACCACAGCGGGACTTATCAACTGCCTTTCGCCTGCCGCTACGTCGAGGGACGCTGGCAGAACAACGAGGCCGGCATTGCGGTCGAAGCAACCGTGATCGGCTGGCGCCTGCCGCGCGTGAAGCAGCGCGGGGCTGCCTGAAGGCGGCGTCAGTCTCAAAATGCGACGGCGCCGCGCTCCGCCTTAACCTTCGGAACGCGGCCTGAACGAATCACGTCCGAATCAGCCGAATCGCCTCGTACGCACCTGTTCACGGCTAGATCTCGCTGCGGTTCGGCCAGCGCGCACAACATCTGCGCAGCTCGCCGGATCGCAAGCGCCCGCCACTGGCGCCAAAGGTTAATTGTTGCAGAGGCATAGCGGCGCGGTCGGTGCGGGAGGGCATTCGCCGCCGAAACAGGCAGGGGCGCAAAGCACGTGCCTAATATTCGACCTCAAGCTCCTCGATCTCGGCCGGCTCTTCCTTCGCCGCCGCGATCCATTCCCGCATCTCGGGCATGGCCATGATGGTGTCGGCATAGGCCTTCAGGCTCGGCTCCAGCTTGACGTCGTAGGTCACGAAGCGCGTCACCACCGGCGCGTACATCGCATCCGCCATGGTGCGCTGCGCGCCAAACAGGAAGGGGCCGCCCGATTTCTCCAGGCAGTCGCGCCAGATCAACCAGACGCGGTCGATGTCGGCCTGTGCCCGCGACCAGATCTTGAAGCCGGGAAAGTGTCCCTTCAGGTTGACAGGCAGCGAGGCGCGCAGCGTGGTGAAGCCGGAATGGATTTCGCCCGAGATCGACCGGCAATGGGCGCGCTGGATGCGGTCTGCAGGCAGCAGGCCGGCGTCCGGCATCACCTCGTTGAGATATTCGGCAATTGCCAGCGTATCCCAGACCACGGCGCCCTCGTGCCGCAGGCATGGCACCAGGATCGACGAAGACAGCAGCAGGATTTCGGCGCGCGCCGACGGATCGTCGGGCGCGGTGACGATCTCCTCGAAGTCGAGCCCGGAGAATTTGGTCAGCAGCCAGCCGCGCAGCGACCAGGACGAGTAGTTCTTGCTGCTGATGGTCAGTGTCGCCTTCGCCATATGACCCCTTCCCTGGTCCCGATCAGCACGGCGGCCCCCAGGAGGCCTGTGCTTTGCATGGCGGGAGCAGCAAGCGACGTGCCAATTCTGCGGCGGCCGATCTGGCGCCCTTATTGCATAGCAGCAACGGACGGGTGGGCATTTCAGTATGATGTCAATGTACTATCAGGCTTTTCAGAACCACATGGACCTGACGGCGCCATGGCGAGCGGGCGCTTCGTCCGCACTTAAATTCCTCAATCTGGTCCCCCAGGGCGTATCGGAGCAGGTCGTCGGCCGGCTGTCGGCCGCGCTGGAGCTGATCTCGCGCTCGACCCTCACGTACGATCGGCCCGCCTATGGCATCGGCAGCGTGATGGTGGGCAACCGCGAGGTCGCGGTCAGCGAGGAGATCGCCTACGCGACGCCGTTCGGCTCGCTGCTGCGCTTCAAGAAAGAGGGCGTCGGCGAGCAGCCGCGCATGCTGCTGGTGGCACCCATGTCCGGCCACTTCGCGACGCTGCTGCGCGGCACCGTGAAGACGCTGTTGCAGGACCACGACGTCTACATCACCGACTGGCACAATCCGCGCGACATTCCGCGCAGCGAGGGCCGCTTCGGGCTCGACGACTACACCGAGCATCTGATCGACTTCCTGGGGCAACTCGGCCCGCGCCCGCACATGGTCGCGATCTGCCAGCCCTCCGTCTCCGCACTCGCGGCCGCGGCGATCATGTGCGAGGACAACCATCCCTCGCGCCCGGCGACGCTGACGCTGATGGCAGGTCCCATCGACACGCGGATCCAGCCGACCAGGGTGAACGAATTCGCCAAGAGCAGGCCGATCGAATGGTTCGAGCAGAACCTGATCAACTACGTGCCGGTGCAGTGCCGCGGTGCCTTGCGAAAAGTCTATCCCGGCTTCGTGCAGCTCACCGCCTTCGTCTCGATGAACCTCGAGCGCCACATCAAGCAGCACATGGACCTCGCCAACCACATCGCCAAGGGCGAGAAGGACAAGGCCGCGACCATCAAGACGTTCTACGACGAATATTTCGCCGTGATGGACCTGCCGGCCGAGTTCTACATCGAGACCGTGCGCGACGTATTCCAGGAGCACCTCTTGCCGCAAGGCAAGCTGATGCACCGCGGCCGTCCCGTGAACACCCGCGCCGTCAGCCGCATGGGCCTGATGACGGTCGAGGGCGAGAAGGACGACATCTGCTCGATCGGCCAGACGCTGGCCGCGCAAGACCTCTGCACCGGCGTGCGCGCCTATCGGCGCGTCCACCACATGCAGGCCGGCGTCGGCCATTACGGCGTGTTCTCGGGCAAGCGCTGGAACAACGAGATCTATCCGCTGCTGCGGGATTTCGTGCACGTCAATTCGTGAGGGGCCTTGAATTCGTGAGGCGCCTTGAATTCGTAAAGCGACCTGGCGCAGCAGCAAAGCAGCCTCGACCGCGTTCCTAGCTCATCCTTCGCCGCAGCGTTGCCGACGGCGTCTCGCCGAATTTCTCGCGGTAGGCGCCAGCCATCCGGCCGAGATGGGTGAAGCCGAGATCGAAGGCGATGTCGGTGATGGAAGTGTCGGGCGCGGCTTGCGCGAGGCGCGCGTGGAGGCCGGCGAGCCGCAAGCCGAGCAGCATCTGAGAAATGGACACGCCGAAGTGGCGGCGGAAGCCGAGCTGGAGCGCGCGGATTCCGATGCCGGCCGCGCAGGCGAGCGCCTCGAGATCGAGCGGCTCGCCGGCATTGTCCGCCAGATGGTCGCGCGCGGCGCGGAGCGCGCGCGGCAGGCGCTCGGCCTGCCCCGAAAACGTTGCAATCGCATCCGACAGGCCGTGCCGCTGGCGATTGAGGAGATGATCGAGCAGCAGCTCGCGCCAATCCGCCATCGCCACCGGCGAGAGCCGGCCTGATGGCCCGAGACGCTCGGCGAGCGTCATCAACCCGGCGAGGCCGGCCTGCAAGGTGCGTCCGGACGGCGCTTCCAGGTCGATTACGGGATCGAACTCGACCGTGCCGGTCGCCCTGCCCGACAGCGCCGCGGCGCGCTGCTCGACCATGCGGCGGTCGAGCAGCAGGATCGCCTGTGCGCAATCGCGCCACATCATCCGGGTCGGGATGGTCGGCGACAGCAGCGACGCCGCCCGGTTCGGCGCGACATCGAGCTCGCCGACGCCTGCACGAATGCGGGCGCTGCCCGCGAGCGGCACCTGCACCAGGAAGAAGCGATCGAGACAGCCGGGATCGATGCCGACCGATCCGCCATAGGCGACGTAGTTGATGGAGAAGCCGTCGAAATCAGCGCAATTGTGCCGGGCGGAGAAGCCGGCCGCCCGCACCTCTCCGGGCTCGAGATCGTGCGGGCAGAAGATGCGGCCGATCTCTTCGGCGGCCTCGTCGACATCATCCGTGGTGACGCGGGCAAAGGCCGCGAGCCGCTCGGCTGCGGGTGCCCTTGCACTCATTTCCTGCACGGCTGCGGACATCGTCGACCACGCTTCGCGTCGCGGAATTGCTTTAAGCCTATAATAGTTCAGCGGATGCGAAAAGGGCCGTCGGCGACGTCGCGTGCTGCACGGCAACAATAGTGCCCGGATTCGTTTAGCGGATAGACAGCCGGCCCGAACCTGGCGGAAGCTCCGTCCCCGCCGGTATCCATGAGGAGGTGAGCATGACTGCACTCGAAAAGGGCATTACTGCAAACGGCACGGGCTATGGCGGCAAGAGCTGGAACATCCTGGGCCAGGTCTATTTCCCCAAGGCCGTCACCGACTCCACTTTCGCGTTCGAGACCAACAGCGATCCCGGACAGTTCGTGCCGGTGCACATCCATCCGACACAGGACGAGTTCATCCTGGTGCAGGAGGGCACGCTCGACCTCAAGCTCGACGGCGTGTGGGTCAAGGCCCATGCCGGCGACCTCGTGCGCATGCCGCGCGGCATCCCGCACGGCTATTTCAACAAGTCCGACAAGCCCTGCCGCGCGCTGTTCTGGGTCTCGCCGATGCAGAAGCTGGAGGCGCTGTTCGAGCAGCTGCACAATCTGACCGACCCTGCGGAAGTGGTCCGCATCTCGGCGCTGCACGAGGTCGACTTCCTGCCGCCCGAGGCCAACGACTAGCCGTCGCCGCTTCCTCCGCTTTCATCTGCCTGCAGCCCGGCCGGCCGCGCCTTGCGGCCGAACGCCGCCGCTTGCGCGCGAAACAGATCGAGCAATCCCATGGTCAGCCCAAAACATGTCTGCGTGATCGGCGCCGGCGTCTCCGGCCTTGCCGCCGCGAAAGCATTCTCCACCCGCGGCCACCGCGTCACCATCGTCGAACTCAGCGCCGATCTCGGCGGCGTCTGGGAGCCGGCGCGCTCTTATCCCGACGTGCAGACGCAGAGCCCGAAGGAGCTCTATCGCTACACCGACCGCGCCATGCCGGACGCCTATCCGGAATGGCCGACCGGGCCGCAGGTCCACGCCTATCTCGCCGATTACGCCAGGAGCTTCGGCCTCGACCGCATGCTGCGGCTCGACACCGACGTCGCCGGCATGGCGCGCCGTGCCGACGGCAGGCCGGGCTGGACACTCGCGCTGAAAACCAGGGATGGTGCGACGACCAGCGAAGATTTCGATTTCGTCGCGGTCTGCACCGGGCAATTCAACGAGCCGCGCGAGCTGCATTGCCCCGGCGAAGACGCGTTCCTGGCGCAGGGCGGCCAGATCCTGCATTCGTCGAAATACGGCGATCCCGCGCTGGCGAAAGGCCGCCGCGTCGTCGTGCTCGGCGGATCGAAGTCCGCAACCGACATCGCGGTCAACGCGGTGAAATCGGGCGCACGCGAGGTCACGATCGTGATGCGCGAGCCGGTCTGGCGCATTCCCTACTTCATCGGCGGTCTCGTCAACTTCAAGCGCATCCTCTACATCCGCGCGCAGGAGGAGATGTTTCCCGGCTGGGGCGCGAGTGCGATGGCGCGACTCGCCCAGCGCATCGCCGCGCCGCTCATCTGGGCAAACTGGCGCGGGCTGGAGAGCCTGTTGAAGGCCCAGCTCAAGCTGAAGCAATGCAGGATGGTGCCGAAAGAGCGGATCGAGGACGGCGTCAACTGCTCGGTGCCGATCGCAACGCCCGGCTTCTATCCGATGGTCGCCGACGGCCGCATCAAGGCGGTGTTCGGCACCTTCGACCATTATGAAGGCGACAGCATCGTGATGAGCGGCGGTGAGCGCATCGGGGCCGATGTCGCCGTGCTCGCGATCGGCTACAAGCTCGGCGTGCCGTTCCTGCCCGAGTCCTACCGGCAGAAGCTGGTGGACGCTGACGGGCAGTACCGGCTCTACCGCCTGATCGCCAACCCCGACCTGCCCGACATGGGCTTCGTCGGGTTCAACTCGTCGTTCTGCACCGTGCTCTGCGCCGACCTCGCCGCCAACTGGCTGGTGCGCTATGCCGACGGCCAGCTCGCCAACCAGCCGACCGCGCAGGCGATGCGCGACAACATCGAGATGATGCTGCATTTCAAGCGCGTCGAGCGGCCGGCCGCGGGCGTCTATGGCGGGCTGTGCGTCGCACCCTATCACTACCGCCATTTCGACGAGCTGATGGCCGACATCGGCGCGAAGAACCAGAAGACCGGCGGACTCAAAGGACGCTTCCAGCCGCCGGATGCCGATGCTTACGGCAAATTCCTCGCGACGGCGCCGGACTATCGGACGGCGTGAGAGGAGAATTGCGGCAGCTCGCCTCTGGCGTCTACGATCTCGCTGGCCATCGAATCGACGGGAACCAGCCAGAGGATCGGCCATGGGATCGAGACGACTTGCCACCGCGGCGCTTGCTGCTGCTGCCCTCTTCGTCGCGGCGCCGGTCCATGCGCAGAGGGCACCGTCGCCGCAGCAATCGGAGGCGCTCGCCAATTACGAGCGCGCGCTCGGCGACTTCAAGTCCATCCTCGCCGAGCGGCGGCGTCAGATCGAGGCCAAGGAGCCGCTGCCGAACCTGCCGGGACAGGCGCTCTATCTCGCCCGCGTCGCCGTCATCAGCACCTACAAGGATCTCACCGACGCCATGCCGTCGCGGATCGGCCGGCCCAACAAGTTCGAGATTCCCCCGGCCTATTTCGACGCCGACATCGAGCCGCTAATTGAGGAATACGGCAAGCTGTTCGACATCATGGAAGCGCCGCCTGCCGGCGCGCAGAACTCGCCGACGCCGTTCAAGGACGTCGTCGATCTCGCCGTTGCGATCGCGCGCGCCAAGGGGCTCGCGCCTGAACATGCCGAGATGGCAGGGCGCATCAGCCTCGGGCTGTTCTTTGCCGAGACCAACGGCAAGCAGAACGTCCGCAATGCGCGCTCCAACACCTATATGGGCAGCTTCCAGACCGGCCCCTCCGAAGACCGCAACGGCCGACGGAAATGGGAGAAGATCAAGGGCGACGTCGCCGCGATCGATCCGCACCTGAGTGCGCGCGACGACAAGGAAGAGGCCCGGGCCCGCGGCACCGATCAGCGCTTCAACCATTGGACCAACGTGCGCAACGGGTTGATGAACGCGCATGCCGACCTGTTCCGCGAGATCCCCGGCATCGTCAAGACGCTGCCCGACCCGATCGACCAGATGAAGCTATTCCAGTTGATCCAGATCGTTCCCACCCCGACGCGGTCCGCGCTGAAATCGGGCGATCTCCTGAACTACCGGGTCTCCAGCCCCACGATCATGAGGTACCTGCGCAACAACAGCATCTTTGCCTTCGGACAGGCCGACCGGGCGCGAACCTCGGCCAGCTACCGCGAGATCTTCGGCGCGATGTGGCTGTTCGACCGGAAGTTCGAGAAGGCGATGGCGAAGCATGCGGAGCTCAAGCGGCGGTAGTGCCGCGTGCGAGCGGTATCGCTCCTTGCTGAGCTGGGTACGAAACACAGGAGGCGATCATTTCTGCGCGAAGGGCGACCGGTTGATCGGTCGCCCTTCTCTTCATTCTTCAAATTGCGGATCAATGGTGACAATCCGCGGCCATACCCGCGTTCTCAGTAACGCATTAGGCCCGGTCCGCCGAAGCGATAGTTGATACGTGCGGTTACAATATCAATGTCCTGACCGATGCTGTTGGTCGTCGCAACGCCTCCGGGCGCCGCCGCAAAGCCCAGAGTCCGACGATCGAGGAAAATGTGATCGTACTCCACGCCGACCGACCAGTTGGGCGCGAAACCGTACTCCATGCCGGCGCCGACGCTGGCTCCCCAACGCGTATCGCTGCTGCTGTTGATCAAGGCACTGGTCGCCGTGAAGGTGTGGGTGTAGCGGCTATCCACCACGGCGGCGCCGCCCTTCACGTAGAGCAGCGCGTTGTTCCAGGCCCATCCGACCTGGCCCGTGAACAGACCGAAGGCGCGCACCCGGGAATTGATGGTGAGGTCACCCGGCGCGAACACGAAGGCCGGCGACGATACCCGCGATCCGTTCAAGTCGGCCCAGTTGCCCTGCGCTTCCAACCCGAACACCCAGGCCGCCGATTGCCAGCGATACCCGATCTGACCGCCCGCGACGGCGCCGTCTGAGTTGTGACACCCCTCGCTTGCCGTGAAGGGCGCGCCGGCGAAGCTCACGAAATCCCAGCAGTTGCGGGTGGTGCCCCATCCACCGTTGCCGCCGATGTAGAAGCCGCTCCAATCGTAAACCGCCGCGATGGGCGGCGGCGCCTTGACGTAGGGCTTGGCTGCCATATCCGCGGCGTGAGCATGCGTACTCAACGCCAGTGCCGCCACGGCGACACCGGCAAGGATTGTCGTTTTCATGTGGAGTCCCCTTTCAGCTAAATGCCGTCATGACTAGACAACAATCATCAATGCTTCGCTGTAACCGTGAAACCACGGGCACGTTGAAGTTGCGCCAAGAGAGTTCCCCTCAGAGTTGAGCGTGTGGCGCGAAAAGCTCATGTGAATCAATGAAGCTTGGCGCCAGCGCGCCGCAACATCTCGGAACCCAGTCCGTTCGGCGCGACGCTACCTGTCCTTCCGAATCGAAAAACGATTCTTTCG
This sequence comes from Bradyrhizobium sp. FW305-F6, assembly GCF_058782905.1. Lineage (NCBI taxonomy): Bacteria > Pseudomonadati > Pseudomonadota > Alphaproteobacteria > Hyphomicrobiales > Nitrobacteraceae > Bradyrhizobium > Bradyrhizobium sp. FW305-F6. The sequence continues at coordinate 797,014 of NZ_JBYSYD010000002.1, forward strand.
CTTCTCGAAGGCGAGGTATTGCTCGATGGCGGCCTGCAGTTCATCGGCCAATTCCAACCGCCGCTCGGGCGTGTTGAGACCGCGCTGAAGCTCGAGCACCCGGCCGGCCATTTCCTGGCATATCTTCGCAAGCATTTGGTTCATGGCAGCGCTTCCCTCGGGGGTTGGAACGAGAGGAAGTCGGTCTTGGATCACCTCCGACCCCGACCCGAAAGCTCGCGCCGGAGCGTAATGAGTCTGCGATGGCCGCAAACGGGCATAGCGACCAAGATCAAGGGTCTCGGAAATACTCGACCACCGTACTCCGTTCCTATTCGGCGCGTCAGGGGCTTTGTCTTCGTAAGGCTTTGCGCCGCGTGGCGTCGGTCGTGGTGGGCAATCAGGGCGCGCCAAGGAAGCGGGTTGCAAGTGCCAGCGCAGGTTGTAGTCTCGCGGTGACATCGACCACACGGACAATTCCATGCGCATTCTCGTTCTCGGCGGCAGCCAGTTTCTCGGGCGGGCTGTTGCGAGCCATGCTTGCACGGTCGGTCACGACGTGACCTGCGCAGCCCGCGGTCTTGCAGGGCCGATTGCGCCCGGCGCCCGCTTGGTGCGGATCGACCGCGACCTGGCCGACGGACTTGCGCCGCTCACGGGCGAGACGTTCGACGCCGTGGTCGATGTCTCGCGTCATCCCGGCCAGGTCCGCCGCGCGGTCGCCGCGCTGAAGCGGCCACGCGTGCATTGGACCTTCGTCTCGACGATCAGCGTCTACGCGGACAACCGCATCCCCGGGCAGCGCGCCGACACGGCGCCGCTGCGCGAGCCTGTTGCGGCGGAGATCGCGCACAGCACCGAGGCGATCTACGGCGCCGCCAAGGTCGCTTGCGAACAGGCGGTTGGCGACGATGCCTTCATCTGCCGCGCCGGACTGATCGCGGGGCCCGAGGACCCGACCGGTCGGTTCGCCTACTGGCCGGCACGGCTTTCGCGCGGCGGCGAGGTGCTGGCGCCGGGATCGCCTGATGATGCCGTCCAGTTCATCGACGTGCGCGATCTCGCGCAGTGGATCGTGCATGCGGCGGAGACCGACCTCACCGGGATCTATGACGGGATCGGGCCGATCCGCACGCGCGGCGAATTCCTCAGGGAATGCGCATCCGCGCTGGACGCGTCCTGCACCTTCACCTGGGTCGATCGCGCCTTTCTGGAATCGCATGACGTCAGGCGCTGGGCGGGCCCGCGGTCCCTGCCGATGTGGCTGCCCTTGCCGGACTACGCCGGCTTCCTGACGCGCGACACCTCGCCGGCCCGCGCGGCCGGATTGACCTCGCGGCCGATCGCCGACACGGCCCGCGATACGTTTCACTGGCTCCGCGACAGCAACGGCCCGGTCGTCGGTCTCACCGCCGACGAGGAGAAGGAGGTGCTCGCGGCGTGGCATGCGCGAGAGCCGGTTGCGACCGAATTGTAACATTGTCGTCCGCAACGCAGTCCGGCAATATCCGGTGTGGACCGTCGATCGTGCGCGCGATGAAAAGCGGTTTGTGCTGACAAATCTGTCAAAGGCCACACAGCAGTTTGCGACTCAAGGCGGGGGACTGCCATGGGTATGGTGTTCCACGCCCGTTCATTTGTTGCTAGCCTGCCGCACCGACAGACACTCATCGGGGGCTACCGCATGACCTCAGCGAATCCCGCATCTCCCGCACGGCGCGATGGAGCGTGGAGACATGTTGGGCGGGGCTTGGCGCGAGCCCTGCCAAAGGGCTTGGCTGCGGCAGCCGCCGTGGTCGCGCTCGCGGGCTGCGAGGACAAGAACACGTTCGTGGCGCCGCCGCCCCCCAAGGTGGACGTCGCGACGCCGGTGCAGCGCCCGGTGACGCGCTACATCGAGGCCACCGGCAACACGGCGCCGATCAAGAGCGTCGATCTGGTCGCGCGCGTGCAGGGCTTCCTGCAAACGATCGACTATCAGGACGGCACGTTCGTCAAGCAGGGCACCCAGCTGTTCACGATCGAGCCCGAGACCTACAAGCTCAAGCTCGAGCAGGCGCAGGCGGCCGAAGCCGGCGCGCAGGCCTCGCTGCGACAGGCGGAAGCCGACTACAAGCGGCAGGCCGATCTGGTGCAGCGCCAGGCGGTCTCGCAGGCCACGCTCGACACCTCGACCGCCAACCGCGACAACGCGCAGGCCAACCTCCAGCAGGCCCAGGCCAATACGAAACTCGCCGAGGTGAATTACGGCTACACCAAGGTGACGGCACCGTTCGACGGCGTCGTCAGCGCGCACATGGTCTCGATCGGCGAACTCGTCGGCGTCTCCTCGCCGACCCAGCTCGCCACCATCGTCGCGATGGACCCGATCTATGTGAACTTCACCGTCAACGAGCAGGACGTGCTGCGCATCCGCGCCGAGGCGACCCGCCGCGGACTGACGCCCGCGGACATGAAGCATTTCCCGATTCAAGTGGGGCTCCAGACCGAGACCGGCTATCCGCACGAGGGCAAGCTCGACTACGTCTCGCCGACCCTCAACCAGTCGACCGGCACGCTGGCGGTGCGCGGACTCGTTCCCAACGACAAGCGGGTGCTGCTGCCCGGCTATTTCGTTCGGGTCCGCGTGCCTTTCGACCAGGAGAAGAGCGCCCTGCTCGTTCCCGACACCGCACTCGGCAGCGACCAGGGCGGCCGCTATCTGCTGGTGGTCAATGGCGACAACGTCGTCGAGCAACGCAAGGTGCAGATCGGCCCCGTCGACAACGGCCTGCGCGTGATCGAGAGCGGCCTGAAGCCGGAGGACCGCGTGGTGACCGCGGGGCTCCTGCGCGTCATCCCGGGCCAGAAGATCGACCCGCAGGTGACGAAGATCGAGCAGACCCAGGCCTCGAGCAAGTAGGGGCGGCCAGCCATGATCTCAAAGTTCTTCATCGAGCGGCCGGTCCTCTCGAACGTCATCGCGCTCTTGATGATCCTGATCGGCGGCGTGGCGCTGTTCAACCTCGCCGTCGCGCAATACCCTGATGTGGTGCCGCCGACGGTGCAGGTCACCACGCGCTATCCCGGCGCCAGCGCCAAGACGGTGATCGACACCGTTGCCTTGCCGATCGAGCAGCAGGTCAATGGCGTCGAGGACATGCTCTACATGCAGTCCTACAGCGGCGCGGACGGCACCTACACGCTGACCGTGACGTTCAAGATCGGCACCGACCTCAACTTCGCGCAGGTGCTGGTGCAGAATCGCGTCTCCAGCGCGTTGTCGCAACTGCCGCAGGCGGTGCAGAACCAGGGCGTCACGGTTCAGAAGCGATCGACCTCGATCCTCCTGTTCGTGACGCTGACCTCGCCGGATGCGCGGTACGACAGCCTCTTTTTGAGCAATTACGCCACCATCAACATCCGCGACGAGCTCTCGCGCCTGCCGGGCGTCGGCAACGTCACCGTGTTCGGCGCCGGCCAATATTCGATGCGGGTCTGGCTCGATCCGAACAAGCTGCAGGCGAGGAGCCTGGTGCCCCAGGACGTCATCCAGGCGATCCAGCAGCAGAGCCAGCAGGTCTCGGCCGGCCAGGTCGGCGCACCGCCGACGCCGCCGGGCCAGGCGTTCCAGTACACGCTCAACGTCAACGGACGGCTCGAGGACACCAGCCAGTTCGAGAACATCATCGTCAAGACGGGCACGAGCGGCGACGTCACCCGCGTGCGCGACGTGGGCTGGGTCGAACTGGGCGCGCAGACCTACAGCCAGATCTTCTCGCTCAACAAGCAGCCCGCCGTCGGCATCGGCGTGTTCCAGTCGCCCGGCGCCAACGCGCTCCAGGTCGAACAGGCCGTCGAGAAGAAGATGGCCGAGCTCGCCAAGCGCTTCCCGGAAGGCATCAAGTACGACACGCCGTTCGACACCACCAAGTTCGTCGAGGCCTCGGTGCACGAGGTCTACATGACGCTGATCGAGGCCGGCCTGCTGGTGCTGGTCGTGATCCTGGTGTTCCTGCAGGATTGGCGTGCGATGCTGGTGCCGGCGACGACCGTGCCCGTCACCATCATCGGCGCCTTCGCCGCGATGGCGGCACTCGGCTTCACCATCAACATGTCGACGCTGTTCGCGATCGTGCTCGCGATCGGCATCGTGGTCGACGACGCCATCGTCGTGGTCGAAGGCGCGGCCCACAACATCGAGCAGGGCATGAACGGCCACGACGCCGCGATCCGCGCAATGGACCAGCTGTTTGCGCCGATCGTCGGCATCACGCTGGTGCTGATCTCGGTGTTCCTGCCGGCCTCGTTCCTCGCCGGCCTCACCGGGCGGATCTATTCGCAATTCGCGCTGGTGATCGCGGCGACCGCGCTGCTCTCCGCCATCAACGCCGCGACGTTGAAGCCGACGCAATGCGCGCTATGGCTGCGGCCGGCCGTGCCGCCGGAGCAGCGCAATTTCTTCTATCGCGGTTTCAACGCGGTCTATGACCGCGTCGAGCGCGGCTACAGCCGGCTGATCACCTTCCTCGTCAGGCACGCTACCGTCTCGGTCGCCTTCGCGCTCCTGGTGATCGGCGCCAGCGGCTACGGCCTGTCCCGGGTGCCGACCGGCTTCCTGCCGATCGAGGATCAGGGCTACCTGATCGCGGCGGTGCAGTTGCCCGACGGCGCCGCGCTGGAGCGGACGCAGGCCGTGCTCGACAGAGCGAGCGGCCTGATCAAGGACACCCCCGGCGTGGCGCAGGTCATCACCATCGCCGGCATCTCCGCGCTCGACAACAGCGCCAGCCTTGCCAATGCCGGTGTCGCCTACATCATCCTGAAGGATTGGGACGCGCGCAAAGGTCCCGGCGAGGATTTGCGCTCGCTGGTGTTCGGGCTCAACGACAAGCTCGCTGATATCATGGAGGCGCGCACCATCGTGCTGCCGCCGCCGCCGATCCAGGGCATCGGCAACGCCGCCGGCTTCTCGATGCAGGTCGAGCTGCGCGACGGCAACAGCGATTTCGCCAAGCTGCAGGCCATCACCGCGGCGGTGGTCTCCAACGCGCAAAGCCAGAGCGCGCTGCAGCGCGTGCAATCATCGTTCCGCGCCTCGGTGCCGCAATTCAACGTCGAGATCGACCGCGTCAAGACCCAGACGCTGCACGTGACGACGGACCAGGTGTTCGCGGCGCTGTCGACCTATCTCGGCTCGTCCTACGTCAACCAGTTCAACAAGTTCGGCCGCGTGTTCCAGGTCTACACCCAGGCCGATCCCGCCTTCCGCGTCACCGAGCGCGACATCGCCAACATGCAGGTGCGCAACTCCAACGGCGACATGATCCCGATCGGCACCGTCGCCAAGATCACGCCGGCGACCGGCCCGTCGCTGATCAGCCTCTACAACCTCTATCCGTCCTCGACGGTGATCGGCCTGCCGGCGCAGGGCTATTCTTCCGGGCAGTCGCTGAAGCTGATGGAGGAGGTCGCCGACAAGACGCTGCCGCCCGGCACTGGCTACGAATGGACCGCGATGTCGTACCAGGAGAAGGCGGTCTCGAACCAGATCTACTGGGTGTTCGGCCTCGCCATGCTGCTGGTCTATCTGGTGCTCGCCGGCCAGTACGAGAGCTGGTACGCGCCGATCTCGGTGATCCTCGCGGTGCCGCTGTCGCTGCTCGGGCCGATGCTGGTCCTCTCCGCGCTCAAGATCGACAACAACCTCTATTGCCAGATCGGCCTGATCCTGCTGATCGCGCTGTCGGCCAAGAACGCGATCCTGATCGTCGAGGTCGGGCTCGAGCTGCACGGCCGCGACGGCAAGCCGATCCTTGAGTCCGCGATCGAGGCGGCGCGGGCCCGCTTCCGCCCGATCCTGATGACGTCGTTCGCCTTCATCCTCGGCGTCGTCCCGCTGGTGCTGGCGACCGGCGCCGGCGCCAGCGCGCGCAAGTCGATCGGCATCACGGTGTTCTCGGGCATGCTGGCCTCGACCTGCCTCGCGGTGCTGTTCGTGCCGGCCTTCTTCGTGGTGGTGCAGCGCTTCGAGAACTGGCGGGCGGGGAAGAAGGCGGTGAAGGTGCAGCCGGTGGCCGAGGTGAAGACTTAGCTGTTTCTGATCCGCTCGAGACAAAAGCGCGAAAACAACCCCATGCACAGTAGGATGGGGTTTAAAAGGCTTGTTAAAATTTCGGTCTTGCCGAAGTGACTTGCTACGTCGGGCAAAACAGGCGCAGAATGGCATGATGGGCGGCATGGAGAGGCCTCGTGCCCCGGACGCTGCGCAGCGCCACTTCAGCGATGCGCTGCAGAGCCGGGGCCCATGTCTCGATGAAATGCGCAGCCTCTGGGTCCCGGCTCGGCGCCGCAACGCTTGCGCGTTGCAGCTTGTCCGGGACACGAGACTTCACACCGTCTGCGGCGTCCGGATCTCGCGGGGCAGGATCAGTGCGGCGGCGATGGCGAGCAGGCAGAGCGCGGCGAAGGCGTGCAGCATGGTGACGAAGCCGCCCTGCTCGTAGAGCCAGGCAACCAGGCCGACGGAGGCGCCGGCCGCGGTGAAGCCGACGAAATAGCGCACCGCATAGGCGCGCGAGCGCCACTCCTCGGTGGTGTATTTGCCGACCATGGCGTCGTTCACCGTGACCTGCCCGAACGCGCCCATGACGATGCCGATCGACACCAAAATCAGCGGCAAATTGTTCAGGCTCGCGGCCAGATACAGGAACGGCGCCAGCATGAACGACAGCGGCAGCGCCACCGTCTTCAGCGAATAGCGGTCGAGCAGCCGGCCGATCGTGTACTGCGTCATCGCGCCGAACACGTAGACGCCGGCCGCGATGACCCCGAGCAGCGCCGGGCTCCTGGTCAGGTCCGCAAGGCGTTCGGCGAACAGCTTCGGCAGCGCCACGGTGACGGCGTTGAAAGTGGTCGAGATCGCGATCACCACGATCAGCAGCGCCAGGATCACGCGCCACATGTCCTGCTTGGCCACCCGCGCCTGCGCCGCCGCCTGCTTCGAACCCTTGCGGTCCTCGTGCACGACCAGCATCGCAAAAGCGATGCCGATCAGCACCGTAACCACGCCGGGAACGATGAAGGCAAAACGCCAGCCGAGATATTGGCCGACCACGCCGGTGACCAGCGCCGAGGAGGCAACGCCAAGATTGCCCCAGACGCCGTTGATGCCCATCTCGCGGCCGAGCCGGTCGGCATAGGACACGATCATGGCGGTGCCGACGGGGTGATAGATCGAGGCGAAGATGCCGATCGCAAACAGCGCCGCGCCGAGCTGCGCCGGCGTCTGCACGAAGCCGACTGCGACCATGGACAAGCCGATGCCGACGAAGAAGATCAGCATCATGTGGCGGCGGCTCCAGCGGTCCCCCAGCCAGCCGGTCAGCAGCGAGCCGGCGCCGAACGCCACGAAGCCTGGCGTCGCGTAGGGCAAGAGTTCCGAATAGGCCATGCCGAGCGCCGGGCCCATGATGATGACGGCGGCGGCGAAAATCAGCATCGCATAATGGTCGATGAAATGGCCGGCGTTGACGAAACCGATGACCCGGCTGGGGCTGTTCATTCCCGAATCCTCTCCTGCTCCGAAATGAGTTATATGTCCTCCCCATGACGGGATGCTGCCAATGACTGTCTTGCAAACGCCAATCTTGGAAACGCCAATCCTGCGCGAGGTCCGGAGCAATCACCGCTCGCCCGCGGGCGTGCATCTGGTCGCCCGCGACTATCCGAAGGGGATGCGGATCGATCTGCACATGCACCGCGAGGCGCAGCTGATCTATGCGGCCAAGGGCACGATGCAGGTGACCACGCCCGGGGGACGCTGGCTGGTGCCGCCGGACCGTGCGGTCTGGGTGCCGGCCGGGCTCGAGCACGCCATCGACCTGCTCGCCGACATCGAGATGCGTACGCTCTACTTCGATCTCGCCTGGCTGAAGCGCGAAAAGCGCTATCAGGGCTTGTCCAGCGAATTCGTGGTGCGGGTGTCGCCGCTGCTCAATCAGGCGATCCTCGCCCTGTTCGACGGGCGCAACACCGAGGAGCGCACTGAGCTGCTGGTCCGGCTCGTGATGCTGGAACTGCACCAGGCCGAGGATTCCGCGACCTTCGTGCCGCTGCCGCGTGAGGTGCGCTGCCGCCGCGCCGCGATGATCGTGCTCGACGATCCCACCGGCCTGCACGACATCGACACGCTGGCGCGCGAGGTCGGAACCTCCGCGCGGACTCTGTCGCGGCTGTTCTCGAGCGAGACGCAGCTGAGCTTCAAGAGCTGGTGCCAACGTGCAAGGATTGCGGCCGCGATCCAGCTGATATCGACGGATGCAAATGTCTCGGTGAAGCAGCTCGCCACCCAGCTCGGCTACGCCAGCGTGCCGGCCTTTTCGGCGGCGTTCCGCCAGGTGACGGGGCGCACGCCGACGGAGTTTGCCTCACACTCGGTGTCGTCGCCCGGCTTGACCGGGCGACCCAGTACGCCGAGGCGGCTCGGCTAGAATCGAAAAGCTGCGGCGTACTGGATGCCCCGGTCAAGCCGGGGCATGACAGCGTGCTTTGGAGACATAGCCTGGTTTCACATGCAACAAACTTGCGCTTGATTGTGATCGGCTTCCGCCCAAATCTTGTGTAAACTTCCGCAACGCACAAACCGGAATTGAAAAGCCCCGATGGCCAACGCCTTCTTCTCCGACCTGCTCGCCACCATCTCCGAGCGCGGCCGCACGCTGCTGCGCCGTGGCGATTCCGCCGACACCAAACGCGATGCCGATGGATTGCTCGAGCTCTGCGATGCGCTGCTGTCGGGGCGCGGCGAAGCCTCCGGCACCGCGATGGCGCGCGAAGTGCTCGACGTCTACGGGGAGCTCGATGCGACCGGGCGCCGTGCCTTCTTCGAAGGGCTCGTGCGCGATTTCGGCCCGGATCGGGAGCGCCTGTCCAAGGCGATCGAGCAATGGCGCGCCGAGCCGAGCGACGAAGACGCCAGCTCGTTGCATTTCGCCTCGGAGCCGCGGCGGCAGGAGCTGATCCGCCGGCTCAACCGCGCGCCCGGCGGCACCGGCGATCTCGTCGCCATGCGCGCCGATCTGCTCGGCATGATGAACGGGCACACCGATCTCGCCGCGCTCGACCGCGACGTCTCGCATCTTCTCTCTTCGTGGTTCAACAGGGGGTTTCTCGTGCTGCGCAGGATCGACTGGTCGACCCCGGCCAACATCCTCGAAAAGATCATCCGCTACGAGGCCGTGCACGAGATCTCGGACTGGGACGATCTGCGCCGCCGCATCGATCCGGTCGACCGCCGCTGCTACGCGTTCTTCCATCCGGCGATGGTCGACGAGCCCCTGATCTTCGTCGAGGTGGCTCTCACCGAGACGATTCCCGGCGCGATCGCCCCGCTGCTCGCGGTCGACCGCCAGCACCTGCCGATCGAGAAGGCCCGCACCGCCGTGTTCTATTCGATCTCGAATACACAGCGCGGCCTCGGCGGCATCTCCTTCGGCAGCTTCCTGATCAAGCAGGTGGTGGAAGAGCTGCGCCGCGAACTGCCGAAGCTCGACACCTTCGTGACGCTGTCGCCGGTGCCGGGCTTCATGGCCTGGGTGAAGCAGGACAAGGATCTGCCGCTGTCGGACGAGGACCGCGAGACGCTGAAGCGCCTCGACGATCCCAGATGGTTCGAGAGCCCGGAGACGACCGCGCTGCTCCGCGGCGTGCTGGAGCCGCTGGCGGCGCATTATTTCCTCAAGGCGCGCACGCCGAAGGGCCGCCTGATCGATTCCGTCGCCCGCTTCCATCTCGGCAACGGCGCGCGGCTGGAACGCATCAACTGGCTCGGGGACCTCTCGCCGAAGGGCGTGCGCGAGTCCGCCGGCGTGATGGTCAACTATCTCTACCGCCTCGACGACATCGAGAAGAACCACGAGGCCTATGCCAATGACGGCGAGGTCGTGGCCTCGAGCGCAGTGAAGAAGCTGCTGAAGGGTGAAGGACGGCGGCTGCTGGATATGCGGTTGTCGTAACGACAAACTCAGCTGCCGTCCCGGACAAGCGCAGCGAAGCGGAGCGCAGATCAGGGACCCATAGCCACAGGGAGACATGGTTACGGGGACTCGGAGTTGCCTGCTCGCGCCATTGCTCCTCCCTGGGGTTATGGGTCCCCGCCTTCGCGGGGACGACACCGTTGTTGACGCGGCCGTCTCGCCTCGAACTCCGAAGCGCCCCTACTCCGCTAGCGCCTTCATCTCCTTGTACAGATCCGACTTGCCTTCGAAGCCGATGCCGGGAAGGTCGGGCATGGTGATGTGGCCGTTCTCGACGCGCACGCCGTCGGGAAAACCGCCATAGGGCTGGAACAGGTCCGGGTAGCTTTCATTGCCGCCGAGACCTAAGCCCGCGGCGATGTTGAGCGACATCTGGTGGCCGCCATGCGGGATGCAGCGGCTCGGCGACCAGCCGTGGGTCTTCAGCACTTGCAGCGTGCGCTGGTATTCACACAGGCCGTAGGACAGAGCGCAGTCGAATTGCAGCCAGTCTCGGTCGGGGCGCATGCCGCCGTAGCGGATCAGGTTGCGGGCGTCCTGGTGGCTGAACAGGTTCTCGCCTGTCGCCATCGGGCCCGGATAGAACTCAGCGATCGCGGCCTGCAGCGCGTAGTCGAGGGGATCGCCGGCCTCCTCGTACCAGAACAAGGGATAATCGCGCAGCATCTTGGCGTAGGCGATCGCGGTCTCCAGATCGAAGCGGCCGTTGGCGTCGACGGCGAGCTGCGCGTCCTTGCCGATCTCCTTCAGCACCGCCTCGATGCGGGCGCGGTCCTCGGCGATGTCAGCGCCGCCGATCTTCATCTTGACGACGTTGTATCCGCGATCGAGATAGCCGCGCATCTCGGCCCGCAGCATCGAGAGATCCTTGCCGGGATAGTAATAGCCGCCGGCGGCGTAGACGAAGACGCGCGGATTGGCGGTCACGCCGTGACGTTCGGCGAGCAGGCGAAACAGCGGCTTGCCCGCGATCTTCGCCACCGCGTCCCACACCGCCATGTCGATGGTGCCGACCGCGACCGAACGCTCGCCATGGCCGCCCGGCTTCTCGTTGGTCATCATCGCGGCCCAGACCTTGTCGGGATCGAGATTGTCCCCGGCCGCAGTTAGCAGCGACTTCGGATCGGCTTCGAGAATCCGCGCAGCAAACCGCTCGCGGATGAGGCCGCCCTGCCCGTAGCGGCCGTTGGAATTGAAGCCGTAGCCGACCACGCGCTTGCCGTCGCGCACCACATCGGTGACGACGGCGACGAGGCTCGTCGTCATCTTCGTGAAGTCGATATAGGCGTTGCGGATCGGCGAGGAGATCGGTTTGGTGATCTCCAGGACGTCGACGATGCGGACGGACATGGACGGTTTTCCTGGCTGGATCTCTCCGCTCGTCATGGCCGGGCTTGACCCGGCCATCCACGTCTTTGCCACGGAGCAAGTCTGAAGACGTGGATGCCCGGGTCAAGCCCGGGCATGACGACAGAGTGCGGGGCGACGGGCGTCTATTTCTTATCCCTGAAATACGGCTCGACCGGGCCGTGCACCTTGATGGTCAGCGGGTTGCCATGGCGGTCCTTGGCATTTCCTGCGGTGACGCGGACCCAGCCTTCGCTGATGCAGTACTCCTCGACATTGGTCTTCTCGATGCCCTTGAAGCGGATGCCGACGTCGCGCGCCAGGATGTCCGCGTTGTAATAGGGGCTGTTCGGATCGACCGACAGGCGGTCGGGAAATTCGTCGCTCATGATTGTCTCGCTCACAACAGTGTTTCGATTTGATTCCGCAATCCTTCGGGCCGTGCGGTCGGCGCGTAGCGCGCGATCACGCGGCCCTTACGGTCCACCAGGAATTTGGTGAAATTCCATTTGATGGCGGCCCCTAACAGCCCGGATTGCTGGCGTTTCAGATACTCGTACAACGGATGCGCCTTCGGCCCGTTGACGTCGATCTTCGCAAACAGCGGAAAGGTGACGTCGTAGTGGGTCGAGCAAAATTCCTGGATCTCGCTCGCCTGTCCCGGCTCCTGCGCACCGAACTGGTTACAGGGAAAGCCGAGCACGGAGAAGCCGCGCGGCGAGAGATCGCGATGGAGATCCTCGAGGCCGCGATATTGCGGCGTGAAGCCGCATTTGCTCGCGGTGTTGACGATCAAGAGCACCTGTCCCTCGAAACGCCTCAAGGCGACCTCCTCGCCGGCGAGCGAGTTGGCCTTGAAGTCGTAGATATCAGTCATCACTAGCCCACGGGATCGATCGGCGATGGCGGCACGCCGCCGGCCTCGATCGCCTCGCCTGCGAGCAGACAGAGATCCTCGCGATAACGCCCCGACACGATATGCACGCCGACCGGCGCCTTGCCGACCAGGCCTGTGGAGACCACGAGGCCCGGCAATCCCATGAAGGGAATGGCGATCTGCGGCAGCTGCGCTTCCCAGACGCGCTTGAAAGACTCCTCGTCCTTGCGGTCGAGGTGATCCGGAAACGGCAATTCGCCGGAGACCGGCGTCAGCAGCACCGCGTATTTTTCGAAGAACAGCATCCATTCACGCGTCAGCGTAGCGCGCCGCGTCAATGCCTTGGCGTAATTGGCCTGGTCCATCGGCGTGACCCTGGCGCGATTGCCGCGCAGGCACGCGAGTGCACCGGGATCGCCCTCGCGCTCGGCCGCCTCGAGCTGCGCCTCATATCCGTCGCCGAGCCAGAGCTTGATCTGCCAGTCGACCGCCTCGCGCATCGGCGGCGTGTCCTCGATCACGTCGACGGTCCAGCCTGCGCGTTCAAGCCGTTTGCCGGCATCGCTCACCGCCGCCTTCACCTCGGCCGTGGTGGCAAGGCCGCCCGGATTGAGGCAGAGTGCGGCGCGCTTGTCCCGGGCCGGGCCTTGCAGCGGCACCGGCACGAACCAGGGATCGCGGATGTCGCGGGCCGACATGGCTTCGAGCGAAATCCTGAGATCGTTGACGGTGCGCGCCAGCGGCCCCGACACCGCCATGATCTGCGGCCCGATCGGGCGTTCCGGCAGCGCGGGATTGAAGGCGGGAATGCGGCCGAGCGTCGGGCGCAATCCGTGCACGCCGCAGGCATAGGCGGGATAACGGATCGAGCCGGCGATGTCGGTGCCGTGGGCGATGTGGCCGATGCCGGCCGCGACCGCCGAGCCGGCGCCGCCGGATGAGCCTCCCGGCGTCAGCGAGGCATCCCTGGGGTTCTTGGTATCGCCGTGGATGAGATTGGTGGTGAACCAGCGGTAGGAGAAGGCCGGACAATTGGTGCGGCCGAGCAGGATGGCGCCCGACTTTCGGAAATTGGCGACCACCGGATTGTCCTCGCGCGCGATGACATCGCGCTGGAGCTTCAGGCCGTTGGTGGTGGCAAAGCCTTCCTGGTCGACATTGGCCTTGATGGTGACGGGCACGCCGGCAAGCACGCCGGGATCCTCCCCCCTCCCGATGGCGGCATCGACGGCATCGGCCTGCTTGAGCACGTCCTCAGGCCTGTGATCGATCACCGCGTTGAGCTGGGGATTGACGGCATCGAGCCGGGCCAGCCCGGCCTTGGCGGCCTCCCGGGCGGACACTTTGCGGGATTTGACGAGGGTGGCGAGGTCGGCGGCCGACAGGCGCCAGAGATCTTGCATGGCTTGCTCCGTGTAACCGGCGTCTTTTAGCGCCGGGAACGCGGCAAAGCCATGCGGATTTCGCGGGGGCGAGGGCGACGTCATGTTGTCTCAGATCGCGCCGGAGGCGCGGGTGAAGGCTCTCTCCTCTTGGGAGTTCTCGCTTGCGGAGTCACCCTCTCCGCAGCCCTCCCCGCAAGCGGGGGGGAGCGCACCGCCGCCGCGGCTGCGTCTCACTACGATCTCGACAGCTACAGCTAATGCCTTGTCGCCGACGGATCCGGCAGGTCCAGCAGCGCCTCGGTGAAGGGGAACTCGAGCACGATCTCGCCTTCGGCGTCGGTCACCTCGATCACAGCATCCAGCAGCGCCCGCTGGGCGCCTTCTGACTTCACCACCTCCAGGATCATCTGGCGCGCGACCTCCCAGGCGCGATCGGGGTTGCGCAGATCCTCACCGTCAGGATCCACGATCAATTCGTCGCCGATACGGGTGTTGAAGAAATATCTGGGCATGCCTGATCCAATAGGGTCCCTGTCCCCGAAGTGAAGCCGTTCCGCACTCACAACTCGTTTATCCCGACAGGGATCACGACCTATCGGCAATTCTGCGAATGAACTCGTACATTTCCAAGGATGCAAGACGCTCTCTTTGCAGTGCAGCAATTCTGCCAGCTACGACCGAGGTCGGGAAAATTTCACTGGCGAACTTTTCCGCCGGCATTAGTTTAACAAGCGGGCGGATACGTCCCGAATTCGCAAAGAGATGGAGAGCCGAAATGGCCTGGAAAGCCCCGAAGATCGTCGAAGTGCCCTGCGGCATGGAAATCAACATGTATGTGAGCGCCACCCGCAAGTAAGCGGTTGGTGGAAACGCGTTCTGCGCAGGTGGATCTTTCGGCTCCGCATTCGTTCGGTCACGATGCGTTTTCCGGACAACAGGATTGTGTCGGCCTGAGATCCACCTCGCAAATTTGCCCGCCAGGAGACGGATCATGCTTCGCGTCGTCGTCCTGGGCGCCGCAGCCGGCGGCGGAGTTCCCCAGTGGAATTGTGGCTGCGAGGGCTGCCGGGCGGCCCGCAATGGCGGGCCTGAGCTGCACCGGACGCAGGCCTCGGTTGCCTTCAGCGGCGACGGCCAGAATTGGTTCCTGATCAACGCCTCCCCCGACCTGCGCCAGCAATTGAACGCCACGCCGCAACTGCACCCCAGGGAGGGAGTGCTGCGCCATACGCCTGTCGCAGGCGTGATCCTGACCAACAGCGAAGTGGATGCGGTGGCGGGCCTGCTGTCGATGCGCGAGAGCTCGCCATTCACGATCTACGCGCATGAGAAGGTGCTGGCGATCCTGGCCAGCAACAGCATCTTCAACGTGCTCAACGAGAAGCACGTGCGGCGCCAGCCGATCGTCATCGGCGAGCCATTCGAGCCGCGCCTCACCGACGGCGCGCGTTCCGGACTGGAAGTGCTGCCCTTCGCGGTCGCGGGCAAGTCAGCCTGGTATCTGGAAGGCAAGACGCATCCCGGCGGCAACGGAGGCGATGGCGATACGCTGGGCCTGAAGATCACCGACAAGTCGACCGGACGATATTTCTACTTCATCGCCGCCTGCGCGGAGGTGACCGACGCGCTCAAGGCCGAAATCGACGGCGCCGCGCTGGTGTTCTTCGACGGCACGGTCTGGCGGGACGACGAGATGATCAGGGCCGGCCTCGGCCACAAGACCGGCAAGAGCATGGGCCATGTCGCGATGTCCGGCGCGGACGGCGCCATCGCGCGGCTGGCCGACCTCACACTCGACAGGAAGCTGTTTCTGCATATCAATAACTCGAACCCGGCGCTGCTGCCCGGCTCGCCCGAGCGCAAGGCCGCCGAGCAGGCGGGCTGGCAGATACCCGCGGATGGAACGGAGATCGTGCTGTGAACGCCGCATCACTGACTGGAATGACCGCGCTCTCGATCGGCAGGGACATCCGGCTCACAAGCGCCGAGGAGCTGGAGGCGGCGCTGCGCCATATCGGCGCGACGCGCTACCACAGCCTGCATCCGTTCCATAAGCTCCTGCACGGCGGCAAGCTGAACAAGGGCCAGGTGCAGGCCTGGGCGCTCAATCGCTACTATTACCAGAGCACGATCCCGATCAAGGACGCGGTGGTGATCTCGCGGTTCCGCGACCGCGCCACGCGGCTGGAATGGCGCCACCGCATCGAGGACCATGACGGCGACGTCGGCAGCGAAGGCGGCATCGAGCGCTGGCTCAAGCTGACCGAAGGGCTCGGGCTCGACACGGCCTACGTGGAATCCACCGAAGGCATCCTGCCGGCGACGCGCTTTGCGGTCGAAGCCTATGTCCATTACTGCCGCGAGAAGAGCCCGCTGGAGGCGATCGCCTCCTCGCTCACCGAGCTGTTCGCGCCGAACCTGCATGAAGAACGCATCGCCGGCATGCTGGAGCATTACGATTTCGTCAACCCCGACATCATGAGCTACTTCAAGCGCCGCCTGACCCAGGCGCCGCGCGATGCCAATTTCGCGCTCGACTATGTCAAGGCGCACGCGACGACGCCGGAACAGCGCGCGCAGGTCTGCAACGCGCTGATCTTCAAGACCAACGTGCTGTGGGTGCAGCTGGACGCGCTGCAGCACGCCTATGTCGAGGGCCACATTCCGCCGGGCGCGTTCGTGCCCAAAGCGAGCTGAAGAGGAACTGGGATGGCCGGGCCGCGTCACATCAGCGTCAGCGAGGCAAGCCGCCCCGTGCTGCCGCGGCATGCCAAGCTGAAATATGACGAGACGCGGCAGGTCTGGGTGATCCTGGCACCGGAACGCGTGCTGGCGCCGGACGAGATCGCGGTCGAGGTGCTGCAGCTGTGCGACGGCAAGCGCAGCGTCGGCGACGTTGCCGACCAACTGGCCGCGAAATACGCCGCGCCGCGCGAGGCGATCCTCACCGACGTCATCGCCATGCTGCAGGATCTCGCCGACAAGGGCTTTCTCACCGAGATCAGGGAGAAGACGTCATGAGCGACGTGACCATCCCGCCCAGCGACAGCCTCGCGGTGCTGGAGAAGCAGCGCTCGACGGCGGAGACGTTCGGCATTCCGCTTGCCGTGCTGCTCGAGATCACCCATCGCTGCCCGCTGCAATGCCCCTATTGCTCCAACCCGGTCGAGCTCGACCGTTCGGGCAAGGAGCTGACCACGGCGGAATGGAAGAAGGTGCTGACCGAGCTCGCCGAGATCGGCGTGCTGCAGGTGCATTTCTCCGGCGGCGAGCCGACCGCGCGCAAGGACCTGGTCGAGCTGGTGAAGCACGCCAGCGACGTCGGGCTCTACACCAACCTCATCACCTCCGCCGTACTGCTGACGCGCGACAAGCTCGGCGAGCTCGCCGATGCCGGGCTGTGCCACGTGCAGATCTCCTTCCAGGGCATCGAGGAAGGGCTCGCTGATCGCGTCGGCGGCTACAAGGGCGGCCACCGCAAGAAGCTCGAGGTCGCGAGGTGGACTCGCGAGCTGGACCTGCCGCTCACCGTGAACGCGGTGATGCACCGGCAGAATCTGCACCAGCTCCCGGACATCATCCAGATGGCGCTCGATCTCGACGCCGACCGGCTCGAGGTCGCCAACGTGCAGTATTACGGCTGGGCGCTGAAGAACCGCGCCGCCTTGATGCCGACCGTGGCGCAGCTCGACGAATGCACACGCACCGTCGAGGAGGCGCGCGAGCGGCTGAAGG
This sequence comes from Bradyrhizobium sp. FW305-F6, assembly GCF_058782905.1. Classification (NCBI taxonomy): domain Bacteria; kingdom Pseudomonadati; phylum Pseudomonadota; class Alphaproteobacteria; order Hyphomicrobiales; family Nitrobacteraceae; genus Bradyrhizobium; species Bradyrhizobium sp. FW305-F6. The sequence goes on from NZ_JBYSYD010000002.1 coordinate 814,353, forward strand.
GACGGCTGACGATCGACTATGTCGTGCCGGATTATTACGCGCTGCGGCCGAAGAAATGCATGGGCGGCTGGGGCCGGCAGTTCTTCAACATCTCGCCGGCCGGCAAGGTGCTGCCCTGCCACGCCGCCGAGAGCATCACCGGGCTCGATTTCGAATCCGTGCGCTCCAACCATTCGATCGCCTGGATCTGGCAGAACTCCGAGGCCTTTAACCGCTATCGCGGCACCGGCTGGATGAAGGAGCCGTGCAGATCCTGCGAATTCCGCGAGATCGATTTCGGCGGCTGCCGCTGCCAGGCCTTCGCGCTGACCGGTGACGCCGCCAACACCGATCCGGCCTGCGCGCTGTCGCCGCTGCACGAGACCATCTTCAAGCAGGCGGAAGCCGAGGCCGGGGGCGAGAACAGCCGCTTCCTCTATCGCAACTTCGCCGGCGGCACTCTGGAATCCGGGAATGATGCCTGACGCCGACGCGGCCACTTCCGTCAAACGCGCCGATCCGTTTGCGCCACTGACCTCCGAGATGCTCGACGTCGGCGACGGCCACGAGATCTACGTCGAGAGCGTCGGCTGCAGCGACGGCATCCCCGCGATCTATCTGCACGGCGGGCCCGGCAGCGGCTGCCAGCCCGACCATCGCCGGCTGTTCGATCCCGAGCGCTTCCGCGCCGTGCTGTTCGACCAGCGCGGCTGCGGCCGCAGCCGGCCCAAGGGATCTCGCACGCACAACACCACGGCGCATCTGATCGCGGACATGGAGAGGATCCGCGAGAAATTCGGCCTCGAACGCTGGATGGTGGTCGGCGGCTCCTGGGGCGCGACGCTGGCGCTGGCCTACGCCGAAGCGCATCCGGAGCGGGTGTCGGGTATCGCGCTGCGCGCGACGTTTCTCGGCACCCGGGCCGAGGTCGAGGCAGCCTTCACGGCTCGCCTCCCGCAATTCTATCCCGCACTCTACGAGGATTTTCTGAACGTGCTGACGCCCGAGGAGCGCGAGCGGCCGGTGGAAGCCTATTATCGCCGCATCCTCGATGCCGATCCGGCCGTGCATGGCCCCGCGGCGCGCGCCTGGCACGACACGGAGCGCGTCTTGTCGGAGCACAAGCCGGCCAAGACGCGGCTCGACCTGGCGTCGCTGAATGTCTGGCGGACATTGCCGGCGACGCCGTTCATGGAAGCGCATTACTTCATCAACGACAGCTTCATGAGCGAGAACCAGCTGCTGCGCAATGCGGGCCGGCTCGCCGGCATCCGCGGCATCATCGTGCAAGGGCGCTATGATCTGTTGTGTCCTCCCGCAACTGCACAGGCCCTTGCGAAAGTATGGCCGGGTTCCGAGCTTCGCATCGTGGAAGAAGCCGGACATTCGCTCTATGATGGCGGCGTGAGGGACGCGGTCATGAAGTCGATCGCCGACCTCGCATCGAAGATTTCGCGCTAGGTCTATCCCCTCATCCTGAGGAGCGCGCCCTTCGCGCGCGTCTCGAAGGATGAAGGCCGAGATGCGGCAGCCGGGCCTTCATGGTTCGAGACGCGCGAAGACGCGCTCCTCACCATGAGGGGTGAGCATGAAAGGACAAGAACAATGCCGCTCGCCGGAAAAGGCATGCTGCTGACGTCGATGAATGTCGATGCAGCTGACGAAGCCGATTTCAACCGCTGGTACGATCGCGAGCATCTGGAAGAGCGCGTCGCGATCGACGGATTTCTGGAAGCGCGGCGCTATGTCGCGCATGCCGCCAATCCCAAATATCTCTCGCTGTACTCGACCGAAACGCTCGACGTGCTCGACAGCCCCGCCTACCGGGCGCGGCTCGCCAACCAGACCGAATGGTCGCGGCGGACCATGGCGCATTTCAAGGACATGCTACGCGTTGTCGCGCGTATCACCATCAGCAAGGGCACCGGCCGCGGCGCCGCACTCGGGGTGGTACGGCTGCGCCCGACCCGCGACACTGCCGGCGCATGGCGTGATGCACTGCAAGAAAAGCTGGCGCCGGAGACGCACGACGGCATCATCTCCATGCATCTGCTCGAAAGCGAACCCGAATTGTCCGGCGCGACGGCGGATATTCCGGCGGTGCGCAACGAGGGCGCGCGCGACTGGTTCGTGCTGATCGACGGCACGCATGTCGGCGCGGTCTCCGCCGTGATCGCCGAGCGCTTCACGGGTCCTGCCGCATCGCCGCTGCCACCTCCCATATCCGTCGGCACGTACTGCCTGATGTGGGACCTCGCGAAGAGCGACATCGCGTAGGGGTGACCTCACAATTGCGATGTGGAGGCAGGCGTGCGCCTCTCTTCTGTCATTCCGGGGCGGCGCGTAGCGACGAGCCCGGAATCCATTTGTCCACTGACTCGCAGTCCGATGGATTCCGGGCTCGCGCCTATCGGCGCGCCCCGGAATGACGGAGAGTGATGCTGCAGCGCACGCATCTCGCGTGCGGCGTTAATGCTGTGTGCGCGTAGCTCCCATGAAAGCCGGTCCGCGCGCAAATTTGCCGTTGTACTTCGGAACGGTTCTAATAAGCTAACTCGATGAGGTCATTCAGAAACCAGATCGAGACGCGTTAAGCGTCCGCCACGCTCAACCAAAAAAGGCCGCGGGGTCGTTGAGCCTGCGCGGACAGGGTAGGAATGAAACCGACCGATATCGCGGCCCCCGACTACTTTCACAAAGTGGTCGATTGCCAATGGGCCTGTCCAGCGCACACCCCCGTTCCCGAATACATCCGACTGATCGCCCAGGGCCGCTACAGCGACGCCTACATGATCAATTGGAAATCGAACGTGTTTCCCGGAATCCTGGGCCGCACCTGCGACCGTCCGTGCGAGCCGGCGTGCCGGCGCGGGCGCGTCGAGGAGACTCCGGTGGCGATCTGCCGCCTCAAGCGCGTCGCCGCCGATTTCAAGGACGACATCAAGCAGAGGCTGCCAAGGCCCGCGCCGAAAAACGGCAAGCGCATCGCGCTGGTCGGCGGCGGCCCCGCCTCGCTGACTGTGGCGCGCGACCTTGCGCCGCTCGGCTATCACTGCACCGTGTTCGATGCCGATCCGGAAGCCGGCGGCATGATGCGCACGCAGATCCCGAAATTCCGCCTGCCCAATTCGGTGATCGACGAGGAGACCGGCTACATCCTGGGTCTCGGCGTCGATTTCAAGGGCGGACACCGCATCGAGAGCATGAAGGCGCTGCTCGCGGAGAAATATGACGCGATCTTCGTCGGTTCCGGCGCGCCGCGCGGCCGCGAGCTCGACATTCCCGGCCGCAAGGAGGCAGCCAGCAACGTCCATATCGGCATCGAATGGCTGGCCTCGGTCTCGTTTGGCCACATCGACAAGGTCGGCAAGCGCGTCATCGTGCTCGGCGGCGGCAACACCGCGATGGATTGCTGCCGAACCGCCCGCCGCCTCGGCGGCGAGGACGTCAAGGTGATCGTGCGCTCCGGCTTCGAGGAGATGAAGGCCTCGCCCTGGGAGAAGGAGGATGCGCTCCACGAGGACATTCCGATCCTCAACTTCATGGTTCCGGTCGCCTTCGTGCACGAGGGCGGCAAGCTCACCGGCGTCACCTTCCAGAAGGTGAAGGCCGAGTACGACGCCAAAGGACGGCGCAATCTCGTTCCATCAGGCGAGCCTGACCAGACCATCGCCTGCGACGACGTGCTGGTCGCTGTGGGACAGGAGAACGCCTTCCCCTGGATCGAGCAGGACTGCGGCATCGAGTTCGACAAATGGCACATGCCCAAGGTCGATCCCAAGACCTTCGCCTCGACTAACCCGAAAGTGTTCTTCGGCGGCGACGCCGCGTTCGGTCCGAAGAACATCATCTGGGCGGTCGCGCACGGCCACGACGCCGCGCTGTCGATCCACAAGATGCTCTCGGGCGAAGACATCAGCGAGCGCCCCCTGCCCGACGTGCAGGTCTCGTCCCAGAAGATGGGCATCCACGAATGGAGCTATGACAACGACATCTCGCTCGACAAGCGCTACAAGGTGCCGCATCGCGACAAGGTGGTTGCGCTCAAGGACATCCGCGCCGAGGTCGAACTCGGCTACGACGTCAAGCTGGCGCTCGGCGAAGCGCATCGCTGCCTGAACTGCGACGTGCAGACCGTATTCTCGACCTCGCTCTGCATCGAGTGCGACGCCTGCGTCGACATCTGCCCGATGGACTGCATCACCTTCACCGCCAACGGCGAGGAAGACGATTTGCGCCATCGCCTGAAGGCGCCTTCGCTGCACCCCGACCAGGACCTCTACGTTTCCTCCGATCTGAAGACCGGGCGCGTGATGGTGAAGGACGAGGATGTCTGCCTGCATTGCGGGCTGTGCGCCGAGCGCTGTCCCACCGGAGCCTGGGACATGCAGAAATATTTCATCGAGATGACCCACGCAGGTTCGACATGTCCGACAAAAAGCCGATCAGCAGCGTAAACGACTTCGTCGTCCGCTTCGCCAACGTCAACGGCTCGGGCTCGGCCAGCGCCAACGAGATGTTCGCCCGCGCCATCCTGCGCCACGGCGTGCCGGTGTCCCCGCGCAACATCTTCCCGTCCAACATCCAGGGCCTGCCGACCTGGTACGAGGTGCGGGTGACGGAAGACGGCCATCTCGGCGCCCGCGGCGGCGTCGACATGATGGTGGCGATGAACCCGCAGACCTGGGACAAGGACGTCGCCGGCATCGAGCCCGGAGGCTATCTGTTCTACGATTCAACCAAGCCGATGCCGTCGACCAAATTCCGCGACGACATCACGGTGATCGGCGTGCCGCTGACCGCGATCACCAACTCGACCTATACCGACCCGCGCCAGCGCCAGCTGTTCAAGAACATCATCTATCTCGGCGCGCTCAGCGCGCTGCTCGACATGGACCCGAAGCTGATCGAGCAGCTGATCGGCGAGCAGTACAAGGGCAAGGAGAAGCTGCTCTCCTCCAACGTCCACGCGCTGCATCTCGGACGCGACTGGGCGCTCTCGAACCTGAAATGCCCGATCGGGCTTCGCGTGAGGAAATCCGACAAGGTCGGCGACCGCATCTTCATCGAAGGCAACAGCGCCGCCGCGCTCGGCGCGGTCTATGGCGGGGCCACGGTGTGCGCCTGGTATCCGATCACGCCGTCCTCTTCCGTTGCGGAGGCCTTCACTGCCCATTGCAAGAAGTACCGGCACGATCCTGAGACGGGCAAGGCGAAGTACGCGATCGTGCAGGGCGAGGACGAGCTGGCCTCGATCGGCATCGTGATCGGCGCATCCTGGAACGGCGCCCGCGCCTTCACCGCGACCTCCGGCCCCGGCATCTCGCTGATGACCGAGTTCATCGGCCTCTCCTACTTCGCCGAGATTCCGGCCGTGATCATGAACATCCAGCGCGCCGGCCCCTCGACGGGCATGCCGACCCGCACCCAGCAATGCGACATCATCGCCTGCGCCTATGCTTCGCATGGCGATACCAAGCATGTGCTGCTGTTCCCGGAAGATCCCGCCGAAGCCTTCGAGTTCGCGGCGGCCGCCTTCGACCTTGCCGAGCGGCTTCAGACCACGATCTTTCTGATGCTCGATCTCGACATCGGCATGAACCACCGGCTCTGCCGTCCGCTGAAATGGGACGATGCCAAGCAATATGATCGCGGCAAGGTGATGACCGCAGAGATGCTGGACGAGGGCCGCGACTTCGGCCGTTATCTCGACGTCGATGGCGACGGCATTCCCTACCGCACCTATCCCGGCACGCACCCGACCAAGGGCTCCTATTTCACCCGCGGCACCTCGCGCGACCGCTATGCGCGCTATTCCGAGGAAGGCTCGGTCTATGCCGACAACATGCAGCGCCTGGTGCGCAAGTTCGAGACCGCGCAGGACCTGGTGCCGCGGCCGCTTCAGGCCAATGCGGAACGGCCGACCAAATATGGCGTGATCTATTTCGGCTCGACCTCGCCGGCAATGGACGAGGCGATCGGCCTGTTGGAAACACGCGGGCATCAGCTCGACCGGCTGCGCATCCGCGCCTTCCCGTTCCACTCGAGCGTGGCGAGCTTCCTCGCCGAGCACGATTTCGTCTACGTGGTCGAGCAGAACCGCGACAGCCAGCTGCGTCAGCTCATCGTCAACGAAAACGGCATCGATCCCGTCCGCCTCGTGCCGATCGTGCACTATGACGGCACCCCCATCACCGCCCGCTTCATCGCCAAGGCGATCGGCGACCACCAGGACCACCTCAAGGTGACCCCGCTGCGAAAGGCGGTGAGTTAGCTACGGGACGAACGCCGGGCTGGGGCGGCGGCCAGGCGCCGATAGGGCGCATTCGCGCCAATTTGTCGCGGGGCTCGCGCCGCGCTCGGCGTTCCGATGCGAAATGCTTCACACTCGGACCAGCTCGAAGGTGAGAGGATCGTCCGGCATTCGATCCCTGCGCGCTTCGAGGAAACTGACATGAAGGCAGTTGTACTGGCTTGTGTTCTTTGTCTCGTCGTGACCGGGCCGGCGGCGGCCCAGCCCGCCCCCTCGCCCACTCCGACCATCACCGTCACACCAACGCCCCGCCTGTCGGCGCTGCGGTTGACCAAGGCGACGGCAGTCCTCAAGACCGACGCCTTGCGCCGCATCGATCGCAGCATCGTCGATAAAAACATCGCCGCTCACTCTATTCCCGCTACAAAACTGATAGACGCGCGGCTGGGCAGCGCGGTCGCAGGCTTTCAGCAAAAGCTCGAGCAAATGCGACTGCAACAAGCCGCCGCCCACAAGCAGAATCCGCAATTTGTCGGCGTCATTGATTCCGTCAAAATCGGCGACACCGAAATCAGTCTCGAGCGTCGCAGAGTTCGCACCGGGCGCGGTGTCCAGAACCTGCTGCTGACCCGGTTCGGCGGGCAGTATGTCTATGACGGCGACTTGATAGTACCATGGACCGCGATCGAAACAGGCAACGCCGCCGGATTCTCCGCTGGCGTGGCCGGCACGTTCGGGAAAGGTTCGCTGTGGGACGATGCAATCATTCCCTTCGAGGCCGATTCCAACTTCTGTTGCAGGGACGCGCTTGCCGATGCCATAGCGTTCTATGAAGCGAATACCATCTTCCGCTTCGTTCCGCGCGACGGCCATGAAACCTATGTCCGCTTCATCAACGCCGAAGCGTTCACCACAAGCCGTACTGACCTGGGCAAGGCGCAGGGCGAGAACATCATTCGTATCCAGGGTACCAGGCTCAGCGGGCAACCGGTTGACGCCTTTGCCCTGAGCGGAACCATTCAACACGAGATCGGACACAAGCTCGGACTCATCCACGAGCACCTGCGTTCCGATCGAGACAAGTTCATCGCTCGCAATCCGTCATGCGCGGTCAACAACATATTCCAGGGCATCTATGAAGGCTGGATCGATGCTGGACAGGTCGCCATTGTCGACGATTCGGCCGAACTCCTCACGGGCTACGACTTCGACTCGCTCATGCACTACAATTTCCTGCTGGACACGAACGGCGATGGCTTCGGCGACTGCTCGACTTGGGTCCGCATCGCCACTTGCCCCGGTCGCGATCCGACGTCACCGGCCTGCAACAGCACCTTTTCGTCCGATCAGCTGACCAGCCGGGACATCGAAGGCCTGCACAAGCTTTATGCCCGCATACCGAACGATCCGGAGATCAGGACGTTCTCGGGCGACAATGTGCGCCACCGGGGTCGCAAGGTCGATCGCTGTCTGCAGGGACTCCCGTTCGGACAGAATGGCTGCTCGGCTGAATCCCGCGGCGCAGCCGCGGATGCATTCTGCAGGGCCAAGGGTTTCCAACATGGTGTCGGCATCACCACCGAGAGCGCCTGGGGCGAACATTCCGGATATGATGTGGTTGTCGGCTGGAAGAACGTGTGGGGGACCGACGTCATCTCCTCAGTCACCTGCGAAGGCCGAAGCTCCGATCCCGAGGCCGTCAGCAGCGGCGATCTGGAGGCCCAGATTTTCACCAGAGACGAGATCAAGGTCGGCGGCCGGCGGGTGGATCGCTGCGTTCATGGCGACAGGATTATCGGTGACCGCTGCAGCGAAGAAAACCAGCAACGGATTGCGGGCAGATTCTGCGAGCTCAAAGGCTTTGACCGCTCGTCGTCCGAAAGTACTGACTTCGCAGTGGAGATCAATGCGACGGGGTTTCACCCGTCGACCAATGAGTTCAACAACGTCAGCAGCCTCGATATATTCACCGAGGTGACCTGCGTGCGGCGCCCCCGGGCGAGAGCCGCGACAAGCCTCAGTTTCAGCGGCGCAGAGGTAGAGCATCGGGGCAAGCGCATCGATCGGTGCTTGCAGGGAACGAGCTTTGGCGAAGACGGCTGCTCGGCGGCTGCGCAAAGGCGCGTGGCCAGGGAATTCTGTCGGGTCAAGGGTTTCCGGGACGCCAGCAACGTCCAACTGCAAGGCGACGTCGGCGAACACTCGATCTTCGACAAGGTGGTCGGGTGGAAAAACGCCTGGGGGACGGACATCATTTCGGCGGTCCGATGCGAAAACGAGACGGAGGACGCTGCGGCTGTCCGAACCAACGCGCTGGAAGAACGGAGATTCAGCGGAACCAGGGTCAAGCTATCCGATCGGCATATCGATCGGTGCGTCCACGGGGACGGAATCTCGGGTGATCGCTGCAGCGTGGTCAATCAGCGGCGGATTGCGGACAAGTTCTGCGAGCTCAAGGAATTCGATCACGCGACGGTGTTTGCGACGGACGGCCGCGTCGACTTGAACACGACAGGCTTCCGACCAAGAACGGACGACTTCCAGGACGTGAGCAGCCTCGACGTTTTCACGGAGATTACCTGCGTCCGGGCACCGTCATAGCCAGAAGTCGAGGGATCGCTTCCTTCCAAAGCGAGCCTCATTCATAGACTTCTGCACTGCAAGCAAACTGCTGCACTGCGAAATAAAGTGGTGCCAGCTCGGTTCGCATCCGCGCTGGTCCGCTCGGTCCTGTATCAATTTTCCTGCAGATCGGGTAACAATGCTGTCGCGTCCACGAGAGGTGCGCCGGCAACATGACCTACATCGCAAAACCGAAATTCCATCATCCGGGCCTGAAGAAGAACGCGCTCGGCTATACGCATCGCGACTACGAGGGCAAGATCTCGACGCTGTGCGCCGGCTGCGGCCACGATTCGATCACGGCCTCGATCATCGAGGCCTGCTACGAGCTTTCGATCGAGCCGCACCGGGTGGCAAAAATCTCCGGCATCGGCTGCTCGTCGAAGACGCCGGACTATTTCCTCGGCAATTCGCACGGCTTCAATTCCGTACATGGCCGCATGCCCTCGGTGCTCACGGGCGCCAACCTCGCCAACCGCGATTTGATCTATCTTGGCGTTTCCGGCGACGGCGATTCCGCCTCGATCGGCTTCGGCCAGTTCGCGCATTCGATCCGGCGCGGCGTCAACATGACCTATATCGTCGAGAACAACGGCGTCTACGGCCTGACCAAGGGCCAGTTCTCGGCGACCGCCGACCGCGGCTCCAAGAGCAAGAAGGGCGTCACCAACACCGACAACGCCATCGACCTCGTCGCAATGGCGCTGCAGCTCGGAGCCACCTTCGTGGCGCGCAGCTTCTCCGGCGACAAGAGCCAGCTGGTGCCGCTGATCGCAGCCGCGATCCGCCACAAGGGCGCATCCTTCATCGACGTCATCAGCCCCTGCATCGCCTTCAACAACCATGCCGGCTCGACCAAGAGCTTCGACTATGTCCGCGAGCACAATGACGCGGTGAACCGGCTCGACGTGCTGGTCGGCCGCGATCCCATCGCAGTGGACTACGCGCCGGGCACGGTGCAGATGGTCGAGCAACATGACGGCAGCAAGATCGCGCTGCGCAAGATCGACGCCGACTACGACCCGCACGACCGGCTAGGCGCCCAGACCTTCCTCGCGCGCCACGCCGCCAAGGGCCAGATCGTTACCGGGCTTCTCTACGTCGACCCCGATGCGGAGGACCTGCACGAGCACCTCAACACGGTCGAGACCCCGCTCAACACGCTGGAAGCCGACATGCTCTGCCCGGGCTCGGCGGTGCTGGACAAGATCAACGCCAGCCTGCGGTGACCCTACCGGACGCTTGAACGTGGAGCGCCGGCGCCGCGACTAACGGCAGACCGGCCCGCCACCCTGCGGGTCATTGCCGCCACGCGTTCGGTGCGACCATGAAGCTTGCTCTTGTCCTTCCGCTTGCCCTTGCCGCATTCGTCGGCGCGGCCCAGGCCGAGGACGGCGACGACATCCGCGAGGCCGGCAAGGCCGAAACAGCGACCTTCAATACCCGGATGTATGCGGGCGCGCCCGGCAACAAGACCTATGCCTGCTTCGTCCGCCGCTACGATGCCGACCATCTGGCGCGGCATCCGAAGCAGAAGGTCGCCGCGATGAAGCTGCTGATCTCGGCGGAGGTCGACCCCGAGGACAGGGAACTGCATACCTCGTTCCGCCTCGGGTTCCGGTACCGTCATCGCAGCGGCGATTTCGACTCCAGCGGTTCCTGCAACCACGTCGTGTTCACTGCGAGCGGCGGCGGCGAGGTGCGCCTCGGCTGCGGCGTCGACTGTGACGGCGGCGGCATCGGCGTCGCGCTCTCCAGGGACGACAAATCGGCGATCGTGCGGCTCGAACGTGTCAGGGTCTGGCAGAACAACAAGCCGGACGACGACGCCGAGCATTCGCTGACAGCGGGCGCCGATGACAAGATTTTCCGGCTCGACCGCGCCGACAACAGCGAGTGCGCTTCGCTCGTGACCGACCGCAAGGAGCTCGCGGCGCTGCGCCACAAGTGATATGCCTGCGGCAACGCCAGGCAATCCAGGGAGAATGCCATGAACCGCCGCAGCATCTTGTGGAGCGCCGTCTCGGCCTTGGGTGCAGCGCTCGGCGCTTCGAGCGCAAAAGCCGCGACCGATGCCAGCGCCGGTACCAAGCTGAAAGTCGTGTACCATCTCAGCGACGCCGAGAAGGTCCAGTTCGTGCTCGGCAACATCCAGAACCACATCGACGGGGTCGGCGGCCCCGAGAACGTGACGATCGCGCTGGTGATCCACGGCCCGGCGCTGAAAGCGTTTCACTCCGCACAGGCCAATCCTGACGTCAGCAAGCGCGTCGGCGATTTCTCCAAGGGCGGCGTGGAGTTCGCTGCCTGCGGCAACACGATGAAGGCGCAGAACGTCACGCTCAACGAGCTGCTGCCGGGCTTCGTCAACGCCGAGAATGGCGGCGTGGTGCGTTTGGCCGAGCTGCAGTCGCAGGGGTATCTGTATTTGCGGCCGTAGGGATGCAGGGCCGCCGCATGGTATTGGACCAGCCGGGTGGCCGGTTCTGGCAGACGGGCTCGACTGGATCGACGATCTCCTGAAGAGGCTGGGCGAGGTCATGAGACAACGACTTGCGAAGCGCGCCGCGAAGGTGACGGACGCAGCCTCGCCCTCCAAGCTGATCGACGGCAGGATCAAGGAGCTCGGCGACTGGCGCGGCGAGATGCTCGCGCGCGTCCGCGGCCTGATCAAGGACGCGGATCCCGACGTCGTCGAGGCGTGGAAATGGCGTGGCGTTCCCGTGTGGGAGCATGACGGCATCATCTGCACCGGCGAGACCTACAAGCAAGTGGTGAAGCTGACCTTCGCCAAGGGCGCAGCGCTGGCGGATCCTACCGGGTTGTTCAATTCCAGCCTCGACGGCAACGTCCGCCGCGCGATCGATATTCGCGAGGGCGAGGCGATCGACGCGAAGGCGTTCAAGGCGCTGATCCGCGAGGCCGTGGAGCTGAATGCGTCGAAGAAGAAGCCGGCCAAACGTTCCGCATAGTGAAGCAGCCACGAACCTCTTCCTTCTCCCCTTGTGGGAGAAGGTGGCGCGAAGCGCCGGATGAGGGGTCTCTATCGACACGGGAATGTGCGGAGCGATACCCCTCACCCCAGTGCGTTTGTCTCCCGGCGTCGCTGCCCTCTCCCACAAGGGGCTATCGGATTCACACATCTCGAAAAGAGAATCTTCTTCAATGAGTTAGCTGAAGGCCGATATTGGGCACTCACATGCGACGGAACCGAAGAAAGTGACTCGAATGACTCGCATTTCCGGATTGGCGGGCAGAAGGCTCCGACAGAGATGTGTGAACATAGTAGCCCACAAGGGGCGAGGGCACATTAATGCGCAGCTCGCTCTTTGCCCCGCGTAGACCGCCTCACGCCACGGCGGCCGGGACCGGGCGCGGGCTGACGACGTATTCGCGCAGGACCTTGTCGTTTGCGTCGACCTCGATCAGCGCGACGTCGTAGGTCCAGAGATCGGCGAGGTGCTGGAGCACGCGCTTGGCGTCGGTCTCGTTGAGCTGCGAGCCCTTGATGACGTGGTGATGCAGGATCAGGCGGCGGTTGCCGGCGAGATCGACGTCGACCACCTCGATATTGGCGTCGATGAAGCCGACATCGTGCTGCCGCGCCAGCTCGCGGCGGACGCGGCGGAAGCCGCGCTCGTCGTGGATGGCATCGACGCGGATGCCGGCACGCTCCTCGGGATCGTCGTGCAGGTGGAACATGCGGAAGTGCCGCATCAGTTTCGGGCTCAGGAACTGGCCGATGAAGCTCTCGTCGCGGTAATTGGCCCAGACGTCGCGCAGCACGCCCATCACGTCGCCCTTGCCGGCGATGTCGGGGAACCACTCGCGGTCCTCGTCTTCCGGCCTGGTGACGATGCGCTCGATATCCTGCATCACGGCAAAGCCGAGCGCGTAAGGGTTGAAGCCGGAGAAACGGGGATCGTCGAACTCGGGCTGGAACACCACGTTGGTGTGAGACCCCAGGAATTCGAGGAAGTTGCCGTCGGTGATGCGGCCCTGCTCGTGCAGCTTGGTCATGATGCGGTAGTGGACGTAGGTCGCCGTCCCCTCGTTCATCACCTTGGTCTGGCTCTGCGGATAGAAATATTGCGCGATGTGGCGGACGATACGGAGCAGCTCGCGCTGCCAGGGCGCCAGCCGCGGCGCGCTCTTCTCCAGGAAATAGAGCAGGTTCTCCTGCGGCAGGCCGAGCAGCTTACGGCGGCGCTCGACGCTGAGCGTCGAGCGGCTCTTGGCGGCCCCCTTCGGCACCGTGCGCCAGAGGTCGTTGAAGACCTCCTCCTCGTGCTGGCGGCGTCGCCCGGCCCGCTTCTCCTCGGCGCGCAGATCGAGCTTCTTCTTGCCGGGGTAGCGGTCGATGCCGTGCGACATCAGCGCATGCGCGGCATCCAGCGTGCGCTCGACCTCGATGCGGCCGTAGCGGTCCTCGCACTGCATGACGTAGTTCTTGGCGAAGTCGAGATAGTCCAGGATGCCGTCGGCGTCGGTCCACTGCTTGAACAGATAATTGTTCTTGAAGAAATGGTTGTGGCCGAAGGCGGCGTGCGCGATCACCAGCGTCTGCATCGTCGCCGTGTTCTCCTCCATCAGATAGGAGATGCAGGGCGAGGAGTTGATCACGATCTCATAGGCGAGCCCCATCAGGCCCTTGCGGTAGGACGCCTCGTGAAAGGCAAAGTGCTTGCCGAACGACCAGTGCTTGTAGAACAAGGGCATGCCGACCGACGAATAGGCGTCCAGCATCTGCTCGGCCGTGATGACCTCGATCTGGTTCGGATAGACGTCGAGCCCGAGATCCTTCAGCGCCACCTCCTCGCAGGCATCGGTGATGCGCTGCAAGGTGTGAAAGTCCCAATCGGCGCCTTCGAACAAACGTTCCGTCATGGAGCGGCCTTCTCCTGGGCAGTGTCGCGGCGCTGGAACAGATCGTGGAACACCGGAAAGATCTCGCTGCGCTCCGAGACCTTGCGCATCGAGAGCGGCGCGCCGCTGTTGCGCAGGCGCTCATAGAGGCTCCAGAGCGAGGAGTCGGAGAGGTCGAAGGCGCTGCCGCCGGCCTCGCCGACCTCGAGATAGGCGAAGAACTGGCAGACCGGCAGGATCTTGTCGGTCAGCAGCATCCCGGTGAGCTCGCCGTCGGAATAGGAATTGTCGCCGTCCGAGGCTTGCGCGGCGTAGATGTTCCAGTCCGACGGATTGAAGCGCTCGCGCACGATCTCGTGCATCGCCTGCAGCGCGCTGGAGACCAGCGTGCCGCCCGAGGCCGGGCCGTAAAAGAAGGTCTGCTCGTCCACCTCCTCGGCACGGTCGGTGTGGCGGATGAAGACGATCTCGACGTGCTTGTAGCGCCGCTTCAGGAACACATAGAGCAGCATGTAGAAGCGCTTGGCCAGGTCCTTCATGTGCTCGGACATCGAGCCGGAGACGTCCATCAGGCAGAACATCACGGCCTGCGCGACCGGCCTCGGCACCGTCTCGAAACGCCGGTAGCGGATGTCGAGCGGATCGATGAAGGGAATGCGTTTGGACTTCGCTTTCAGCGCTTCGAGCTGGGCAATAAGCCCGGTACGCTCGTCCTCGTCCGTGCAGGCGGCGATCGCAGCTTCGAGCTCCTCGATCTCCTCCTTGCGGGGACGCTTGAGCGCGATGCGGCGCGCCAGCGCGAGCTTCACCGTGCGGCTCACCGAGATGTTGGCGGGCGAGCCCGACGTGGTGTAGCCGGCGCGCTGGATGCCCTCGCTCTCGGTCTGCGCGATCTTGCGCTTGGCGAGATCGGGAAGCTCGAGGTCGTCGAGGAACAGATCGACGAACTCGTCGCGGGACAGCACGAAGCGGAAGGCGTCCTCGCTGTCGCCTTCGCCAGGGCCGGAATCCTTCGCGCTGCCCTGGCCGGAGCGCTGGAGATAGTCGCCCTCGACGAACTTCTTGTTGCCGGGCAGGACCATGTCCCGCGTTCCGCCCTCACGGCGGAAGCGCGGCTCATGCATCCCGTCGAGCGGAATGGTGACCTCACCACCCTCCAGGACGTCCTTGATGTCGCGTTCCTGCGAGGTCTTCTTGACGGCGCCCTGCACCAGGGACTTGGCCCGACGCAAGAACCGCTGGCGGTTCTCAAGACTCTTGCCGCCTGGATTCAGGCGCCTGTCAATAATGTGAATGGGCACTTTACCATTCGCCTCCCAGCGGCCTCAGCCGGCCTGCTTCACGCGCATGTACCATTCGACGAGCCGGCGAACCTGACGCTCGGTGTAGCCGCGCTCCACCATGCGTGCGACGAACTCGCCATGCTTCTTCTCCGTCTCGCCGTCCTTCTTCGATCCGAAGGAGATGACCGGAAGCAGGTCCTCGACTTGGGAGAATATCCGCTTTTCGATCACATCGCGAATCTTCTCGTAGGAGGTCCAGGTCGGATTCTTGCCACCGTTCTGGGCCCTGGACCGTAACGAGAATTTGACGACCTCGTTTCGGAAGTCCTTGGGGTTGGCGATGCCCGCCGGCTTCTCGATTTTCGTCAGCTCCTGGTTCAAAAGCTCGCGATCGAGCAGCTGGCCGGTATCGGGGTCCTTGAAGTCCTGATCCTCGATCCAGGCGTCGGCATAGTCGACGTAGCGATCGAACAGGTTCTGGCCGTAATCCGAATAGGATTCCAGATAGGCCTTCTGGATCTCGTTGCCGATGAACTCGGCGTAGCGTGGCGCCAGATCCGCCTTGATGAACTCGAGGTAGCGCTTCTCGACCTCCTCGGGCAGCTGCTCGCGCTTTATCGACTGCTCGAGCGCGTACATCAGGTGGACGGCGTCGGCGGCGACTTCCTGCGGATCGTGGTTGAAGGTGGCGGCCAGGATCTTGAAGGCGAAGCGGGTGGAGACGCCATCCATGCCCTCGTCGACGCCGGCGGCGTCGCGGTATTCCTGGACGCTGCGCGCCTTCGGATCGGATTCCTTCAGGCTCTCGCCGTCGTAAACCCGCATCTTGGCGAACATCGTGGAATTTTCGTGCTTGCGCAGGCGCGACATCACCGAGAACCGCGCCAGCGTCTCCAGCGTCGAGGGCGCGCAAGGCGCCGACGCCAGCTCGGAACCCTGGATCAGCTTCTCGTAGATCTTCTGCTCCTCGGTGACGCGGAGGCAGTACGGCACCTTGATGACGCAGATGCGGTCGATGAAGGCTTCGTTGTTCTTGTTGGCCTTGAAGCTCGCCCACTCGGCCTCGTTCGAGTGCGCGAGGATCACGCCGGTGAACGGGATCGCGCCGATGTTCTCGGTGCCGATGTAGTTGCCCTCCTGCGTCGCGGTCAGCAGCGGGTGCAGCATCTTGATCGGCGCCTTGAACATCTCGACGAACTCGAGCACGCCCTGGTTGGCGCGGTTGAGGCCGCCGGAATAGCTGTAGGCGTCGGGATCGTTCTGCGCATAGGTTTCAAGCTTGCGGATGTCGACCTTGCCGACCAGCGAGGAGATGTCCTGGTTGTTCTCGTCACCGGGCTCGGTCTTGGCGATCGCGACCTGGCGCAGCCGCGACGGCTGGATCTTGGCGACCCGGAACTGGGAGATGTCGCCGCCGAAAGCTTCAAGCCGCTTGTAGCACCACGGGCTCATCAGGCCGGTGAGACGACGGCGCGGAATGCCGTACTTCTCCTCCAGCATCGGACCGAGCTGATCGGGATCGAACAGACTGAGCGGGCTCTCGAACACGGGCGAGAGTTCGTCGCCGGCCTTGAGCACGTAGATCGGATGCACTTCCATCAGCGACTTCAGCCGCTCGGCGAGCGAGGACTTGCCGCCGCCGACCGGGCCGAGCAGATACAGGATCTGCTTGCGCTCTTCGAGACCTTGCGCCGCGTGGCGGAAGAAGCCGACGATGCGCTCGATGGTTTCTTCCATGCCGTAGAAGCCGGCGAAAGCCGGATACGTGCGGATCGTGCGGTTCAAAAAAATACGGCCAAGGCGTGGGTCCTTGGCCGTGTCAATCGTCTGGGGCTCGCCGATCGCTGCTAGAAGTCGTTCGGCCGCGTTGGCATATTTCATGGGATCGCTTCGACACGATTCCAGATATTCCGCCATCGACATGTCGTGTTGGCTTCTCGCCTCGAACGACCGAGCGAAAGCGTTGAATAGAGAATCGTTGTACATGATCCCTCTCCGCGTGAGTTCCGCTACAAGCTGAAACGAAAGCAGTTACCGGACCGTTCCTCAGGCCGTTTTCGAATCAGCGTGAGCACATGACGATCATTGGACACCCGGGTGCCGGCTCGACGCAACGCACAACGTAGGCACTCCGTGAGTTAGGAACAGGCACCTGCCTGTAATTTGTGCGAATCTTTGTCTATTCTGGCTCATTTCCAGAAAATGTCACTCGCTCGCAACATCCGGGCGTTCCCGGGGATGGCTCCATCCGGCATCGCAGCATAGCGAGCCGGGAGCGGCGATCTTATGACACTGGCAGGGCAATGCTTTGGGCCGCGTTCATCTTCCTGCTGCATTGCGGGGTGCCGGCACCTCGCGCGTCGCGCCGAACGCGCAGCACCGTGACACAATCGCTGCCAAGCGAATGACGACGCGACCGTTCCGCTCGTAACGGCCGGCTTGGGATGCTGCGGAGCTGCCTTCTTGTCGCGGCCGCGACAATCATCAGCCGATCTCTCCGCCATCGATCGTGTGGCAGAAATTCACGCCAGCACGACTGCGAAGGACTCGATGGCGACGTCCCCCTGGTCGAGCGCAGCATTCAGATCGGCCAGATGGCCAACGCCATTTTACACAACAGTGAATGCGACGCCGGGATCGCCATGATCGCGACGGAGTTGCACCTGAGGGTATCACTCCCCGCCCCTTGATTGGTTCCCAGCGGGGCGCATGTAGGCTACAGGATAGCGCGTCAGGACCGGCGCGAAAACCCTCGTCCGCAGGCTTGGAGATAATAAGCATCATGAATCCCGTCAAAGAACTGGAAAAGCACGGACAAGCGGTCTGGCTGGACTTTCTGGCCCGTGGCTTCATCGCCAAGGGCGACCTGAAGCGGCTGATCGATACCGACGGCGTCAAGGGCGTCACCTCCAATCCCTCGATCTTCGAGAAGGCGATCGGCAGCTCGGACGAATACGACGCCCCG
Source organism: Bradyrhizobium sp. FW305-F6 (assembly GCF_058782905.1). Lineage (NCBI taxonomy): Bacteria > Pseudomonadati > Pseudomonadota > Alphaproteobacteria > Hyphomicrobiales > Nitrobacteraceae > Bradyrhizobium > Bradyrhizobium sp. FW305-F6. The sequence goes on from NZ_JBYSYD010000002.1 coordinate 832,321, forward strand.
ATCGGCAAGGCGCTGAAGCGCGGCGACCGCACCGTGGCCGACCTGTTCGAGGCCGTCGCGATCGAGGACATCCAGGCCGCCGCCGACGTGCTCCGCCCTGTCTATGACCGGCTCAGGGGCGGTGACGGCTATGTCAGCCTCGAGGTCTCGCCCTATCTCGCCATGGACACACCAGGCACGGTCACCGAAGCACGGCGGCTGTGGAAGGACGTCGGCCGCAAGAACCTGATGGTGAAGGTGCCGGCGACGCCGGAGGGCCTGCCGGCGATCGAGACGCTGATCGGCGAAGGCATCAGCATCAACATCACGCTGTTGTTCTCCAAGGCGGTCTATCTCGAGGTGGCAGAGGCCTACATCGCCGGTCTGGAGAAATACGTCGCCGGCGGCGGCGATCCCTCGCATGTCGCGAGCGTCGCGAGCTTCTTCGTCAGCCGCATCGACAGCGTGGTCGACAAGCAGCTCGACGAGAAGATCGCACGCGCCAACGATCCCTCCGAGAAGGAGCGGCTCGCCGCGCTGAAGGGCAAGGTCGCGATTGCCAATGCCAAGCTGGCCTACCAGGACTACAAGCGCCTGTTCGCAGGTCCGCGCTGGGACAAGCTCGCCGCCAAGGGCGCGAAGCCGCAGCGCATGCTGTGGGCCTCGACCGGCACCAAGAACAAGGACTACAGCGACGTCCTCTATGTCGAGGAGCTGATCGGCCCCAATACGATCAACACGGTGCCACCGGCGACGCTCGATGCGTTCCGCGACCACGGCACGCCGCGCGACAGCCTGGAGGAGAACATCGACGACGCAAGGCGCGTGCTGGAGGAGCTGGAGCGCTCTGGCATCTCGCTCGATGCGATCACCGAGGAGCTGGTCAAGGACGGCGTCAAGCAGTTCGCCGATGCCGCCGACAAGCTCTACGGCGCGGTCGCCCACAAGCGCGCCGTCGTGCTCGGGCCCGCGCTCGACCGGCAGCAGCTTGCGCTGGGCGACGGGCTCGGCAAGGCCCTGGCCGAGAGCACCGAGGAATGGCGCGCATCCGCCAAGATCCGCAGGCTGTGGCAGCGCGACAAATCGGTCTGGACAGGTGCGGACGAGGACAAATGGCTGGGCTGGCTCGACAGCGCCGCCAAGGCCGACGTCGCGGACTACGAGGACTATGCCGGCCGCGTGAAGGGCCAGAAGTTTTCCGACGCCGTCGTGCTCGGCATGGGCGGATCGAGCCTCGGACCCGAGGTGCTGGCCGAGACCTTCGGCAAGAAGCCCGGCTTCCCCAAGCTGCACGTGCTCGACTCCACCGATCCCGCGCAGGTCCGTGCGATGGAAGCGAAGATCGACATCGCCAACACCGTCTTCATCGTCTCCAGCAAGTCCGGCGGCACCACCGAGCCGAATGCGATGAAGGATTATTTCCACGCACAGGTTGCCAAGGCGGTGGGTGCGAAAGTGAAGACCGGCCATCGCTTCATCGCGGTGACCGATCCCGGCTCGTCGCTGGAGAAGGCGGCCAAGCAGCTGAGCTATGCCCGCATCTTTCACGGTGAGCCCTCGATCGGCGGGCGCTATTCGGTGCTGTCGCCGTTCGGCCTGGTGCCGGCGGCCACCGCCGGCATCGACGTCAAGACCTTCGTCAAGCATGCGCTTGCAATGGTTCGCTCCTGCGGTCCGGACGTGCCGCCCTCTGAAAACCCGGGCGTGCAGCTCGGCCTCGCCATGGGTCTCGCCGGCCTCGAAGGCCGCGACAAGGTGACGATCCTGGCTTCGAAGAAGATCTCCGATTTCGGCGCCTGGGCCGAGCAGCTGATCGCGGAATCGACCGGCAAGGATGGCAAGGGATTGATCCCGATCGAGGGCGAGCCGCTCGGCGATCCCTCCGTCTACGGCAACGACCGCTTCTTCATCGACATCCGTGTCGAAGGCGAAGCGGACGCCGCACATGACTCCCAGCTTGCCGCGATCGAGGCAGCGGGGCACCCCGTGGTGCGCATCGTCATGAAGTCGATCGAGCATCTCGGACAGGAGTTCTTCCGCTTCGAGATGGCGACGGCGGTGGCCGGCAGCATCCTCGGCATCAACCCGTTCGACCAGCCGGACGTGGAGGCCGCCAAGATCAAGACCCGCGAGCTCACCGCCGCGTTCGAGAAGACCGGCGCGCTGCCTGCGGAAGAGCCGGTGGTCAGCACCAAGGACGCCGATCTCTACACCGACGAAGCCAACGCCACGGCGCTGCGCGCTGCCGGCGCCAATGGCGATCTCGGCTCCTGGCTGAAGGCGCATCTGTCGCGTTCGGGCGACGGCGACTATGTCGCGCTGCTCGGCTATATCGCGCGCGACAAGGCCACGATCGACGCGCTCCAGGCCATGCGGCTCGAGGTGCGCGAGAAGCGCCACGTGGCAACTTGTGCCGAGTTCGGGCCGCGCTTCCTGCACTCGACGGGACAGGCCTACAAGGGCGGCCCCGACAGCGGCGTGTTTCTCCAGATCACCGCTGATGACGCACAGGATCTGCCGGTGCCGGGCCAGAAGGCGAGCTTCGGCGTGATCAAGGCGGCGCAAGCGCGCGGCGATTTCGACGTGCTCACCGAACGCGGCCGGCGCGCGCTGCGCGTGCACCTGAAGGGCGGGCTCAAGAAAGGCCTCGCGGCGCTCAATGCAGCGCTGAGCGACGCGCTGAACTAAGGGAATAATGCAGATGCAACTCGGCATGATCGGCCTCGGCCGAATGGGCGGCAACATCGTTCGCCGCCTGATGCGCCACGGACATTCGACCGTGGTCTACGACAAGGATGCCAAGGCGGTCGCAGGTCTTGCCGCAGACGGCGCGGTCGGATCGGCGACGCTGGAAGAGTTCATTGCAAAGCTCGAGCGCCCGCGCACGGCCTGGGTGATGCTGCCGGCGGGCCACATCACCGAGACCACGATCGAGGCGATCGCTGCCGTGATGCAGGACGGCGACGTCATCATCGACGGCGGCAACACCTTCTGGCAGGACGACGTGCGCCGCGGCAAGGCGCTGAAAGCGCGCGGCATCCACTATGTCGACGTCGGCACCTCGGGCGGCGTCTGGGGCCTCGACCGTGGCTATTGCATGATGATCGGCGGCGAGAAACAGGTGGTCGACCGGCTCGACCCGATCTTCGCCGCGCTCGCGCCCGGCGCCGGCGACATTCCGCGCACGGAAGGACGCGAGGGCCGTGATCCCCGTATCGAGCAAGGCTACATCCATGCCGGCCCGGTCGGCGCCGGCCATTTCGTCAAGATGATCCACAACGGCATCGAATACGGCCTGATGCAGGCCTATGCCGAAGGCTTCGACATTCTCAAGAACGCCAACATCGAGGCGTTGCCGGCGGATCACCGCTACGATTTCGATCTCGCCGACATCGCCGAGGTGTGGCGGCGCGGCTCGGTGATCCCGTCTTGGCTGCTCGATCTCACCTCGACCGCGCTCGCCGACAGTCCGCAGCTGGCGGAATATTCCGGCTTCGTGGAGGATTCCGGCGAAGGCCGCTGGACCGTGAATGCGGCGATCGACGAGGCCGTTCCGGCCGAGGTCCTGACCGCGGCGCTCTACACACGTTTCCGTTCCCGCCGGGAACACACCTTCGCCGAAAAAATTCTCTCCGCGATGCGTGCAGGGTTCGGCGGCCACAAGGAGCCGAAGCAGCCGGGCGCAGCGAAGCCGAAGTAGCGTGTGCAATAAAGCTAAGGCCGACAATTCGTGACAAAAGACCCGCAACCCAAGCGCAAGCCGGACAATTGCGCCTTCGTCATCTTCGGGGTGACCGGCGACCTCACCCACCGGCTGGTGATGCCGTCGCTCTACAATCTGGCGGCCGAGAACCTGTTGCCGGAAAAATTCTGCGTCGTCGGCGTCGCCCGCAAGAGCCAGTCGGATGACGAGTTGCGCCAGAGCCTGATGAAGGGCCTGCGCGAGTTCGCGACGCGGCCGGTCGACGACGACGTCGCCAGGCAGCTGCTGGAATGCGTCACCTTCGTCGAGGCCGATCCGAAGGACCCGCCGTCGTTCGACCGCCTGCGCACGCATCTCGATTCGCTGGAATGCGCGCAAGGCACCGGCGGCAACCGTCTGTTCTATCTGGCAACGCCGCCGGCCGCCTTCGCGCCGACCGCACGCGAGCTCGGCCGCACCGGCATGATGAAGGAGAACGGTGCCTGGCGGCGGCTCGTGATCGAAAAGCCGTTCGGCACCGACCTCGCCTCGGCCCGCGCGCTGAATGCCGAACTGCTGAAGATCATGGACGAGCACCAGATCTACCGGATCGACCACTATCTCGGCAAGGAAACGGTACAGAACATCCTGGTGCTGCGCTTTGCCAACGGCATGTTCGAGCCGATCTGGAATCGCAACCATATCGACCACATCCAGATCACGGTGGAAGAGAAGCTCGGCGTCGGCCATCGCGGCGGCTTCTACGATGCCACCGGCGCGTTGCGCGACATGGTGCCGAACCATTTGTTCCAGCTGATGTCACTCGTGGCGATGGAGCCGCCCGCACGCTTCGACGCGCATTCCGTTCGCTCCGAGAAGGCCGACGTGCTCAACTCGATCCAGCAGCCAAGCCGGGAAGAGGCGCTGAAAAATTCGGTCCGAGCGCAATATCTTGCAGGCCGTGTCGGCGACGAAGAGATCAACGATTACCGAAAGACCGCGGACGTCAAGCCCGACAGCACCACCGAGACCTTCGTCGCCCTCAAACTGATGATCGACAATTGGCGCTGGGCCGGAGTGCCGTTTTATCTCCGCACCGGCAAGGCGCTCCGCCACAAGCGGACGGAAGTGGCGATCAAGTTCAAGCAGGCGCCGCTGTCGATGTTCTCAGGCACGGACATCGACCGCCTGTCACAGAACTTCCTGACCATCGGCATCGCGCCGACCGAGACCATCGAGCTCCAGTTCAACGCCAAGATCCCGGGGCCGAGCATCACCATCGACGGCGTCGAGATGAAATTCCGCTACGGTGACTATTTCCGCGTCGATCCCTCGACCGGCTACGAGACGCTGATCTACGACTGCATGATCGGCGACAATATCCTGTTCCAGCGCGCCGACGGCATCGAGGCCGGCTGGCAAGCGGTGCAGCCGTTCCTGGACGCCTGGAAGAGCGTGGGCAGCAACGGCGTCGAGACTTATGAAGCCGGCAGTGACGGCCCGAAATGCGCCGAAGAGCTGCTCCGGCGCGACGGCCGAAGCTGGCGGAAATACTCGTGATGACGGCGGACCAGCCGAAGCTGATCGTCGAAGCCGATGCGGAAGCTCTCGCCCGCGCCGCGGCCGAACGCGTGATGGCGCGGATCGCGGCCAATCCCGGACAGATCGCAATCTGCCTCACCGGCGGCTCCAGCCCGAAGAAGCTCTATGAATTGCTCGGCAGCGAGGCCTGGCGGGGCAGAATTCCGTGGGACCGCGTGCACTGGTTCATCGGCGATGAGCGCTTCGTGCCCGCGAGCGATCCCCTCAACAACATGGCGGTCGCGCGCGCGACCTTTCTCGATCGCAACGCGCCGGCCGAACACATCCATCCGATTCCCACCGCGAGCGAAAATCCCGATCGCAGCGCCGAGGCCTATGCGCGCGAGCTGCAAGTCTTCTATGGCGCAGACCGGCTCGATCCGGCGCGCCCGCTGTTCGATCTCGTCCTGATGGGCGCGGGGCCGGACGGCCACACCGCCTCGCTGTTTCCCGGTTATCCCGAACTCGAGGAGACCCGACGCTGGGTCGTCGGCGTGCCCAAGGCCAATGTCTCCCCATTTGTGCCGCGGGTCTCGCTCACCCTGCCCACTTTGGCCTCCTGCCGCGAGATGCTGTTCCAGATTGCCGGGCACGACAAGCGGCCGATCTTGACGCGCCTCTGCAATGGCGAGAACCTGCCGGCGGTGCGCGCACACTCGAACGGCGAGACCGTCTGGCTGGTCGACAAGGCCGCGCTTCCGGAGGACATTCGTGAGCCGCGCTGACGCACCTTGTGCCTTAATCGTGATGGGCGTGTCGGGCTCGGGCAAGAGCACGGTCGCCAAGGCACTCGGCGAGCGGCTCGGCTGGCGTTTCGAGGACGGCGACAGCTTTCATCCCCCCAGCAATGTCGAGAAGATGCGGGCGGGCCATCCGCTCACGGACGAGGACCGCTGGCCCTGGCTCAATGCCATCGCCGACGAGATCGCGCGGGTCTGCGAACGTGGGGAACACGTCATCATCGCCTGCTCGGCGCTGAAGCATGCCTATCGCGACGTGCTGCTGCGCGGACGCGACGACGTCCGCTTCGTGTTCCTGAAGGGCACCAGGGAGCTGATCGCCGAGCGGCTGGCGCAGCGCAAGGGGCACTTCATGCCGCCCGGGCTGCTGGCGAGCCAGTTCGACACGCTCGAGCCGCCGGAAGCGGGCGAACACGTAGTTACCGTCTCCATCGACGAGACCGTCGAAGCGATCGTGGACGGCATCGTGCGCCAGCTGAAACCGAGCCGCGCAACACCCAAGGTTCTGCCATGACACCCATCTCACTCGTGGTCTCCGACGTCGACGGCACGCTGCTGACCAAGGACAAGACGCTGACGGAGCGCGCGAAGGGCGCGGTGCAGCGGCTGCACCAGGCCGGCATCGGCTTCACCATCACCTCCAGCCGACCCGCGATCGGCATGCGCTTCCTGATCGAGCCGCTGGCGCTGTGGCTGCCGGTCGGCCCGTTCAACGGCTCCTCGATCGTCGATCCCGAGATGAGGCCGGTCGAGCAACACCTGATCCCGGCGAGCGCAGCCGAGCGGTCGCTGCAGATCCTCCGCGAGTTCGGCGCCGACGTCTGGCTGTTCACCACCGACAAATGGCTGATCGACAATCCGAGCGGCCAATACGTGGCGCACGAGCGGCACACGATCCGCTCCGACCCTACCGTCGTGACCGACTTCTCGCCGTATCTCGCCGGCGCCTGCAAGATCGTCGGCGCCAGTGCCGACGCCGCCCGTCTCGCGGCGTGCGAGAAGGTGATGCAGGAAGCTCTCGGCAGCGAAGCGACCGCGGTGCGTTCGCAAACCTATTATCTCGACATCACCCCGCCCGGCTTCGACAAGGGCACGTTCGTGCAGGCCATGGCGAAGCGCCTGGGCATCTCGACCGACGCAGTCGCCACCATCGGCGACATGCAGAACGACCTCGCGATGTTCCGCGTCAGCGGCACCTCGATCGCGATGGGCAATGCCGCCGACAACGTCAAGGACGCGGCGACGCACGTCACCGCGAGCAACGAGCAGGACGGCTTTGCCGAGGCGATGGAGATGATCTTGAAGCGGAATGGGGTGGTCTGACGGCGGTCGGTGGTGTCACCTCTCCCGCTTGCGGGAGAGGGAGCGCACCGTCCTCGTGGGAGGCAAAGGCCTGACGGCTCTGCTACTGCTTCGACCGCTGCATCGCAGGCTTTTCGCTGTTTTGCCTAGCCGCCGACAGGTTCTGTGCCGTGTTGATCAGCGCGATGTGGGTCAGCGCCTGCGGGAAATTGCCGGTCTGTCGGCGGGCCACGGAATCGTATTCTTCGGCCAGCAGGCCGACGTCGTTGGCGATGCCGACCACGCGGTCGAGCAGAACTTGCGCCTTGTCGAGATCGCCCGAGAGCACATAGGCATCCGCGAGCCACAGTGTGCAGGCCAGGAATGCGCCTTCGAGCGGCGGCTGGTCAGGGGGAAGCTCGCGCGGGTCGTGCCGCAGCACGAAGCCGTCCTGCATCAGCCGCGTCTCGACGGCAGCGATGGTGCCGCGGATGCGCGGATCGTCCGGCGGCAGGAAGCCGACGGCCGGCAGCAGCAGCACGCTGGCGTCGAGCATCTTCGAACCATAGGACTCGACGAAAGCATTTTCCTCCGCATCGAAGCCATTATTGCAGACGTCGCGATGAATCGCGTCGCGCAAGACACGCCAGTGCACGAGTGGCGCCTTGAAGCCGAAGGTCTCGGCGCTCTTGATGCCGCGATCGAAGGCGACCCAGGTCATCACCTTGGAGAAGACGTAGTGCTTGGGCTGGCCGCGCCGCTCCCAAATGCCGTGATCGGGCCGGTCCCAAACTTCGGCCAGATGCTTGAGCACGGCACGTTCCAGCGTCCAAGTCTCTTCGTCCAGCTCGAGCTTCGCCATGCGCGATTGGTGGAAAGCGTCGATCAATTCGCCATAGACGTCGAGCTGCAGCTGCGCATGTGCGGCATTACCGACGCGCACCGGCTTCGCGCCCTCATAACCGTCGAGCCAGCCCGCTTCCCATTCCAGCAGGCGCCGCTGGCCCCAGATGCCGTACATGATCTGCATGTTCGCCGGTGAACCCGCGGCGGCGCGCAGCAGCCAATTGTGCCACGCCAGGGCTTCCTCGGTGTAGCCCGAGTTCATCAGCGCCAGCAGCGTGAAAGTGGCATCGCGCAGCCAGCAGAAGCGGTAGTCCCAGTTCCTGCCGCCCCCGAGCTTTTCGGGCAAGGAGGTGGTCGGTGCCGCGACGATGCCGCCTGTCGGCGCGAAGGTCAGGGCCTTCAGCGTGATCAGCGAACGCAGGACGAGCTCCTGATAGTCGCCGTCGCGGGTGCAATGGCCGGACCAATCCTCCCAGAATCTTTCGGTCTCCCGAAGCGCCAGTTCGGGATCGATCGGCGCGGGCGGGTCGAGATGCGAGGGACCGTAAGCCAGTACGAAAGGCACGGTCTCGCCTTCCTTGACCTCGAAGTCCGAGACGGTGGTCAGATCCTCGCCGCGGGTCTCGACCGGCGTGCGCAGCACCGTCATGTCCTGGCCGGCTACGGCCAACAAGGAATGGTCGATTTGCCGCACCCAGGGAATGTCGGCACCGAAGCCGAAGCGGATGACGAGCTCCATCCGCATCTTCACGGTGCCACGGATGCCGCGGACCAGCCGCACGATGTCGGACGCCTTGCCGCGCAGCGGCATGAAGTCGATCAGCGCGACGGTGCCGTCTTTCGTCTCGAACCGCGTTTCGAGGATGAGGGTATTGCCGAGATAGCGCCGCGAGATGGTGGCTGCACCCTCGCTGGGCGCGATCAGCCAGCGGCCGTTCCTGTGCGTGCCGAGGATGGCGGCAAAGCAGGCGTCGGAATCGAAGGCGGGCCAGCACAGCCAGTCGATCGAGCCGTCGCGCCCGACCAGCGCCGCGGTCTCGCAATCGCCGATCAGCGCATAGTCCTCGATCTTCTGAGACAATGTCGTTCGAACCTTGCAAGCCCCGCCGATCAACTCCCGCCGTTCAACGACCGTTCCCGCGTCGCCGCTCGCAAGGCCGTGAGGTCGACCTTCGAGGCGATCTTGTCGAGTGCGACAGGAAGACGCTGGCGCCAGTTCGGATGCTCGTCGATGGTGCCGGGAATGTTGGGCTGGTCGACCACGCCGAGCAGATCCTCCAGCGACACCGCAAGCAGCCGCGACGGCGTCCGCGACAGGAAGGCGAGCACCGAATAGAGATCGTTCGCCCTGATGCCGCTCTGCCGCAGGATCTCGTCGAGCCTGCCGAGCGCATCCCAGCGCGCCTGGTCGGTCTCGCCGGGATCGAGCCCGAGCGAGCGCTTCATCCTGAGATCGCCGAACGAGCGCCAGCCGGCATAGGTCGACAGGTCGTGCGTGTTCAGCGTGACCAGGGCGTTGGGCCGGTAGTGGTCGACATTGCGGAAATGGCCGGCATCGTCGCGCTCGAACATCATGACCAGATAGGACCAGATGCCGAAATCCTGCATCGTCTCGCGGAAACCTTGCGGCACGGTGCCGAGATCTTCGCCGATCACGATGCATTTGTGGGCCGCGCTCTCGCAAGCCACCGCCGCCAGCAGCGCCTCGAACGGCATCTGCACATAGGCGCCGTTGTCGGGCTTGAAGCCGCGCGGCACGAGATAGAGCCGTTTCAGGCCAAGAACGTGATCGAGCCTGATGGCGCCGGCATGACGCATCGAGGCCGCCAGCATGTCTGCGAACGGCACGAAGGACTTCGCCTCTAAGCCACCGGCGTTGAAGCCGGCAAGACCCCAGTCCTGGCCGATGGTGTTGAGCACGTCGGGCGGCGCGCCGACCGCGAGATGGCGGGAAATCGCGGTCTGCTCGTTCCAGGCATCGAAGCCGTTGGATTGCACGCCGACGGCCACGTCGAGATAGAGCCCGACGCGCATGCCGAGCTGGCTGGCGAGCGCCTTGGCGGCATGGAGCTGGCTGTCCGCCGTCCATTGCACGAACTCGACGAACTCGATCTCGCGTCTATCAGGACCCTTGCGCAGCCCGGCGCACTTCGCCTCGTCCGGCTGCTGCCATTCCGCCGGCCATTCCCACCACGGCCCGGCGAAGCGATGGCGCAGCACCTCAAAACAGGCAAAGCGCGACAACAGCGGCGCGCGGGCGGCACGGAAGTCCTCGAACGCCTTGCGGCGCGCCTCGCTCGCGCTCGTCACGAAACTGTCGAAGGCGGCGCGCAGACCGCGCCATTTCAGCGCCGCCATGTCGGTATAGGGGACGCGATCACCCTCACGCAGGCGGGCCGCGATCGCGGCCGCGTCGGGCACAAGCTCCGCCGAGAATTCCGGGATGGCCTCGATGTCGATATAGAGCGGATTGAGGAAGAGCCGGCTGTTCGGCGAATAGGGGCTGCAGTCGGCCGGCTGGTCGTCGAACAGCACGTGCAGCGGATTGAGCCCGACACCGTCGGCCCCGAGCTGCTTGGCGAGACGGACGAGGCCGGCGAGATCGGTGAAATCGCCGATGCCCCAATTGCGGTCCGAACGGACGCTGTAGAGCTGCACGGCGAGCAGCCAGCCGCGATCGAAATCGCCGCCGAAGCAGCGTTCCGGCGCCACGATCATCGGCACCTCTTCGCTCACCCCGCCGGCATCGGTCAGCGTCAGGCGGTAGTATCCCAGCGCCAGGCCGTCGGGCCAGGCGATGACGGGTTCGCGCGTCTCGCCTCGCGCGATCACAGTGCCATTGTCGGTGATCTTCCACTGCAGCGGTGGGACGCCCAGGGCGGCCAATTCGGTGCGCGGATGTCCCAGCGCACGCACAACGACGGGCGCGCTGACGAAGCGGTAGACCCGCTTCTCCGGCAGGGCGTCGAGGATGGATTTGAGCGCCTCGGGCGCGGTCACCCGCAGCTTGCCGAGGGCGTCGACGAATTCCGATTGAACGCCCTTGGTCTGGGCTTGAGCTAAAAGATCCATTCGGCACGCAGCTTGCAGGCCATTGTCCGGCCAGGGTTATTGATTTTAACAAAGTCGCGAAAGAGGTTAGCCAGATTTAACTCGCAGACTGCGCTTGCCGTTCCCCAGGGAACCAATGACACACAAGCGGCTTTCTATCATGGTACCAGCGTGGGTTCCCCGACAAGGGAAACGGGCTCCTGCTTTCTTGTCAATGGCATCACCGTGAACAAGACAATTCAAACTGTCGAGAGTGCTGCGGCCGGCGGCGCTTTCCTGATCGAGGACGTCTATCCCTCAATCGACGGCGGCCGCTTCGCCGTGAAGCGGATCGTGGGCGAACCGGTCGAGGTCTGGGCCGACATCTACCGTGACGGCGAGGCCGTGATATCGGCCGCGCTGATCTGGCGGAAGGAGCAGGAGCGCGAATGGCGGAGCGAGCCGATGACCCATCACGGCAATGACCGCTGGTCCGGCGCATTCGCGCCCCCTGAGCCCGGCCAATATGTCTACGCGATCGAAGCCTGGACCGACGAGTTCGCAACCTGGTCGCACGCGGTCGCGCGCAAGCGGCGCACCGGCGTCGATGTCAGCCTCGATGCGCTCGAAGGCGCTGGCCTTTTGACCAAGGCGCATGGCGCGGGGCAGGACGCCGCCGCGATCATCATCAGGCAATGCGAGGATTACTTGCGGAACGGCGACGTCGCCGCGCTGCTCGCAACCGAGCTCGGCGAAGCCATGGCCGGGAGCCAGTCCCGGCCCGACCTGACGCGCTCGCAGCCTTTCCCGCTGACGATCGACCGCGACAGGGCGCGCTTCAGCGCCTGGTATCAGATGATGCCGCGCAGCCAGAGTGCCTTGGCAGGCCGGCATGGCACGCTGCGCGACTGCATCGCGCGCGTGCCCGACATCGCTGCCATCGGCTTTGACGTGCTCTACTTCACGCCGATCCACCCGATCGGCCACACGAGCCGCAAGGGCCGCAACAACGCCCCGGTCGCGGGCGCCGGCGATCCCGGCTCGCCCTATGCGATCGGCTCGGCCGCGGGCGGCCACGATGCGCTGCATCCCGAGCTCGGCACCATCGAGGATTTCCGCGCACTGGTCGCCACCTGCCTCGAATACGGCCTCGAGCTGGCGCTCGACTTCGCCGTGCAATGCTCGCCCGACCATCCCTGGCTGACGCAGCACCCGGAATGGTTCAAATGGCGGCCAGACCGCTCGGTGCGGACGGCGGACGGCCCCTATTCCGACATCGTCATCCCCGATTTCAACTCCGTCGACAGGGCCGGGCTGTGGAACGCCTTCCGCGACACCATGCTGTTCTGGATCGACCATGGCGTGACCATCTTCGCCATCGACAATCACGACACCGCGCCGCTTGCGTTCTGGGAGTGGCTGATCCGCAACATCCGCCGCCGTCATCCCGAGGTGATCCTGTTCTCCAAGACCTATGCACGGCCGAAGCTGATGAAAGGCCTCGCCAAGCTCGGCTTTGCGCAATCCTTTACCTATTTCCCCTGGCGCACCTCGCGGTGGGAGCTGGAGCAATATCTCGGCGAGCTGACACGTCACCCGGAGCGCGATTTCTACCGTCCGCACATGTTCGTGAACACGCCCGACCTGTTGCCCTATCACCTCCAAAGCGGCGAGGCTTGGGCGTTCAAGTCGCGCATCGCGCTGGCGGCGACGCTGTCGGGCAATTACGGCATCCATAGCGGCTTCGAGCTGCTGGAGCACGAGGCGATTCCGGGCCGCGAGGAATATCTGGATTCCGAGAAGTACCAGATCAGGCAGCGCGACTGGAACAAGCCCGGCAACATCAAATCCTACATCGCCGCGCTCAACCGCATCCGCAACGAGAATCCGGCGCTGCAGCAGACGACAAACCTGCGCTTCCTCGGCATCGAGGACGGCGAGACGATCGCTTTCGTGAAGGAGGCGACCGATCCGGCCAACACCGTCGTCATCGTGATCGCGCTATCGCGCCATCCGCGCGAATGCTGGCTGCCGCTCGGCGACGTCACCGTCGACGCGGGTGGGCAGCGCCACCATGTGACGACACTCGAAAACCTCATCACCGGCGAGCAGTCCCGCATCGAATGGGGCGGGATCAAGTTGCGTATCGATCCCGACCGCGATCCGGCACTTCTGTTCCGCTGCCTGGCGTAAGGGTTCACGCCATGAATGTTCTGTCTTCCGTCGACACCAAGAAGATCGAGGCTGCCGAGATCGTGGATGAGCTCTGGTACAAGGACGCCATCATCTACCAGCTCCACGTCAAGGCCTTTGCCGACAGCAACAACGATGGCATCGGCGACTTCGCCGGGTTGACCGAGAAGCTGCCCTATCTCCAGGAGCTCGGCGTCACCGCGCTGTGGCTGCTGCCGTTCTACCCCTCTCCGGGCCGCGACGACGGTTACGACATCGCCGACTACGGCGCGGTCAATCCCGATTTCGGGACGATGAAGGATTTCAAGCGCTTCATCCAGGAAGCGCAGAAGCGCGGCTTGCGCGTCATCACCGAGCTCGTCGTCAACCACACCTCGGACCAGCACAGATGGTTCAAGCGCGCGCGGCGCAGCCATCCGGGCTCCAGCGCCCGCAACTGGTATGTCTGGAGCGACACCGACCAGAAGTACCAGGGCACGCGCATCATCTTTACCGACACCGAGAAGTCGAACTGGACCTGGGATCCCGAGGCAGGCGCATTTTACTGGCACCGCTTCTTCTCGCACCAGCCGGATCTCAATTTCGACAATCCGCGCGTGGTCAGCGCCATCATCCAGGTGATGAAGCGCTGGCTCGATGCCGGCGTCGACGGCTTCCGGCTGGACGCCATTCCCTATCTGTGCGAGCGCGAGGGCACCTCGAACGAGAACCTGCCGGAGACGCATGCGATCATCAAGCGGCTGCGCCAGGAACTCGACGCGTATTCAAAGGGCAAGCTGCTGCTGGCCGAGGCCAACCAATGGCCCGAGGACGTGCAGGAATATTTCGGCCGCGGCGACGAATGCCACATGGCCTACCATTTCCCGCTGATGCCGCGCATCTACATGGCGATCGCGCAGGAAGACCGCTTCCCGATCACCGACATCCTGCGCCAGACGCCCGACATTCCGGCAAGCTGCCAATGGGCGCTGTTCCTGCGCAACCACGACGAGCTGACTCTGGAGATGGTCACCGACGTCGAGCGCGACTATCTCTGGACCACCTACGCCAACGATCCGCGCGCCCGCATCAATGTCGGCATCCGCCGGCGCCTCGCGCCGCTGATGGACAACGACCGCCGCAAGATCGAGCTGATGAACTCTCTGCTGCTGTCGTTCCCGGGCACGCCGATCATCTATTACGGCGACGAGATCGGGATGGGCGACAACATCTATCTCGGCGACCGCAACGGCGTGCGCACGCCGATGCAATGGAGCCCGGACCGTAACGGCGGCTTCTCGCGCTGCGACCCGGCCCGGCTCTACGCCCCTCCGATCATGGATCCCGTCTACGGGTACCAATCCGTGAACGTGGAGGCGCAATCGCGCAGCCTGTCATCCCTGCTCAGTGCCACCAAGCGACTGATCTCCGTGCGGAAGTCGACGCTCGCCTTCGGCCGCGGCACCATGACCTTCATCCGCCCGGCCAACCGCGCCGTGCTTGCCTATGTCCGGCAGTACCGCGACGAGGTGATCCTCTGCGTCGCCAATCTCTCGCGCGCCGCACAGGCCACCGAGCTCGACCTGTCGCCGTGGAAGGACCGCATCCCCCAGGAGATGCTCGGCCGCACGCGCTTCCCCGCGATAGGCGAGCTGCCCTACATGATCACGCTGGGACCTTACGGCTTCTACTGGTTCCAGCTGCAGGAGCGCGACAAGTCCGAGCCGGTGACGCCGCGCGCCGTGCCGGAGTTCGAGACGCTGGTCGTGCCGGTGAACTCCAACTGGGTCTCGCTCGCCCGCGAGCGCGGCGTGTTCGAGCGCGACGTGCTGCCGGGATTCCTGGCGCGGACGCGCTGGTATCCCGAGAACAATCCCAAGCACATCCGGACCACGCTGACCTCCGCGGTACCGTTCAGCGACATCGGCGACAACCGGCCCTGGATCGCGTTCTTCGAGACGACGCGGGACGAGGTGACGACGCGGTACGTGATGCCCATGCAGATCGAATGGGTGCGCTTCGACCGCGAGCGCTTCAACCCGAAGGCGCTCGCCGCCGTCCGCCAGGGCGCACGCGAAGGCACGCTGCTCGACGTCGCGACCGACCAGATCTTCATCGGTCTGTTCTTGCGAGGTCTGTCGCAAAACCTGGTCGTGGACGAGAACAATCTGCGGCTGGAGTTCAAGGCTACCAGCCGTTTTGCCGACTACACCATCAAGGAGCCCGAACGCATCCGCGCGATCGAACAGTCGAACAGCACCGCGCTGGTCGACAACAAGTACGTCGCCAAGATCTATCGCCGACTCGAATGCGGCATCAGCCCCGAGATCGAGATCGGCTACTACCTGACGGAGGTCGCCAACTTCCCCAATACGCCGGCACTACTCGGCAGCGTCGAGCTGGTCGAGGGCAACCAGCGCAGCGCGCTCGGCGTGCTGCATGCCTGTGTCGAGAACCAGGGCGACGGCTGGACCGTCACCACCGGATATCTCGACCGCTATATCGACGAGCAACGCGTGGCGCCGGCGGACGAGATGCCGCGAGAGACCCAGGAGCAGGCGCCCTATCTGCATTTCATCGCGCAGACCGGCCGGCGGCTCGCCGAGCTGCATGTCGCTCTCGCCGCGGCAAAGCCCGACGATCTCGCCCCCGCGCCGATCGAGCCCGCCCAGATCAAGGCCGCGCTATCCGACCTCAAGGCGCGGGCCGGGCGGGTTCTGGAGCTGCTTGCCGACAGCCGCGACGGGCTGCGGGAGACGGACCGGCCCCAGGTCGACCGGCTCATCGCCGCGCGCGTGGACCTGCTCGACCGCGTGAATGCGCTCTTGCCATCCGACATCGACGGGTTGAACATCCGTCATCATGGCGACTTCCGGCTCGGGCAAACTCTGATCGTGAAGGACGACATCTTCATCATCGACTTCGACGGCGATCCGCGTGAACCGCTGGCCAACAAGCGCCGCAAGGCGCCGGCCGCCCGCGACGTCGCCGCCTTGATTCGCTCGATCGACCTCTCGGTCCATGCGGCGCTGGGCCGTGCGCGTACCGGCGGTTCCGACGAGCAAGACCGGCTCGTGGCCGCGCTCGACGAATGGCGAGAGCGCGCCACCGCGACCTTCCTGTCCGCCTACCGCGAAGCCATGACCGATCGCAGGCTATGGCCGAAGGATCGGCCGTGTGCGGACGGCCTGTTGAGATTTTACCTGCTTGATCAAGTGTTCGACGAACTAGAGTACGAGCTGTCCCACCGGCCTGAGGGGCTTCATGCGCCGCTAACCGGACTGCTTCGCATTCTGTCCAGTGCCGAGAGCGAAGCCCATGCCTAAATTGCCTGCCGAAGCCTATGCCATCATCGAGGGACGCCACTCCGACCCCTTCCACTATCTCGGGATACATCCCGAGGGCGGCAAGAGCGTCGTCCGTGCGTTTCTGCCCGAAGCCGTCAATGTCGAGGCCGTGGGCGAGCATGGCGAGGTCGCCGCGCTCGACCGCGTCCACGACGCAGGCCTGTTCATCGGCTCCCTGCCCAACGGCTCGAAGCACTACCAGTTGCGGGCAAAATTCGGCGACAGCGTCGTCGAGTTCGAGGATGCCTACCGCTTTCCGCCGATCCTGACGGATTTCGACCTTTACCTGCTCGGTGAAGGCACCCATCAGCGCATCTACGACAAGCTCGGCGCGCATCCGATGCGGCTCGAGGGTGTCGACGGCGTCGGCTTCGTGGTGCTGGCGCCCAATGCCAGGCGCGTCTCCGTGGTCGGCGATTTCAACTTCTGGGACGGGCGGCGTCACCCCATGCGGGTGCGCGGCAACGGCCATTGGGAATTGTTCATCCCGCATGCGAAGTCCGGCGATCACTACAAGTTCGAGATCATCGGACCGCATGGCCATCTGCTGCCGCTGAAATCCGACCCGCTGGCCTTTGCCAGCGAGCTGCGCCCGAAGACGGCCTCCATCGTGTTCGACGAAGCGCATCTGCCGCGGCCGCGCCCGGCCCCCGACGGCATCAATTCACTGTCGGCCCCGATGTCGATCTACGAGGTCCATCTCGGGTCGTGGCGGCGCAAGGACAACAATGAATGGCTGACCTATCGCGAGCTGGCCGAGCAGCTGCCGGCCTACGCCCGCGACATGGGCTTCACCCATCTCGAATTCCTCCCGGTCAGCGAGCATCCCTTCGACGGCTCCTGGGGCTATCAGCCCACCGGCCTTTATGCGCCGACCAGCCGCTTCGGCACGCCCGATGATTTTGCTGCTCTGGTCGATGCCTGCCACCGCAAGGGCGTCGGCGTGCTGCTCGACTGGGTGCCGGGCCATTTCCCGGACGATCCGCACGGGCTCGGCCATTTCGACGGCACCTCGCTCTATGAGCACGCCAATCCGCTCCAGGGCCGCCATCTGGACTGGGGCACGCTGATCTACAATTACGGCCGCACCGAAGTGACGAACTTCCTGGTGTCGAACGCGCTGTTCTGGCTGGAGCGCTACGCGATCGACGGCCTGCGCGTCGATGCGGTCGCCTCCATGCTCTATCTCGACTACAGCCGGCCGCCCGGCGCGTGGATTCCGAACCAGCATGGCGGACGGGAGAACATCGAGGCGATCGACTTCCTGCGCCGCGTCAACACCGAGGTCTTCGCCCGCTTCCCGCAGGCGACCACCGCGGCCGAGGAGTCCACCGCCTGGCCGCAGGTCTCGCGGCCGGTCGAATTCGGCGGGCTCGGCTTCGGCTACAAATGGAACATGGGCTGGATGCACGACACGCTGAACTACATCAGCAAGGACCCGATCCACCGCAAGCACCATCACGGCGACATCCTGTTCGGCCTGCATTACGCGTTCTCGGAGAACTTCATCCTGCCGCTGTCGCATGACGAGGTCGTGCACGGCAAGCGCTCGATCCTCGGCCGTATGCCGGGCGACGAGTGGCAGCGCTTCGCGAACTTGCGCGCCTATTACAGCTTCATGTTCGCCCATCCCGGCAAGAAGCTGCTGTTCATGGGCGCAGAGATCGCGCAGAGCCGCGAATGGAATCACGACGAGTCGCTCGACTGGCACCTGCTCGAGTACAAGTACCATTCCGGCGTCCAGTCGCTGATCCGCGACCTTAACCGGCTCTATCGCGCGGTGCCTGCGCTGCACCAGATGGATTGCGACCAGGCCGGCTTCGAATGGCTGATCACCGATGACGCCAATCGCAACGTGTTCGCCTGGCTACGCAAGGGATTCGACGAGCATGCGCGCTGCCTGGTCATTCTCAACTTCTCGCCGAACGTCTACCAGAACTATCGCGTCCGCGTGCCCTTCGGCGGCAAGTGGAAGGAAGTGCTCAATTCGGACTCCGCCCATTACGGCGGCAGCAATGTCGGCAACATCGGCGAAGTCCATGCCGAAGACGGCGAGCTCCGCCTCACCATTCCGCCGCTTGCCGCGATCTTCCTTGTTCCGGAAAGCTGATCGATGCGCCTGACTGCTGGATCGCCGGCACGCCTCGGCGCAAGCTGGGACGGACGCGGTACGAATTTCGCGCTGTTCTCCGCCAACGCGCAGAAGGTCGAGCTTTGCCTGTTCGACATGCAGGGCCGCCGCGAGCTCGAGCGCATCGAGCTGCCCGAGAAGACCGAGGACGTCTGGCACGGTTATCTCAACGACGTCTCGCCCGGCCAGCTCTACGGTTACCGCGTGCACGGCCCTTACGAGCCGGAGCACGGCCACCGCTTCAATGCCAACAAGCTGCTGCTCGATCCCTACGCCAAGCGGCTTGCCGGCCGCCTGGTCTGGAGCGATGCGCATTTCGCCTACCGCACCGGAAGCGCGCGCGAGGATCTGTCGTTCGACCGGCGCGACAATGCGCGCGGCATGCCGAAGGCGGTCGTGGTCGACGAGACCTTCAACTGGGGCCGGCGCGAAATCCGGCCCAACATCCCCTGGGAAGACACCATCATCTACGAGGCGCACGTCAAGGGCCTGACCCAGAAGCGCGACGACGTGCCGCCGAATCTGCGCGGCACCTATGGCGGCCTGTCCTCGCCCGCCATGATCGAGCACCTGAAAAGGCTCGGCGTCACCACGGTCGAGCTGCTGCCGGTGCACAGCTTCGTCGACGACCGCATCCTGATGGAGAAGAAGCTCGCCAATTACTGGGGCTACAACACGCTGTCCTTCTTCGCGCCGGAGCCGCGCTACGCCCAGGACAACGCGCTGGATTCCTTCCGCACCACGGTGGCGCGGCTGCACGACGCCGGCATCGAGGTGATGCTCGACGTCGTCTACAACCACACCGCCGAAGGCAATCACCTCGGCCCGACGCTGTGCTATCGCGGCATCGACAATGCCTCGTATTATTGGCTGAACCGCGAGAACCCGCGCTATTACGACGACTTCACCGGTTGCGGCTCCTCCGTGAATCTCGCCCATCCGCGCGTGCTGCAGATGGTGATGGATTCCCTGCGCTACTGGGTCGAGGTCTGCCATGTCGACGGCTTCCGCTTCGATCTGGCCACCACGCTGGCGCGCGGGCCGAACGGATTCGATCGCGGTAGCTCCTTCCTGACGGCGGTGCGGCAGGACCCCGTGCTGGCCACGGTCAAGCTCGTCGCCGAGCCGTGGGACCTCGGCCTCGGCGGCTATCAGGTCGGCGCCTTCCCCTCGCAATGGTCGGAATGGAACGACCGCTATCGCAGCGCGATGCGCCGCTACTGGAGCGGCGAAGGCAGCCTGATCGGCGACATCTCCAGCCGCATGACGGCGTCGTCCGACCTGTTCAATCACGACGGGCGGCGGCCGCGCGCCAGCATCAACCACATCACCGTCCACGACGGCTTCACGCTCGCCGACCTCTTCAGCTACAACGAGAAGCACAACGAAGCCAACGGCGAGGATAATCGCGACGGCTCCAACGACAATCACAGCAACAATTGCGGCGTGGAGGGTCCGACCGGCGATCCCAAGATCATCGGCCTGCGCCGCCAGCTGCGCAAGAACGTGCTGGCCTGCCTGATGCTGGCGCAGGGCGTCCCGCTGATCCTCGCCGGCGACGAGGTCGGCAATTCGCAATCCGGCAACAACAACGCTTATTGCCAGGACAACGAGGTCGGCTGGGTCGGCTGGGACAATCTCGGCAAGGAGGGCGACGACATGATCGATTTCGTCGCCCATCTCGCCGACATTCGCCGTAGGTTCTCGCAGCTGCGCAGCCATCGCTGGCTCGATGGCCGGCCCAAGGACGGCGTCTCCTACGGTGCGCTGTGGCTGACGCCCGAAGGCAACGAGATGACGGAGAGCGACTGGACATTCCCGGATGGGCGGTTCCTCTCCTATGTGATGGGCCCGATGGAACCGGGTGGGGCCGCGATCTTTATCGTACTGAACGCCGCTCCCGAAGAGATCGCATTCAAATTGCCGAAAATGCCCGAATACCAGAGCTGGCAGCAGATCCTGAACACGACGGATGCCAAGCTGAATACGATCGACTTCCTGCCGGGGAGCGACAGCAAGGCGCCGCCGCGCTCGGTGCTCGCCTTCGCGGGCGCGCTATGAGGCCCTCCTTCGGGGCAAGGCCGACGAAGGAGGGCGTGTCGTTCCGGCTGTGGGCGCCGGCGGCGCGGCGTGTCGACCTCCTGCTCGACAGCAGGCACGTCATGCAGCGCCGCCAGGATGGCTGGTACGTCGCCGAGATTGCCGGCCTGCCCTCCGGCAGCACGTACAAATTCAGGATCGACGACGAGATCGACGTGCCGGACCCCGCTTCGGCCTTCCAGCCGGAGGACGTGTTCGGCCCGAGCGAGGTGATCGATCACGACGCCTTCGCATGGCGCGCGCGCGAATGGCGCGGTCGTCCCTGGGAAGAAACGGTGCTGATCGAGACCCATGTCGGCACCTTCACGCCCGAGGGCACCTACCGCGCCATGATCGACAAGCTCGATCATCTCGCCGCGACCGGCATCACCGCGCTGGAATTGATGCCGCTCGCCGATTTCGCAGGACGCCGCGGCTGGGGCTATGACGGCGTGCTGTGGTATGCGCCCGACAGCGCCTATGGCCGGCCCGAAGACCTGAAGACGCTGATCGACGAGGCGCATCTGCGCGGGCTGATGGTGTTCCTCGACGTCGTCTACAACCATTTCGGCCCGGAAGGAAACTACCTCGGCCGCTACGCGCCGACGTTCTTCACCGACGCGCACACGCCGTGGGGCAGCGCGATCGATTATCGCGTGCCGCAGGCGCGCGCCTTTGCCGTCGAGAACGCGCTGTCATGGCTCAGCGATTACCGCTTCGACGGCCTGAGACTGGATGCTGCCAACCACATCATGGCGATCCCAGGCGAGCAGTCCATGCTGCAGGACCTCAGCGTCGCCGCCGGCGAACTCGCCAAGGCCACGGGACGCCACATCCATCTCGTGCTCGAGAACGGCGACAACCGCGCCAGCCTGCTCGACGCCGCGCAGGAGCCGCCGAACGGCAAATATCGCGCACAGTGGAACGACGATTATCATCACGCCTGGCACGTGATGCTGACCGGCGAGCATGCCGGCTATTATGGCGACTACCAGACGCCGCGCATGGATCTCGCGCGCGCGCTCGCCTCCGGCTTCGTCTACCAGGGCGAGATCTCCGAGTTCTGGGGCAAGAAGCCGCGCGGCGAGCCGAGCGGCAAGCTGCCGCCGGCGACCTTCGTCAACTTCCTGCAGAACCACGACCAGATCGGCAACCGCCCGCTCGGCGAACGGCTGGAAAGCCTGGCATCGCCACAGCAGATCGAGGCCGCGCTCGCTGTGACGCTTCTTGCGCCGATGGTGCCGATGCTGTTTCAGGGCAAGGAATGGGGCTCGACGGTCCCCTTCCCGTTCTTCTGCGATTTCCAGGGCGGATTGGCCGAAGCCGTGCGCAAGGGGCGCAAGCAGGAATATGCCTGGGCTTACGAAAAATACGGCGACGAGGTCCCCGACCCACTCGATCCGGCAACGCTGCAATCGGCCGTGCTCGACTGGACCGGCCGCACGCCGGAGCAGAACGCGCGATTAGCTCTCGTGCGCGACCTGCTCGCGCTGCGGCGCAAGGAGATCGTGCCGCGCTTGAAGGGCGCAAGCTTCGGCGATGCCGAGGCAGCCGACAACGGCCTCCTCACCGCCCATTGGCGCATGGGCGACGGCGCGACCTTGCGCCTCGTCGCCAATCTGTCGGATCACGAGATCGTCGCCACGCCCGGTGCGGGCACGCCGATCTGGGGCAGCGGGGCCGGCGAGCGGCTCCCGCCCTGGTCGGTGGTCTGGCATCTCGGAGGTTAGCATGGCTCCCCCGATTCCGCTCGCCACTTACCGGCTCCAGCTCACTGCGGATTTCGACTTCGACAAGGCCGCCGCGGTCGTGCCCTATCTGAAGGCGCTGGGGATCACGCACCTCTATACTTCACCGGTGATGAAGGCCCGCAAGGGCTCGACCCACGGCTACGACACCGTCGACCACGGCCAATTTAATCCCGAGCTCGGCGGCGAGGCCGGCTTTGCGCGGCTGAGCGATGCGCTTCAGCAGCATGATCTCGGGCTCATCATCGATTTCGTCCCCAACCATGTCGGCGTGCATTTTGCCGACAACCCCTGGTGGCTCGACGTGCTGGAATGGGGCCAAGCCTCACCGCACGCCGTCTCCTTCGACATCGACTGGGATCAGCTGGCTTTTCGCGCCCGCGGCGGCGTGCTGCTGCCGATCCTCGGCGCGTCCTATGGCGAGGCGCTGGAGGGCGGCGATATCGAGCTTCGCTACGCCCCCGATGAAGGAAGCTTCTCCGCCTGGTATTTCGAGCACCGCCTGCCTATCGCCCCGGAACGCTATGGCGAGATATTGCGGATGATCGTCAAGGAGGCGGACGCGGCGGACACGGAGCCGGGCAAGCGCCTGCTCGCGCTGGCGGCACGCTACACCGGATTGCGCCGGCCCAATCGCAAGGAAGCTCCCGCCTTCAAGTCCGAGCTGAAGGAGATCTCAGGCGCTGCCGACCTGATCGCGCAAGGCCTTGCCGCCTATCGCGCCGCCAAGGACCGCCCGGCGCAGACGCTCGCGCTGCATCATCTGCTCGAACGCCAGCACTACAAGCTCGGGCACTGGCGGCTCGCCTCCAGCGACATCAACTATCGCCGCTTCTTCGACGTCAACGGGCTCGCAGGCCTGCGCGTCGAGGACGCGAGCACGTTCGCTGCCACGCACCGCCTGGTCAAGCAGCTCGTTGCAGAAGGAAAGCTGCAAGGCATCCGTCTCGACCACATCGACGGCCTGCGCGACCCCGCACAATATTGCCAACGATTGCGCCGGCTGGTGCGCGATGCCCAGGGCAATACAAAGCCGTTCTACACCGTGATCGAGAAGATCCTGTGCGAGCACGAGCGCCTGCCGCATTTCGCCGGAGTCCAGGGCACCACCGGCTATGAATGGATGAACGTCATCACCCATGTGCTGATCGATCCCAGGGGGCTGGAGGCGCTGGACGAGACCTGGCGGCAGATCAGCAACCGGCCGCCGCAGCTTGCGCCCTACGTCAAGGACGCAAAGCGCCGGGTGCTGGAGACGCTGCTCACGAGTGAATTCACCGTGCTGACGCGCCTGCTCGCGCGCATCGCCAACGGACATTACTCCACGCGCGACTTCTCGGCCGACAGCCTGCGGCAGGCGCTCGAGCTTTATGTCCTGCATTTCCCGGTCTATCGCACCTATCTGACGCATAGCGGTCCGACTGCTCCAGACCGCAAGCTGATCGACGACACCATCGCGCGCGCCCGCCGGGATTGGTTTGCCGCCGACGAAGGTATCTTCGACTTCCTGCGCGATGCGCTGACCATGGACCTGCTCAAGCCCGGCCGTCCCCCGCACAGCGCCCCGCGCGTGCGCCGCTTCGCGCTCAAGGTGCAGCAATTCACCGGGCCGATGATGGCGAAGTCGCTGGAGGACACCGCGTTCTATCAATTCCACCGGCTGCTCGCGCTGAACGAGGTCGGCGGCGATCCCGCGAGTACCGGGCTCACCATTCCCGACTTCCATGAGGCCATGCAGGCCCGCGCCAGGGAGTGGCCGCACGGCATGACCGCGACGGCCACCCACGACACCAAACGCGGCGAGGATGCCCGCATGCGGATCGCGGCGCTCAGCGAGATTCCCGGCGACTGGACCAGCGCGGTGGCGCGCTGGAAAGTGCTGAACGCGCCGCAGCTCACGTTGCACGGCAACTTCCGCGCGCCATCGGCGACGTTCGAATACATGCTCTACCAGACCCTGCTCGGCGCCTGGCCGCTCGAGGAGCCGGCCGATTCCGGCTTCGTCGAGCGCATCCAGGCCTATGCGCTCAAGGCCGCGCGCGAGGGCAAGGAAGAGACGAGCTGGCTCAACCCGCATGAAGCCTATGAGAACGGCATCCAAGACTTCGTCGCGAAGATCCTCGACCCCGCCAGGTCCGCGGAATTCCTGGAGGCGCTGCAGACGCTGGCGCGCCGCGTCGCACTGCTCGGCACGCTGAACTCGCTGAGCCAGCTCACGCTCAAGGCGATGCTCCCCGGCGTGCCGGACTTCTATCAAGGCACCGAATTCTGGGACCTGTCGCTGGTCGACCCCGACAACCGCCGGCCGGTCGACTTCGCTGCACGTCATGCAGCCCTGTCAGCGTTGGAGGCGCCGGATTGGAGCGGTTTGACCAAGGCCTGGCCGGATGGCCGGCTCAAGCTGGCCTGGACACGGCATCTCCTGGCACTGCGAAGCCGTCTTCCCGATATTTTCGTCCACGGAGGCTATCAGCCGCTCGACGTGCGCGGCCCGCATGCCGACCACGTCATTGCGTTCGCTCGCACCCACGGACGCACGGCGGCCATCGTCGTCGTCGGACGTCATTTCGCGCTGTTTACGCAAGGCGGCCGGGACTGGCCGGCGCCGCTAGGATTCGACGGGGCCGTCGACATCTCCGGCTACACAGGGCCGGGCCTTGACGGCAACGAACTGCCGCTCGCGCAAGCCTTGCGTGATCTACCCGTGGCCGTCATCGAGGCGCGCAGCACGACTGCAGCGAAGCGTGCGCCCGCCTGAAGTCACTTGCCGCCATCCTTGGTGAGCAGCAATTGCCCGCGCTTCTTGATGGTGGCTTGCGCCATCTCGGCAAAGCGCTGCAACAGCCAGGGCAGCACCACCTCGACCCGGACCTGATCGTCGCCGACCTCGACCTGACCGCTCGCGACCTGCCCGAGCGCGCGGATGCGGAAATTCATGCAGTCGCCGCTCCAGCGCTCCTCCTCAACCTGCATCACGGGAATGCTCGCCGCGGCCCGGCCGAGCCCCGTCTTGAGCCGGCGCACCGCCTCCTCGCGCCCGAGACGATGCGGAATTGAAACGACGAGCGGTGCTGACATGGCGGGACCTCTTGTGACTGACTTCAGATAGTCATGCCGGGTCGATCCACAAAGGTTCCATGCGCGTTCGATCCGCCCGCCGTGTTTCAAAGGCGGAACTTTACAATCTGCGATAAGTTGCCCCCTCACAACGGGACAGGTGCAAACGACCCTTTCCATGAAGGGCTGAGGAGATTCGCATGTCAATCGGCACGATCATTCTGATCATTCTGGTCATCGCTCTGCTGGGCGGGTTCAGCGGCATCGGCGGCGGGCCGTTCTACGGCACCGGCTATTACGGCGGGGGTGGCCTTGGCCTCGTCATCGTCATCTTGCTGATCCTGCTCCTGATGGGGCGGATATAGTCGCGCAGTCATTCCGGGGCGCGCGCAAGCGCGAACCCGGAATCTTGCGCCGCATAATCTCTGGATTCCGGGTCTGCGCGATCGCGCAGCCCGGATGACGTTTTGGAAGGCGCCTACTTCACCTTCCCCGCCAGCTTCTTCATCGCCGCCTTGATCGAAGCGGCCGCATCGTCATAGCTCTCCCAGGCCTTCGTTCGCGCCAGCAGGCCCGGCACGGTGCGCAGCGTGTAACGCTTTGGATCAAGATCGCTCTTCACTTGCGCCCAGGTGACCGGCATCGACACGGTCGCGCCGGCGCGCGCGCGCGGCGACAGCGGCGCGACCGCGGTCGACATGCGGTCGTTGCGCAGGTAATCCAGGAAAATCTTTCCCTCGCGCAGCTTCTTCGACATGTTGAGCAGATAGCGTTCGGGATCGTCATCCGCCATCCACTGGCAGACGCCCTGCGCGAAGGCCTTGGCCTCTTTCCAGCTCACCTTGTCGCGCGCACCATGGCGCAGCGGCACCACGACGTGCAGGCCCTTGCCGCCCGTGGTCTTGCAGAAGCTGTCCATGCCGAGATCGGCGAGCCGCTGCCGCATCTCCTTGGCGGCCTCGACCACGTCGGCAAACACGACGTCGGGCGCCGGGTCGAGATCGAACACCAGCCGGCCTGGTGTGTCGTAGGCGTAGGGCGCGCAATTCCAGGGATGCAGCTCGACGCCGCCGATCTGCGCCACCGCGGCAAGGCCCTCGACGCGATCGATCTGGAGATACGGCTTGCGGTCGCCGGAGACCCGCGCCAGCTCCAGAAGGTTCGAGGTACCCTGCATCGCGTGGCGCTGGAAGAAGGATTCGCCCTTGATGCCGTCGGGGGCGCGGATCAGCGAACACGGCCGCCCTTTGAGGTGCACGATCATCCATTCGCCGACGGCTTCGAGATAGCGCGCAAGGTCCAGCTTGGTCACGGGAGCGCCCTCGCCGTCATCCGGCCAGAGCGGCTTGTCCGGCTTGGAAATGACGACGCCCATCACCTCGGCATTTTGCGCGGCCTTGTTCGACGACCGGCCCGCCTTTGTGCGCGCCGGCTTCCGGGCTTTGGGCTCGGCAAGCTCGGTATCGACGGGCTTCTCCGCCTCGACCTCCTCGGCCGGCTTGTCCTGCCGCAATCCCTTGAACGCGGCCTGGCGGATGTTGCCGTCGGCGGTGAAGCCGGCGAATTCGATCTCCGCGACGAGCTCCGGCTTCAGCCAATGCACCTCGCGGGACTTCTTCGGCGCATTCTTGCCGCCGAACGGGCTTTGCTTGGCCTCCACCGCCTTCAGGACGGGCATGAGGTGCTTGACCTTGTCGGCGCCGAAGCCGGTGCCGACCATGCCGACAAAGGCGAGATGATCGCCGCGCTGGACGCCGGCCATCAGCGAGCGGAATTTGCCGTTGGTGGTCTTGTAGCCGCCGATCACCACCTCGTGGCCCGCGCGGCATTTCGACTTGACCCAGCTCTCGGTGCGGCCGGACCGATACGGCGCGCTGAGCTTCTTCGACACCACGCCTTCGAGCTCGAGCTTGCAGGCCGATTGCAGCACGGCATCGCCGCCGCTCTCGAAATGCTCGACATAGCGGATCTGGGTCGATTTCCGCTTGCGCTTGTCCAGCAGCTTCTTGAGCTGCGCCTTGCGCTCGTCGAGCGGTAGCCGGCGAAAATCCTGACCCTCTGCGAAAAGCAGATCGAAGCCGAAGAAGATCAAATCGTCGGTCTTGCCGTCGGACAGCGCAGCCTGCAGCGAGGAGAAGTTCGGCGCGCCGTTGTGGTCGAGCGCGACGATCTCGCCATCGATGATCCCATCCGGCAGCGCCGCCGCTTCCTTGGCAATGGAGCCGAACTTGGCGGTCCAGTCGAGACCCTTGCGCGTCTTCAGCGTCGCCTCGCCGTCCTCGACCCGGAGCTGCACGCGATAGCCGTCGAACTTGATCTCGTGGCACCAACCCTGGTCCCCGGGCGGCCGCTCGACCAGCGTGCAGAGCTGCGGCGCCACGAAGTCCGGCATCGCCGAGACCTTCCTGGCGCTGGTCGCGGTCGTCGCGCTCTTCTTTGCCGCTTTGCCGCGCTTCAGCGCGGTACGCGGCGCCGGCTTCACCGTGCGCCCTTTCGTTTCCTCGGCACGGTTGGACTGCCAGACTGCATCGGCCTTGGCCTTGCCGCCCCTCGCCAGCATGAACGGCCTCGGCGCGCGGCCCTTGCCTTCGGCGATCTGCTCCATGGCGCGGCCGGAGGCGACGGACTTGTCCTGCTCGAGAATATCGTTATCCGCGCCTTCGCGGACGTACTCGTCACGATGCTTGATCAGGAGCCAGTTGGTCCGCTTCTCGCCGCCGCGGTTGCGCATCCGCACCAGCACCCAGCTACCGTGCAGCTTCTCGCCGTGCAGGATGAACTTCAGGTCGCCCTTCTTGAATCCCGCTTCCGGATCGTCCGCCTCCCAAGTGCCGCGGTCCCACAGCATCACCGTGCCGCCGCCATATTGCCCTTCCGGAATCGTGCCTTCGAAATCGCCATAATCGAGCGGATGATCCTCGACCTCGACGGCCAGCCGCTTGTCGTGCGGATCGAGCGATGGGCCCTTCGTCACCGCCCAGGACTTGAACACGCCATCGAACTCGAGCCTGAGGTCGTAGTGAAGCCGGGTGGCATCATGCTTCTGGATCACGAAGCGGCGCTGCTTCGAGGGCGCGATCGCCGTCTTGCCCGAAGGTTCGGGCGTCTTCTCGAAGTCCCGCTTCTGTCGGTAAGTGGAGAGTTTCTGCAGCACGACCGATCCCGCTTCTCTTTCGGCACTCAAAGCCTATCACGGCGAAAGTCCCGCCCGGAACCAAAACCCTATGGGACGGTTGGGGTTCCAAATCGCCTTGAAGCAAAACGCCTTGAAAACGCTGGAGAATGGAATGGCCCCGCGCGCCTATTGGAAGGGAACGTTGAAGCTGTCGCTGGTCAGCTGTCCGGTCGTGCTTTATCCGGCGACGACGGCGGCCGAGAAGACGCGGTTTCACCTGATCAACCGGGAGACCGGAAACCGGCTCAAGCAGCAGATGATCGATTCCGAAACGGGCGACGTCGTCGAGAGCGACCAGAAGGGCCGCGGCTACGAAGTGCGCAAGGGCAAATATGTCGAGATCGAGCCGGAAGAGCTGGACGCGGTCCAGATCGAGAGCAATCACACCATCGATATCGAGAGCTTCGTGCCGCGCGAGGAGATCGACCAGCGCTTCCTCAACCATCCCTACTACATCGCCCCCGACGGCAAGGCCGCGGTCGACGCCTTCGCCGTGATCCGGGACGCCATGAAGGACCAGGAGCGCGTGGCGCTCGCCAAGATCGTCCTCACCAACCGCGAGCACGTCATGGCGATCGAGCCGCGCGGCAAGGGCCTGCTCGGCACCACCCTGCGCTTCCCCTACGAGCTGCGCGACGAGGACCAGTTCTTCGACGACATCAAGAGCCCCAAGATCACCAAGGATATGGTCGAACTCGCCGGCCACATCCTGCAGACCAAGGCGGCGCATTTCGACCCCAGCAAGTTCAAGGACGAGTACGAGAACGCGCTGAAGGCGCTGGTGAAGCGCAAGGCCAGCGGCAAGAAGATCGAGCTGCCGGAGCCCGAGGAGCGGCCGAGCAACGTCGTCAACCTGATGGATGCGCTGAAGCAGAGCCTGAAGGGACGCGGCGGCAAGAAGGCCGCAGCGAAGCCGCACCCGCGCCGTGCGACCGGGCGGAATCGAAGTGCAAAGAAGGCGCATCGGTCGACGGCGCGGCAGAGGAAGGCGGGCTGATTTACTCCGTCCTTGCGGAAGCAGGCGGGCGCCACAACTTCCGTCGTCATGCCCGGGCTTGCCCCGGGCATCCACGCGCGTCCTGGTATGCCGATAGACGTGGATGGCCGGGTCAAGCCCGGCCATGACGAGTTTGCCTCAGGCCGGCACGCGATGCCGCGGAGCTACGCTCAATCCCCCGCCTTCAGCCGATACCCGATCCCCGTTTCCGTCAGCACATATTGCGGCCGCTCCGGATCGGCTTCAATCTTCTGGCGGAGCTGGCGGACATAGACGCGCAGATATTGCGCGTCGGTCAGCTCGTCCCAGAGCTCCCGCAGCAGGAAGCGGTGGGTGAGCACCTTGCCAGCATGCTGCACCAGCACCCGCAACAGGTCGTACTCCTTCGGCGAGAGCTTCACCTCGCGCTCGCCGACCTTGACGATGCGGCGAACGAGATCGACCGAGAGATCGCCGGTGCGGAACACCGGGCGCTCGCCCTTGACCTGAAGCTGGTGGCGCAGCGCGGCGCGCAGGCGCGCCAGCAGCTCCTCCATGCCGAATGGCTTGGTCAGATAATCGTCGGCGCCGAGATCAAGCGCCTGGACCTTGCCGGCTTCGTCGCCCCGGCTCGACAGCACCACGATGGGCACGCCTTCGTTGCGGGTGCGGATGGTGCGGAGCAGCTCGTGCCCCTGCACGTCGGGCAGGCCGAGATCGAGAATGATCAGCGCCGGCTCTTCGGCAAGCTTCTCCAGAGCCATCTTTCCGTTCGACGCCTCCAGGATGTCGTAGCCTTGCGTGGTCAATCCCATCCGCAGCAATTTGCGGATCGGCGGCTCGTCGTCGATGACCAGGACCTTGATCGGAGCAGCGCTCATGCGGCGGTATCCAATGCGTGGCTCTCTGCCGGAACGGGCAGCCGAATCGTCAGGACCGCGCCGCTCCGCCCGCCGCGATTGGCGGCGGAGATCGTGCCGCCCATCGCTTCGACGAAGCCGCGGGAGATGGCAAGTCCGAGCCCCGTCCCGGGGCGGACGTGATCGCCCTTCTGCACGCGGTAGAACTTGTCGAACACGCTTTCGAGTTCGCCGGGCGGAATGCCGGCTCCCTCGTCGGCGATCTCGAGCACGACCTGACCACCGTCACGCCGGCCACGGATCATGATCGTGGTCTCCGGCGGCGAATATTTGGCCGCGTTGTCGAGGAGGTTGAACAGCACCTGCTCGAACAGCACGGCATCGAGCTGAAGCATCGGCAGCTCGGCGGCCAGCACCAGCTCGACCTTGTGCCGGCTGAGGATCTTGCTGGCGCGCCGCAGCGCGCTGCCGACGATCTCGCCGAGGTCGTGCAGCGCCGTGTTGGGCACGATGGCGCCGGATTCGAGCTTGGTCATGTCGAGCAGATTGGCAATGAAGCGGTTGAGCCGCTCGGATTCGTCGATCACGGTGGCCAGCAGGTCGCGCTTCTCGGTGTCGGAGAGAGCGCCGGCGAGATCGCGCATGGTGGAAGCCGCTCCCAACACGGAGGCGAGAGGCGTCTTCAAATCGTGCGAGATCGAGGTGAGCAGCGCCGAGCGCAGCCGCTCGGATTCGACGGTTCGCTTGACCCGGTCCATGTCCTCGACCAGCAGCACGCGCTCGATCGCGAGCGCGCCCTGGTCGACCAGCGCATCGAGCAGCCGGCGCTGGTCCGGCGTCAGCAGCGGGCCGGTGCGATCGTTGTCGATGCCGATCACGCCGATCGGGCCGCGCCCGGTGCGCATCGGCAGGAACAGCCGCTTGGCGCCCGGCAACGTGTCCGAGCCGCGGCCGGCGGGGCGATCGTTGCGCCAGGCCCAGTTGGCGGCGGCGAGGTCGGCCTGATCGAGCTCGTCTTCGGGCGGATAACCTGACTTCACCGTGAGCAGGCCCGCGTCCGGCAACAGCAGCACCACGCGCACCTTCAGCATCAAAGCGATCTGGTAGGCGCTGGCCCACAGCACGTCGTCGAGCGTCGCGGTGCCGGCGAGCTTGCGGCTGAAGGCATAAAGTTGCTCGGTCATCCTGACCCGGCCTATGGCAGTGTCGGCCTGGATGCGCACGCGCGCGGCGACATTGGAGACGATCATCGCCACCACCAGGAACAGCAGGAAGGCGGCGACATTGGTCGGATCGGTGATCGTGAAGGTGTAGAGCGGCGGCAGGAAGAAGAAATTGTAGCACAGCGACGCCGCGACGGTCGCCAGCAGCGACGGCCATAAGCCATAGCGCACGGCAACCGCGACCACCGCCGTCAGCAGCACGAGGTCGACGTTCTCGATGCCGAACCGGGGCTGGATCAGCTCCGCGGCGCCGAGGCCGATCAGCACGATCCCGAGCGCCTTCAGATAGGGCAGCGGATCGAACGGCTCCGACCGGGCGGCGGTCTGCACCGCGGTCTTGGGCGCGGCCTCGCCGGGCATCTCGTCGCCGGCGATGACGTGGACGGTGATGTTGCCGGCGCGGCGCACCAGGTCGTGCACGACCGAGCCGCGCGTCATCTCGAACCAGCGCGAGCGGCTCGACTTGCCGATCACGATCTGGGTGACGTTGTTGCCTTGGGCGAAATTGACGACGTCGTCGGCAATGCGGCGCCCGACGGCGGGAATGGTCAGCGCTTCGCCGCCGAGCGATTCCGCCAGCCGCAGCGTATCGGCCAGCCGATCGCGCTGCTCGTCGGACAATTGCAGGGATCGCCGCGTCTCGATCGAGATCGCGGTGAACGGCGCATGCAGCCGGTCGGCCAGCCGCTTGGTGTAGCGCACGAGGCCGGCGGCGCGGGGATCCTCGCTGACGCAGACGAGGATGCGCTCGCCCGCGGCCCAGGGCCCGGCAATGGCATTGGCCTGCATATGGGTGAGGAGCTGCTCGTCAACCCGCTCGGCGGTGCGCCGCAGCGCCAGCTCGCGCAGCGCGGTGAGATTGCCCGGAGAGAAATAATGCTCCAGTGCCCGCTCGGCCTGCTTGGGCACATAGACCTTGCCCTCCTTCAGCCGCTGGATCAGATCGTCCGGCGTCAGATCGATCAGCTCGATCGCGTCGGCGCGGTCGAACACCGAGTCCGGCACGGTCTCGCGAACCCGGACATGGGTGATCTGGGCGACGACGTCGTTCAGGCTCTCGATGTGCTGGATGTTGACGGCGGTGTAGACGTCGATTCCGTGGGAGAGCAGCTCCTCGACATCCATGTAGCGCTTGGGATGGCGGCTGCCCGCCGCATTGGTGTGGGCGAGCTCGTCGGCCAATGCGATCTGCGGCCGCCGCGCAATCACCGCATCGAGATCCATCTCCTCGACGATCTGGCCGCGGTAGTCGAGCCTCTTGCGCGGGACCACTTCGAGGCCGCGCACCAGCGCCTCGGTCTCGGCGCGGCCGTGGGTTTCGACGAAACCGACCACGACATCGATGCCGGCCTTGCGCTTGGCATGGGCGCTCTGCAGCATCTCGTAGGTCTTGCCGACGCCGGGGGCGGCGCCGACGAAGATCTTCAGCTTGCCGCTCGCGCTCTCCTCCCGGCGCGCAGCTTCCAGCAGCGCCTCGGGAGACGGACGTTGTTCGGGATCGCGGCGCTCTCGGACCATCAGGGCAGTATAATCATCCGTCCACTGCGAGCCTAGACGGCTACTTCGCCGCCATGCGGTCGAGCCCGAGGTTCAACGCCAGAACATTGACCCTGGGCTCGCCGAGGAAGCCGAGCAGACGGCCTTCCGTGTGGGCGGTCACGAGCTGCCTGACCTGATCTTCCGGCATATTTCGCGCCTTGGCCACGCGCGGCACCTGGAATTGCGCCGCTTCCGGCGAGATGTTCGGGTCGAGGCCGCTAGCCGAGGTCGTCACCAGGTCGACCGGCACGGCCGCGTTCGGATTCTCGCTCCTGAGCTTGTCCACATCCTCCTTCAGCCGGTCGGCCAGCGCCTTGCTGGTCGGGCCGAGATTGGAGCCGCCCGAATTGGCGGCGTTGTAGGGGGCCGGCACCGTCTTGGTCGAATCATTCGGGTCCGGCGCAACCGTCGCCGACGGGCGGCCATGGAAATACTTGTCGTCCTTGAACTCCTGCCCGATCAGGGCGGAGCCGATCACCTTGCCCCCCTTCTCGATCAGGCTGCCCTGCGCCTGTGTCGGGAAGATTGCGCCGGCAATGGCCGTCATCGCCAGCGGATAGGCCAGGCCGGTGATGGCGGTGAGTGCCAGCAATAGGACGATGGCGGGGCGGATTTCTCTGAGCATGTTAAGTCTCCAATGATTTTGTCATTGCGAGCGAAGCATCTCTCCCGTCGTTCCGGGGCGGTGCGAAGCATCGAACCCGGAACCTCGAGATTCCGGGTTCGCCTCTTCGAGGCGCCCCGGAATGACAGAGAGAATTTGCTCCTCGCATGACAACGGTCAAGCCAAGTGGAAGGCGGTCACGACGAGGTCGATCGCCTTGATGCCGATGAAGGGGATGACGATGCCGCCGAGGCCGTAGATCAACAGGTTACGCCGCAGCAGCGCGCCAGCGCCGACGGCGCGATAGGCGACGCCCTTCAGCGCGAGCGGGATCAATCCGATGATGACCAGCGCGTTGAAGATGATCGCCGACAGGATGGCGCTCTGCGGGCTCGACAGGTTCATGACGTTGAGCACGCTGAGCTGCGGGTAGAATGCCAGGAACATCGCCGGGATGATCGCAAAGTACTTGGCCACGTCGTTGGCGATCGAGAACGTGGTCAGCGCACCGCGGGTCATCAGGAGCTGCTTGCCGATCTCGACCACCTCGATCAGCTTGGTCGGGTTGGAGTCGAGGTCGACCATGTTGCCGGCCTCGCGGGCGGCCTGGGTGCCGGTGTTCATGGCGACGCCGACGTCGGCCTGCGCGAGCGCCGGCGCGTCGTTGGTGCCGTCGCCGCACATGGCCACCAGCTTGCCCTTGGCCTGC
Source organism: Bradyrhizobium sp. FW305-F6 (assembly GCF_058782905.1). NCBI lineage: Bacteria > Pseudomonadati > Pseudomonadota > Alphaproteobacteria > Hyphomicrobiales > Nitrobacteraceae > Bradyrhizobium > Bradyrhizobium sp. FW305-F6. The sequence goes on from NZ_JBYSYD010000002.1 coordinate 867,080, forward strand.
TCGTCCCGGATCAGCTTGAGCTTGTCCTCGGGCGTTGCCTGCGCCAGGAAGTCGTCGACCCCGGCTTCGGCCGCGATGGCGGCAGCCGTCATCGGATTGTCGCCGGTGATCATGATGGTGCGGATGCCCATGCGGCGCAGCTCCGCGAAGCGCTCGCGAATGCCGCCCTTGACGATGTCCTTGAGCTGGACGATCCCGAGCAGCCTGCCATCCCTGGCGACAGCCAGCGGCGTGCCGCCCGATTTGGAGACCTCGTCGGCAATGGCGCTGATCTCGCGGCCCGCCTCCGACAAGGCCACGGGCTGCATGGCCCGCGCCGCATTGCCCGAGGCGATCGCGGTCGGTGCCCCGCCGCCGACATAATTGAGGATGGCGTCGACCGCGCCCTTGCGCACCGAGGAGCCGCCGGCATCGACGCCACTCATGCGGGTCTGGGCCGTGAACGGAACGAAGGTCGCGCCCAGCTCCGCCATGTCGCGGCCGCGGATGCCGTACTTCTCCTTGGCCAGAACGACGATGGAGCGGCCTTCCGGCGTCTCGTCGGCGAGCGAGGCGAGCTGGGCGGCGTCCGCCAGTTCCTGCTCGGTGACGCCTCGCACGGGACGGAACGCGGTCGCCTGCCGGTTGCCGAGCGTGATGGTGCCGGTCTTGTCGAGCAGCAGCGTGTCGACGTCTCCGGCGGCCTCGACCGCGCGGCCCGACATCGCCAGCACGTTGAAGCGGACGAGGCGGTCCATGCCGGCGATGCCGATCGCCGACAGCAGCGCGCCGATCGTGGTCGGGATCAGCGTCACGAACAGCGCCACCAGCACGATCACCGAGATCGAGCCGCCGGCATAGGCCGCGTAGCTCGGGATCGTCACGGTGGCGAACACGAAGATGATGGTGAGGCCGGCGAGCAGAATGTTGAGCGCGATCTCGTTCGGCGTCTTCTGCCGCTCCGCGCCCTCGACCAGCTTGATCATGCGATCGATAAAGGTCGAGCCCTGGGCTGCCGTGATGCGGACGCGGATCCAGTCCGACAGCACCTGCGTGCCGCCTGTCACCGCCGAACGGTCGCCGCCGGACTCGCGGATCACGGGCGCCGACTCGCCGGTGATGGCGGCCTCGTTGACGGAGGCGACGCCCTCGATCACCTCGCCGTCCGAGGGGATCGTGTCGCCCGCCTCGACCAGCACGAGATCGCCGACCTTCAGGCTGGTGCCCGAGACGAGCTTGTAGTCGCCGCCCACGCCACTCAGGAGCTTGGCCTGGCTCTCGGTGCGAGTCTTCCGCAGCGTCTCGGCCTGCGCCTTGCCCCGGCCCTCGGCCACCGCTTCAGCAAGGTTGGCGAACAGCACGGTGAACCACAGCCAGAGGATGATCTGGAAGGTGAAGCCGAGATTCTCGCCGCCGGTGAGAAGATCGCGCAGGAAGATCACGGTGGTGAGCGCGGCGACGATCTCGACCACGAACATGACGGGGTTCTTGATCATGGCGCGCGGATCGAGCTTGGCGAAGGCCGCGCCGATCGCCGGCATCACGATCTTCGGATCCAGCATCGCCGAGACGGGCATGCGCTTGTTGGGTTTATGGACGGGTTCCATGGAGGTCACTCCGAAAGAGCTGGATCAGAACAGGTTGCCGGCGTTCATCGCGAGGTGCTCGACGATGGGGCCGAGCGCGAGCGCCGGGAAGAAGGTCAGGCCGCCCATGATCAGGATGACGCCGACGACGAGGCCGACGAACAGGCCGCCCGTGGTGGGGAACGTCCCCATCGACGGCGGGATCGATTTCTTGGCCGCGAGCGAGCCCGCGATCGCCATGGCCGGCACGATCATGAAGAAGCGGCCGACGAACATCGCGCTGGCAAGCGTGAGATTGTAGAAGAAGGTGTTGCCGGTGAGGCCCGCGAAGGCCGAGCCGTTGTTGGCCGCCCCCGAGGTGAAAGCGTACAGCACTTCGGTGAAGCCGTGCGGCCCGGCATTCGCCATGGAGGCGACCGCCGCCGGATAGACCACGGCGACGGCGGTCCAGCCGAGAATCATCAGCGGCAGGACGAGAATGGCGAGCATCGCCATCTTGACCTCGCGCGCCTCGATCTTCTTGCCGACATATTCCGGGGTGCGGCCGACCATGAGCCCCGCGACAAAGATCGCGAGGATGACGAACAGCAGCATGCCGTACATGCCGGCACCGACGCCGCCGACGATGATCTCGCCGAGCTGCATGTTGATCAGCGGGATCATGCCGCCGAGCGCAGTGAAGCTGTCGTGCATGGCGTTGACGGCACCGCAGGAGGCCGCGGTCGTGATCACGGCGAACAGGGAGGACGCGACGATGCCGAAGCGGACCTCCTTGCCTTCCATGTTGCCGCCGGTCAGGCCCAGCGCATGCATTGTCGCGGTGCCGCTGGCTTCCGCCCAATAGCAGACGCCGACGCCGGCGACGAACAGCACGCCCATCACCGCGAGGATCGCCCAGCCCTGGCGCTGGTTGCCGACCATCCGTCCGAACACGTTGGTGAGCGCCGCGCCGAGCACGAAGATCGAGAGCATCTGCACGAAGTTCGACAGCGCGGTCGGATTCTCGAACGGATGCGCGGCGTTGGCATTGAAGAAGCCGCCGCCATTGGTGCCGAGCATCTTGATCGCGACCTGCGAGGCGACCGGGCCGACCGCGATGGTCTGCTTGGCCCCCTCGAGCGTGGTCGCCTCGACATAGGCCCCGAGCGTCTGCGGCATGCCCTGCCAGACCAGGAACAGCGTGTAGACGATGCAGATCGGCAGCAGGACGTAGAGCGTGCAGCGGGTGACGTCCACCCAGAAATTGCCGACCGTGCGTACGGAGGCGCGGGCAAAGCCGCGGATGAGGGCAACGGCCAGCACGATGCCGGTCGCCGCCGACAGAAAATTCTGGTGCGTGAGGCCGACCATCTGGGTCAGATAGGACAGCGTGCTCTCGCCTCCGTAGTTCTGCCAGTTGGTGTTGGTGATGAAGGAGATCGCGGTGTTGAAGGACAGATCCTCCGCAACCGCGGACTGCCCGGCCGGATTGAAGGGCAGCATGGCCTGGAGCCGCATCAGGCCGTAGATGACGAGGAAGCCGCCGACGTGGAACAGCAGCATGGCGACCGTGTAGGTCAGCCAGTGCTGCTCGCGCTTCTCGTCGACGCCGGAGATCCAGTAGATGCCGGCCTCGATCGGGCGCAGGACCGGCGACAGGAAGGTGCGCTCGCCGCCAAACACGCGCGTCATGTACCCGCCGAGTGGCTTGGTCAGCGCGACGACGATCGCGCAATAAAGAATGATCTGGAACCAACCGATCACAGTCATGGCATTAACCCTTCAGGCTTTGGGTCCGGCGCAACAGCGGCAGGAGCAACGCAAGCAGGCCCGCAACGAGCGCGGCGTCGGCCAGCAGCAATTCGACAAGCAGCAGCACGGCGTCAAAACCGCTCGGGCCGCAGCAGTGCATAGGTGAGATAGATCAAGAGGCCGAACGAGACGGCGCCCGCGAGCGTGTAATCAAAGATCATGGCCCGCTCCGTTACAGCCGTTCACAGGCGTAGGTGTAACCGATCGCGAGGGCGAAAAAGGCGACGGCGAGCGCCACCATCAGAAGGTCCATCATGAAAGTGCTCCTCGTTGCGACAACCTTGGACGCAACCCCATTTTCTGCTTCCGGCAGCCCGCTTGCGATGAATCAATCACGGCACATGTTCCGTGGCGCCCGCCGGGAGCTCTCACCGCGCTGAAGTGCCATCCGGGACATAGGTTTTCGAGATGAGGGCTATGGCAAAGTTATAGGAATCTCATAAAAGCCCGCCCCCTCGCACGGTCACAGGCAGGCTGATCGGCTGCCCTCTCCGCGTTCGCCGGGTGAGTGGAGCATGGCGCAAAGCCCCGCACCTTTTATGATATCCCTATATCTCCCGCCCCCTCATCATCTCGTTTTCAAATGCCATTCCAGCCATCTTGGAGAGGCCGGCCGACTGACCGACGCCAAATTCCAGGAGGCCTGACATGACCGCCGCTTTCCGACGTTACGATGCACCATCACTCGGCGACCGCTTGGGCAATGCGCAGGCGATGACGCGGCCGCTGATGCTCGACATCATCGCACACGCCTGCCGGCGCATCCCCTCGCGCGGCCAGGACGGCCGCACCGCACGCCTCACGCGCCTGATCGACGCCGAGGCCTGGGCGGACGCGGCGCTGGTGCTGATGGAGCTGGAGCTGCCGATGTGGCAGGTCCGCCGCATCGCCTATGACGAGGGCGAGTGGCATTGCGCGCTCTCGCGCGAGCGCGAGCTGCCGGACTGGCTGGATGCCGCGGTCGAGGCGCGCCATGCCGACCTCGCGCTCGCCCTGCTGTCGGCGTTCCTCGAGGTGCAGGGGCTGGCGGCGGATGTACCGCGGCCCAGCGTTCCTTTTCGTCCTGCCGTCCGTCCTGCGCCGGATCCGCTCTGCGAGCCGGTGGTCTGCGACAATTTCGGCTAGACTCGCCCGACGGATCGACGCCATGCCGCAAGCTCCGGACATGCTGCGCACGCTGAGCCCGCGCGCGTGATCGCGCGATTCGCCGTCCGTCTCGTGCTCCTCATGGGCTTTGCCGCATTCGGCAGCGTCGGCTTCGGCCGAAGCCTCGCCGTGCTGCTCTGGATGTCGATCGTCCTGTGCGCGCTCGCCAGCCTCGTCAGGCGGGAGCCTCTGTTCGGGGCCGCGCTCAATCATTGGGACGAGGCAGTCGCCTTCGCCGCGCTGTTCGCGCTGGTCCACATCGTCATCGATCCGGCCTGAACGGCACAGCGCCGGCTTTATAACCTTCCTATGAGATCGCCGCGCACTCGCCCTCGAAATCATATTCGCGGCTGGCGATATTGAGCACGCCGGCAAGGAGATGCGTCCGAGGCCGGCATCGTTCAAAAGGATCAAACCCGTGAAACTCGTCGAACCTCCCTCGTGCAGCTCGCCTTCGACCGTCGTCTTCATCGGCAGGAATCGCCGGGGACAATGGGTCGCCCAGGAGCAGAACGGCCTCTATGGCGGCCTGTTCGTCAGCCGCGCCCAGGCAATCAAATATGCGCTGTTCGAGAACGGACAGCATCCCGAAACCATCGTCGAGTTGCCGCGCGAACTCGAGCTGGACATGGGCAAGCGCCCCGACATCATCGTCTCGCGGAGCGCCGCTTGAACCGGCGCCGACAGGCAACCACCATGCTCATCCCTCCCGCTGCCTGGTTCACCGGATTCATTCCTGACCTGCCGACCCCGTTCGACGCGGCGGATGGGATCGACCTCGAGGCGTTCGCCGCGCTGTGCGAGCGACAGGTCGCGGCCGGCGTTCCCGCCATCGTGGTCTGCGAGACGGCCGGGGAAGCGCCGACACTGTCGCCGGCCGAGCAGGAGCTCGTCATTCGCACCGCGGTCGACGTCGCCCGCGGCCGCGTGCGGGTCATCGCAGGCGCCGTCTCGAACTCAACCAGCCACGCCATCGAGCTTGCGCGGCGCGCGGAGGCGGCCGGCGCCGACGCCGTCATGTCGGTCGTGCCCGCCTACAACAAGCCGATGCAGGAAGGCATGCTCGCGCATTTCCGCACCATCGCCGGCGCGATCGGCCTTCCCGTGATCCTGCACGACATTCCCTCCCGCACGCTGCGCCCGCTTGGCGACGAGACGCTTCTGCGCTTGCTCGAATCCCGTCAGCTCGTCGCTCTGCGCGACGGGAGCGGCGACATCACCCGTCCGATGCGGCTGTCACGCAATCTGCCGGCGAATTTTCGCTTTCTCTCCGGCGACGACAGCACTGCGTTCGCTTTGATCGTGGACGGCGGCGACGGCGCCATCTCGGAGGTCGCCAACATCGCTCCGGATCTCTGCCGGACGATCTTCTCGCATGTGAGGCAGGGCAGGCTGCAATCCGCCCGCTACCTGCACAAGCGCCTGATCCCGCTCATCGCCTGCCTGTCCAGGGAAAGTCCTGCCGCGCTCAAATACGGTCTCAGCGTCCTCGGCCTGACGTCGGCCGCCACCCGGCTTCCGATCGTGCCGATGGACGCCACGGCGCAGAGAGGCGTAGTGCGCGCATTCGCTGCGATCGCCGACGAGGAATTGATCGACAGCATCGGAGCCTGACGCGGCGAGGCCCGTCCGGAATTGCATGCTCAACCCTCTTGATGGATCTGACAGGCTGCTCCACCCCTGGAAGCTGGCGCTGCTGCGCCTTGCCGTGACGCGAGATGAAGCCGACAGGCTCAACGTTGCAGCACTCGCGGCGGAGCTCGATCGCCTCGGGGGACGGCGCACCGCCGACGAGACGTTCCACTTCTTCCGGCGAACCAGTTCGCAGCTCTGCGCGGCGATCAGCGGGGAGCCACAGAACGCGTCGGACATTCTGGACCGGTTCTGCCAGCAAATCGAGGAGCCGCGGCTGCGCCTCGCTTTTGCCGCGGCGGTCGGGATCACGCATTCGGATCCCGCGCCGTCTCGGGCCCCCCGACCGAAGCGGAGCCGCAATCTCTTCAGAGGTCTGCCGGCGCGTGGATCGGCATCTTTATGACATTCCTATGCGGATGCGCCGGCGCTCATCTCGCAATCCTACGCAACGATGGACATCATAAGCGGCAGATTGGAGCGGCCGTCTTGCTGCGCCAGGGACAAGGACTTCCACGATGTCGATCCTGACACATGGTTTCGACCGGCCCTTCGAGGCCGAACGCACGGCGCGCATCTCCGAAGCGCGCAAGGCCCGGCTCGAGCGTATCGCGCTCCAGGCGCTCGGCCTGCTCTCGATGGGCAGCGTGCTCACCGCGCTGATCGCGCTGAGAACCGCAATCCATGTCTGGCATCTCCCCGCCTGACCGGCGCGGCAGACGTCATGACCTTGCAGATGTGTGAGGAGGCCGCCATGGCCGCGATCGCCCTTCAGGCCGTGCACCGCCTGCCGGCGTCGCGAACGACGGCGCCTGAAATCGGCGCGACAACGGCACTGAGGCCACTCGACCCTGATGTCGTCAGTGCCGCCATTCCCGCTTTTTTCATCGGACGTAACCGTGGCGGGCTCTGGGTGGCCCGCGAGGCCAGGGGGCGCGTCGGCGGCCTCTTCCTGTTCAGGAGCTCCGCGATCGATTTCGCCAACCGGCAGAGCGCACCGGCACGATGCGCGCTGGTGTTTCCTGCCGAGACCTTCGAGCTCGACGTCGCGAACCAGGGCAATCCGCTCGACGCGCTGGCGGCGCGATGGCTGAGCGGGGTGAAGCGGCGCCTGGCGCGCCTTGCGAGGTAACGACATGGTCGAGCTCAAGATCATCATGCTCGTCGCATTGATGGGCGCATTGCTGCTCGGCATGCACATCACTGCGAGCCCAGCCTCGGACCGGTAGCAAGCAACCTTCAAGGGAACGCTGGAGCAGGCAGTCGCCGTGACCGTTCTGACAATGACGCTGAGCCTGGTCTGGGGCGGCATCCTGGCGCTCGTGATCACGCTGGTGGCGCGCGGGCTTGGAGTCTAGCTCATCCGCTCCGCTTCGATCAGCCGTGCCAGCTCCCCCGCGGTGACCTCGATCGGCCGGCGGCTACGCTCGACGCGGGCCTGGATCAATGCGCCCTGCAGCGCCGACGTGCAGAGCACGGCCAGCGCCTCCGCCCGCGGCCTGGCGAAGCCGTCGGCGACCAGCTTGTCACGCAGGATCGATAGACGCGCGGCATAGGCCTTGCGACCGGCCTCCGACACGGCCCGTTCGCGCGGCGCAAGCTCGAGCAGGACGGTCGTGATCGGGCAGCCGTTGCGGAAGCCGGAGCCCTGCATCCAGCCTGCCAGCAGCCTTGCGTGCGCGCGCAGGAGCTCGCCGGTCGAGCCGCACTCCGCCGCGAGCTTGGCGACCGTCGCCGCGACGCGGCGGCCCGCCTCCTCCACCGCTGCCACCGCGATCGAGGATTTTCCGTCCGGAAAGTAATGGTAGAGCGAGCCCTTCGGCGCGCCGCTGACGTCGACGATGTCGTTGAGGCCGGTGCGGGCAAATCCCTGCCGGCGGAACAGGGTCACCGCGGCATTGATGATGGGCTGACGGTGCTTTGGCACGGCCGGCATGGCACTCTCCTTCGGTCAAGAATTATATTGATTGGTCTACATCAGCCTCCGACAGTCAAGACATGACCATGACAGGGAGAGGCAGATGCCCAAGGGAGTGACCTACGAACTCGGAGACGGCGTGGCGCGGATCGGGCTCGACGACGGCAAGGTCAATGCGATGTCGGCCGCGATGCTGGGCGAGATCGCAGCCGCCTTCGACCGTGCCGAAACGGAAGCGGAGATCGTGGTGCTGCGCTCGGCGCGGCCGGGCGTCTTTTCCGCAGGCTTCGACCTGAAAGTGTTCGCCTCGGGCGATGCTGCCAGGAGCCTCGAGATGGTCCGGGCCGGCGCGGAGCTTGCGCTGCGGCTGATGTCCTTTCCGCACCCGACCATCGGCGTGATGGAGGGCCATGCTTACCCGATGGGGACGTTCCTGCTGCTCGCCTGCGACGTCAGGCTCGGCGCCCGCGGACCGCACCGCATGGGGCTGAACGAGGTCGCGATCGGCATCGCGCCACCCAGCTTCGCCATCGAGCTCGCGCGCAGCCGCCTGCATCCGGCCTGGCTCAGCCGGACCGCCACGCTGGGTGAGATGTACGAGCCGGAGGAGGCGTTGACCGCTGGTCTTCTCGATCGCGTGGTCGCGCCGGAGATGGTCGACACCACGCTCGATAAGATCGTCGCTGACTTGCGCGCCATCCACAAGCCGTCGCATGCAGCCGCGAAGAGGCGCCTGCGCCAGCCGGCCATGGACGCCATGCGCATGGCGATCGACCGCGAGCTGACCATGGCGGCCTACGAGGCGAGCAACCGCGCCCGGAGCGCCGTCGCGATGCCCGGTTAGGCCGCGTCTCTCACGGAAAGGGCCAACCCGATCTGGCGCAGTTTCACGGAACCGTGTAGATCGGTTTCATGAGCATCGGCAACGTCAACGTCGTCACCCATCCCCTGGTCCAGCACAAGCTCTCCTTGATGCGGGAGAAGGACCGCTCGACCAAGAGCTTTCGCGAAATCCTTAACGAGATCGGGATGCTGCTGGCCTACGAGGTGACGCGCGACCTGCCGCTGGAGCTGGTGGACATCGAGACGCCGATCGCGCCGATGCAGGCCCCCAAGATCGCCGGCAAGAAGCTCACGCTGGCGCCGATCCTGCGCGCCGGCGTCGGCTTCCTCGACGGCATGCTCGCCTTGATGCCTTCGGCGCGTATCGCCCATATCGGCCTCTACCGCGACCCCGAGACGTTGCAGGCCGTGGAATATTACTTCAAGGCGCCGCAGGACCTGTCGGACCGCACCGTGATTCTGATGGACCCGATGCTGGCGACCGGCAACTCCGCCTGCGCCGGCGCGTCCCTGCTCAAGGCGCGCGGCGCCCGCGATATCCGCTTCGTCTGCCTGCTGGCCGCCCCTGAAGGCATCGCCCAGTTCGAGAGCGAGCATTCCGACGTGCCGATCTGGACCGCCGCGATCGACGAGCGGCTCAACGACCACGGCTACATCGTGCCGGGCCTCGGCGATGCCGGCGACCGGATGTTCGGCACAAAGTAGACAGGTTGGCGCGATCGGGTTAGTCCGGTGGCATGAGCGCCAACGACGTGTCATTGCAATCGCTGATCCGGATCGAGCCCGCCGCCGATCCTGCCTTCATATGCGACGGCGCAGCCGTCTCTCGCGCGGAGTTCTCCGCGAAGATCGAACAGACCGCCGCCTGGCTTGCCGCGCAAGACATCGGCAAGGGCGACGTCGTCGCGGTGTGGCTGGTCAACCGGGTCGAATGGCTGACGCTGCTGTTCGCCGCCGCACGGCTCGGCGCGGTCGTCGCCGCCGTCAATACGCGCTACCGCAGCGCGGAAGTCGCGCACCTGCTCAAGCTGTCAGGCGCGAAGCTCATGGTCGTCGAGGCGGCATTCCGCGCCATCGACTTTACCGCCATCCTTGCGGGCATCGCCAAGGACGAGGTGCCGGCGCTGCAACGGCTCGCGGTGGTCGGCGCGGATGCCATCCCGGCACACTGGCCCTGCGTGCGGTTCGATGCGTTCGACACGCCCTACCCGCCGGCTCCAAAGCCCCAGGATGATGTCGATCTCCCCGTACTGCTCTACACGACGTCAGGCACGACCAAGGGGCCGAAGCTCGTCGCGCATTCGCAAGCGACGCTGGCGACGCACGCCGTCTCCGTCGCACGCGCGCTCCAGCTCGATCCGCAACGCCATTCGCTGCTGGCGATGCTGCCGTTCTGCGGCACCTTCGGCATGACGAGCCTGCTCGGCTTCGTCGCAGCCGGCGCGACCGTCCATGTGCTGGACGCCTTCGAGGCGGCGCCGGCCGTGAAGATCCTTCGGGAACAAAGGATCACGCACTCTTTCGGCTCCGACGAGATGTTCCGCCGCATCCTCGCGCCCACAGATGCGCCACGTCCGTTTCCGCACCTTGAAGTCTGCGGCTTCGCCGCGTTCCAGCCCGGCTGGCGCGAGTTGGCGGCGGAGGCTGAAGCGCGCGGCTTGCCGCTTTACGGCCTGTACGGTTCGAGCGAGGTGCAGGCGCTGTTCTCGATCGCCCGCCCCGGGGACGCCTTCGCCGATCGCATCGAGGGCGGCGGCTGGCCGATGTCGCCGGACGCGAAAGTGCGGGTGCGCGATGCCGAGACCGGTGAGCTTGCCCCCAGTGGCGTGTCCGGCGAGATCGAGATCAGCGCGCCGTCACGCTTTCTCGGCTATTTCAACAATCCCGACGCCACGCGCGAGGCGATCACCGCGGACGGGTTCTTCCGCACCGGCGACATCGGCCGGCTGCGCGGCGACGGCTCCTTCGTCTACGAGACCCGCGCCGGCGATGCGATGCGGCTCGGCGGCTTCCTGGTCGCGCCCGGAGAGATCGAGGACGAGCTCAAATCCTGCGCAGGCGTCGCCGACGCCCAGGTCGTCGCGGTCGATCTGAGGGGCCAGGCGCGCTGCGTCGCCTTCGTGATCCCGGCAGGGGAGCTGCCTATGCAGGAGATGCTGTTCGCACGCCTGCGCGAGCGGCTCGCCGGCTACAAGGTGCCGGCGCGGATCTATGTCGTGGACGCCTTCCCCGTCACCGACAGCGCCAACGGCGTCAAGATCCAGCGCGCCAGGCTCCGTGCCATCGCGATGGAGCGGATCGCGGCCGAATAGGCCGCCTATCTGGCTTGCGCCAGACTCGTTCAGTACGACTTCGCGAGTCCCAGCACCTTCTCCGCGATGAAGCTCAGCGCCAGTTGCGGGCTGACCGGCGCGATGCGCGGGATCAGCACTTCGCGCAAGTAGCGCTCGACGTGGTATTCCTTGGCATAGCCGAAGCCGCCATGGGTCATCACCGCCTGCTCGCAGGCCGAGAAGCCCGCTTCGCCGGCGAGATATTTCGCGGCATTGGCCGCGGCGCCGCACGGCATGCCCTTGTCGTACTGCCAGGCCGCCGACATCACCATCAGCCAGGCGGCCTCGAGCTCCACCCAGTTCACTGCGAGCGGATGCTGGATGCCCTGGTTCTTGCCGATCGGGCGATTGAACACGACGCGGGTCTTGGCGTATTCGGTGGCGCGAGACAGCGCGAGCTTGCCGAGGCCGACCGCTTCCGCGGCAATCAGGATGCGCTCGGGGTTCATGCCTTCGAGGATGTACTCGAAGCCCTTGCCCTCTTCGCCGATCCGATCCTCCATCGGAATTTCAAAGTCCTCGAAGAACAGCTCGTTGGAATCGACGATCTTGCGGCCCATCTTCTCGATCTCGTGGACCTTGATCCTGGTGCGGTCGAAATCGGTGTAGAACAGGCTGAGGCCATGCGTGGGCGAGCGTACCTCTTCCAGCGGCGTGGTACGCGCCAGCAGCAGGATCTTGTGCGCGACCTGCGCGGTCGAGATCCACACCTTCTGGCCGTTGACGATGTAGCGGTCGTTCTTGGCGACCGCGCGGGTCTTGAGCTGCGTGGTGTTGAGGCCGGTGTTCGGCTCGGTCACCGCGAAGCACGCCTTCTCGCGGCCCTCGACCATCGGCGGCAGCATGCGCCTGCGCTGCTCCTCGGTGCCGAACACGACGACGGGATTGAGGCCGAACACGTTGATGTGCACGGCCGAGGCGCCGGACATGCCGGCACCGGATTCGGCGATGGTGCGCATCATGATCGCGGCTTCCGTGATGCCAAGCCCGGAGCCGCCATATTCCTCGGGCACGCAGATGCCGAGCCAGCCCGCGTCCGCCATCGCCTTGTGGAAATCGTGCGGGAAGCCGCCGTCGTGGTCCTTCTTCAGCCAGTAAGCGTCGGGAAAGCCCTCGCAGACCTTGGCGATGGCGTCGCGAATGGCTTCCTGCTGCTCGGTGAGCGCGAAATCCATGGTCTTGATCTCCTCCTCGGGAGCTGCGCCCGCGCCATCTCCCTTCGCATTCTCCGCGCAAACCGTTAGCCGCTTGCTGCGCCCGAACGTGCCTCACCCGCGTTCTTAGCTCGAAAAGCAGCGCACAGATACGTGAATTTATCCGCGAACTGTGTCTACCATGCATGGGGTCATGCGGCGCAGGCTGCGAGCGCGCCGTTATTTCGCAAGGAGGAAACCGCGATGGCCGGGCTTTACTTCGAAGACTTTTCCGTGGGCCAGGAGTTCAGGCATCCGCTGACCCGGACCGTCACGGAGATGGACAACACCATGTTCAGCCTGCTGACGCTCAATCCGCAGCCGCTGCACATCGACGCGCATTTCGCCGAGAAGACCGAGTTCGGCCAGCGCATTTTCAACAGCCTTTACACCCTCGGCATCATGATCGGCATGACGGTCTATGATACGACGCTGGGGACCACCGTCGCCAATCTCGGCATGACGGACGTCACCTTTCCAAAGCCGGTCTTCCACGGCGACACGTTGCGGGCGACGACGAAGGTGCTTTCGGTGCGGGACTCAAAATCGCGGCCAAGGGCCGGCATCGTCGAGTTCGAGCACCACGCACTCAACCAGAAAGACGAGATCGTCGGCACATGCCGCCGCATGGCGATGATGCACAGGAGGCCGGTCTGATGCGCTCGATGCTGTTCGTGCCGGGCGATTCCCCGCGCAAATTCGAGAAGGCGAGCGAAGGCAAGGCCGACGCACTGATCATCGATCTCGAGGACTCCGTCGTCGCCGAGAAGAAGCCGGAGGCGCGCACGCTGACGCTTGCGATGCTGAAGAGCCGCCCCGGCCCGCATCAGCTCTATGTCCGCGTCAACGCGCTCGACACCGGCCTGACGCTGGCCGATCTCGCCGCGGTGATGCCGGGCAGGCCCGACGGCATCGTGCTGCCGAAATCGCAAGGCGGCGACGACGTGAGGCAGGTCGCAACCTGGCTCGAAGCTCTCGAAGCCGCAGCCGGCATCGCGATCGGTTCGACCCGCATCGTCTGCGTCGCGACCGAGACCGCCGGCTCGATCTTCGGGCTCGGCAGCTACAGGGGCTGCTCCCCGCGCCTCGCCGGGCTGATGTGGGGCGCGGAGGATCTGTCCGCTTCGCTCGGCGCCACCGAGAAAGCCTCGGGCGGCGTCTTCCACAGCCCCTATCGCCTCGCGCGCGACCTCTGCCTGATGGCAGCGGCCGCGGCCGAGGTCGCCCCGATCGACACCGTCTACACCGACATCGACAATCTGGCCGGCCTCGAGCAGGAGACGCGCGCCGCGCGGCGCGACGGTTTTTCGGCCAAGGCGCTGATCCATCCCAAGCATGTCGACATCGTCAACGCGGCCTTCGCGCCAACGGAGGCCGAGCGCGCCTGGGCGGAGAAGGTGATCGCGGCGTTCGCGAGCAATCCCGATTCCGGCACGCTGCGGCTCGACGGCCAGATGACCGACAAGCCGCACCTTCGCGCCGCGAAGAAGATCCTCGGCCAAGCCTAGATCGGAACGCAAGCTCGCGACTCCGAACATCTTGACACGCTTCGCTTGCTGCCTATTTTTTCCGCCGAGAAGAGACTTCTCATCCTCGAAAATCAAAGGACCAACACGACCGTCTGGAGAGACGATGATGATCGATGAAAATCTGGCCCGCATTCGCGCCCACCGCAACAACATTCACCGCTACCGGCGCCTGCTGCGAACGAAGCTGTCGGAGCTGGAGCGACATTTCATCGAAAGACGCCTCGCAGAGGAGCGCTCGGCGCTCGATGCCTTGACGGCGACGGCATTCCCGGTCGCGTTCCGCGCTTCCGCAGCGCAGGCCAATGCGATGGAGGTGTTGCAATGACCAATCAGCGCGACCTGCTCATTCGAGGCAGCGAAAAAGTCATAGTCCATTATGAGCTGCTTCTGGCCAGCGCGAAGAGCGAGCACGAGCGCGAGCTCTACCGCCAGCGCATCGAGCGTGAGAAGAGGCTGATCCGGGACCTGCAAGGCGAGCCGGATCACCGCGCGGCCTGAGCTGGAAGATCGCAGGCCCCTGGACGATGCGGCGGCATCGGCAGTGGGCTCCCTCCCCCGCTTGCGGGGGAGGGTTGGGGAGAGGGTTTCTCCGCGCTGGGATTATTGAGATTGACTGAGGATTTCCCTGTGCGGCGAAAGCCCTCACCCGCCGCGATCTGCGAGCGCGGCGGCCTCTCCCGCAAGCGGGAGAGGCGGAGCAAGCCGGACGTGCCCGTGTAATTCATCTGCCATAGCAGGGAATGGAGCGATTCCGCGGCTCGTCTCCGCATTCGATTCAGCGGACGAGGCGATTGGGGCCGGCCTGCGCACTGCTCGGTTGGTTCGCCGGCGCCACCTTCACATTGGCCGTGAACGGCGCGCCGTTGCGCAGCAGCGTGAGCTTCACGTCCTCGCCGACGCGCGCGAGGCCGATCGTGTTGCGGAGCTGGGCGGCGGTGCGGATCGGGCGGTCGTCGGCTCCGGTGACGACATCCCCCTTGCGCAGGCCTGCCCTCTCCGCAGGCGAATCCGCCGCGATCTCCGCGATGACGGCGCCCTGAGCGAGTCCCTTGTTGACCGAAGGATGCAGGTCCTTCAGCGACACGCCGATGCGGCCGCGCTCGACACGGCCGCTCACGATAATCTGCTCCATCACCTTGCGGGCCATGTTGATGGGAATTGCAAAGCCGATGCCGACATTGCCGCCGGCGGGCGAGATGATCGCCGAGTTGATGCCTACGAGCTCGCCGCGCAGGCTGACAAGCGCACCGCCGGAATTCCCGGGATTGATCGCGGCGTCGGTCTGGATGAAATCCTCATAGCCCTGCTTGCCGAGGCCGGTGCGCCCCAGCGCGCTGACGAGCCCCGAGGTCACGGTCTGGCCGAGGCCGAAGGGGTTGCCGATCGCGAGCACGAAATCGCCGACCTCGAGCCCGTCGCTGTCGCCGAAGGCAAGCGCCTTGAGCCCGGCCGGGTTCTGGACCTGGAGCACGGCGATATCCGTGGGCGGATCGCGGCCGATCACCCTGGCGGAAAACTGCCGGCCGTCCTTGGTCGTGATCTGGACCGCGGACGTGCCTTCCACGACGTGATTGTTGGTCAGCACGTAGCCGCGCTGGGCATCGACGATCACGCCGGAGCCGGTGGCGTTGACCTCCTTCTCGATCTGCCGGGGAACGTCGAAGAACTCGCGGAACAGCGGATCGCGATAGAGCGGATTGTCCTCGCGCACGCGGCCGTGCACGGAGATGTTGACGACGGCCGGCGTCACCTGGCGCACCAGGGGCGCCAGCGTCGGCACCGGGCCGCCCGTCTTCGGATCTGCAATCTGGCCGGCGGCAGGCTGCGATGCCGTGAGCGTCAGCACCAGCAAGGTCAGCAACAGCAGACGCACAGCATTCATCATCGTCACCCTGCCGCTTCGCGTTGCGCGGATATGCGAGATTGTCGTTTTAGCCCTCGCCGCGTGATGCGACGATCCAGCCCTGCAGGGCCAGCAACGGGACGACCCAGGCCGCCGAGGCCTGGCCGACCAACACGAGGCCGAGAACGGCCGGCGTGACCATCATGCCGCCTGCCTCTCTTCGGCGGCCCAGGGCCGCCGCAGCCGCATCGGCACGCCACCGCCCCGCGGCGGTTCGTCATTGTCGTTGTCGCCGTCGAGCTTGCGCAGCGCACCGAGAATGTCGACGAGCCTGACGGTGTGGCTTATGCCGGGAATTTCGCGCAAGGCCGGACAGGATTCGACGGCGTACATGTCGGAGGCCCAGGACGACAGGATGATCCGCTTCTCCGGCGCGGAGAGATCCCTCGCATTCAGGACCTCGGCCGGCGAGTCGTAATGAGCGGCGGGATGAAACAGCGGGTTGAGAGTGCCTGGATTGGTATTCACGTTGGTCATCGGTCGTGCCTCCCTCAAGCTCCTTTCCAAAGGGACGGGGTGTTGACGGCGGGACGGCGGCGCCGATCGCCGCAGTCCCGCCATTCGATTGATCGAGCGCTCAGGCTGCCTTTTTCTGCTCGATCTGCGATGCCGCAGGAGTGCCGCCCGCGATCGGAATCCGGCGCGGCTTCATGGCTTCCGGAACCTCGCGGACGAGGTCGATGATCAGGAGCCCGTCCTGGAACGACGCCTGCTTCACCTGGACATAGTCGGCCAGGTTGAACACGCGCCGGAACGGACGCGCGGCGATGCCCTGGTACAGATATTCGCGCGCGGCGGTCTCGGGCTTCCGCCCCTCGATCGTGAGTGCGTTCTGCTCGGCCGTCACCGTGATGTCGCTGGGCCCGAAGCCCGCCACCGCAAGGCTGATCCGGTAATGGTCCTCGCCGGAGCGTTCGATGTTGTAGGGGGGATAATTGTCCTCGGTCGCCTGGCGCAGCGTGCTGTCGACGAGGTCGGCCAGGTGGTCGAAGCCGATGGTGGAGCGCCACAGCGGCGCGAAGTCGAAACTGGTCCTCATAACCAAGTCCTCCTGAGAGCAAGATGGATACGAAGGAGCGCAGGACGGGGTCTCAGACGAGGGTCCGAAGGCCGGCCCGGCGCCCGTACCGGACCCGATCAGGCATCCGGCACACCGCTCTCGCGGCGAAAAACGACTTAGAAAGCCGGAAATCGCTTTCAAGGGGGCGGGCCAAAAAAAATCTTGGACCGTCGCCCCCCCTGGCGGCCCGGACCCTCAGGATCTCAGCGGGTCCCGGGCCGTCTCCGGCGCCAGCAGCGTGGCGATGATCGTGATGATCGACAGCGCGATGATGTAGACCGACACCGCCCAATAGGAGCCGGCCCAAGCGAGCAGCGCGGCCGCAATCAGCGGCGAGAAGCCGCCGCTGAGCGCGGCCGCGACGTTGGCGCCGAGCGAGGCGCCGCTGTAACGCACCTTTGTGCGGAACAATTCCGGCATGAAGGCGGCCTTCGGCCCGAACAGCAGCGCATGGGTCAGCGTCATCGTGACAACGAGCGCGAACGTGATCAGCGCCGGATCCCTGGTGTCGAGAAACCAGAACAGCGGAAAGGCCAGCGCCACCGTGAACACGGCGCCGGCCAGATACAGCGCCTTGCGACCGAAGATATCGGACAGCCAGCCGGCAATCGGCAAAGTCGCGAACTCGACGATGGCGGCATAGACCACCGCATCCAGGATCACCTGCCGTGGCAGGCCGAGCTTCGTCGTGGCGTAGACCACGGTGAAGACGGTCAGGAGGTAGGCGAGCCCGACTTCCGACACCGTGATGCCGACGGCGAGGAGAAAGCTGCGCCAGTCGCGGCGGAGCACCTCGAGCACCGGCTGCGCCAGCACCTCCTTGCGCTCGACCACTTCCTTGAAGTGCGGCGTCTCCGCAAGCTTGAGCCGCACGATGAAGCCGACGCCGACGAGCAAGATGCTGATCAGGAAAGGCACACGCCAGCCCCAGCTGAGGAAGTCCGCCTCGGGCAGCTTCGTCATCAATGCGAAGATGCCCGTGGAGGCGGCAACGCCGACGGGAAATCCGATTTGCACCAGGCTGCCGTACAAGCCGCGGCGTTTTCCGGCGTGCTCGATCACCATCACCACCGCGCCGCTCCATTCGCCGCCGAGCCCGATGCCCTGAACGAAGCGCAGGCAGATGAGCAGGATCGGCGCCCAGATGCCGATCTGATCGTAGGTCGGCAGGCAGCCAATCAGGAAGGTGCCGAGGCCCATCGCGATCATGGTCGCGACCAGCATGGTCTTGCGGCCGAGGCGGTCACCGTAATGCCCGATGATGGCGCCGCCGATCGGCCGCGCCACGAAACCGACCGCATAGGTCGAGAATGCCACGAGCGTGCCGACGAAGGGATCGAAGCTTGGGAAGAACAGCTTGTTGAAGACGAGCGCCGCGGCCGTGCCGTAGATCAGGAAATCGTACCATTCGATCGCAGTGCCGAGCGCGCTCGCCCACACCACATGCGCCGTCGCCGATTTCTCCGCGGAAGCGGAAACCCCCACTGCTGCCGTCATGCCCTGCCCCACCGATTCCAGTGGGCATCATGAATAATCGGGGTGAGGGTTGCAACCTGCCCGCGCACTTCGTCGCTCTCGTGCCCCGGACGCAACGCAACGCCTCTTCGGCGGTGCGCTGCAGAGCCGGGGCCCATCTTTCCGCGAGCCGTCTGTGCGGCATGTGTCCCGGCTCTGCGCAGCAGCGCAACAGCGCTGCAACGCGTCCGGGACACGAGAGCTTTGGCTGCCGCTAGGGCAGAACCCGCCGTCCGATATTATTCGCGATTGACAAATGCATTCGCTATTATCTAATTTACCGCTACAAAAACCTGCCGCACCAAGCGGCCAATAAGAGAGGAAACGACGATGAGAGGGCTCCTGGCCTGCACGATGCTCGCGGCCATGACTTCCGCGGCGATGAACACCGCCGCCACCGCGCAAATCTCCGACGACGCAGTGCGGATCGGCGTGCTGACGGATCTGTCGAGCTGGGGCCGCGACAATTCAGGGCCGGGCTCAGTCGAGGCCGCGAAGATGGCCGTGGAAGAATTCGGGCCGACCGTGCTCGGCAAGCCGATCGAGATCATCAGCGCCGACCACCAGATGAAGACCGACGTCGGCGTGCAGATCGTGCGCGGCTGGTTCGACAACGGCAAGCTCGACGCCGTCGTCGACATTCCCAATTCCGGCATCGCCATCGCCGTGCACAACATGGTGCGCGAACGTGGCAAGGTCGCCCTGCTCTCCGGTCCCGGCGCGAGCTCGCTGACCGACGAGCTGTGCAGCCCGAACACCGTGCACTTCACTTATGACACCTATGCGCTGTCGAAGGTGACCGCCTCCGCCGTGATCAAGGAAGGCGGCAAGTCCTGGTACTTCATCACCGCGGACTATGCCTTCGGCCAGCAGCTCGAGAAGGACGCCACCCGCTTCATCAACGAGATGGGCGGCAAGGTGCTCGGCGGCGTCAAGCATCCCACCAACACCGCCGACTTCTCCTCCTTTGCGCTGCAGGCGCAGAGCTCGAAATCCGACGTGGTCGCCTTCGCCAATGCCGGGCAGGACACCGACAACGCCATCAAGCAGTCCGGCGAGTTCGGGCTGGTGCAGGGCGGCCAGAAGCTGGTCGGCCTGTTGATGTTCGACACCGACGTGCACGCGATTGGCCTCAAAGCGGCGCAGGGCACCTATATGACCACGGCGTCCTACTGGGCCATGGACGAGGCCACGCGCGCCTGGTCGAAGAAGTTCTACGAGCGCACCAAGGTGATGCCGACCATGATCCAGACCGGCGTCTACGGCGCGGTGCTGCACTATCTCAAGGCGATCAAGGCCGCCGGCACCGACGAGTCCGCCAAGGTGATGGCGAAGATGCGCGAGCTGCCGATCGAGGATATCTTCGTCCATGGCGGCAAGTTGCGCGAGGACGGCCGCGTCATCCGCGACATGTATCTCGCCAAGGTGAAAAAGCCCGAGCAGTCCAAGGAGCCGTGGGACTATCTGGAGATCGTCAAGACCGTGAAGGGCGAGGACGCCTTCCGTCCGGTCTCCGAGTCCAAATGTCCGCTCCTGAAAAAGTGAGGTGAGCAATGACCGGCAACGAGCATAGCGCGAGTGAGACCTACGAGTGCGACGTGCTCGTCGCCGGATCGGGCTGTTCCGGAATGTCGGCTGCGATCACAGCACGGTCGCGCGGCCTCGACGTGCTGATCGTCGAGAAGGAGCCGCGCTTCGGCGGCACCACCGCGCGCTCCGGCGGCTGGCTGTGGATTCCCGGAACGTCGCTGGCGAAGGCCTACGGCATTGAAGAGACGCCGGAGCAGGCCCGCACCTATTTGCGGCACGAGGCCGGCAACAACTTTGATGCCGCGCGGGTCGACGCATTCCTCAGCGCAGGTCCTGAAGCAGTCGACTTCTTCACCAGCAAGACCGCGCTGCGTTTCGACATGCCGCTGGTGTTTCCGGACTATCACGCCGAGGCACCGGGCGGCGCCCAGGGCGGCCGCTCCATGGTGACGCGCCCGTTCGACGGCCGCGAGCTCGGCGACCTCATCAAGACGCTCGGCATGCCGCTGCCCGAGCTCACCGTGTTCGGCATGATGCTGGGAAGCGGCAAGGAGATCATCCATTTCATGCGGGTGACGAAGTCGCTGACCTCGGCGGCCTATGTCGCCAAGCGCCTGTCACGGCATCTGGTGGACGTGCTGCGCTACGGCCGCGGCATGACGCTGACCAACGGCAATGCGCTGGCCGGGCGCCTCGCCAAATCCGCGCTCGACCTGAAGATTCCGATGTGGCTGTCCTCGCCGGTGCGCGAGCTGACGGTCGAGAACGGCACCGTCACCGGCGCGATCGTTTCGCGCGAGGGACGCGAGGTGCGCGTGCGTGCGCGCCGGGGCGTCGTGCTCGCCTGCGGCGGTTTCCCGCATGACGTCGAGCGGCGCAAGAAGATGTTCCCGCACGCGCCGACCGGCAACGAGCATTATTCGCCGGGTCCGACCGGCAATACCGGTGATGGACTTCGTCTGGCGGAGCGAGCAGGCGGGCATGTCGAGGACCGCCTGCCGAACGCGGCAGCCTGGGTGCCGGTGTCGCTGACCACGCGCAAGGACGGCTCGAAGGGCGTGATGCCGCACTTCATCGACCGCGCCAAGCCCGGCGTGATCGCGGTGATGCGCGACGGCAGGCGCTTTGCCAATGAGGGCAATTCCTACCACGACTTCGTCCAGGCCATGGTCAAGGCCGCGAAGCCCGGCGAGGAGATCGCAGCGTTCCTCGTCTGCGATCACAGGACGTTGCGCAAATACGGCCTCGGCTGCGTGCCGCCCTTCCCGATGCCGCTGGGTCATCATCTCAAGTCCGGTTACCTCATGCGCGGCGAGACGCTGGAGGCGCTGGCGGCGAAAGCCGGCATCGATGCCAAGGCGTTCACGGAGACGGTCAAGCAGTTCAATGCGACGGCCCCGCTCGGACACGATGCCACATTCGGCAAGGGCTCGAAGGCCTATAACCGCTATCAGGGCGATGCGTTGCACGGACCGAATCCTTGCGTCGCGCCGATCGAGAACGGCCCGTTCTACGCCATCAAGATGGTGATCGGCGATCTCGGCACCTATGCGGGCATCGTCACCGACGAGAACGCGCGGGCGCTCGACGCCGAAGGCCGGGTCATCCCGGGGCTCTACGCTGCCGGGAACGACATGGCGAGCATCATGGGAGGCAATTATCCCGGCGCCGGCATCACGCTTGGGCCGGCGCTGACCTTCGGCTACATTGCCGGCAGGCATCTTGCCGACAGCGCCGAGAAGCGCGACGCGGCGTAGAGCATGATCCGGAAGAGTGTGCAGCGGTTTTCCGAAGAGATCATGCTCAAAGAAAAACTTGGACGCACGCCAGGAGACTCATGAGCAGGGACAGCCGCGGCATCCAGTCGATCGAGGTCGGCGGCGAATTACTCCGCGCGCTCGCTCGCAGCGGCGAGCCGATGATGCTGCGCGATCTCGCGCGCGAGGCCGGCATGTCTCCGGCCAAGGCGCATCCCTACCTCGCCAGCTTCTCGCGCATCGGCCTGATCGAGCAGGACGAGAGCACCGGCCGCTACGAGATCGGCGCGCTGGCGCTGGAGCTCGGCCTGATCAGCCTGCGCCGCCTCTCTGGCGTGCGTATCGCGCGTCCAAAGATCTCCGCGCTGGCAAGCCAGATCGGACATGCGGTCTCGCTCGCGGTCTGGGGCACGCACGGCCCGACCGTGGTGCAGCTCGAAGAGCCGGCCCAGCCGGTGCACATCGTGATGCGCGCCGGCTCGGTGATGGCGCTGCTGGAGACCGCCACGGGCCGGGCCTTTGCAGCCTTCCTGCCGGAGCAGACGATCAACGCCGCGCTCGAAAGCGGCCTCGATCGTCACGGCGTCGGCTACAATCCGAAGCGCGCCGTGAAGGGCGCCAAGCTCGCGGAGATGCTGACCGAGGTGCGCAAGCATGGCCTTGCCCGCGCCCTTGGCGATCCCCTGCCCGGCGTCAATGCGTTCTCGGCCCCGGTGTTCGACCATTCCGGCCATGTCGCGCTGGTTATCACCGCCATGGGCCCGGAAGGCACGTTTGACGCGCGCTGGGACAGCCCGATCGCGCACGCGCTGCGCGACTGCGCGGGGAGCATCTCGAAGCGGCTGGGTTACGGGATCAATGTTGCGGCGGAGTGAGGCTGTGGATACGCCGTCATGGCCGGGCATAGCCGTCCGAAGGACGGCGTCGCTTTCCGCTTGCCTATGTCCCGGCCATCCACGTAGCACGGAGACTGCCGACAGACGCGGATGCCCGGGTCAAGCCCGGGCATGACGACCGAGAGACAGTGACGCCCCTACGTCTCCTTCACCGGCACCGTGTAGTTCAGGACCAGCCGTCCGCCGTCCGGATAGATCGTCTGCCCGGTGATGTAGGACGCATCGTCGCTGGCCAGGAATGCCACGACGGACGCCACCTCGCTCGGCTCGCCGCCGCGCCCCGCAGGCGTGCGTGACATCACGGTCTTGCGGGCGTCATCCGACGTGTAGATCGACGATTTCACCATGTCGGTCAGGATCGTGCCGGGCCCGACTGCGACGACGCGGATGTTGTGCGGAGCGAGCGCGACGGCAGCGACGGAGGTGAGCTGCTTCATGCCGCCCTTGGACATCGCGTAGGTCGCGAGCGCCGGGATCGCCAGCAGCGCATTCACCGAGGACATGTTGACGATGACCCCGCCGCCGCCTTGCGCGATCATCTGCTTCGCCGCCGCCTGCACACCGAAGAAGGCGCCCTTCAGATTGATGCCGATGATCTCGTCGAATTCCTCTTCGGTGATCTCGAGAATGTCCCGGTTGCGGGCGACGCCGGCATTGTTGACCATGATGTCGAGCCGGCCGAACTCCTTCACGGCGGTTGCGACCAGCTGATCCACGTCAGCGCGCTTGGCGACGTTGCCGACGATCGTGCGCAAGGCATCCGGCCGGGCGAGCTCGGCAGCGGTCGCAGCCAAACCCTCGGCATCGACGTCGGAGATGACGACCTTGACGCCGTCGTCCAGGAATCTCTTCGCGCAGGCCTTGCCGATGCCACGCGCCGCGCCGGTGATGGCGGCAACCTTGCCCGATAGTTTCATGGGTTCACTCCGGAATAGCTGCTCGCGGCAGGCGGACGCTGGATGAGACATCCGGCTTGGGCCGCCGCGAAGCCGAGATGAGCACGGAACCAGCTCTTGATAAAGGCAGCATCGGCCGCGCCCCTCAGAGGAAACGACCGGGTGCAAACGGCGCGAGCTGGATCTCGGGCTGCTTGCCGCTGACGAGCTGAGCGACGAGACGCCCGGTGCGGGCCGAGCCGACCAGGCCGACATGACCGTGGCCGAAGGCATAGACGATGTCGCGCGAAGCGCGCGCGTAGCCGATGCAGGGCCGTCCGTCGGGCATGCTCGGCCGGTGGCCGAACCAGCTCTTGATGCGCGATGGCGGGATCTCCCTCGGCAGGTTAGGGAACATGCCGAGCAAATGTTTGCGAAGGATCTCGGCGCGCTTCCAGTTCGGCGCGGCCTCGAGCCCCGCGATCTCGACGGTGCCGGCGGCGCGCAGGCCCTTGTTTGTCCAGTTCACCACCATCTTGGCGTCGGAGGCCATCATCGAGCTGCGCGGGCCTACTTCCGGATTCTCGATCATCACGTGATAGCCGCGCTCGGTCTCGAGCGGCAAGGGATCGCCGACCGACGCGGTGAGCTGCTTCGAGCGGGCACCCGCCGCGACCACAGCGGCATCGCATGCGATCTCGCCGGTTTCGGTGACGACCGCGACGAGCTTGTCCCCGGCGAGCCTCAAGCCGGTCGCCTTCGCGCGCACGTGCTTCGCACCGCAGGCGAGCGCGTGATTGGCGAGCGCCGCGACATAGGCGCCGGGATCGCGGCAGCGGCCGGCCTCCTCAACCACCACGCCGAAGGTATAGCGCGGATGCAGCTCCGGCTCGCGCTGGCGCATCTCGTCAGCGTTGAGCTCCAGCCATTCGACGCCGACTTTCTTGCGCAGGCGCCAGCCGAGATCGTCGTCGAACTTGTCGCGCGAGGTGAAGATGTGCATCACGCCATTGCGCTCGATCAGCTCGGGGACGCCGGCCTCCTCCGCCAGCTTGCGGTGCAGCAGCGGCGCATCCTTCAACAGGTCGCGCAGCGCGAACGCCGTCGTCTCGACCCGCGACTCGGTCCATCCCGACAGCAGATATTTGACCAGCCAGGGCAGCGCCTTCGGCAAGTAGGACCACCGGATCGCGAGCGGCCCGAGCGGATCCATCAGATAGCCCGGCACCTTCTTCCAGATGCCCGGCTCGGCCGGCGGGATCACCGAATGCGACGACAGCCAACCGGCATTGCCGTAGCTCGCCGCCTGCTCGCCGCCGGGCTCACCGGGATCGATCAGCGTGACGCGATGGCCTTCGCGCAGCGCCTCGATGGCGCTGATCACGCCGACCGCACCGGCTCCGATGATGGCGACGTGGCGTCCGGCCGACATCGCCTTACGCCTTCACCGCGGGCGTGAAATCCTTGCCGACCGAGATCGCGCGGGGATCGATGATGCAATGGAGGATCGACGGCTTGCCCGAGGCCAGCGCGCGCTCGAACGCCGGCGCGAATTCTTCGGTGCGCTCGACGCGCTCGCCATGACCGCCGAACGCCTTCGCATACATCGCGAAGTCCGGGTTCTTGAGCTGGGTGCCGACGACCCGGCCAGGATAGTCGCGCTCCTGGTGCATGCGGATGGTGCCGTATTGCGCATTGTCGACGATGATGACGATCAGCGGCGCATCGTATTGCACGGCGGTCGCGAACTCCTGACCGTTCATCAGGAAGCAGCCGTCGCCGGCAAAGGCGACGACGATTCGATCAGGATATTGCCGTTTTGCCAGGACGCCAGCCGGCACGCCGTACCCCATCGAGCCTGACGTCGGCGCCAGTTGCGCGGCAAAGCTGTGGAAGCGGTGATGGCGATGGATCCAGCCGGCATAATTGCCGGCACCGTTGCAGACGATCGCATTCTTCGGCAGACGGTCGCGCAGCCAGGTCATCACCTCGCCATACTGGAACCTGCCCGGCAGCTCGCGCGCCTTCTCTGTCCAGGCGAGATAATCGGCGTGCGCCTTGGCGGCCTCGCCCTTCCACGCCACCGCGCCCGGAGGCTTCAGCGTCTCGACCGCGGCAGCAAACGCGGCAGGGGTCGCCTGGATCGCCAGATCAGGCTGGTAGATGCGGCCAAGCTCTTCAGAGCCTGGATGCACATGGATCAGTTTCTGCTTCGGATTGGGAATGTCGAGCAGCGTGTACGACGAGGACGGCATCTCCGACATGCGGCCGCCGATGAGGAGAACGACGTCGGCATTCTCGATGCGGGCCTTCAGGCCCGGGCTGGGCCCGATGCCGAGATCGCCGGCATAATGCGAATGGTCGGCGTCGATCAGCGAAGCCCGGCGGAACGAGGTCGCAACCGGCAGGTCGAAGCGCTCGGCAAAGCGGGCGATGCTCTTGGTGGCATCCTCGGTCCAGCGCGAGCCGCCGAGGATGACGAGCGGCGCCTTGGCGGACGCAAGCATCGCGCCGAGCTTCTCGATATCGGCCGGCGCGGGCCAGCTCACCGCCGGCTCGATGCGCATTGCATCGGCGACGGCGGCCGTCTCGGTCAGCATGTTTTCCGGCAGCGCGATCACCACGGGACCGGGGCGGCCCTGCATCGCGACGCGGAAGGCGCGCGCCACCAGCTCCGGAATGCGGTCGGGACGATCGATCTCGACCGCCCATTTCGCCATGGAGCCGAACACCGCCTTGTAGTCGAGCTCCTGAAACGCCTCGCGCTCGCGCATGCCGGTGTCGACCTGACCCACGAACAGGATCATCGGCGTCGAATCCTGCATCGCGATGTGGACGCCATGGCTGGCATTGGTGGCGCCGGGACCACGGGTGACGAAGCAGATTCCGGGCCGGCCCGTGAGCTTGCCATAGGCCTCCGCCATCATGGCCGCACCGCCCTCGGCGCGGCAGATCACGACGTCGATCGGGCTGTCATGCAGCGCATCGAGCGCCGCCAGATAGCTCTCGCCCGGCACGCAGGTGACGCGCTCGACGCCTTGCGCGACGAGCTGATCGATCAGGATCTGGCCCCCGGTGCGGGTGTTGCGGATGGTCATGTCGGCTCCCTCGAGACTCTGGCGCTGCTCTATTTCGGGAACTGGGTAGGACAGGCCGCGAGAGCGCGCAAGATCGAAAGGCTTCTCGCAGCCTGCGCAGGCGTCATGCCAGTCCCTGCTGTTTGCACTACAGCACGTGCGGCGGCCCTGATGGCGAGCTGTGCGATCTTCGTCTACGATCCGACCGAACCAACTCGCCTGGAGCACCGGAATGCAAACCATCGGCCTGATCGGCGGCATGAGCTGGGAGAGCACCGCGCTCTACTACAAGCTCATCAACGAGCGGGTTCGGGATCGCATGGGAAAGCTGCATTCCGCTCCGCTCTTGATGTATTCCTACGATTTCGAGGAGATCAAGCAGATGCAGTACGGCGGCCGTTGGCAGGAGGCGGCGGCCACCCTTGCAGAGGTCGCACGACGCCTCGAAGACGCCGGCGCGCGTGCGATCGTTTTGTGCACGAACACGATGCATAAGCTGGCGCCGGAGATCATGGCGAGCGTGACCGTTCCGTTCATCCACATCGGCGACGCCACGGCGCAGCGGATCCGGACAAAGGGATATCGACGGGTCGGACTCCTCGGCACGAAGTTCACGATGGAGGAAGACTTCTACATCGACCGGCTGCGCGCGCACGATCTCGACGTCCTGATCCCCTCCGCAAGCGAACGTGCGGAGATAAACCGCATCATCTACGACGAGCTCTGCCTCGGCATCGTTACCGATGCCTCGCGCCGTCGCTACCAGGAGGTGATGGCGGCCCTGGTCGCCGGCGGCGCCGAATGCATCATCCTCGGCTGCACCGAGATCACCATGCTGGTCGGCCCGGACGACACTTCGGTCGAAACGTTCGACACCACGGCCATCCACGCCGAGACCGCCGCCGATTTCGCGATCGGATGATCCGTCCAGGCGCGCGGGGCCGGCGTTGTGCCGGTCGACCTGGCCCGCGCGATAAGGGGAGGTGACCGTGGTATCGGCTGGAATTCCATCTGGAATGCTGCACTGCGGCCAAAATCGACGGAAGTCGCGCTTGATTTTTCCCGGTCCTTGCCCCACCCGATAGCGATGGGAAAGGACACCAAGGTCATTGCCGCCAACGCGGCCTTCTACGCCGCGTTTTCTACGGGCGACTTTGCCGGCATGGAACGGATGTGGGCGGACGACGACGCCATTTCCTGCATCCATCCCGGCTGGCCGGCCATCATCGGCCGCGCCACCGTGATCGGCAGCTGGCGCGACATCCTGCAAGATCCGCAGCGGCCGCAGATCGTCTGCGCCGAGCCGCAGGCCATCGTCGACGGCGACAGCGCGCGCGTGCTCTGCATCGAGATCGTCGACGGCACCGCCCTGGCCGCGGCCAATCATTTTCGCCGCGTCGGCGACGACTGGCGCCTGGTGCACCATCAGTCGAGCCCGATCGCGCAGATTGTCGAGCAGGCCGAGGACGATAGAACGAGTCACCGCGTCCACTAAGCACCGCGATCACGCCGGCGTGATCTACTGTGCATGGGGTTGTTTTTCAGTTTTTGGTTGGCGCTGCCGAGTTCCGACAGATCCTCCAACACGGCCCGGGCCCCGGTGAAGTCGTCATCCCGGCAGAACATGCTGCGCGTGATCAGGACCGGGATGCCGGCGCGCGAGGCCGCCATCAGCCCGTTGCCGGAATCCTCGATCGCGACGCAGTCGTGCGCTTCCAGCTGCAACCGCGCCAGGCTCTCGAGATAGACGTCCGGCGCGGGCTTCTTGTGCCTGACGTCGTCGCCGGCGACGATCGCGTCGAAGTCCGCAGCCCAGCCCGTCCCCAGCGCCTGCGACAGCAGCGCATCGATATTGACGTGCGAGGTGGTGGTTGCGATCGCAAGCCGCTGGCCACGCGCCTTTGCATCTGCCAGCAGCTCCGCCACGTCCGGCCGCAACGGGCAGCAGCCGGTCTCGACCAGCCCGGCATAATGCGTGGTCTTGACGCGGTGAAGCTCCGCAATGTCCGCGTCCGACAATGGCGGGGCAGCAACCAGACTGGTGTGGTAGGCGCGCATACGCTCCTTGCCGCCCGTCACCCGCAGCAGATCCCTGTAAACCGCGCGGTCCCATGCCCAGCCAAGACCGTGGCGGGCGAAGGCATGGTTGAAGGCCTGCCGGTGCAGCTCCTCGGTTTCGGCCAGGGTGCCGTCGACATCGAAGATCAGCGCAGCCGCGCGCCGGATCAGATCGGCGGCATCCACTGGCGCCTGAGCGAGCGCGTCTGCCTGCATGGTCGTGCCTCCCTGTGCCAGGCGACCATCGCCGGAGGCGGGAGGCGAGACAAATCGCAATATCTTTTGCCGGACCCAAAAATCTTTTATGAGCAAAAGGCGCGCGACGTTGTGCGTGGGGACTCGACCTGCACGGGAGACGCATGCGGCTCTTCATCCTCGGCCTCGGCTACAGCGCCCGGCACTTCGTCCGCCGACACGGCAGCAGCTTCTCGCACGTCGCCGGCACCGTGCGCGATCCGGCGCAGCGGAACGATCTCGCCGGCCTCGAGGTGCACGCCTTTTCCGGCGAGCCCTCAGGGCGCGAAACGGTGGAACGGGTTCGCGAGGCCGATGTGCTTCTGGTGTCGATCCCGCCCGGGAGCGCCGGCGATCCCGCGATCGCGGCGTTCGGCGACATGCTGCAGGGGAGCCGCCGCAAGGTGGTCTATCTCTCCACCATCGGGGTGTATGGCGACCACGGTGGTGCATGGGTCGACGAGAGCACGCCGCCGCAAGGGACGCTCGATCGCAACCGCATGCGGATCGCCGCGGAGCAGGCCTGGACGGATGCGACGGGCGGCGATGCGGCGATCCTGCGGCTTGCCGGCATCTACGGTCCTGGCCGCAACGCGCTGGCGACGCTGCTCGCGGGAACGGCGCGGCGCATCGTCAAGCCGGGACAGATCTTCAACCGCATCCACGTCGACGACATCGCAGGTGCGATCATGGCCGCCGTCCATCGTCGAGGCGGCGGCATCTGGAACGTCTGCGACGACGAGCCCGCGCCGCCGCAGGACGTGATCGCCTATGCCGCGCAGTTGATGGGCGTCGCGCCGCCGCCCGAAGAAGTGTTCGCGACCGCCGAGATGTCGGTAATGGCCCGCAGCTTCTATGCCAGCAGCGCCCGCGTATCCAATGCGAAATTGAAACGGGAGCTCGGCGTTACGCTCGTCCACCCGACCTATCGGCACGGTCTGGACGCGCTGTGGCGTGCAGGGGCAGATGGCGCGCGCGACTTAACCGTCTAGCTGCATTGCAGCGCAACATCCATTAACCGAGAAAGCCGGTTCTTTTGCGGGCGATCCGACGGCCCCGGTGTCGCGGTGATTGCGCCTGTTCGCACGCGCGACAGGCTCTGCACAACAAATGGCAATCACGGCGCCGCAACGACACATCATCTTGCTCGTCTATCGCATCTCCTCGCCAATCAGTGCGCAGACCGTCGCCATTTGAGTGAAATTTTCAGATGATCCGGTGCGTGCAATTTACTCGGCCTTTCTTTGTGACACCCTAGTTCCACGGCCGGAAGTTTCATCACCGGAAACGGAGAAGCTCTTCCACCGACGCGCGATGGCCGCCGACGGAGCGCGCGAGCGGGTTTCATTTTCGTTCATTCACTGTGCCGTTTAGAGCCAATTGAATAAGCGTTTATCGACCTGGAATTGAAATGAAGTTGGCCCGTGAATCGATTGAACTGCTGGAGCAAGTTGCACGAATCCTGTGGTTTGAAGGCACCAAGCACGGCCTGCGCGACCGCGAATGGATGGCGTTGCGCTTCCTCTCTCGCGCCAACCGATTTTCCCGAACGCCGTCGGCGCTGGCGAGCTATGTCGGCACGACGCGTGGCACTGCCTCGTTCATCATCGGCGAGCTCGAGCGGCTCGGCTATCTCGAGCGAAAGCGCTCGGCTACGGACAAGCGGTCGGTGATGCTGAGCATCACCCAGCAGGGCAAGAAGTTCCTGACGCGCGATCCCGTCAACGTTCTCGTCGAAGCGATCGCCGTTCTCGACGACGACGTCAAGATCCGCTTCCGCGACACGTTCCGGCACGTGCTGGACCATTCGGATGCCGCCGAGCAGCGGCACCACACCGACGTCTGCAAGCGGTGCATCTTCCTGCGGGAAGA
This sequence comes from Bradyrhizobium sp. FW305-F6, assembly GCF_058782905.1. Taxonomy (NCBI): domain Bacteria; kingdom Pseudomonadati; phylum Pseudomonadota; class Alphaproteobacteria; order Hyphomicrobiales; family Nitrobacteraceae; genus Bradyrhizobium; species Bradyrhizobium sp. FW305-F6. The sequence continues at coordinate 897,807 of NZ_JBYSYD010000002.1, forward strand.
TCGTAGCACCACGGACGTCAAGGCAACCCTCGAATTCAGCTGCCGTCTGTTTCGCGCGCCGATCGCGGAGGCCGAGATCGACCTGCTATGCACCAGCTTCGAGCATCACCGTCATTAAGGAACGCGATCAAGGCGTGGCCTTGCGTGAAGAATAGACCACGCCACCACCGCTGAGATCCACCGCTAGCCGTCCGTTCTCGCTCCTGATCTCTTCGATGCGGCCAAGACCCGGCACCTGTTGTCCCAGCACCGCCTCGATGACGCCGTTCGGGCCTTGCAGGATCGCGATCCCATCATAGGCCTGACGAACCGACCAGCCCTTGATCGTCTTGCGCGGCGGCGACGCGCGCTCGGGCGCAGGGACCGATCCCGTGAATTCGGGCGCGGCGGCCGACGCCATCATCGGCCCTTGCTGAGGCACGGGCTGCGGTTGCACCGCTGCCGGCGCGGAAGCCTGGGCTTGCACCTGGGCGAGCTTGTCGAGCTTCGCCGTCGAGGCCGAGCTCACCCGCTCGATCCGGTCCAGGTTCTCGGCAAACCGGCCGAAGCGATCGTTCGTCACCTTGCTCGACTGATCGACGGCGGTACGCAAGCCGTCCAGATTCTCGGACACGCCCGATATTTGCTTGCGCAGTTGCGCGACGGTCTCGCGCAAATTCCTGATCTCCACCGAAGACGCAGCGTTGCTCTGCGCGGGCTGGGTGGTGAGATAGGCGATCACGCCGGTGCAGGCGCACACCACCAACATGGCAGCGGCTGCCAGAGTTGCGAGCGGCGCGACCCATGTCGGACGAGGTGGCGGCGGCTTTGCCACGATCACGGCAGGCTTGATCACTGCCGGGGCAGGTTTCGGGATCGCCATTTTGTCGAGGCGCGCCTTGGCACGAATACGCTTCAAGCCCTCGAGTGCCTCCTTTGCGAGAGCTTCGTCGCTCGACGCGGCCGATACACGTTTTGCGCTTGCGGCAGGCGTGGCCGTCCGCGTCGAGCCGTCCTTAGTATCGCTCGCCTCCGGTCCCCGCTTCGCCGCCGTTGAAGCATCCGCGGTCGCGTTGGGACGAGCCTGTCCATCGGACAACATGTGAAGATGCTCCGTTCGGGTTCGATCTGTCGAAGGATGACGTTATTTGCCGAAGCTTGCCTGAAACGTGCGCATCGAAACTTTTCATCGCACGATGCGCCGCCTCACGAGTCGATCGCGTCATGCACGTGGCGATAGTGCGACTCGAAAGACACACACTCGCCAAGTTTTCACCAAGCTCGAGTCCTCGCGCGACATGAGTCGAATTGCCGCACGTGGAAAAGTCGGCCCCGAAGTCAATTTCAGATTGAAGATGCGTCAATGTACCCGACCGGGGGCACCACCCGAAATAGCTGTAATCCTACGGGGATGCGGAACTATACAACCATTAGGGTGCAAAACTAGTTCGCGATCCAAATCAACTGATGCGATTGAATACATCAGAAACAACCCGAAACGAATCAACAGCATCAAGCACGTATAGCAATCGCTTTCTTCCACGCGCTTGATCGGGATTCGGCAATTGTTACGGTCCTACTCAAGTGATTCTCGCCAGTCGGCGAGGTGAGCGACACGGTTCAGCAGTGTTTGGACGCGATGAGCAATTCGGCGCAGCTGTTCTAGGTCCGTTTCTCAATCCGCTCCGCGGGGTGGTCCGTAACAAACCCGCCGAGCCCCACACAGTAAGCGTTTCAGTATCGAGTTGAAGTCACAGGCCTGCGAGACGCAGGCACTGAACGCGTAGGGCTGCCCGCGAATATCGAAACCACAACAACGGTTCGCGGGATGGAATGTCGTCAAACAGCATCGTTGCCGAGCCGGGGCATCACAACAACCAGCCGGCCGCAACAAGTGCGAAACAGGGGCGAAAGACTGATGTATATTATCGTTGATGATCGCGAGAGCGTCGCAAACAGCTACGTCGGAGGGCTGGTTCGCGAAGGCGTGTCGTCGATCGGCTTCTCCTCCGGGGAATTTTGGGATTGGCTGCAATCTGCGAGTGAATCCGATCTGGCTGCGGTGGACGCCTTTCTCCTCGGGGACTGCGATGGCCGTGGAAGCCTGCCGCGAGCCATGCGCAAGCGATCCTCGGCTCCCATCATCGCCATGAGCGGCCAGAGGATGCTCAAGAACACGCTCGAGCTGTTTGAGGCGGGTGTCGACGACGTCGTGCACGTGCCGGTTCACCTGCGTGAGATCCTGGCCCGAACGGCTGCGATCGCGCGGCGCCGGGTGGGCGAACTGCCGAGGCCCTGCGAGAGCAGGATCCAGGTCTTCTTCAACGGCCGAGACCCCGAGATCGCCGGCCACGCCCTCACCCTCCCCCGCCGCGAACTGCGCATTCTCGAATATATGGTCGCCAACCACGGCAAGTGGATCACGAAGACGCAGATCTTCAACGCGATCTACGGCCTCTTCGAGTCCACCTTCGACGAGAGCGTGATCGAGAGTCACGTCAGCAAGCTGCGCAAGAAGCTCCGCGACCGCCTCGGGTTCGACGCGATCGTCGCCCGCCGTTACGTCGGATACCGCCTCAACATCCCGGCCGGCGAGCCCCTCGAGGAGCCGTTGCAGGAGCTTGATGAGGTGGGCATCCTCCTGAACAGGGCGCAAGCCGCTCCGGCGGCCTACCCGGCCGGCGCCTGACGGTCCACAGCGTGATGGCCGGACTTGTCCCGGCCATCACTCCTTTCCACGGGCATGACGAGCCTTGTGAGCCTCACCCAAAAGGCGAGGTGTCCTATCTGGAAGCGGTTTCGCGCGCGGCCATCCTTCGAGACGCCCGCCCTCGGCGGGCCTCGGGACGAGAACCGGGTGCATCGTGCTGGTCTTGGTGGACTCCGGCGTTCATGTCGCGCACAGCGCCTTATGCGATTGCCTTGCCCGCAAGGCAGGAGGGACAGAAAGAGTCTTGCTGCTGACCGAACTGAATTGGTCGTCCAGCCCCCGCCCCCCTCTACGGCTTCTGCTGGAATTCTTCCCTTGACACGTAGTTGAAGTCCTCGACCAGGACGTCCTGGACGATGTCACCCTGCATCCGTTCGTTGACGCGCTGCTTGATGGCTGTCGTCAAGACGGAAAGGTCGTAACGGGCGAGCCTCCTGAAGTCGAGCCGGTCGTCGGCATAGATCCGGCGGAAGGCCTCGTCGACGACGAACGGCTCCGGCGGAACGTTCAACTGCTGCACGGTGCGCCCTTCGATGGTGTAGACGAAGCGCGCGACGATGTAGCCCTGCACATTGCCGTTCTCGACCATGGGCACGCTCAGCGCCCGCGTCTTGTGATATTGCAGCCCTTCCAGATATTCGTCCTTTGCCGGCAGCAGGCTGCCCTTCTCCTTCCAATAGGCGACGGCATAGCTCGTGCCCGCAGTGAGGATGCATACCCAGAGCCCGGCCAACACCAGCCTGATCATCTTCCATCCTGCGCTGCACGACCGGTATAGGTGCCGTCCGACTCGGCCTCCTTGATCGCCTTGACAATGATGCCGGCGACTTCGCGCACCGCATCGTAGTGCATTTCCAGAATCGAACGATTGCGCTCGAGCTTCTCGCGCAGCCGCCGGATCTCCTCGGTGATCTCGACTTCGCCGCCGAGATGCATCCCAGCCCGCATGAGGCGGACGAACTCGAGCATGCCGCGGCTCTTCCGGGCGCTGAAGTCGTCGAAATCGATCTTCTGGCTCGTCGTGAGCGCGGCCGTCTCCTCCTCGACGATACTGGCGAGACGGCGGATTGCGGCCAGCAAGCCGCCTATCTCATCCGATCTCGCCGCATCCGCGCCCTCGACCACGGCCTCGTTGCCTGCGATCGGCAGCAACACGGGCAGCAGCGCTTCGCCTGGTGCTTCTGTCCGCGTCAGTCCGGTGTCGGCTAGTGCCTGGTCGATTGCCATGGCCGCCGCGCCTTCTTGTGTCTGCATAGAAAATTCACCCCTCAACTTCTGTCAACCGTTCGCGGATCATCATCCGCCCTTCGCCCCGGCATCCGATCCCGCCGGATGTGCGGCGGCGAGCTGCTTGGCGATGCCGATGCCCTTGCCCTTTGCCAGCTGGCTGCCGAGCTGCTCGGCAAGCATCGACTTCCAGATGCCGCCGGCAGTGCCCTTGCCGAAGACCTCCTCCGATTCCTTCGGCAACATCGTCTCGACGAAGGTCTGGAGGATGAAGGCCTCGAACTTCCGGTAGACCTCGCCGGAGGCCGGCGCCTTGATCACCTGCACCGGGGCCCCGTTCACTGCACCCGACTGTGCCTCGGCGGCATTCGCCGCGGCTTGAACGGCGGTCGTGGCCCTGGCCTTGCCGGTTTCCGCGTCCATCGTGGCGGCGAAATCGGCATCCGATGCTTTCAGCGCATCGAGCTTCGCGGTCGCCGCGCGCTGCGTCACGGGGTCCGCGGCTTCGAGAACGTCGAGGACGAGGTCGGTCGTCGCTGTCACGATCATGTCTTGTTCCGGTTGGCTGGCGGTGGCGTCCACGCATGCACGGCAGGGTTTGTTCCCGTCATCTCCTCGAGGGAGCGCTTCTCGGCGTCGCGAAGCTTGTCGGCGAGCGCCGCCTTCGCGACCTCCTCGAGTTGCTTGACGCGACGGCTCTCGCGACGAACCTGGTCGAGCTGCTGCGCGGCCTCTGCCTGGACAGCGCGCGCACCGACGCTGGTCGTGTTGAGGCGACGCGCGATCGATTCGCTCGACGATCCCGCCGGGGGCGTTCCATGGTTCAAGGCTCCGACCAGCCATTCCTGCTCGTCCTCCAGGCTGCGCTCCCGCTGCCGCAATTGCGCGAGCTGCCATTCCGAGAGCCGAAGCTGGAGCTTCACCAGGGAGACCAGCCGGCCGAGCTTGTCCGCGCGCGACGTCATCACCGGGTCACTCCGCCAGCCAGGAGGAGACGCCGAGCATGAACTGCGTCAGCAGCTCGTCGCTGGTGAGGTAGAGCAGCAGGAAGCCGCCGAACAGCACGAACGGCACCGAGATGAAATAGACCGGGATTGCCGGCGTCAGCTTGTTGATCAGGCCAATCGCCAAATTGACGATGACCGAATACACGATGAAGGGGCTCGAGATCCGCAGCGTCAGCACGAACGCTTCGGAAAGGCGGCCAACCAGCAGGTCGAGCGCCACGCTGCCGCCGAGCCTGTTGCCGGGCTGCCAGACCTCGTAGGAGTTCATCAGCCCGCGCAGGACCTGCCAGTGCTGGTCGGTCATGAAGAACAGCGTGGTGACGGCCGCCATGATCAGCGGCACCAGCGCGGGCGCCGGATCCGTGTCGCCGATCGGGGTACCCGGAATATTGCTGAGCCCGATGGCGCTCGCCATCATGGTCGCCATGGTCTGGAGCGCGAGGAAGAACATGCGCCCGCCGAGCCCGATGACGCTGCCGACCAGCAGCTCCGAGCAGATCAGCAGCGCCAGGGTCAGCGGCGCCGCATTGTCGGTGAGCGGTTTCAGGACCGCGATCAGGATCGGCGTCAGCGCAAAAGTGGTGACCAGCGCAACGAACAGACGCACCTGCGGCGGAACGTTGACGCTGGAATATCCGGGCACCAGCATCAAGCAGGCGCCGATGCGGCAGAACACGATGAACGTCACCAGCACGCTGTCGGCGAGCCCGGAGATCACGATATGGCTCCGAGGGCCCTGATCTCCGCGCTCCGGGCAACTTCGACGTGCGACAGCACCGGCAGGGTCGGGAACACCCGCTCCAGGATCATCCGGACATAGGGGCGGGCTTCGGGGGTCACCGCAAGCACCAGGCTGGTGCCGCTCTCCGTGAATTTGCGGATTGCGGCGCTGGCATCGGTCGCGAATTGCTCGATCAGGCGCGGGTCGGCGTCGAACTCGACGACGTCGCCCTTGGCATCGCGCTTCAGGCTCTGGTGGAACGCGAGATCCCAGCGATTGCCCAGACGAAGCACGTTGAGCACGCCGTTGTCGGAGAGATCGCCGCAGATCTGCTGGGCAAGCCGCGTGCGAACGTGCTCTGCAACCTGCTCGGAGCGCCGCACATGGGGCGCGATCTCGGCGATCGCCTCGAGGATCAGGTGAAGATTGCGAATGGAGACGCGCTCGGCCAGCAAAATCTTAAGGATCGCCAGCAGGCCGGAATAGGAGATTTGCGACGGGCAGAGATCCTCGACCAACCGCTTGTATTCGGGATCAAGCCGGTCGAGCAGCGCGCGCATATCCTTGTAGGACAGCAACTGGGCGAGGTTGGCCCTGATCACCTCGCTCAAATGCGTGAGCAGCACCGAAAGGTTGTCTACCGGCTTGCAGCCCTGCCGCTTGACTTCGTCGGTGAAGGCTTCCGTCACCCACAGCGCCTTCATGCCGAAGGCAGGCTCGATCACCTCGTCGCCAGGCACGTCAGGCTTGCCGTCCTTGTCGACCAGCACCAGCACCTCGCCGAGCCTGAGCTCGCCATGGGCGATGCGGGTGTCGTGGATCCGGATCTGATAGCTCTTGGGGTCGATCGACAGATTGTCGGTGAGCTTGATCTCCGGAATGACGAAGCCGTACTGCTTGGCGAACTTCTTGCGTATCTTGGCGACGCGGTGAGCGAGCTCGGTGCGCGAGCCCAGCAGATGGACCGAAAGATGGCCGCCGAGCGCCAGCTCGATCTCGGCGGTCTTGAGCTGCTCCTTGACGGATTCCTTGGCCTCGGCCTGGGCGCGCTCGTCGGCCTTGGATGCCGCCTCCTTGCGCTCCCGCGCCGCCTGTCGCCTCGGCAGCGAATAGCCGACGAAGGCCATGAGGCCGCCGAGCAGAACGAACGGCGCCATCGGCAATCCCGGCATCAAGGCGAGCACGAACATCATCAGCGCGGCGGCCGACACCGCGCGCGGATAGCCGCCGAGCTGCCGCAGCACCGCCTGTTCCGCCGACCCCCTGGTGCCGCCCTTGGAGACCAAAAGACCCGCCGACAGCGACACGATCAGTGCCGGCATCTGCGACACCAGACCATCGCCGACGGAGAGCTTGGTGTAGACGTCCGCGGCGCGCGACAGCGTGAGCCCATGATGGGTGACGCCAATGACGATACCGCCGAAGATGTTGATCGCTGTGATGATGAGACCGGCGATGGCGTCGCCGCGGACGAATTTCGAGGCGCCATCCATGGCGCCGAAGAATGCGCTCTCCTCTTCGAGCTCGCGCCGCCGGCGCTGGGCCTCCTTGTCGTCGATCAGGCCGGCAGACAAATCCGCATCGATCGCCATCTGCTTGCCGGGAATGGCGTCGAGAGTGAAGCGCGCGCCGACTTCGGCGATGCGGGTCGCCCCCTTGGTGATCACGACGAAATTCACCGTGACCAGGATGGCGAAGATGATCAGGCCGATGACGAAGTCGCCGCCCATGACGAACTTCGAGAAGCCGGCAACGACGTGGCCGGCCGCGTGCTCACCCTCCCCGCCCCGCGACAGGATCAGACGCGTCGTCGCGATGTTCAGCGCCAGGCGCAGGATCGTGGCGATCAGCAGCACGGTCGGGAAGGCCGAGAAGTCGAGCGGCCGCTGAATCCACAGCGCGACCATCAGGATCAGCGCCGACAGTGCGATCGAGAAGGCGAGGCCGAGATCGATCAGGATCGGCGGAATCGGCAGGAACAGGATCGTGAGCATGGCCACGATGCCGGCCGCGAAGAATGCGTCCGCTCCGAGGCGGCGCGGATTGGGCAGGCTGGCAGCTAGCGTATCGGCCATGGGTCACCGGCAGAGGGGTCCATCGATAATCTGCCGCGCAAAGCTTACGCGAGGGTGGTGGCAGGTCGTCGTCCGGATCAGAAGCCGCGTTCGATCCGCGAATAGACCATCTCGGTGAAGGTGGACAGATGCGCACCGATGAAAGAGCCGGAGACGGCAACGACCAGCAGAATCACGATGATCTTCGGAACGAAGGTCAGCGTCACCTCCTGGATCTGGGTCAGGGCCTGGATCAGCGCGATCACGGTGCCGACCAGCATCGCGGCGCCGACCGCTGGCCCGGAGGCGACGATGATGGTCCAGATCGCCGCCTGGACGATGTCGAGGGCGTCCCGCTCGTTCATGACTGGCTGATCGTGAGCCCCGGTCCGACCGCGACCTTGGTGCCGTCCTGAAGGGTCGCGATGGAGCCGTCGCTGTTGATGGAAACCGAGACGACCTTGCCGGAGAAGCTCGCGCCGGTAGAATCGGTGAAGCTCACCGTCTTGCCGATCAGCCCGTTGGCCTGCGACAGCGACTGCGAAGACAGCAGCGCGTCCAGTTTCGAATTGGTCTGCATCGCCTGCTCGACCGTCGAGAGCTGGGCGAACTGGCTCATGTACTCCGCAGTGTCCATCGGATTGGTCGGATCCTGGTTCTTCATCTGGGCGATGAGGAGCTGAAGGAACGTATCGTAGTCGACGGTACTGCTGGACGTCGTCGAGCTGGTGTCGGTCGAACTGGATCTGCTGGTGCTGTCGGTCGCGCTGGTGACGTTCATGTGTCTCTCCGCTGTCAGGCAGCCTCGAATGGTGAAACGGTGGCGGCGCCGGCCAGGATGGCCTGCTCCACCGGGAACAAGGCGCGGATCCGCTTGAGCGCCTCGAAATAGCGCGTCGCCTGGACCAGCTCGTCGACCGCGCCTAGCCCAGCCAGCATCTCGCCGTTCTCGCACACCGCGCACAGGGCCGCGTGATGCTGCGCGTAGAGCGCCGCGGCGTCGCGGACGTCGGTCGGATTCATCAGCATGAGCTGGACGATGAAATAGAGCTGCCGCAGTGCCGTGGTGGCGTCGGAAGCCTGCATGACCTGCCCTTCGAGCAGGAACATCACGTCGTTGACCAGCTCGACGGAGACCTTACGGTCCACGCGGAGCACCGCGCCGTTGATGTAGATCCGTTCGCCTGCACGCAAGGAGATCTTCATTAGAGCGCGTCTCGGATCAGCCGGTTGATTTCGATGAGCTGCACCACGTCGTTCGACCGCTGTTCGCGGAGACGGTCGGCTTCCTTGACCACCCACAAGCCGATCGAGATGATGTCGGCGCGCAGCTTGTCCGGCAGGCCGTTGTCCGGGTGGGCGAGATCCTCGATGAAGATCGTCCATAGCCGCCGCACATAGAGCAGGCTCTCGACCAGGTCCTCGAAACTGAAATGACCCGTCTGGATCCGCTCGAGCTGGTCGATGCCGAGGCTGAGCGCCTGCCGCTCGCGGGTGCGCGCCTCATATCCACTATCGTCAACGACCGCTTCATAGGCTTCAAACGTCATCAGGACCACTCTTCACGGAAGACCGAACAGCTGGACGAAGGTCTCGAGCCTCGACAAGGCGTCCCTGGCTCAGAGATAGTTGATGAGGCTGATCTTCTGGAGCTGCGAGGTGAGCGCCAGCGCCGTCTGAATCTGGGTCCGCAAGGTCTCGACCCGAACCGAGGCTTCGGTCGGGTCGACCGCTTCCATTCCGACGATCTGATTGTTCAGAATGTCCTGCTGCGTCTTGAGCTTCGCGGTCGCGGTGGTGACCCGCTGCTGGACCGTGCCGACGCTGCCGCCGAGCGCAGCGAGGTCGTTGATCGCCATGCCGACGAGGCCGATGGCCTTGTCCACGACGACCTGGAACGTTTCCTGGCTCAGGTTCACATTGCCGAGATCGGCCATCATGGTGTAGGCCTCGGCGAGCCTGCGGAAGCCGATCTCGTTGGCGCTCACCGATGTCTCCGCGATCTCGGTGGTGGAGATGCGGCTTTGCATGGTCTGGTCCGTCGCCGACGACCAATTGGTGTTCCAGGCCGGGCTCGCGAACTCGGCATCGAAGGTGGTGTCCAGGAAGGTCTGCATCTGTGCCGGAGTGATGGTGGCCACGGCGGGCGAGGATTGCGCGAAGCCGAAGGTCGCGAGAAAATCGGCATCGACCTGGTTCTTGCTGGCAGAGCCGGCGGCGTAAGGTGTGATCGGCGCGTTCTGCGTGTTGATGCCCGAGAACAGCGAAGAACCATTATACGAGACATTCAGCGCGCCGATCAGGTCCTGGAGATTGGACGACGCTGGCGGCAGGATGACCCGGCCGCCGCCGTCGGTGCTGCGGGCCGCAATCAGATCCTTGAGGAAGTCGGTCGCGGTCTTGTTGAGCTGGGTAATCCGGTTCTGCGTCACGTCCAGGCGTCCCGCGACGAGGCCGTTGGTGTCGACCAGCTGGTCGGCGAAGCTCCAGTCCGCCCGCAGCGTGAGGTCGCTTCCGGTCGTGGCACCGAGCTCGAGGCCGACATCGTAGAAGCGTCCGGTGGTCGCCTCGGTCGACGCCCTGCTCAGCGCCGCCTGGTTGTTCGTGATCGAAGACCGCAACGACGAGGACAACATCAGGGTGGAAATGTAGTTCGCGCTCATCATGACTCAGTTCCCCACGGCAGCGAGCAGGCTCTGCAACATTTCATCGACGGTCGAAATGATCTTCGACGATGCCGAATAGGTACGCTCTACCTGGAGCATCAAGGCCATTTCGTCGTCCATGTTGACGCCGCTGACGTTCGACAGCGCGGCGATGCTGCGGTTGAGGAGCGTGCTCTGGTACTCGGAATTGGCATCGGCGGTCTTTCGCTGGTCTTCGATCCAGCTGGTCGATGACGATGCGAAGTCGATCAAGCTGCCGTTCGGCTTGCCCTGCGTGGTCGCGTCGAAGGGCTGCGAGGCGTCGATGCCGCCGACGAGCTGATGCAGCCGGGCGGAATAGCCGCTGTTGGCGGCGGTGTTGTATCGATAGGCGGGATTGCCGCTGATCGCGCCGTCGCGCAGCAGGTTCGGATCGCCGCCCAGGGCCGGATCGACCGATGCCGCAACCGAGATCGTGCCGGCGAGGCCCACCGAGACGGTGGCGCTCGCAGGCATTGCCGGCGCACCGGGATAAGTGAAGAGGCCGGGAACGTCGGGCAGCGCTGCGGCGGTTTGATCGCTTTCCCGGAACGTATTGATCAAGCCGCGCGCGATCTCGTCGAGCTGGCTCTGATAAGTGACGGTGTCACGGTCACGCAGCTGCGCGAGGCCGGCGAGCTTGCCCGATTTCAGCGGCATCACCGAATTGGCTCCGGTCACCGGGACGCCGTCGATGTAGACGGCGTTGCCCGTGGTGCCGGCAGTGTAGATATTCGTCGCCGCGAAGCTCACGGCCCGCGCCGTCTTGTCGAACAGCACGACGCCGCTGTCGGCGTAGAGCGCGGCGTCGCCGTTGGGACGGATCGACATCGTGACGCCGACCTCCTCCGACAGCTGCGAGACGATGTTGTCGCGCTGGTCGAGGTAGTCGGTGATGTCGTCGCCGGAGATCGTGCCTTTCACGATCGCGGTGTTCACGGTCTCGAACTGGGACAGCAGCCGGTTCATGGTCTGGACCGAAATGTTCATGTCGGCATCGGCGCTCTCGCGGGCCGACTGCACCGTCTCTGTCGCCTGGTTGAGCGCAGTCGCCATGTCCTTGGCCGACGTGACAGCCGCCTGCGCCAGCGTGGTGTTGTCAGGAGCGTTGGCAAATTTCTGCAGCGCCTGCTTCAGGGCGTTGAGTTGCGCCGTCGGCGAATGGTCGATCTCCGGATCGTCCACCGTCGCGGCCGCGATCTTCTGCAGGCCGTCATAGATGGCGCTTTGCTTGGCGGAAGACGAGGTCGCGATCAGAACGTTGTTGTAGAGACCCGAACTGGCGGCGCGCTGGATCGCCGCGACATAGACCCCGGCGCCGGGCAGATTGTCCAGCACGGTGAGCTTGCGCGAATAGCCGGTGGCGCCGGCACCAGCGATGTTGCGCGAGATGACCGACGACTGGACGCTCGACGCCATGAGCGAGGAGCGGGCCGAGTTGAGAGCGGCGGTAAGCGACATGGCGTGCTCTTGCCCGAGACGAGCGCCGAAGAATTCAGCGCTTCAGGTTGACGACGACGTCCAGCAGATCCGAGCCGGTCTGGAACGATTTCGAGTTCGCCGTGAAGCCGCGTTGGGCTTCGATCATGCCGGTGAGCTCGTCCGCGAGGTCGACGTTGGAATCCTCCAGGGCGCTGGACTGGACCGTGCCGAGCCCTCCGGTGCCGGCATTTCCGACCTGCGCATTGCCGGAATTCATGTTGGTCGAATAGACGTTGCCCGGCTCGGGCGTCAGATTGTCGGGGCTCGCGACGTCGGCGAGCATGATCGTGTAGAGCGTCAGCTGCTGCCCGTTCTTGAGGATCGCCGTCACGTGGCCCGCATCGTCGATATCGACCTTCTCGATGGCCGATGGGACACTGCCATTGACGGTGGCCTTGAAGCTGAAATCGGTGCCGACCTGGGTCAAATTCGACAGGTCCAGGGTCATCGCCGCACCTCCGGGAACGGTGAAGGCGAGACCGGTCGGGCTCGCCGCGTCCAACGCGCCCCTGCCGGCCGCCGTGGTGTCGAAAGTGAAGGTCGTGGCGGCACCGAGCGAGGTGCCCGTCGCGGAGTCGTAGACCCCTATCTGCCAGGTATCCAGGCCGGCAGCCGTCGCCGTGTGGGACATGTAGACGTCGAGCGTAACGGCCTGGCCGATATTGTTGTAGGCCACGATCGAGCTCTTCGATGAATATGAGGCCGGGCCGGGTGGGCCAGCAATGACGGCCGCTTTCGGATCCAGATTGCCGGTCGTGAGCGTGCCCGCCGTCGACGGCACCGGCACCTGCGAGACCTGGGCGATGTTGACGATCTGCATGCCTGACAGGCTGTTCTGCGAGAAATTGCTTACGTTGCCGGGCTGGCCCAGGAGGTAGTAGCCGGCGGCGTTGTACAGATTGCCCTGGCTGTCAGGCACGAAAGAGCCGGCGCGCGTCAGATATTGCTGCGTGTTGTTGGCGTTCGACACCACGAAGAAGCCATTGCCCTGGACGCGGAGGTCCGTGGTCGACGTGGTATACTGGGTATTGCCGCCGTCGCTGATGGCATAGCGGACCTTGGTTTCGACCGCGCCGGAATCGTAATTGCCGGAGCCGCTCTTCAGGATCAGCGAGGAGAATTCGGTGGAAGCCCGCTTGTAGCCCACCGTGTTGACGTTGGCGATGTTGTCCGAGACCGTCGACAGCTTGTTGGACTGCGCGTTCATCCCGGAAACGCCGGTGCGCATAACACCATACAGGCTCATGAATTGGGCTCCTTTGGTAGCTTGCAGTTACAATGGGGGTTCTTGCTTGCGCGGGGCTGATGATGGGGCGCGATGCACAACTTCATGTTATCAGCTCGTTTTTGACTGGCAGAAGGTGCGCGCTTTGTCGGTCCATGCGCCGAAGCCGCTCGAGACGAGATGCGCAACGATGTGGCAGACATAGCGCTTCTGCGCCGGCTGATTATTGGGACCCGCATTGTAGCGGGCCACCGCCATGGTCCAGCTGCCTTCGCGCTGCTTCAACTCCTTGAGGAAGCGCGCGGCGTACTCGACGTTCCCCGCGGGATCGAACATCGCCCGTACCGACGCGAACTTTTCGCCGTGATAATAATGGTTGATCTGCATGCAGCCGAGATCGATCAGCTTGATGCCTCTGCTGCGTATCGCCTCGAAATGCGAGATGGCGTCGTTGATGTCCTTGGCGAACACGGTCTGGCCGTCGGCCCCGAGCGCGTAGGGATGCAGCGCGCCGCGCCGACCGGTCTCGGTGAGGCCGACGGCATAGAGAATGCCGAGCGGAATCCCGTGCCGTTGCGCGGCACGCGCCATCTCCCGTTCGCAAGGGCGCGCGGCTTCGGCGGCCGCCTGCGCAGCGCTCGCGTTAGAGATAAACAGGGCCGCGACGATGATGCGGCGCCACGTCCTGGTCATGACGGGTCTCCTGGTTGGACTCGCGCTCCTGGCGAGCTTGCTTCGCGCCGCCGTCGGATTGCCCCGGCGACGCGCCGGCACCGCCGAAAGTGCCTTGCGACTGCGGCGAGGATTGTTGCTGGCCCGGGCCCTGCGGCTGCGACTGGCCGGAGCCGCTCTGGAATCCGTCCAGCGAGCCGTGCTGCACCGGTGCGACGTCGGCGACGTAGCCCGCCGACTGCATGAGATCGCGGATCTGGTCGCGCTGCTGGTCGAGCATCTGGCTGGTGTCTTTCCGCTCGGCCGCAAGCTGGACGGACACTTCGGTGCCGACGAGACGCAGGCGCACGGTGACGTTGCCGAGCGCGGGCGGCTCGAGATTGACGGTCAGGATCTTCAATGGCTGATCCGGCGCGTTGGTCTGGGATGCCGCGAGATCGGTTGGCGTGGAGGCCGGCGGTGCCGAAGACTCCTTCAGCCCGGAGGCCACCGCATTGGCGACCTGTTGCGGCGCGTTGAACTGCGCCGGCGGCAGATGGGTCTCCTGCTGGACCACGGTGACCTTGGTCATCTCCGGCAGCGCGTCACGGCCGGCCGCCCTGGCGGCGCGCTCGACATTGGCCGTGACGGCCTCGAAGCCAGGTGATACCGGCATCGCGCTCTGAGCTTCCGTGCCTTGCGTGGACCCAAGCTGCGACTCGGCCACTTCATGCGAAACCGCGGCCTGCGAGCGCGCGCCGGAAGTGGCGGCATTCACCGTTGCTGCCTGCGTCACGCCAGCGGCGGGGGTCTCGCGCTTCGCCGTGGAGGGACGCTCATCGCGCGCGGGCGCGTCCTTGTCTCCGGACTGCAATTGCATCTGCGGCTTCATGGCAGGCGCGGCAGCGATCTCCTGCCCGACCGCGACAACTATGCCAGCTTGGTCCTGGACGCCCGTCCCCGCCGCAGGATCGTCCGGACGTTGTTCTACCGCCGGGGTGCTGGTCTTCTTGTCGGAGGGCTTGCCTGCGGACTTTGGATGTGCGGTGGCGGCGATGTGTTCGCGCAGCGTCTCCTGCGTCGGCTTCTCCTGTTCGGTCGGATGGTTCCGCAAGCGCAGCGTTCCTGTCTTCGCGACCGTCTCGTTGCCATCATCATTCAGTGCCTGCTTGGCGAGGTTCGAGACGGTGTGGAGCAGATCGTTGAAGGACGAATTCGCCTGCGGTTTGGTCCCGGCGCTCTTGGCTGAGCGCGCGCCGCGGATGTTGAGGCTCTCGGCGAGACCCGAGAAGAGCTGTCCGGAGGTTCCGTTGAGCTTGGTCATGGACGGCGGTCCTTGGTCAGAAGTTCGAGTTCGCCGAGCTGCTTCCGTGCGCGCGCGAGCGTCGCAGTCGATGACGCCAGATCGAGACGCGCCGGCGTTGCCGGAGGCTTGTCGGCCGCGGCGGCAGATCCGCCGGGGAACGGCTTGCGGACGTCGAGCGCGAGCTGCACCGCTGCATTGAGAAGGGGGACGTCGCGTTCGGGCAGCTTCGCGCGGTCGAGCGCCTTCAGCTCGGCGAGACCGCCGTCATATTCGTCGGTGAGCACGCGCGAAGCGCCTCGGAAGAAATGCGCCCGTTCGCGCTCCACTGATGCGTCGGGGCTGAGCGCCAACGCCCTCTCGCCGGCGAGCCGGGTCACGGCCATCTGTCCGCGCACCATCGCCGCGCGCGCGATCACGAGATAGAGCTTGAGGCGGCTGGCCCGATCGATCTGTTCCAACAGAGCCGCGATCCGTGCGAAGCGGCGCTCGTCGTGCGCCAGGTTCGATTGGGTCAAGCCGCTGGAGAAGCGCTGCCAGAAATCGCCGGCATAGATCGATTTGCGGTAGTGGCGGAGATAGGCCAGCGTCAGGAACTCGAACTTCTCGAAATCCCCCGCCTGCCCCACCAGCAGGATCTCGCGCCGCAACGCCGCCTCCTCCACCAGCGTGCCGGGCAACAGCAGGCGCGCATCGTCGAGGCGCTCGATCGCGAACGATGCCTCGGCGCGCGCGAACAGCGCGCCCTGAACCAGCGCGACCTGTCCGCCCAGACCGGAAGCAATCGTCCGCGGCTTGATGTCCTTGAGCAGCTCCCGCGCTTCATCCTGCCGCCCCTCGACATAGGCAAGCGCACCGTTGAGCAGCCGCTCGTCGACGTTCATCTTGTCGCGCGGCAGCTTGCGGACGATCTGCGGCGCACCGCCGCTGAGCAGGTAGATGACGACGGCCTGGCCGTTCTGCGGCTTGCTCCACACCGCGGGATCAGCAGCGAGGAACTTCTCGCCGATCTGCCGGATCAGCGTGATATGACTGCCATGCGCGGCGGTATCGCCATTGGCGATCCCGTCCTGCACCGCCTGCAACGCGCGGACGAGCTCGTAGGGTTCGCGGCCCTGGGGCGCAGGCTGAGCAAGCGCATTCGCCGCCATGAACGGCAGCAACAACAGCAAGGCGCCGCGGTGCAGCAGCCTGATCAAGGGCGCTTCTCCCGGATCAGGATCTCGATCCGGCGGTTCTGGGCGGCCGCCGGGTCGTTCGGAAGCTTCGGCCGCCGGTCGGCGTAACCTTCGATATGCTCGATCCGCCGCGCATCGACGCCGGAGCGAACCAGCATGTAATAGGCCATCTGCGCACGCGCCGTCGACAGCCGCCAATTGTCGTAGGTGTCAGACCGATACGGCCGATTGTCGGTATGGCCGCGCACGATGATCAAGCCCTGGCGCCTGGTCAGCAGCGGCCCGATCTTGTCGATCACGCGGATCAACTCGGGACGCGGCTCCGCCGAGCCGACCGCGAACATGCCGAAGCTCGCATCGTCGGTCAGGCTGACCAGGAGCCCTTCCTCGACCTGACGCACCTCGGCCGCCGGCCCCGCCCCCGCTTTGATGTCCGACAGCGCGTCCGCTATCGCGGACTGAAGCTGCTTGAGGGTCGGTTGCTGCGCTTGCGACGCATCGCGCGCTTCGGGCCCCTTGGCCGTATCGTCGGAACGCGCCGGCGGGGCGGCATTGGCCTGGACACCAGCCTGGCTGCTACCCTCGCGAGAGGATTGCGCCGCTGCAGGACCTGGCGGCAGCAGCGGCGACAGGCTCGTCGATGAGTTCTCTGCGTTCGGCGCTACGCTTCCGCCGGCATCATCCGTCCTGCCGCGGCGCGGCTGCGCATCTGCCTGTCTTGGGCCGGACGCACTGTCGCGCGCAGACGCATTCGGCTTGGGCTCGCTGTCGACGAAGCGATCGGCGTCCTTCGCCGCCTGCGGAGCCAGCCTCCAATAACCGGGATCGAAGGGATCACGATAGGCGTCGCCGCCCTTGAGGCCGTCCTCTTCGGCCGACGTCAGAGCGCCGGCACGCCGCTGACCCGTGGACTGGTTCGCGCTATTGGCGATCTCGGAGAGCGTCGCATAGGGATCGCGGAACAGGACCTTCTCCTCGTAGGACGCCGGCTTCTCGGCCGTCGGAGAGTCGCCGCGGCGTTCTTCGTTCGGCCCGGCCGGCTGACGCTTGCCGTCCTGGCCTTCGAACGACGCCGGCTCTTTCTGGGAGAGATCCTTGAGGCCCTTCGGAGCAGGTGCGTTCTCCGCAAGCTTGATCGGGTTGAAATAGCTCGCGACGACCTGCTTCTGGTCCTGGTTGAGCGCGTTGAGCAGCCACATCACCAGGAAGAACGCCATCATCGCGGTCATGAAGTCCGCATAGGCGATCTTCCAGACCCCGCCGTGATGTGCCTCCTCGGCGAAGGCGCTGCGCCGGCGGACGATCACGATCTCATGCTTGACCTCTTCCATGGCGAGCTACCGGCGCGCTTGCTTGAGCCGTTCACTCCAGGCCGAGAGCTGCGTCTCGATCACGGTCTGGTCTGCAAGGACCCGGACTTCGAGAGTCTCGGACGTCTCGTACACGATGCCCGCTCGCCTGGATGCCTCGAGCTGCGTCCTCACGAGGTCGAGCAGCTCGCTCGGGCCGGTGACCTTGAACGCCGGCACCGACGAGTTGCCGGTCAGCGCAGAGATCTGCTCGACCAATGATCCGATCGCCTTGTCGCGCACGGCCTCGCCGAGGAACGGCAACAGGATCCGCGCAACGGAGCTGGCGATGTTGGCCTCGATCTCGCGACAGGCGCCCTCGAAGCCATTGACAAGAGTGACCGCCTGCTGGTCGGACCATTTGGCCCGCTCCTCGCCGAGCCGGATCGCGCCGCGGACGCGCTCCTCGGCCAGCTTGGCGTCGCCTTCCGCGAGGCCGGCCGCATGTCCGCGCCGATAGGCATCGTCCAGGAGATTGGCCGGCGGAGCTTCCGTCGCGGCCGCCGGAGATGGCGGGGCCTGAAGCTGCGGCTGCGCCTGGGTCTGAGGCTGTGGTTGAGGCTCGCGCCGGGCTTCCTTCGGCCTGGTCAGCACGTCCTGGATTTTCGGCGGCGCAGGCGGCGGCGACTTGACCCGTCCATTTGCGTCGAACTGCGTCAGGAATTTTCCGATTGCCGCGTTCATGCCGCCTCCTCGCGTCGCATCCAGTCCTTAAGGATCGCTGCCGCCTGCATCTGATCGAGCCGGACGATCTGCTCCAGCCGCTTCTGCGGCGTTCGTTGCATCTTGCCTTCGAGGTCTTCGACGAGGTTGAGCTCGGCGTCCTCGCTGTCGGGTAGTGCAAGGGCTGCGGCGGCCTCGAGCTGGGCGGCCTCAGCCGCCTCGACCTGCTCCTGCTGCGCGCGATGGGTCAGAATTCCGTTGACCGCGGGCCGAAGCCCGAACCAGACCAGCATCGATGCGACGGCCAGGATCGTCACTGCGTTGATGACGCTCCCGAGCTGCTTGTTGATCATCTCGACGAAGCTGATCGGCGGCACCGGCGCCAGCTCACGCGAACCCTCGATGAAGTCCACCGCCGTCACCTGGATCTGATCACCGCGCGTCTTGTCCAGTCCGCCCGCGGTCGCCGCCAGCTGACTGATTTCGGCGAGCTTGCTGTCGACGATGGCCTGGTTGCTCTTGTCGCCGAGATCGGCGATCAGCCGCGTACGGTTGACCAGGACGGCGATGAACAGCTTCTTGACCGTATAGCCGTCGCTCACCGTCGTGGTGGTCTTGGACGAGACTTCAAAATTGGTGACGTCCTCGCGGCGCGTCTTGTCCTCGCTGGAGTTCTTGCCGCCCCCGGCATTCACCTGCTGATCGGGCAGATTCTGCTGCACCGTGGTCGGCGTCGAACGGTCGGCGTTCTGCGAAGACTCCTTCTCTCGCACGGCCCGCACCGACCGCTCGGCCCGGCTCTCGGGATCATAGACCGTCTCGTTGGTGTGCCGCTTGTCCGTGGACAACTGCGGCGCGACGCTCACCTCGAAATTGTCGAGGCCGAGATACGGCGTCAGCGCCTTGCGGATGTTCTCCTGCACCATACCACCGACCGTCTTCTGCAGGCTCGCCATTTTGGTCGGAGCGGCGCTGGCCTCGTCCTCTTCGGCGAGCAGCATCGAGCCGTCGGCATCGAGCACCGTCACCTTGTCGCGGCTCATGCCTGGGATGGCGGCGGCGACGAGATGCCGGATCGACTGCGCCGTGCGTGCCTCGATCGCGCCGTCTGTGCGCAGGACGACCGAGGCCGACGGTGGCTGCTGCGTCGCGCGAAACGAGCCGCGCACCGGCAGCACGATATGCACCCGTGCCGCTTTCACGCCCTTCATCAGCTGGACGGTGCGGGCGATCTCGCCCTCGAGCGCACGCAGCTTGGTGACCTCCTGCATGAACGAGGTCAGACCTAGCGAGCCGATCTTGTCGAACAGCTCGTAGCCGGAATTGGCGCTGGCCGGCAACCCCTTCTCGGCGAGCAGCATCCGCGCCTGCATGGTCTGGCTCGGACGCACCGAAACCGCATCGCCGGCGGAATTGACGTCGAAGGCGATGTTCTGCTCGCGCAGTGCCGCGCCGATGCGTGTCACGTCTTCGCGGGTGAGGCCGGTATAGAGCGTTTCGAACTCGGGCCGGCTGAGATAGTAGGCGCCGCCGACGACGGTGACGAGGACTGCAAAGCCGATCAGCCCCAAGGCCATCAGGCGTCGCGGCCCAAGCTCCAGCAGATTGTTGAGCAGTTGCTGTACCTGCGCACGACTGAGCATATGACCTCGTACCAATGCGAACGGTGAGGACACTCAGCTGCCAACCTTGTCTGAAGGTTGCGCGAGGACACGAGTGTGTCGGTTCGCAGGTACTGCGTTGCAATTTTACAAGAAGCTCGGGTGACGCGACCGATCGGCCGGCATGCGGACGCGCCGGCGCATCCTGGTGCGATCGGTTGCGGCGTATCTTATGTGCTCTGGCGTCGGGGTCGGGTGCCGGCACGTCCCGTGCCGTCGCGCCCGCCGATCACGGCGGAGACCGTGCTCCCGAAGGGAGCACGGTCGTTTTCGAAAGCGCCGCTTAGCCGCGGAACAACGACAGGATGCTCTGGCTGTTCTGGTTGGCGATCGAGAGCGCCTGAACGCCGAGCTGCTGCTGGGTCTGCAGAGCCTGGAGCCGGGTCGATTCCGCGTTCATGTCGGCGTCGACGAGCTGGCCGACACCGCGATCCACGGAGTCCATCAGGGTCTTGACGAACTCCGAGTTGGTCGAGATGCGGTTCTTGACCGCACCGAGGTCGGCAGCGGCCGAGGCCACCGAGTTGATCGCGGCGGTGACCTTCGAGATGTAGCCATCGAGTGTGGTCTGGTCGGCCGCCGAGTCGGTCAGCGCAGAGATGTTGATCGTGTCGACCGAGGCGCTGGCGGCCACGGTGTCCAGAATACCGGTCTGCGTGGTGGAGTAGAGCGTGTAGTTGGCGGTCGTGATGGTGATCGACCCGATTGTCGGGGTGCCGCCGACGCGCGAGTAGGACGAAACGAGGTTGAAGCTCGTCGGGGTGGTACCCGTCGTCGTGCTCAGCCAGTTGATGCCGTTGAAGGTGGCCGAATTGGCCTTCAGCTTCATGTCCTGCTGGATCTGGGTGATGTCGGCCTGGATTTTGGTGCGGTCGATACCCGCGGTCTTGGCTTCGACCAGCAGCGCCTGGAGCTTGGTCAGGCCGGATTCCTTGTCGCCGATCACCGAGGTCAGGGCGGTATATTCGGTGTCGACGGTCGCGGCGGAGAGGCCGAGCGAGTCGGAGACCGCGGAGAGCGCTGCGTTATCGGAGCGCATCGAGGTTGCGATCGACCAGTAGGCGGCGTTGTCCGACGCGGTGGCGACGCGCTGGCCGGTGGAGATCCGGTTCTGCGTGGTGGCGAGTTGGGCGCTGACAGACCGCAGGGTCTGGAGCGCGGTCATGGCGGAGGAGTTGGTGAGAAGACTAGAACCCATTTTGATGTCCCTTTGGAGATTGTCGTGAGTGAGGGGACATACCGGGCTTGCACCGGTACGGCAGAGCGGCGTCATGCCTTTGGGCGCCCGCAAACGCGGGTTCTAGGCCCAACCTGTCGTAGCGGCGAGGTTAGCGAGCCAAGCTTGTGCGGAGCTTGTGGCTCTGTGCTCTGCCTGCAACAGGCCAGCCGAAACGGCGGCGCGCGGCACGCCAAACGACAAGGGCCGCACTTCGCGAGAAGCGCGGCCCTTGCTTCGATGACGTCAGTCTTAGCGGAACAGCGACAGGATGCTCTGGCTGCTGTTGTTGGCGATCGATAGCGCCTGCACGCCGAGCTGCTGCTGCACCTGCAGGGCGGCAAGGCGGGTGGATTCCGCGTTCATGTCGGCGTCGACGAGCTGGCCGACACCTCGGTCAACCGAGTCCATCAGCGACTTCACGAAGTTCGTGTTGGTCGAGATGCGGTTCTTGACGGCACCGAGATCGGCGGCGGCCGAGGCCACCGAGTTGATCGCCGCAGTGACCTTCGAGATGTAACCGTCGAGCGTGGTCTGGTCGGCCGCCGAGTCGGTCAGCGCGGAGATGTTGATCGTGTCGACCGAGGCACTGCCGGCCACGGTGTCCAGAATGCCGGTCTGCGTGGTCGAGTAGAGCGTGTAGTTGGCCGTCGTCACCGTGATCGAGCCGATGGTGGGCGTGCCGCCGACGCGCGAGTAGGACGACACCAGGCTGAAGCTCGTCGGAGTGGTACCGGTCGTGGTGCTCAGCCAGTTGATGCCGTTGAAGGTCGCCGAATTGGCCTTCAGCTTCATGTCCTGCTGGATCTGGGTGATGTCCGCCTGGATCTTGGTGCGGTCGATACCTGCGGTCTTGGATTGGACCAGCAACGCCTGGAGCTTGGTCAGGCCCGAGTCCTTGTCGCCGATCACCGAGGTCAAAGCGGTGTATTCGGTGTCCACGGTCGCGGCCGACAGGCCGAGCGAGTCGGACACCGCCGAGAGCGCGGCGTTGTCGGCGCGCATCGACGTTGCGATCGACCAATAGGCGGCGTTGTCCGACGCGGTGGCGACGCGCTGGCCGGTCGAAATCCGGTTCTGCGTGGTCGAGAGTTGCGAACTCACAGACCGCAGGGTCTGGAGTGCGGTCATGGCAGTCGAGTTCGTAAGCAGGCTTGACATTGCGAATGTCCCTTTGTTGTACGCGATACATTTTCACGAGGGGACATACCGGGCTTTCACCGGTACGGAGGGGCGGCATCATGCCTTTGGACTGGTGTGGGTGGGGTCCAACCCGCCGTGCCGCATTGCTAGCACGCCGAATCTTGCCTCCAGCTTAAGACAGGACGAAATTCCGCAGCAAAATCATATGGTTAATTATTACAGACTGCTAACCATATCCGGCGCTTATTGCTTAACCATACCCGCCCCGCCTGCGATCGCCACTGTCACGAGAACGACCGCACCAGTCCGGAGGCAAGCAGGTTCCAGCCGTCGATCAGCACGAAGAACAGCATCTTGAACGGCAATGCGAGGATCGTCGGCGGCATCATCATCATGCCCATCGACATGGTCAGCGTCGCGACGATCATGTCGATCACCAGGAACGGCAGGATGATGAGGAATCCGATCTCGAACGATCGCCTGAGCTCGGAGATCATGAAGGCCGGAATGATGACGCGCAGATCCACCCTCTTGTCGTCGAACTTCCTGCGGAAGCTCTCCGCGGCGAGCGATTCGAAGGTCTGGAGATCCTTGTCCCGGACATGGGCCAGCATGAATTCGCGGAACGGGTCCGTGATCTTCAGATAGGCTTCCTCTTCGGAGATCTCGTTCTTCATCAGCGGCTGGACGCCGGTTTCCCAGGCCCGGTCGAAGGTCGGCGCCATCACGTAGAAGGTCATGAACAGCGCGAGGCTGATCAGCACCAGATTGGCCGGCGTGGTCTGGAGGCCAAGCCCTGCGCGCAGGAACGACAGCGCCACCGCAAATCGCGTGAAGCTCGTCACCATGATGAGCAGCCCCGGCGCCACCGACAGCACCGTGATCAGGGCCATCAGCTGGATGATCCGGCCGCTGGTCGAACCGTTTCCGGGCGGCAGCAGGGAATTCAGGTCCGGGATCTGGGCCAGCGCCGCTTCTGGCAGCACGACCAGAACCAGCGCGAGCAGCAGGATTTTCGCTCTCACTGGATCACCAGCGTCTCGATGATCAATTCGCGGACCTTGCCCGACGAGCGGATGTTGGCGCGCTCGGTCAGATCGTCACGCAGATGCTGGAGCCCCCGCGATCCCTCGAACTGCGCGACCGTCGCCGACCGCAGATAGGTCACGATGTCTTCGCTGATATGGGCGGCCAGAATGCCGGCGTCCTCGTCGCTCATGCTGTCGGTCACCATGGAGGCTTCGATGCGCGCCCAGTTGTTGGCGGGCGCGGCGAGATTGGTCACGATCGGTGAGAGTTTCCTGAGTCGCGCGCTGCCGGCGTAACTCGACGCGATCGGCGGCGCCGCAGCGCCCTTCTTCGCGTCGGCGACGCGCTCGGCGGTCGCGATCAGATGCAGGCCGGCAACGGAGCCCGCGCCGATCGCGATCAGGGTCAGCACGAGGATGGCGGCGATCAGGCGCATGGCGTCCCCTGCCATCGCGGCGCGATCCGTCCGGCTCGTGCCTCAGAATGGTGCCACGGTGTCATAGATCCGGTGTCCCCATCCAGGCTGCTGCACGTCCGACAGATTCCCGCGCCCGCCATAGGACACGCGCGCCTCGGCTATCTTTTCGTAGGAGATGGTGTTGGTCCGCGAGATATCGCGCGGACGCACGATGCCGCCGACCTTGAGCACGCGCATCTCCGTGTTGACTCGAAACTCCTGCGAACCGCTGATCATCATGTTGCCGTTCGGCAGCACGTCGGTGACGACGGCCGCGATCGACAGTCTGATGTCCTCGGTGCGGTCGATCTGGCCGTTACCCTTGATCTGGGTGTTGGTGCTGAGATTGGCGTTGGCCTGGCCCGTGTCGTTCCATCCGGCGATGTCCATCAGCCAGTCGAGCCCGAACTTGACCTGCGAGTCGCGCGAGCGACCGGTCTTGTTGTCGAGCTTGGCCTTGTCCTGCATCGAGATGATCACCGTCACGACGTCGCCGGTGCGGCGGGCGCGCGGATCGCGGTAGAGATCGGTGCCGTCGTCCCAGGTCGAGCGATAGCTGACGGGCGTGCGCATGCGCGGCGTCACCGGGATCGGATCGGCCTGCATCCTCAGGCCGCTGCCGACGGGTGACATCTGCGGACCGATCAGGACTTCGGCCGGATCATGGTAGCATCCGGCCAGGAACACGGATGCCGCGAAGAGTGAAAGGATGAGGCTCGGCTTGTTCATCTATCTGGTCTTTCCGTCGTCCACGCGACGCATGCCGCCGAGCAGGTCGGCGAGATGCGCCGCGCGTGCCGTGTCCATCTCGTTGAAGATCGCGCTTGAGCTCCGCGGGCTGAGCTTGGCGAGCACGGCGGCGGCGGTCTCGTCGCTCATGCCGGCGATCTGCGTCGCCGCGGCTTCGGGCTTCATGCGCGAATAGATTTCGATCACGCTCGCTTCGGCCTTCTTCAGGAAGTCGTCGCGCAGCGCCATCCACTTCTCGTATTCGGCGCGCTTGGCCTCGACTTCGGCGATGCGCTCGCGCAGCAGGCTCTCGGCCTTTTCCAGCTCCTTGAGCTGCCAGGCCAGCCTTGCATCGACCGCGGCATCGCCGACGTTGCTGCAGAACTGGGCGATTTCATTGTCCGGGGCCGGCGCGGCCTGCGGCGGCGCGGACTTCGCCGGCGCCGTGACGCTGCCGGGCTTGGCCGGACGTGCAGGTGCTGGCGCGGGTGTCGGCGTCTCCGGACCCGGCACTGCACCGGTGACGGCGGGTGCTGACTCTTCGGCCGCCCATGCCGTCGCCCGGACCGAAGCATTGTCGCCTGGCATCGGCGTGGCCGACGACGGCGGCTTCTGCGATCCAGGGGCGCGCGCGCGGGCGAAGGAGAGCAGGTTCAGCGGCTTCGACGACTTGGCTTCCTCCAGCGCATGCCCTGGCGCGGCGCTCGCGAGCACCAAAGCTGCGGCCAGCAGGAGGAGTTTGGCTCTGTGTTCCAGCTTCAGCATCGGGCCGTGTGCGATTCTCGCTTCAGACCTGAGCATTGAGCGACCAAGCTTGCACGGCGCTTGCGCATCATTGCACGATGACATCGGCCTGGAGCGCGCCTGCCGTCTTGATCGCCTGGAGGATCGCGATGATTCCCGACGGCTTCAGGCCGATCTGATTCAGCCCGCGCACCAGGCGCTGGAGATCGACCCCGTTCAGGATCGCCACCTGCGATCCCGCCTCGTTGGCTTCGACCACGGTCTGCGGCACGACCACCGTCTGTCCTCGCGAGAACGGCGCCGGCTGGGAGACGACCGGCATCTCCGTGACGCGGACCGTCAGATTGCCGTGGGTCACCGCAACGGTCGATATCCGCACGTCGCGGCCGATGACGACCGTGCCGGTGCGCTCGTTGATCACGACCCGCGCCGGCGTGTCCGGCTCGACCACCAGTTCGCCGATTTCCGCGAGGAATCGGACCGGGCCGATATGGCGCGGCTTCGACAGCACGATGGTGCGGAAGTCGCGCTCGAAGGCGATCTGCGCGCGATAACGACCACCGGCATACCGGTTGATGGCATCGAGGATGCGCGTCGCGGTGACGAAGTCCGGGTTCTTCAACTGCAGCACCAGGAACTCCATCTCATGGAGGCTTCCGTGCACCTCGCGCTCGACCAGCGCACCGTTGGGAATGCGCCCGGCCGTCGGCGTACCCTGGCTGACGTTTTGCGCCTGGCCTCCGACGCTGTAGCCCGCGACTGTGATCGCGCCCTGCGCCACCGCATAGACGGCGCCGTCCGCGGCGCGCAGCGACGTCATCACGAGCGTGCCGCCGAGCAGCGAGGTCGCATCGCCTAGCGAGGATACGGTGACATCCATGCGTTCGCCCGGCCCTATCGAGGGCGACAGGTCCGCGGTCACCATCACGGCGGCGACGTTGCGCGTGCGCAATGTCGTTGGACGCGGGGGGTTGTTGGTGCTCGTTGTCTCGTTCCTGACGTTGATGCCCATGTTCTCAAGCATCGATTGCAGGGACTGTTCGGTGAAGGGAGCGTTGCGAAGCGTGTCGCCCGTGCCGTTCAGGCCGATGACGAGGCCGTAACCCACGATCTGGTTTTCCCGCAGGCCCTTGATGTCCGCGATGTCCTTGACGCGGACGGCGGCCTCGGCGCTGGCGGCCGACAGGAGCAGGACGAGCGCGAGCAAAAATCTGATCATGACCCGTCCACGACCTTGACGGTGCCGTCCGGCTGGACGACGCCCTTGATGATCACCCCGGTGTCCGTATTGCGCACCGGGATCAGGGCGCCCGAGGCGCCCGATTGCATCGCCGAGCCGTAGGTGACGATGGACAGGCCGCTGTCCTCGACAACGACCTTGACCGTGGCGCCGCGCGCGACGGTCCAGGGGTCCTCGACCGCATTGGTCGGAATGGGCTGGCCTGGAAACAGCGCGCGTCGCGCCATGCGGCCGACCAGGACCTGACGCCCCTCGATGAACATGGCCACGCCGAGCAGGCTCGGCGCGAAGGCACGCTCGGTGATCATCTCCTCCCGGATCAGCTCGCCGGCGCGGATCGAGACGGCCGGCACGGGAAGCCGCTTCTCCTCGGCCGCTGCGCCGCGCGCCGCGACGAAGACCAGCAGCGCGGCGGCCACCCCGCGCATGATCAGGCCCACTCTGTTCAACATCGAGACACCAGGACTAGCGCATGCCCTTCGAGACGGTCTGGGCCATTTCATCCGAGGCCTGGATGACCTTGGCATTCATTTCGTAGGCGCGCTGCGCCGAGATCAATTCGGTGATCTCCTTGACCGGGTCGACGTTCGAGGCTTCGAGCCATTTCTGGTTGATCTTGCCGTAGCCGGCATCGCCGGGCAGACCGACGACCGGCGTGCCGGATGCCGTGGTCTCGCGGTAGAGATTTCCGCCGAGCGGCTCCAAGCCTGCCTCGTTGGCGAAATTGGCGAGGTTGAGCTGGCCGATCTGGCGCGGGTTCACCTCCGTATCCAGCTTGGCGAATACCTGGCCGGTGGCGTTGACCGTGACCTCGACCGTCCCCTGCGGCACCGTGATCGCGGGATCCAGGAGATAGCCGTCGATCGTCACGAGCTGGGCGTTGGCATTGGTGTTGAATGAGCCCGCTCGGGTGTATTGCACCTCGTTGTTCGGGCCGAGCACCTGAAACCAACCGCGGCCGTTGATCGCGAGGTCGTATGGATTTCCGGTCTGCGTCAACGCGCCCTGGATGTGCAGCTTGCGGATCGCAGCCGACTTGACGCCGAGACCGAGATTGGCGCCTTCCGGAATCGGAGAGGAGCCGTTGACATTGGCGACGCCCTGCATGCGGTCCATCTGGTAGAACAGGTCGGTGAACTCGGCCCGCGCCCGCTTGTAAGAAGTCGAATTGATGTTGGCGATGTTGTTCGCGATGACTTCGATGTTGGTCTGCTGGGCGTTCATGCCCGTGGCCGCAATGGCGAGCGATTTCACTTATTTCATTCCTTCCGATCAGATCGACATCCGGACGACTTCCTGGTAGGCCTGCACGACCTTGTCGCGCACCGCGACCGCCGTCTGCAGAGCCTGCTCGGCCGACATCAGCGCCTCCACGACGCGGCGGGTCGATTCCTTGCCCTGCATCGCGGAGATCGAGGCGGCCTCGCCTGCCTTCAACGTCCCGATCGCGTCGCTCGTCACCTGCTTCATTACCGCCTCGAATCCGACCTCGTCACTCGACTGGATCGCGGTAGCCGCGGCGGGCGAGACGGCCTGCGTCTCGGTCGCGCGAGTCGTCGCCTGGCCGGCGGAAATCGCGGTGGATGAAATTGCTTCGATCATTGTCAGCTCCTCAGAAGGTCGATGGTCATGCCGAGCATCGACCTCACCTGTTTCACGACCTGGAGATTGGCTTCATAGGATCGGTTGACTTCCCGCATGTCGGCCATCTCGATCATCATGTTGACGTTCGGCAGCTTGACGTAGCCGGCCTTGTCGGCAGCGGGGTGCCCCGGATCGTACTCGACGCGGTAGGGCGTTGTGTCGACCCCGATCTCCTTGACCTTCGCCAGCTGTGTGCCCGAGGCGCGGTCCATCGCGGCATCGAAGGTGATGGTCTTGCGCTGATACGGATCTGCGCCGGCGGAGCGCCCCGAGGACGTGGCATTCGCAAGATTCTCCGAGACGATGCGCATGCGCGTCGACTGCGCTTCGAGCCCGGAGCTCGCGACAGTCAGGGAAGCGCTCAGTGAGTCCAGCATGTCAATTCACCTCAGCCCTTTGCGCTCGACAGGACCATGCGGTGAAACGACCGCACGATCGCAGCGTTCATCGAATAATCGCGATTGACATCGCTGCCCTTGATCATTTCCTGCTCGAGGCTGACGGAATTGCCGGAGTGAACCACTTCCCAGCTGTCCTTCTTCGCGGTCGCCCGCGTATCGGTCTCGACCGCGGACAATTGCAGGTGGGATGGCGACGTCGTCGCGAGCCTGACCGGCGTGCCGTCGAGCACCTTGTCGAAGGGCTCGACGTCGCGCGCCCGAAAGCCCGGCGTGTTTGCGTTCGCCACGTTGGTGGCGATGGTCGATTGGCGCAGTTCGAGGTACCGCGCCTGCGACGATGCGAGTTCGAAGAGGTAAAGCGGTCCCACGACAGCCCCATTCTGATCCGTTCGGGAGGAGCCTAGGGCGTTAAGCTTTCGTCAAGCTGTTGGGCCGGACCTCATCATCGGAAATCTACTGCGCCTTCTCGGTCCGCCGCGCCTGCTTCGACTGCAGGAAGTAGATGATCTCGGCGACGGGCCGGAAGAATTCCGCCGGAATCACCTGATCGACCTGGACCGCCTCGTAGAGTGCGCGCGCCAGTGCCTTGTTCTCGATCACCGGGATCCGGTTCTTCTCGGCGACCTCGCGGATCTTCAGCGCGATCACGTCCATGCCCTTGGCCACCACGAGCGGCGCGGGGTTCTCCTCGCGGTTGTAGCGCAGCGCGATCGCGAAGTGGGTGGGGTTCGCGATCACCAGCGTCGCGCGCGAGGCCGAGGCGATCATCCGCTGCCGCGAGCGGTCGCGCGCCAGCGAACGCAGCCGCGCCTTGATCAGCGGATCGCCCTCGGCCTGCTTGTGCTCGTCCTTGATCTCCTGCTTCGTCATGCGCAGCTCGCGCCGCCAGTGGAAGCGCGCCCAGGCGAGATCGACCGCAACCAGGACGATGGTCGCGATGCAGATCGCCGAGACGATCCGCATCGCAATGCTGAGGATCATCTCTGGCAGCGCGACCGGATCGGTGTACATTGCCTCGAAAGCCCTCGCTTCGGACGCGCGCAGCACGAAAGCGACGACGGCGGTCACCGCGGTGAGTTTGAACAGCGACTTGGCGAACTCGATCAGCCCTTGCGTTCCGAACAACCGCTTCCAACCGCTGACCACAGAGATTCGCGACAATTCCGGCTTGATGCGTTCGAGCACGAGGCGCGGCGCGTTCTGCAGCAGCGAGGCTGCGAGGCCGAACGCCACCAGGATGACGAGCAGCGGCGCCAGGAACCGCAATGCCTGGAGGCCGATCACGGCGAGCAGGTTCTGCACGTCCGCGCCGTTTGCGAGCGGGAAGCCGCCGGGATCGTCGAGAAGGCTCTTCAGCGTCGGCGTCAATTGCTGCACGCCCTGGCCGATCAGGAACGACAGGATCACCATGAGCGCGGCCATCGATGCGAAAATCGAGGCCTCCCGAGAGACCGGGATCTTGCCCTGTTCGAGGGCGTCACGGACTTTCTTCTCGGTCGGCTCTTCTGTCTTGCTGTCCTGATCGGATGTTTCTGCCATGCCCGTTCAGCGGTCAGCGGAAGACCAGCTCATCCTCCTGCTCGGGGTTGAGCTCGATCTCACCCTTCTCCGCCAGTTCGAGCGCAAGGTCGGTGATCACGCGCCGGGCCTCCAGCACGTCGCGCTGGTTGGAGGGCTCGCCGATCGCGAGCTCGTGCTCGACGACGCGGCGAACACGCGAGGCCACCGAGGACAGGATCAGCTCGCGGAAATGCTTGTCGGTGCCCTTCAGCGCGACGACGATGCGATCGGTCGGAACCTGATCGAAGATCATGGTCCGCGCCTTCGGCGTCAGATTGACGACGTCGTCGAAGGTGAACAACAGCTCCTTGAGCACCTCGGCCGATTTGGGGCGCTTCTCGGACAGGCTCTTCAGCATGTCCTCGATATGGCCACGCTCCATCTTGTTGATGATGTCCGCGACGCGGGCGTAGGTGTCGGCGCCGAGGTTGCGGGCGAAGTTCAGCGTCAGGTCCTCGTGCAACGTCTTCTCGATGATGCGCATGGCATCGTCGACGATCGGCTTGAGGCTCAGAACGCGCCGCATCAATTCGTTGCGCAGGCTCGAGGGCAGCTGGCTCATCACCTTGGCGGCGCAGGCCGGCTTGACCTTGGACAGGATCAGCGCCGCGGTCTGCGGATGCTCCTTGGACAGGTAGCTCGCCAGCGAGTTTTCGGACACCGACGAGACGCGGTCCCACACCGATCGGCTCGAATTGCCGAGCAGATCCGACATGATCTGCGAGACCTGGTCGGCCGGCAGCACGTCGCCGAGCACGGCTTCGAGACCGCCGAGGGTGCCGAGGATGTTGGCTCCCATGGAGAACTGCTGGGCGAACTCCTCGACGATCCCCTCGAGCTCCTGCGCGGTGATCGGCCGCAGTTCGGCCGCCGCCTTGGTGACGATGCGGATCTCCTGCGGCTCGAACTGCTGCAGCACGCTCGCCGCGGCCTGCCGGCCCATCGCCAGCAGGAGCGCGGCGACCTTTTCCGTGCCGCCCAGCGTGGTAACGCCTCGCTGCTTGACGGGAGCGATGCCGACCGGTGCCGCCATGGTCAGCTGTCACCCTGCCCCAGCGGTCCGACGATCTCGGTGAGCGAGACGCCGAAGCGTGAATTGTCCTCCTCGACGACGACCACCTCGCCGCGAGCGACGATGCGGCCGTTGACCACGACGTCGACCGGCTCGCCGACCCGGTGATCGAGCGGGACCACCGCGCCGCGTCCGAGCTTCATCAGGTTTGCCACCGGAATGGTCGCCGATCCCAGCACGACCTGCATGGTGACGGGAATGCGCAGGATGGCGTCGACATTGGCGAACTTGCCGGTCTCCTCGGCCGTGCGCTGGGCGATCTCCGCCAGCCGCTCCAGCGGAGACGTCTCGGCCTCGTCCGATGCGGATGCAGTCTCATAGTCGAAGGATTGCGCCATTTGGTTTCGCCTCTTGGTAGTTCCGTTCCCGGAGCGCCGCGGCGTCCCGATCGTATTGGTTGCGCCGGCTTCGGCTTCAATGCTTGTTCAGTTCGGTGCCGCCTGCGCTCGCCGCAGGCGCGAGCCCGTTCCGCGCGTCGAGCGCGGCGATCGCCTCGTGAGCCTGATCGATCTTCGTGCTCAGCACATTGGCGAGCCGTCCGAGGTTTGCGGTGGAATCGTGCGCCGCGGTGATGACCGTGTCGAATGCACCCGCCGTCTCGCGCACGATGGTCGAGAACTCGCCCTGATAGCTGCGCAACCGCGCCAGCTCACGGTGCATCCTGGTCACCCGCATGCTGGTGAATGCGAGCGCAACCAGCAGCACGGCATCAACGAGATAGGATATCATCGACGAACTCCCGCTTCTGATCGACGGGATCGGCCACCTGCATGGCGTAATAGCCATCGAGCTGGCCGATCTGGCACCAGAACAGCACCTGATTGTTGCTTTCGAGGCGAGCCAGCGTGCGCGGCGTGGCCTCGAGCTCGAGCACCTGCCCGATCTGGAACTTCACGACGTCTCCGAGCGTCACCATCTTCTCGTCGAGCACCGCGCTGAGCGTCACCTCGGTGCGATGGACCTCGCTCTCCATCTGCTCGCGCCAGCGCGGGTCGGCCGCGCGACCGTCGCTGACCACGACGTGAGCGAGCTTCTGTCGCAGCGGATTGAGCGCGGAGTGCGGAATGATCAGGAACATCTGGCCGCCGCGGTAGAGCGCCTGCAGCATGATGTTCGCGCAGATCGACATGTTTCCGCTTCGCCCGATCGCCAGCGAGGCCATCGCCGTCTCGACCCGCTCGACGCGAAAGGTGACGTTCGACGTACCGGCGAAGGCGGATTGCAGCGCCTTGGCGAAGCGCTCGAACAGAGCCTGCACCAGGCGGAGCTCGATGTTCGAGAAGGAGCGCTCGACGTCGAGCGGCGGCTC
Source organism: Bradyrhizobium sp. FW305-F6 (assembly GCF_058782905.1). NCBI lineage: Bacteria > Pseudomonadati > Pseudomonadota > Alphaproteobacteria > Hyphomicrobiales > Nitrobacteraceae > Bradyrhizobium > Bradyrhizobium sp. FW305-F6. The sequence goes on from NZ_JBYSYD010000002.1 coordinate 930,245, forward strand.
GGCGCCGTCCGAACCGAACATCGCCTCGACCATCGTGAACACGAAGTCGCGGTCGAGCATGATGATGATGCGGGAATCCCATTGCTCGGCATAGAGCACTGCCGCGACCGCATTGGCCTCGTAGTCCTTGATGATGTCGCCGACGCGGTCATTGGTGATGCCGTTGACCGAGAAATAGCATGGCGTTCCCGCCATCGGCTGCAGGCTGTCGGTGCAGGATGCCGCCATGCGATCGAAGATCACATTGAGCATCGGCATACGTTCGATCGATATGCCGGCGGCGTCCAGCAGGTAGTTCGGCAGCTGCTTGCGCTGATCGATTTCGGCGTCTTCCATCATCATGCGCGAGCCGCCTTCGGTTCAGGTTCGGCAGCGACGGCCTTGGGACCTGCGATCGTCTCGTTCTCGACGACGTCGATCGACGGACGCTCGCTGCTGGAGATCATCTTGCGGCCGTGCTCGACCGCGATCTGCGGCATGGCGCCGTTCATGAAGGCCAGCAGCGTCTGCTTGACGATGATGTACGGCCGGCACTTCTTCTCGCGCATCATCTTGATCTTGATGGCGAAGGGCGAAATGATGCCGTAGGACAGGAAGATTCCGGCGAAAGTGCCGACCAGGGCGGCGCCGATGTAGCCCCCGAGCAACTTCGGCGACTGGTCGAGTGCGCCCATCGCCTTGATGACGCCGAGCACCGCGGCGACGATGCCGAGCGCCGGCATCGCCTCCGAGACCGTCACCAGCGCGTGGTACGGTGCCAGCTTGCCCTTGACGATGGTGTGGATCTCCTCGTCCATCAGCGCTTCGATCTCGTGCGTGCGCGCGTTGCCCATGATGATGAGACGGACATAGTCGCAGATGAACTGCAGCACCGAGGGATCGCCGAGCACGCTGGGGAACGCCTTGAAGATCTCGGATGACGAGGGATCGTCGATATGCGCCTCGACCTCGTTGCGGCCCTTGCCCCGCAGCTCGCGCATCAGGGCATGCAGCGCCCCCAGCAGGTCAAGGTAATAGCGCTGACCCGGCACCGCGTTGGTGATGGCCTGCACGCAGGCGACCCCGCTGTCGAGGACGGTCTTCCAGGGATTGGCCACGATGAATGTGCCGATCGCGGTGCCTATGATGATCACGAACTCCCACGGCTGCATGAGCACGGCCAGATGCCCGCCCATGGCGGCAAAGCCGCCGAGCAGCGCCGCTACCGTGATGAAAATCCCCACGAAACTGCCCAACGCGCCGCTCCATCGCCGATCCCACCGGCAATATCTAGTCGGCGACGCTTGCGCGAAGCTGGCTTCGGGCTCGCCAGCCCCGCGCAAGCATCCGGCGGCAGCTTGGCGGCGCCGCAACGGCGGCCAGAGGGGCGCGTGTCATGCTATCCACCATCGCGGACTACACCAGGCTGACCAAGGACATGGGCAAGTCGCTGACGCAGGTCGCGAAGCAACCGGATGTCAGCCGGGAGACCGACTATTTCCTCAGCCACATCGGCAACGTGAAGACAATCGACGATTTCCTGAAGGACTATCGTCTCTATTCCTACGCGATGAAGGCCTACGGACTCAGCGACATGACCTATGCCAAGGCGTTCATGCGCAAGGTGCTGACGGAGGGCGTCGCGAGCAGCGACGCCTTCGCCAACAAGCTGACCGACACCCGCTACCGGCAGTTCGCCGCCGCCTTCAATTTCGCCGCGCTCGGTGACAAGGCGACCCAGGCCGCTGCGGCCACGACCGGTACCGCGACCCAATACGTCACGCAGACGATGGAGGAGAAGGCGGGCGATCAGAACGAGGGCCTGCGATTGGCGCTGTATTTCACCCGCAAGGCCTCGACGATCACGACCGCCTACCAGATCCTCGCCGACAAGGCGCTGACGCAGGTGGTGCAGACCGCGCTCGGCTTGCCGGCGACGATCAGCTCGGCCGACATCGACGCCCAGGCCAAGCTGATCGCCAGCCAGATCAAGCTCACCGATTTTCAGGATCCGGCCAAGGTCACCAAGTTCGTGCAGCGCTTCGCGGCGATGTGGGATGCGACAACGGCCCAGAGCGACGCCTCGACCAACTCCGCCCTGGTCCTGATCGCCGGCGCCGCGACCTCGAGCAGCCTCGATACCAACATGCTCACGACACTTCAGAACATCAAGTTCAACAGGTAGGTCATGCAATCGGCTCTCTATGTCGGCTTGTCGGCGCAGGTCGCGCTCGAGAAGCGCCTCCAGACGATCGCCAACAACGTCGCCAACGTCAACACGGCTGCGTTCCGCACCGACGTGGTGAAATTCGAGACCGTGCTGTCCAAGGCGGGGCCGACCCCGGTGGCGTTCTCCTCGCCCGGCGACAACATCATCTCGCGCGAGATGGGCAACATCACCGAGACCGGCAACCCGCTCGATGTCGCGGTGGTGGGACAAGGCTGGATCGCCTTCGCGGGTCCGAACGGCACGGTCTACACACGCGACGGCCGTCTCCAGATCGCCCCGAACGGCGATCTTCAGACCGTGAGCGGCTTTCCGGTCGTCGATTCCGGCGGCGCGCAGATCACGCTCGATCCGAACGGCGGGCCGATCTCGGTCGCGCGCAGCGGCGCGATCATCCAGGACAACAACGAGATCGGCACCATCGGCCTGTTCAGCATTCCGCCCGACGCTAATCTGGAACGCTACGGCAATTCCGGCGTGACCCCCGACCGGCCCGCGACCGCCATCGCCGACTTCTCGCGGGACGGCTTCAAGCAAGGTTATGTCGAGGGCTCCGGCGCCAATCCGATGCTCGAATTGACGCGGCTGATCTCGGCCTCGCGCGCGTTCGACGGCACCAACTCGATGATCGAGGGCACCGAGAGCTCGCTTCAGAACGCCATTCGGACGCTGGGCGAACCCGGCAAGTAGACTGTGCGCCAAGCGCGCAGGATTGAGGTTGGACGGTTTCCTTGAACGCTCTTCGGCAACTCGAGTGGGCGCTGCTGGAGCTTCAGCAGAGCACTCCCCTGGTCAGCGTCAGCGGCGCGATCTCCGAGATCGCACCGACGCATTTCCGCGTGTCCGGACTGTCGCGCTTCGTCAGGCTCGGTGAGCTCATCGGGGTCGATTCGGCCGGCAAGCGCCAGATCGGCGAGGTGGTGCGGATCGACAGCGAGGGCATCATCGCCAAGCCGTTCGACCGGCAGTTTGCCGGCGGTCTCGGCTCGGCCGCCTACCGGATGCCGCCCCTGTCGTTCGCGCCCGATCCGAGCTGGAAGGGCCGCGTCATCAACGCCCTCGGCGCGCCGCTGGACGGACAGGGGCCACTCGTCCAGGGAGCCCAGGCGGTCTCGGCCGAGGCCGAGGCGCCGTCGGCCATGAAACGCGCACGCGTGCACAAGCCGCTGCGCACCGGCGTGCGCGTCATCGACCTGTTCGCACCGATCTGCGCCGGCCAGCGCGTCGGCATCTTTGCCGGATCGGGCGTCGGCAAATCGACGCTGCTGGCGATGCTCGCCCGCAGCCAGGGCTTCGACACCGTCGTGCTGGCCCTGGTCGGCGAGCGCGGCCGCGAGGTGCGCGAGTTCATCGAGGACGTGCTGGGCAGCGACCGTCACCGCGCCGTCACAATCGTATCGACGGGCGACGAAAGCCCGATGATGCGGCGGCTGGCGCCGAAGACGGCAATGGCGGTCGCCGAATATTTCCGCGACCGCGGCGAATCGGTCCTGCTGATGGTGGATTCGATCACCCGTTTCGCCCACGCTGCGCGCGAGGTTGCACTCGCCGCCGGCGAACCTGCAGTCGCACGCGGCTACGCGCCCACAGTCTTCACTGATCTGCCACGCCTTCTGGAGCGCGCCGGCCCGGGTGAGGAGGGATCCGGCACGATCACCGGCATCTTCTCCGTTCTGGTCGACGGCGACGATCACAACGAGCCGATCGCGGACACCATCCGCAGCACGCTCGACGGGCACGTCGTGCTTTCCAGGCACATCGCCGACCAGGCGCGCTATCCTGCGGTCGACGTTCTGGCCTCGGTCTCCCGCCTCGCCCATAACATCTGGGAGCCCGAGGAGCGCGAATTGGTGAGCAAGCTTCGCGCCATGATCGCGAAATACGAGGACACGCGCGATCTGCGCCTGATGGGCGGCTATCAGTCGGGACGCGATTCGGGCCTCGACCAGGCAGTCGACATGGTTCCGCGAATCTACGATGCGATGCGGCAGGGCGCTTCAGCCCCGCCGAGCGCCGATCCGTTCCGCGAGCTCCGCGACATGCTCAAGGGCGAATGACGGGTGGAGAGGGTGAGGCGGCACGCGATGGGCCGCCGGCCGCCGTTTGTGGTTTTCGACAGGAGATTGCGCATGTCGCTACGCCTGCAGCGCATGCGCGCCCACTTCGCGCGCCGATCTTCGCGAGCGCATCCGCCCTACCGGTGAGCACAACGCGCCTGGACGCATTGCAAATGGGCGAGTCGACGATTCCGGGAGACGAACGAAACAACCATCGCGTGTAATCCTGACGAATTCCCTCGGCGATTCCCGGGCAGAGCGTGCAAGTTGTGGATGACGTGCCGCGAAACATCATCGTCATGCACAAGCTTCGGTCAATTTGCGTCGAGGACAGACAACAAACGTGCCGCGCAGTCAAACTCTCGCAATGCCGAGTGCATAATATTCGTCGTGCAGCGTATTCGTTCACCATCATGTGTCCCGATGAGCGAGGTTTGTCTTGAACGTCAGGTTCGCCTGCAACGACATCCAGTCTGCGAGAGGGTCTCTACTTGATTTTGTTGAGAAGCTCATTCATCGTTTGGTTGAGTATAAGAAACGTCCGCTCGTGACTTGAACTTTGGGGGCTTCGGTTGAGCTACTCAGATCTGCCGGCGACGGCGACCCGAGCTCGCGCGCGACGACGATGCTGTTGGCATGCCATCAGCAATACGGCATCTCGCTCCGGACCATGCGGGGCCCATCAGCCGAGATCGTGCGTGTTGCGATTCCTGCCATTACCGGAGAGTTCGACACCACCTGCTCGTCCGACACTCAGGGCGCAAAGCGGCTTCGGGACGCCGCAGACGAAGTTTCGGGGGCGAGGTAGGTAATGCCATTGGCGCGAGAGGCCGTCGAGCTGCTGGTTCAGGCGGCGAGGGCCTGGTACTTCGAAGGCAATCAGCATGGATTGCGCGATCGAGAATGGATGGCGCTGCGCTTTCTCAGCCGCGCCAACAGGTTTTCCCGCACGCCTTCCGCGCTGGCCGGCTTCATCGGAGCCACGCGAGCGACTGCATCGCAGATCGTGAAGACGCTGGAGAGCAAATCCTTTCTGGTGCGAAAGCCGTCGCATGAGGACAAGCGTTCCGTCGTCCTGCACGTCACCGCCCAGGGCGAGAAGTGCCTCAGCCAGCACGACCCGATCAACCACGTAGTGAACGCGGTCACCGCGCTCGGGACCGACGAATGCATCAGGCTGCGCGACTCGCTCCGCGAGGTTCTCAATCATCTCGACGCGGCCCATCAGCGGCTCGATGCCAGCATCTGCCGGGACTGCATGTTTCTCGCAGAGCGTAGCCCCGGCACCGGCAAGGGACGAGCAACCGCCGAATTCATGTGCCGGCTCTATCGTGCTCCGATCTCTCTCGATGAGACCGAACTGCTCTGCACCAGTTTCGAGCGCACGCGCGACCGCCCCAGGATCGAGCAGCATCCGGATCGCGCGCGCGCGGCCAGCCAGGGGTGAGTCGCCTGATGCCAGCATATCGAGCCACCGGATCGGCGCGAAACGCAACCCACTGACGGGCTCCGGCGAGGACTCCCATACGCCGCGGCCATTTGGTTCGATTGCGACTGTCTCCAGAATACTGGATTGATGACAGCGAGTGTGTGATGGCGAACGTGCAGAACACGCCTTCCCGGCCTCGCGGCTGATTTCGCCCGAGCTTTGCTTCATCTCCTCACTCTCTCGATCGAGAGGGCGCAGGGAAGGCCAAGGTGCCGACAGGCACCCGCGGTCTGCTGCGCAAAAAGGCACACGCAGAAAACCGCACAGCAGCATACAGGTGTCGCCGAACACTCGGCCTTCCCTGCGCGATGGTCGGACGGCTTATGCCGCGCTCTCCCGGGAGCCGAACTTTCCCTCTGGCCTCCCTCGCCCCCACGGAATTCACCGTCCCTCACGCCGGTTGACGCGAGAGCCGCCTCCGCAAGAGCTTGACCGTAGCAACGACGGCCAGGACCACACGGTTTTGCCGTACGCGCGGTTCGCTTGACCCCCACCGGCTCCGACGACGTTGTGCACGTTGCCATCGAAGACCGGCGGGACGAACCTGCCAGCGCCGTTCGTCCGCACGCGGCCACGAGCTCACCGGGGACTACCCTCCCTGCCCGCACCTTTCGCGCCCGACGCTGCCGCGTCCACCGCAAGCCCGGCTCGCGAACATGACGACCTCACGATCGCCCCTCAAGGATGAGCCGGGATGGGCGAGACATACGATAATTCCGAATTTCGGTAAAGCGAAATATTTTCGCGGAGGCGGATTGACAGAGGGCGACACAGCAAGCCCCCTCGCCGCCTCCGCATGCGAGGGAGGGAGCCCACCGCCGATGCCGCCGCATCGTGCACACCATATGCGATAGCCATGGCTCGCCAGTGGGTCTCGCGCAACGTCATCCAGCGATCGCGTCTCAAACGTCCGGATCTTCGCAGCGCGCGACGGAACAACGATCCAGCTGGCATAGCCCGCACCGGGCACGCAAAAAAACACCCGGCGGTTTCCCGCCGGGTGCTGGTCGAAATGCTTCGACAGATCTTACCAGTTGCGCTGGGCGCGGAGCAGCAGGGTGATGCTGTCCTGGTCCTTCAGCTCGTACACAGCGGTCGGCTTGGCCGTGTTGGCAGCCGGGCTGAGCACGGCAGTGCCCGAGTACTTCTGGTCGAGACGGGTCCAGTTCAGGTCGCCCGAGAAGGTCAGGTTCTTGACCGGGGTCCAGCGGGTGATGAGACCGATCTGGCCGATGGCGAAGTCAGGGTTACAACCCGTGACGCCGGCGAGACCGCCGAACACGCCACCAGCACCGCCTGCGCCGCAGAGCGCAGTCTTGGCGAGACTGCCGAACTGGGCCTGAGCGTAAGCACCGTAGAGCGCGGTGTTCCAGTAGGGATTCCAGTTGTGGGTGTAAGCACCACGGAAGCCCCAGGTCTTGACCGTCTCCTGCTGCGAACCCGTGACGTACACGGTATCCGGAGCATTGGCAAAGCCGACGCTCTGGTAGGCAATGCCCGAGCTGCCGTACATCTGGTAGGAGCTGCCCGCCAGGTTCTGGAAGTTGTAGCGGGTCGCGCCGTCGGTGTAGACGCCCTGGATGTTGATCACGTCACCCGCACCGGTCGGGATGTTCTTGATCGACAGAGCGAGCTGAACCGCCCAACCCCACTTGTCGTCGGGATGGCCAGTGGTCTCGGTCGCGCCGTAATAAGCAACGTGGTTGTCGTGCGCGGCGACCGATGCCTGGAACAGACCCCAAGCCTGGTCGACACGAACCATACCGACGAGGTTCGGCGAACGCGAGCCGCCGATGGCGTTGGTGCCATACGAACCGCCAACCATGCCAGCAGCCGTTGCGCCGGTCATGTTGAGGTTGCCGGCCTGGTAGTAGGCCGTCGCGTCTTCGGCTGAGAAGGCCGCCGTCACGCCCTGGCCGAAGTCAGCGGTGTAGGTGAACTGGTTGACACCAGTGACCGTGCCGCTGCCGCCGACGAGGCTATCGATGTTGTTGCCGGGATAGTTGGTCCAGGGCGCGTCGAACTGCGACACGGCCTTACCCATGGTGAAGCCGGCGAACTGGATGAAGGCATAGTACACGCCGAGCGAACCGCCCGAGGTGCCGCCGTCCGACGGATTGCCGACAGGAGACGACCCAGAATAGGCCGTAGCACCGGTGCCGGAGCCCGTGCCGGTGTAGCCACCGGTCGTCCAGGTGAAGACCGCGTCGAAGTAGGTGCGGACGACGCCGTACTCGGTCGCGGTGCGCGTGTCGATGTTGAGATCCTGACGAGCGCGCATGTTGTAGTAGTTGCTCAGGCGGTTGTGCGCGCCGGCGGGAGCACCGTTCGAGATGCCGTAGTTGCTGTTGGTGTTGAGCGCGACTTCAGCGCGCAGATAACCACCCAGCTTGATGCAGGTGTCGGTGCCCGGGATGTAGTAGAAGCCGGCGCCGTACAGCGAGCAGATCTTCACGTATTCGACCGCCTTGGCCTTCACGGGAAGATCGGCTGCAAACGCACCGGAGACGGCCATCAGGCCGGCTGCCGAGCCGAGAAAGAGCGACTTCGTCAAGTTCATTAGTAAACCTCCACGTCGGTTCAGGGGGCTCGGCTCCTCGGCGGAGGCCGCTCTACCCTCTTTAATTTCCGTTCAATTCAGGTCCGCACTGAAGGTCCGGACCGAAACGACAGTGAGGTGCCCCCCCTCCGTCGTGACTCACGTATAGTTTATAAAATCCATTGCCTCAATTTATTGATCTCGTGAGTTGAAACTTCGCGCGAGCATGTTGCTGCGGAGCAACATCCGATCTTTAGGCACGTATTCAACATACTGTAATAAAAGAAAAAACCCTCAGGGGGCATCCCGAGGGCTTTCTTGGAGGTCTCACATTGCTGCCGATCGCAACGGTCAAGAGCAGCAAATTTTGAGTGCGGGAGACGTAATCCAATTAGTTGTTTTTTGCAAGCATCGAATCCCGCTTGTTGGTGGGACGCGGCGTCAACGGCCCATCATTGCGCGAAGTCCGAGACGGCTCTCCAATATCCGGCTAGAACACTGCTCCAACAGCAATAAGAAAAACGGTCAGTGCAAATTGGGGGACCCGATGATCGAGAGGAAACTCGACAGGGCGATCACAGACTTCATCTGGAACGTCGTCGAAATTCACTCGCAGCTGGAGAACATTCACACCAGCTGGGCGGGATTGCTGGGCATTACCCAGCCGCAATGGCTGATCCTGATGGCGATCACCGAACTGGACGATGGACACGGCGTCGCCGGGATCGACATCGCCAACAAGCTGCGGGTCCACCCGGCTTTCGTGACCAACCAGACCAAGTCCCTCGAAAAAGGCGGTTTTCTGTCACGACGACCGTCGGCGAACGACGCCCGCTTCGTCCTGATGTCGCTCACGGAAAAGGCGACGGCCGAGATCGAGAAATTATCGAAGCGAAAGCTCGCCCTGAACTCGACGATGTTCAACGATCTGAACGAGAAGACCCTGGCTGAATTGAATGCCTCGCTGGCAACGATCGCCAAGAACGCCCGGCTGGCTGCGCGATTGCTGGCGATCGACGCGTCTTGATCGGCAGATGCAGGATGCGGGGGTGGACGCCCGAGCCGGACGCTGCTGTCGTCGCGCCGCGGGGTCCTGCAAAGCCCGCCGCCCAAGCGAAAACGCGACGAGATTTGGATGAACCGTCATCGCACTTTCGGTTGTCGTTCGCGCCTGATCTTTCCGGAAAACCAATTCGGCCTTTTTCCGGATCATGCTTTAGAGCCGGGTCACCGCGTCGAGCTTACGGGCAGCTCCAAGCTTGCTGGCGAGCCACTCCACAATGAAGTCGTCAACGGCGACGAAATTCTCGACCTCGCCGAACGGATGCGGGACATTGTTGGGCACGACCACCGAGCAATCGGCTCCAATCCGCCGGTAGTCGGCTTGGAGTTCGAGAGCATCCTGCTCCCAGACCATCGAGCGGCTCCCGACGACCATGAGCAGCGGGCACGGGACTCGACGCGGCGGCAGCACAGCCTCTCTCGAGATCCCGTCGGGGACGGCCTGCCCGGTCATCCAGCGAAGTGACGCCTGGCACATGACCGGACGCACCAGCCCGCCGTCGCAGACGGCCGCCGCGATCCTGCGATCCGAAAGCGCAAGGCGGGAGGCATGAGCGGCGCCCACTCCTTCGCCATAGATACCGATCCGCCGCGGGTCGACATCAGGGCGTGCTTCCAGATAGTCCAACCAGAACTGAAGCCTGTGCTCCGGCTTGAAGGAGCGATGAACGGTCGAATTGGCCGGGTCGACGAGCAGGAGCGACATGGTCCCGCAGAGTGCGACGGGCAACAGCCTGCTGATCATCGAGCCCAGGGTAGCATCGTCGTCACCGACGCAGATCACCGCCGGCGCGGCAGAGCCGTAACGAAGCGCCGGCAGAAAGAAGCCGGCCAGAGCGCCTTGATCGAAGCAGTCGATCTTGACGCGCTCGATCGGCAGACCAGCCTCCGTCTCCAGGCCTCTCAGGCCGGTGCCGACCTCGTCTGCGAGGGCGGCACTCTCGACATCTCCCGGATTGCACAGACTTCTGACGACTTCGAGGGCCGTCAACGAGCACAGCCACGCCTCCCCGGCAATCTGAGCCGAACGCGTTTCGCGCGCAGATTCGGCCAATGTCCGGTAGTCGTCGGCGACCCTCAACCAGTCCGAAATCCACAGATGCCGGTGCTGCTCGCGCGCAAGCTCCGCGACCGACAGGCTTTGGAAGAAATGGGAGGCTCGATCCCGCAAATGTGCCAGATCTCGTCCGGCGCCGTCGCACGAACGGTGAAGAGGATATTCAGCTTGCATGTCAGCCCCCGAACGACGCCGCCCAGGATTGCCCGGACTTGCCGGCATCGCGCTCTGCGCGGCGCCACGCGGCAAAGCTGCTGCGCGCGGTTAGCATTCCATACGAGCGGGCTTGGGCACAAAGTCCCGGCCGGCTCACCCCAATCGTCACGTCCCCAGCTCCGTCGCTGATACACAGTCAGGCGCCGCGTAACCTTCCGGCTCTGCGCAGCGGGCTTCGTCATTTCTTGTTGCGATCGGCCTCAAAACCACCCGTGCCGACACAAGAGACATGCCTGTGTAAGCCCCGATTGTGAAGGCACGTTATGGTGAAGGATGCAGCGCATTACCATCAAGTGCCAAGCCGTAGGACAACGTCAAGAACGCCCATTGTGACAGTCATTCGCGAACGACTTGTGACAACGATGGTCGCGCCCCGGCGAGTGCAATGGCCGCAACGCGCCCAATCAGGAAAGCGAAGTCGTCCCTGAAAGCCCTTACCCCGGGGCACTGCCATTCCCTTGTATGCATTATCCCAGTTGCCATCCTCCCGCACTTCGCTTTACATGCCGCCAAAACCCGACCGCGGATGACGGATGGGGCTGAAAATCACACAGATCTTCAAGGGATGAAGCATGGCGCGCAACATATTGATTCTCGGAGCTTCTTACGGCTCGCTGCTGGGCACCAAGCTGCTGATGGCCGGGCACAACGTGACCTTGGTCTGCCGCGCCAAGACTGCGGAGCTGATCAACCGCGACGGTACCGAGGTGCGTATCAAGCTGCGCGACGAGGCGGTGCACCGTGCGATCTTCTCGCGCGACCTGCCCGGTAAGCTCGATGCGGTGACGCCCGCCAATGTCGATCTCTCCCGCTATGATCTGGTCGGCCTTGCGATGCAGGAGCCGCAATACACCAACCACACCGTGCGCGTGCTCATGATCAAGATCGCCGCTGCGCGGCTGCCGTGCCTGTCGATCATGAACATGCCGCCATTACCCTACCTGAAGCGGATTCCGGCGCTCGCCGACATGGATCTCGAGGAGGCCTACACCAATGCGCAGGTGTGGGAGCGGTTCGAGCCGGGCCTGGTGACGCTGTGCTCGCCCGACCCTCAGGCGTTTCGTCCGCCGGAGGAAGCCGCCAACGTGCTTCATGTCGGCCTGCCCACCAATTTCAAGGCATCGGTCTTCGCCGACGAAAAGCACAACAAGCTGCTGCGCGAGCTCGAGGCCGACATCGACGCGGTGACGCTCGGCGGCCACGACGTGCCGGTAAAGCTGAAAGTGTTCGACTCGCTGTTCGTGCCCCTGGCCAAATGGTCGATGCTACTCACCGGCAACTACCGCTGCATCACGCCGAACGAGCCGCAATCGATCCGCGACGCCGTGCATGGCGATCTTGCGCGTTCGCAGACGATCTACGAGCATGTCGATGCGATCGCCCGCCGCCTCGGCGCCGATCCCCAGGACCAGGTGCCGTTCGCGAAATACGCCAAGGCCGCGGAGAGCCTGCTCAAGCCGTCGTCGGCGGCGCGCGCGGTCGCCAGCGGCGCGCCCTTCATCGAGCGCGTCGATCTCCTGGTGAAGCTGATCTCACATCAGCTCGGCGTGCCCAACACCGAGATCGACCGCACGGTCGATACCGTGGACCAGAAGCTGAACGAGAGGATCGTACAAGGCGGCTCCGGGTCGCAGTAGCGCCGCCGCGTCCAGCGACGCCGGCGCTCAGGCCGTCAGAAATGATTGCAGCCAGATCAGGCCGGTCACGGCGACCAGCGTCACCGCGCCGGTGCGCGTGACGAGGTCGGGACGCCCGAGGCGACGGGCGCCGCGGCCGAGCGTTGCCCCGAGAATGATCCACGCGGCGCCTGCGGTGACGATCTGAAGTGCGATTGCGCCGAGCCAGGGCAGCAGTTCGAGCGGCCCGGCTCTTAGAGGCAGGAGCAGGAAAGCGAAAACCAGCGCTTTCGGATTCAACAAGGTCGTCAGCAGCACCTGACCGAACGTCACCGCAGCGCCGTCGCGCAGCGCGCGCGTGTTGACGCGCCAGAGCATGACGGCGAGGCACAGGACGTAGATCGTCACGGCGACGCGGAGCACGAGCGCCGCGATCGGAATGTCGCTGATGACCGGACCAAGCGCCAGACGCAGCACCGCGATCGCCAGCAGATAGCCGCACAGCTCCGCCGCGAGCAGGTGAAGGGAGCGCCAGATGCCGGCCGCTGCACCCGATGTCGCGAGCAAGGTGTTGGTCGGCCCCGGCACCGCCAGCAGAAAATAGGTCGCCGTGAAGAAGGTCAGAAAAGTCATACGGCCAGATAGCAGGTCCAGGCCGCGCGGATCTTGATCTGCGTCATTTCCGGCCGAGCAACGCTTCCGCTCTCGTGTGGCTCGGCGCGGCACTGTTCCCGGTGTGGCATGAACTCGACGATGCCCTTCAGGGACCCGGACGCTCAAGGGCCCTTCACATCGCGCGCTTGCGGAGCGGCGAATCACGACTGGGTGAGACAATCGCGTGCGCAGTGCCATCACCGGCGCTTCGCAGCGAAGCGCGCCAATTTCGGGGGCGAAACGACCTCCCCTGACGCGCCGGTCCGTCATTCCCGCAAGCGCCGCATGCGCGCACGGAGGGCTCGCATCCTTGCCAGCGCCAAGAAGATGAGTGCTATATGTTTCTAAGTCAGGTTTCAGAAACCTGTTTGCCGGTCTGTCGTCCGGCGCGATCGCAATGCGACTGAGAGAACAAGAAAAAGAAGAATGGACCAGGCGATGCTGAGCGTCGTCCGCGCAGTGGAGGCAGGCGCGACGACCATGAAGGGCGTGATCGACGCCACCGGATTATCCCGTCTCAAGATCGAACGTGCATTGACCGCGCTGGAGAAGCAGAAGCTGCTGGTCCGCGACGGCTACGGGTTCCGCGCGACCGGCCTGCCGAAGGCGGCGCGTCCGGCCCGGCAATGCGGCTCGTGCAACGCCTGCTGCGATATCCTCGAAGTGGCGGCTGTCGACAAGCCGGTGAACCAGCTGTGCAGGCACTGGCAACAGGGGACCGGATGCACCATCTACGACCGCCGCCCGCAAATGTGCCGGTCGTTCACCTGCGCCTGGCTTCAGGGCCATCTCGATGACGACTGGTTCCCGGAGCAGGCCGGCCTCGTGGTGCATTTCAGCCAGGACGCCGTCAATGTCACCGTGGACGACGATTGTCCGGACCGCTGGCGCGAGGAGCCGTATTTCAGCCGGCTAGCCGAATGGTCGCTGAACGGAATCAGGCGAATCGGCAACCGCGGTTATGCCACGCTCGTCGTCGCCGGCAACGACCGCTTCCTGCTGCTTGGACGCACCATCGTTCCCGAGCCGACGCTGTCAGGCACCGCCTTCCTGCCGCTCACGGCCGATACCTTCCGGTTCTGGCGGGCGACATCGCCCGAGCATTTGCAGCGGCTTCACGAGCGCATCGCCGAGATCGAGCGGATCAGGCAGGAACTCGGCTCGTGCGCGATTCCAGCGAACGAGGACGACGATCCGCAGCCCCCGTACCGGCCCGCACTACTCCGGTTGTCCGGCCACGCCTAAACGCTGCCGTAGGCAACGCGGCATGATTCACCCCGCACCGCTCGACGCGCCCCGGCTGGATTGATAAGCCCCTGTCCGCGAATGACGGGACTTGAGTCGGGGACATGACGGTTGCGATCGAGATGGGGCAGACCACGGCAGGCGCCGCGGCCGCCATGGACCTCGAGGAACTATTGGCGACCCGCCTCCTGGTGCAGGGCAATTCGGGCTCCGGCAAGTCGCATTTGCTGCGGCGGCTGCTGGAACAGAGCGCACCGTGGGTGCAGCAGGCCATCATCGACCCCGAGGGCGACTTCGTCACGCTGGCCGAGCGCTTCGGCCATCTCGTGATCGAGGCCGAGGACCACACCGAGCGCGGCCTTCAGGTCGCCGGGGAGCGCGCGCGGCTGCATCGCGTCTCCACCGTGCTCAATCTCGAAGGCTTGGATGCCGAGAACCAGATGCGCAGGGCCGCCGCGTTCCTCGGCGGGATGTTCGACGTCGACCGCGACCATTGGTACCCGATGCTGGTGGTCGTCGACGAGGCGCAGCTGTTTGCGCCTGCGGTGGCCGGCGAAGTCTCGGACGAAGCACGAAAGCTCTCGCTCGGCGCCATGACAAATTTGATGTGCCGCGGCCGCAAGCGCGGGCTCGCCGGCATCATCGCGACGCAACGTTTGGCCAAGCTCGCCAAGAACGTCGCGGCGGAAGCCTCGAACTTCCTGATGGGCCGGACCTTCCTCGACATCGACATGGCGCGCGCCGCAGACCTGCTCGGCATGGAGCGGCGGCAGGCCGAAGCCTTTCGCGATCTCGAGCGCGGCCAGTTCATGGCGCTGGGACCTGCGCTGTCGCGCCGCCCCTTGCGTCTGAACATCGGCCCGACCGAGACCTCACCGCGCAACTCGACGCCGCGGCTGATGCCGTTGCCGGAGGCGATGCTGGAGGATGCGCGCGCCGTGATCCTGGCGGCGCCGCCGCCGGATGCCAGCCGGCCGCAGCGACGGCCGGCACCGGATCTGCTGGAGCAGCTTCGCGCGGCGAAGGCCGCCGCGGTCCCGGAGATCCGGCCAGAAGCGGTCGAGATTCCCGTCAGTGCCGAGGAGCTCGCCGAACGGCGCGAGCGCGTGGATCGCACGTTACGCGCCGTGATGGCTGAGCCCGATGCCGGCTTCCGCGCCATCGGCGTGCTCTATCAGGAGTTCGTGGTCCGCTGCCGCATCGAGGGGCTCGGCGCGGCCGTGCCCGATCTCAACGAATTCCGCCGCATGCTGACCCATGCGCGCGCCGGGCTTGGCGCCGATCTCACCGACGACGACGCCTGGCAGGACGTGTCGCTGCGCGCCTCGATCCTGCCCGACGACATGCAGGGCGTGTTCATGATGATCGCGCGCGCCGCGAAGGAAGGCTGGCCCTGCCCCGGCGACGCCGCGATCGCGCGCGCCTATGGCTCGCATTCGCTGCGCCGGGCGCAGCGGCTGCTGAGCTATATGGAGGAGCAGGGCCTGATCGTGGTCCAGCTCGACGGCGCCGGCCGCCGGATCGTGACGCTGGTGGAGCTCGCCTGGGCCACCGCGCCGGGCGATCCCCATGGCGACGATTTGGCGGCGGAGCCCGCACTACGCGCAGCGTCGCTCTGAGCTGCGGTATCAGGAACGCCTCATCGCGGCGAGACGGTCGCAGCGCGTGTCCAGCCCAGCGCCGGCGCGACCGTCCCCGCAACGAGATCGATCGAACGCAGGACATGCGGGTGCGGCGGGTCGACCGAATGCACCTGGAACACGAGATCCGTCACCCGGTCCAGCGTGGTATCCGAGGCGAGCGAGGCGATGACGTCGCCGGCATCACCGACATGGGTGTCGAACGCCGCGATCATCGCCTCCAGCGCCTCGCCCGGATCGGCGTGGCCGCCCTTGAGGAACTGCGGTCGCGCCCGGCGCAATCCTATGTCTGCAAAGCGCAGCGCATCACCACGGTCGTCGGCGACGAAGACGCTGCGCGAGGCCATGATGCGCGGCTCGCAGCCCCGCGGCAGCGCTGCGAGATAGGCATCGATGATCGGATACTGGATCTCGGCGAGCGACGCGTTCGGCGCCTCCTTGGTTCGCGGCTGGGTGCGCGAGAGCAACAGACCATCGCCGGCCTCGCCGGCGCGGACGCCGCCGGCGACCGAGAACGTAGCCTGCCAGATGCGCTTGTCCAGCTGCGGCCGCTGCGGATAGAGCGTGTCGCCACCATGAAGCGGCTTGCCGGTCAGGGCCTGGCGGACGATGTCGAGATTGCGGGCGAAGACCTCGTTGCGCCGGGCGCTGTCGAGGCCGAAAGCGGCGAATGCCGATGGATTGCCGCCGGTGCCGACGCCGAGCTCGAAGCGGCCGTTGCAGAGGAGATCGAGCACCGCGGCGTCCTCCGCCACCCGCACCGCATTCTCTAGCGGCAAGGTCACGATGCCGGTGCCGAGGCGGATGCGCGAGGTTTGTGCGGCGACGTAGCCGAGGAAGGTGAAGGGCGACGGCAGTCCGCCCTCGCGCTCGTGGAAATGCTGCGCGATCCACGCGGAATCGAGCCCCGCCTGTTCCGCGTGGACGATCTGCTCGGCGGCGATGCGATACCGCTCGGCGGCCGAGGCCTCGTCGAGCAGCCGTGTGAAGAAGCCCAGGCGCTTCAGGTTCGCAAAGCGTTTCATATGACCCCTGCGAGGATGGTCACGGCCTGATGATGTCGGTTGCCGCGGTTCCAGACAAGCGGGCATGGTGCCAGGTTTGCTCGCGGGTTCGCCCCTTCCCGCGTATCCGGGAATGGCGGGCTCGCATCGATGAGCGTCGCGCTCCCTCCCTCGCGGCTGCGACGCTCAGGCCCGCCCGCCCTCTTTGACACCCCCGAGCCTGACGTGCTGAACTGGCGAGCGTTGAGCCGGTGACGACGTTTCTTCATGAAGGTGGAGGGCATCCGATGAACGAGAACGAGATCCGCAATCTGATCGCAGAGGTGAAGCAAGGCACGCTGTCGCGGCGCTCGTTCATCAGGACGATGGCGGCGGTCGGGATCGCGGCGCCGATCGCGAGCCAGATCCTGGCCTGGCACGACGTGGCGATGGCAAACGCTACGCTCTCCTACAAGCCGACCAAGGCCGGCGGCGGCGGCACGCTCAAGATCCTGCTCTGGCAGGCACCCACTTTGCTCAATCCGCATTTCGCGCTCGGCACCAAGGACCAGATCGCCGCGCGCATCTTCTTCGAGCCGCTCGCCGGCTGGGACAAGGAGGGCAACCTGATCCCCTGCCTCGCCGCCGAGGCTCCGACCAAGGCGAACGGCGGCCTTGCCGCCGACGGCCTGAGCGTGATCTGGAAGCTGAAACGGGGCGTGACATGGCATGACGGCAAGCCGTTCACGGCCGACGACGTCGTCTTCACCTGGCAATACGCCGCCGATCTCGCGACCGCGGCCTATACGACCGGCTCCTACAAGGACATCAAGGTCGAGAAGATCGACGACCATACGGTCAAGGTGAACTTCAAGGCGCCGACGCCCTTCTGGGCCGATCCGTTCGTCGGCTCGGTCGGGATGATCCTGCCGAAGCATCATTTCGGCGACTATGTCGGCGCGAAGTCGCGCGAGGCGCCCGGCAATCTGAAGCCGGTCGGCACCGGCCCCTACAAGTTCGTCGAGTTCAAGCCGGGCGACATGATCCGCGCCGAGCGCAATCCCGACTATCACATCAAGAACCAGCCGCATTTCGACGCGGTCGAAGTCAAGGGCGGCGGCGACGCGGTCTCCGCGGCGCGCGCGGTGCTGCAGACCGGCGAATACGACTTTGCCTGGAACATGCAGGTGGAGGAGGAGGTCCTCAAGCGCATGGAGGCGGGCGGCAAGGGCAAGCTCGACATCACGCCGTCGGGCAATGTCGAGTTCATCATCCTCAACACGACGGACCCCTGGACCGAGGTCGATGGCGAGCGCTCCAGCGTCAAGTCCAAGCACCCGACGCTATCCGATCCCGCCGTTCGCCGCGCGATC
Organism: Bradyrhizobium sp. FW305-F6; assembly: GCF_058782905.1. Lineage (NCBI taxonomy): Bacteria > Pseudomonadati > Pseudomonadota > Alphaproteobacteria > Hyphomicrobiales > Nitrobacteraceae > Bradyrhizobium > Bradyrhizobium sp. FW305-F6. The sequence continues at coordinate 948,382 of NZ_JBYSYD010000002.1, forward strand.
AACCTGTTGATCGACCGCGATTCGATCCAGAAGTTCATCTACGGCCGCGGCGCGGTTGCGACCGCGAGCTTCGTCAACGCGCCCAAGCAGTTCAAGTCGCCGAAGCTCAAATACGAGTTCGACATCGACAAGGCCAACAAGATCCTCGACGAGGCCGGCTGGACCAAGGGCGCGGACGGCGTCCGCGAGAAGGACGGCAAGAGGCTGAAATACGTGTTCCAGACCTCGACCAACGCCCCGCGGCAGAAGACCCAGGCCATCATCAAGCAGGCCTGCCAGAAGGCCGGGATCGAGATCGAGATCAAGGCGGTCACCGCCTCGGTGTTCTTCTCCTCCGACGTCGGCAACCCCGACACCTATTCGAAATTCTATGCCGATATGGAGATGTACAATACGACGCAGCCGCAGCCCGATCCGGAGCGCCTGCTGAACCAGTGCGTGTCCTGGGAGATCGCCACCAAGGACAACAAATGGCTGGGCCGCAACAACTCGCGCTATTCAGATCCAGAAGCCGACAAGGCCTACAAGGCGGCCCAGAACGAGCTCGATCCGGCCAAGCGCGCCGCGCTGCTGATGAAGGTCGACGAGATCTTCTGCGGGGCCAACGTGTTCCTGCCGCTGCTCTCGCGCCACATCGTCAACGCCAGCGTCAACAATTTGATGATCGACATTTCGGGCTGGGACACCATCACGTGGAATGTGGCGGCGTGGTATCGAACCTGAGGGGAGCTCGGCTAGGACTCGCAGCTCCCAGGCACCCTACAATGCGCCGAAGGACGACGTGAACGTAGGTCGCACAAGTTCAGTTGCGGCCAGTAATTCCTCCACTGTGTGCGCCAGATCACAGCAGAATCGAGTAGCATGCCCTACAAAGATGGGGCATGGCCGCAAACAAGGTAACGGCGGTACGCACGAGGCTGGGAAGACGATCAACAGCTATGGACTTTGCGAAGCCGCCACGGTGAAGAACCCGGCGGCTTTTCCTTTTGCAGGCCACGCTTAGTGCCAGGTCGTGTCCGCTTCCACGATCACCACCCTGACTTCAGGGTCTTCCGCCGCGTTGCAGGCGCAGGGCATGCCCTCGCCGCAGCGGCAGCCGCCGAGCTTGTCGCTCCAGACCCGGAGCGGATGGTTTTCGCAGACCCATCCGAGACCCTGGCAGAACGGGCAGGTCCTTTCGGTCACAGCGTATCCGGGGTCCGCAGCGTGTTCGACCCATCCTCGTTGCGCAGCTCCTGCTCGGCGGCGTGCCAGAATTCCTCCTCGCGCCCTTCCGGCTTGCCGGCCTGCTCCCACAGGCGATGCGCGCGTTCTCTGATGTCTTGTTCGGTCGGCTCGGACAATTGCACCTCCTGTTGGAAGCACGGCCCCACCGTGGGGGGTATGGGGGGCTTGGAGGCGGGGCCGTGCAGGCCAGCATCGGCGGCGACGCTGACCCGCGGATTCAAGCGTCGACCATGGGCAAGAGTTCCTTCGCGCCTCTGAGGACCTGCAAGAGGTCACGCCCTTGTCAGAGCCGACCGTCAGAAGTGAAGCGGTCGCGACCTCATGCGACGACCCGGACCCAGGCCGGCGTCAGTTCCCCTTCCGTGACGGCATAAGACGTTGCAGCAGCAAGTCGTTCGACTGGGCCGGTAAGGTGGGCAACCGCCGCTTCAGTTCGGCAAAGGCGCGATCGGTGATGTCGAGCGTATTGTCGATGTCCCCCGCCGTCATGGCGGCGTTGAAGAACATGTTGTGATAGGGGTGAAGATAGGCGCCCGATCGCACCGCAAAGCCGGTCCAGAAGTAACCCTTCCGCATGTCGGGATCGTCCTCGAACAGGATCTGCGGCATCTGCGAAGGACCGGTCTGCCGAACCGGAATGCCGTGCGCGGAGGACTGGGCTGCGATGCCCGCCCGCAACCGGGTGGAGTTGGCGATGATCCGTTCGAGATAATCGGTCGTTCTGATCTCGCGAAGGGTTGCGATGGCTGCCGCCATCGGCACGGCAGAGAACCAGAAAGAGCCGGTCACGAAAATGCTGGATGCGGCGCCGCGCACCTTCTCCGAGCCGACAAGTGCCGAGATCGGATAACCGTTGGCGAGCACCTTTCCCCATGCGCTGAGATCCGGCTGCACGCCATGGACGGACCAGCTGCAATCGCGCGAGAGGCGGAAGCCGGTACGCACCTCGTCCAGGATCAGCAACGCGTCGGCATCATCACAAAGCTTTCTCAGCCCGACCGCATATTCGGTCGACGGCGTGTACTGGTCGGCGAATGTCTCGTGGCGAAACGGCGTCGCGAACACACCGGCGACATCGCCGTCCGCCTTGCGGAACGCGTCCGCCGCGCTGTCGAGATCATTGTAGTCGAAATAGACGATGTGGGCTCTGTCTTCCGGGGCAATGCCCGTCATGTTGGGCGTGTTCCAGGGCGCCGCGCCATGATAGGTGCCCCTGGCCACCAGGATCTTGTTGCGACCCCGATATGCCCTCGCCGTGACCATCGCCATCGACGTCGCGTCGCTGCCGTTCTTGCAGAACATGGCCCAGGCGGCGTGGCCGATCATGGCCACGAGATCCTCGGCCAGCACGACCATGGCCTCGGACGGCCCGGTCATCGTGTCCCCCATCGCGGCCTGGGCCTGCGCGGCTTCTTCGACGACGCCGTGCCGATAGCCCAGCAGATTGGGACCGAAGGCACACATGTAGTCGACATAGCGATTGCCATCGCAATCCCAGAGATAGGCTCCTTGCGCCCGCGAGAAGAACTGGGGGAACTCTTCCGGCAGCAAGGCAACGGACTCATGTCCATACATCCCCTTGGGGATGACCTGCCGGGCACGTTCGCGCAGTTCGGTATCCTTGGAGTTTCTCTTCATGAATGTCCCCGTGAGATTGGAGGGGCCCGCGCCTCGTCGTGACCGACGTCGTGGTCTCTAGCTCGCATTCGCGATCGCGGGACGTAGCTGTCTCCACGGCCTCGCCGCCTCGAAGGCGGCTGCGGCCTGCAGGACGCCGAGATCGTCGAAGCGCCGGCCGACGATCTGCAGACCCACCGGCAGACCTGCGCGGGTCATCCCGCAGGGCACACTCGCCGCAGGGTGGCTCGACATGTTGAAGGGGTAAAGGAATTCGGACCATTCGAGCCAATCCCAATCGTGCTCGGGCCAATGCTCCGGCCTGACGCGTTCCACCGGGAACGCCGCAACGGAGGCCACAGGCGTAACGAGATAGTCCCGGTCCTCCAGGAAGGTCGATATCTGCGCGACGTAGGCGAATTTGCGCTCACGCATGTTGATAAAGTCGGTTGCTGAGTAGTCGGCTCCCGCGCGAATGCAGGCGACGAGATCGCTGCCCATCCGGCTCTCCCACTCCGGCAGCAGCCCGGCCCGCCTTCCCCAGAGAACCTTCCAGAAGAAACGCCCCAGTTCCGGGCCGAGCGGCCCCCACGATGGGGTCACGTTCTCCACCTCTGCCTGAAGCTCCCCGGCAAAAACCTTGACCGCAGATTCGACAATCTCCGCGATCTCGTCGTCAACGCGGGCGTGACCGAGATCCGGACTGAAGGCGATGCGCTTGCCCTTCATCGAGGCCCTGAGCTTGGCGCGGTAGGCATCGGGCCCAGCTTCGCAGGACGTGTGGTCGAGCGGATGCGGACCGGCCATGACCTCCAGCATCAGCGCGGCGTCGGACACCGTTCTCGTCATCGGTCCGATATAGGTGGCGTAGTCGTTGTTGGAGACGGGCGCGTAGGGGACCCGTCCATAGGTCGGCTTCAACCCGAAGACGCCGCAGAAATGGGACGGCATTCGAATCGAGCCGGCGCCGTCCGAGCCGAGATGCAGCGGTCCAAAGCCGGCTGCGGCCGCAGCGCCCGCGCCGGCCGATGAGGCGCCGGCGTTGAATCCGCGTTTCCATGGATTGTGCGTCACGCCCGTCACCGGATTGCGGCTGATGCCGGACCAGGCGAGCTCCGACATTGTGGTCTTGCCCAGGATGACCGCCCCTGCCTCGCGCAGCCGCGCGACGACGACATTATCGCCGGCCGCAACCGCGCCCTTCAGTGCGTGCGAACAGGTCGCGGTCTCGTAGCCGGCCACATCGAAGGCATCCTTGATCGTGACCGGCACCCCTTCGAGAGGACGTGCCTCGCCGTCGCGCAGGCGCCGCTCCGAGTCCTTGGCTGCGGCCAAGGCGTCGTCGCGCATGACGACGGAGAACGCGTTGATGGCCGGATCGAGCGCCTCGATCCGTTGCAGGATAGCCGAGACGGTCTCTACCGGGGAGAGTTCGCGGCGATCGTAACGATCCTTCAATTCCAGGGCTGTCGCGTAGCCCATCTCGGCATGCAAGTCGTTCATGTCGTCAGCCGTCCTATGTCTGCGTCGGCCGCCGTCGCAACGCTTCAGCAGCTTCGAAAATCAAGCCTTCTTCACACCATAGAACTGCGAGAAGCCCGAGGGAATGTCACTGAGCTTTTGCGAATATGCCGCCGGCTGCGCGAAGTACCCGAGCGGCAGGTAAGGGGTGTCCTGCATCGCCTGCGTCTGGATGTCGCGTACGAGGCGCATTCTGTCCTCGCCATGGGCCGACAGGAACGCCAGGCGCAGCGCCTCGATCTTCTCGCTGCGCGGCCAGCCGAACGTGCCGGCCCGCCCGATCCCCCTCAGATAGGAGTGTGCCGCAGGATTGATCGCCGACGCGCCGGGCACGTAGTTGCACCATGCGCTCCAGCCACCCTGATCGAGGGGGCGCTGCGAAGCGATGCGCTGCAGGACGGTGCCCCAATCGGAGACCTGATAGTCGACCTCGAGCCCGATCTTTCGGAACATGTCGGCAGCGACGAGGCTCATGGAATTGAGCGCATGCAGGTCGGTCGGAACGACGAAGACAATACGCTCGCCCTTGTAGCCGGCTGCCTCGAGGTCACGCTTTGCCTTGGCGTAGTTCGGCGCTCCAGCAAAAGCGTCCATGCCGGCATCGTTGGCGTAAGGCGAGCCGGGCAGGAAGAAGCCGACATTGTCCTTCCAATAATCCGTATTGGTGCCCATCACCGCGGTCATGAACTCGGACTGGCTTATGGCGGACAGAATGGCGCGCCGGATCGCGGGATTGTCGAACGGAGGCACGAGATGATTCAGCCTGATCATCCCGAGATAACCCCCGGTATCCTTGACCTCGACCTTGAGGTGGCGCCGCTTGGCAAGCAGCGGCAGCAAATCTGGTGTCGGCTGCTCCCACCAGTCGACTTCACCGACCTGGAGGGCTGCCGCGGCCGTGGCCGCATCCGGCAGAACGCGCCAGATCACGCGGTCCACATGCACGACCTTGGGTCCGGCCATGAAGCTGGCAGCGCCAGAAAATCGCGGCACATATCCGCCGAAGCGCCTGTACACGACCTGAGATCCGACGACGCGTTCGTCGGCCACGAACTGGAAGGGCCCGCTGCCGATCATCTGCTTGACCTGTTCGGTGCCCGGCGTGAGCGCCAGGCGTTCGGGCATGACTGGGCACACGCTCGAGGGCTTGCCGAGCGCATAGGGCAGCAGGGGAAATGGCTTCTTCAGCTCGAACACGATCTTGTAGTCGGAAACCGCGGTGAGCTCGGCCGTCGCCTCGCGCAGGTCTCCGCCGAAAACGTCGCGGCTCCACCAGCGCTTGATGCTGGCTACGGCGTCTCGCGCCAGAACCGGCTCTCCATCGTGGAACTTCAGGCCGTCGCGCAGCGTCAACGTCCAGCGCAGCCCGTCGCGGTCGATCTGGTGACCGGCCACCATCTGCGGCTGCGCCTCGAAATGCTCGTCGACGCCATAAAGCGTATCGAACACCATCAGCGCGTGGTTGCGGGTGACGAGGCCGGTCGTCTGCACGGGATCGAGCAAGGTCAGATCGGATTGCGGAACGAAGGTCACGACCTTCTCGCCCGCCGCCGAGGCCAGATTGGGCGCGGCCATCGAGGCAGCGGCCGAACTTGCGACCTTCAGAAAGTCTCGTCGGTTCATGGCACCCTCTCTAAGCGACGGATCCACGCAGGGATCGACCTCGCCCGAACGATAGTGATAATAATTTCGATTAACAAGTTGGGTTTTTGAGCAGGATCGCCCAAGCCGGAATCGCAGCAATTTCATCCAGATAATCCAATCACTGCGAAATCAGCCGAATAAATCATCAGAGTGACGCCCAGATCAACGGCAGCCTCCATAACGGGGGCGCCGAGCTGGTTGAGAATTAATCGAATAAAATATCAATATTTGGAGCCATCTCGGGGCATTGCCTGGTGGGATCGGCTCAGGTCGCCCTCCCCTCCGCCGGAGACGAAGCACCATCACTGAGAGCGAGGTCGCAGACAGTCTTGATGGAAGGCGCGTCGCTCACGGCCGGCGCCGCTCGACGATTTCCGGCAAGTAGCACCGCAGATAGACGGTGGCGCATCTGATCGATTCCGAGAGATACTCAGGTGTGATGGAGCGATGCAGGCTGTACGACAGCGCCCAGATTCCATCGACGAGCGCGATCGACACCGCCACCCACTTCTCGAGATCCGGTAGGTTGGGCATGTCGAAGGTCGCGCGCAGATAGGCCGTTCGTTGCCTTGCGAGGTCGGCGTTGCCGCTCAGATCGGTATTCCTGACCTCCACGCTGACGCCTGCCCCCATGAACAGGCGCAAGGCGGCGGGATTGCGATTCAAATGCGCGGCGCCGGCTCTCTGGCTGTTGGCGATGTACTCCTGCCAGCTCTGAGGCGGAGGATGAACGGGCGTCCGCGCGCGCGCGGCGATGTCTGCATGATAGCGCTGCGCCAGAGCGACGAAGGCTGCATTCCGATTTGGAAAGAAGTGATAGACCGAGGCGAGAGGCACGCCGGATTTCTCCGCGATCTGGGCCAGGCTGATATCCTCGTCGAGCTTCTCGGCAAGCAATTCGGCCGTGGCATCGAGCAGGAGTTGAAGCCGTTCGCGGCCACGCTTGCGCATGGGCGACCGTTGCCCATCAGCCACTCCTTTGCCAGTACCGGAATTATTCGTCATCACGCACGGAGATTCGGACGATGCTCCCTGGACCCTCAACGTAGTAGCGCCGACCCAGGACCAAGGATGCCTGGAATTTAGTTAGCATCATCCAAATCAGGGGATCAACAACAGCCCATAGGCTGCAGCGATCAAGCAGGGCTTGCTTGCCGCAAAAAGCCGGGCGCATCGACGAAAGCGGGCGCGGTCTGGATCGCATCGAGCTCGTTGCGCCCGATGCGCCGGCGAAGCACCTCGATGCGTCCTTCGTCGGTATCGAATTGAAACGATGTCCTCTGCCGCGCCGCCGAGCACTTTCAGGATGTCGCGGGGACCGCTCCTGACCGCGGCCGCAAGCGCTGCGGCCGCGTCCTCCGGCGTCGTCATGCGACCTTCAACGCGGCCTCGCTGTCGGCGTTGAGGAATCCGGTCAGCCGTTGCCTGATCAGTCGCTCCGCATCCGCCATGATGCGGTCGATCAGTTCCTTGACCGTCGGAATGTCGTGAATGAGCCCGACGACCATCCCGCAGCTCCAGGCACCCGCATCCATCTCGCCATCGACCATCACCTTGGGATAGACGCCGGCGACCTGATCATGGATGTCCTCGATCTTGAGGCTCTTGCCCTTCTCGCGCTCGACCTCAAGGAGATGCTCGACGCCCTTGTTGTTCAGCACCCGCTCGGTATTGCGGAGCGCGCGCATGACGAGGCGGGTGTCGAGCTCGGATGCGGCGACCAGCGCCTTCTTGACGTTCTCGTGCACCGGCGCTTCCTTGGTGGCGATGAAGCGCGTGCCCATGTTCATTCCGGAAGCCCCCATCGCCAGCGCCGCAACCAGGCTGCGCGCATCGGCCATGCCGCCGGACGCAATGAAGGGGATCTTCAGCTCATCGGCAGCCCGCGGCAGCAGGATCATGTTCGGAATGTCGTCCTCGCCGGGATGACCGCCGCACTCGAAGCCGTCGACGCTGACGGCATCGCAGCCGATCTGCTCGGCTTTCAGCGAATGCCGGACGGAGGTGCATTTGTGGATCACCTTGATGCCGCCAGCCTTCAGCGCGGGCATGTATTGCTCGGGGCTGCGACCGGCCGTTTCGACGATCCTGACGCCGCCCTCCCTGATCGCGGCGATGTATTCCGGATAAGGCGGCGCGCTGAAGGTCGGCAGGAAGGTCAGGTTGACGCCGAACGGCTTGTCCGTCATGTCGCGGCAGCGCGCGATCTCCTTGGCCAGCAGCTCCGGTGTGCGCTGCGTCAGGCCCGTGATCAGGCCGAGCCCACCCGCGTTCGACACCGCGGCCGCCATCTCGGCGAAACCGACATAGTGCATGCCGCCCTGGACGATCGGATGCTCGATGCCGAACAGTTCAGTGATCGCTGTCTTCACGAATGACCTCCCCGCGTTTCCGCTCAGTGAATGATTTCGAACAGACCGGCAGCGCCCATGCCGCCGCCGATGCACATGGTGACGACGCCGTACTTCGCCTTGCGCCGCCGGCCCTCGATCAGAAGGTGGCCGGTGAGCCGCGAACCCGTCATGCCGTAGGGGTGGCCGATCGCGATCGAGCCGCCGTTGACGTTGAGCTTGTCCGGATCGATGCCGAGCTTGTCGCGGCAATAGATCACCTGCACCGCATAGGCTTCGTTGAGCTCCCAGAGGTCGATGTCGTCGATCTTCAGATTGTGGCGCTTGAGCAGGCGCGGGATTGCGGCCACCGGACCGACGCCCATCTCGTCCGGCTCGACGCCGGCGGCGACGAAGCCGCGGAAAATGCCGAGCGGCTTGAGGCCCTTCCTGGCCGCGATCTTGTCGCTCATGATCACGCAGGCCGAAGCGCCGTCCGACAGCTGGCTGGCATTGCCCGCACTGATGGTCTTGCCCTCGAACACCGGCTTGATCCTGGCGAGGCCCTCCGCGGTGGTTTCCGGTCTCGGGCCTTCGTCCTTGGTGAGCGTCACCTGCTCATAAGTGACCTCCTTGGTGTCCTTGTTGACGAGCGCCATCTTCGTCGTGAGCGGCACGATCTCGTCGTTGAACCGGCCCGCCTGCAGCGCAGCGCCGACACGGCGCTGGCACTCGAGGCTGTATTCGTCCTGCTTGTCGCGGCCGATATTGTAGCGCTCCGCCACGACCTCGGCGGTATCGAGCATCGACATGTACATTTCGGGCTTCATCGCCATCAGCTCGTCGTCGACGGCGTGGAACCTGTTCATGTGCTCGTTCTGCACGAGGCTGATCGACTCGATGCCGCCGCCAATCGCGACCTCGACGCCGTCGAGCATGATCGAACGTGCGGCCACGGCGATGGCCTGCAGGCCCGAGGCGCATTGCCGGTCGATGGTGGTGCCGGCGACCGTGACGGGCAGGCCGGCCCGGATCGCGCCCTTGCGCGCCACGTTCATCACCATGGTGCCCTGCTGCATCGCGCAGCCCATCACCACGTCCTCGACTTCGCCGGGCGCGATGCCTGCCCGCTTCACCGCTTCGGCCATCACATGCCCGGCCATGGTCGGGCCGTCCGTGTTGTTGAGCGCGCCGCGATAGGCCTTGCCGACGGCGGTCCTTGCGGTGGAAACGATGACTGCTTCAGTCGTCATGCTGGCCTCTTCTCTCTACGCGGCCGCGTCCAGCTGTGCGTAACGCAGCACGTGGAAGGCGGGATCGCCGAACTGGATGTTGATCGAGGAGATACGCTTGAAATAGTGCCCGACGTTGAGCTCGTCGGTCATGCCCATGCCGCCGTGAAGCTGCACCGCCTGGTCGGCGACGAACTTGCCGGCATAACCGATCTTCGACTTCGCGCCGGAGGCAAGCCGCGACAGCTCGGCATCGCCGGAGTTCAGGCTGAGGGTCAGATGCTGCATCAGCGAGAGTGCCTCCTGATGCGCGATGAACATGTCGACCATGCGGTGCTGGAGAACCTGGAACGAACCGATCGTCGTGCCGAACTGCTTGCGGGTCTTGGAATAGTCCAGCGTTGCTGAATTCAGCTCGCCGATGGCGCCGACGGCTTCGGCGCACAGCGCGCCGATGACGCGGTCGCGGCAGGCCTCCAGCGCACCGACGCCCTCTCCTTCCCTGCCCAGCAACTGCGCGCGAACCCCGCGCAGGCTGATCTCGGCGGCGCGCCGGCCGTCGATGGTCTTGAAGCTCTGGAGATCGAGGCCCGCGGCATGGCGGTCGACCACGAACAGGCCGACACCGCCGCGGTCGTGCTGTCCCCCGCTGGTCCGGGCCGAGACGATCAGATGATCCGCCCAGGGCGCCGCCACCACCATGGTCTTTTCGCCGCTCAGGACATAGTCGCTTCCCTCGCGCCGCGCCTGGGTCGCGACGTTGGCGAGATCGAATCGGGAGGCCTTCTCCGTCCAGGCCAACGCCCAGAGCTTGCTGCCGTCGATGATGCCTGGAATGAGATCCTGCTTCTGCTCCGGCGTGCCCAGATGCTCGATCAATCCGCCGGCCAGCACCACCGTCTCGACGAAGGGCTCGACGACAAGGTGACGGCCGAACTCATGCATGATGATCATGGTCGACAACGGACCGCCGCCGAGACCGCCCGCTTCTTCTGAAAACGGTGCCGCGAGCAGGCCGAGCTCCGCGAAGGCCTGCCATTGCGTCCGGCTGAAGCCCTCCTCGCTCGCCACGATCCTGCGCCGCGCCTCGAAATCGTATTGATCCCGCAGCAGCCGCTGCACGCTGGAGCGCAGCAACTCCTGTTCTTCCGTGAACTGGATATCCATCCGATCCTCCCGATGCGCCGCGGCTAGAGGCCGAGCACGGCCTTGGCGATGATATTGCGCTGGATCTCGTTGGATCCGCCGTAGATGCTGAGCTTGCGCGCGTTCAGATACTTCTCCGACGCGGTATGAGCGTGCTCAGGCCCCGGCATGAAGTGGTTGGCGCCGGCCGGGTGCTCGCGGATGGCAAGGCCGTAATTGCCGATCGCGCGATGGGTGAGCTCGGTGATGTCCTGGAAGATCTCGGTGCCGCGGATCTTGAACAGCGAGGCCGCCGGGCCCGGATCGATGCCGCGCGCCATTTGGGCGACGACGCGCAATTCCGTGGCCTCCAGCGCCAGCACATCGAGCTCGACGCGGGCGATGTCCCGCAGAAACTCGAGATGCGCCGGGTCGTCGGCCGGGATCTCGGCCTTCACGATCTGCTTCAGCTTGCTGATGTAGCGGGTGGAGCGGCCGATGCCGGCCATGCTGGTGCGCTCGTTGCCGAGCAGGAATTTGGCGTAGGTCCAGCCCTTGTTCTCCTCGCCGACCAAATTCTCCACGGGCACGCGGACGTCTTCTAGGAAGACGTCGTTGACCTCGTGGCTGCCGTCGATCGTGATGATCGGCCGCACGGTGACGCCCGGCGATTTCATGTCGATCAGCAGGAAGGAGATCCCCGATTGCGGCTTCGCATTGGGATCGGTCCGCACCAGGCAGAAGATCCAGTCCGCGTGCTGCGCCAGCGTGGTCCAGGTCTTGTGACCGTTGACGATGTAATAGTCGCCCTCGCGTACCGCCTTGGTCCTGACGGTCGCGAGGTCCGAGCCGGAGCCGGGCTCCGAATAGCCCTGACACCACCAATCCTCGCCCGACAGGATGCGCGGCAGGAAACGCTTCTTCTGTGCCTCGTTGCCGAAGGTATAGATGACGGGACCGACCATGGTGACGCTGAACGCCAGCGGCGGCAGCGTTCCGGCCCGTGAGGTCTCCTGTTCGAAGATGAAGCGCTGCGTGATCGACCAGCCGGGACCGCCATACTCCTTGGGCCAAAGGGGCGCGATCCAGCCCTTCTTGTGGAGAATCCGGTGCCAGAGCAGCGACTGCTCCTTGGTCAGATCGGTCTCGGGGTTGGGGACGCGCATCTCCTCCGGATAGTTCTCCGCAATGAATGTGCGAACCTCGTCGCGAAATGCAGCGTCCTCAGGGGAAAGCTTGAGCTCCATCGCACTGCTACCACTTCTCACCGAACGGGCGGATCTCCAGCTCGAAGGTCCAGGCGCTGCGTGGCTGCTGATAGAGCTGCCAGTAGGATTCCGCGACGGAAGACGGCGGCATCAGGAGGTCGGGATTGTCGAGCGCGTTCGGACCGAGCGCTTCGAGCCGGCGCTGGCGCACCCATTCGGTGTCGACGCCGGAATCGATGATGAGATGCGCCACGTGAATGTTCTTCGGACCCAACTCCCGCGCCATCGCCTGCGCCACCGCCCGCAGGCCGAACTTGGCGCTGGCAAAGGCGGCATAGCCGATGCCGCCGCGCAAGCTCGCCGTCGCGCCGGTGAAGAAAATGTTGCCCTTGCCGTGCGGCAGCATCAGCCGCGCCGCTTCGCGGCCGGCCAGGAAGCCGGAATAGCAGGCCATCTCCCAGACCTTGCGGAAGACGCGCTCGGTCGTATCGAGAATCGGAAAATTGACGTTGGCGCCGATGTTGAAGATGCAGACGTCCAGCGGCGCATGCTTGTCGGCATCATTGAGGAAGGAGATGACCTCCTCCTCCTTCCGCGCGTCGAGCGAGCGTGCATGGATCTCGCCTCCGGCCGCCTCGATCTCCTTGACCAGCGGCTCGAGCTTCGCGCCGTTCCTGCGACCGGCAAAGACGGTGAAGCCCTCCGAAGCGAACTTCTTGGCAATCTCGCCGCCGATGTAGTCGCCGGCACCAATCACGGCCACGGTCGCGTTTCTCTTCTGCACGGGTCGTCTCCCGGTTGGGTTGAACGTTTCGAAGCTGTTCTGCGGATGGCGGCCGGCGGCGCTATGCTGTCCTGGCGACCGGCTGCCTGGTCTGCTCGAGGATGGACTCCTCGACGTCGCGAAGCTGATCCTTGCCGAAGAACATCTCCTTGCCAACGAAGAAGGTCGGCGAGCCGAACGCTCCCCGGCTGACGGCGTCGTTGGTCAGATCGATGAGCCTCTTCTTGACGTCGTCCTGCTGCGCGCGAGCGATCAGTTTATCGATATCGATGCCGGAGGAGATGAAGGCACTCCTGAAGATTTCGGGATCGTCCATCTTCTTCGGCTCTTCCCACATATGGTGGTAAGCCGCCCGGAAATAGGCCTCGAAAACGCCTTCGAATTGGGCGGCGACGGCGCCGCGCATCAACATCAGCGTATTGACCGGGAAGAACGGGTTCTGGCGAAACTTCGTGACCTTGTGGCGGCGGATGAACCGCTGAGTCTCGAGCGCCTGGTACTCCGGCTTGTTCTTGATGCCGCGAAGGGAATCGAATGGCGACATGTTGCCGGTGGCCTTGTAGATGCCGCCGAGCAAGACAGGGACGTAGTCGAACCGGACGCCGGTGCGCTGCTCGATGCCCGGGATGGCCAACTCCGCCAGATAGGCGTTGGGGCTGCCGAAATCGAACTGGAATTCAACTTTCAGGGTCATGTCGCCTTCCTCCGGGAGCGTGGGCAGCTGCCGGCGTCGCAGCAGCGCCGGCCTATTTTTTATCATCATATAGTTCTAAAATAGAACTGTCAATTGTCGGGCGGGTCGCCGAGCACGTAACAGCTCCGAGTCTATTGTTTGGAGCTCAGTACCTATCTAGAATGCAAAGAAGGCTACACTGGCCTCCGGGACGATTCGAGGCCCGCATGCGGGTTGCTGGAGTGTTTGAATGAAGTGGAAAGAACTCGAGGAAGAGCCGTGTTCGATGGCCCGGACCATCGGCGTGATCGGCGACCGCTGGACGCTCCTGATCCTGCGCGAATGCTTCCTGCGTACCCGCCGCTTCGAAGGCTTCCAGTCGGCGCTCGGAATCACCAGGCATTTGCTGGCCGAACGGCTGAAGAAGCTGGTGCGGCAGGGCATCCTGCGGCGCATTCCCTACCAGGAATCGCCCAAGCGCCATGAGTACATCCTGACCCAGAAGGGGCTCGATCTGTATCCGATCATGATGGCGATCGTGCATTGGGGCGATACCCACATGGTCGACGAGCGCGGCAGGCCGTTGCTGCACCAGCACCGCAAATGCGGCAAGGACTTCGATCCGGTCATGGTGTGCTCCGAATGCGGCGAGCCGCTTTCGGCCAAGGAGGTTCACACGCATCCGGGGCCGGGCGCCCGCAGCACCCCGGCGGACCCGGCGCCCGCGGCCGCGAAGACCAAGGCGCGCTCCCGCGCCGCCTGAGCATTCTCGGCAAACCTGCAACCCGCGGGCCGCCGGCGTCACTCCCATATCCGGATCACGTCGCCCGCCGTCTCGCGCGCATAGAGACGTTCGACCTGCTCCGCGCGGACTTTCAACACGGCGCGCTGATTGACATAGGCCTTGTCGGTGATCTCTCCTGCCGCCATTGACGGCGGATCCTTCAGAAGGATGAAGGAGCAGATCTTTTCGCTGCTTCCGACCCCCTCGTTGTAGCTCCGGAAGCGATCCTTCAGGAACTGGATGACGAGAGCATCGGAGGTCAGGTCTCCCCCTGGAGCTGCCGCGAGCCTGGCCGCCTCGGTCGGGTTCAGCCAGCAGAGCAGCGCGCACGCCTCGCGATTTTCACCGGCAACGACGATGTCCAGCAGGACCCCGCCGGCTGCGGCGAGAACGGCCGCGCGCATGTTTCCGACCGGGACCCAGGTGCCGTTCGCGAGCTTGAAATTTTCCGAGATCCGCCCGGTGAAGCGCAGCCCCCGCTCCGGCTTCTCCGGATCCAGAAACGAGACGGTATCGCCGATCCGGTAGAAGCCTTCTTCATCGAAGGCCTTGTCGGTGAGGTCAGGCCGGCCGAGATAACCCGGCGTGACATTGGGTCCCTTCACCCTGGCCTCGTAGGAATCGGAGACCGGGAGCAATTTGAGCTGGAGCCCCGGCGCCGGAAGCCCGATCTCGCCCGGCCGGTCCGTCGCCCAATGCGTCGTGCTGATGGTCGGCGCGGTCTCCGTCGTGCCGTAGCCCGCCATCACCGGAATCCGCCGTCCCGTAATCGAGGAGGCCAACCGATACAGCTTCTCCAGCGTACCTTGCGAGATGGCAGCGCCCGCGTAGGTCATGCGGTCCATCCGCTTGAACACGCCGGCGCCGAGCTCGGAATCCTGCTCGATTGCGTCGCAAAGCAGATTGTAGCCGGCGGGGACGTTGAACATGGCGGTCGGCGAGATCTCCTTGAGGTTGGCGAGCGTCTTGTGAAACAGCTGCGGGACCGGCCGGCCGTCATCGATGTAGAGCGTTCCGCCGTTCTTGAGGATGCCGTGGAGGATGACGTTGCTGCCCATGGTGTGGTGCCAGGGCAACCACTCCACCTGGACCGGCGCCGTCGGCGGCGACACCAGCAGGCTGCTCATCTGCAGCGAGCTCGCCATCATGCGGTGGGTGTTGAGCACGCCTTTCGGAGAGCCCGTCGAGCCCGACGTGAAGAGAATCTTGGCGACATCGTCGCAAGCAACGGCGCGGCAGGCACGGTCAAATTCCTCGTGACCGGATCGGTCAGTCAGCACGCGGAAGGGGACCGTGTCCGGCGCGCCGTCGACGCTGATCCATGTCGCCTCGGCCAGTTCGGGGATGGAGCGGCCGGCGGAGAAGTCGCGCCCGCTTTGCACGAACACGACATTCGGCCGCAGCACTTCCGCGACCTCCTTGAGCCGCGCAAGCCCGCCGGGCATCAGCGTGTAGTTCGGCGAGATCGGCGCCAGGATGATTCCGACCGCCATCGCCGCAAACGACATCACGGCGTTCTCGATCGAGTTTCCCGACAGGATCGCCAGTTTGTCGCCCGGCCTGGCGCCCATCTCGATCAGGCTTTGGCCGACCGCCTGGACCTGCGACCACGCCTCGCGATAGGTGATCTCGTCCCATCCGCCTTTCGCATTGCGCTGCGCGAGGAAGACCCGGTCCGGAGCCGCCTCCGCCCAGCTCGGCAGAAAATCGGTGATGCGCCAGTCACAGGGCGTCCATGCGAGGGGCGAGCTCAGGACCAGCGTGCCGTCGGAGCGGCGCTCGATGTGCAGCTCCCTCGGCGCAAACTTCAGTGCCGTCGTCATCAACATGATCTCCTGGCTTGCCGGAAGCCGGCTCCGCGCCCCGTTACGATTTCCGCCGCACGCTCATTCGGACCTGGCGTCCAGCACGTCTCCGAAGGCTTCCCAGGTGGCGCCGTTCCATCGCTGCAGGCGCATCTGGGTCCAGATCATGTTCTCGGTTTCACTGGTGTTGACCTTGATTCCCGGCAGCGCGGTCGGGACGACGAAGTCCCGCAGATTCTTGGCCTGCGCCACGATGTTCTTGCGGGAGAGATCATTCCCGCATTGCTTCAGGATCTGCTCGAGCAGGATGCCCTGCTGATAGCCGGTCAGATAACTGCCGTTGGTGACGTCGACGCCCGGCAGGTATTTGTCGAGGAAGGCGCGGTACGCCTGCATGCCGGGATCGTCTTTCCAGGCGGGATCCAGCAGGTCCTTGTTGATGGTCCCGACGATCACGCCGACCGACTTGTCGAGACCGGCGGGCGTGAGCGTGCCGCCGACCGAGCTGGACGGGAAGTTGATGATGACGGTCGCCTTCCAGCCGATCAAGGAGGCCTGCCGGATCGCCTGCGCGGCGAATTTCGGCGTGCCCGCGATCACCAGGGCCTCGGCGCCGGAGCTCTTCAGATTGGTGATCTGTGAATCGATGGTGGGTTCGGACACCTCATAGGAGGCGGCGACGACCTTGCGATCGAAATCCTTGCCGAGAAACGTTTTGAAGGCGTTGAGATAATCTTTGCCGAGATCGTCGTTCTGATAGAGGATCGCGTATTTGGCGTTCGGCAGCGTCCGCGTCAGATATTTGGCGTAGATCTTTCCTTCGGTGTCGTAGCTGACGAGGCCCGTCGTGGTCAGCGGGTGGCTGGCGATTTCGGTGAACTTGGACGATCCGCTGACGATCGCGATGCTGGGTACGTTCTTCGCCTTCAGATATTTTGCCGTCGCCGAAATGCCGGGCGTGCCCAGTTGGCCGAACATGAAGGCAATTTCGTCGCTCTCGACGAGCTTGCGGGCCTGCTCCACCGCCTTGGGCGGGCTGTAGGCATCGTCATAGGCGATATAGTTGATCTTGCGCCCATTGATGCCGCCGCGATCGTTCACGGACTGGATGTAGGCGACCAGGCCCTTGCCGACGACGCCGATCGATGAGGCAGGTCCACTGAAAGGAAACACCCCGCCGATCTTGATCTCCGTCGCCGTAACACCCGGCTCGTCCGAGGCGAATGCCGGGCTGCTCAACAGCAACGCCAAAACAGCAAGGCTCTTCCATTTCGTCAGCATGACCCGTCCTCCCTTGTTGCCCGCCCGCGCGGAGCATCGACGCCACCGAAACAGCGTCGCACCCGACCGGGCTTGCGGCCGTTGAACCCGGCCGTCTCAGAGCAACATACAGTTCTTTTTTTGAACTCGTCAAGTGGAGGGGGTGGTCATCGTGAAACGGCGACGGGCCTACGTCGGCGATCGCAGGCTGCACATTTGTCATTTTTGCCGACCTTATGGGCCCGTTTTCAGCAGCTTTCCCGGACTGAACGACGGCCTGACAGGGGCCGGTCTATTCATTCTATTATGATACTGACTGAGGCGTGAAGGACCAGACGCGCGCTGCGCAAATAGCCCTGCTCGAAAAAGCAATTCGGCTTCCCGCAACAAGTCGGCTGGTTTGCGCGTGAATCGCGAGACACGAAGCAAGGGCGCGCCATGTTCGCCAGCCTCGAATCCCTCTGGTAGACTTCGACCTGCGCGACCGCAGTTGCGCAGCTGATGGCGCCGACGTGCCTGGTGCAGGCGCCGGCGATCGTGACATTCGCAACGGAGAAGATCATGGCATCGCATGACGGGACGAGGATGTTGGCCGGCCAGGTGGCGCTGGTGACAGGCGCAGGGCGAGGGCTCGGCCGCGCCTTTGCGGAGAAGCTCGCCGCGCTCGGCGCCGGCGTTGCGATCCACGGCATGCGCGAGAACGGGCCGGCGGAATATGGCGAAGGCACCACGCTGACCGCGGTGGCCGCGGAGATCGGCCGGGACTACGGCGTGCGCACGCAGCGCGTACTCGGCGACCTCACCAGGAGCGAGGATATCGCGCGCGTCATCGCCGAGACCGAAGCCGCGCTCGGGCCGATCGACATCCTCGTGCACAATGCCGGCGGCGACATCGCGGCCGCGGGCGGCAAGCCCGATCCGAACGACGCGGTGAACATCACCGAGCCCGACGTGCGCGCGGTGCTGGAGCGCAATCTGCTCTCGACCATCCTGACCTGCCAGGCGGTCGCGAAGGGCATGATGGAGCGGCGCCGCGGCCGCATCGTCACGCTCGGCTCGGTCGCGGCCTTCAAGGGCCGCACCAACGGCGCGATCTATGCGGTGTCGAAGGCCGGCGTCACGCATTATACGCGCTGCCTCGCCGACCAGCTCCGCCCCTTCGACATCGCGGTCAACTGCATCGCGCCCGGCGACACCCGCACCGGCCGTTTCCTCGGCACCCGCGCCGTCGATCCCGACCGCATGGTCGAGACCGGCACGCTCGACCGCATCGCCACCGTCGACGAGGTCGCGCGCGTGGTCGAGTTCTTTGCCGGCCCGATGGGCGCGTTCGTCTCGGGCCAGGTGCTGCGCATCGACGGCGGCGGACAGGCATGGCCGGCGTAAGCGTTGCGGCGGAGAGGGACCGGATGGGGTGCGGGGTAGAACATCGTGAGAGGAGCCGCGCTCTGCGGTGCAGCGTCGAACCGGCCAATGCGTCGCATCGTGCGAGGGATTCTGGATTGCTTCGTCGCTCCGCTCCTCGCAATGACGGACTGTGGCGCTGCAAGTGCTTCTCCAATCTCCACTGTCATTCCCCGCGCAGGCGGGGAATCCAGTACGCCGCGGCCTCTCGGTTCAATTACGACGACCTCTGGAATACTGGATCGCCCGCCTTCGCGGGCGATGACAGCGAGTGTGTGGCGACAGACACGCCTTCGCGGCCTCGCGGCGCAATCCGCCCGAGCTTTGCTTGGCCACGCCACCCTCCAAAACCAAGAGGGCGCAGGGAAGGCCGGGTGCTGACAACGCACCCGCGGTCTGCTGCGCAATAGGCACACGCAGAAGAACCGCACAGCAGCATACAGGTGGTGCCGATCACTCGGCCTTCCCTGCGCGATGGTCGGACGGCTTATGCCGCGCTCTCCCGGGAGCCGAACTTTCCCTCTGGCCTCCCTCGCCCTCACGGAATTCACCGTCCCTCGCACCGGTTGACGCGAGAGCCGCATCCGCAAGAGCTTGACCGTAGCAACGACGGCCAGGACCACACGGTTTTGCCGTACGCACGGCCCGCCATTTCGCCGCAGTTTTCCCAATGCCGTCGACAGCGCCGGAAACTTACAGACGAGACGAAACCTAGCAGCGCCGTTCGTCCGCGCGCGGCCGCGAGCTCACCGGGGACTACCCTCCCTGCCCGCGCCTCTCGCGCCCGACGCTGCCGCGTCCACCGCAAGCCCGGCTCGCGAACAAGACGACGACGCGATCGCCCCTCAGGATGAGCCGGGATGGACGAGACATACGCCTTTTCCGAAATTCGGTAAAGGGGAATATTTTCGCGGGGAGGGGTTGACGGGGCCGGGAAACAGGGGCGCGGCTCGACTGCTTCGCATTCAGAAAGTGATGACCAGCCTATGTCACCAAGTAGGCATACATAAACATCCTGCGGTCCATCGATCGCGACCTATTCGCTCGTCTGGATAGCCCTGAACAGCCTTCGTGCAGTCTCTTCGGCTCCCTCCGACCATTGCGCCCCAACTCTATCAGCCAAGATGGGCGAATATGCATAAATATCTTCGGGCCTAACATCATGCCAGACTGGCAAAATGACCCGTTTCTTCTCCACGAGCTCGCGCGTGAATATTGAATCGTACTCGACCTTCGTCCAACCACTGTTCTTCAGAAAATTTGGCGTAAGTATCAGCACACACTTCGGGCATTCTCTCAATCCGCGCTCGATCCCCTCCCGCAAGCTATCTCCGACGTGCAGTGAGTACTGATCAAACCAAACTGGGCACATCAATTTTTGCAATTCTAGCGCCAATGGCTCGGCGATGAGTTTCTTATCCCGACTGTCGTGTGAAATAAAAGCAAGCGGCCTCTCGAATTGATTACGATAGTTCATGTACTCGACGCTTCTGAATGCCAGTTTGTGCCCGACTAACGCCGCCTCGCTCGTAAGGCGATCGCGATATTCCGGCTTCACGGGGCGCTCCGAATAAAGATAGATCATACCGGTGAATAGTAAATCCTTGCCATCCGTTGTCTCATTGGAAAAGCCGGCAATCACACCGGTGCGCTTGACAGGCAGATCCAGCAAGTGCGGCACTTCGCGCAGTGCAAACGCTTCCGGAAGCTCAACTTCGAGCATCTCTGGAATGTAGAAGGAGATGTATTGAGCGCGTGCTTCGAAATCGAAGTGAATGCGGGCAGTAATTTGGCCAATCTCTTCTCCGCTCTCGTTTTTGAACGACCATTCTTCGTGCGCGGTCAGATTACTTGCGCCGTCCTTGATGAAGTATTCCTTTAAGGTCGCCACCGATCTCTCTCCTGCCCCGGTTGGACTTGATGAAGGGGATTAGGTCGGGCGAAGTTCGTAGGATGGTAGAGCGAAACGAAACCCATCTATACCACCCGACATAAAGCGTGATGGATTTCGCAAGAGCTCTACCCATCCTAGGCGCCGCGGGATTTGCCCTAGTTAGGGTGCCACCACCCTAAACCAGTCACGCATGGTCTGCCTAATTCGGGCCAGTTCCTCTTCTGGGATCGTACTCATGTGGCAGATGGTATTGCGAAGGTGCACTAAGAGGCGCGCTTCTTGAATAAGGCCTTTGTCGCGGATTAGGTCGTCAAAGCCTTCCTTCCACTTTTCATCGATGACCTTGAGCAGCTGCGGCAAGGTCATGAGAGCGGATTTGTCGCGCGATCCTAGCGACATCCAGCTCTTTACTTCCTCCTTCGCCTCCAGATCTCGAATTTCCTTCTGTACATCACCCGGCACGAGATCAAACCAATTCTGCACGGTGCCTTCTTTTGAGAGCACTTCAACGATCATTTCTCGGAGGTACGCCTCGAATACGAAGAATAGCTTGTAAGGCTCCGAAGCGGCGACCGCGTTCCGCACGCTCTCCGGCACGAGCAACGCAAGATCAACTTCATCGGACAGCGCGAGGGTCTCTTTTGGAACAACGCTCTCGATTTTAGAGATCGTTCGGTCGGCTGTTTTGCCGAGCATCACGAAAAGAGAAGCGGTCGCATCCACCGTCATTGAAACGTCTTCCGGATGGCGTTGAAGATATTCAGGTAGACGTCCTCCGTCGCGCTTGAAGGGAGCACGACTTGGATGTTGTAGTGAAACTCTGTCCGAAGGCCTTTGATTTTGCGACCAGCACTGCTTCCGTGATCGTCGGCCTCCCCGTCGTTATATTCCCTTTCCTTTTCCCGCTTCGGAAACTCCGGGGTCGGTGGGACAAAATCGGCCAACTTAACCACAGCGCCGAATGTCTGCGCGATGCGCTGCGTCATATCTTCATCTGTCCCGGCCACCTGAGCGACCAAGCCTTTCAGCTCCTGCCCAGTGCGCGTGAACGCCTCTTCGTCCGCGTCGAAAAGTGGACCATAGGCCTTCCTTATGCCGTTGCCGATGACGATGCGCCGCTGCTTCTCCGATCCTTTTAGCTTGCTGTATTCTGGCGTGGGCTTGTTCGACCCATCAATGAAACCGAGATTGCGGAGGAAAGGGATGAGGGGGCGATCACCTGTGGCCTTAAGCCCGATAGGTCCCTGGAGAAAAGCGTGCGTAAAACTTTCAGGAATTTTCGCGCTCGCAATCTTATCAAAAAGTGCGGCGACGTTTTTGTAGCTGCTCAAGTACGGCAATTGGACGGCCATAAAAAGTACTCCTCAGCGAATCAGCCAAGGGCAAAATTAGCACTCCCGTTTACTGAGATCGCTTTGAGGGTGCAGTATCCCACTGTTTCACATGCCAACCCACAGCCCTGCATACCGCATCGGGAGGCTCTTGGGTTTCTGTCTCTCTTGGAACGTAGTCAAGTCCTAAGCTCTGCTCGACTAGATGCTACGTGCTTGAAACATTGGTAGCGGGGGAGGGACTCGAACCCCCGACCCCAGGATTATGATTCCCGTGCTCTAACCAGCTGAGCTACCCCGCCACAGGGATCGCGGCGGCAACTGAGGCCGATCTCGCGAACGCGCGGCATATAAGGAAGGGGGCGGGGGTAAGTCAACGCCAAAAGCTTCCGCCTTCGCCGGGCTTCCGCCTTCGCTAAAGCTTCGGCGGACAGGTCGGCGGGACGAGTCGGCGAGGCCATTTCGGCGCCGGATTTTCCCGTTTTGAAGACCAGACTCGCGGAGCGTCCCCTCACCCGGATCGCATCTGCGATACGCTCCGGCCTCTCCCCGGCGGGGAGAGGCGAAGGGAAGCGGCCGCTATTTCGGCCGCACGTTTGGATCGCCGCCGGGGGTGCCGGGGGGCGGAATCACGGGGGTGTTGCTGTCAGTGCTGGGCGCGGGGGCGTGCATGTCGGGGTCGACGCCGGCGGGCGGACAGAGCACGCCGTCGGTCTTGGCGAGCTTGTCGCCGAGCGGTTCCCGGGACTGACCGGTGGTGGTGCCGTCGGGGGTGGTCGCCAGCCGGTCGGATGGGGCACAGCCGGCGGCGCGTTGCGGGGATGGCGGTGCGGTCGCTTGCGGCGGCGTTGCCGGGGCGGGTGGCGCCTGTGCGATCGCGCTGCCGGAGGCGGCGATCAGGAGGCTGGCCAGAATGACGTTCGATGTGGTGCGCATGGGAGGCAAACGCGCGGCTGGGGCGCGATGTTCCCGGGCGCAGTGCGATGTGATCGGGGGTGGGATTTGCGGTGTTTTCCGCGTCGTCGAGCGGAGCGAACTGTCCGCTCGCGGGATATTGCCTGGTGGAAAGAGCCCTCTCCCCGGCCCTTCCCCGCGCGCGAGGGATGGAGCGCAGCGGCTGCTTGGCTGCGCGCTCGACAAAATCGCGCTTACGACTTCACGTAGCGGATCAGGGAGAAATGGCCCATCGGCGGCATGGGGCGGCGCTCGGTGAGGGTGACGCCGCCGTGCCTGGCGGCCCAGTTCACGAGGCGCGCCCAGGGGAATTCCGGGCGCCAGCCGAGGCGGCGGGCGATGGGGGCGAAGGCGAGCTCGAACAGTTTTCGCGGACCCGCCTCGGCGCCGATGTGGTTGACCAGGATCAGCTCGCCGCCGGGCCGAAGCACGCGCACGAACTCGTCGAGCGTGCCCTCGGGATCGGGCACGGCGGTGATGACGTATTGCGCCACCACCGCGTCGAAGAACGCATCGGGGAAAGCGAGGTTCTTCGCGTCCATCACCGAGAGCACTTCGACGTTGGACAGGCGAAGCGTGCGGACGCGCGCCTGCGCCTTGCGCAGCATCGGCTCGGAAATGTCGACGCCGCAGATCTTCGTGGTGCGCGCGTATTCGGACAGCGACAGGCCGGTGCCGACGCCGACGTCGAGCACACGGCCGCCGATGCGGTCGGCCTCGGCGATGGTCGACTGCCGTCCGGCGTCGAACACCTTGCCGAACACGAGATCATAGACCGGCGCCCAGCGGCCATAGGCCTTCTCGACCCCGGCCCGCGAGATGTCTGCTGCCATGCCCCCTGCCCTTACGCTTTTCTAGTGTGTGATGCGTGTTGGTGAAATCGATGCCGGCTCCGCGCTCGGTCTAGCGCCTCTCCCGCTCGCGGGAGAGGTCGACACGCTCGCAAGAGCGTGGCGGGTGAGGGTTCTTTCCTCTCGCGATATATCGCTGGTGGAGAGAGCCCTCTCCCCTACCCTCTCCCGCAGGCGGGAGAGGGGGTGCACCTTCGCTGCGGCTAGGGTGGGGCTCAATCTCATTACGCTCAGCCGCGCACGGCTTCCGCGAGCGGACGCGAGGTGGCTGCGCCAAACTTCGCTGCGGCGCTTTGAATAAAGCCGCCGCCGAGCACGCGGGCCTGGCCGCTGGCTGCGTCGTAGAACACGCAGGCCTGGCCGGGCGAGACGCCCTCCTCGCCGGCGACGAGCTCGACCTCGTAATGGCCATTGCCGCCGCGCAGCCAGGCTGCTTGCGGGCTGCGGGTCGAGCGCACGCGCACGAACATCTCGAGGCCGCCGCCGATGGCGCGATCGATGTCGCCGCCGCCGATCCAGTTGACGTCGCGCAGTGCGATGCGGTGCATCTTCAGCGCATCGCGCGGGCCGACAACGACGCGGCGCTGCGCAGCATCGAGCCGCACCACGAACAGCGGCGAGCCGGAGGCGATGCCGAGACCGCGGCGCTGGCCGACGGTGAAATTGGCGATGCCGTTGTGCCGGCCGAGCACGCGGCCCTCGAGATCGACGATGTCGCCGGGATCCATCGCGTTCGGCCGCAGCCGCGTGATGATGTCGGTGTAGCGCCCCGTCGGCACGAAGCAGATGTCCTGGCTGTCGTGCTTGTCGGCGACCGCAAGGCCGAAGCGGCGCGCGAGCTCGCGCGTCTCGGGCTTGGTCATGTCGCCGAGCGGAAAGCGCAGGAAGTCGAGCTGTGACTGCGTGGTCGCGAACAGGAAATAGCTCTGGTCGCGGTCGGCGTCGGCCGCGCAGACCAGCGCGCGCGAGCCGTCGCCCTGACGGCGCGAGGCGACGTAATGTCCGGTGGCGAGCGCCTGGGCGCCGAGCTCGCGGGCGGTCTTCAGGAGGTCGCGGAACTTGACGCTGCGGTTGCACTCGATGCAGGGCACCGGCGTCTCGCCGAGCGCGTAGGAATCCGCAAAATTGTCGATGACGGACTCGCGAAAGCGGTCCTCGTAGTCGAGCACGTAATGGGGAATGCCGAGCTTGGCCGCGACGTCGCGGGCGTCGTGGATGTCCTGGCCGGCGCAGCAGGCGCCCTTGCGGTGGGTCGCCGCGCCATGATCGTAGAGCTGCAGCGTGATGCCGACGACGTCATAGCCCTCCGCCTTGAGCAGCGCAGCCGTGGTCGAGGAATCGACGCCGCCCGACATGGCGACGACGACCCTGGTGTCCTCGGGACGGCCTTCGAGATCCAGACTGTTGAGCATGGGCCCTAAAGCGTTGTGACGGCGGCGGAGCGCGATCCGCGGATTGCTGTGCCTTCTCGCGGGATGGCGGCGATCTCCCGGAACTCTGGTTCCCGAAGAGCACGGCTGCCCAAGTCGAAAGCGGCTGAGAGTGACCTCTTTAATATAGGCGGCCTTCCGGTGAAGCAATCACGCGGGCAGCCGCTTAGGGCAATTCTTGCCGGGGCGGCAGAAATGCCGGGGTCGCGGCGATCCGTCCGCCGGCTGCCATGAAAAGATAAACGATTGAATTTGTTGAACAAATCTGCACGGAGAGGTGCTGGCCCGCTCCTTGCTACCCCTTGTCCGAGATTGCTTCCAAGGGGTTGCCAGTGGTTGGTCGTACGTCAGATGTCGTGGCAAGCGTGCAGATCCCGAGCGCGCAGCAGAAGCCTGTGCGCTCGCAAGGCGGGAAGGACAGCTCGGCGAACGACTCCTTCGGCTCGCTGGTTGACAGCAACAACCAGGCGATCAGCAACAATACGCAGGCGCAGGACACCGCGCCGCGCCGGAACGAGCCGTCCTCGACCGCGTCCGAGCGGAATGCCCGCGACACCTCGTCCACGGACAAGCCTTCGCAGGGCAAGGCGAGCGACGACACCGACGCGCCTGCGCCCGCGAAGAACGACAAGAGCGAGGCGAGCAGCGATCCGGCCGAGGATAGCGGCAAGGTCAAGGAGTCCAAGGACAAGTCCGAGACGTCGGAGACCAAATCGTCGGACAAATCCGACGAGACCAAGGGCGATGAAGCCAGCGGCACGGACGTTGCCACCGCCGCCGCCGATGCGGCCGCCACCGCGCCTGTCGATGCAACGCAGGCTGCCCTCGCCGATCCCGCCGTCATCGTTGCCGCTCCCGTCGTGCCGGTTGATCCGAACGCGGCTGCGAGCCAGGCCGGCGATGCCGCCGTCCCGCCGCTGGCGATCGCCGCGGCAGGTCTTGCCGCCAGCGCCTCCACCGCGGCGCAGATCGCGGGCACCAAGACCGATACCGCCACGACCGGCGACAAGAACGCCAAGGCCGCAGGCGCCGAGGTCGATGCCGACACCACGGCGGCGCTCGGCGAGGCCGCAACCGGCACGGGCGAAACCGCCACGACCGAGGCGAAAGCCAATGGCGGGCTGATCGCCGCCGTCAGCCAGGGCACGCCGAAAACCGCGTTCAAGGACGCCGTCGCGGCGCAGGCCGAGACCGACATCTCCAATATCGGCCAGGACAGCGGCAACGCGAACGCTGCCGCGGTAACGGCCAGTGGCACCCATGCGCAAGGCCTCAAGCCCCAGGGCGAGAGCGGAGCGACCGAGGCCAAGGCAGCTGCCGTCGAGCGCGCCGCCGATCCGGCACAGGGCGCGCCGGCCGCGGCCGCGCATACGGGCACGCAGGCCGCAACTGCCCCCTCCGACACCAGCGCGCAGGCCGCCTCCGCCGTGCAGGCGCCGCTGACCCATACGACCTCGGCCGCCACCGCATCCACCGCGACGCTCACCGCGACCGCGGCGACCCACGCGGCCGTTCCGGTCAGCGGCATCCCGATCGAGATCGCGGCCGCGATTCGCGCCGGCAAGTCCCGGTTCGACATCAGCCTCGACCCGGCCGAGCTCGGCAAGATCGACGTCCGCATCAATATCGACCGCAACGGCAACGTCACCTCGCATCTGACGGTGGAGAAGCCGGAGACGCTGCAGATGCTGCGCCAGGACGCGCCGCAATTGCAGCGCGCACTCGACGATGCCGGCTTCAAGACCGGCGGCAACGGGCTGTCCTTCAGCCTGCGCGACCAGAATTCATCGGGCCAGAATTCCGGCCAGAACAACGACAATGGCGGCAACGCCCGCCGGCTGATCATCAGCGAGGACGAAACCGTCGCTGCCGCGCCCGTCGGACGCGGCTACGGCCGCATGCTCGCGTCGAGCAGCGGCGTCGACATCAGAGTGTGAGGAGTATCGAGACATGACCACCACGAATGCCGCGACCGCCCCCTCCGTCGTCTCCGGGACGACCGACCTGCCGAAATCCTCCTCGTCCAATACGCTGAGCTCGACCACGGGGTCGACGCTCGCCGGCAACTTCCAGACCTTCCTGACCCTGCTGACGACGCAGCTGCAGAACCAGAACCCGCTGGATCCGCTCGACACCAACCAGTTCACCCAGCAGCTGGTGCAGTTCGCCGGCGTCGAGCAGCAGCTCAAGACCAACGATTCGCTGGCCCAGCTCGTCAGCCTGCAGCAGACCACGCAGGCGACCCAGGCGCTGGGCTTCGTCGGCAAGACCGCCCTGGTCGACGGATCGACCGCGAGCATGACCAACTCCACGGCTGTCTGGCATCTCAACGTGCCGACCGACTCCACGGTCGAGATCTCCATCGCCAATTCGAGCGGCCAGACCGTGTTCAACGGCAAGTACACCGCCGCCGCCGGCAACGACATCCCGTTCACCTGGAACGGCATGGGCAATGACGGCACGCAATGGCCCGACGGCAAGTACACGATCTCGGCCACGGGCAAGGACGTCGCGAACAACAATGTCGGCATCGCCGCGCAGGTGCAGGGCGTGGTGTCGTCGGTCGACCTGACCCAGTCGCCGCCGCTGCTCACCATCGACGGCGCCAGCTACACGCTGAGCCAGGTCAAGAGCATCATCGCGACGAGCAGCAATTGATAGCGGAACACCGCAGCAACAAACTCCGGTGTCATCCCCGCCTAGTGCGCAATTGCGCGCGGGGGCGGGGATCCACAGCCACAGGGAGTGGTTGCAGCGCATACTGGTAACCCCGAGTCGTCGTCAAACCCCTTCCTGGGGTTATGGATCCCGGGCTCGCGCTCCGCGCGCCCCGGGATGACAAAGAGAGGGCCTCCGCAATGCGACCGCAGGCTCCATTCGTTAGTAAAGTATTTACGAACTCCGCCTCGGCCCGCCCGGATGTCACCGTCGCGCCGGCCGAGACGGGCCTGTTCCGGCAAGATTCAAGGAGAATTGTATTGAAGCCTTAGGCTTAGCGGATTTTTAAGCCGCGGGGGTTACGGTTACGGCGTGAGTTCAGTGGTTGAGAGTTTGTGAGTACGCCATGACAGAACCCCATCGCCCGAGGGTAAAATACGTCATCGGGCCGGACGGCAGTCCGTTGACGATCGCGGATCTGCCTGCACCCGGCACCAAACGCTGGGTCATCCGCCGCAAGGCCGAAGTCGTCGCCGCTGTTCGTGGTGGACTTCTCTCCCTCGAGGAGGCCTGCAGCCGTTATACCCTGACGGTCGACGAATTCCTCTCCTGGCAGTTTTCCATCGACCAGCACGGTCTGGCGGGCCTTCGCACCACCCGCATCCAGCAATATCGCCAGTAAGCGATCCGGAAATCTGCGGTGTTTGACGAAAATCGGCCTCGCTTTGCGAGGCCGTTTTTCTTCATGATGCACTTTTGTCCGACCTCTTAACCTTCGTTAACCATATCGAAACCATCACCTAGGCAATAATTGCCCACTCGGCCTTTCCAGTGAAAGCGGCCGAAGCTGTGGGGCGGTTGCTTGCAAGGGCTTGCGGACTTTCTGAAGAGTATCGGCGCCGCCCGGTTCGGGGCGATGATCGCGGTCACCGCCGCGCTCATCGGCTTCTTTGCCTTCGTCATCATGCGCGTCACCACGCCGCAGATGACGACGCTGTTCACGGACCTGTCCGTCGAAGATTCCTCGAGCATCATCAAGGACCTGGAACGCCAGGGCATCCAGTTCGAGATCCGCAACGAGGGCTCCATCATCATGGTGCCCAAGGACAAGGTCACGCGTCTGCGGATGAAGCTCGCCGAGGGCGGGCTGCCCAAGGGCGGCGGCGTCGGCTACGAGGTGTTCGACAAGTCGGACGCGCTCGGCACCACCTCCTTCGTCCAGAACATCAATCATCTGCGCGCGCTCGAGGGCGAGCTCGCCCGCACCATCCGCGCCATCGACCGCATCCAGGCCGCCCGCGTCCACCTGGTGCTGCCCGAGCGCCCGCTGTTCGCGCGCGAGGCGCCGGAGCCGTCGGCCTCGATCGTGGTGCGCGTCCGCGGCGCGCTGGAGGCGCCGCAGATCCGCGCCATCCGCCACCTCGTCGCCTCCGCCGTCAACGGGCTGAAGCCGCAGCGGGTCTCGATCGTCGACGAGGCCGGCCAGTTGCTCGCCGATGGCGCCGCGACCGACCCGGAGCAGGCGGTCGGCGAGGAGCGCCGCATCGCCTTCGAGAAGCGGATGCGCAAGCAGGTCGAGGACATCGTGTCCTCCGTGGTCGGATCCGGCCGCGCCCGCGTGCAGCTCGCCGCCGATTTCGACTTCAACAAGGTCACCCAGACCTCGGACAAGTTCGACCCCGAGGGCCGCGTGCTGCGCTCGAGCCAGACCCGCGAAGAGCAGAGCATGACCGCCGACAACAACGGCCAGGTCACCGTCAACAACGAACTGCCCGGCAACCAGCAGAACAACGGCGCCACGGCCAAGGACCAGAGCAAGAAGTCCGAAGAAACCAACAATTACGAGATCTCCCGCACCACCAAGACCGAGGTGACCGAGGCCGGCCGGGTCAACCGCATCTCGGTCGCGGTGCTGGTCGACGGCATCTACAGCAAGAACGAAAAGGGCGAGCTCGCCTACCAGGACCGCACCAAGGATCAGCTCGACCGCATCGCCGCCCTGGTGCGCTCGGCGATCGGCTTCGACCAGAAGCGCGGCGACCAGGTCGAGGTCGTCAATCTGCGCTTCGCCGACGCCCCCTCCACCGCTCCGATCGGCGAGCCCTCAGGCTTTCTCGGCATGCTCCAGTTCACCAAGGACGACGTCATGTACTTCGTCGAGCTCGGCGTGATGATGCTGCTCGGCCTCGTCGTGCTGTTCCTGGTGATCCGCCCGCTGGTCAAGCGCATCCTCGCCTCCGACGAGGTCGCGGCCGCGATCTCCGGCGTGCTGACCGGCCCCGCCGCTTCGGAAGAGGCGCCGTCCGCCAGCCAGCCGCTGCTGCCGAGCGGCGCCGCCAGCGCGATCGACGTCGCCACCGTCCAGGGCCAGGTCCATGCCCAGTCCGTTCATCGCGTCGGCGAGCTCGCCGAACGCAACCCCAACGAAACAGTCGCGATCATCCGTCAATGGCTGACCGAGCCTGCGAAGTAACGAGCAACTCCGCCAAGCAACTCCGCCAAGCGAATCAAGAAGTGATCTGAAATGGCCGCCTCCATCCAAAACGCCAACTCCAACGACATCACCAGCGTGATCTCCACGCTGGGCCAGCGCGCCGGCAGCCGCGTGGGCAAGTCCGAAGCGCTGGCCGGGCCCAAGCGCGCTGCGATTCTGATGCTCGCGCTGGGCGAGCAGTATGGCGGCAAGATCTGGGGCCTGCTCGACGACGACGAGGTGCGCCAGCTCTCGCTGGAGATGTCGACGCTCGGCACCGTCGAGGTCGAGACCGTCGAGGACATGCTGCTCGAATTCGTCTCGCGCATGTCGGCTTCGGGGGCGCTGATGGGCAATTTCGACGCCACCGAGCGGCTGCTGCAGCAATACCTGCCGCCGGAGCGGGTCAACGGCATCATGGACGAGATCCGCGGCCCGGCGGGACGCAACATGTGGGAAAAGCTCTCCAACGTGCAGGAAGAGGTGCTCGCAAACTATCTCAAGAACGAATACCCGCAGACCATCGCCGTGGTGCTGTCGAAGCTGAAATCGGAGCACGCCGCGCGCGTGCTCGGCATCCTGCCCGAGGAGCTCGCGCTCGACGTCGTCAACCGCATGCTGAAGATGGAGGCGGTGCAGAAGGAGGTGATCGAGAGCGTGGAGAAGACGCTGCGCACCGAATTCATGTCCAACCTGTCGCAGACCCGCCGCCGCGACGCCCACGAGGTCATGGCGGAAATCTTCAACAACTTCGACCGCCAGACCGAAACCCGCTTCATCACCTCGCTGGAAGAGGACAACCGCGAATCGGCCGAGCGCATCAAGGCGCTGATGTTCACCTTCGACGACCTCGTGAAGCTCGACTCGGGCTCCGCGCAGACCCTGATGCGCAACGTCGACAAGGACAAGCTCGGCGTTGCGCTCAAGAGCGCCAACGAGGACGTCCGCAACTTCTTCTTCGGCAACATGTCCTCGCGTGCGGCCAAGATGCTCCAGGACGACATGGCGGCGATGGGCCCGGTGCGCCTGCGCGACGTCGACGAGGCCCAGGCCCTGCTGGTCAATCTCGCCAAGGACCTCGCCGCCAAGGGCGAGATCATGCTGACCAAGAACCGCGCCGACGACGAGCTGGTGTACTGATGGCCGCTCCGGCAAAATTCCTGTTCGATACCGACTTCGCGGCGCCGGAGCGGTCGACGCGCGAGAAGGCCGCGACCGCGGCCGAGATCGCCCAGAAGGTCGCGGAAGCCGAGGCGCGCGCCTATCAGGACGGATTTGCCGCCGGCCAGCGCGAGGCCAAGGCCGAAAGCGACCGCCGCATTGCGCTTGCCATGGAAGAGATCAACATCGCGATCCGGGGCGTCGCCTCCGGCATCGGCAACATCGAGACCCGGATGGAGACCGAGGCGGTCGAGGTCGCGGTCGCAGTGGCGAAGAAGCTGTGCGCCGACCTCGTCGCCGCCGAGCCTCTCGGCGAGGTCGTCGCGCTGGTCAAGGACTGTTTCTCGCATCTGGTCGCAACGCCGCATCTCGTCGTCCGCGTCAACGATGCGCTCTACGAGGCCGCGCGCGAGAAGATCGAGCGGCTGGCCAGGCAGAGCGGCTTCGAGGGCCGGCTGGTGATCCTGGCCGAGCCGGAGATTGCCACCGG
This sequence comes from Bradyrhizobium sp. FW305-F6, assembly GCF_058782905.1. Lineage (NCBI taxonomy): Bacteria > Pseudomonadati > Pseudomonadota > Alphaproteobacteria > Hyphomicrobiales > Nitrobacteraceae > Bradyrhizobium > Bradyrhizobium sp. FW305-F6. The sequence continues at coordinate 980,238 of NZ_JBYSYD010000002.1, forward strand.
CGACTGCCGGATCGAATGGGCCGATGGCGGCGTCGTGCTGGAGCGCGGCGCCATCGCCGCCAAGATCGACGAAATGGTCGGACGCTACATCGCGTCCCGCAGGGGGAATTAAGCCATGAGCGACACCGACGGACAGGTCCCGCTGCCCGATCTCAACGGCCCGATGCCGCCCACCGGCACCGACGTCGGCTACAACGAGGACGAATACGCAGCGCGTGCCGCGGCCGACCTCGAAGCCGTGTTCGACGTTCCCGTTCAGGTCTCGGCCGTGCTCGGCCGCTCCAAGATGGACGTCGGCGAGCTCCTCAAGCTCGGTCCCGGCACCGTGCTCGAGCTCGACCGTCGCGTCGGCGAAGCCATCGACATCTACGTCAACAACAAGCTGGTCGCCCGCGGCGAGGTCGTCCTGGTCGAGGACAAGCTCGGCGTGACCATGACGGAAATCATCAAGGCCGAACGCGGCTGACACGACAACGCAAGGACATGACGCGCGGCAGCGCGAACAGACGGACAGGAGACTGACATGCGGCTTCTCATCGTTGGCACATTGAAGGGCCAGCTCACCACCGCCACCAAGATCGCGATGGAGAACGGCGCCACCGTGACTCATGCCGAGGATCACGAGCAGGCGATGCGCGTGCTGCGCGGCGGCAAGGGCGCCGACCTCCTGCTGGTGGACGTCGCCCTCGACATCCGCGACCTCGTGCTGCGGCTGGAGGCCGAGCACATCCACGCCCCGATCGTCGCCTGCGGCATCACCAACGACGCCCGCGCCGCGGTCGCCGCGATCCATGCCGGCGCCAAGGAATACATCCCGCTGCCGCCGGATCCGGAACTGATCGCTGCGGTGCTCGCCGCCGTCGCCAACGATTCCCGCGAGCTGGTCTATCGCGACGACGCGATGGCCAGGGTGATCAAGCTGGCCCAGCAGATCGCCGGCTCCGACGCCTCGGTGATGATCACCGGCGAATCCGGCACCGGCAAGGAAGTGCTGGCCCGCTACGTCCACACCCGCTCGGCTCGCGCCAAGCGCCCGTTCATTTCGATCAATTGCGCCGCGATCCCCGAGCACCTCCTGGAGTCCGAGCTGTTCGGCCACGAAAAGGGCGCGTTCACCGGCGCGGTCGCGCGCCGCATCGGCAAGTTCGAGGAGGCGACCGGCGGCACGCTGCTGCTCGACGAAATCTCGGAGATGGACGTCCGCCTGCAATCGAAATTGCTGCGCGCCATCCAGGAGCGCGTGATCGACCGCGTCGGCGGCACCAAGCCCGTGCCGGTAGACATCCGCATCATCGCGACCTCCAACCGCAATCTCGCTGACGCAGTGCGCGAAGGCACCTTCCGCGAGGACCTGCTGTTCCGCCTCAACGTCGTCAATCTGAAGATCCCACCGTTGCGCGAGCGTCCCGCCGACATCCTGGAGCTCGCCCAGCATTTCGTAAAGAAATATGCCGAGGCCAACGGCGTGCCGCTGCGCCCGATCTCGGCGGATGCCCGCCGCGTGCTCTCCGCCAACCGCTGGCAGGGCAACGTCCGCGAGCTGGAGAACACCATGCATCGCGCGGTGCTGATGGCGCAGGGCGACGAGATCGGCGCTGACGCTATCATCACGCCGGACGGCGACCGCCTCGACCTTGCGAGGACGCCGCCGGCAGTGGCGCATGCCACCATGGCCGCCGAGCAGGTAACGCGCGCGCTGGTCGGCCGCACTGTCGCCGACGTCGAGCGCGACCTGATCCTGGAGACGCTGAAGCACTGCCTCGGCAACCGGACCCATGCCGCCAACATCCTCGGAATCTCGATCCGCACGCTGCGCAACAAGCTCAACGAATATGCCGATGGCGGCATACCGATCCCGCCCGCCGGCACGCCCGGCGAATATCCGCGGATGCCGATGGTGGGGGCGTAACAGCTCCCAGGCTGGTTGCGATTGCGAATGCCCGGGCCTGTCCCGGGCATTTTCGTTTGGCGTACACCAATACTCGCCCCGTCATCCTGAGGTGCGAAGCGCGCGATGCGAACGCATCGCGTGCGGAGCCTCGACGGATGAACGGCCACCGCCGGGCCGTCGCCCTTCGAGGGCCGCTGAAGAAGCGGCCGCCTCAGGATGACGGATAACTCAGCACGCGGCGCAGAGCCGCATCGCATTCTCCGACTAGGTCGCGCCTGCGCCAGGCCCTATAACCTCGCCCGAGAACCACACCGAGGGACCACATGTCTGAAGCTCAGATCACGGACTGGCTGGCGTCGCAGAAGCAGGCGATGATCGACCTGCTGCGCGACATCGTGAACATCGATTCCGGCTCCTACGACAAGGAAGGCGTCGATGCGGTCGGTGCGCGGTTCGAGCGGCATTTTGCCGAGCACGGCATCCCGTTCAGGCGCGAAAGCCACGACACGTTCGGCGACGCAATTCATGCCGAGGTGGCAAAGCCCGGCAGCAACGAGCCGCCGGTGCTGTTGATGGGGCATCGCGACACCGTGTTCGGCAAGGGTGAGGCCGGGCGGCGGCCGTTCACGATCCGGGACGGCCGCGCCTATGGACCCGGTGTCGCCGACATGAAGTCCGGCCTGGTCATGAACGTGTTCGTCGCGACCGCCTTCCACAAGTTCGGCGGCTCACCGCATCCGATCAAGGTGTTGATCACCTCGGACGAGGAGATCGGCTCGCCCTCCTCGCGGCCGGTGATCGAGCGCGAGGGACGCAGCGCGCGCGCCGTGTTCAATTCCGAGCCGGGCCGCCCCACGGGCAACGTCGTGACAGGACGCAAGGGCGGCATCTTCATGCACATGGCCATCACCGGCAAGGCGGCCCATTCCGGTGCCAACTTCGCCGCCGGCGTCAGCGCGATCGGCGAGCTCGCGCACAAGATCGTGCAGATCCACGCGCTGACCGATCTCGACAAGGGCATCACGCTCAATGTCGGCCTGGTCTCGGGCGGACAGTCCGTCAACACGACGGCGCCCTATGCCGAGGGCCAGATTGATCTGCGCTATGTCGATCCGGCCGATCGCGCGCGGATCATGGGCGCGATCGAGACTATCGTTGCGACGTCCTACGTGCCGGGCACCAATGCGACGCTGACGATCAAGGGCGAGTTCGTGCCGGTGGTGCAGAGCGAGAAGTCGAAGGCGCTGTTCGAGAGCTACCAGGCCGCCGCAAGAGACGTCGGCCTTACCACGCTCGAGGGCGAATTCTCCGGCGGCTGCGCCGATTCCGGCTTCACCGCCGCCGTGGGCACGCCGACCATCTGCGGCCTCGGGCCGGTCGGCGGTCTCGCGCACACCCCGGAGGAATATCTTGAGGTCGACAGCATCGTGCCGCGCGCACAGACGCTCGCGCTGGCGATTTTGCGGGGGTAGTCCCGCACTCCGCCGTCATGCCCGGGCTTGACCCGGGCATCCACGTCTCTCGTCGGTCGTGGCTATACGTGGATGGCCGGGTCAAGCTCGGCCATGACGAGGAGAGAGTGTCGTCACGAATAACTCGGCGCGTCGGGCTTGCGGAAGATGTGGATGGGGTCGCCCGGCACGATCGGCGATCCCGAGAATATCGCGTAGGCGTAGAGGGCGAGATAGGCGATCGCGAGCGCGCCGATGGCGTAGAAGGCCCAGGTCGCGACGCGCTTCATCGTTCCGCTCCGTTGCCGTCCCGGCGGGACAGCCCTGGCCGCTTCTAGAGCGATGTGGCGGAAAAGGCCAGCCTCTGCACCGATAGGCCGGGCGATCAGGTGCCGCGGCGGCTTCGTCCGGGAACGCTGACCTCCGCGAGCCTTGCCGCGTCTTCGTCCTGGTCGACCGCCAGATATTGGCCGTGCCAATAGGCCAGCGCGGCGGTGCGGGCCGAGCTCCTGATGGTCCTGACGCGACCGATGACGATGCCGTGGGAATGCCGCTCCACGATCTCCTCGACCTCGCAGTCGAACGCCGAGAGCGCGCCGACCAGCAGCGGAACGCCCGAGGTGGCCGTCACCCACTGGCTGCCCGCAAAGCGATCGGCGCCTTTCAGCCCGCCCTTACCGGCAAAGCGTTCGGCGACATCGAGCTGGTCGGCATTCAGGATATTCACGCCGAAGGCGCCGTTGCGGCGGATCAGCGGAAACGAGGAGGCGTCGCGGTTGATGCTGACCAGCAGCGTCGGCGGCTCGACCGACAGCGAGGTGACCGAGGTCACCGTCATGCCGGTGATGTCCTTGCCCCGCCCGGCGGTGATGACGCTGACGCCGCCGGTGAGATGGCGCATGGCGCCGCGAAAATCGGCGGACGAGACGGGGATTTCGGTCATGAGATCGCGGGGCACTACATTCATGGCATTGCTCCCCGAAACGGGGATTCCCTCATATTTAGGTACGATCGTCTGCCGACAAAAGGTGGCTCAGGATCGAGCCTTCGAGGGCCGCAAGCTCGGCCGATCCGCGCTGGCGCGGCCGGGCGGCGTTGACCGTGACGTCATGGGCAATGCGCCCCTCGTCGATCACCAGCACGCGATCCGCCAGCGCGACCGCCTCGGAGACATCGTGGGTGACCAGGATCGCGGTAAAGCCCTGATCGCGCCAGACCCGCTCCAGGAGGCGCTGCATCGAGATGCGCGTCAGCGCATCCAGCGCGCCGAGCGGCTCGTCGAAGGCAAGCACGCGCGGGCGTGAGACCAGCGCACGGCCGAGCGCGACGCGCTGCTTCTGGCCGCCCGACAGCACCGCCGGCCATTGGTCGCGCTTTTCGGCAAGGCCGACCTCGATCAACGCCTTCTCGGCGCGGTCATGCGCATCCTTGGAAGCACGATCGCGGCCGAGCCCGACCTCGACATTGGCGAGCACGCGCGCCCAGGGCAAGAGCCGCGGCTCCTGAAACATCACGCGGATATCCTCGGGCTGAATATCCTGGCCGAAGCCGATGCTGCCGGCATCGATCTTGTCGAGGCCGGCGATCAGGCGCAGCAGTGTGCTCTTGCCGCAGCCGCTTTTGCCGACGATCGCAACGAACTGGCCGGCGGGGATGTGCAGGTCGATGCCGCGCAGCACCTCGTTGTCGCCGAAGGACTTTCGCAAGCCGCGGATGCTGAGCGGCAGGCCGCTGGCCTGCACCGGACGATCCTCGCGCACCACGCGGGCGTGAGGCGCGAAATTAGCGCGGCTGGCGAGCTCGGTCTCGGGAAGAGAAGTACGAAGCGCTGTCTGCATGTGATTCCCGGTATGTCTCAACGTTTTTGGAAGGCGGGGTGCCAGGAGAGGGTCAAGCGCTCCAGCACGCGGGAGGCGCTGTCGGCGAGCTTGCCCAGCAGGGCGTAGATCAGGATCGAGAGCACGACGACGTCGATCAGCATGAACTCGCGCGCCTGCATCGCCATGTAGCCTAGCCCTGAGGACGCGGCGATGGTCTCGGCGACGATCAGGGTCAACCACATGATGCCGAGCGCGAAGCGGATGCCGACGAAGATCGAAGGCAGCGCACCCGGAAAGATGACGCGGCGGAACAGCTCGCCGTCGGTCATGCCGTAGATGCGGCCCATCTCGATCAGCTGCGGATCGACCGTGCGGATGCCGTGCAGCGTGTTGAGATAGATCGGGAAGAACACGCCCAGCGCCACCAGGAACAGTTTTGCGCTCTCGTCAATGCCGAACCAGAGGATGACCAGCGGGATCAGCGCCAGATGCGGCACGTTGCGCACCATCTGCAGCGTGGTGTCGGTGAGCCTGGCCGACAGCTGCGACAGGCCGTTGGCAAGACCGAAAGCGAAGCCGATGCCGCCCCCGATCAGGAAGCCGATCGAAGCGCGCCAGAACGAGACCCAGATGTTGCGGACGAGCTCGCCGGAGAGCAGCAGCTTCCAGCCCGCGAGTACGACATCGCTCGGGGCCGGCAGCACCCGGGTCGGCACGAAGCCGGTGACGCTCGCGACCTGCCAGATCGCGATGATGGCGAACGGCACGATCCACTGGATCAGGCCGTCGACGCGCGGCAGGCGGAAGCTGCGTGGAAGCGAAATGCTGTCGATCACGCTCATGACTGCGACACCCGGTGCTGCGGACGGAAATCGCTGCCGACCGTCTCGCCGAACGGACCGCCGCTGAAATGCAACTTCCTCACGTTGGAAGGCTGCTCCAGCGCGAGCAGCGGGAAGACCAGCTCGGCGAAGCGGTAGGCTTCCTCCAGATGCGGGTAGCCCGACATGATGAAGGTATCGATGCCGAGGTCCTGATACTCCTTGATGCGGGCCGCGACGGTCTCGGCGTCGCCGACCAGCGCGGTGCCGGCGCCGCCGCGCACGAGGCCGACGCCGGCCCAGAGGTTGGGCGCGATCTCGAGCTTGTCGCGCCTGCCGCCATGAAGCTGCGCCATGCGCTGCTGGCCGACCGAGTCCATGCGGGCGAAGTTCTTCTGCGCCAGCGCGATGGTGTCGTCGCTGACATGCTTGATCAGCTCGTTCGCGGCACGCCAGGCTTCGTCATTGGTCTCGCGAACGATCACGTGCAGACGAATGCCGAAGGAGAGCTTTCTGCCGCGCGCTGCCGCGACCTCCCTCACCTTCGCGATCTTCTCGGCAACCAGCGCCGGCGGCTCGCCCCAGGTGAGATATTTGTCGACGGTGTCGACCGCGACGTCGATGCCCGCATCGGACGAGCCGCCGAAATACAACGGCGGCCGCGGCGACTGCACCGGAGGAAACAGCAGTTTGCCGCCCTCGACATGGATGTGCTTGCCTTCGGCGTTCACCGTCTTGCCGGCGAGCAGATCGCTGTAGACGTTCAGGAACTCGCGGGTGACCTCGTAGCGCTCGTCATGGCCGAGGAAGATGCCGTCGCCCTTGTTCTCGACGGGATCGCCGCCGGTGACGACGTTGACGAGGAGCCGGCCATTGCTGATGCGATCCAGTGTCGCCGTCATGCGCGCGGCGACGCTGGGCGATTGCAGGCCCGGGCGGACCGCCACGAGATAGCGCAGCCGCTCGGTGAAGGGCGCGACACTGGAGGCGACGATCCAGGAATCCTCACACGACCGGCCGGTCGGCAGGAGCACGCCGAAATAGCCGAGCTGGTCGGCGGCCTGCGCGATCTGGCGCAGATAGTTGAAATTGACCTCGCGGCCGCCGATCCCGGTGCCGAGATAGCGGCCGTCGCCGTGCGTCGGCATGAACCAGAGGATGTTGGCGTTGGGTTGCTTGCTCATCGATGTGCCCCTAGCCGTAAGTCGTGCCGACGGCGGCGGCGACGATGCCGATCGAGAGCACGATGGCCGCGATCAGACGCTGGATGATACGTCTCATGTTCAAACCCTTGTGGATGGGAAGATTGGTCGGCACGGTCAGGCTGCCGGGTTGCGCCAGACGATGTCGCGGATCTGAATCGGCTTCGGGATCAGGCCGAGCTTGTAGAAGCGGTCGGCGACGCCCTGCTGGGTCGTGACGATCTCGTCGGTGACGGGGCCGACCACGAAGTTCGCGCGATTGGCCGCGAGGGTCTGGATGTCCAAGGGAACGCCGGTGATCGCGGCGAGCGATCTGGCGACCTCGTCGCGGTGCTGCTCGGCCCATTGGCCCGCCGCAGTCGTCACGTCGACGATCTGTTGCAGGATGGCGCCATGGTTCTTCGCGAACTCGCGGTTGGCGATGTAGAAGGAATTGGTCTTGGTGACCTCGTGCGAGTTGATCAGGATGCGGCCGTTCTGCTTGGTCTCGCCGATCGCGAAATAGGGATCCCAGATCGCCCAGGCCTCGATGCTGCCGTTGGCGAAGGCGGGGCCTGCGTCCGGCGGCGTCAGATAGACCGGCGTGATGTCGGCATAGGTGAGTCCGGCCTTCTCCAGCGTCTGCACCACGACGTTGTGCGCGCTGGAGCCCTTGGTGAAGCCGATGCGCTTGCCCTTGAGATCGGCGATGCCGCGGATCGGCGAATCCTTGGGCACCAGGATGCCCTGGCCGTTGGTGATGGGCTGGCCGGCAGCATAGACGATCGCGGCTCCCGCGGCCTGCGCGAACACTGGCGGGGAATCGCCGACGGCGCCGAAATCGACGCTGCCGACGTTCATGGCTTCCATCATCGGCGGGCCCGAGGAGAACTCGATCCATTTCACCTCGATGCCGCGCGGGGTGAAATGTTTTTCCAAGGCGGCCTGCTGACGCGTGATGACCAGCACGCCTGTCTTCTGATACCCGATACGAATTTCCTTCACCGCCGCGCCTTGCGCAATGGCGGGCGAAGCGAGCGCAGCGGCGGCGGCAGTTCCAACCGAAAGCTTCAGAAAGTCCCGACGCTGCATACGACACTCCCGGCCGCGCGCGGCCATCACCATCCGTCTTCGGGAATGATGGTGCGGGTCAGCAGAGGTGTCGAGACGTCCGGGAAAATAGCGATGCCAGCACTGCCGTGCATGCTGCGCGCGTGATTAATCTTTCATGCGGCGAAGCGTATAAGGATGGAATTTTTCTGCACGCGAATGTGACCATCGCGGGCTCGTAACAAGAAATGCGAAAACAACCCCATGCACAGTAGCCGGGGCGTGCAAGAACAATGACTTACGATTTATCCGAAATATGTTTGACCCGTCGGGCAAAACAGGGGCAGAATGGCATCGCAAAGGTGGATCGGGGGCTCACCGGCCTAGCGCCACCTCACCGGCAGATTCTGCAAGCCCCGGAATGCCCAGCCGCCGAGCCGCACCTCTTCGTCATCGGCGATCTCCAGTCTGGCGCGCGCGAACACCGTCGGCAGCGCGACGTCGGCGATCATGGCGCGCGAGGCGAAGGCCCCCGCGCAGAAATGCGGGCCGGCGCCGAAGGCGACGCTCTTGGAGGTGTCGCGGCGCACGTCGAACTGGTCTGCGCGCTCGAAATGTTTCTCATCGCGATTGGCGGAGCCGAACATCAGGAACACGCGCTCGTCCGTCTCGAACGACACGTCGCGGATCGTCCAGGGCTTTGCGATGCGCCGCGGCGACATGCCGATCGGCGAGATCCAGCGGGCGTATTCCTCGAAGGCCTGGAGCCAGGACACCTCGCCGCGCCTGACAAGATCGAGCTGATCGGGATGGGTCAGCAGCGCCCAGACCGTGCCGGCGATCGCCTTGCGCGGCTCGTTCTGGCCGCCCGAGATCGCGAGCTTGACGTTGGCGCGCACGCTCTCCATCGCCATGCCGGAGGCGAGCAGCACGCCGAGGATGCTCTGGTCCGGGCGCTTGCGCATTACCGGCAGGATATCGTCGATCGCGGCGTCGATGCCGGAGGTCGCCGCATGGCAGCGAGCCTCGACGGCGGGATCGCCGGCATAATTGGCGATGCCCTCGATCATGCCTTGCGACCACGCATCCATGTCCTGAAAGCCGATATTGGTGAGGCCGGTGATCGACTTCAGGCATTCGCCGGAGAACGGCAGCGCGAAGTCGCGCATGAAATCGATCCGGCCGGGCCCGAGGCGATCGAGGATGCGATCCGCATGAGCCTGGAACTGCGCGGTCCAATGCGCCTTCACCGTCTTCGGCGACACGGTCGGAAACATCGCGCGGCGCTCGGCCAGATGCGCCTCGCCGTCCTTGCGCATCATGTTGTGGCCCATCAGCCGGTTCATCAGACCGGCGGGCTGGTGCGAGGAGAACACGTCGATCTGCTTCTCGGAGACCGAGATGTCGTCGCGGCTGGTGAGCAGCGTCGAGCCGAGCTGCGGCACGAAGGCGATCGGCGCCTCCTTGCGCATCGTCGCGAGCATCGGATAGGGGTCGGCCCAGAACGCGGCCGGGTCGATGTCGATGCGCGGCGCGGTGCTCAAGGCGGTCTCCCCGGGGGTTTGTGTGCTTCAGGGCAGACTAGCGAACTCCGCGCCCGGCGTCTGTCCCCAGCGATGGGGACGAAGGCACCAGAGCAGTCATTCGGTCGTCAGGTTTGCGGGGCAGAGCGGCAAGGAAGTCCTCGCGGCGCACAACCCTGACAGCTGCCGGGACCTGGAGATCGTCGCCCGCCGGCTTGGAAATTTGCGGTGGCGACCGGTTTCTGTACACTCGGCCTGCAAATCCAACACAGGATGGTCATGGCCACACTGCTCATCGTTGGCGCGACGGGGCTGGTCGGCGGCCGCGCAATGGAGCTCGCTCTGGCGGACCCTCGCATCACGCGCATCGTCGCGCCGACACGGCGTGCGCTGCCGCCCCTGGAAAAGGTGGTCAATCCTCGGCTCGATGATCTGCTTGCCGGTGCCGGCGGTGAAGAATGGCAAGCCGACGGCGCGATCTGCGCGCTCGGAACGACGCGGGCGACGGCGGGGTCGGCAGCGGCGTTTCGAGCGGTCGATTACGAGCTGGTGCTGCTCGTAGCGCGGCGACTGCGCGAGGCCGGGGTTGGTCGGTTTGCGCTGGTGTCGTCCCTGGGCGCCAGCCCGCGATCCTTGTTTCTCTACACGCGGACAAAGGGCGAGGTGGAGCAGGCGATCGGGGCGCTCGCTTTCCCGTCCCTGACGATCCTGCGGCCGGGCTTCCTGGACGGCGAACGCGCCGAAAGCAGGCCAGTCCAGCAAGCGGTGCGGATTGTCCTGGGCCTCGTATCCCCCCTGTTGCCGCGGGTTGCGCGTGCCAGTTCGGTGACCAACGTGGCCCGCCAACTCATCGAGGCGTCTGTTGCCGGCGAACCAGGAACGCACGTCATAGGAGCCGCGCAACTGGCGGAGGGTGGCAGCTGACACCGCCGATCCCGGCGCTGCTGACGATTCGCCGAGGCGACGACCCGCCCCCTGGAGCTACCGGACCTCGGCAACCTTCGGTCCGGACGCCGGCATCTGCGCGTTGGTTGCCGCGGGCCGGTTCGGCGGCGCTGCCGGGTCCGGCGATCGGGACGCGGCGTCCGGCGGCGTTCCCGGGGATGGTTTGCGGGCAGCGGCACTCGGAAGCACGATCACTTTCGCGCCGACCTTCACCCGCTCGTAGAGGTCGACGACGTCGTCATTGGTCAGCCGGATACATCCCGACGACACCCGCTTGCCGATCGTATCGGGTTTGTTGGTGCCGTGAATCCGGTATTCGGTTTCGCCCAGATACATCGCCCGCGCGCCCAGCGGGTTGCCGGGACCGCCGGCCATGAACCGCGGCAGGTAGGGCTGACGCGAAACCATCTCCACGGGCGGGCGCCAATCCGGCCATTCTGCCTTGCGCGCCACCGTCTGCTCGCCGGCCCACGCGAAACCTTCGCGGCCGACGCCGATGCCGTAGCGCATCGCCTGCCGCTCGTTCAGGACCAAATAAAGAAACGTGTTTCCGGTATCGATGATGACGGTGCCCGGGGCCTGGCGGCTGGCATAGTCGACCACCTGCCGGACCAATGCTCCCGGCGCATCAGCGTCGGCCTTCGGCGGTTCGGCCAGCGGCGCCGGGGCCGGAATCGGAGCCGGCGCAGGCGCGGAGGCATGAACCGGAGGTGCCACGTAGACCGGAGTTGAAGACGCTTGGGCCTGGGACGCGGGCGGCTTCCGGGCCGGCACGCTGGCCGGACGGGACAGCAAGCCGTACCCCAATGCGGCGACGGCCACGACGCCAATTCCAACGCGCGCGGCCATCGGGAGGGCGATGGTCTCTGCCTTGCCACGTTTGGCCCGCTTCTTCATCGCTTTCCCCGGGGTCACCATGCCCAAGACAGGTATCGAGCAAGTTTTAAGAAACTTCGAAGCGATGCGGCCGAGACCGGAACCGTTCCGTGTGGTTAACGCCGGGCTCTTGCTCGGCATCATGCAAGACCGCCGCCTGCTGATTTCAGATCAGCCCGCCGCCACCGGCGTCACCCCAGTTTGGCACCCGCTTTGAATCCGGCGCAGATCGTGCGCACAACGTTGCGCGCCATCTTCTCGCTGGGGAGATTGGCCGCGACGGCGGTTGCCACGTGAGCGGGATGGACGAACACGGTCACCGCGTCCCGCACCACACCGGCGGCGGCCTCGACATCATCGACTCGGATTTCACCGCGCTTTTTTGCATCAGCCAGGATGCGGCCGACCAGGGCGGTCATCGCTTTCGAATACGCCGCGATGATTTCCGGCCGCTCCTCCACGATGCGGCGATACAGGCCGTAAACCTCTGCATCGTCAGCAAACCGCTCGCGCTTGCGGGCATGTAACGCAATCACCATGCCCTCCAGGCGCTCTGCGAAGGATCCTTTCGCCTCTACGAATTTTTTCGCCATCTCTTCCTCGTCGCGCATCATCTCGACGACAAGGGCGTCGAAGATGTCTGCCTTGGATCGAAAGTGGCGATAGATGGTGGTGTGCGACGTGCCAAGGGCACGCGCGATGTCGACCACGTTGGTCTTTGCCTCGCCATGCCGACGCACCTGGGCTCGGGCGGCCTCGAGGATCTGCTCTCGGAAGGAATTGTCGTCGGAAGGGGGACTTGAGGGCATATCGACCTGCGTTTCCCGGCAAGGGGTACAGCAAAGCCGCCTTGCCTTCAAATACGAACAAAATATGAATTATGTTCGTTGACTTTTGAACGCGCCCGCGACATGATCGGGCACCGTTCAGCCCGAGAGGTTCGTCATGAATGATCTCCTGAAACCATCCGAACAGGCCCGACTTGCGCTCGTGACCGGCGGCTCCGGCTTTGTCGGGGGACGTTTGATCTCGCACCTTCTCGCCCGGGGCTGGCAGGTGCGGGCGCTGGCTAGAGCTGCTTCGAGCGAGGCGCAAGTCAAAGTGCTCGGAGCGATGCCGGTTCGTGGCGCGCTCGACGACGAGCAGGCGCTGCGAACGGCGATGCAAGGCTGCGAAATCGTGTTTCACGCTGCTGCGCACTTCAAGCTTTGGGGCAAGCAAGAGCTTTTCGATCGGACCAATGTCGAGGGCACGCGTGCCGTCGTGAACGCGGCGGCGGCGTCGCCCAGCGTGCGCCGCGTGGTCGCGGTCAGCGCAGCGGCGGTGGTCATGGGCGATCCCGAGCCGATGCTGGATGCCGACGAGAGTCTTCCGTTACAAGTCCGCGCCTTCTCGCCCTACGCCTCATCGAAAGCTGAAGGCGAACGCATCTTGCTGGCCGCCAACGGCGTCCGCCCGGGCCTGGAGACGATCGCGCTGCGGCCCCCCTTCATCTGGGGAGGCAAGATGCCGACGCTCGATCACATGGTGGACACGGTGAAGGCTGGGCGGTGGCAATGGGTCGCTGGAGGCACGCAGGCCATGTCGAGCTGTCATGTCGACAATCTGTGCACCGCGCTGGTCCTCGCCGCAGACCGGGGCCGCGGCGGCCAGGCGTATTTCGTCGCAGACGCGGAGCAGAGCACCCTCAAGAGCTTCATCTCGTCGCTGCTCGCCACCCGCGGGATAAGCCCGCCGGACAAGTCCGTCCCGTTCGCCATGGCGTGGACCATGGCCGGCCTCATGTCAGCGGCGTGGCGTCTTCTGCGCCTCAGCGGCGAGCCGCCAATCACGCGCCAGATGCTGCGCCTCATCGGCAAGCCGTTCACGATCAGCACCCGCAAGGCGCAGGACGAACTGGCCTACGCACCGCAAATCACGATGAGAGAGGGACTTGCCGCGATGCGGCAGCCTGATGCCGACTTCGCCGGTCTGGCTGACCATTGGGGAGACCGGCGCGCAGTCGCCGTCTCGTGACGGCGAACGTCATGCCGGCCGGATGTGTGGTCGCTTTGCTCGGTGTCGCGGACTTGCCGACCCTCTCGTTCCAGGGCCGTCGCATATGGGAGCGATCTCGCCTGTGGCCATTCTTCGAGACGCCTGCCGTGGGCGGGCCCTCAGGATGAGGACCGAGTGCGTGGCGCTCGTTTCAGCAGGCTCCGATGCCGCTTAGCCTCATCTTGAGGGCCCGCCGGAGGCGGGCGTCTCGAAGGAGGAGGCTCGCACGAAGCACCATATGCGATGGCCCTGCCTCTAGTTCACTCCGCCAGGCCCCGAGAGCAGCCGCAGCACGATTGCGAACAATTCGTTCTGCGAGGAGATGCCGAGCCGCTCATAGGCGCGCTTGCGGTAGGTCAGGGTCGAATGCAGGCCGATGCCGAGTTCGCGCGAGATCGCTTCGGAGTTATAGCCTGCGAGGATGCGGCGGCAGACCTCCTGCTCGCGCGGCGTCAGCGCGGAGAGCGGCGCGTGCGTTGCGAACAGCGCCGCAACATCGGTTGTCGGCTCCTTGCGAAAATGGCGCGCGACGCTGGCAGCGATCGCCGGTGCGATCGTCCCGAGGCGCTCGCGCTGCGCGGCGCCGAAGCGGCCCTGCGACATGATGCGGTAGAAATTGACGTAGAAGCAGGTGTCGTCCACCCAGATCGCGGCCGCGCATTTGTCGACGATGCCGGAATCGCGGAAGAAGATCTTTCGATAGCGCGCGCCGTACATGCGCGGCGCGAAGGCCGGCAGCATGATCGGCGCACGGCCCTCGCCTTCGAACAGCGCCTCACGGTTGGGATCGGATTCGTGAAACTGGCCGGCATAGGCCGCGCCGAGATCGCCGCCGATCGGAATGTTGCCGGCATCGAGCAGGCAACGTGCCGCACCCGTCCGACTCAGCGCGAACACCATGCAATGACCGACACCGGCCTGCTGGCGCAGCGTGTCGATCAGGACGTCAGGGAAATCCGGGCGGCCGATGGCGAGCACCGCGGACGTGACGTCGCTGGCCGCCAGATCTGAACCTGCCCCATTTGACTGCATCCTCGCCTCCGTCTTCTTCTTCAACGTGGGCGACCTCAGGCCGAAATCACCTTGTCCAGGTCACCTTGTCCAGGTCACCTTGTCCAGGTCACCTCGTCCAGGTCACCTCGTCCAGTTCACCTTGCCGCCACCCCCGTGCATCTGTCTCCGCAAGCAGCCGCGACTTCAGGAGGAGGGCTACGCTTCGTCACAATTTCAAGTGCAGACAACAAATTGCTCTGCTTGACGCCGAGCGCCGCGATCGAGATGTAGGGAGCGACGGGTTTGCCCAGGAGGGCATACAGAGCCGCGTTTGCTTCCGCCACACCCAGGTCATAAGGCATTTGTGCACCGATGGCGTGTATTTGGCCGCGAGCGACATAGAGCGCACTATCGGGCCCGAGATCGTTCGTCGTCACGACGATGTCCTCGCGACCCAGCGCCTGCGCAGCCGCAATCGCCTGCATTGCAGGATCAGCCCACACGGCAAAGATGCCTTTGATGGTCGGGCGCGCCGTCAGCATCGCGATGGTCTTGTGATAGACTTCGCTAGGCTGGGTGAACTTCTCGACTACCGCGAGCCGAACGTCCGGGTGGGAGGTCAATGTCCGCTCGAAGCCACGGCGACGCGCCGCAATCGAGTAGTAGGAGTCGTAACTGTAGGTGATCAGCGCGACCTCTCCACGGCCACCGATCGCCTTCAGGAGCTCCTCAGTCGCAAAAGCCGCATTCTGCTCGTTGTCGGACGCAACCACCGTGACATAGTCCTTCCCCGGTTGCAGTCCGTGAGGCACGTTATCCATGAAGATGAGCTTGATCCCGGCCTCGCCGACGCGCCGATAGGCCTGCGCCTGCGTGGCTGGATCGATCGGGACCGAAAACAGGACGTGAACCTTCTGGTCGGCCAAGGCCCGCAGCTGCGCCGATTGCCGCGCTGGATCCTGAGCCGCATCCGTCACGGCCACGACCTCCACCCCGTATTTGCCCAGGGTGTCGGAGATTGCCTGGACCTGCAGCGAATTCCAAGGCGTATCCAGCGCCTGCATCGCGATGGCGGCACGGTAGCGCCCGTTGCGCAGCTTTGTCAGCTCCTCTGCCGTGAAGACCGGCGGCAGGGGTGGCGTGGCAGGAGCTCCCTCGGGAAAACCGACGACCGGTTGCCCTTTCGCCGAGAGCGGCAGGGGTCCGGTCTGGTCATCCCCGGCAAGGCTCGGCCGGCCCTCCGATAGCACTGCGGCGGCCAACGCCGCGGCCAGCCAGAGCGCTCCCCCCTTACTCATCGGCCCGCTCCGTGCGAGGAATTCGCGGCAACGTGGAACCATCGGACGGTAGCAGGGTTCCATGTTTCTCAAAAGGGTTCCGGGGCAAGCGTGAGTCCATCGAAACAGAGCCTTTTCTGGCCGCTGCGGCTGATCGCCGTTCTGAGCCTCGCATTGCCCGCGGGGGTTCTGGCATTTTCCATTTGGCAGGATTGGCAGTCAATACACGAACAGGCGCGGGAGCGCATCCAGAGCTCGCTCGACGTGCTTCACGAGCAGACCCAGAAGTCGCTGCAAACCGTCGAGCGCTCGATCTCGGAAACCAATGAAGTGCTCCGCGGCATGTCCGACGAGGCGATCCGCGCCTCGGAATCGGCGCTGTATCTCAGGCTCAAGCGCACCCAGCAGGCCTTGCCGCAGATCGAGTCCATTTGGGCCTTCGACAAGAACGGGCATCCCCTGGTATCCAGCACGATCCTGCCCGTCCCGAGAGATCTGAACAACTCCGACCGAAGCTACTTCCAAGCGCAGCTGAATTCGTTCGACACCTATATCAGCGAGGTGCTCCGCGCCCGCGTCGGGACGCAGCGGTTCTTCGTCGTCAGCGGCCGACGCACAAGCGATCCGGCCGCCGGCTTCCAGGGCGTGATCGGCATAACCGTCACTCCCGACAGTTTCTCGGAATTTTATCGGAAGCTCTCGCGGGGACGGGACGCATTCGGCCTCGTTCGCTCCGATGGAACGGTGCTGGCCCGCTTTCCCGAGGGCCGTATCGAAGACATCCGGGGACCGAACGACCTCTCACGCGCCATGGAGAAGCAGCCGACCGCAGGCTTGCTGGAGATGCAATCGCCGCTGGATTTGCTGGAAAGGATCGTTGGTTATCAAAAAGTGCGCGGCTACGAGATCTATGTGGTGGCCGGCATCGAAAAGGCCGCGCTCCGCGCCGAGTTCTGGCGCGACACATTGCTGCGGCTTGCGGTCGGCATTCCGATCGCGCTGAGCCTGCTGGCGCTGTCACTCTATGCACTGCGGCGCGCCGAAAGCTATCGGGATGAGGTGGTCCGGCGCGAAGCCGCGGAAGCTGCGCTGAAGCAAGGTCAGCGGCTGGAGGCACTCGGCCAGCTCACGGGAGGGGTCGCGCACGACTTCAACAACCTGCTCATGGTCATCCAGGGCAGCGCGCACAGGATCAAGCGCACTCTGTCCGCGGACGCGCGGCTGGCAAGATCGTTTCAGGCGATCGAGGAGGCGGTGAACCGGGGAAGCACGCTAACGCGGCAGCTGCTGTCCTTCTCGCGCCGGCAGCCCCAGGATCCCGTGGTCGTGGACCTCAAGTTCAGGCTTCCCCAGATGCAGGAGATGCTTCAGGCGAGCCTTCGCGGCGACATCGTCGTGCGAACCGAAATCTCCCCCGAACTCGGACGGTGCAAGATCGACGTCAACGAGCTCGAGCTGGCCCTGCTCAATCTGGCAGTTAACGCGCGCGACGCCATGTCCGACGGCGGCCAGCTGATCATAGGAGCCAGGAACGTCGGCGCCTCCGAAGCTCCGCCGGGCCTGTCCGGTGAGTACGTCGCGATCGCCGTTCAGGACACCGGTTGCGGTATCCCGGACGAGATTCTCGATCGGGTGTTCGAGCCCTTCTTCACGACGAAGGAGGTGGGACGGGGAACAGGACTTGGCCTTTCGCAGGTCTATGGATTTGCCCGACAGTCCGGCGGGACGGCGATCGTCGAGAGCCAGCAAGGCCGCGGCACGCGCGTGACCATCTATCTTCCGAGGACCTTCGACGAGAGCGCTTCGGCCAGTCCTGCCGAGGCAGCGGAAGAACTGCGGTTCACCGGAAAAGTATTGCTGGTGGAGGACAACCGCGACGTCTGGGAAGTGACGCGCGGCCTGCTCGAGGATCTCGGGTTCAGCGTCGACCTGCTCAGTGACGCGGAGAGCGCGCTGAGGCATCTGCAGACGTCGGACCAGGCCTACCGCTTCCTCCTCTCCGACATCGTGATGCCGGGCCCCATGAACGGACTCGAGCTCGCGCGCAGAGTTCGGGAATTGCCGGGCACGAGCCTTCCGATCATACTTGCCACCGGCTATAGCGCGCAGGCGCAGGCTGCGTCCGACGAAGGCTTCGTGCTCCTGCGCAAGCCTTACGGCGTCCTCGAAATCAGGAAGGCGGCGGCAACAGTTCTGGCCGACCGCGGTACGGCAAGAGTCGCATGAGCCGCGGTTCGGGATCGAACCTCTCGATCAGCGTGCCGAGCCAGCCCTGCGAATCCAGCTTTCAAGCGCCACGGCGGCTTCCGCTTCGGGGGCCTTGCGCAGCAGCAGATCGCGGTCGTGCCCCGGCGCCCTCTCCTGCGCGCTGGACTTGGCCGGGGTGGCGGACGCAAGCAGGCGTTCGCGTGACGGTCACGTCACGTCGGGGATTGTCGAAGCGGGCGGTGAATTCTCTCTCGGCGCTGGTGCTCCCGGTGCCCTGCAGCCGCCACGTCATCAGATCCTTGCCGTTATTCGCATCGAAAAGCCGGCAGCTCTCCTAACAGGAATTGAATAAAGCAACTTGCTCGCGACAACGAGCACGAAGCCTTTATGCACGACACGGCCCCCTCCAACGGCGCGACCATTGACGCGCCAGCCGGACGCCGTTGTGCGGCCGGACTCGCGACCTGGCGTTGCGTTAAATCAAGTGAACAGGTTGCGCCCCTGAATCGGCGCGTCGGCCAGGCAACGAGAAATATAAGTGCGAGCCCTACCCGGCGCGCGCGACATCGATCGCGAGCTTGCCGTAGCGGTCGGTGAAGGCCTCGGTGTCGATCTCCTCCAGCTCGATCTCGCCGTTCATCACGCCGCGTTTCCATTCGGCCTGAGCCGGATCGTTCTGGAACTCCGGCATCACCTCGCGGCCGAACAGCTCGAGCGATTCGCAGATATGCTCGTGACTGTTCTTGCCGGCCTGGTTGAGCAGGATGACCTGGTCGATATGCGAGGACTGGAAGCGCTTCAGCTTCTTCCGGATCGTCTCGGGCGAGCCGATCAGGCCGCCGCGCAAGGCCGCCTCCTGGGCTTGCGGATTGTCACGCTTCCACTTGTTGTACTCGTCCCACATGTTGACGGTGTAGGGCGCGGGACGCTGGCGGTTCTGCGCGGCGCCATAGAAGCGGAGCGCGAACTGGAAGAAGGTAGCGCCGTCGGCGCGGGCACGCGCCTCCTCGTCGGTCTTGGCGCACATGAAGAACGAGACCAGCGCCATGTTCGGGTTGATCTCGTAATCGGCGAGCTTGTGCAGCCGCTTGGTCATCGCGTTGTAATAGGCGTGCACCCAGGCGTGCGCGGCATCGGCGCTGACGAACTGGAAGCCGAGCGCGCCGAAGCCGTGGCGGCCGGCGCGCTCGATGGTCGGCAGCTGCGAGCACGCCATCCACAACGGCGGATGCGGCTTCTGCACCGGCTTCGGCACGACGTTGCGCAAGGGGATGTCGAAATACTTGCCGTGGTGCTCGCTTCCGGCGTCCCTGAACATCGGAAAGATCGCAGCGACGGCCTCCTCGAACACCTCCTTCTTGGTCTCCATGTCACGGCCGAACGGCTCCAGCTCGGTGATGGAGGCGCTCTCGCCCATGCCGAATTCGCAGCGGCCGTTCGAGAGCAAGTCGAGCACCGCGACACGCTCGGCGACCCGCGCCGGATGATTGGTGGTGAGCTGGAGGATGCCGTGGCCGAGCCGGATGTTCTGCGTGCGCTGGCTTGCAGCTGCCAGGAAGGATTCCGGCGAAGGCGAATGCGAATATTCCTCGAGGAAGTGATGCTCGACCACCCAGGCATGATCGTAGCCGAGCTTGTCGGCGAGCTCCATCTGAGAGAGCGCGTTCTGGTAGAGCCTGAGCTCGTCACCCGCTACCCAAGGCCGTGGCAGCTGCAACTCGTAGAAGATGCCGAACTTCATGGCGTCGTTCTCCCGCATTCTTTTTGTTAGTCGCATCTTAATGCGTGAGGCGGCGCTGTCTACGGAGCGCTGATTCCGCCACGCGGAAGGATCTTACCGGCGGTCAGCATTTCACACGTCCGGCGCGGGCGCCGCGCGCTGCGACATCCGGTTCGGCGCCCGATTGATCCAGATCAACGCCTCGTCGGCCCGCGGGCATCTAAGGTAGGCCAAGGCGACGGCCCGGATGCCGTCTCGATTCCCCACATCATTCGAGAGACCGGACATGTCCGCCCCTGAGGACGCGACGTCGCGCGTGCGCCGTAGGCGCATGGAGATTTTCGCCTTCCTGTTCCTGACCGCAATCGTGATGCCCGTGCTCGCGGTCGGAACGGTCGGCAGTTACGGCCTTGGCGTCTGGATCTACCAGATGTTTGCCGGCCCTCCCGGCCCGCCGCCCTCCCCGCATTGATCCGCAACCAGCGAAAGACAGGCATCATGGCTCACGCCACACTCAACCGCCGCGCCTTGATCACCGGCCGGGTGCTCGGCGCCGACCGCGTCATCGCACCGCCGGGCGCCGAGATCGCCAGCATCCTGGTGCAGGCGCGTCCCGAACGTCTCGCCGAGCTCGAAGCCGAGATCATTGCGCTGCCGGGCTGCGAGATCCACGGCCGCGACGCGCGCGGCAAGCTCGTCGTCGTGACCGAAGCGCCCGATGCCGGCAGCCTCGGCACCCTGCTCAACACCATTCAATCGCTGCCCAACGTCTATTCCGCAGCGCTCGTCTTCCACGCCATCGAAACCGCCTGAGTCAGGAAGAGCCATCATGACATCGCCCAAGCTCGACCGCCGCCAGATGCTCAAGCTCGAGGCAGCCGCCATCGCCGCTGCCGCCGCCGGCATGCCCGCCCCGGCGCTCGCCGCCAATCTCGTCAGCGAGCGCAACAACAGCGAAATGAAATGGGACAAGGCCGCCTGCCGCTTCTGCGGTACCGGCTGCTCGGTGATGGTCGCGACCAAGGAGAACCGCGTCGTCGCCACCCATGGCGACATCAAGGCCGAGGTCAATCGCGGCCTGAACTGCGTCAAGGGCTACTTCCTCTCCAAGATCATGTACGGCCACGACCGCCTGACCCAGCCGATGCTGCGCAAGACGAACGGCAAGTACGACAAGAACGGCGAATTCACGCCCGTCTCCTGGACCGAAGCCTTCGACATCATGGAGCTGAAGTGGAAGGAGGCGATCAAGAAGCGCGGCCCGAACGGCGTCGCCATGTTCGGCTCAGGCCAGTGGACGATCTGGGAAGGCTATGCCGCCTCGAAGCTGTTCAAGGCCGGCTTCCGCACCAACAACATCGATCCCAATGCGCGCCACTGCATGGCCTCGGCAGTCGCCGGCATGATGCGCACGTTCGGCATCGACGAGCCGCCCGGCTGCTACGACGACATCGAGGCCACCGACGCCTTCGTGCTGTGGGGCTCCAACATGGCGGAGATGCACCCGATCCTGTGGACGCGCCTGGCCGACCGCCGTCTCTCCGCGCCGCATGTTCGCGTCGCCGTGCTCTCGACCTTCGAGCACCGGTCGTTCGACCTCGCCGACATCGGCATGGTGTTCAAGCCGCAGACCGACCTCTACATCCTCAACGCCATCGCCAACCACATCATCAAGACCGGCCGCGTCAACAAGGACTTCGTCGCCGCGCACACCGTGTTCAAGCGCGGCCAGACCGACATCGGCTACGGCCTGCGGCCCGAGCATCCGCTGCAGAAGAAGGCGACGGGCGCCGCCAAGCCCAACGACGCCACCGACATGAGCTATGACGAGTTCGTCAAGTTCGTGTCGGAGTACACCCTTGAGAAGGCCGCCGAAATGTCGGGCGTGCCGCTCAACCGCCTGGAAGCGCTCGCCGAACTCTATGCCGATCCCAAGACGAAGGTGGTCTCGTTCTGGACCATGGGCTTCAACCAGCACACCCGCGGCGTCTGGTGCAACAACCTCGTCTACAACATCCATCTGTTGACCGGGAAGATCTCCGCGCCCGGCAACAGCCCGTTCTCGCTGACCGGCCAGCCCTCGGCCTGTGGCACCGCGCGCGAGGTCGGCACCTTCTCGCACCGCCTGCCCGCCGACATGGTCGTCACCAACAAGGCGCATCGCGACCACGCCGAGCACATCTGGCAGCTGCCCGAAGGCACCATCCCCGACAAGAACGGCGCGCACGCCGTGCTGCAAAGCCGGATGCTGAAGGACGGACTGATCAACGCCTATTGGGTGCAGGTCAACAACAACCTCCAGGCCGGCCCCAACATCAACGAGGAGACCTATCCGGGCTTCCGCAACCCCGACAATTTCATCGTGGTCTCGGATGCCTATCCGTCGGTGACCGCGCTCGCGGCCGACCTGATCCTGCCCACCGCGATGTGGGTGGAAAAGGAAGGCGCCTACGGCAATGCCGAGCGGCGCACCCAGTTCTGGCACCAACTGGTCGCGGCGCCAGGCGAAGCCAAATCCGATCTCTGGCAACTCATGGAATTTTCAAAACGCTTCAAGATCGAGGAGGTCTGGCCCGCGGAGTTGATCGCCAAGAAGCCGGACGTTCGCGGCAAGACGCTGTTCGACGTGCTCTACAGGAACGGCCAGGTCGACAAATTCCCCGTGAGCGAAATCGAGCCCGGCTACGCCAACGACGAATCCAAGGCGTTCGGCTTCTACGTGCACAAGGGCCTGTTCGAGGAATATGCCCAGTTCGGCCGCGGCCATGGCCACGACCTTGCGCCGTTCGACACCTATCACAGGGAGCGCGGCCTGCGTTGGCCCGTCGTCAACGGCCAAGAGACGAGGTGGCGTTTTCGAGAGGGCAGCGACCCCTATGTCAAGCAGGGCGCCGAGGTGCAGTTCTACGGCCATGCCGACGGCAAGGCGCGCATCTTCGCGCTGCCTTACGAGCCGCCGGCGGAATCGCCCGACAACGAATATCCCTACTGGCTCTCCACCGGACGCGTGCTGGAGCACTGGCATTCAGGCACCATGACGCGCCGCGTGCCCGAGCTCTACAAGGCCTTCCCCGAAGCCGTCTGCTTCATGCATCCGGACGACGCGCAGGAGGCCAAGCTCCGCCGCGGCGACGAAGTGAAGGTGGTCTCCCGCCGCGGCTTCATCCGCGCCCGGGTCGAGACGCGCGGCCGCGACCGGCCGCCGCGCGGCCTCGTGTTCGTGCCGTGGTTCGACGAATCCAAGCTGATCAACAAGGTGACGCTCGACGCCACCGATCCGATCTCGCTGCAGACCGATTTCAAGAAATGCGCCGTGCGCATCGAGCGGGTGAACATGTCATGATGAAACGATCCGCAATCATCCTGCTCGCCTTCGCGATCGCAGCCGGCACGAGCTCACTGACCGCGCAGACCGTGACCTCCGGCCTGCGCGGCCCCACTCCGCTCAATGACGAGGGGCCGGCGCCGCCGATGCTGCCGAACCGTAACACCTCCGAGAAGGAGGTGCGCAACTATCCGGAGCAGCCGCCCGTGATCCCGCACAGCATCGACGGCTACCAGGTCGACCTCAACGGCAACAAGTGCCTGTCCTGCCATGCACGGGCGCGCACCGCGGAGTCGCAGGCGCCGATGGTCTCGATCACGCATTTCATGGACCGTGACGGCCAGTTCCTGGGCTCGGTTTCGCCGCGCCGCTTCTTCTGCACCGAATGCCACGTGCCGCAGAACACCGCCAATCCGCCGGTCAGCAACGATTTCGTCGACATCGACACGCTGCTGTCGCGCACAAGCCCGGGTGGCCGCCGATGACGACGACCGCTGACGAGTCCAACGCAGAGCTGAAGGCCAAGCGCGGCTTCATCGTGCGGAGCCGGGCTTTCATGCTCGAGCTCTGGCAGGTCCTGACCCGGCCAAGCTCGGTGTTCGCGCTCGGCACCCTGGTGCTGGCCGGCTTCGTTGCCGGCGTGATCTTCTGGGGCGGCTTCAACACCGCGCTGGAAATCACCAACACCGAGAAGTTCTGCACCGGCTGCCACGAGATGAAGGACAACGTCTACGCCGAGCTGAAGTCGACCGTCCACTTCACCAACCGCTCCGGCGTGCGCGCGACCTGCCCGGACTGCCACGTGCCGCACAACTGGACCGACAAGATCGCGCGCAAGATGCAGGCGTCCAAGGAGGTGTGGGGCAAGATCTTCGGCACGATCGACACGCGGGAGAAATTTCAGGATCACCGCCTCGAATTGGCGGCGCACGAATGGGCACGCTTCAAGGCCAATGATTCCCTGGAATGCCGCAACTGCCACAGCGCCGATTCCATGGACATCACCAAACAGTCGCCGCGGGCCTCGGTCGCGCACCAGCGCTTTCTGTTCACCAAGGAAAAGACCTGCATCGACTGCCACAAGGGCATCGCCCACCAGCTGCCCGACATGCGCGGCGTTCCCGGCTGGCAGTAGGCTTGCACTCCCGGCGCACCACGCGGGGAGCGGCGCGTAGACAATTTCAGATCTGCCGAATTCTGATAGCGAAAGTTCCATCTGGAGGTTTCAGAATACCGCTGCGTTATGCCCTGTTTAAATCGCAGGACCGATCATGTCCTGGCGCGGCGGAAGCGTGCGCGGTCCTCCTGCGATGGCCAGAAAAGCATGATGCAGCAGACGAATTCGATCATCGACGAGCTCGAAGACGCGGTCCGTAACGGCTCCTCGGCCAAGCGGATCGAGACCTTGCGCCGGGTGACGGACCTGTTTCTCGACCAGGGGCAGCGCCTCAGCGACGATCAGGTCGAGGTCTTCGATCATGTGCTCTCGCATCTGGTGACGCGGGTGGAAAGTCGGGTCAGGGCCGAGCTCGGCGATCGTCTGGCGCCGCTGGATTACGCACCTGCCGGCGTGCTCGAACGCCTCGCCTGGGACGACGAGATCACCGTCGCTGGCAAGGTGCTGTCCGAGTCCAATCGCCTGAGCACCCCGACGCTGGTCGAGATCGCGAAAGCCAAGGGGCAGGATCACCTGTTCGCCATTTCCGGCCGCGCCGACCTGCCGGAGGTCGTCACGGACGTCCTGGTGGAGCGCGGCGAACGCAAGGTCATCCGCCGCCTTGCCGACAACAGGACAGCCCGCTTTTCCGAGGACGGATATGACGGCATGGTCGCGCATGCGGAAGCCGACGAAGCGCTCGCCGAAGCGCTCGGCCTGCGCATCGACCTTCCCATCAAGTATCTTCGCGACCTGCTGCAGCGCGCGACCGAAGCCGTGCGCGCGCGCCTTGCGGCCATTGCACCGCCGGAGCTGCAGGCGGAGATCAAGCGCATCCTCGCCGCGATCACCAGCAAGGCGGCCCCGCCGGAGCCGAAGCGGGATTTCAGCCTGGCTGAAGCGGCCGTTAAGCGGATGAAGGGCCTCAACGAACTCAACGACACCGCCATCGCCCGCTTCGCGGAAACCAAGAGATTCGACGAGGTTGCCGCCGCGCTCGGACTTCTCAACAACAGCGCGCCCACCGAGCTGATGGCGAAGGTTCTGGAAGGGCCACGTGCCGATCTCGTGCTGATCCCCTGCAAATCGGCAGGCCTCGGTTGGCCCACGGTCGAAAAAATCCTCTGCAATCGTCCGATCAAGTACCGCATCGACGAGGCCACCCTGAAGCTCGCGGGCACGGATTTCGCCAAGCTGTCCCCCGCGACGGCCGAGCGCACACTGCGCTTCTGGCAGCTGCACGACCGGATCGACAAGTAGCCGAGGCCCCGCAGGACGGCCTGACCGCCGCTTGAACGGCCAGCCGCAATGGTTAGCTTGCGAGAAGCGGCGAATCGCCGGTTCTCTCTCAAGACAAACATGGCCACGTTCACCCCGCATCAGGATGCCGCGCTCAAGGCCGTCGGCGACTGGCTGAAAGCAAGACCCGGACGGGGCGGCACGCCGCCGGTGTTCCGCCTGTTCGGCTTCGCCGGCACCGGCAAGACCACGCTGGCCCGGCACATCGCCGAAGGTGTCGACGGAGAGGTGAAGTTCGCAGCCTTCACCGGCAAGGCCGCCCTCGTCATGCGCAACAAGGGCTGCGACGGCGCCTCCACCATTCATTCGCTGATCTATCGTGCCCGCGAATCCGGCGAGGAGCAGCCGAGCTTCGAATTGTGGGACGACGCGCCGGCCTCCAAGGCCAAGCTGATCATCATCGACGAATGCTCGATGGTCGACGCCGAACTCGGGCGCGACCTGATGTCGTTCGACTGTCCTCTCCTGGTGCTGGGCGATCCCGCGCAGCTGCCGCCGATCCAGGGCGGCGGCTTCTTCACTAATTCCGAGCCGGACGCGATGCTGACCGAGGTGCATCGCCAGGCCCAGGACGATCCGATCGTCCGGATGTCGATGGACGTCCGCGAAGGACGCGAGCTCGACGTCGGCCGCTACGGCGAGAGCGAGGTGGTGCCGCGCAAGGAGCTCGATCCTGACAGGGTCATGGGCGCCGACCAGATCCTGGTCGGCCGCAACAACACCCGACGCGCCTACAACATGCGGGTACGCCAGCGCCAGAACATCGAGGACGCCTTCCCGGTCGCCGGTGACAAGCTGGTGTGCCTGCGCAACAACCGCAAGAAGGGCCTGTTCAACGGTGGCCTTTGGCGCGTGAAGTCGCGCAACACTTCGCGTTCGAAGTCGCGTATCCTCAGCATGCGGCTGTCGCCCGACGAGGATTTCGGCCACAAGGTGACCAAGGTCTCGGTGCGCGCCGATTGCTTCGAGGGCGGCATCGAGCAGATCGGCTGGGAGCAGCGCAAGCCCTATGACGAGTTCGACTACGGCTACGTGCTGACCGTGCACAAGTCGCAGGGCTCGCAATGGGACGATGTCGTGTTGTTCGACGAGAGCTTTGCGTTTCAGGATTCGCGGGCACGGTGGCTGTACACGGGTATCACGCGGGCGGCGAAGCGGCTGAGCGTGGTGGTTTAAAGCGACGTCAGCATGTAGTCAGGGGCCGCTCCAGCCACCCATGATTTTTCCGGACAACCGCTGCGCACTTTTCCGGATCATGCTTGAGCGGGAGTTCCGCATCCCGCCAAGCCGGCCCGCAGATGTCCCGAGCCGCATGCTCACGGTCTCGTGTCCGCGGCGGCGTAACGATCAGCGGCGACGTCCGTATCTCGGATGTCGGGAAAGCGCGACCGGGCTGTTCGCCCGGTCCCGATCGCCCTAGACTGTCACCTTCCGAGAGAGGATTGCCATGCGCCGAATTGCCCTCGCCTTCCTGGTTGCCGCAGCCGCCCCCCTGACGCTGGCCTTCACGATGCCGTCCGGGGCCGCGGAGGACGCGGTCGTGATCCCGGCCCCGGCCGTGGACGCCGCAGCTTCGAGCGGAATCCAGACCGCCGTACTTGCCGGTGGCTGCTTCTGGGGCGTGCAGGGCGTCTTCCAGCACACGGCGGGCGTGGTCAACGCCGTCTCCGGCTATGCCGGCGGCACCAAGGCGACCGCCGACTACCAGAGCGTCTCGAGCGGCCGCACCAGCCATGCCGAGGTGGTCGAGATCAAGTACGACCCGAAGAAGATTTCCTATGGGAAGATCCTCCAGATCTACTTCTCGGTGGTGCACGACCCGACCCAGCTCAACCGCCAGGGCCCGGACGTCGGCCCGCAATATCGCTCGGCGATCTTCACAACGTCCGACGAGCAGAAGAAAGTGGCGGAAGCCTATATCGCCCAACTTAACGGCGCGAAGGCGTTCAAGAAGCCTATCGTGACCAAGGTCGGCGCGCTGGAGGCGTTCTATCCGGCGGAGGCCTATCACCAGGACTATCTGACGCTGCACCCGAACCAGCCCTACATCGCCTATAACGACATCCCCAAGGTCGAGAACCTGAAAAAGCTGTTCGCGGATAACTACATCGAGAAGCCGACGCTGGTGAATGCCGGCAAGGCCACCAACTGATCGAAAAATCATCCTGAGAACGGGAGACCCATGCCCGATACCAAGACGAAGATCACGGACGACAAAGTCAGCAAGAGCGAAGAGCAGTGGCGGCGCGAATTGACGCCGATGCAATACGCCGTGCTGCGCGAGAAGGCGACCGAGCGTCCCTTCTCGGGCGAGTATGAGCACGAGGAGCGTGCCGGCACTTACGTCTGTGCCGGCTGCGGCAATTCCTTGTTCGAATCCGACGCCAAGTTCGATTCCGGCTGCGGCTGGCCGAGCTTCAGCCAGCCGGCGGTCGAGAGCCACATCGACGAGGAGCGGGATACGAGCCATGGCATGGTCCGGACCGAGGTGCTCTGCTCCAAATGCAGCGGCCATCTCGGCCATGTCTTCCCCGATGGACCCGGACCGACCGGCCTGCGCTACTGCATCAACTCGGCGGCGCTGAAGCTGGAGCCGAAATAAACGAAGTCCGACGCCGGGTTCCACCATGGAACCCGGCGTCGCGATATGCCTTCCTCCAGTGGGGTGCGGCCCAACATCCTGTTTCGGCGACCGCCAGGGAGGAGGCCGTGACGCTTGGGACCATCCTGATCATCCTGGTGATCATCTATCTGCTCGGCGGCCTGTCGGGCCGGTTTGGCGGGTATGGCTATGGCCTTGGCCATTCCGGCATCGGCCTCGGCGCGGTCGTGCTGGTGGTCCTGGTCGTGCTGCTGCTTCCTGGCAAAGTGTTAACGACTTAAATAATTGAAATTACTATACTTTTCTCGTTCGCTTGGCTGCCATGCGCGGATTCATCATCTCGCGTCGCAGGGGTCGCATTTTTGTCAGATCGGCCTATATTAGAGGGCGACAATGCATGTGGCGGGCCCGCTCGATTGCGGCCTCTGCCCTCCCCCAAACTCACGCGCTTAAAGCCCCAGAGAAGATCACGAGGTCTTTGACCATGCGTCCACTGCGTCCGTTCAACTTCAACACCTCCGCCGAACTCTTCCCCGCCGCAATCCGTAAGAAGAAGCGCGCGGGCTTCACCTATCGCCGGTTCGGCACCGCAGCCGAGGCCGTGCAGTTCGCGATGGAGCAGTTGCCGACGGATTCGCTGAACGGCGCCTATCTCCAGGTCGAGGAAGCACGCTTCGACCAGAACGGCATCCGCTCGCTGTACGAGAGCGAGGCCTTCCCGCTGCCCCGCCGGCCCAAGCCGGCTCCGGCCGCAGAGACCGACGCCGACGCCGCGTAAGCTTTTCCAACACTGTTCGATGTGCGCAGAAGGCGCGACGGCCGAAAGGTCGTCGTGCCTTTTGTGTTTTAGGGAAAGATGTTCGTTTTCGTGCCCCGGACGCAGCGCAGCGCTCCTTCGGCGGTGCGCTGCAGAGCCGGGGCCCATCCATCAACATGCCCTTTGGCTCCTGGGTCCCGGCTCTACGGCGCGGCGCTTGCGCGCCGCACCTTGTCCGGGACATGAGAGCAGGAGGAAGAGCCCCTACATCCGCGGCTGCTTTTCCAGCCAGCGCTGAAGCAGGCGGACGTTGCGCATGTTGGCGCGGAACATGACGTCAAAGGCGTCGCCCGCGAACGGGACGAGGCCGACCACGCCGTCGACCGCGACATTGCCGAGCATGCGCGCGGTAATGTACCAGGGCGCGCCCAGCGCCCTCGCCTCCCGCACCAGCCACAGGGAGATCGCGGTCGTGATGATGTCGCCGACCACCGGGATCAGGCCGATCAGCCCGTCGATCCCGTAACGGATGTTGGTGCCGGGCAGGATGAAGGCGACGTCGAGCAGCTTGGCGATGGCCTCGAGCCGCGCGATCCGCTGCTCGCGCGTCAGATTGCCGAACGGGCTCGCCTGCCCGAACTCGAAACGAAACTCGCGAAATCCCTGCTCCAGCGTCTCGGGACGAATTTCCTGGCCTTCCTGGTCGATGATCGGCCCGCGGGCCTGCTTGCCGGAAGAGGCCGCGCGCGGGCTACCCTCGGAACGGGATCGGCGCGGAGCAAGGATATCGTCGTCGGACATGGTCATGGCTTCTCGGCAACGCGCGGGCGCGGTGGAGGTTGCGGGGCCGCGCTCGAAGGTCGCGCGCTTTAGGTCGGCGCCACCACCGCCGGCGGCTCCTCGACATATCTATGCACGAGCCAGGAAGAAATCACCGCCGGGACGAACCCGACGAGGCCGTACAGGATGACCTGCACCGCGCCGGAATCCGGCCCGCGCGAGCTGTGGGTGAACGCGGCCAGGACGAAGGCGAACAGGCCGACCAGGAGCATCCGCACGCCGGGGCTGATCCGGCGGACGTGGATCAGGATGTCGTCGACCGCGCCGATCATCAGCGCGGGCAGGAAGCCGAACAAATAGCTGTATTGCAGGGTCTTGAAGAACACCGCGAACAGCTTGCCGACCTCGCCGAGATTGGTGTGGGCCCAATAGCCGGACTGGTAGGTCGTCGTCAGCAGCAACAGGAACCCGCCGACGAACGGAACGACCAGCGCGAACACCAGATAGCGTTTCATCAAGCACCTCACCCTCTGTGAGCTTTATAGCAGTGCCGGGGGAACCTTGAACAGCGGGCGGAGCGCTCTCCCCCTCAAGGAACAAGTGGCAAAGCGCCGAGTTCATGCTGGACCTGATTTTACCCCTGTTTGAATGGAGCGCTGATGGCCCGCAAATTTTTCTTGGCGACGATCGCACTGGCAGCGTTGAGCCTGTCCGACGCGCCCGCATTCGCTCAAGGCCATATGGGAACGCCCCAGGAGCAGAAGGCTTGCTCGCGCGACGCTCAGCGTTTCTGCCGCAAGGACCTCGGCAACGACATGGCGGTGCAAGGCTGCCTTCAAGCCAATCGAGCCAAGCTGTCGAAATCTTGCAACAAGGTGTTTCAGAGCCACGGCATGTGAAGACCGGCACCATCCCGGCGAATGGAGCGTGAAGCCATGTTACGCGACGAACAACTCTCCATCCTCCGGGACATCAGCCAATCCGTTGCCTTTGCCGACGACCGCCAGGGCAAGGTGGGACAGCTGATCGCCGACGGCTACGTGATGAAGGACGGTGATTTGTTCGAGCTCACGGCGAAGGGCGTCACCGCCGTCGAGGAACATGCGGCATCGCTCGGCTTGAGCGATGCGGAACCAGCGAGCGTATCCCCCGAGCGGCTGATCTGACCGCCGACGTGACTCGCGTGCAACAATTGCGAATTCCTTTACGCCGGCCATTGCAGGCGCACGACAATGGCGCATACTTGCCTCGGGCGGCGTAGCACTTTCGATTCGGGCATCAAGAAATCGAGCGACCACATGCGGGACCAAAGTGCCCGACGTGAAGGCTGTGACATGCGGCAGATCAAGCCGCGTGCGGCGCCCCAGAACCAAGTGGCTCAAGCCCAGGACCTCGGGGACCCATTCCACATGACACGCCTTCAGACGATCGCTTCACTCTTCGCTGTCGCCGTCACCGGCCTCGCACTGCAGATGACACCCGGCCTCGCCTTCTCGTCCGAAGCGCAGCAGATGTGCTCGGGCGATGCGATGCGGCTGTGCTCCAGCGAGATTCCGGATATCCCGCGGATCACCGCCTGCATGGTTCGCAACAAGTCGCAGGTCAGCCCAGGCTGCCGTACCGTGATGGACCGCGAGCACGCCGCCGCGACGGCATCGCGCAAGCGGGAAGCGGCGGCGCAGTAGCGCTACAGGTACATCCAGAAATGTCATTCCGGGGCGACGCGCAGCGTCGAACCCGGAATCCATTTTCCGGCATCACGTGCTGCGCGATGGATTCCGGGCTCGCGCTACGCGCGCCCCGGAATGACGGCGGCGGCCTCAATCGCCCCACTGGGCGAAGGCGTCGTTGAAGGCGCGCTCGCCGGGGGCACCCTTCTCGATGGCGATGATGGCGCGGCGCTGGTTGGCATAGACCAGCGGCACGTCGAACCAGGAGCGCTCCTTCAGGAGCTGCACGTTGCGGGCGCGGTCGGCGTCGACATTGGACAGGCCGACCAGGAAGAAGCCGTCGGTGACCTTGACCGCGAGACCGGCGAGCGGCGTACCGCGCGCCTGCTCGTTCGACTTCATCAGGATGCCCGGCACGTTGGAGACGCTGCCGCCCGGGAAATCCGGCGGCAGGATGAAGGTCAATTCCGCGGTGTGGCTCGCCGGCAGCGAGGAATCGGTGTTGCGGCGGAACGACATCGTCATCTTGAACTTGCGATCGGGAATCTCGATGTCGGCGCGCACGGCGACGTCGGCCTTCTGGTTGCCGGAGGCCTTGATCTGCTCCAGCCGCCACACCACCGAGCCGACATATTGCTTGCCCTTGGGGTCGGACGGATCCTCGTCGTAGAGCACGACCTTCTGCGCCACCGGCGCGACCGGCTGGTCAGCCGAGGGCTGGCCGACGCGATCGGGAATCTTCGGCTTGCTCTGCGGCTGGGCCGGGGTCGGCGTCTCCGCCACCTGGGTCGGCGAGGACCTGAACAGGTTGGTGGCGCGCTCAAGCAGCGGTTTACCCCAGAGGATGCCGGCGCCGACCAGAATCAGCACGATGCCGACGGCGATCGCGCTCTTGAACGGGAAGGCGGAGCCGGTGCGGACGCGCTTCTTGGCCTCGCGCTCGGGGGCGGCGCGCGGACGCGGCGACGGCGGCTGCGGCGCGTAGCGTTCAGCCTCCTCGACCGATTCGTCGTAGGAATAGGGCGCCTCGGCCTCCGCGGCGCGGTTTTCCAGGCTCGGCTCCAGCCGGTCGAATTCCGGCGAGGGCGAGGGCACGTTGGCGTAGGTGCGGCGCGCGGCGCGGCTGGCCTGCGCGGCGGCGCCGCCGAGATCGTTGGCATCGGCCGTGATGTCGCGGAAGCCGCGGACGCCCGGCGCGGGCGGCAGCGGTGGCGGCGGGCCGACATCGGGCGGACGGCGCCCACCTTGGCGATCACGCCCGGCCGGCGGCTCCGCTGCCGGCGGCGGGGCGGACGGGGGCCCCTGGCGCGGGGCGTCGAAACGAGGCGCGCGCGGCGGACGCGGGGCCTCACCGGGGTCATCGACGTTGAAGGACGGGCGGTCGGCGCGCGGCGGAGTCGGAGCCGGGCGCGTGCGCGGCGGCGCGGCAGCCGGGTTGCCCTCGGCAGCTCGGGTGCTGGCGCGGCGGAACGCGTCGCCACTCGAGCCGGGGCGGGCGCCACCCCCGGGCCGCGAGGCCTCGCGGGCACGCTGGGCGGCCTCCGATTCGACCTTCCGGACGGCCTCCTCCAGCGACAACCGTTCGCGGGTGATCTCCGATTCGGAGAGCGGCGGCTGCACGCTGCGCAGTTGTGCGATCAGGGCCGTGCGCGCCCGCTCATAGAGCGCGCGACGGCTTTCGCCGGGAGCATTGGGGTCCAGGGCGGCAATAGCGCGGGCGATCAGCGGATAGTAATCAGCCATTTCTACTCAACTATATCCGCGTCCTGGTAAGAGATCGTTAAGCCTCAAACGGGTTTTGCACGAGGATAGTATCCTCGCGTTCGGGGCTGGTGGAAAGCAGTGCGACCGGGCATCCCACCAATTCCTCGATCCGCCGGACATATTTGATGGCTTGGGCCGGCAGGTCGGCCCAGGACCGCGCGCTCGCGGTCGGCTCCTTCCAGCCCTCGATGGTCTCATAGATCGGCTCGACGCGGGCCTGCGCGCCTTCGCCGGCCGGGAAATGGTCGATCTCCTTGCCGTCGAGCTTGTAGCCGGTGCAGACCTCGATCGAATCGAAGCCGTCGAGGATGTCGAGCTTGGTCAGCGCCAGGCCATTGATGCCGCAGGTCCGGACCGCTTGGCGCACCAGCACGGCGTCGAACCAACCGCAGCGACGCGGACGGCCGGTATTGGTGCCGAACTCGCGGCCGCGCTCGCCGATCTTGCGGCCGATCTCGTTGTCCTGCTCGGTCGGGAATGGGCCTTGGCCGACGCGGGTCGTATAGGCCTTGCACAGGCCGAGCACGTAGCCGATCGTGCCGGGACCGACCCCCGCGCCGGTCGCCGCCTGCGCCGCCACAGTGTTGGACGAGGTGACGTAAGGATAGGTGCCGTGGTCGACGTCGAGCAGCGCGCCCTGCGCGCCCTCGAACAGCATGCGCTTGCCGGCGCGCCGCTCGATGTCGAGCAGGCGCCACACCGTCTCGGCATAGGGCAACAGCTGCGGCGCCATCTCCATCAGTTCTTTCAGGACCACCTTGCCGTCGAATTCGGGCAGGTTGAGGCCGCGGCGCAGCGCATTGTGGTGCGCCAGCAGGCGGTCGATCTTGTGCGGCAGGGTCTGAGGATCGGCCAGATCCATCAGGCGGATGGCGCGGCGCCCGACCTTGTCCTCATAGGCGGGCCCGATGCCGCGGCGGGTGGTGCCGATCGCGGTCGCGGCGCTGGCGGACTCGCGCAAGGCATCAAGCTCGCGGTGCAGCGGCAGGATCAGCGTGACGTTTTCGGCAACGCGCAGATTGTCGGGGCTGACATCGACGCCCTGCGACTTGAGCCTGGCGACCTCGTCGAGGAAGGCGGCGGGATCGAACACCACGCCGTTGCCGATCACCGACAGCTTGCCCTCGCGCAGCACGCCGGAGGGCAGCAGCGCGAGCTTGTAGGTCTTGCCGTTGATGACCAGCGTGTGGCCGGCGTTATGGCCGCCCTGGAAGCGGACGACGATATCCGCCTGCTCCGACAACCAGTCGACGATCTTGCCCTTCCCTTCGTCGCCCCACTGGGCGCCGACGACGACAACATTGGCCATTCGCGGGTAATCCTGTTTCAAACTGTCGAAAAGGCATGATCCTCGCGGAAAACCGGTGCCCACTTTTCCGGGATCATGCCTGCGCCCAGCCCAATCGGCGGCCGGAGCCGCCCGCACGCAAGGCAGCCAACCGGATAAAGGAAGCAGCCCCTCTAGGCAAGCAAGAAGGGGGCCTATTCGGGGTCCCTAGCCCGGCCCAAGCCATTGATATCCGCAGAAAATCCAGAACTCGCGGGGGTCCTCGCAACGGCTTCGACCAAAGCGTGAGGGACACCGTCGCCGCCGGCATGGTCGCGATGCGTCCGCCCCCTGTTGATGCAACCTCGCTTTCCGTGTCTTTGGACGGTGCCGGGTGATCAGCCGGCCCGGACCTCGCCGGGCCGGAAGCCTCGGCGTATTCCACGCGGGGCTTCGACGATCATAATGTCCGCCACCGACCAGACCACGAGCGCGGAAACATCCGGCCACAGCTGGATCGCCAACCAGCCGTATCTGCTGCTCAGCATCACCGCGCTGTGCTGGGCCGGCAACGCCATCGTCGGGCGGCTCGCCGCCGGCCATATCCCACCGGTCACGCTGTCGTTCCTCCGCTGGTTCTTCGCCTTCCTGCTGGTGCTGCCGTTCGCGTGGAAACACCTCGCGCAGGACTGGCCGGCGATCCGCAGCAAGCTCGGCCTGATGGTCACGCTCTCGGTCACCGGCATCGGCGCCTTCAACACGCTGCAATATTGGTCGCTGGAGCACACCCAGGCGCTGAATACGCTGCTGCTGCAGTCGGCCGCGCCGCTGCTGGTGGCGCTGTGGTCACTGGCCATTCTCGGCATCCGCCTCACCGCGGCGCAGGCCTTCGGCGTGCTGCTGTCGATGTGCGGCGTGCTGACCATCCTGCTGCATGGCGACTTCACCACGCTGTCGAACATCGACTTCAACAAGGGCGACCTGATCTTCCTGCTCGCGCTCCTGATCTTCGCGCTCTATTCGGTGCTGTCCCTGAAGCGGCCGCCGATGCACGGCCTGTCGTTCCTCGCCTTCACCTTTGGCTGCGGCGCGGCCTGCCTCGTTCCGCTGGAGATCTGGGAACTGTCCGTGCGCCCGGTGATGAAGCTCGACGGGCCGAACCTGCTGACGCTGTTCTACGTCGCCGTCTTCCCTTCCGCGCTCGCCTATCTCTGCTTCAATCGCGGCGTGCGCCTGATCGGCGCCAACCGCGCCGCGCCGTTCTTCCATGTCGTGCCGGTGTTCGGCTCGGTCATGGCGATGGTATTCCTCGGCGAGCACCCGCAGGCGTTCCACTTCATCGGCTTTGCATTGGTGCTCGCGGGCGTGTTCGCGGCGTCAAGGAAGCAGGCGGCGTAGCCGCAAGTTGTCAGAGCGCACCGCTGTCCGCTTCACCCTCCCCTGGAGGGGGAGGGTCGACTCACATTGAGCGAAGCGAAATGGGAGACGGGGTGGGGTGGCAGTCTCTCCGCGGACGCGCTGCCCGAGTGGAGAGATCACCCCACCCCGCTCGCGCGACGCGCGATCGACCCTCCCCCTCCAGGGGAGGGTAAGAAAGAGCGCAGGCTATTTTATCTTGAACTTGCTGTAGGCTTCGCTCGTCGCGATGATGACGTGCTCGGCGCAGCCGTTGACGCGATGCGGGTCGGCTTCACGCTCGTAGGTTTCCGACGTCATCATGTCGAGGAAGACCGCGACCGTCGGATAATATACCAGCGCGACGAAGTCCCAATTGTTGCCGTCATGCGGACCGAGCGCAACCGTCTTGGCTTCGCCGGTCCAGAGCAGCGTGCCGCCGCGCGCCCTGATCATCGGCACGGTGATCGAGCTGTAGCGCAGATACGCGTCCCAGCCAGACCCGTCGCCGTCGCGCGAGCGCGCGTGGAAGCGCATCAGGTTCAGCATCACCACCGGCCGATTCGGATCGAGCCGCTCCAGCCCCTCGATGTTCAACATATTGACCGCCAATGGCACCTCCTCGGCTCAGGCCTGCATTGTAGCATTGCGACTGCGTGACTTGTGCCATCCCGGCCATCCGGCGCAAGCTCGTTCGCAACGCCAATGACGACCGCTTCGCCCGCGCCAAAGGCCGCCAATCCGGCCAGCTGGCTCAACAACCAGCCTTATCTGCTGCTCAGCCTGACCTCGCTGTTCTGGGCGGGCAACATCGTGCTCGCGCGCCATGTCGGGGCGCATGTGCCGCCGCTGACGGTGACCACGATCCGCTGGTACGGCGTGTTCCTGATCCTGCTGCCGTTCGCCTGGCCGCATCTGAAGCGCGACTGGCCGGCCTTGCGCAAGAGCCTGCCGTTGATGCTGTTCCTGTCGCTGGTCGGCTTTGCGTTCAACAACGCGATCTCGTACTGGGCGATGCAATACACCGAGGCGCTGAACGCGCTGCTGATCCAGTCGGCGGGTCCGCTGTTCGTGGCACTGTGGTCGCTGGTGCTGTTCGGCGTGCGGCTGACCGGGGCGCAGCTCGGCGGCATCGCGATCTCGCTGCTCGGCGTGCTGATCATCATCCTGCGCGGCGAGATCACCGCGCTCGCGAGCATCAGTTTCAACCGGGGCGACATCATGTTCGCCTCCTCGCTGGTCGCGTTCGGCCTCTACTCCGTGTTCATCCCGCGGAGGCCGAAGATTCATCAGCTCTCCTTCCTGTCCTTTACCACCTGCTGCGGCGCGACGATGCTGCTGCCGACGGCGATCTGGGAGGCGGCCAGCGGCCGGGTGCTGCACCTGGACGCGATCACGCTGGCGACGCTGGGCTACATCCTGATCTTTCCCTCCACCCTCGCCTATCTCTTCTTCAACCGCGGCGTCGCGTTGATCGGGCCGAACCGGGCGGCGCCGTTCTTCCATCTGGTGCCGGTGTTCGGCTCGGCGATGGCGATCCTGCTGCTGGGCGAAAAGCTGCAGCCGTTCCACCTGATCGGCTATGCGATGGTGCTCGCCGGCGTCGTGCTCGCATCGCGGCAGGGCTCGGCGGCAAAGTAATTCCGCGCGACGGACGATGCACTCTCGTGTCCCGGACGCGGCGCAGCGCGAAGCGTTGCGACGCAGAGCCGGGACCCAGGCTGCCGCAAGCATGGGCCCCGGTTCAGCAGTGCACCACGCCGCCAAGAGCGGCGTGCTGCACCGCGCCCGGGGCGCGAAACTCATGTCTTCCGATCTTGATGAAGACAAGCTAGGTTCCCCGCCAACGAAAAAGAGGGAACGACCACACATGATTTTTTCAGCGTTGATTCGAAACCTGCGGACCGTCGGCGCGGCCGCGCTTGTCCTCACTGCGGCATCCACTGCTCAGGCCGACACCTATCCGAGCCGCAACATCACGCTGGTGCTGCCGTTCGCGGCCGGCAGCGGGACCGACACCACCACGCGGCTGATCTCGCAGCATCTGTCGCAGGCGCTCGGCGTCGGCATCGTGATCGAGAACAAGGCCGGCGCCAACGGCATGCTCGCGGCGACCTATGTCGCGAAGGCCGCTCCCGACGGTTACACGCTGCTGGTGACGACCAACACCACGCATTCGGCCAATCCCTATCTGCTCAAGAGCCTCACTTACGATCCGGTCAAGGACTTCACCCCGATCGCCCGCACCGGCGACCTGCCGTTCATGCTGGTCATCAATCCGGAAGTGCCGGCCAAGTCCGTCGCCGAGCTCGTCGCCTACGGCAAGGCCAATCCGGGCAAGCTGAGCTACGCATCGGGCTCATCCTCGGCGATCGTCTCGGGCGCGACCTTCGCGCACAATGCCGGGCTTGACCTGTTGCACGTGCCCTACAAGAGCTCGCCGCCGGCGCTGAACGACGTCATGGGCGGCCGCGTCTCGATGATGTTCGTCGACATCCTGACCGGCCTTCCGCATGTCAACGGCAACGCGCTGCGCGCGCTCGCCGTCACCACCAAGGAGCGCTCGCCGCTGGTGCCGCATTTGCCCTCGATGCAGGAAGCGGGCGTGCCCGATTTCGACATCTCGTCCTGGCAGGGTTATTTCGGCCCGGCCGGCATGCCGAAGGAAATCGTGACGCGGCTCAATACCGAGATCCGCAAGATCATCGAGAATCCGGAGGTGAAGGCCAAGCTCGCCACGCTCGGCATGGACGCCTTCTCCGGCACGCCGGAGCAGCTCGCCACGTTCGTGAACGAACAGCTCGTGCTGTGGGAGAAGCTGATCACCAACGCGAAGATCGAGAAGCAGTAGGACTCCGCATTCTCCGTCATGGCCGGGCTTGTCCCGGCCATCCACGGATATCCGCGCGCGCGGTGCCCGAGAACGTGGATGCCCGGGACAAGCCCGGGCATGACGTCGGAGTTGATGGCAAGGGCTCTCGTGATGAGCTTACGCCGCGCGGACCTTGGCGAGGAAGCCGTCCACCGCGCTGCGCAGCGCACCGGACTGGGTGTCCAGCTCGCGGGCATTGGTGAGCACGTCGCCGGCGGCAGCACCGGTCGCTTCCGCGGCCGAGGTGACGCTGCCTATATGGGCGTTGATTTCGCTCGAGCCGGCCGCGACCGACTGGATGTTGCGGGCGATCTCGCGCGTCGCTTCGCCCTGCTGCTCGATCGACGCGGAAATGCCCGCGGTGATCTCGCTCATCTCGGCAATGGTCTGGGTGATGCCGCCGATCGCCGCGACGGCGTCGCTGGTCGAGGTCTGCATCGCGGCAACCTGCGCGGAGATCTCCTCGGTCGCCTTTGCGGTCTGGTTGGCGAGCGCCTTGACCTCGGAGGCGACGACGGCGAAGCCGCGGCCGGATTCGCCGGCGCGCGCCGCCTCGATGGTGGCATTGAGCGCGAGCAGATTGGTCTGCGCCGCGATCGAATGAATGAGCTTGACCACCTCGCCGATCTTCTCGGCGCCGGTCGAGAGCTCCTGCACCGTGGCGTTGGTGCGCTCGGCGTCGTTGACGGCGCGGCTCGCAACTTCGGTCGAGCGCGTGACCTGACGGGAGATTTCCGCAACCGAGCTCGACAGCTCCTCGGCAGCCGCCGCGACAGTGCCGACGTTGCCGGAGGCCTTTTGCGAGGCGGCACCGACCGTCGCCGCACGGGAGGAGGCGTCACTCGCGGTCGCCGTCATCGACTGCGCCGTCGTCTGCATCCCGGCCGCGGCCGTGGAGACCGAACGGACGATGCCGTTGACGCTGCGTTCGAAGTCGTTGGCGATCTCTTCCATCGCGCTGCGACGTTCCGCCGCTGCGCGGTCCTTGGCATCGGCCTCGGTCTTCTCGAGGTTGCGGATGCGAATTGCGTTGTCCTTGAAGATCTGCACGGTCGAGGCCATCGCGCCGACCTCGTCGCCGCGGCCGACGCCCGGAATGTCGCCCTCGAGCTTGCCGTCCGCGAGGTCCTTCATACGGGCGCCGAGCAGCGCCAGCGGGCGGCTGATGCCGCGACCGATCAGCCAGGCAACGCCACCGGCAACGATGACGATGCCGAGCATGGCAAGGCCGAGCATCCAGTAGACCGGCCCCATCTTGGCATCGATGTCGTCGAGATAGGCGCCGGTGCCGACATACATGTCGAAGCCGGGCACCGCCACCGCATAGCCGATCTTGCGGATCGGCTTCTCTTGCCCCGGCTTCATGTACTCATAGTGCAGCAGGATCGATCCCTTCGCCTTCACACCCTCCATCAGTTCGACGGACAGTTTGCGGCCGTTGGTCACGACGTCCATTCGGTTGGCACCGATCACCTTCGGATCGGGTGCAAGCTGCGTGATGCCGTCGTAGGAGGTGCCGAACAAATAGCCTGCCCCGTTGTCGTAGGTCATCGCGTTGCCGTAGCGGCGAATCTCGGCCATCGCCGCGTCCTTCGTCATCTCGCCGGCATCGACCCGCTTTTTGAGCGCAGCCGCGTAATTGCGTGCCATCTCCACGATCGCCTTGGCCTGGTCGATGCGCGCATCCACCATCTCCTGCTTCATCAGGTAAGCGGCCAGGACGCCGGAGATGCAGAGACCCAACAAAGTGACGCCGACGAGAATGCCGAGCTTCGGGGCGATCTTCAGATTGCTCAATTTCACGGGTGGGCTCCGAATAATGGGATACGGGCGCGCGACGAGATCGATCAAATTCGAATCAAGTTTTAGGGGCCGAGCCCTTAGCAAGTTCCTTACGCACCTCCGTAGAAGCCCGGAGCTTGTGCGGAAAAGCGGGAATATACCTGGCCCAAGACAACCGTGAATTGTACGCACTCGCCCGGATTTCGCGTAAAAGACGCAAAGGCCCCCCGTCGAGGCGGGTCACGACAAGAAACCAGATCGGGAGCAGAGAATGCCGAAATACAGGGTGGTGACGCCCAAGGGTGCGAGCTTCACCGTCGCGGGCAGCGATTATTCCTACGAGCGCGAGGCGCTCGATCCGATCGATGCCGAGATCGTCGAGGCGCCCGCCGACGAGGCCGGGTTCATCGCCGCGGCGAAGAATGCCGACGCCATCTACGCCAAAAGCATCCCGATCACCAAGTCCATCATCGACGCGCTGGAGAGCTGCAAGGTCATCACGCTCGGCTCGGTCGGCGTCGACAGCGTCGACGTCAAGGCCGCCACCGCGCGCGGCATTCCCGTCACCAACATCCCCGACACCTTCATCGAGGAGGTCGCCGACCACGCCATGATGCTGCTGCTCGCCGGCTTCCGCCGCCTGGTCGAGCAGGACAGGATGGCGCGTGACGGCCGCTGGGCCGAGGGGCGGCCGGCGCTGCTCAAGATCCCGAGGCTGATGGGCCAGACGCTCGGCTTCGTCTCGTTCGGCCGCGTCGCCCGTGCGGTCGCGAGGCGCGCCGCGCCGTTCGGCCTGCGCATGATGGCCTATGATCCCTTCATCCAGGAAACGCTGATGTACGAGCATGGCGTGATCCCGGCGACGCTGAACGAGGTGCTGTCGCAATCCGATTTCGTATCGATGCATGCCCCCGCGCGACCGGAGGTGCACCACATGCTGACCGAGAAGCACTTCCGGCAGATGAAGAGGGGTTCGATCTTCATCAACACCGGTCGCGGAGCCACCGTGGACGAGGAGAGCCTGATCAAGGCGCTGCAGGAGGGCTGGATCGCCCACGCCGCCCTCGACGTGCTGGAGAAGGAACCGCCGTCGCACAACAATCCGCTGCTCGGCATGGAGAACGTGACCCTGACCGCCCACGTCGCCTCGGCCTCGGCACGGTTTGACGAAGCGCGCAAGCGCCGGGTGGGCTACGAATTGTCACTGGTGTTGCAGGGCATGTGGCCGGTAAGCTGCGTCAATCCGTCGGTGCTGCAAAACACCGCGCTCCGCCGCTGGCAGCCCGTCAGCATGGACCGCGGACCGAACAGCTAGGCGGCCGGCGCGAACGCGCCAAGGACCAAACGGCCCCTTCACCGGCGATCAACGCCGGGAAGGGAGACATCATAGGGAGGTACTGATGAGGAACGACATCACACGTCGTGATGCCTTGGCGCTGGGCCTGTCCGCTGCAACGCTTGCTGCTACCGGTGCTGCAGCGCAAACATCCAACATCAAGGCTGCCGA
The DNA here is from genome assembly GCF_058782905.1 of Bradyrhizobium sp. FW305-F6. NCBI lineage: Bacteria > Pseudomonadati > Pseudomonadota > Alphaproteobacteria > Hyphomicrobiales > Nitrobacteraceae > Bradyrhizobium > Bradyrhizobium sp. FW305-F6. Next base: position 1,022,207 of record NZ_JBYSYD010000002.1, read on the forward strand.
TGTTCCGGCACCCAAGCGCGAGATCGAGAAGGGCGCAACCTTGCGCATGCTGCGCCCGGTGCGCTTCGTCCAGGCCGACGAGGACGTGTTCCGCGCCAATGCGGCAAAATTCACCAAGGAGACCGGGGTCGAGGTCAAGGTCGATTTCGTCGGCTGGGAAGACATCAACCAGCAGACCGCGGTGACCGCGAATTCCGGGGCCGGCCCCGACATCATCATCGGCTTCTCGGACGCACCGCACATCTACATCGACAAGCTGATCGAGCTGACCGACGTCGCCGACTATGTCGGCAAGAAGTATGGCGGCTGGCTGCCGCTGGCGCAGCGCTACGGCAAGAAGAACAAGAGCGACGCCTGGATCGGACTGCCGTTCGGCGCCACCGCCGGCCCCCTGATCTACCGCAAATCGATCCTGCAATCGGTCGGCTTCGACAAGGTGCCGGAAGACCATGCCGGGATTCTCGACCTGTGCCAGAAGCTGCACAAGGCGGGCAAGCCGGCCGGCTTCGCGCTCGGCAACGCCAAGGGCGACGGCAATGGCTTCGCCAACTGGGCACTATGGTCGCACAACGGCTCCCTGCTCGACGAGGAAGGCAATGTCGTCATCAACAGCAAGGAGACGATCGCCGCGCTGAACTGGGTCAAGCAGCTCTATCCGACCTTCATCGCCGGCACGCCGTCCTGGAACGACGTCAGCAACAACCGCGCCTACTCCTCGCAGGAGATCTCGCTGACCGCGAACGGCGTCTCGCTGTACTTCTCGCTGAAGAACGACCCGGCGACCAAGGCGATCGCGGAGGACAGCGAGCATCAGCTGCTGCCCAAGGGTGTCGCCAAGATCTCGCCCATGGCGGGCCTGACGCTGAATGCCATGGTGTTCAAGCACAGCCAGTATCCCAACGCCGCAAAGGCCTTCCTGCAATACATGCTGGAGAAGGACCAGTACGAGCCGTGGCTCAATGCCAACTCCGGCTATTGGTCCCAGCCGCTGGCAGCCTATGCCGAGTCCGCCGTGTGGTCGCAGGATCCCAAGGTGAAGCTGTTCAAGGACACGATGAACAGCACCTATTACGACGGCTACAAGGGCCCGATCTCGACGGCGACGGGTGCCGTCAGCGCAGACTACGTGCTGATCCAGATGTTCGCGGCCGTCGCGACCGGCGCCGCGACGCCGGAGGCCGCCGCCGCGGAAGCCGAGCAGCGCTGCAAGCGGTACTTCCGGCGGCAGGCTGCGAAGTAACGCCCGATAACGCGGCCGTCATTGCGAGGAAAGAAGCGAGGAGGCAATCCAGAGTGCAACTGCAAAGACAGACTGGATTGCTTCCGCCTTCGCCAAGGCTTCGGCGGAGAAGTCGCTTCGCTCGCAATGACGGTGTGGTAACAGCCAAGAACAGGACAACGCCCTGATGTCCGTGACCACCCTCTCTTCCCCCGCGCTGGCGCAGCGGCAGCCGAACTGGATCGTGCGCCTGTTCGACTACAAGCCGTTCCTGATCGTGATGTGCCTTGCACCCGCGATCGGGCTTTTGACCGTGTTCCTGACCTATCCGCTCGGGCTCGGCATCTGGCTGGCCTTCACCGACACCACGATCGGCCGGCGGGGCGTCTACATCGGTATCGAGAACTTCCAGTATCTGGTCACCGATCCCCTGTGGTGGAACGCGGTGTTCTACAGCGTGCTCTATACCGGCATTGCGACCTTCGGGAAGTTCGCACTCGGCTTCTGGCTCGCGCTGCTGCTCAACAACCATTTTCCCTTCAAGAGCCTGCTGCGCGCGATCATCCTGTTGCCCTGGATCGTGCCGACCGTGCTCTCGGCGCTGGCGTTCTGGTGGATTTACGATCCGCAGTTCTCGATTATCTCCTACCTCCTGGTCGACGTGCTGCATTGGCGCGACAGCAATATCGACTTCCTCGGTTCGCCCTGGCCGGCGCGCTTCTCGCTGATCGCCGCCAACATCTGGCGCGGCATTCCCTTCGTCGCGATCTCGCTGCTGGCGGGTCTGCAAACCATCTCCCCCGCGCTCTACGAGGCCGCAATGCTGGACGGGGCCACCGCCTGGCAACGCTTCCGCTACATCACCTTCCCGATGATGATGCCGATCCTCGCCATCGTCATGACCTTCTCGATCATCTTCACCTTCACCGACTTCCAGCTGGTCTACGCCATCACCCGCGGCGGCCCGGTGAACTCCACCCACCTCCTGGCGACGCTGGCGTTCCAGCGCGGCATCGCCGGCGGCGAGCTCGGTGAAGGCGCCGCGATCGCGGTGTCGATGATCCCGTTCCTGGTATTCGCGACGCTGTTTTCCTATTTCGGCCTGGCGCGCCGCAAATGGCAGCAGGGAGAGGCCAATGACTGACACCGTCGTGCAACCGACCGCGAACGCCAAGGCGCCGCCCGACACCATGGCCTGGGATTCCGGGCTGCGGCGGCTGATGATGATCTATCTGCCGCTCGGCTGCTTCGTGCTGATCCTCTTGTTTCCGTTCTACTGGATGGCGATCACCTCGTTCAAGCCGAACGCGGAGCTGATGAACTACAAGGACAACAACCCGTTCTGGATCTCCTCGCCGACGCTCGCCCACATCAAGCACCTGTTGTTCAACACCGCCTATCCGCACTGGCTGAAGACCACGATGCTGGTCGCGATCGGCTCGACCACGCTGTCGCTGGTCGCGAGCACGCTGGCGGCCTACGCCATCGAACGCCTGCGCTTCCGCGGCAGCCCCTATGTCGGCCTCGGCATCTATCTCGCCTATCTCGTGCCGCCCTCCATCCTGTTCATTCCGCTCGCCACCGTGGTGGTGCAGTTCGGCCTGTTCGACTCGCCGATCGCGCTGATCCTGGTCTACCCCACCTTCCTGGTGCCGTTCTGCACCTGGCTGCTGATCGGCTATTTCAAGTCGATCCCCTACGAGCTCGAGGAGTGTGCGCTGGTGGATGGCGCGACGCGGCTCCAGATCCTGCGCCGGATCACGCTGCCGCTGGCGGTGCCCGGCCTGATCTCGGCCGGCATCTTCTCCTTCACGCTGTCCTGGAACGAGTTCATCTACGCGCTCGCCTTCATCCAGAGCGGCGCCAACAAGACCGTGCCGGTCGCGATCCTGACCGAGCTCGTCACCGGCGACGTCTACCAGTGGGGCGCACTGATGGCGGGCTCGCTGCTGGGCTCGCTGCCGGTCGCGATCTTCTACTCGCTGTTCGTGGATTACTACGTGTCGTCGCTGACGGGCGCGGTGAAGGAGTAGCAGAACTAGGCCAGCCGCGCCTTGAGGCGCGGCGTGGCCCAATCCAGAAATGCGCGGAGCTTGAGCGGAGCGGGCTTTCGCTCCGCGTAGATGAGATGCACGGGCCAGGGCGCCTGCTCGAATTCCTCCAGCATGAGGACGAGCTTGCCGCAACGTCGTGCAGCCTCCATCTTGTAGGACATCACGCGCGTGACGCCGGCGCCTGCGACGGCCGCTTCGACCGCCGCTTCCGAGTCGCTCACCGTCAATCTCGACCGTATCGGCACCGTGACCTCGCTGCCGTCCTTGACGAACTTCCAGCTCTTTTGCGCCGCATGGCTGTCGACGCCGATACAATCGTGCGACGCCAGATCGGCGGGCTCAATCGGATGACCCCGCTTTGCGAGGTATCCGGGACTGGCGCAGAGCACGAACCGGACCGAGCCGACCCGGGTCGCGATCAGGTTGCTGTCGGGCAGACTGCCGATTCGAATCGACACATCGATGTTGTCGTGGACGGTGTCGACGATGCGATCGGTCAGGACGAGCCGCAGCGCGACCTCGGGATAAGCCTCCATGAACTCGAGCGCGATCGGCAAAAGATGCATGTGGCCGAGGCCCCACGGCGCCGTGACCGCGAGATCGCCCCTCGGACTTCTGTACTCGCCGGAAACCTCCCTCTCGGCATCGTCCACCTGCGCGATGATCCGCTTGCAGGCCTCGATGTAGGATCTTCCCGCATCGGTCAGCGCCATCTGGCGCGACGACCTCTGAAACAGCTGGGCATTCAGCCGCGCCTCGAGCTCGGCAACCGTTCGGCTGACCGTTGCGACCGGCATGCTAAGGCGCCGCGAGGCTGCCGAGAAGCTTCCTGTGTCATTGACGGCGATGATGACCGACATCGCCTCCAGCCGGTCCATCAGACGCGTCTTTCCGTAACCTGAGAAGTTGCTTCTCGATTTTATGGGCTGATCCCGCCGGTCGCAATCGTTTACGCGAAGCTCGCTGCGGACTTTGGAATGGACGGCTGGAAGGTGCCTGGAAAATAATCATGACCAACGAGAACAACACACATCCATCGGCCGGCCTCGATCGCCGGCACCTCGTCCTCGGCTTGTCCGGCGTTGCCGTTGCCGCGGCTGCGCCGGCTGCCGCGGCGAAACCACAACGCGATCAGGCCAAAGCCGCAGCCTATCCGGTCACATTCCATCGGACCAGGACCGTCGACGGGATCAAGATCTTCTATCGGGAGGCTGGGCCGAAGGATGCACCGGTGGTGCTGCTGTTGCACGGCTTTCCGACGTCATCGCACATGTTCCGCAACCTGATTCCGGCGCTGGCCGACCGGTACCATGTGATCGCTCCCGACTACCCCGGTTACGGGCAGAGCGACATGCCGCCACGGGCGACATTCAAGTATACGTTCGATCGTTTCGGCGAGCTCGTCGACGGATTGCTCGACCAGCTCGGCGTCAAGCGCTACGCGATGTACGTCATGGACTACGGCGCACCGGTCGGCTGGCGGCTGGCGCTGAAGCATCCTGAACGCATCAGCGGCCTCGTCGTCCAGAACGGCAACGCCTACGACGAAGGCCTGAAGGAGTTCTGGAATCCGATCAAGCAGTACTGGGCCGACGGGTCAGACGCGAGCCGTCAGGCACTGATGAAGCTGCTGACTCTGGAGACGACCAAATTCCAGTACACCGACGGCATGTCCGATGTGAGCCGCATCTCGCCCGACAACTGGGTCCATGACCAGGCGCTGCTGGACCGGCCCGGCAACAACGAGATCCAGCTGGACATGTTCTACGACTACCGGACCAATCTGCCGCTGTACCCGGCAGTGCAGGCCTACTTCCGCAAGCACAAGCCGCCGACGCTGATCGTGTGGGGCAAGAACGACTTCATCTTCCCGGCCGACGGCGCTCATCCTTACAAGCGCGACCTGCCCCAGGTCGAGTTTCATCTCATCAACTCCGGCCACTTCCTGCTCGAGGACAGGTTCGACGAGGTCACGCCGCTGATTCGCGATTTCCTCGCCCGCAAGATTGCCTGACATCGAACCGGCCTCCGCGAGGTCGCCGCGGCGACCTCGCCAATCCAGACAGGGACAACGCTGCGGCCTTTGGCCCAGCTTCACAAAACTGCAATCTGCCGTCCGCATAAGCGTTGCGTCCACCAACAGGAGACGCACATGCGCGCGACTTTTCTCAGCACCGTCGCAACGATCGTTCTCGCCGCGAGCGCCGCGCTCGCGCAGAGCGAGGGCGAATTCCCGGCCAAGCTCGCCGGCCACGTGGTGATGCCGGCGGAGACTTTCATCGACGCCCCGGCTGACGCCCCCGCCGACCTCAAATCGGCAGGCAAATACACCACCGGCAAGCGGGTCGACGCACTCGGCACCGTCATGGGCAAGTCCTACGAGCGTCCCACCGGCGTGTCGCTACCGTTCAAGGGCCAGCCGCTGCAGGGCCATTCCGGCATCAAGACCATGCCCGACGGCAGCTTCTGGGTCGTCATCGACAACGGCATGGGTGCGCGCGCCAACTCGCCGGATTCGATGCTGTACCTGAACCGCTACAAGATGGACTGGGCGAGCGGCAAGATCGAGCGGCTGGAGACCATCTTCCTGCACGATCCCGACAAGAAGGTGCCCTTCCGCATCCTGCATGAGGACACCCAGAAGCGCTATCTCACCGGCTCCGATTTCGATACCGAGGGATTCCAGATCGTCGGCGATACCTTCTGGATCGGCGACGAGTTCGGCCCCTATATCCTGAAGGCCGACAAGACCGGCAAGGTTCTCGGCGTGTTCGACACGGTCGCCGACGGCAAGCCGGTGCGCTCGCCGGACAATTGGTCCGTGGGAACTCCGGCCGCGCCGGGCGCGACCTACACCAACGTCAATCTCCGCCGCTCCAAGGGCTACGAGGGCTTTGCCGCGTCGAAGGACGGCAAGTTCCTCTACGGCCTGCTCGAAGGACCACTGTGGGACGCCGAGAAGAAGGAGTGGGAGAAGGTTGACGGCAAGGAAGCCGCCCGCATCCTCGAATTCGACGTCGCCGCGGAAAAATTCACCGGCCGTTATTGGCACTATGTGTTCGAGCAGAACGGCAACGCCATCGGCGACTTCAACATGATCGACCCGACGGCGGGCCTCATCATCGAGCGCGACAACGGCGAAGGCACCGCTGACAAGGCCTGCCCGCAAGGCACTCGCGGCGAGAACTGCTTCCCTGACCTCGCCAAGTTCAAGCGCGTCTACAAGGTCGAGCTCACCGACGCCAATGTCGGCAAGCCCGTGCGCAAGATCGGCTATATCGACCTGATGAAGATCAGGGATCCCGACAAGAAGGCGAGGAAGCCGCTCAACGACGGCGTCTACACTTTCCCGTTCTTCACCATCGAAAACGTCGACCGCGTCGACGACACCCACATCATCGTCGGCAACGACAACAACCTGCCGTTCTCCTCCAGCCGCGATCCCAACAAGGCCGACGACAACGAGTTCGTTCTGCTCGAGGTCGCGGATTTCCTGAAGGCGAAGTGAGACGAGTTCTTTCCTCTCCCTCTCCCCACTCGCGGCAGGGCAATCGCATTTGAATATCGCAGAGGTCGTCATGCCCGGGCTTGTCCCGGGCATCCACGTTCTTTGTGCTGTGTGGCAAGGCGTGGATGGCCGGGACAAGCCCGGCCATGACGCTGCGGAGACAGACGGTATGCGATAGCCGTGCCACTTGCGGGGAGAGGGTTGGAAATGACAGCGGCCTCATCCCCGTCATTGCGAGCGCAGCGAAGCAATCCAGATTCTTTACGCGGAGACAATCTGGATTGCTTCGCTACGCCGCAATGACGAGGATAGAACTTCAGTCCGACCTCTTAACGAGGTCGCGGAGACGACCCCTCGTACCCCTTACACGTCAGACCGTGAATGGCTGCGAGCGAGCATCCTCACCTCACCGTAAATTCCACCGGGATCGTAAAGCTCATCGAGCCGTTCTTGATCTCGTCCGGAAACGGCGGGAACGGCGCAGCCTGGCGGAGCATCGACATCGCCTGAGCGTCGAAGGCAGCGACGCCGGACGCACCACTGAGACGGCTCGCCGTCACCTGCCCGCCACGACCGAGGGTGAAGCTGAGCCTTGCAACGCCGCGCTGGCCGCCGGCGCCGGCCGGATATGAGTGGAAGCGCATCAGATGGGCGCGGACGCGCTGGTTGTAGGTCGCGATTGCGGAGGCGGTCGCCCCCGCACTCATGGCGGAAGCCATCGGCGCCTCGCGCTCGGCACGCGCTGGTGCGCTGGTGCGCGGCGCCGGCGTGGCGTCCGACGGCTTCTTCGCCTCGCGGCGGACCACTTTCGGCTTCTCCAGCGCGGGCTTTTCCACCGGCACGATCTTCGCCGGTTCGGGCTTGGCCGGCGTCGGCTGCAACTTCTGCTCCGGCGGTGCAACGACCTCCGGCCTTTCCTGCGGCGGGGTCGGCGCGATGGTCTCCTCGATGGCCTGTTGCTGCACCGGCTCTGGCGGCGAGGCATCTGCCTCCTGCATCGAGGGTCCCGGCGCGACGTCGTCCAGCGCAGGCTGCGGCGCCGACGTCACCGGCGACATGTCGATCATGATCGCGGGCAGGCTGACGCCCTGCTCCGGCTGCGATCTGAGCCAGTTCATCGCCAGCAGCGCCGCGGCGACATGCAACGCCACGATCGCCGCCGCTGAGCCCCCCCAGCGCGCGCCATCGCGCTCCTCAAGCGGCTGGTGCAAGGCGAAGGCGTTCGCGGCCATCAGCTGCGTCCGTCGAGGCCGACGAGAGCGACCTTGAGATAGCCGGCATTGCGCAAAGTGTTCATCACCTCCATCAAATCGCCATAGGAGACGGCCTTGTCGGCGCGCAGATATATGCGCTCGTCCTTGCGGCCCTTGGTGGCGGCGGCAAGCGAGGCGCCGAGCGCCTCGCGGCCCACGAGTTCCTCACCCACCGCGATCGAAAGGTCCGGCTTGACGGTGACGAACACCGGCTTGTCGGGCCGCGGCGCCGGCTCGGCCGCGGTCGCGGGCAGATCGACGCCGATGTCGACGGTGGCGAGCGGGGCCGCCACCATGAAGATGATCAGCAGCACCAGCATTACGTCGATGAACGGGGTGACGTTGATCTCGTGGGTGACGTCGAGATCGCTGGCGTCGCTACGCGAGCCGAGCTTCGATGCGCCGAGCTTCGCGGCCATGGGCTACTCCGCCGCCCGCGCCAGACGGAAATGGCCGTGATCGCGCTGGCGGCTCACCAGCAGCATCAGCTGCGCCGAGGCGTCGCCGAGCAGGGCACGGTAATTGGCAATGCCGCGGACGAGATGATTGTAGATCACGACCGCCGGGATCGCGGCGACGAGCCCTAGCGCAGTGGCGAGCAGCGCCTCCGCAATGCCGGGCGCGACCACTGCGAGACTGGTGGTGTGGCTCTCGGAGATGCCGATGAAGGAGTTCATGATGCCCCAGACGGTGCCGAACAGGCCGACGAACGGCGCGACGGCGCCGATGGTCGCGAGCACGCCGGTGCCGCGCGCGATCTGCCGGGACATCGCTGCCTCGACCCGCTCCAGCCGCAGCGCGACGCGTTCCTGGAGGCCGTCATCAAGCACGCCGCCGGAGAGCTCCGCTTCCCTGGCGCAGGACTGGATCAGCTGCGCAACGGCATCGCGCGCATCACCGGTCCGCGCGGCTGCCTCGGCCAGCGTCATGTTGCCCTCAAGGGCGCGAGTCCGCTGCAGGGCGAGCGCGCCCTTGCGACGCAGCTCGATCGTCTTGGCGAGCCACACCGTCCATGTCGCCAGCGACGCGACGGCGAGCCCGACCATCACGATCTTCACGATGATGTCGGCCCCGATGAACATGCCCCAGGGCGACAGATTGCGCGGCAACAGCGCTTCGTCGATCGCGAAGGCCGGCGCCGGCGCGAAAGCCAGCGCGATTGCGAGGATCACGAGCCGTAGCCTGGAAATGCCCTGCATCCCGATCTCCCAATGAAGGAAAGCTATGCCGCGATGCGGTCCGCAAGCCCGCGGAAGCGCGCCAGCTGGTCCGCGCGCAACGCCCTCGTCTCGTCGCGGCCGACGAAGACCTTGAACATGATGCCGCCGTCCGCATTGACGAAGGCGACGAAGGCCGACGACTTGCCCATGAACGGCCGCTCCACGAAGGCGATGCCCGCGCAGCGCTCGTGGCGGAGATGGCCGTGCAGGCCCTTCGGCTGCATCAAGTTGAAATAGCCGCGGCCGATCTCGCCCGCCGGAACGGCTCCGGTGAACTCGAAGATCGCATCGTCGGTGTGCACGATCAGGGTGACCTCGCCCCATTCCGCGATGTCCTGCATGGCGGCGGCAAAATGTTCGCCGTTCCCGATGCGCACCATGGAGGGCGGCAGCGCCTCGATCACCGCGCGCGGCGTGACGCTGCGCTCGCGCGCAACGTCCTCGATCACCGCGCCGGGATTGTCGGCCATATGCGCCCTGAGATCGGCGAGATCCGTGCTCAGCATGTCCGTCTCCCTGGCTCGCCTCAGGCGGCCGCGCTCGTCTTGCCCTCGGTCATGATGACCTCGAATCCTTCGAACTTGGGGTGGCCGAGATAGAGGCTCTCGCCGGTCTTGTTGTCGGCGCGGGCGTGAGCACGGCGGAATTCCTCAGAGCGCGTCCAGGCCTCGAAAGCCGCCTTGTCGACCCACACGGTATGCGAGGAGTACAGCGTGTGATCCTCGGCGACCGGCCCCTTGAGCAGATGGAATTCGACGAAGCCCGCCATGCTGCCGAGATAGGACTCCCGGGTGCGCCAGACGGTTTCGAACGCGGCTTCCGAGCCGGGCTTCACCTGGAAACGATTCATTGCGATGAACATTTGGGTCTCTCCTTCTGATCGAGATGAAAGCGCGCCGAAGCCGCGCTGGAGCATCAGCGCGGCCCGGGAGGTTGTTGTGTTGCGGCGACGCCGGTCGGCTTACGCACCTCCAAAGTGGATCTTCATGCCGGCTTTGTAGACTCTGCCCGGCCCCGGGCTCGACCACAGCACGTCGTTCTGCGACGTGCCGTCGGTCGAGCTGCCCGGAATGGCATAAGGCCGGTAGTACTGGTTCAGGAGATTGTCGATCGACGCCGTGAACACGATGTCCTTGGTGGCGTTGTAGGTCATGTACAGGTTGACCAATTCATAGCCGGTCGCGGGCAGATAGCCGGCGGGCACGTCGTTGTTGGCGCCGAAGGAGGCCCACTGCGCCGTCAGGATCAGCGTGCGATCGAGCAGGCGGACACCACCGGTCGTGACGACCTTGCGCGGGGTGATGGTCGCGAGCCCGATATTGGTGGCGACGTTCTTGCCCTGGATGTAGTGCCCGGCGACGCCGATGAACCAGTCGCCGGCATCGTACATCGTCTCAGCCTCAAAGCCCTGGATGCGGGCATTGGCGATGTTCTGATACTGGTAGAACTGGCTGAACGAGCCGAACGGGGGGACCGGGACCGGCGCCGAAGCGACCAAATCGATGTAATCGCTGACGTCGTTACGGAAGAGATTGATCTTGCCGCGGAAGGAGTCGTTGGCACTGAAGATGTTGTCGTATTTCAGGTTGAAGCCGACTTCCTTGTTCTTGCCGACCTCCGGACGAAGGCCCGGGTTCGGCAGGAAGCAGAACAGGCCCACCGTGCCGTTCGGGCAGACGAAGAAGGCCGGTCCGCCGCCGGTCGCATGCGCACCGGAGATCACCGTCTCGGTGATCGATGGCGCGCGATAGCCTTCGGCATAGCTGACATAGGGCTGGAAGCCTGGCACCGGCGTGACGCCGAGGGTGATCTTCGGCGAGAACCGGTCTCCGCCGGTGCTGGTCCGCCCCGAATCGAGGTCGTAGCGGTCATAGCGGATCGCGCTCACCGCCTCGAACCAGTTGCTGTAGTTCTGCTTCAGCTGGACAAACCCGCCCGACACGGTCCGGATGCCGCTCGGCGTCGTGATGTTGGAATTTCCGCGGCTGTCGGTCGTGATCACGTCGTCCTGAAAGGCGTCCACGCCCCAGGTGACCGCATTGCGCCAGTCGCCCACATTGAAGCGGGTCGTGTTGTTGACGTCGATGCCGTAGGTGTTGAGGACATAGCCGCGCTTGTCGCCGACGCAGCCCGAGATGTTGTTGCCGACGTTGCCGGCGCCGCAATAGGCCGCGCCCGAGGTCGAGTAGTGATAGGTCTTGGTCTGGTCGTTATCGACACGATTGCCGTAGAGCGACATGTGCCAGTCGAACAGATTGTCGCTCGGCAGCGAATAGTTCCAGGTGATGGTGCCGGTGTAATTCTTCGTGTCGGACGCATAGACCGACGAGCCCTGATAGAGCGCGCGCTGTGCCGCCGTTGCGACCGGGCCGCGGTTGAACTGGCCGACGTCGTACTGAAAGTCCTGGAAGACGGCGCCGAATTTCACCTCATGGCCGAGGGCGGGCCGTACCGTGAGCTTCATCAATCCGGCCTCGACCTGATTGCCGGTGTTGCCGATCTCGGTGCCGTTGCCGTCCTTGTAGTTGCCTTGGGTGCGATAGACCGCGCCACCGAAGATGTCGACGTCGGGCGATGCGCGCACGCCGCCGAACACGGAGCCGAGGCCGCGATTGTTGTTTGATCCGTAAGAGCCCGAAAGATCGACGCCCCAGCGCTCGCCGGGGCGCAGCACGTCGTTGATGTCCTTGGTGCGGAACGAGACCAGGCCGCCGATCGCACCCGAGCCGTAGATGTTGGCGGTCGGCCCGCGCACCACATCGACGCCGCCGATCAGTTCAGGATCGAGGAAGAACGAGCCGTTGGCATTATGGCCGGTGCGCTGGTAGTTTTGCCGCGCGCCGTCGACGACGACCGCGACGCGGCCGAAATCCTGCAAGCCGCGGATGTTGATGACGGTCGCGGGATCGTCACCACGCTCCTGGAACGACACGCCGGGGACAGCATAAAAGATGCCGGACAGCCGGTTCGGCTGGATCCCCTGAATCTGGTCGAGCGAAATGGAGCTGACGGGCGCGAGCGAGTCGATCGCGCGCTCCTTGGTCTTCGTGGCCGCAGCCGTGATGGTGTCGAGCACCTGAACGGGCGGGGCGCTGCCCGCCTGCGCGCGGGCGTCCATCACGCCTGCGCTGGCCTGCTGCTGCGCGACCTGAGCCGCCGGCTTGCGCTTGGACTGCTTCGGCCTTTCCGCCGACGCGTTTTCGGCCCGCGGGGACGCAGTCTGCGCGGGACTGCTCTCCGTCATCACTACCGCGATCGAAACAACCGACGCGCCCAATATCAGGGCGCGCGAATACCTAGCCCCGCCAGCCATATCAGCCTCAGCCTGCACTTCACTTTTATTTTGGAGTCTTTGGCTGGCGTGCGTTCGCAACGAACGACTGGCTGGCTGATTTCGAAAGCCCGCGGGCAAGTTACCCGCTGTCGTGATTGGTAACGTGGCAACACTCTGACGGTCAATGACATCGCCTTGCAGTTTATATCGATTGTAAACTGCCGCCGTTGGAATGCGCCTCGCGCCGCCTATACAAAGCAGGACGCATCTGAAATTTCGAAAGCGCATCACAACACAATGTCAGCAACATCCGGAGACAGCAGCGGCGTCGCGGCAGGGCCGGCGGGAAGCCCTTCTGCGCCAACGAGAACCCTCACCATGCGAGGGAGCCGGATCGATAGCCGGGAGCTGTTTGCGGCCGAACGCGAGATCATCATCGCGCATGGCGAGGACAGCTATCGCCTGCGGCTGACGTCGCAGAACAAGCTGATCCTGACGAAGTAAACCGCAATGACACTTTGTCGCACCGTCGCAAGCGTGATGTTCTCCTGCACATTCGCGCTCGTGTCCGGCGTGCATGCCGCCGGTATCATCGTGCATGATGCACGCCATCGCGACATCGCCGTCACCGATGTCGCGCGCACGGTGTCGATCGGCGGCGCCATCACCGAGATCCTCTATGCGCTCGGGCTGGAGAGCCGCCTGGTCGGCATCGACACCACGAGCCTCTATCCGCCGGCGGCGCTGCGGGACAAACCCAATGTCGGCTACATGCGCCAGATCTCCGCCGAAGGCGTGCTCGGCCTCAACCCCACCCTCATCCTGGCGATCCAGGGCTCGGGCCCGCGCGAGACCATGGAGATCCTGGAGACGGCAAAAGTGCCGCTGGTGCTGGTGCCCGAAACCTACTCCGAGGACGGCCTGATCGAGAAGATCAAGCTGGTCGGCCATGCCATGGGCGTCGATGCGCGCGCCGAATGTCTCAGCGCGGCCGTCGGCGCCGATCTTGCGCAACTCCGCGCCCTGCGCGCCAAGGTGACGAAGCCGGTGCGGGTGATGTTCGTGATGTCGCTTCAGAATGGGCGGGCGATGGTTGCAGGCCACAAGACCGCGGCCGACGAGATCATCCGGCTCGCGGGCGCGGCCAACGCGGTCGACGATTACGATGGATATAAGGTCATCAGCGACGAGGCGATCGTGGCCGCAAAGCCCGATGTCGTGCTGTCGATCGAGCGCGGCAAGGATTCGCTGCAGGCCGATGCGGTCTACACCCATCCCGGCTTTGCGCTGACCCCGGTCGCGGCCAACAAGAGCTTCATCACCATGGATGGGCTTTATCTGCTCGGCTTCGGGCCGCGCACCGCCGCGGCGGCGCGCGATCTCTCGGTCAAGCTCTATCCGGCCCTCGCTGCGAGCGGCGCATTCACGTCGGCGCTGCCGACGGCGAATTGCCAGCAATGAGCGTGGCCGCCGGGATCGAAGCGCGAAGCCCACGACACAGAGCGGGACGCTGGACCGCATCGTTCGCGATTCCCCTCCTGCTCGTGGTGCTCCTGGTCACCGCGATCGCCGCTCTGACGGTCGGCGCCGCCGGCATCCCGCTCTCCAGGCTGCCAGCCGCGCTGGGCTTGGCCGGCGAAAGCACGGCCATGACGGCCCGCGACCAGCTAGTGCTGTGGTCGATCCGCATTCCCCGGATCGCAGCGGCCGCGATGATCGGCGCCCTGCTCGCCGCGGCCGGCGCGATCATGCAAGGCCTGTTTCGCAATCCGCTCGCCGATCCGGCCCTGGTCGGCGTCTCCAGCGGCGGCGCGCTCGCAGCAGCGAGCGCGATCGTCTTCACCGATTCCCGCTTCGGCGAGGCGCTGCGCTTTCTCCAGGCCGAGCTGTTGCCGCTGGCGGCCTTCGCAGGCTCGCTGGCGACGACCGCGGTGCTCTACGGCATCTCCAGCCGCTCCGGGCGCACATCGATTGCGATCTTCCTGCTCGCCGGCGTCGCCATCACCGCGATCGCCAACGCCGGCGTCGGGCTGCTGGTCTTCATCGCCGACGACCGCCAGCTTCGCGACATCACGTTCTGGATGCTCGGTTCGATGAGCGGGATAACCTGGACCAAGGCCGCAGTGCTCGCGCCGATCCTGGTCATCGGACTTGGCGCCTGCACTTTCATCGCGCGCGGCCTCGATCTCCTCGTGCTGGGCGAGGCCGACGCCTTTCACGGCGGCGTCGATGTCGAGCGCCTCAAGCGGATCGCGATCATCATGGTCTCGGCCATGACCGGCGTCGCGGTGTCGATCAGCGGCGTGATCGGCTTCGTCGGCATCGTCGTGCCGCATCTGCTCCGTCTCGTGATCGGCCCGGCGCATCGCCTGCTGCTGCCCGCCTCGATGTTTCTTGGCGCGATTCTGATGGTCGGCGCCGACACGCTGGCGCGCACCATCGTGGCCCCCGCGGAGATGCCGATCGGCATCCTGACCGCGACGGTCGGTGCGCCCGTCTTTCTCTTCATCCTGCTGCGCCAGCGCGGGCTCGCAGCGCCATGACGGCGGTGATCGAGGCAAGACAGTTGAGCAGGCGCGCAGGCCGCGCGACGCTGCTCGATGGCGTCGGCCTGGCGGTAACTGCGGGCGAGATGGTCGCCATCATCGGCCCGAACGGCGCCGGCAAGTCGACGCTGCTGCGGCTGCTCTCCGGCGACCTGCGCCCCAGTGCAGGCGAGGTGAGGCTGAAGCAGCGCGACATCGGCAGCTTCGCGCCGCGCGAGCTCGCCGCGCGCCGCGCCATGCTGTCCCAGCATATCAACGTCACCTTCCCCTTTACGGTCGAGGAGATCGTGCTGATGGGCGCGGGCGAGCGCAGCCTTCGTGATGCCCGTCCGCTCGTCGAGGCCGCGCTGGACGAAGTCGGCCTCGCACATTTCCGCGAACGGCAATTGCCGACGCTGTCGGGGGGCGAGCAGCAGCGCGCTCATTTCGCCCGCGTGCTGGTGCAGCTCGCCTGCGGCGAGGCCGAGCACGGCCCTGGACTTCTGTTGCTGGACGAGCCGACCTCGAGCCTCGATCTGCGTCACCAGATCGACCTTGTCGACGCGGCGCGACGCCGAGCGGCGGCCGGCACCGCGGTGATCGCGATCCTGCACGATCTCAATCTCGCGATCCGCTTCGCCGACCGGCTCGTTGTGCTGAACGGCGGCAGGCTTGTCGCCGACGGCCCGCGCGCCGATGTCGTCACGCGCGAGAGGATCCGGGATATTTTCGAGATCGACGCGGTGGTGCATCAGGCCGACGGCATGCCGTATGTGCTGCCGCAGTCGATGCGGGCGGCTGTGCCGCCACGGTGAAGGTCGGCTCCCTCCCCCGCTTGCGGGGGAGGGTTGGGAGAGGGTGTCCCCACAACGGGACAATCCCCTAGAGGTGAGAGCCCTCTCCCGCAAGCGGGAGAGGGAGTGCACTTCCTCCGTGGCGAGCAATCTACCCCGCCGGGACGATCACCATGCTCTTGTCCTTCGGCCAGCGGACGCGCCAAGCGAAGTTGATGTCGCGGACCTCGCCGGGCTTGGCGTCGAACGACCATTGCAGCACGCCGCGCTTGTCGCGGATGTTGGTTGCGGTGGGCTGGGTGCTCGACGGCAGCATCTCGACGACTATGTCTTCGTTCTCGCTGACCGGCAGCTGGTCCTCGATGGCGACCTTGATCGGGAAATCGTGCCCGTTGCGGATCGTGGTCTTGAATGCGCGCTCGTCGGTCTTCGACGTCGTCACGAGCAAGCCGGCCGAGCCCTCGTTGCGCTTGAGCACGGCGCGTTCGATTTTCACCTTGTCGTCGGCGCCGAAGCCGAGCCGCACGATGTCGTCCTTGGCGGACGCGGTGATCTTGCCGCGGCCGACGAAGACGCCGTCCCGGTAGATCGCGACCTTGCCGGGCAGCAGCGTGGTGTCGTCCGCCTGCTTGAAGCTGGCTTCGAGGAACGCGGTCGGGTCCAGTACCGGCGCGGCACGCACCGAGAGATCGGCGGGAACGTTGACCGAAGCGATCCGGAGGCTCTTGGCGCCTTCGGCCGCGCCGAGGCTGACACGGCCGGGAATTTTGAAGGTGGCCTGGAAGTCGCCGATCTCGGCGACGGCCTGTTGCTCGTCGGCGCTCTGGCGCGGCTCGGCCGCCTCTGCGATCTTGGCCATGGCCGGCGACTGCGCCTGGCGCGTCATCGGGGCCGGCCGCGCCAGATCCGAAGCCGTGCCGAGCGCCAACGGCTTCGGCACTTGCGGATATTGCGCCACCAGCGGGTTCAGCTCAGGGGCACTGCCGCCGCGGCTGATGCGGACCGTGGAGACGCCGAGCGTCACGTTGGACCAGTCCTCGCCGGTCGACTGCGTCACCTCGGCGCGACGGACGAGCTCGAGCTGCGGCTTGCGGTCCTTGGCGCCGGTATCGAGCCGCGCGTCGTAGAGCGGCACCCAGCGCGCGTTGCGCACGGCGTAGGTCACCCGCAGCGTCGCCTTGGTCGCCGCGGCTGAAGCGACGTCGATCCGCACCTCGAGCTTGCTCGGCGGCTTGGCCGAGCGTTCGGCTTCCAGTTGCGCGATCTGGCGGTCGAGTTCGCGCTGCTTTCGGGTGGCATCACGGATGGCGGTGTCCGCGGTCGCGATCTCTTCCCCGACCGCCGCAAAGGCGGCACGCCACTCGGTGATCGGCCTCGCCTCGCCCTTGTCGCCGAGGCCGGCAGGAGAGGTTTCTGCAAAATGCTGCGCGAATTTGCGCCGCGCGGCGGCCGAGTCGATCGCGCCTTGCAGATCGGCGCGCTGGTCCTTCAACGCTTCGATACGCTTGTCGAGTTCGGGCAGGTTGACCGGCGGCGCAGCTTTCGGCGGGCGCGCGTCAATCGTGCCGATGGTGAGCTTGGCGCCCGCCTCGCCCTCGACGCGGAGGGATGACGGATCGAGCGAGAGCGGAAAATCCCTGGCGACCAGTGTCGAGTCGCCGGAAGCGAGGTCCAGCGACATGACACGCGTGACGGTGGCGCCGTCAGGATAGACGGTCACCGTGTCGATCGTCGAAGTGGCGTCCACGTTGGCCGCCCATGACGGCGATGCGAGGGCCGTGGTCACCAGGACCAGGCCCGTGGTCGCCAGATATTTCGCGGTGATGCGCATGAAAGTCCCTCCTGCGGTATCGCGCGCCGCCAGCCTGACGCGCGAGAAATGCCTCGCCATCGTGGTTGGACGCGGCAAGGAAGGAACCGGTTCGATTGGGGTTTCCGTGGGGCATCGCCGCGGCGGCACCAGGGCCGCGGGACGCTTTCGCCGCCTCAGCAGCGTCAGGCCTGGGCCGGCAAACCCTGGCCGAAGATGCGGCGGAGCAGATCGGTGACGTTCCTGGCACCCGCCTTCTTCAGGATGCTGGCGCGGTAGCCCTCGACCGTCCGCGCGCTCAGATGCATCCGCCGCGCGATCTCCTTGTTGGTGAGGCCGGCGGCGAGATGCTCGAGCACGTCGCCCTCGCGCCCGGACAAGGGCTCGCAACCAGGCAGCCAGCGCTGCCGACTTGCACCGGGTTGCGCGAATTCGTCGATGGCGGCGTCGATCCGCCCGACGACATCGTGGGTGCGGAACGGCTTCTCGATGAAGTCGACCGCGCCGTTCTTGATGGCGTCGACCGCCATGGCGATGCTGCCGTTCGCCGAAGTCACCAACACCGGTGCCATGCAGTTTTCCTCCCGCAGCCGCCTGAGCACGTCGAGAGCGGAGCGATCCGGCGGCATCTCCAACAGCACACAGGCCGGCATCCGCGCCTTGGCTTCCGACAGCAGAGACGCACCATCGGCAAAGCAAATCACGTCATAGGCGCTCTGCTCAAGCGCGGCGGAAAGTTGTTCGCGGGAGGCGGCGTCAGTGTCGATGACGAATACCTCGCCCTTGGAAAGCATGTTCCCCGGCATAATCCCGATCCAGCAATGTCTTGGTCAAATCGCCCGAGACGGCCCGGGGGCTCCGTCGCGCCCCGCCGTCCACGCACGGCATTCCCGCCAGTGCTTCGGTTTTCCTTATGTATGTTCCATCCAGTTCCAGGATTTGACGGATGGGGACAGAAACTTTACATTTCGGGACATCTGCGGGAATGGCTGGCAGGAACGGTTTGCATGACCGATCTCATTCGCAGCGCAGGCCTGAGCTGTTACCCCGAGGTCGCCCGGTCGCTGGGGCTCGATCCCAACCAGATCATGCGCAAAGTCCGGCTGCCGTTGGCCTGCCTGGACAGACCGGACGTCCCGATCGCCGTCACCGGCTTGCGCCGCCTGCTCGAATTGTCGGCAAAAGCGTCCGGTGCCGAGGATTTCGGCTTGCGTCTCGCCGAGCGCGGCGGCCTGACCAATTTCGGCACGGTCGGCCTGATCGTGCGCGAACAGGCGACCGTCGGCGAAGCGATCGAGGCGTTTTCGCGCTTCATTCATCTCCATCATGACGGCATGCGGCTCGACGTTGCGCGCGGCAGACAGACCGTGACCATCACGTTGCATCTGCGCGGCCGGCAGCCGCGCGCGGCGCGCCAGTCGATAGACATGGCGCTCGGCAGCGTCCATCGCATCATCCAGTCGCTGTTCGGCAGCGATTGGCGTCCGCTGGAAGTCCATCTGCACTACCCGCCACCGCATGACAGCAAGCCCTACCGCGACTTCTTCCGCTGCCGAGTGACCTTCAATGCGGATGACGATGCGATCGTGCTATCGGCGCACGACATGGAGCGCCGTATCCCAAGCGCGCATCCCTTGATCGCGGATTACTTGCGCAAGCGGATCGAGGCGATCGAGAGCAGGCCGGGGAACTGGGAGGAGCGGGTCGACGAGGTGGTGCGAACCCTGCTCGCCAGGGGCGACTGCACGGTCGAGCGCGTCGCCGAGCATCTCGCCTGCACCCGCCGCACCATCCACCGCCACCTCGCCGCATCGGCCACCAGCTTCTCGGCCATCCTGGACGCTCAACGCGCCGATCTCGTGGTCCAGCTGATCGAGGATCCCGACCGGCCGCTGGCCGACATCGCGATCCAGCTTGGCTTCTCCGCGCAAAGCGCCATGGCGCGCTGGTTTCGCGGCCGCTTCGGCTGCACCATCACCGCGTGGCGCAGAGGCGTGCGGCCCCTGACTGAGCCACCCGCGGCGACTGCGGCCTGAGCTCAGCGTGCCGGAACAGGCAGGCCCATCGTGGCGAGGGCCCTCCGCCGGCTGCCGGCGAGCAGCGGGCCGAACGCGACGGCGAATCCGAGGAAGGCGACGATCCAGCCGCAGGCAGCGATGTGCACCAACACGTCGTGATGCGCGGGCAACAGGACGGCCGCGACCCGGGCCAGAGCCCCGACGATGATTGCAGCATAGATCGCCTGGACGGCCGGCGAAGCCGTCAACGCCTGTCCGGTATGGCCGAGGCTCGCGCGGGTCATCACCGCGAGCGTCATCGTTCCGGCCGCACCCGCCATCCAGGCGTGGATGCCCGCGCTTGGCGGCAGCTCGCCGAAGGCGGCCAGCGCATTCAGGATGAAGCCGAACGGCACGAAGACATAACCGACGTGCAGGATCACCAGTAGCCGCTCGCGCGCGGTGCGATCGCCGGCCCAGCGTGCAAGCCGAACCAGGTGCAGCACGCCAGCCCCCGCCATCGCGACGCCGGCGATCATGGTTAGCGGCGCCACGATCCATGCGATCAGCGCGAGCGCGCTCAATCCGATCACGGCGCCGTCGAAACGCCCGAACGGCACCGGCAGGCGACCGGGATTGAACTTGACCAGCCAGTTGCGGGTGAAGCTCGGAATGATGCGCCCGCCGATCAACGCGATCAGCAGGACGACCACGCCGATACCGACGCGGATGCTGACATCGGCCGTGCCCTGAACATGCGTTTCGACGTGAAAGCCGAGATTGCCGGCAAGCAGGACCAGCACCAGCCCGACCACGGGCAGATTGCGCCAGTTGCCGCCTGCGATGATCTCGCGCGTCGCCGCGGCGACGACCAAGGTCAGGAAGGCCGCATCGACGACGAGGGCAAAGGCCCAGCCGAGATCGGCGGACACCGTCACCGCGATCCGCCCGGCAAGCCAGACCATCAGCAACGCCCCGAGCGGCGTCCCCTGGATCGGCAGCCGCCCCGTCCAGTTCGGGATGGCCGTGAACAGGAATCCGGTGATCACGGCCGGCAGGAAGCCGTAGAGCATCTCGTGGATGTGCCAGTCGCGCGGCGCGAATGCGGAGCTCACCGACAGTTCCCCATGGAACATCGGCAACCAGGCCAGGATCGAGAGCCCCGCCTGGATCGCGGCAAGCAGGAAAAAGGGGCGAAAGCTGTTCGCGAACAGCGGCCAGCCCGCAAAGTTGCGGGATCGGGCGCCAGCCATGGCTCAACTCCAAAAAATTCGGACCGTCGTATCTGGAAAAATACTGCCGCCCCGCCGTCCCCTTATTGCGCTATCGCAAACTACCGGACGATTGCAGGTGCCATCACGCATAGCGCGCGGCCCCGATCGCCATCACGAGGCCGATGGATTCCGGGCTCGCGCTTCGCGCGCCCCGGAATGACGGTGGAGCGACCTTACACCGCCCGGCTGTGCAGTTGCTTGCCCGGATCCAGATGCGCGTCGAACGCCGCTGCCACGGCGCGGACCAGGAAGCGCGAGTCCTTGGCGACGGCGAGCCTATCGCCGTCCACCCTCACGACGCCGTCGGAGATCAGCGGCGTCAGGCGCGGCGCCGATTTCAGCATCGCGCCCGCCTCGGCGCCATGGCGCGCGCAGATGTCGCCGAGATCGGCGCTGAACTCGCACATGATGCGTTCGATGATGTCGGCACGCAGCCGGTCGTCGTCGGTGAGCCCATAGCCCTTCGCGGTCGCGAGGCGCCCTGCGGCGACGCTCTGCGCATAGGCGCCGATCTGCACCTCGTTCTGGACGTAGCCCTGCGGCAGATGTCCGATCGCGCTCGCGCCGAAGCCGATCAGGGTTTCGCTTTTGTCGGTGGTGTAGCCCTGGAAATTGCGCCGCAGCGTTCCCTGCTCGAAGGCCAGGGCCATGGAATCGTCCGGGCGCGCGAAATGATCGAGCCCGATCTGCACGTAACCGGCCTCCTTCAGCGCATTGGCGATCGCGCAGGCCTGGTCGTGGCGCGCGGGGCCGTCGGGCAGCATGGCCTCGTTGATCATGCGCTGGTGCTTCTTGAAACCGGGCACGTGAGCATAGCCGAACACCGAAAAGCGGTTTGGCGCGAGCGCGAGGCTGCGCCGCACCGTGTCCAGGCACGAAGCGACGGTCTGGTGCGGCAGCCCGTAGATCAGGTCGAAATTGATGCCCTCGATCCCGGCGCGGCGGAGCATGTCGACCACCGACGCCGTCTGCTCGTAGCTCTGCACGCGGTTGATCGCCCGCTGCACCACGGGATCGAAGCTCTGCACGCCGAGGCTCGCGCGATTAACGCCGGAGAGCCGCAGGGCCTCGACCATGTCCGCGGTCAATGTGCGGGGATCGACCTCGACTGCGATTTCGGCCGAAGGCAGCACGAAGAATTTCTGGCGCATCGTTGCCATCAGTTCGGCGAAGGCCTCCGGCGCCATGATCGTCGGCGTGCCGCCGCCGAAATGGATGTGCTCGACCTTGATGCGGCGACCGATGGTTTCGGCGACCAGCGCGATCTCGCTGCGCAGCGTGCGCTGGTAGCCGGCAACGAGCTCGTCGCGGCGGACGATCTGGGTATGGCAGCCGCAGTACCAGCACATCTCGCTGCAGAACGGCACGTGCAGGTAAAGCGAGGCGCTGCCGCTCACCGGCAGTTGCGCCAGCCAGCGGGCATAGGTGTCCGGACCGATCGTGCTCGTGAAGTGCGGCGCGGTCGGATAGCTCGTATAGCGTGGCAGCCGCTCCTCGCCGTAGATCGCCGCAAGATCAGCTCTCATATCTTACCCATTCGTAAATTTCGGCCGCGTCAGGCACCACGGCAAATCACGGAATGAGCTCAGATAACCCGAATGCGCGGGAGCGACTTTGCGCTCGCGCAAAGCGCGGAAGCCGATTCCCGGCCATGGTCGAAATTATTCGCCGGCCATCCGGAGCGTTTGCCATGAGGCTTCTCGAACTGATTCTGTCCCTGCTCTCCCTGCTCGAGGTCCGCGGCCATATCCCGCGGTTCGACGACTTCCGGCCGGCCCCCGCCGCGTCAGTCCCCGTCGGGGTGGTGCGCGCCCTGTCCGCAGCGATTGCCGTCTTCGCCGCGCTCGCGCTGGCGCTCTGGGGATTGGTCTGGCTTGCCATGTATCTGCTCTGACGTGTCTGCTCTGACGCATCCGTTCTGAAGTCTCTCCTCTGAAGCGGAATGGGTTCGGCTCGAGGAGATGCCGTGGCAGGCCAGCGCGTCGCAGCGGCTGATCGAGGCGTGACCGGCAAGATCATAGGGGGCGCGCATCGCTCTTCCATGATGGTCTCAGCAATGATTAGAACGACTCTAAACTGATATTGGAATCACTCTAAGTCATGCATCTTCGCGACATCGCGCCGCTGACTTTGCCCCCTCGCCTGCGCTACTCAGTCCGACGTTCAATTGCGCGCGTGGGAGCAGCCCTTATGATTAAACTTCGTATCCTTGCAGCGACTGCGGCCGTGTTGGGCCTGACGACGTCCTTCGTGTCGGAAGCAGCCGCCAATGGTGAGGTCAACGTCTATACCTATCGCGAGACCAAGCTGATCCAGCCGCTGTTTGACGCGTTCAGCAAGGATACCGGCATCAAGGTCAATGTCGTCTCCGCGAGCTCCGGCCTGGAGCAGCGCATGAAGGCGGAAGGCGCCAACAGTCCGGCCGACGTACTGCTGACGGTGGACATCGGCCGCATCGACGAGGCCGTGCAGGCCGGCGTCACCCAGCCGATCAAGTCGGAGGTGGTCGAGAAGGTCGTGCCGGCGCAGTATCGCGACCCCGACGGACAGTGGGCCGGCATCTCCATGCGTGCGCGCGTGATCTATGCCTCGAAGGATCGCGTCAAGCAGGACAAGATCACCTATGAGGAGCTCGCCGATCCCAAGTGGAAGGGTAAGATCTGCATCCGCTCGGGCCAGCACATCTACAACAACGCGCTGTTTGCGGCCTACACGGCCAAGTACGGCGAGGCCAAGGCCGAGGAATGGCTGCGCGGCGTGAAGGCCAATCTCGCGCAGAAGCCGTCCGGCGGCGATCGCGAAGCGGCGCGTGACGTTGCCGCCGGCAAATGCGACATCGGCATCGGCAACACCTATTACTGGGCGCTGATGATGAACAACGATCCCGAGAAGAAGCCGTGGGCGGAAGCGACCCGCGTCATCCTGCCGACCTTCGAAGGCGGCGGCACCCACGTCAACCTCTCGGGCGTGCTGCTCGCCAAGCACGCGCCCAACAAGGCCAACGGCATCAAGCTGATCGAGTGGCTCGTCAGCGAGCAGGCGCAGCAGCTGTATGCCGACCAGAACTACGAATACCCGGTCCGCGCCGGTGTCGCCGTCAACCCCACCATCGCCGGTTACGGCAAGCTCAGCCCGGATCCGTTGCCGATCGCAAAGATCGCCGCCAACCGCAAGGCTGCGGCCTCGCTGGCGGACAAGGTCGGCTTTGACAACTGACCTCTGGCGGCCCTCGTCGCTTAAACTCGAAGACGCTACGCGCGCACGGCCTCGCGCGAGAGGCCGTGCCCACGCCGGACGCGCCGCAACCGCCATCGCGGTTGCAGCCGCGATCCTGGTCGCCTCGCCGGTGGTCTCGATCGTTGCGCTGGCTTTGCAGCCGGCGCCCGATGTCTGGCACGACCTGATCAACTACGTGTTGCCGGCCGCGCTGCTGGACACCGCCCTTCTGCTCGCCGGGGTCGGCGCGGTCACGCTTCTGATCGGCGCGGGGACTGCGCGGGTGATATCGCGCCACGATTTTCCCGGCCGGGGCATGCTGCTGTGGCTGATGCCGCTGCCGTTGGCGATACCGACCTATCTCGCAGCTTACGTCTATGCCGACCTGTTCGAACCGCTCGGCCTGGTGCATCGCACCTTGGCGCTCTGGCTGCCGCTGCGCGATGCCCTCGGCCTTTTGCCCAACCTGCGCTCGCTGCCGGGCGCCATCTTCGTGATCGGGCTTGTGCTCTACCCCTACGTCTATCTGTCTGCGCGTGCGACCTTTCAGGTTCAGTCTGCCGAATTCGCCGAGGCTGCCACGACGCTGGGCGCCGGCCGATGGACTGTTTTCTGGCGCGTCTCACTGCCGATGGCGCGGCCGGCGCTCGCGGTCGGCGTGGCGCTGGTCGCGCTGGAAACGCTCAACGACATCGGCGCCAGCGAATATCTCGGCATCCGCACGCTGACCGTCTCGATCTTCACCACATGGCTCAACCGCGGCAGCCTTGCCGGTGCGGCGCAACTCGCATGCTTTATGCTGGCGATTGTCGCCGGCCTGATCGCGATGGAGCGTTACGGCCGCCGCAACACCAACACCGAATTCTCGGCCGAGAACCCGCAATTGAGACAGCGGACCCCGCTGTCGGGCGCTCGAGCGTGGCTGGCGCTCGCGGCCTGCATGCTGCCGGTGCTGATCGGCTTCATCGTGCCGCTGTGCTATCTGGCGCATCAGGCGCTCGGTCGCGGGCTGCTCGCGAATTTCGACCCACTGCTGTGGCGGCACACCTTCCATTCGTTTGCCTTTGCAGCGCTGGCGACTCTCATGGCGCTGGTACTTGCGCTGGCCACAACCATCGCCCACCGCTTTCGGCCGGATCCTCTGCGCTATGTGGCGATGAGCATCGCGCAGACCGGATACGCGCTGCCGGGGCTCTTGATTGCCCTGGGCCTGCTGACCCCCGTGCTGGCGGTCGATAGCGCGTTGAGCGCGGTCGCAACCTGGACCGGACGTTCGGCGCCCGGGCTGGTCCTGGTCGGCACCGGGGCGGCCGTCGTCATCGCCTATGCGATCCGCTTTCTGGCCGTGCCGGTCGGCATGATCAAGGCCGGATTCGACAGCATTCCGCGCGACTATGACGAGAGCGCACGCACGGTCGGCGCCAGCCAGGGCGTCATGTTGAGGCAGATCTATCTGCCGTTGCTCCGGCCGGCGATGCTTGGCGCGGTCATCATCATGTTCGTCGACTGCCTGAAGGAGCTGCCGGCAACGCTGCTGCTACGGCCCCTCAACGTCGAAACGCTGTCGACGTCGATCTACCAGTTCGCAAGCCGCGGCAATTTCGAGGACGGCGCGCTCGCGGCCCTCCTGATCATCGCCGCCAGCATCGGCCCCGTTGCCTGGCTGACGCGGTTCTCCGAGGTGCCGAGCGGACCGGCCTGAAGACGTGCCCATCAGGCGAGGCCGTGCGAGCCGCCCCCCAAGAGGGTCAAGACCTTATCGTCCGCCGTCAGGCGAGACGACCTGACCGGGCGATGGCTCAGGTATTCTTCAGCGCGACGCGGAATTCGGCTTCAGTCTTGGACTTGATCTCATCCAGCGTGACGCCGTCGGCGAGCTCGATCAGCGCCATGCCGCCATCGCCGTGCTTGTCGATGGTGAAGACGGCTAGATCGGTCACGACCATGTCGACCACCCGCTCGCCGGTCAACGGCAGATTGCACTTCTTCAAGAGCTTAGGGCCGTCCTTTGCCGAATGCTCCATCACCACGATCACGCGCTTGACGCCGGCGACGAGATCCATCGCCCCGCCCATGCCCTTGACCATCTTGCCGGGGATCATCCAGTTGGCGAGATCGCCGTTCTGGGCCACCTGCATGGCGCCGAGGATGGAGAGATCCATATGGCCGCCGCGGATCATGCCGAAAGACTCGGCGCTCGAGAAATAGGAGGTCGAGGGCAGCTCGCTCACGGTCTGCTTGCCGGCGTTGATGAGATCGGCGTCTTCCTCGCCCTCATAGGGGAACGGACCCATGCCCAGCATGCCGTTCTCGCTCTGCAGGGAGACGTCGATGCCATCAGGGATATAGTTCGAGACCAGCGTCGGAATACCGATGCCGAGATTGACGTAATAGCCGTCGCGCAATTCCTTTGCAGCGCGCGCGGCCATCTGTTCACGGGTCCAGGCCATATGAGTCTCCTGTTGCGCTTAAGCGGCGGGGCGCGGGCGGGTGTTGCGGAATTCGATGCGCTTCTTGGCCGTGCCGACCTCGACGATGCGCTTCACGAATATGCCGGGCGTGTGAATGTGGTCGGGGTTGAGCTCACCGGCCGGAACCAGATGCTCGACCTCGGCCACCGTCATCTTCGCGGCGGTCGCCATCATCGGGTTAAAATTGCGCGCCGTCTTGCGGTAGATGAGGTTGCCCGCGGTATCGCCCTTCCAGGCGTGCACGATGGCGAGGTCGGCGAACAGGCCGCGCTCCATCAGATATTTCTCGCCGTCGAACTCCTTCACTTCCTTGCCTTCGGCGATCAGCGTACCGACGCCGGTCTTGGTGTAGAAGGCCGGGATGCCGGCGCCGCCGGCGCGGATGCGCTCGGCCAGAGTGCCCTGCGGGTTGAATTCGAGTTCCAGCTCGCCGGCGAGGTATTGCTGGGCGAACAACTTGTTCTCGCCGACATAGGACGAGATCATCTTCTTGATCTGGC
Organism: Bradyrhizobium sp. FW305-F6; assembly: GCF_058782905.1. Classification (NCBI taxonomy): domain Bacteria; kingdom Pseudomonadati; phylum Pseudomonadota; class Alphaproteobacteria; order Hyphomicrobiales; family Nitrobacteraceae; genus Bradyrhizobium; species Bradyrhizobium sp. FW305-F6. The sequence goes on from NZ_JBYSYD010000002.1 coordinate 1,049,322, forward strand.
GGGTTTCAAGCAGGCGGCTGAGGCCGATACCGTCGACGCCGGCGTTGTTGGAGACCACCGTCAGGCCCTTGACACCCGACTCCCTGATCGCGTCCGACAGCTCCTCGGCAATGCCGCAGAGGCCGAAGCCCCCCGACATGATCATCATGTTGTCCTTCAGAATGCCTGACAGAGCCGACTTGGCGTCGGGATAGACCTTGTTCATGCAAATGACCTTCGACTGAACCTACGGCTAGCGGGCATCGCGCCTCATTGGCGGCGATTATTAGGCGAAATCCTCCAAAGCCGTCAATGATACGGGGTTCTCCAGCCCGCCCCTGGGTGATAGAAGCTGCCCAGGCCGGGGGCATAACTATGCGGCGGCCTTGAAAGCGACAAGAAAACCCATCAAGTTGCGGCACTTAACACCATAGCATCCGGGCATCGGCACGCAGGTTCGCGGCCCGCCCTTCCGGCTCCAACGACCGACCCGATCAGGACATGCCATTGACCATGGCCCAAGGAATGAAGCGCCTCGGGACGCCGATCGCGGCGCTGCTCGGCATCGTGCTGGTCGCCCTGATCGCGACCTCGTGGCTCATCAACCGCGACGCGCTGCGCAAGGCCGTCGAAGCGCAGATCCGCGACGTCACCGGTCTCGAACTCAATGTGGCAGGCAGTATCGACATCTCCGTGCTGCCGGCGAGCTACATCTCCTTCCGTGACGTCGGCCTCAAGGGCGGCGGCACCAGCGCTCCCGCGCTCCAGGTAGACGTGCTCACGGCCAATTTGCGGCTGCTGCCGCTGCTGCTGCAGCGGTTCGAGATCTCCGACCTGACGCTGCTGCGGCCGCGCATCCATGTCAGCCTCAAGCCGGACGGCGAGAGCAACTGGACACCCTTCATCCAGACCATCGCGCGCACCATGAAGCCAGGGGCCGAGAACCAGGTTTCGTTCTCCGAGATCCGGATCCAGGACGGCGTGCTCGATTACGAGGACGCCGCCACCCATGCCACCGAGAAGTTCGAGGACATCGACCTGTCGCTGGCCTGGCCTTCGATCTCGCGCTCCTTTGCCGCCACCGGACAGTTCGACTGGCGCGGCGAGCGCGTCGACGGCTCGATCAGCTTTTCCGATTTCGTCGCCGCCCTCTCCGGCGACCGCTCCGGTTTGAAGGCGCGGATTGCCAGCGCGCCGCTCAAGCTCGCCTTCGACGGCAGCGTCGCCAATCGCACCAGCCCGATGATGGAAGGGACCCTCACGATCGACAGCCCGTCCTTGCGCAACGCGCTGCGCTGGACCGGGCAGCCGCAGCCCGCCAGCGGCGGCTTCGGCCGCTTCGCGCTGAAGGCGCGCGCCAACGTCGTCGGCCCCTCGATCGCACTCACCAACGTCAATGTCGAGCTCGACGGCAACACCGCCGAGGGCGTGATGACCTACGCCAACAACGGCCGGCAGACCCTGCAGGCGACGCTCGCCGCCGACGCGCTCGACTTCACGCCTTACATCTCGACGTTCCGCCTGCTCGCGAGCGGCGCGCGCGACTGGAACAGGCAGCTATTCGATCTCAACGGGCTCTCGACCACCGACCTCGACATGCGTCTGTCGGCCGCCAAGCTGACGGTCGGGCCGACCAAGCTCGGCCGCACCGCGATCGGCGCCAATTTGCGCAACGGCACGCTGGCGCTCTCGGTCGGCGAGGCGCAGGTCTATGGCGGCATCGCAAAGGGTTCGTTCGGCATCGCCCGGTCCGATACCGTTGCCGACATCAAGGCGCAGTTCCAATTCACCGACGTCGATCTCCAGGCCTGCGCCACCGAGCTGTTCGGCCTCAACAAGCTGTCCGGCCGCGGCAACATCAACGTCTCGCTGTTCGCCTCGGGCTCGAGCCCGTTCGGCCTCGTGCAGTCGCTCGACGGCAGCGCCACCGTCACCGGGCACGACGGCGCGATCTCCGGCTTCAATGCCGAGCAGCTCCTCAAGCGCCTGGAGCGGCGGCCGCTGTCAGGCGGCGGCAATTTCCGCAGCGGCTCGACGCCGTACAACAATCTCACCATCGCGGTGAAGTTCTCCGACGGGATCGCCACCGCAGAGGACATCCGCATTGAAGGGCCCGCGGCGAAGATCACATTGACCGGCACTGCCTCGGTGCCGACGCGTGAATACGACATGAAGGGCGTGGCGAGCCTCAACACGGCGTCCGGCTTCCAATTGCCATTCATGGTGCAGGGTCCCTGGGACGATCCCCTGATTTTCCCCGACCCCGAGAGCCTGATCCGGCAATCGCCTGCGGCGTCTCCCTTCCTCGATCTCCTGAAGCAGCGCATCACGGGCGGAAAACGCCCCGAGGGATCGCCGACGGCGGAGAATGCGAAAGAGGGCGCGAAGTCGAACTGACGATCGTGCGCCGTGGAGCGCGCGCGAATTGATCAGGGCGAATTGATGCGGCGATTGCATCGATGCGCGCGTTAATCATCGCCACATCGCGACACCCGACCTAGGTCTGACGACATGCTGCGTTGATTGCGCTACCATCCTGCGCTAGTGTTTCTTCGACCGGTTAAAACACCGGCCGTTTGAGGGAGAAAAACGTGAAATCCAAGGTTATTGGCGCAGTTTCATTGGCGGTCGCTGCGGTTGGGCTGTTTGCCGCCACCGCGCCCGCATTTGCGCAACAGAAGACGATCACGGTCTGGTGGGGCAAGGGCTTCTATCGGTCCGAAGACGACGCGCTGATCGAGACGATCAAGAAATTCGAAGCCAAGACCGGCATCAAGGTGGAACTGTCGCAATACGCGATCCAGGACATGATTCCGAAGACGGTCGCGGCGCTCGACGCCGGCACAGTTCCTGATGTCGCCTATTCCGATTCCTATGACGTGCAGGCGCAGGGCAAGTGGGCCTATGAGGGCAAGCTCGAGGACCTCACGGACATCATGGAGCCGATCAAGGGCCGGTTTGTCCAGAACACCCTGGATGCCTCGATCCTCTACAACGACGTCGCCAAGAAGAAGGCCTATTACGGCTTCCCGCTGAAGCAGCAGAGCATGCACGTCCAGATCTGGGGCGACATGCTGGAGAAGGCCGGCTTCAAGCAGAGCGACATCCCGAACGACTGGACGGGCTATTGGACGTTCTGGTGCGACAAGGTGCAGCCGGCGATCCGCAAGGCGACCGGACAGCGCGTCTACGCCGTCGGCCAGCCCATGGGCGTGGAATCCACCGACTCCTTCCAATCGTTCTACACCTTCATGGACGCCTATCACGTCAAGCTGGTCGACGACGACGGCAAGCTGCTGGTCGACGACCCCAAGGTCCGCGACGGCCTGATCAAGGCGTTGAAGGACTACACCGGCACCTACATCAAGGGCTGCACACCGCCCTCCTCGACCACCTGGAAGGACCCGGACAACAACGTCGCCTTCCACAACAAGACGATCGTGATGACCCACAACTTCACGATCTCGATCGCGGCGAAATGGTACGAGGAGTCACAGAATCAGAACCTCACGCCGGAGCAGCGCGAGGCCGGCAAGAAGGCTTATGAGCAGGACATCATCACGGCGTCCTTCCCCAAGGCTCCGGATGGTTCGACCATCCGCTACCGCTCCGACGTCAAGACCGGGCTGATCTTCACCGCGGCCAAGAACAAGGCCGAGGGCAAGCAGTTCATCAGCTTCCTGCTCCAGGAAGAGAACATCCGTCCCTACATCGAGGGCGCGCTCGGCCGCTGGTTCCCGGTGACCAAGGAAAGCCAGGAAAGCCCGTTCTGGCAGGCTGACAAGCACCGCAAGGCCGTCTACACGCAGTTCAAGGGTGGCACCTCTCAGTTCGACTTTACCAGGAACTGGAAGTTCACGATCCTGAACAACGAAAACGTGTGGGCGAAGGCGATGAACCGCGTCGTCAGCGAGAAGGTTCCGGTCGAGAAGGCCGTCGACGAACTGATCGCCCGCATCAAGCAGGTCGCGGGTTAACTCATCCGTCCCTCTCCCCGCCTCGCGGGGAGAGGTGTTAGAACAACACCGGCCGCGTTTCGCGGCCGGCTTCTCTTTGAAGAGTCCGAAAAGAATGGCGATCACGCTCTCTGGCGATCAGGCAATGCCCGGCCCGCCCCTGTCGTCGCGGCTGACCCCGGCGCAGGTCTGGGGCATCGTGCTGCTCGCGCCCTATCTGCTCGTTTTCCTCGCTTTCGTCGTCTATCCCGTCTGCTACGGGCTGTGGCTGGCACGTGATCCCGCGAACTATGTCGCGCTCTACAATGACCCGATCTTCGCGCGCGCTGCCGTCAACACGCTGATCTTCCTGGTCGTCGGCATCAACATCAAGATGATGATCGCGCTGTTCCTGTCCGGCTTCTTCGCGGTGCAGCGCACCTGGATCAAATGGCTCTCGGTGATCTTCATCCTGCCCTGGGCGGTGCCGTCGATCCCGACCATTTTGTCGGTGCGCTTCATGCTCAATCCCGAATGGGGCATGATCAACCACGTCATCTTCTCCCTGACCGGCGATGACGGGCCGAACTGGCTGAACGACCCGACCGTGGCGCTCTGCATGGCGATCGCCGTGCACATCTGGAAGTCGCTGCCGTTCTGGACGCTGATTCTGATTACCGGACGCCTTGCGATCTCGCACGATCTGTTCGAGGCCGCCGAGGTCGACGGCGCGAGCTGGTGGCAGAAATTCCGCTACATCACCTGGCCGTCGATGCAGACGCTCTACGTGACCTGCACGCTGCTCTCGATGATCTGGACGCTGGGGGATTTCAACAGCGTTTATCTGCTCACCGGTGGCGGGCCTGCCGACCTCACGCACGTGCTGGCGACTCTCGGCATCCGCTATCTCCGGCTCGACCAGCTCTCGCTCGCGATGGCGTCCATCGTCTGCGCGATGCCGTTCGTCCTGCCGCTCGTGTACTTCATGATGAAACGGTTGTCGCGATGAAGCTCCCCTCTCTCCGTGACGTCGCGACGGAAGCGCGGCTGCTGCTGATCGGCATCCCCGTCTTCCTGTGGACGATGATCCCGATCTATCACATGTTCCTGTTCGCGATCTCCCCGAAGGAGGACGCGTTCTCGGGCAAGCTGTGGCCGGACCATCCGACGCTGCACAACTTCGAGATCGTGTTCAAGCAGCAGCATTATTTCCTGCGCGACTTCTACATCCAGTTCTGGAATTCGACGGTGATCGCCGTCTCCGTCGGCGTGCTGACGCTGTTCATCGCGACCGCCGCGGCGTTCGCGATCTCGCGGCTGAAGGTGCCGGGCGGGCGCGCCGTGCTGAACCTCGCGCTCTTCACCTATTTCATCCCCGCGGCATTTCTCGCCGTGCCGATGTACCGCACCATGGGCAATTACGGCCTGCTCAACAATCACTGGTCGCTGATCCTGGCCATGGTGACGATCGCCTCGCCTTACGCGATCTGGGTGCTGAAGCAGGCCTCCGACAAGCTGCCGGTCGAGCTGGACGAAGCCGCGGTGATGGACGGCGCCACGACGCTGCAGATCTTCCGCCTGGTCTATCTGCCGCTGATGATGCCCTCGCTGGTCGCGATCGGCACCTATGCGGTGCTGCTGGCCTGGAACGAATATCTCTACGCGTTCCTGCTGCTCTCCAACGACCGCGAGATCACCCTCCCCGTCGCGCTCGGCAACTTCCTCGCCGCCGACGATTCACCGTGGGAGCTGCTGATGACCACCGGCTTCATCTACGCGCTGCCGCCGGCCGCGGTCTATTACGCCTTCCGCCGCTACATGGTGGGCGGGCTCACGGCAGGTGCGGTGAAGTCGTAGCCGTCTCCTTCGTCATTGCGAGCGAAGCGAAGCAATCCAGACCACTAATGCGGATGGACCCTGGATTGCTTCGTCGCAAGAGCTCCTCGCAATGACGGCGGGCCTCACAACGGCGCCGCGCTCTCGCCCTGCGAACTCGACAGTTTCGAGGCGAGCGAGGCGATGACGATGACGACTGCGATCACGGCGATCACCAGCGTGCAGATCGCGTTGATCTCCGGCTTCACGCCGAGCCTGACCTCCGAATAGATCCGGATCGGCAGCGTCGCCGAGCCGGGCCCCGTGGTGAAGCTCGCGATCACGAGATCGTCCAGCGACAGCGTGAAGGCCAGCATCCAGCCTGCGACGATCGCGGGGGCGATCAGCGGCAGCGTCACCGCAACAAAGGCCCGGACAGGATTGCAGCCGAGGTCCATCGCCGCCTCCTCAAGCGAGCGATCGAGCGAGCCGAGCCGGGACTGCACCACCACGGCGACGAAGCACATCGTCAGCGTGGTGTGGGCGATCGTCACCGTCCAGAAGCCGCGTTCGGCATTCAGCGCGACGAACAGCAGCAGCAGCGACAATCCGGTGATCACCTCCGGCATCACCAGCGGCGCATAGAGCATGCCGGAGAACAGCGTGCGGCCGCGGAAACGTTCGCCGCGCGACAGCGCGATCGCCGCGAGCGTTCCGAGCAGCGTGGCGATGGTCGCGGAGGCGACCGCGACCCGCAGGCTCATCCAGGCCGCCTCGATCATGGCGCGATCGTTGAAGAACTCGCGATACCAGCGCAGCGACCAGCCGCCCCACACCGTCACCAGGCGCGAGTCGTTGAAGGAATAGATGACGAGGATGAGGATCGGCAGATAGAGGAACGCCAGCCCCAGGGCCAGCGAGGCGATGTTGAAGCGGGAGAGACGAGAGGCCTTGCGCATCGCCGCTACCTTCCCCGTTCCAGCTGCCGCTTCTGCAGCCGCTCGTACAGCAGCAGCGGCACCAGCAGCACGACCAGCAGCACGATTGCGGCGGCAGAGGCGACCGGCCAGTCCTTATTGGTGAAGAACTCGAGCCAGAGGGTCTGGCCGATCATCAACGCGTTGGAGCCGGCCAGCAGGTCTGGAATGACGAATTCGCCGACGATCGGGATGAAGCACAAGAGCACGCCGGCGCCGACGCCGGGCAGCGACAGCGGGAAGGTAACGAGCCAGAACACCTGCCATGGCGGCGCGCCGAGGTCGGAGGCCGCCTCCTCCAGCACCGGCTCCATCTTGGCGAGCGTCGCGTAGAGCGGCAGGATCATGAACGGCAGGTAGGAATAGACGATGCCGATATACATCGCGGTGTCGGTGGAGAGCCACACCACGGGCTGGCCGACCAGGTGCAGCACCAGCAGGATCTGGTTGAGCAGGCCGTCGTGCTGGAGAATGTTGATCCAGGCATAGATGCGGATCAGGAACGAGGTCCAGAACGGCACGATCACCAGCACCATCGCCACCGCCTGCCAGCGCCTCGGCAGCCGCGCCATGCCATAGGCGATGGGATAACCGATCAGCAGCAGCAGCGCAGTCGCGGTCACGGCGACGGTCAGGCTGCGCACATAGGCGAACACATAGAGGTCGTCCGAGAGCAGCAGCTTGAAATTGTCGATCGAGAGCGCTGCGAACGCGGCCCTGAGCGCGCCCCACCCGGCTACCAGGTCGAACACGGGCTCGTAGGGCGGCTGCGCGATCGCCGTCTGCGACAGGCTGATCTTCAGCACGAAAGCGAACGGCACCAGGAAGAACAGCACCATCCAGACGTAAGGCGCGATCGCGGCGAAGCGCGCCGGCCTTGCGAAGATGCGGCGGGAGCTCATGATTGCAGCACCATGCAATCGTCGGGCGTGAACCAGGCGACGACATGCTGGTTCAGGCTGTAGGCATCGACGTCGAGCCGCGCGCTGTTGGCGACAGACGCCCGCACCATCCCGCCGGTGTCGAGCTTCACCTTGTAAGTGGTGGTGCCGCCGAGATAGCAGATATCCGCGATCACACCATCGAGCCGGTTGATCGCGCTCTCGCGGCCGGCCTCGCTGACCGGGCCGCGGCGCGACAGCTTCACCTTCTCGGGGCGGATCGCAACCGCCAGTTTTCCGGTGCCGACGGCTTCGCGCGGCTCGGCCACCACCAGCGCCCCCGCATCACGCGTGCCGATCACCAGACGATGGCCATCGCGCAATTTGGACTCACCGTCGAAAAGGTTGATGTCGCCGACGAACTCCGCGATCCAGCGCGAGCGCGGCGCCTCGTAGAGCTCGCGCGGGCTCGCGACCTGGGCGAGCTTTCCCGCCTTCATCACGCCGATCCGGCTCGCCATCGTCATCGCCTCCTCCTGGTCGTGGGTGACGATGATGAAAGTCATGCCGAGCCGCCGCTGCAGCTCCATCAGCTCGCCTTGCGTGCTCTCGCGCAGCTTCTTGTCGAGCGCCGCGAGCGGCTCGTCGAGCAGCAGGAGCTGCGGCCTGCGCGCCAGGGCGCGGGCAAGCGCCACGCGCTGGCGCTGGCCGCCGGAGAGCTGGTCGGGCTTGCGCTTCTCCAATCCCTCGAGCTTGACCAGCGCGACCATCTCCGCCACGCGGGTGGCGATCTCGGCGCGCTTCATTCGAGCGCGCTTCAGGCCGAAGGCGATGTTGTCGCGCACCGACAGATGCGGGAACAGCGCGTAACTCTGAAACATCATGTTGATCGGACGCTCGTGCGGCAGGGCCTGCGCGATATCCTTGCCGCCGAGCAGGATGCGCCCCTGGTCCGGTGCCTCGAAGCCGGCAAGCATGCGCAAGAGGGTGGTCTTGCCGCAGCCGCTGGGCCCCAGCAGCGCGAAGAACTCGCCGGCCTTGATGTCGAGCGAGACGCCGTCCACGGCGCGGAACGTGCCGAAGGTCTTGGCGACGCCCTCGATGCGCAATAGCGGCTGACCCGCGCCGGAAAGTGCATCTCCGCCAGCCGTTTCAACCGCAACGTTCGTTCCGGGCAATTCTTGCGCCATGGTCCCCGCCAACCCCGATACCGCCGCACGCTAGCGGCCGATCGTCTTTAGCTCAACCGGTTCGGGGCGCATGCGGCCGTCGAATGGGAGCGCAGCAGCCCCATCACTAGAGCCATTTCCGTTCCGATGACATCGGACGGTGGCTCTTGTTTCATGTTCTGACGCGTTTTGCTGATGCGAACCGGTATCTACTTCGCTCGAAGCGCTCTAACCGGTCTTCAGCGCGAGCTCCACGGCTTCGACGCGGCCGATCAGGCCGGCATATTTCCCGATCGGTAGCGGCTTGCCGAGCAGATAGCCCTGCACGCCGTCGCAGCCCTCCCTGGCGAGGAAGGCGAGCTGGTCCACCGTCTCGACGCCTTCGGCGACGATCGACATTTCGAGGCCGTGACCGAGATCGATCACAGCGCGCACGATCGCCGCCGATTGCGGGTTGCGGCCGAGATTGATGATGAAGGCGCGGTCGATCTTGATCTTGTCGAACGGGAAAGCCTGGAGATAGCTCAGCGAGGAGTAGCCGCTGCCGAAATCGTCCATCGAGATGCGCACGCCGAGCGCCTTCAGGCGGCGCAGCAGCGCGAGACCGCGGTCGAAGTCCTCGATCAGCACGCCTTCGGTGATCTCGAGCTCGAGCCGGTCGGGGGCGAGGCCGGTCTCGAGCAGGATCGAATGGACGAGGCCGACCACGTCGCCGTGCATGAACTGCGCCGGCGACAGGTTGACCGCGACCTGGAGCGGCTTCGGCCAGGACGCCGCCTCGCGGCAGGCCTCGCGCAGGATCCACTCGCCCATTTCGACGATGAGACCGCTTTCCTCGGCGATCGGGATGAATTCGGCCGGCGAAACCTGGCCGCGCACCGGATGCTGCCAGCGTGCCAGCGCCTCGAAGCCGATGATCTCGCTCTCGGCGACGCTGTGACGCGCGGCTCCCTGCGGCTGGAAGGCGAGCGAGAGCTCACCGTTCTTGACCGCCACGGAGAGGTCCTGGTGCAGCACGCGGCGATCGCGGATCTGCCGGTCCATCTCCGGCTGGTAGAGGCTGATCGTGCCGCGCGACTTCTGCTTGGCGCGGAACAGCGCAGCGCCGGCATTGGCGAGCAGCGAGGCGCCATCGGTGCCATTTTGCGGAAACACCGACATGCCGGTGGTGATGCCGGCGCGGACCGGCCGGCCGTCGATCTGGAAATCCTTCGCGACGGCTTCGCCAATCTGCCGCGCCAGTGCGAGACCCGCGTCGGGCTGCTTGCCGTCGATGATCAGGCCAAACTCGTCGCCCGACAGGCGCGCGACCACGCCCCCGCGCGCGGAATCCAGGAGCCGCTGGGCCACCTCGATCAGGTACTTGTCGCCGAGCGCATGGCCGAAGACGTCATTGACCTCCTTGAGGCCGTCGAGGTCGACGCAGAGGACGGCGAACTCCTCGCCCGTGCCTTCGCAGGCCTCGATCATCTGGGTCAGCGCCTGAAGGAACGCGGCCCGGTTCGGCAGATCGGTGAGGCCATCGTGATAGGCCATATGCGCCATGCGCAACTCGGTCTGCCGCCGATCGGTGACGTCCTCGTGGGTCTTGATCAGATATTGCGGCTCGCCGGCATCGCCGAGCACGGTGGCGCGGCGGGTCAGGAACAGGCGCAGGCCGTCCTTGGTGGAGATCGGATGCTCCTCGGTGATCATCCCGCGTTTCCTGATCGCCGCCTCGTCGCGCGCGATGATCAGCTTGGCCTCTTTGGCATTGAAGATGTCGGAGGCGGTCAGGCCGGTGGCTTCCTCGCGCTTGCGGTTGAGGATCGTTTCCGCGCTGCGGTTGGCGAGCAGATAGCGGCCGTCCTTGACCTGTTCCACGATCAACGCAACGGGGATGTTGTCGACCACGCGCTCGAGGAACTTCTTGGTGCTTTCCAGCTCCTGCGACAGCGAGCGGCGGTCGGTGATGTCCTCGAACACCAGCAGCAGGAAACCGGGCCTGTTGCCTTCGTTGCGCACCGCGATCCGGATCGAGGCGACCATGCGACGTTCCCCGCCCCGCTCGACTTCGAATTCGTTGCGGAACTGCCCATCCGGGGAATTGAGCGCCGCCCGGTCGGCCGTCTCGATGCTGTCCGCCGAGATCGGCGCGAACAGTTCGCGTGCATTCTTGCCGACGACATGGTCCCGTGAAAAACCCCAGAACCGCTCATAGGCAGTATTGGCGAAGATGTAGCGGCCGTCCTCCAGGCTCTTCGCCGCGACACAAGCCGGGACGTTGTCCAGCACGCTTTCAAGGAATTGCTTGGTGGAGGCGAGCTGTTGCGACAGCCTGCGCTGCTCGCTGACGTCGAGATGGGTCGCCACCGAGCCGCCGTTCGGGAGCACGAAATACTTCACCAGGATGGCCCGCCCGTCCGGCAGCTCGGTGATCAGGCCGTTGCTGCTTGCAGCCTTCTCGTAGAACTCGTCGTCGGTGACGCCAAGGACGCCGCGCTCGCGGCGCAGCCTCAGGATGTCGTAGCCGGTCATGTTCGGCCGGATATCCGACCGCGTTAGGCCATAGATCTCGAGATAGCGGTCGTTGCAGAAGATGATGCGGCGCTGCGCGTCCGTCATCACCACGCCCTGGTTGAGATTGTTCATGGCGGACGAGATGAAGGCGTTGCGCCGCAACTGCGAACGCTTGGATCGGCGCAGCCAGGAATGGATCCACAGCACGATCGCCGCGAGAAACGAGCAGAGGACGATGCCGGCGATCAGGGTTTCCCAGATCACGCCGGGATCGAGCCGGGCGAGATCGCCCGGAACGGCAAGGCTGTCCGATGCCGCGAAGGCACGCGCAGGCGCAACCGCACCGGCCAGGCACAGCAAGGCCTGCACAGCGATCGGAAGCGTGCTGCCCACGTGCCAGTTCTTCTCAGCCATCAGCCACCCGCGATTCAACGTCGGATTGTCTGGCCTGGCGGGTTTGGATCGGGTAAACGCCTGTTGGCACAACAGAAATATGTGACGTGAAATACGGCAATTGCCCTGACATGATAAACGCCCTCTTAATGGAAAACGCCGCCGCGCGGCCGTTCCCCGGCCCGGTGCCCCCGACCCTCCCAGCGGCCGACCTGCACAACCATGGATAGGGTCGACTGCGTCGTCGTCGGAGCCGGCGTGGTCGGTCTTGCGGTGGCTCGAAAGCTCGCGCAGGCCGGGCGCGAGGTGATCGTGCTCGAGGAAGCCGAGGCCATCGGCACCGTGACCTCCTCGCGCAACAGCGAGGTGATCCATGCCGGCATCTACTATCGCGCCGGGAGCTGGATGGCGCGCATGTGCGTGGCCGGCAAGCACGCGCTCTACCGCTACTGCGCCGAGCGCGGCATCCCGCACAAGAATTGCGGCAAGCTGATCGTCGCGACCAGCCCGAAAGAGACCGAGAAGCTGCAATCGATCAAGGCGCATGCCGAAGCGAACGGCGTGCTCGACATGCAGCTGCTCTCGGGGGAGGCCGCACGCGCGCTGGAGCCGGCGCTCGCCTGTGACGCCGCGCTGCTGTCGCCGTCGACGGGCATCATCGACAGCCACGCCTACATGCTCTCGCTGCGCGGCGAAGCCGAGGACGCCGGCGCCGCCTTCGCGTTTCACACTCCGCTGATCCGCGCCAAAGCGGCGAACGGCATGATCGAAATCGATGCCGGCGGCGAGGCACCGATGACGTTGCAATGCAGGCTCTTCGTCAACGCCGCGGGGCTGTCGGCGACGCATGTGGCGCGCAACATCGACGGCATGCCGCTGGACCGAATTCCGCCGGCCTATCTCGCCAAGGGAAACTATTTCAGCTGCAACGCCAAAGCGCCGTTCTCGCGCCTGATCTATCCGGTGCCGGAGCCCGGCGGACTGGGGGTGCACCTGACGCTGGACATGGCAGGGCAGGCGCGCTTCGGGCCTGACGTCGAATGGATCGAGACGATCGACTACGAGGTCGATCCGTCGCGCGCCGAGCGTTTCTATCCCGCAATCCGTAAATACTGGCCGACGCTGCCCGACGGCGCGCTGATGCCGAGCTATTCAGGCATCCGCCCGAAGATCGTGCCACCGGCGGTGGCCACCCAGGATTTTCTAATGCAAGGCCCGCAAGATCACGGCGTCGCAGGGCTGATCAATCTGTTCGGCATCGAATCGCCGGGACTGACGTCCTCGCTGGCGATCGCCGACCACGTCGCCGAGCTCGCGAACATCTAGAACGCTTCGCGCAACGTGGATGAGGCTTAGCTCCGAGAGGACGCGCCCGAGCAGGAACGCTCGCCGCGCAAGCATCCTGCGCAGGTGCGCACCTTGCGGCAGGGATGAGCGCGAACGCTCTCATCCCTGCGTGAAGGACGTGATCAACTCGACGCTGTTACGGGGGGTTACTAGTGGAGCGTGTCGCTGTGCTTCAGACGCTCGATCTGGTCCTTGACCATCAACTTCCGGCGCTTCAACTCAACAATTTGCAGGTCGTCTGTTGAAAGGTGCACGAGAGCTTCGTGCAATTCGTTTTCCAGAAGTTTGTGCTTCCGTTCCAATTCAACGAGATGTGCCTGAATTGTCATTCGAAACCTCCTCGGTAGGGTTGAACCTTTAGGATTCGATCCGGACGGCCAAGTCTACATCACCGATTCGTCCTGTCGATGGGTATCCGTCGTCGCAGCGTCATTTTTGAAACTTCATATGTAACGAAGCGTGACTAAAGGGGAACCACGCGGAAAAATCCATGGTATCAAGTGTCTGCGCAGCGCCGCGGCCCCCAGCACAAAATATGTTGCGGGAGATCGGCGGGCGAGCGCCGCAGATCGCTTGCGATCACGCGGCGCAAGGACGATAATTTCCGCAGGGCGTCCACAGCCCAGATCTCACGCCTATCGGTTTTCGGCCACCGCAGACATGACCAATGAAGATGAGCGTGAGCTCGAAGCCGAGCTCACCCGGTTGCAGCAGGAACACCGAGACCTCGATGCGGCGATCGATGCGTTGCATCAATCGCCTGCCCCCGACTTGTTGCGGTTACAGCGGCTGAAGAAACGCAAGCTGTTGTTGCGCGACCGCATCGCGTTCATCGAAGACCAGATAACGCCCGACATCATCGCCTGATCCACAGCCTGATTAGAGGGACCCGCCAGTTGGAATCCGCTTGACTCCAAAAGAACAAAATAAGAACATTCTAGCTGCCCCAACGCCCCACGCCCGAGGACACGCATATGTCGGCAGCCGCCTTTCTCGACAACAGCCACTATGAGCAGGCCTGCGATCAGGCCATCGCGATGTGCGACGGCAACCTGCGCAGCACCATCAAGGCCCTGATCATGGCCAACGAATATCTGGAAGCCGAGCTGGAGGAATTGCAGGCGGCGGTCTCCGCCGGCTGCATTCCCGAGACTTCACGCAGCAAGATGCGGAGCAAGAGCAGCGCCGCCTGAGTTTCAAATATCGGAGCAACGCCATGTCGGATGTGACCTATTACGTTGCAATGCCCTTCTTGATCGACAGTAACGGCTCACCCGTCGCGGGGGCCGCCGAAGAATGCCAGAGCTCGACGGCCGCGTTGCGGCGCGCCGAGCTTCTGGCACATGGTGCCGGCCACATCGGCGCAGTCGCCTTCAGCCGCAGCGGCGATCCCATGACGGGCGAGTTTGGCGACGCCACTTTGCTGCGCAAATTCGGCAACGTGCCGGACGATCTGGCCACGCTGTAAATTCAGCTGCTGACCAGCCTGATCCGCGGCTCGTGCCGACGCTGCGCCTTGCGCACATACATCGCGGCGTCCGCCTCCTCCAGGACGCGCCCGGCATCGGACTGCGGACCGAGCAAGGCGACGCCCGCGGAGGCGCCCGCCGTCACCGATTGCCCGCGAAAAACGAAGGGGAGTTCGTCGATCGCCTGCTCGAAGGCCGCCGCCTTGGCCTTGGCATCGGTCTCGCTCAGATTCCAGAGCAGCAGCGCGAACTCGTCACCGCCAAGCCGGCCGACGACGTCCGAGGCGCGCACCTGGCGCCTCAACGTGGCGACAATCGCCCTCAGCACTTCGTCGCCGGCGACATGACCGAAGGAATCGTTGATCGGCTTCAACCGATCGACGTCGAGAACGATCAGCGCCCCGCTGGCGCGGTAGCGTTTCATATAGGCTATGGCACGCGCCAGCTCGCGCTCGAAACCGCGCCGGTTCGGAATCTCGAGCAGGAAATCGGTGTCGGCGGCCGCCTCGAGTTCCGAGATTCGCAGCCGGGCCGCCTTCAGCTTGCGCCTGAGATCGCGGATGATCGCCTTGCTGTCGTCGGCAGCGGGCGCCCTGCGCGAGGCCGGCTTGGCGGGGCGTTTCGGGGCGGCTCGGGATCGGTCGGCGCTGGTTTTGCGACCCTTCTTGGCCTTCGCAGCCCTTGCCCTTTTTGGTTTCTTCATGGGCATCCTGCTCAATGAAGGCTTGCGGGGATTCACCAAGACAGGATAGTGGATTCCCTTCTCCTTGCCACCGCCTTGCGAGCCGCCGGCCGGAACCGTTAATCTGGCCTATGTTTCTGTTTTTCTGGGCACAATTGACCTCATGACCGCGCCGATCGCCATCATTATGGGAAGCCAGTCGGACTGGGACACGATGCGCCATGCCGCCGACACGCTCGAAGCGCTGGGCGTCGCCGCCGACGCGCGCATCGTTTCGGCCCACCGCACCCCCGAACGCCTGTTTACCTTCGCCAAGGGCGCCAAGGCGGCGGGTTACAAGGTGATCATCGCCGGCGCCGGCGGCGCGGCACATCTGCCCGGCATGGCGGCGGCGCTGACGGAGCTCCCGGTTTTCGGCGTCCCCGTCGAATCCAAGACACTCAAGGGCCTCGATTCGCTCTATTCGATCGTGCAAATGCCTGCAGGCATCCCGGTCGGTACCCTTGCCATCGGCAAGGCCGGCGCGATCAATGCCGCATTGCTGGCGGCCGCCGTGCTGGCGCTCTCCGACCCCGCTCTGTCGGATCGCCTCTCCGCCTGGCGCAAGGCGCAAACGGACGCGGTTGCCGAGCGCCCGGAGGACAAGGCGTGACGGACACCAGGCATGTGAAGCTGAAGCCCGGCGACACCATCGGAATCCTCGGCGGCGGACAATTGGGCCGGATGCTGGCCATGGCCGCGGCGCGGCTCGGCCTTCGCTGCCAGGTGTTTTCGCCCGATCCGGATTCGCCCGCGTTTGACGTCGTGCTGAACGCGACCTGTGCCGAATACGCCGACGTCGAGGCGCTCGAGCTGTTCGCCGGCGACGTCGACGTCATCACCTACGAATTCGAGAACGTGCCGGCAGCGGCCGCGATGGTGCTGGATGCGCGCCGCCCGGTGCTGCCCAACCGCAAGATCCTCGAGACCACCCAGGACCGCCTCGCCGAGAAGGATTTCGTGACGCGGCTCGGGATCGGCACGGCCGCCTACGCCGACGTCACGTCAGTGGCTTCGTTGCGCGAGGCGATCGTCAGGATCGGCCTTCCCGCCGTGCTCAAGACCCGCCGCTTCGGTTATGACGGCAAGGGCCAGGCGATCATCCGCGAGGGCGACGACATCGCCAAGGTGTGGACCAGCCTCGCCACCAAAGCGGCGATCCTGGAGGCTTTCGTGCCGTACGAGCGCGAGATCTCGGTGATCGCCGCGCGCGCCGTCACAGGCGAGGTCGAGTGCTTCGACGTCACCGAGAACGAGCACCGCGACCACATTCTGAAGATCTCGCGCGCGCCCGCGCCGATTCCGGATGCGCTCGCCGAGGAAGCGCGCAGCATCGCCGGCAAGATCGCAGGCGCACTCGACTATGTCGGCGTTCTCGCCGTCGAGATGTTCGTGCTCGCCAATGGCACCGGACCGAGGGTGCTGGTCAACGAGATCGCTCCGCGCGTGCACAATTCCGGGCACTGGACGCTCGATGGCGCCTCGGTCTCGCAGTTCGAGCAGCACATCCGCGCCATCGCCGGCTGGCCGCTCGGCAAGCCCGTGCGTCATGGCGAAATCGTCACCATGACCAACCTGATCGGGGACGAGATCAACGATTACGAGAAGTGGCTGAGCGTGCCGGGCGCGACAGTGCACATCTATGGCAAGGGCGCGCCGCGCCCCGGCCGAAAGATGGGGCACGTCACCGAAGTGCACCCCACCGCTGGCAAGTAACGGGACCGCGGCTTCGCGCTGCGATCCCGCTTTGCGATCACGCCGTCTTTGCGCCTGCGACGACGCCCGTGGGCTCTTCGCTGAGCCAGCGATAGACCACTCCGCCGAGCGCGCCGCCGATCAGCGGTGCAACCCAGAACAGCCAGAGCTGCGACAGCGCCCAGCCGCCGACGAACAGCGCCGGACCGGTGCTGCGCGCCGGGTTCACCGAGGTGTTGGTGACGGGAATGCTGACGAGATGGATCATCACCAGCGCAAGCCCGATCGCGAGCGGCGCAAAACCCGCCGGCGCCCGGCCATGCGTGACCCCCATGATGATGAACAGGAACATCATGGTCATCACCACCTCGGTGAGGAAGCCGACCATCATGCTGTACTGACCGGGCGAATGCGCACCATATCCGTTGGACGCAAAACCCTTGCTGACGTCGAAACCGGGCGCCCCGCTGGCAATGACATAGAGCAGCAATGCGGCGACGATCGCACCCGCCACCTGGGCAATCACATAGGGCAGGATCTGGCCCGTCGGAAAGCGGCCGCCGGCGGCGAGACCGACCGTGACGGCCGGGTTGAGATGGCAGCCCGAGATGTGGCCGATGGCATAGGCCATGGTGACCACGCTCAACCCGAAGGCGAGGGAGACGCCGACGAGGCCAATGCCGACCTGCGGGAAGCCGGCCGCGATCACTGCGCTTCCGCAGCCTGCGAATGTCAGCCAGAAGGTGCCGATGGCTTCGGCAGCGTATTTTTTCGTGTCCATTGTAGTCCCCTCATTGCAAGACCCGGAACAAGCTCCGGTCGCCGCCCCGCCCGTGGCGTCAAGCCGCCCAAATCGGGGCCGCGTGGAGGTATTTTCGCCGCATTTAATGGCCGAACTTGGCCCGAAAATCCGCTTGGCCGGTGGACATGCCCGGTTTTGTCTGATACATGGGCGCGCTCAAGGTAAAGGGCTTGCGCGTTTCGCCATCCCCTTTGACTTACCAGAATTCAAATCCGATCCACCTGAAGAGGATGCCGCGTGCAGGTTCTCGTTCGCGATAACAATGTCGATCAAGCCCTCAAGGCGCTGAAGAAGAAGATGCAGCGCGAGGGAATCTTCCGCGAGATGAAGCTCCGCGGTCACTACGAGAAGCCCTCCGAGAAAAAGGCCCGCGAAAAGGCCGAAGCCGTGCGCCGCGCACGCAAGCTCGCCCGCAAGAAGCTGCAGCGCGAAGGCCTGCTGCCGATGAAGCCGAAGCCGGTGTTCGGAGCCGGTCCCGGCGGTGATCGCGGCGGCCGTAGCGGCCCGGGTGCAGGTCCGCGCGGACCGCGCTGAACTACCTAGCTAGACTTCAGTTTTCGATGACGCGGGCCACTGGCCCGCGTTATTGTTTGCGGGCGGTGCCTTCTCGGATCGGCACTGCCGATGCGGCAATGAAGCGCGATGAGATTGGGTCGAAACATCGCGCTTGGGTTTTGTTGTTCGAGCATGATCTTTCTGGATCATGCTTTAGCGCGAGCGAACCGTATATGGCCTCTCCTTTCCCCGAGCGCGGCTGGCCGCGGCTACGCCGGATCTGGCGGCAGCCGCTCGCGCTCGCCGTGATGGGGATCGCAGTCTGCGGCTGCTCCTTCGATCTCGGATCGCTCCTCCCTGAGAAGGACAAGCCGCAGGAGGCCCCCAAAATAGCCGCACCCGCCGAGAGCGCGGTGAGCGCCGGCAACGTCACCGAAGCCCAGGCCCACACCGCCAAGGCCCAGTCCCTGGCCAAGTCGGGCGAGACCGCAGCAGCGCTCGACGAGTTCAATCGCGCGGTCGGGCTCGATCCCTACAATGCGCAGGCGCTCTATGGCCGCGCCCTGATCTACCAGGGCAACAACCAACACGAATTTGCCATTGCCGATTTCAGCGCCGCAAGCGGGCTCAACCCGCAGAAGGCCGAGCCGCTGCTTGGCCGCGCCAACAGCTATCTCGCGCTCGGCAAGATCAAGGAAGCCGCAGCCGATCTCGACGAAGCCTCCGAGGCTGATCCGCACAACGCGCAGGTCTGGACCACGCGCGGCCAGGTCTATGAGCGGCTGGGCGATAGGGCCAAGGCAGCGGCGTCCTACACCAGGGCTGTTGCGCTTCGCCCCCGCGACGACGCCGCCCGCAGCGGCCTTGCCCGCGTCGGCGGCTGACGGCTTGGCGCATCGCGGCGCGAATCGTCACCGCGCCTTGGGTCGTTGTTCCGCATGATTTTTCCGGAAAACCGCTTCGCGCTTCTCCGGATCACGCTTTATTCGGGGGTGGCGCTCTTCGGCAGAACGGCGTTGAACATCGACTTCATGCCCGACAGCATCTCGTCGGCGACGTTCGTCTTCTTCGGCCGCGGCAGGGCGCCGCCCGCGTCGGCACGCAGGTCGAGGGGTGGCGCGATCACCGGCACGGGAATGTCAGCCGGCGGCGTCACCCGATTCGGATCGTCGTTGCCGATCGAGGCAGTGTAGGGCGGATTGGACCCACCATTGCCATAGGCCTCGGGCGACGGCGTCGACACCGTGATTGGCGGCGGCAGCGGACGAACCGGGGACGGCTCGACATTGACGACCCGCGAGGCCTCCGGCGTGCGGGCGGCCTCACGCACCACGGGCTCCGCCGGCTTGGTCTCCACCGCGC
Organism: Bradyrhizobium sp. FW305-F6; assembly: GCF_058782905.1. Lineage (NCBI taxonomy): Bacteria > Pseudomonadati > Pseudomonadota > Alphaproteobacteria > Hyphomicrobiales > Nitrobacteraceae > Bradyrhizobium > Bradyrhizobium sp. FW305-F6. The sequence goes on from NZ_JBYSYD010000002.1 coordinate 1,068,861, forward strand.
GAACCTCCGCAGGCCTGGCTTCGGCAGATCTGGGCTCAGCGGCCTTGGCCTCGGTAGCCTTGGCCTCGGCCGGCTTGCCCTCAGCAGATTTGGCCTCGGCAGACTTGCCCTCATTCGACTTGCGCAGGCGCTCGATCGCAGCACGCGCGAGATCGTTGGCGTCGGGGGTGGCGGCGGGGGAAGCCGCCGTCGAGGCCGAATTGGCCTCAACGACCGGAGCAGAGGCAGCCGGAGCTGACTTGGCCGCGGCCTTGTCGCGCGCAGAAGGACGGCCGCGCGGGCCGTTTTCCGCGGGAGCCACGTCGGCGGCCTTGGCCTCGGCCGAAGGCTGATGATCGGCAGGCTTCTCGACCGTCGCCCTTTCGGCGACGCTCTTCTCGGAAATGCCCTTGGCCTTGACGCCAGGGGCAGGAAGGTTGGCGGCGGCATCCGGTTTGCCGTCACTGCCCGTCTGGGCGGGCGCGACCACGGCGGCTGGGGTGTCGGCCGCCGGCTTGGCGTTGATGTAGTGGTTAACGATGTAAGCCCCGATGATCGTGGCGAGCACCGAGGGGAAAATATCCGTCGAGATTTTAGCGAGGTATTTCAGCATTTCTCGGCCACTCCCCGCGCGATCTGATGCGGGAACTTTAGGGCATTGTGAGGGATCAACTGCGACGGATCGATGGCAGACAGGAGCGCCGGCTTATGGTTTCAGCTCTATTTCAAGGAACACGATCTCGGTTGAGGTTTCGTTAAGTACGTCATGCTCGACGCCGGCCTTGCGGAAATAGGACTTTCCCGCCGCGAGCTGCGCTTTGGACCGCTCGCCATTCGGCGCCACGATGGTCATCTCTCCCGCCACGACCGGAACGATGACATAGTCCATGCCGTGGGTGTGATGTCCCGTGGCGCTGCCGGGCAGGAGCCGCCATTCGGTCACCCGGACCTGCTCATTGTCGACCTGAACCTCGGATTTGGCGGCAAGCATCGGAATTCTCCTGATCGGGGCTCGGCAGCAGTAGCAAATCGGGCGCGAGATTCAATGCCAGTGCAGGATCGGGACGACCGGCAGGAACGTCAGCAGCAGGAACAGCGGGATCAGCACGGCGCCGGCGCGCAGGAAATAACCGAAGAAGCTCGGCATCTGGATGCCGCTTTCACTGGCGATGCTGCTCACCATGAAGTTCGGCGCATTGCCGATATAGGTGAGCGCTCCCATGTAGACGGCCCCCATGGAGATCGAGGCAAGCGTGCCGGAGAGCTGATGCATCAGCACTTGCGCATCCCCGCCGGCGAGCTCGAAGAACAACAGATAGGTCGGAGCATTGTCGAGGAACGCGGACATCAGGCCGGTAAACCAGAAATAGACGACCTCACGCGGCGCTCCGTCCGGCCCCGTCACGGCGGTGAGCAGCCAGGCGAACGCACCGTCATGTCCGGCATTGAGCATGGCAATGACCGGGATGATGGCGACGAAGATGCCGGCGAACAGCTTCGCGACCTCGCGGATCGGTTCCCAGGTGAAGCCGTTGGCCTGCCGGTGTTCGTCCGGCGTGAGCCACACCGACAGCGCCGCTATCGCGAGCAGCACCAGATTGCGGGCGATGTCCTCCAGCTCCAGCTTGGTGCCGAGAATGTCGAACGCAACGCCCGGCTTCCACATTGCCGAGGCCAGCAGACTGGCGGCGATGGCCGCAATCAGCACCAGATTGACGAGCCCGCGGATGCGGACCGGCTGGGCGGGGCCGGCGCCAACGGGCGGCGGCTCGCTCCGGAAACGCCAGAGGTCGATGGCGGCGAAGATCGCGAGCAGCAGCCCGGCCACGATTGCGGTCTGCAGCCAGATGGTTCGCGTGGTCCAGAAGAAGTCGACGCCGTGCAGGAAGCCGACGAACAGCGGGGGGTCGCCGAGCGGGCTCAGCGCGCCGCCTACATTTGCAACCAGGATGATGAAGAAGATGACGACATGGACGTTGTGACGGCGCAGCCGGTTGGCGCGGAGCAAGGGGCGGATCAGAATCATCGCCGCACCCGTGGTACCGACGATGCTCGCTCCCAACGTGCCGAGCGCGAGAATGCCGAGATTGGTCGCCGGCGTCGCCTTGATGTCTCCAGTGATGAGGACGCCGCCGGCTACGACATAGAGCGAGAACAGCAGCACGATGAAGCCGAGATACTCGGCGAGCAGGGCGTGAACGAGCGCCGCCAGCGTTGCCATGCCGCCGGCGAAGACGACCAGGGAGCCGAGCGACAGCACCGCCCAGGCCGCGGTGATCTTGCCGTAATGGTGGTGCCAGAATTTTGCGAACAGCAGCGGACCCAGTGCGATCGACAGCAGCAGGCCGGCGAAGGGCAGCGCATAGGGCAAGCGCATCGACGCGCCGTCAATCGCCGCGGCAGCCCATGCAGGCTGCGGAAGCAGCGCGAGCGTCGCAGCGATGATCACGCAGCCCCGGCAAGTCACAAGCCGTTCAGTAAGCAATGAAGCGCCTCGCTGTCTCGATCGCGCCAAACGCATCGAGATTGTCGTGTCCGCCGCCCGCGAAGCGAACGAACTGCTTCGGTTCATGCGCGAGCCCGAACAAACGCTCTCCGAACGCGATCGAAATGGCAAGGTCATTGGTGCCGTGCATCACCAACAGCGGCACCGTGACGCGCGCGATCCGCTCGTCGGAGCGAAACTGATCGCGCATCAGCAGGCGCACGGGAATGAAGCGGAACTGCGAGGCAGCGACGTCCACCGTCGAAGTGTATGGCGCCGCCAGGATCAATTTGGCGACGGGGTGTTCGGACGCCATGGCGACCGCGACACCCGTCCCCAGCGAAAAGCCCCAGACGACGATCCGTTCCGCGGCATATCGCGCCGTGGTGAACCCGTAGGCGGCCGCCGCATCGCGCAGCAGCCCCTCTTCGCTCGGCGTCCCGCTCGAGCCGGCATAGCCGCGATAGGACAGTGCCACGAGGCCGGTGCCGTCGGCCGTCATTGCCTTGAAGCTGCTGACGCGCCCGGCGAGGAAATCGCCGTTGCCGGGGAAGTACAGGATCACGGGACGGCCAGGCTTCGCCGGCACGTGCCAGACGATCACCTTCTCGCCGTCCGACGTGGTCAGAATGTGCTCTTCCGCCTCGGGCAGGCCGGCAGCATCAGGCGCGGTCCGGCCGACGGGCGGGATCGGAAACAGCAACTCGCGCTGGCGGACGTACAGCACGAGGAGACCGGCCAGGTAGACGGTCACGAGCAGGATGGCGATCCACTTGACGACGGTCATGATTGCGCGGCGCGCCCCTCGATTGAGCCTAGGGCTTGCGATGGCTCCGCAGCAATTTCATGACGTCAGGGCGCAGACTGGCCGGAACGTCGCGGCAGCCGCATGCCGCCTTGTGAGCAGCGTGCCATTCGGCGCGCTGCTCGCGCGTGGCTTTGGACGGCATGGGATGGGACCGGTGCCATTCCTTGTTGATGGACACGGTCCCTTCCGCCTACATCGCCTTGACGATGTTCTCGGTGACCTTCTTGGCGTCGCCGAGCAGCATCATGGTGTTGTCGCGATAGAACAGCGGATTGTCGATGCCCGCGTAACCGGAAGCCAGCGAGCGCTTGATGAACATCACGGTGCCGGCCTTCCAGACCTGGAGCACGGGCATGCCGTAGATCGGCGAGGTCTTGTCCTCTTCCGCCGCCGGGTTGGTGACGTCGTTGGCGCCGATCACGAAAGCGATGTCGGCCTGCGCGAATTCGGAGTTGATGTCCTCGAGCTCGAACACCTCGTCATAAGGCACGTTGGCTTCGGCCAGCAGCACGTTCATGTGGCCGGGCATGCGGCCGGCGACCGGGTGAATGGCGTATTTCACCTCGACGCCTTCCTTCTTCAGCATGTCCGCCATCTCTCGCAGCGCGTGCTGGGCCTGCGCCACCGCCATGCCGTAGCCGGGCACGATGATGACCTTGGAGGCGTTCTTCATGATGAAGGCGGCATCGTCAGCCGAGCCGAGCTTGGCCGGCTTCTGCTCGCCGGTTCCCCCACCGGCGGCAGCCGTCTCGCCGCCGAAGCCGCCGAGGATGACCGAGATGAAGGACCGGTTCATCGCGTGGCACATGATGTAGGACAGGATCGCGCCCGAGGAGCCGACCAGCGCGCCGGTGATGATCAGCGCGGAATTGCCGAGCGTGAATCCGATGCCGGCCGCGGCCCAGCCGGAATAGGAGTTCAGCATCGAGATCACGACCGGCATGTCGGCGCCGCCGATCGGGATGATCATGAGCACGCCGAGCGCCAGCGCGAGGATGACGATCATCCAGAAGTCGAACGCACTGCCGGACAGCACGAGACCGACGATGAAGAACACCAGGGCCAATGCGAGGCCGATGTTGATGATGTGGCGGAACGGCAGGATGATCGGCGCGCCGCTCATGCGCGCCGACAGCTTCAGGAACGCGATCACCGAGCCGGTGAAGGTCAGCGCGCCGATGGCGACGCCGAGCGACATCTCGACCAGGCTCTGCGGATGAATCTTGCCGGGGGTCCCGATGCCGAAGGCCTCCGGCGCGTAGAACGCGCCGGCCGCGACCAGCACCGCGGCCATGCCGACCAGCGAGTGGAAGGCGGCGACCAGTTCAGGCATCGAGGTCATGGGCACGCGGCGGGCGATTACCGCGCCGGCACCGCCGCCGATCGCGACCGCGAGGATGACGAGGATCCAAGCCACGCCGTCGGCCGGCGGATGGCTTGCGAGCGTGGTGGCGACCGCAATCGCCATGCCGATCATGCCGAACAGATTGCCCTGGCGCGAGGTTGCCGGGCTCGACAGCCCGCGCAGCGACAGGATGAACAGCACCCCCGCCACGAGATACAAGAATGCAGAGAGATTGGCGCTCATCTCAGGTCCCCATTGATCCCTTCAGCCCGAGGTGGCCGCTTACTTCGACTTCTTCTTGTACATCGCCAGCATGCGCTGGGTGACGAGGAAGCCGCCGAATATGTTCACGCAGGCGAAGACGAGGGCAACGAAGCCGAAGCCGCGCGCCCAGCCCGAGCCGCTCGAAATCATGCCGACACCCACCGCGAGCAGCGCGCCGACCACGATCACCGAGGAGATCGCGTTGGTGACGCTCATCAGCGGCGTATGCAGCGCCGGCGTCACCGACCAGACGACGAAATAGCCGACGAAAACGGCGAGGACGAAGATCGACAGCTGGAAGATGAAGGGGTCGACGAGCTGTGCTGCATGCTCCATGGCGGCTCTCCTTAAACCCGATTTAAGATGATTTGGGCTGGAAGTTCGGGTGGATCACGGCGCCGTCTTTCGTCAGCGCAGTGGCCTTGACCAGTTCGTCGTCCCAGTTGACGGCGAGCTTCTTCTCTTTCTTGTCGACCATGGTCTCGATGAAGGAGAACAGATTGCGGGCATAGAGGCTGGAAGCCGAAGCCGCAACGCGGCCGGCGACATTGGTGTAGCCGACGATCTTGATGCCATCGACATCCACGACCTCGCCCGGCTTCGCACCCTCGACATTGCCGCCGCGCTCGACGGCGAGATCGACCAGAACGGAGCCCGGCTTCATCGACCTGACCATCTCGGCGCTGACGAGCTTCGGCGCCGGCCGGCCCGGAATCAGAGCGGTCGTGATCACGATGTCCTGCTTCTTGATGTGCTCGGCGGTGAGCGCAGCCTGCTTGGCCTGGTATTCTTTCGACATTTCCTTGGCGTAGCCGCCGGCGGTCTGCGCGTTCTTGAACTCCTCGTCCTCGACCGCGAGGAATTTCGCACCGAGCGATTCCACCTGCTCCTTGGTCGCGGGACGCACGTCGGTGGCGGTGACCACGGCGCCGAGACGGCGCGCGGTCGCGATCGCCTGGAGGCCGGCAACGCCGACACCCATCACGAACACCTTCGCCGCCGGAACGGTGCCGGCGGCCGTCATCATCATCGGGAAGGCGCGGCCGAAGGCCTCTGCCCCCTCGATCACGGCGCGGTAGCCGGCAAGGTTGGCCTGCGAGGACAGCACGTCCATCACCTGCGCGCGGGTGATGCGCGGCATCAATTCCATCGCGAAGGCGGCAACGCCGGCATCGGCCATCGTCTTCAGCGCGGCCTCGTTGCCGTAAGGGTCCATGATGGCGATGACGAGGGCGCCGCGCTTGTACTGCGGCAGCTCGGACGCCTCCGGGCGTTTCACCTTGATGACGATGTCGGCGTCCTTCAGCGCGTCAGTGCTGACGGTGGCACCAGCCGCGGTGAATTCGGAATCCGGCAGGCCCGACTTGATGCCGGCACCCGGCTCGACGGCGATCTCGGCCCCGAGCGCCCTAAATTTCTTCACCGTATCGGGCGAAGCGGCGACGCGCGGCTCCGACGGATCGATTTCCTTGGCAACGGCGATCTTCATAGGCCCTCCGGCGACGCGGGAAAAAGCGCGCACGCGAACTTAGCGTTACTCCCGCAACGTTGGATACCGGTTTTGAAACCGGCTTGAATGCAAATTTTATGAGCACCGTCGACGCTGGCGGTGCGGCAGTCGATCGATCAGGTGAGGAAGATCGCCATCAGGATCACGATGAGCGCGACCGAGACCGTGCCGTACTTCACCAGCTTGATGAAGCCCTCGTAGGTCTGCTCGTGCGCAACATAGTCGTTGCCGTCGGCGGTGGTGTAGGCCACTTCGCTATGGTCAGCCATGGATGTCCCCAGTCGAAAGTCGAATTCTCGGGCTGGGATACCTTAAAGATTTGAACAGGGCAACGGCACCAGGGCGGAGTTTCCCGCAAATCGGGTCATTTGGAATTCCAATTGTCGCGGATCCAGCGGACGAGGCTCTCCTCGCTGACTTCGCCGGCGGCGAGAGAGAGTATGATGGTCGTCGCTTCCGCCGGATCGGGACTGAACGCCACGCCATTCTTGTGCAGAAAGACCATCATCGCCATGAAGGCAATCCGCTTGTTTCCATCGACGAACGCATGATTCTTCGCGAGCCCGAACGCATAGGCTGCGGCAAGCTCGTCCAACGACGCCTGCTCGTACCGCCATTTGTTGATCGGGCGATCGAGCGCCGACCGCAACATGCCTTCGTCACGCAGCCCAGGCGCGCCTCCGAAGCGTCGGAGTTGCCGGCTATGAATGGCGACGGCCTGCTCGTAAGTAATCCAGAGCGGCTCCTGAGGATCGCTCATTGCACAACCAACTATTTCGCAAGCGCCGCGAGCGTGTCGCGATACTTGTCCATCACCTCGTCGGCGATTTCCATCGTCCGCTCGAAGTCGGGATCGTAGGGCAGGGCCTGGAAGCCACCGCCCGGCAATTCCACGATGTGCAATTGCTGACCACGCTTGAGATCGAGCCGTTGCATCAATTCACGAGGCAGCAGCAGTCCGTCGGAATTGCCAATCTTCTTGATCTCGATCTTCATGGCACGGCTCCAGCGAGTTATACATATGTATAACATCGCCCAAGGTTTAGTTCAACAGATGTTTTACGTGCGCTCCATCCCCAAAAGCGCCCAAGCACCTCAGCCCATCGCCTCGAGCTCGTCGATCATCCCGGCGATGACGCTGAGCCCGCCGTCCCAGAACTTCGGGTCCTTGGCATCCAACCCGAACGGGCGCAGCAGCTCGGAATAATGCTTGGTGCCGCCGGCGGCGAGCATGTCGAGATAGCGCTCGGCAAAGCCCTCATTCGCGTTCTCATAGACGGCATAGAGCGAGTTCACGAGGCAGTCGCCGAACGCATAGGCGTAGACATAGAACGGCGAATGAATGAAGTGCGGGATGTACATCCAGTAGTTCTCGTAGCCCGCCTTGATCTCGATCGCCGGCCCCAGGCTCTCGCCCTGCACCGACAGCCAGATTTCGCCGAGCCGCGTCGCGGTGAGTTCGCCGTTCTTGCGCTCGGTGTGGACGGCGCGCTCGAAGGAATAGAACGCGATCTGCCGCACCACGGTGTTGATCATGTCCTCGACCTTGCCGGCGAGCAGCGCCTGCCGCTGTTTCGCGTTCTTGGTCTGCGCCAGCAGCCGCTTGAACGTGAGCATCTCGCCGAACACGCTAGCGGTCTCCGCCAGCGTCAGCGGCGTCGGAGCCATCAGGGCGCCGTTCTTCGCGGCGAGCACCTGGTGCACGCCATGGCCGAGCTCGTGGGCGAGCGTCATCACGTCGCGCGGCTTGCCCTGGTAGTTCATGAGCACGTAAGGATGCGCCGACGGCGTGGTCGGATGCGAGAACGCCCCCGGCACCTTGCCCGGCCGCACCGGCGCGTCGATCCAGCGATCGGTGAAGAAGCGCTCGGCGATGTCGGCCATTCTGGGCGAGAAGCCGCGATAGGCCGTCAGCACCATGCTTCGTGCCTCCGGCCAGGCGATGACATCGGTTGCTGCAAAGGGCAGCGGCGCGTTGCGGTCCCAATAAGCCAGCCGCTTCTTGCCGAACCACTTCGCCTTGAGCGCATAATAGCGATGCGACAGCTTCGGATAAGCTGCGCGGACCGAGGCGACCAGCGCATCCACCACCTCGCGCTCGACGCGGTTGTTGAGGTGCCGAGAATCGGCAACGTCCTTGAAACCGCGCCAGCGGTCGGAGATGTCCTTGTCCTTGGCGAGCATGTTGGTGATCAGCGCAAAGGTGCGCTCATTGGCCTTGAAGGTTTTCGCCAGCGCCTCCGCCGCGCTCTTGCGCTTGGCACCGTCGCGGTCCTGCAGCAAATTCAGCGTCGGCTCGATCGCGAGCTCCTTAGGCCCGACCTTGAAGCGCAGGCTCGAGATGGTCTGATCGAACAACCGGTTGAAGGCTGAATAGCCGGTCTGCGCCTTCTCCAGGAAAAGCTGCTCGAGCTTGTCGTCGAGCTGGTACGGCTTCTCCTTGCGCAAATCCTCGATCCAGGGGCGATAATGCGCAAGCTCGGAAGCCTGCATCGCCCGGTTCAAAATATCGTCATCGATCCGGTTCAGTTCGAGCGCGAAGAACAGTAGATGCGTGGACGCCGCCGTCAGGCGCTCGGAAACGTCGCCGTAAAACTTTGAAATCGCAGGGTCCACGCTGTCCCCGGCATGAACGAGACCAGCATAGGAGCCGAGACGGCCGGCGAGATCGTCGATCGCCTCATAGCGTCGCACCGCTTCGGCGAGCCATTTTCCGCCATCTTCGTTTGCTGTCCCTGTCGCCAGCTTGCCCTTGTAGTCGGTCTCGAAGGCGACGCAGTCGGCATCCATTTTTTCGAGATCGCGCGCCACCTCGGGCGCGTCGATACCGGAATAGAGATCGCCAAGGTTCCACTCCGGGAGCTTGCCGGTTTTGCTCGCAGGCCTTGCGGCCGAAGATCTGGAGGGCTTTGCCTTGGCGGCAGATTTCTTGGCGGACGTCTTCGGAGATGTCTTGGCGGCAGGCTTGCGGAGAGCAGACTTGGAGCGCGAAATCATTGTGTGGGAAACCTGTGTTCAACAATCGCGACGGCGGGCGGGGGCATCAAGGTTTAAGCGTGCGTTAATCGGCTTCGGCCAGAGTGCCCCGATTCGAGACAGATAGTAGTAGCGTGCGGGGAACACCATGGCTGCCAGTATTTTGATCGCCGACGACGACGCTGTAGCCCGCCGGCTGATCGAGAACATGGTGCAGAAATGCGGCTATGAGACGGTGGTGGTAGACTCCGGCGACGCCGCCATCGCCGCCCTCACCGCTCCCGACGGTCCGGCTGTCGACGGCGTCGTCCTGGACCTCGTGATGCCCGGCCTCGACGGCATGGGCGTGCTGGCGAAAATCCGCGAAGCCGGCCTCAGCATCCCCGTCATCGTGCAGACCGCCCATGGCGGCATGGACAACGTGATCTCGGCAATGCGCGCGGGCGCGGCCGATTTCGTCGTCAAGCCGGTCGGCATGGAGCGGCTCCAGGTCTCGCTTCGCAACGCGCTCAACACGTCCGCGCTCAAGGGCGAATTGCAGCGCATCCGTCACAGCCGCGAAGGCCGGCTGACCTTCTCCGACATCATCACCCGCGCAGAGGCAATGACCCCGGTGATGCGCGCCGCGCAAAAGGCGGCGAATTCCGCGATTCCCGTGCTGATCGAGGGCGAGTCCGGCGTCGGCAAGGAAATGTTCGCGCGCGCCATCCACGGCAGCGGCGAGCGCAAGGCCAAGCCTTTCGTCGCGGTCAATTGCGGTGCGATTCCCGACAACCTCGTCGAGTCCATTCTGTTCGGTCACGAGAAGGGCGCCTTCACCGGCGCCACCGAGCGGCACATGGGCAAGTTCGTCGAGGCCCATGGCGGCACGCTGTTTCTGGACGAGGTCAGCGAGCTGCCGCTGACTGCGCAGGTGAAGCTGCTGCGCGCGCTGCAGGAAGGTGCCGTGGAGGCCGTCGGCGGCCGCAAGCCGGTCAAGGTCGACGTCCGCATCATCTCGGCAACCAACCGCAAGCTGCTGGAGCGGGTGAAACAGGGGCATTTCCGGGAAGATCTGTTCTATCGGCTGCACGTGCTGCCGCTGACGATCCCCTCGCTCCGCGCGCGGCGCGAGGACATCCCGCATCTGCTCAGGCATTTCCTGGCGCGCTTTTCCGCCGAGGAGAACCGCCCGATCAGCGGCATTAGCGGCGAAGCGGTGGCGCACCTGGCCCAGCTCGACTGGCCCGGCAACATCCGTCAGCTGGAGAACGCGGTCTACCGCGCCGTGGTGATGAGCGACGGCGACCAGCTCGAGCTGGACGATTTCCCCCTGCTCGCTTCGCAGCCGCATCCCGTCACGGATATTCCGACAGCGCCGCTGATGCTCGAGCCGGCCATGCCGTCTGTGGTATCGGGTAGCGAAATACCAATCGCACCGCTCGCTGCTGCGGGAACTCTCGCCATGCTCACCGCCACCGGTGATGTCCGCTCGCTGGAGGACATGGAGAACGAGATCATTCGCTTTGCGATCTCGCACTATCGCGGCCAGATGTCCGAGGTGGCTCGCCGCCTCAGAATCGGCCGGTCGACGCTCTACCGCAAGCTCGACGAAGCCGGGGTTCCCGGTCATGGCGGCAAAAGCGGCGAGGAGACGCACTGAGCTTCATGCAAACGGGCCGTCCGCGGACGATGCCAAGCCGTTGTAAGCTGTTCGCATGACGATGGAATTCGACGGCGGATTGAACCGTGACCTGGAAGTGACAGACACAGGAAAAGCGCGCGGCCGAAGCGCACAATCCGTTGCCAAGAGGCTCCCTTGAAGTCAGTTTGTCGTGAGTTGTCCCCGGTAGCGCTGGCTGCAAAATCGGGGCCTGTATATCGTCTGCGTCAGAATCGTTGCGTGCAGGCGTGCAACTTTCGAGGGGCCGGCGCGGTTTAGCCGAAACTCATTAGGCGATAACAGAGCTGTTCCCGGAGGGGCAGCTTACCCGAGGGGTGCGACACAATGCGTGACTGTTTGAACCACCGTGCGGGCTTTGACCGTGTCTTGATGACGGTCGCGGCAACTTTCCTCACGGTGTCGGCCAGCTCGGCCCTGGCGCAGGACCAGGCGCGCAGCAGCGCCGCCGAGCTCGCGATCGAAGCCGCGATCCCGCGTCCCGAGCCCGCAAACGTTCCGCCTCCTGCCGCCTCAGATATCAAGCTCGACACCACCGCGACGCTTCAGGACGGAGCCAAGGAGCCCGCGAAGGCCGAAGCCGCGCCGGCACCGGACAAGGCCGAGCCGAAGCCTTCCGGCGTTGCGACCACGCCCGCCGCCGAGCCGCCGAAGAACGAGACCGCAAAGACCGAGCCCGCGAAGTCGGAGCCCGCCAAGGCCGATACTGCAACCGCGCCTGCTGCTGCTCCGGCCGCCGAACCGGTGAAGGCCGCGAGCAACGTTCCCGCGGCCGACCAGCCGGTCGCCGACAGGCTGAAGGACATCATCGGCGCCAAGACCTCGCGGCATTTCGACCGCAAGAACGAGCGCGCCGCGGTCGAGAAGTTCTACGGCGCGCGCGATTTCGCGCCGGTCTGGACGCAAGGCGGCAGCGTGACGCCGGCAGCCAAGGGCGTGATGGCGCGGCTGAAGGACGCGGCCTCCGACGGCCTCAATCCGGCCGACTATCCGGTGCCGGATTTCGCCGCCGCCACGACGCCCGATGCACTTGCCGATGCCGAGCTCAAGCTCACCGCGAGCATGTTCGACTATGCGCGCCATGCCCAGAGCGGCCGCATGCATTGGTCGCAGGCCAGCGGCGACATTCTCTATCCCGAGCATCCGATCGACCCCAACGAGGTGCTCGCCAAGGTCACAACCGCGGCCGACGCGTCCGCAACGCTCGACAGCTACAACCCGCCGCACAAGCTCTACAAGGAGCTGAAGGCCAAGCTCGCCGAGTTGCGCGGCCAGGGCAGCGGGCCGGTGGTCGAGATCGCCGACGGCCCTGCGCTGAAATACACTCCGGCCACCAAGAAGCAGGCCGAGATCGTCGTGGAAGATCCGCGTGTGCCGCAGCTGCGCGCCAAGCTGGGCCTCGCCGAGCACCCCGGCGATACCCGCTATGACGCCGGCGTCGCCGAAGCCGTGCGCAAATTCCAGAGCAATGCCGAGATGAAGGCGACCGGCATCCTCGACGACAAGACCGTCAAGGCGCTCAACACCCCCAAGCGCGACAAGCAGATCGACGTGGTGCTGGTGAACATGGAGCGCTGGCGCTGGCTGCCGCGCGACCTCGGCGCCCCCGCGCTGGGCGATGCGTATGTCATCCTCAACATCCCCGACTTCACGCTGAAGGTGATGCAGCGCGGCCAGCAGGTCTGGACCACCCGCGTCGTCACCGGCAAGCCGGGCAAGCATGCGACGCCGCTGCTCACCGAGACGATGAAGTACATTACGGTCAATCCGACCTGGAACGTGCCGCCGTCGATCGTCTACAACGAATACCTACCGGCACTGCAGCAGGACCCGACCGTGCTTCAGCGCATGGGCCTCAGGCTCGAGCAGAACCGCGACGGCTCCGTGCACATCTCCCAGCCGCCCGGGGAAGCCAATGCGCTCGGCCGTGTCCGCTTCAACTTCCCGAACAAGTTCCTGGTCTATCAACACGACACGCCGGACAAGCATCTGTTCGCCAAGGAAGAGCGCGCCTTCAGCCATGGCTGCATGCGCGTGCAGAACCCGGACCAGTACGCCTCCGTTCTGCTCAACATCGTCATGCCGAACGAGAAGTACACGCCGGAGCGTATCCGCAGCATGTACGGCAAGAGCGAGATCGACCTGAAATTCCCGACCCCGATCCCGGTCAACATCACCTATCAGACCGCATTCGTCGATGACGCCGGCAAGCTGCAATTCCGCAAGGACGTCTATGGCCGCGACGCCGTCATGATCAACATCCTGAAGAACAGCCGCGGCAAGGATCTCGAGAACGTGGTCGCGCACTCGCAGCCGAGCTATTCGCGGCCGGCAACGACGCTGCCCACGGGGGTTGCCGTGGCGAACAATGGCGGCGGCTTCGGCTCGTCCGGGCCGAACTTCTTCGAGCGCCTGTTCGGGGCGCCGACCCCGGCCGCGCCGCCCGCCCCGGTCGGCAGGCGGCCGCAACAGCAGCAGCGGGTGTTTACCCGCTGAGGACGGCCTAGAGCACGCATTTCCTGAAATTCCACAATGAAATCAGCGACTCCATCCCTCGGATGGAGTCGCTTAACGTTAACCATGTCCCACCATCAACCTGGGCAGCGGGCGTTTTTTTGCCACAGTCAACCGCTTAGGATCGTACTCTGACTTGGTTTTGGGGGCGGGAAGGTCAACCTCGAATTAACCTTCTCGCTTTAAGAAAGCGTTCATCCTCTTTCGCGCTGCTACGGGGTTGGCGGGAGAGTCCATTTGAACGCTCGTCGACTGGGTGGGCTCATACGTGCTGACTGGTCTCGCACGCAAATTCGCTGTGCTGTCGTTGTCCCATGCGGGAGTGAAGGCCGGATCCAGGATCGGCCTCGCTGCCGCATTGCTGCTTGCCGCCGCGGGCTCGGTTCATGACGCCGCCGCGCTGAACGAGACCAAGACGCTTTCCTTCCACCACACCCATTCCGGCGAGGACCTCACCGTCACGTTCAAGCGTGAAGGTCGCTATGACGAGGCGGCGCTGAAGCAGCTCAACCACTTCCTGCGCGACTGGCGCACACAGGAGCAGACGGTCATGGACCGTCGCCTGTTCGACATCCTCTGGGAAGTCTATCGCGACGTCGACGGCAAGCAGCCGATCCAGATCATCTCCTCCTATCGCTCTCCCGCCACCAACGCCATGCTCCGCCGCCGCTCCTCCGGCGTGGCGCGCTCCAGCCAGCACATGCTGGGACATGCGATGGACTTCTACATTCCCGGCGTGCCGCTGGAGCAGATCCGCTTCGCCGGCCTGCGCCTCCAGCGCGGCGGCGTCGGCTTCTATCCGACCTCCGGCTCGCCCTTTGTGCATCTCGACACCGGCAGCGTCCGGCACTGGCCCCGCATGACGCACGACCAGCTGGCCCGCGTCTTCCCGGACGGAAAAACGGTGCATCTGCCGACCGATGGCGTTCCGCTGAAGAACTATGAGCTCGCCAAGGCCGAGATTGAGCGGCGCGGCAGCGGCGACGATTCCGGCAGCAAGCCGAATTTCTTCGCAGCCCTGTTCAAGAGCAAGTCGGCAGCTCCCGCGGCCAGCGACGAGGATGACGAGGGCGCGCCGGCCCCGGCCGCAAAGCCGGCGGCACCGACGATCGTTACAGCCGCGGCCAAGCCCGCCGAGCCGGTGCCGACGCCCCGCGCCAAGCCGCAGATCGCCGCAACCCTCCAGCTCGCCTCGGCCGATGCGCAGATCGTTGCGCCGCCGAAGCCCAAGCCCGCTCCCGTGGCTGACAAGCCTTCACCCGCCAAGCCGGAGACGCCGGCGGACATCATCAATGCCCGCGGGTTCTGGGATGATGTTCCGGCCGCGCCGCAGCAGGCGACGCCGGCGCAGATCGCCGCGCTGAAGGCGCGCCAGGCGCTCGCCGCAGCCACAGATCCGCAGCCAACCGCAAGCGTCTCCAGCGCAACCCTTCAGGCGCTGGCTTACGCGCCGGCCGCCTCTCCGGTCGATCGCGCCAATGTCGTCGCCGCCTCGGCGCCGATCCCGCGCACCGCCCGCCCCGCCGCCTCGTCCCGCACCATGGCTCAGGCAACCGAGATCAACACGGTGGTCGGCAAGAGCATGGACGGCAGGATCGCAACCGCGACCCGCCTCTCCGCGGCCAGGACTGAGAGCATCTGGCTCAAGATCGTAATGCTGTCGCCGAGCGCCAGCCGCGCGATGTCGGTGACGCTGATGGGCGAGCTGGATACGGCGGCCCTGCGCGGCTATTTCGTCAAGCCGCAGGCCGTGATCGCGATGGGCTTTGCCGACGACCCGATGCCGGGCCTGTCCTGCGAGACCTTCTCCGGCAGCGCGACCGCAAAGCTCCAGACGACGTCCTTCGTGATGCGCACTGCCGCGCTGCGCTGATAGACGGGGCTGTTTCCAAAAGCTCGGTTTCACGGCCCGGCTGTTCGAAGCGGGCATCCGGGAAAGTCGCACGCGCCGAGACATCCCGGATATCGCTCCGCTCACCCCGGCTACAAGTGCCCTACCGCGCCCTCCTCCCGCGCCTGTCGAGATGATAGGTCAGCGCCAGCGACAGGCAGACCGCAAGCTCCTGCTTCGGTAGCCTGCCCGTCACAGGCAAAAGCAACGCCCGCGTCTGCCGGTATTCGAATTGATCGGGAAAGCGCTCGCGAAAACTGTCGACCAGCGTCGTCCTGCAGTTGAAGAGAATGGCGGCGTGGTCGGAGCCCTTGAGACGGCCGAGCCGGATGGTCGAGCCGCTGCCGGTCTCCTCCGTCAGATAGGCAGGTTCGCCCCATTTCAGCGTTTCGGTGAGGGGGCCGACATCGTCATGCGCAGCGGCGGTCTTGAAGATCAGCTCGCGCACCTGGAGCAGCCGCCTGCCGATCGGGGCCGGAAGAGCATTGAGGGCACGGCTCACCTCGCGCGGCAATGGCGGCTTAGTCACGGCGGGCTCCGTTCACAGACGAAGGGCAACATCGCCGATTCGTAACCCGGATTTCGGATCGCTCCACCCGGGCTACGGCAGGGTACCTGAGGCGATGCGCCTCAGATCATCCCCAGCGCCTGCATATAGGTCTCGAGAATGGTCTCGGCCTCGGCGCGCTCGTTGGGGTCCTGCTTGCGCAGGCGCACGATGGTGCGCAGCGCCTTGACGTCGTAGCCGTTGCCCTTGCTCTCGGCATAGACGTCGCGGATGTCGTCGGAGATCGCCTTCTTCTCTTCCTCCAGCCGCTCAATGCGCTCGATGATGGATTTGAGCTGGTCCTTGGCAAATTTCGTCGCGGGCTCGTCGTCGCGGACGGCGGCGGAGGTGGCCATCTAGGTACTCCCAATGAACTGGCAAAACGGGGTGACGCCGGCATCCCTCACCGCGCGTGCTGGCAGAACCCTTAGGGTTGGCGCCGCCGGCGTTCAAGCAAGCATCGCGCTCGTCCACAGAGCGCCCACACCTTCCTGCGGCGCGCCGAAGAAAGCTGTTGTGTGGTGCGACTCAGCAGGCCGCCGTGCCGCTCAATGCCCGTGCGGATGGACCTTCTTCATTGCCTCGAGCTGCTCGGGCGTCGCCGTGCCCTGATGCTTGGCCTTCCAGGCCTCGTAGGGCATGCCGTAGACCGCCTCCCGGCTCTCGTCCTTGCTCAAGGGCACGCCCTGGGCATCCGCGGCGTCCTTGAGCCAGTTGGACAGGCAGTTGCGGCAGAAACCGGCCAAATTCATCAGGTCGATGTTCTGGACGTCCGTCCGGCTCCGCAAATGGTCGACGAGGCGCCGGAAGGCGGCCGCCTCGAGCTCCGTTCTGGTCTTGTCGTCGATTGCCATGGTTGTCTTTCCCTAGGGCCATCCTGTCGCGGTCACCCTTACGGGATCAGGTGGGGCCTGTCACAGATTTTGCCATATCACGGCGCAAAGGGGCCGGAGCCCGGCTAGCGGGCAGTTCCCCGGCCGTGCGCCAAATCGTCAATGATCTGGTATAGCTTCCGCGACAATGATTGCCGAATCTCTCCGCTTCCCGTTTCGCCTGCTCGCCCGGTTGATCCCGGTGCCGGTGGTTGCGCTGCTGTGCCTCTCCGCCAGCCCGGCCTCCGCGGATTTCCGCCTCTGCAACAACACGTCGAGCCGGGTCGGGATCGCGCTCGGCTACAAGGACGCCGAGGGCTGGACCACCGAAGGCTGGTGGAACATCTCCTCGCGTTCCTGCGAGACGCTGCTGCGGGGCACCCTCGTCGCCCGCTACTATTACATCTACGCCATCGACTACGACCGCGGCGGCGAATGGTCGGGGCAGGCCTTCATGTGCTCGCGCGACAAGGAGTTCACCATCCGCGGCACCGAGGATTGCTTGGCACGCGGCTACGACCGCACCGGCTATTTCGAGGTCGACACCGGCGAGCAGCGGGCCTGGACGGTGCAACTGACCGACGCCAACGAACAGCCGGCGCAGCAACGCGTGCCCGGCCTGCCCGGCCCGGTTGGTCCGGGCGGGGTTCCCGGTTTGCCCAACAGCCCGCCCGGTGGTACGCCGCCCGCGCCTGGCCTCCCGCCACCGCCCCCGTCTGGAAATAAGCCATGAGGCGTCTTCGCCGTATCAAGATTCTCGCGACGCTCGGACCGGCCTCCTCGGACCTCGCGATGATCCGCCGCCTCTTCGAGGCCGGCGCCGACCTGTTCCGCATCAACATGAGCCACACCTCGCATGACAAGATGCGGGAGCTGGTGGCCACGATCCGCAACGTCGAAAGCAGCTATGGCCGGCCGATCGGCATCCTGGTCGACCTGCAGGGCCCGAAGCTGAGACTCGGCTCGTTCGCCGAGGGCGCGGTACAGCTTCAGAACGGCCAGACCTTCACACTCGATTCCGACAAGACGCCGGGCGATGCCACGCGCGTGCATCTTCCGCATCCGGAGATCCTGGCGGCGCTCAGGCCCGGCCATGCGCTGCTGCTCGACGACGGCAAGGTGCGGCTGATCGCGGAGGAGACCTCCAAGGAGCACGCGCTGACGCGCGTCGTGGTCGGCGGCAGGATGAGCGACCGCAAGGGCGTCAGCCTGCCCGACACCGACCTGCCGGTCTCGGCGATGACGCCGAAGGACCGCGCCGACCTCGAAGCGGCGCTCGTCACCGGCGTCGACTGGATCGCGCTGTCCTTCGTGCAGCGCGCCGACGACGTGCTCGAAGCCAAGAAGATGATCCGCGGCCGCGCCGCCGTGATGGCCAAGATCGAGAAGCCGCAGGCGATCGACCGCCTCGCCGACATCATCGAGGCCTCCGACGCGCTGATGGTGGCGCGCGGCGACCTGGGCGTCGAATTGCCGCTGGAGCGCGTGCCGAGCCTGCAGAAGCAGATGACGCGGATGGCGCGCCGCGCCGGCAAGCCGGTGGTGGTCGCGACCCAGATGCTGGAATCGATGATCCAGTCGCCGGTGCCGACCCGCGCCGAAGTCTCGGACGTCGCCACCGCGGTCTATGAGGGCGCCGACGCCATCATGCTGTCGGCGGAATCGGCGGCCGGCAAATTCCCGGTCGAGGCGGTCTCGACCATGAACCGCATCGGCGAGGAAGTCGAGCGCGACCCCACCTACCGTTCGGTGATCATGGCCCAGCGCCCCGCCCCTGAATCGACCGCGGGCGATGCCATCGCGGACGCCGCGCGGCAGATCGCCGAGACGCTCGACCTGCCCGCCCTGATCTGCTGGACCTCGTCGGGCTCGACCGCCGTGCGCGTGGCGCGCGAGCGGCCGAAGCCGCCGATCGTGGCGATCACCCCGAACATCAGCGCCGGCCGCAGGCTCGCGGTGGTCTGGGGCGTGCACTGCGTCGTGGCGGAGGACGCCCGCGACCAGGACGACATGGTGAGCCGCGCCGGCCAGATCGCGTTCCGGGACGGCTTCGTCCGCGCCGGTCAGCGCGTCATCATCGTCGCCGGCGTGCCGCTCGGCATTCCCGGCACCACCAACATGGTGCGCATCGCCTCGGTCGGGCCCGAAGGCGACGCCAATATGTGAGGCCCGCCGGGGCGGCCAAACAAAAAGTCGAAAAACACCCCATGCACAGTAGCCGGCCAGAACCGGCCGGCTTGCCGGGATGTCGCGAAAAAGCATGCGCGGGCAATGACCTGAAAGCGATCAGGTCGCCAACTCGCTCGTGAGCGCGATTTTTCAAGCCCCGACCAGCGCCTTGGTCGTCGGCAGCAAGGTCTGCTGCACCACGAGGCCGCGGGCGCGGGCGTCCATGACGCCGACTGCACGCAGCGCCAGCAGCGTCACGGTCTGCACCGCATCGCGCATCTTGGCGGGATCCCCGAGATTATCGGGCGCGAGCGGCCCGACCAGAGCCTCGTGCAGTGCGCCGAGCAAGGCGGTGGCGGCGAGCGCGGTGTCCTGCGCCGGAAGGTGACCGGCACGCACGGCGGCGTCGATCCGCGCGGCCATCTCGCCGGCGATCTCGCGCCGGCTGGCAAGGCGGGAGGCGCTGACATCGACATCGACGGGCTCGGCCAGGATGCCCCAGGCCAGCCGCCGCTGCGACAGCGTATGCACCGCCACGGTGGTGACGGCGGCCGCCAGCGCCGAGGACGGCCCCGGCGCGGCATCGGCCGCCCGCCGGATCGCCGCGAGCTCGTCGCGGGAGACCTCGGCGATGAGCTCGGAAATCAGGTCAGCCTTGGAGGGGAAATAGCGATAGACCGTGCCGGCCGCGACATTGGCCCGGACCGCGACCGGCGCGATCTGCACCGCCGCCATCCCGCCTTCCGATGCCGCCTCCCGCGCCGCCGCCAAGATCGCACTGCGCCGGGCCGCAAGGCGCTTCACCACTTGATGCGTCCGCCGATAAACCATGGCGCGCTTCCTGTCCCACACGCCCGCCGCACGCCCTGCGGCCCAGCGCTTCGTCACGTCGAAAATCAAATCGCCCCGCAAGGACTGAACAACTATTCAGGCGAGATGACAAGATGCAAATGCGTGAAGCGCCATGGGTGAGCGGGCTGGAGCGCCACTCCGATCGCGAAGGCCGACGAGGGCTTGCTCGCCCCATCTCGCGACCGAGCTTGCTGAAGAGCGGAAATGCCGCCCGTGAGAACATCGAGCCCACCATTGGCGGGAACTGTCGACAGGCGGATTGGAGAGATGGCTGGGACCGGGGAGAAGAACTGCTACTGCGCGATTTCCATCTGGAAGGATCTCCGCTCGATCTCGCCAGCATTTCGGCGAAGAATGAAAGTTGCCGTGTACGTGCCAAGCGGCCAGACGGAGCCTACCCGCTTCCTTCCGGCCGCGATAAAATACTGGGCCTGGTCTCGCGGCAGCTTTGGTGCTCGGTACTCAGCGATAACTAGTCCCTGAGGCGATCTCAGCTCAAGAGCTTGCTCGTCTTCCGCCTGAAGCCCGATTGCGCGAACATACGCAACTAAAGCGGCAGAATGAGAGCTAGGCGGAGATTGCTTGATCTCTCCGGTCTCGATCTCGTCCATGGTGACCGCTCGGTCAGCAAAGCCGGCATTGATGATCTCGGTCGGCCGATAGTTCGAAACGGGGTCTAGCGTGGACTGCCACAGCGAACGACCGACGTTGCATTCGCCTTTCGCGGCCGCCTCGGCAAAGGGATCCACCACAGTTCTGTCATGCCTCACCGTAAAATGCAGGTGTGGAAACTCGGTGTTTCCGGACAGACCCACCAGCCCAAGTGCCTGCCCGGACCTTACGCTGTCACCGGGCTTTACTCTGAGACTGCCTTTGGCCATGTGACAATATTGCGTGCTCCAGCCATTTCCATGTTCGACGACTGTGCCGTTGCCGCATTCCCTGCCGGCTATTGCGGCTTTGCCGAGGACTTTGACCGATACGTCATCCATGCCGTCGCGCGTGTGAGCAACGCGCCCCGAAGCGGCAGCAACGACCTCGACCCCTTTCCTCTGAAAGTCCAGATCGGGTAGCCGGATGTCGGTGCCATCGTGGCCGTCATAGGTTCGGTGACCGCATCGAAAGTCCAAGGTCTTTTCCGTGGGATCATGGTCAACGTAGTTTTGGATGAAGCACGTCGTTCCCAGGTTGCAGGCAACCGGCCAAGCAAAATGTTGCAGTTCGGAGCTGCTGGGTGCCGTCGCGCAAGTCATGACCGCGCAAAGCGCCGAAGCAGACACAGACGTTCTCATCCGATCTGTCCCGTTTTTTTCCGGACCGTGCCGTGCGAGACAACGCACCGTCCCGAAGCGGACATACGTGTCGGGCTAAAGAGCGATCGATAGCATTGCACGAAACTCACGCCCTGACCAAGTGGTTGAACGCCTGCTTGGGCATCTTTGAGCGCGCGCTGCCATCGCTGTCGAGAGTGTCGAGAGGCTGTGTCTCGTGACGGGAACCAGCCTCCAAAATGGTGGCAAATTGACGCAAGCAAACTGGCATCGACGTCATTGCTGTCTCACTGCGGTCATCCACGCACGAATAGACCGCAATCGAAGCGGCGATCGAATCAATTTAGGCGCTTGAAATTCAGACTCCAAATTTTGAGTCTAGTCCTCGCTATCTTTTGCTCGTGAGCAGGCCGCCGCTTCGAAACTGGTTTGGTTGCGCTACTATGCTTTACATCCACAAGTTATTCTGTATTGTTCACAACCGAGCGTTGACGTGCGCTGGCTCGCGTTGTTGCGGAGGCATCGATGTTTGGGGGCCGTGGTCGTGACTGGCGTTCGCAATACACTTGTTTGCGCAGAGTTCGCTCATCGCGCGTCGGCAAAGGCCGTCTGGTCATTTCCACCATCTTGTAATGCCGAAAGTTCGGACTGCCTTTCGCTGCGGTCGAACGGCGGTGGAGTGTCGAGTATGCGAACGGAGTGTCGACATGAAGCGGCACATGGGCGTCGTCCCCGCACTCCTCCTAATATTTCAATGGTCCGTAACTGAAGCGCGATCCTGCACACTTACGACGTGTCGCGCGGTAGCAACCGCTTGCTTGGGTTCATCCTGTAACCGAGATGCAGTATGGAGCATCATTCCGCATCAGGAGGGCTTGGTCCAGATGGTGGCAGACAACAAACCTCCGCTTGCATACTTTCTAGATGAACTACCAGCTGGCTTCGATCCTTCCCAGGTGACGAATGGCGCAAAGGAAGTTGCGATTGCGAGGGTGCGCGCGCTCGACATTCCAGTCTGGCTAGGAAGACGGGATAAGTCCGGCGTTGTGCCCATTCAACGCTCTCGCGACAAGAGTTTTGTCCGATTGCGGGTTCTTGAAGTGCGAAGCGGTAGCGCCGCCGTCGGCAAGACTTATGACGTCTATCTTGGCCAGTGGGACCGCGAGATGATCTATCCGCTCACGCCGGATCAACTCGCACACGACTACGTCGTCGTCATGTACTCCGATCCAAATGATGGAAAATACCGGCTCGTCGGGTTTCCGATCAGCAGCGCACAACACAAGGATTGGATGGCCAAGCGCTCGGAATACTGGCGCTCAGGGTACAGGAAATAAGATCAACTGATGGGGGAATGCAATGGCGTGGTCTGACGTCAAGATCAGATAAAATTCTATGGCCCGGACGCAGACGATCTGGGCAATGCGACGGGTTTGGACGGTATGCCTCCAACCGTCAACGGCATCGAGCCCTACGGCCCGCCGTTTGGTTTGGAACGATAACGGCTACGCGCGGTTCACATCGCACTGCAACATTTGTCGGGTGGCCGACATTTCGGGCAGGCACCCGAGGTGCACGAATGCCCAAAATGATCCGGGGACGCCGGCGTCCCCTCTCCAATCTGCGCACCAGTCATACGACAGGCCTTTCCCTATCGGTCGCTGCGGCGGTGGCAGCAGGGGCGCTTGCGGCGGCGGCCCTCCTGAACCGTCACCTCGCGAAGAAAGCCGAGAACGACAACCCGCCAGCCGGGCAGTTTATCGAGGTCGATGGTGCCCGGCTTCACTATGTGGAGCGAGGCTCAGGCGAGCCGCTCGTGCTTCTGCATGGGAACGGGAGCATGATTCAGGATTTCGAATCCAGCGGGCTGGTCGACCTGGCTGCCAAGAGCTACAGGGTCATCGTCATCGACCGCCCCGGATTCGGTCATAGCAGCCGCCCGCGCAATATGGTCTGGACCCCCGACGCCCAGGCGGAGTTGATCCGGCGAGCACTCGATCGACTCGGCGTTTCACAGGCGATCGTTCTGGGACATTCCTGGGGTGCATCGGTCGCCGTCGCCCTGGCTCTCAAGTTTCCCAAGCTGGTACGCGGCCTGGTTCTCGCCTCGGGCTATTACTATCCAACCCCGCGTGCAGACGTCGTCGCGATGTCCGTTCCCGCAATCCCGCTGGTGGGCGAAGTTGTTGGACACACGATATCACCTCTTGTCAGCAGGCTGATCTGGCCGCTCATGATCGCGAAGATGTTCGGACCGAAGTCGCCTCCCACAAAGTTTGAGCAGTTCCCGAAAGAGATGGCGCTCCGTCCGTCGCAAATCCGTGCTTCTGCCGCCGAGTCGGCCCTGATGATCCCGGACGCCTTCCATTTCGATGATCGGTACGGGGAGCTTGGAATGCCCGTGGTCATCATTGCGGGCCAGGACGACCGGCTCATCGATATCGAACAATCTGCCAGGCTGCATTCCGACGTTCCGCGAAGCGCCTTTCACCGTCTTGCTGGCAATGGCCATATGATCCATCAAACGGCAACAAACGAAGTGATGGCGGGGATCGACGAGGTTGCGCAGCTGGCGAAGGCGGCTAAGCCGCAAGCAGCTCGCGAAGTGTCGTCATGATTTCCGTAGGGCTATAGGGCTTGGGCAAAAACCGTCCGCCTTTCGGCAGATCTTCAGGATGGAGTTTGACCTGGCCCGAGGTGGCCACGATCAGGATCGGGGGCCAGCGGTGACGAACCGCGGCAGCAAGCATGAGCCCGTCCATGCTGCCCGGCATCTGGATATCGGTGAACAAGACCGTGATGTCGAAGCGGCGTTCAAGAACGGCAATGGCTTCATCCGCATTCGCCGCTTCGACGACTTCATATCCCTCTTCGATCGTTTCGATCGCGTTCATCCGGATCAGAAATTCATCTTCAACGACGAGGACGACCGCTCGTTTGCTCGCAGAATCCATTGGCCGTTACGCTCCACTTGAATTAACGTCGCCACGGCAGCCATGATCTCTAGAGAACGCGGCCGGTTTGCTAGAACCTTTTGAAGTCGGCGGAGTTGGCCGACGGCTGCGACTCGCAGCATCCCTCAAATTTCGCTTTGCTGTCCTCCGCACGGACAATGTTGCGCCCCGGGCTAATGGATCGCGGCCGATTAAATTCATACTCCGAGGAAAAACATGGAAGCGCAGAGCGACAGGCTGGCCGAGGCAGTTCCTGTTGAGTCCCCGGTGCCGGTCTGGGATGCCGATCATCTCCGCCTGGCTGTTACTGCAGCCGGGGTTGCACTTTGGTCGTGGAACGTGGACACCAATCGGCTCACGATGGACGAAAGGGCTTTCCACCTGTGGGGTGTGCCGCCCAGCGGTTCAGTGACGTTCGACGACCTTTCTTCGCATATTCACCCTGCAGATCGCGACCGCGTGAAAGCCGCCTTTGCAGCGACGCGCGCCATCATTGGAGCCTATGAAATCGACTTCCGCATCATGGTCGGCGAGGAGGTCAGATGGGTGTCGGCTCGCGGCCAAGGCAACGATGCAGATATCGTCAATCGTGTCATGTATGGCATCTTTCTCGACGTGACCGGACGAAAGCAAGCGGAAGAAGGCCACGAACTGCTGGCGGGGGAAATGAGCCATCGCGTGAAAAATCTGCTGGCCATCGCTTCCGGTCTCACGGCCATCACGTCACGGTCCGCGAAGACGACGTCCGAAATGGCGAAGGAACTGACGCATCGGCTCACCGCGTTGGGTCGAGCACATGATCTGGTTCGCCCACTACCGGGCCACGCAGGAAAAGCTGCGCTTCTTGGAGACCTGTTGACGGTCCTGCTCGCGCCTTATGACGACATGGGAGCATTTAGCGGCCGGGTGCGGGTTTCAGTCCCTCGCACGGGCGTAGGGGAGCAGGCGGCAACGACGCTCGCACTCGTGATCCATGAACTGGCCACCAATTCGCTGAAGTACGGGGCCTTGTCGTCGCTCACAGGCACATTGGATATATCCTGCGCCCCCGACGAGACCGAGGTGGTGATATTCTGGACTGAACGTGGCGGGCCGCCTGTCGTATCTCCGACAGGTGAAACCGGATACGGAAGCAAGCTGCTCAACCGCGCCATGACCCTGCAGCTTGGAGGCTCGATTTCGTGCGACTGGAGCGCCTCGGGGGTGATAGTGAAACTCAATATGACCAAAGACAGTCTCGCGCATTGAGGTGGCAAGGAAACGTGGTACCCCCGCGCCGGTCATTCCGGATGATGAGATCCAACGTGTGGCTTCATGAGGCCGGCTTTCGGGGCTGATCTGACACCGTTCCATTGATGATCGGGGAGCCGGACGCTTCGGCGCCCTTTGAACGCTCACGACGTGGAGCGGGCTGAGCCAATCTGCGTTCTCCAGATATACCTGGAAACGGAGGAACGTGGCTTCCTGGCGAAGGTTGGTCTGATGGAGACAGAATCTTCGCAAGCCGCGGGACAGTCCCCGTCGCGGCCGGTGCGGCGTCACGCCCGCCCTGGTCGCGGCCAGTCTATCCCTTATCGCGAAAGAGGCATATGTACAGGCAAAAGCCGGTCGATCTCCGCAATTCGCTGAATATGACCGATCAAGTGCAGGTCAGGGTCCTGCGCAGGCGGCTCAAGCTATCGGATGAGCAATTTAGAAACGTCGTTCGCAAGTCCGGCAGTTCAATCCGCGCCATCATCAAGGAAGCCGGCCGTCTGAAATAGGCCTCAGGTCCGGTCCGCAGCCAATTCGAGCCAATGAATCGAGGCAGTCCTTGAGCATCAAAATACAGGTCGGTTTCGACATGACCTACGACTTCCAGCAAGTCACACCATTGATTGCTGTCGTCGGCATGCATTTCACCCGCGCGTCCGACATCATTGTGCCGGATCACCTCGTCACCGAGCCGTCCGTGCCGATCTCGCCATATCGAGACGGCTTTGGAAACTGGTGCAGTCGGTTCGTTGCGCCCGCCGGCCGCATGCGCCTTTCCGCCAATGGTACCGTGCGCGATAGCGGCTTGCCGGATGTGATCGTGCCTTCCGCGGCGCAGTGCGCGGTCGAGGATCTGCCGCCTGATACCATCGTTTATCTGCTTGGCAGCCGCTACTGCGAAACCGATCGGTTGTCCGACATCGCATGGAAGCTGTTCGAGAAAGTGGCGCCGGGTTGGCCACGGGTCCAGGCGATCTGCGATTTCGTGCACAATCACATCGCCTTCGGCTATGAGCACGCGCGGCCCACCATGACGGCTTGGGAAGCATTCAACGAATGCAAGGGCGTCTGCCGCGACTATGCGCATCTTGCCATTGCATTCTGCCGCTGCATGAACATTCCGGCGCGCTATTGCACCGGCTATCTCGGCGACATCGGCATCCCGCCGCCCCATGCCCCCGGGGACTTTGCAGGCTGGTTCGAGGCCTATCTTGGCGAGCGCTGGTACACCTTCGATGCACGCAACAACACGCCGCGAATCGGGCGCGTCCTGATCGCGCAAGGCCGCGATGCGGCGGATGTTCCGATCGTCCAGACTTTCGGACCCAACACGCTCGTCAGCTTCAAGGTGTGGACTGACGAGCTTGTGTGAAGCGCTCGCCTCGGCGATTGGCTGCCAGGCGGCCGAGATTGATCTCGCTAATTGGTCGGAAGACTGTTACCACAGCTTCCATCACCGCGCGCTACGTGGCTGTTATCGGTGACTGAGAGCTTTGCGCTCCCGCCTAATCCCAGAGAAGGCGGTCAGATGGCAGATTCCGACAAGTTCGACATCCGTGAGTGGCTCGTGCCGCCTCTGTTGGTGCCCGTCTTCCTCGTCCTGCTGGTCGCGGTGACCGCCATTCTACAGTGGTAAGTCCGTTCAATCACATGCGTCGGAACTGCAAACCGGGGCCTTGAACCGGATCAGGTCAGGCGGGAGCCCAACATGGCAAACACGGCGATCATCAGGGATGCCTACGGGGTTCCGGCAATCTTCGTTGGTTCGAAGACTGGCCGGGACGATGCGCCCTTCGTCTTCGTGAGGGTTGGAGGTGAGGAGCGCCGAATGCGTTGGTCCGAATGGGATGCACTTCCGGCGTGGACCGGTGAGAGCCCCACCTGGGCAAGTAAAGCCAAATAGCTATGGAGTGCTCGGCATGAGAATGGTTCGAACAGGCACATGGACCGCTGCCCTTTTGCTCGCATCGGTACTGGGCCTCAACGCGCCGGCAGCTTTTGCCAAGGAGCCGAATTGCCGCGCGGTCGAAAGCAGCAGCGCGCGACTTTCCTGTTACGATGCGGCATTTCCTCCGAGAGCCGGGAAGCCAGCCGAAGCCGGCATCGAGTCATCGTCAAGCATCAGGGATCCATTGCTCGCGGAAGACGCCCGAACCGCCGCGAAGCTCAAGAGCATTTGCCGCGGCTGCTGAGTTTTCAACAAAGTGCTCGCTATCCGGAGGATAAAGGCGCACTGTTTCACGACCATCGAGCGGCCCTCAGCATCTATCGGTGGAGTGAACGCAAGTCGCGCTCTCGCTCAAACTCGCAGCGGAGCGCCACATGCCCCCAGGAAAATCCTCGACATTCGAATACCGCCTCGCGCAAGAGGCGATCAATCTGCGCCTACAGGCCGAAGGGATGCCCATTGGCGTCCGCCGCACGGAGCTTCTGCGAAAAGCCCGGCAGATCGATGTGGCCGGGGAAATCAACAATTGGCTGTCCTCCCCGGGTCTGCAGGCGCCCTCGTGAATTTATGTCTCGCTTTCGTCCGGCGTGATGAACTTCAGCACGCCACGTAGAGACCAACGTCTATCGGGATTTTACTCTCACCCTCCCGGGGCTGGTAAGCCGCCGCCTGCGCTTCATTTAAGCGGGCGGCGTTTTTGTTAGAACGGTATGCCGTTGGACGCGACGTCTCGCGGTTGACAGTGATTTCCATACTTTCTGAAACGCCGCTGGAAGAACGGCTTCAAGCTGATCACCTGTTCGAATCCCTGGGCTGATATCGCCGACAGAGACGTGCCACCGGCGACCGGCCTCGGTCATTCAATGGTTCCGGGCATGCGGATGTCGGTGATGAGCGCGTCAATCCGCTCGCCTGATGCGATGTACTCCATCGCATCATCTGCGGTGCCTGCTTCAACGACTTCAAACCCCGTGTCTCGAAGCTGCTCTGCACGTTAAATCGGATGAACCATTCGTCCTCCGCATCGCCATTCCCCAAAAAAAACGGGGAACCAAATCCCAGCGCGGGGTTTGCATTGTTCCGTTCCCAACCATCAGCGCAAACTGATCCTGCCGGATCACATTCACTGAAGGGGGAGCGGATTTGGTGCCCCTGGAGCGACCGGTCGGCCGCCTGAGGACCACCTAAGGCCAGGGAGGTATAGGTGTCATGGACGAGATCGAAGCAAGAACCATCCGCAAGGTGATGTGGCGGTTGCTGCCGTTGCTCTTCGTCTGTTACTTCGTCGCCTACCTCGACCGGGTGAACGTCGGTTTTGCCAAGTTACAGATGAACGCTGCGCTCGACCTGTCGGAGGCGGCATACGGTCTGGGCGCGGGCCTGTTCTTCGTCTCCTACTTCTTGTTTGAAGTACCGTCCAACCTCGCGCTGGACAGATTCGGCGCAAGGCTCTGGATTGCCCGCATCATGTTCAGCTGGGGCATCATCTCTGGCCTGTTCGCCTTCATCCCGGCGATCTCCGGGGCGACCGGGCTCTCGACAGAGTGGGTGTTCTACATCCTGCGTTTCCTGCTCGGCGTGGCCGAGGCAGGTTTCTTTCCCGGAATCATTTTCTACCTGACTTTGTGGTTTCCCTCGGTTTACCGTGCCCGGGTGGTCTCGCTGTTCATGCTGGCCATCCCCTTTTCGGCAATCGTGGGCGGACCGGTTTCCGGGGCTCTGCTGAACATCTCTGGCGCCGGCCTCGATGGCTGGCAATGGCTCTTCATTCTCGAAGCGTTGCCGTCGATCCTGATGGCCTTCGGTGTCATCTTTTACCTGACTGACAAGCCGGCCCTCGCGACGTGGCTCTCCACAGATGAAAGGGGCTGGCTCGAACGACGGTTGGAGGCCGAGACGCAGCACAAGGTGGCAGTCGAGCACGTGGGCATCGTCAAGGCGCTCACCGACCTTCGCGTCCTCACCTGCGCGTTCGTCTACTTCTGTCTCAACGCAGCGAGCTATGGCGTCGCGTTCTTTCTGCCGACGATCATCAAGGACTTCGGCGTCAGCAACTTCCAGACCGGCCTGCTAGCCGCCGTACCGTTCTTGTTCGGCGCGGTCGGAATGGTCCTGCTCAGCCGCAACTCCGACCGAACGTTGAGGCGTCGGGAGCATGTTTGCTTCGCCATGCTTCTCGCCGCGGTCGGTCTGGCGGGGGCGGGCCTGGTATCGGCGCCAGCGCTGGTGCTCGGCTTGCTCTGCCTGAGCCAGATCGGCGTTTCCGCGACGCCTCCTCTGCTGTGGCCGATACCGAGCGCCTTCTTGACGGGCACTTCAGCTGCGGCGGGGATCGCCGCGATCAATTCGATAGGCAACCTGTCCGGGTTCGCCGGGCCATACATGATGGGCTACCTCAAAGACGCGACCGGCAACTTCACGGCCGGGCTGCTGGTCCTGGGCGGCTGCGCGCTTGTCGGCGGCATTGTGGCGCTCACTTTCAAGGTGGATCCGAAGATGGAGGTCGCGGGCACGACGAAGAGAGGATTGGCCAAGGCGCCAGCCCACTGAAGGAGCGGGCCGTTGTCAGAACCCTCGGGGAACTGCGATCCGGGGAACCCAACACGCGCCATCAAACTCGATTTCCGTCCAGATCAGGCCAAACCCATCGTCCACGCGCCCCAATTGTACAGGGTACGTCAAGAAAATATTAGAGGAAGCCGGCTAAGGGTCTTTCAAGAGGGGTTCACGGATCCCGGACTTCTCGGTGGATCGACAGAGCGGCGCGGGATCGAGGCTTTTTCCTCGCGGTCTTGATGCTCGACATGCGTGAGCAGCGATGCGTGGATGTGCCGACTCCATCGTCCCCGTCAGGTCAGGGGCCGGGGTGACAAATCAATCGAGCGAAGTTCGACGCTTGTGGATCGCGATCGCCATTGTCGCGGCCATCGACCTCGTATGGCTTCGCGTCGCCGGAATGGCGGTGGCTATCGATCCAACGCAGGCAGTTACGTTCTGCGCGGCCGTTCTGCTCTCCATCGTCTACACGAGGTTGAGGCCGGATCGGCGTATCGCCGAGCTGGCGACGGCCTGCGCTCAGGTCATTGCCTTTACGGCCGCTGGAGCGACGCTCAGTTATCTGACCGTCACTGCAAAGTTTCCGCTGGTCGATGCCCAGTTGTCCCGCCTCGACACCCTGCTCGGACTGAACTGGCTGGCATTCTTCGAATGGGTCGAGGCCAGACCAACGATCAAAGAGGTCCTCACAATCGCATATCACAGCTGCATGCCGCAGGTCGCTGTCTTGCTGCTGTGGCTGAGTGCGTGCGGGCGCTTCGAAAGGATGCGCGAATTCGTCTGGCTGTTCGTGACATCGCTCCTCGTGATCATTCCAATTTCATGGATATTCCCGGCAGCGAGCGCGTGGGTCTACTTTGACGTCGTCGGGCGCGCCGACGCGTATCATCTGGCCGATTTCAACGCACTCCGTAACGGCGAGATGACGCGCATTTCATTGACGCAGGTGAATGGTCTGATCACATTTCCTTCGTTCCACGCTGCGCTGGCCATCATCCTGATCTACGCCAGCCGAGGCATGAAGGTGCTTTTCCCGGCATTCCTGGTCCTGAACTTGCTGATGCTGGCTGCAACACCAACCGTCGGCGGCCACTATTTCATCGATATCATCGCGGGCGCTTGTGTCGTCGCTTGCCTCGCATGCCTTCGCCAGCTTCGCTGGGGCACTTTGCTTGCGCGATGGAACACCACCCCATCCCACGCGGCCGGATAGCAATCCGCGCTCTGCAAGGGAGCCCGGAGCCGATCAGACGCTGGCATGCAGTGCGGAAGTCCCGCCTCGAACAATGATCGAACTTAGAGACCTACAGCGGTAAGCTGCGGATGCGAGCGCGACGCAGCTCCGAGCTGCAGAGCAGATGGTAAATGAATCCTTGCACCGCCTGACCTGAAGGACCGGTGCGGTTTACCCCAACTTAAATGCGATCATGCTCAGGTTCCGATGCGCTTTTGTGCGTGGTGGATCACCCCCGGGACTCCAATGTCGGTTTCCGTTATCAGCAGCGTTCCGGTCCGCGGCGTCGCGCGATGGCTTTTGCCGGTCGGCATCGGCGTCGGCGTGTACCTGTTCTTCCTGGGCGTCGGCGACATCATGCTGCGGGATTCGGATACGCTGTGGCAGATCAAGATCGGGCAGTGGATCCTCGAACACCGCGCGATGCCCTACACCGACATCTATTCGTTCACGCGCGCCGGCGAGGCATGGATCTCGAGCTCCTGGCTGTCGCAAGTCCTGTTCGCACTGGTCTACGAGCCATCGAACTGGTCGGGCGTGGTCATCCTGACATCGCTCGCGATCGGCGCGACGGCGGCGATCTTCGTTTACCTGCTCGAGCCCTATCTGGAGCCGGCACGCGCTTTCGTGCTCGTCACCCCCCTCCTCTTCATGTCGATGGGTCATTTTCTCGCGCGCCCGCACATGCTGGCGCTGCCCGTCATGGTGGCCTTCGTCGGCGGGCTGCTGGCGGCCGCAGATCGGCGTAGCGCGCCGTCCTGGCTATTGCTGCCCCTGATGGCGCTGTGGGCCAATCTTCACGGCGGCTTCGTCATGGGCCTCGCCCTGATCGGAGCCATCGGCCTCGATGCGATCGCGTCCTGCGATCGCAAGGACCGGATTGCACTGGCGGCGCGCTGGGCCGCGTTCGGCCTTGCCGCGCTCGCCGCAAGCTGCTGCACGCCCTATGGCTGGAACACGCTCCTGGCGTCGACCAAGATCCTCAGCCTCGGCAAGCTGCTCTCGCTGATCTGGGAGTGGATGCCGGCCGACTTCAGCTCGCTCGACCTGTTTGGCGCCAGCCTGCTCGGCTTGATCGCTATCGGCTATTACAGCGGGGTGGTGCTGTCATGGACCCGTATATTTCTGCTGCTCGGGCTGGTCTGGGCGGCACTCAACCACGTCAGAAACATCGAGGCTTTCGCGCTGTTGACGCCGCTCGTGCTGGCAAAGCCGTTCGCCGAACATTTCGGAGTGACGAGAGCGCTCGCGCTGAAGGGAAGCGAGGCGCGCCCCTCCTTTGCCCTGACCGCAATCGCGGCGCTGGCCATCGTCGCGGCCGGCTGGAGCATCACGCGGTCCTATGCCACGCCGAGCCGGTATGCGTTCATCGGCAATCAATCGCCAGCGGCCGCGGTCGACGTGCTCGAAAAGCGGCACGCGCAACGGATCTTCAGCACCGCTCCGATCGGCGGCTATCTGATCACCCGCAACATCAAGACCTTCATCGATGGCCGCGCGGAGCTTTATGGCGAGCAGTTCGTGCTCGACTATTTCGATGCCGTCGAGGGCAAGAACGTGGACACCCTGCTGCGCCTGCTCGAGACTTACCGGATCGACGCGACGCTGCTGAATACCACCGTTCCCGCCGCAAGAATCATGGACCACCTGCCGGGATGGAAGCGGCTCTATGCGGATGATGTTGCCGTGGTGCACGTCCGCGACGACGCGCCGACGCAGCTGCCTTCCGCATCACGGTGAGCCCAAACAAGGCCGCCAGCTCTCGCGGGCCTTCGCCGACGCAAAGCTTACCCCAAGTCATCCTTCGGCTGCAGCGGCCCCTCGGGTCGCTTTTGCAGCGGGATGTCTGAGGCTCATCACAGCTCGCCTGCCAAAGCGCACGTCCCGAACCATGCACCTCGGCCGATTGTCCGGCTGCAGGCGCCGCGCACGAAAAAGAGCCCCGCCAGGGACGGGGCCCTTCGTTATTCCAGTGGTCGTCCGGCCTTACTTGAGGCTGGTCGAGATCGAGCTGAACTTGGTGTTCAGCGTGCTGCCGAGGTTGTTGACGACAGTGATGATCGCCAGCGCGATGCCGGCGGCGATCAGGCCGTATTCGATGGCGGTGGCGCCGGATTCATCCTTGAGGAAACGCGCAACGAGGTTCTTCATAGAGTGCTCCAAATGAGTACACGAGGCTACAACTGATCTGGTCTTTTCGGCTTCCCAGCGCCGCCCGACCGTGGAGGCGAACCTAGAGGCAAAGAATTTCGCCGCAGTTAATTCGACTGCGTAAACACCGAGCGGATTGCGTGTATTCGTCGATGGTAAATCGAATTCCAAAACGATCCGTTAAATTGTCGGGATATGAAGCCGGCTGAAGCGGCCGATTTACCCGAAGTTATGACCGGGCGTGGTCCAATGCCGCCCGCTCGGGCCGACAAGAACGACAGGACGACGAGGCGGCATGTCCCTTTCCTTTGCCAACAGCATCGCGGTGCAGGGCCGTGCGCGCGCCCTGGTGCCGCTGTGCGTCGGGGCCGGCGCCTATCTGTTCTTCTTTTTTCTCGGCGACACGCTGCTTTCCGATTCCGACTCGTTCTGGCAGATCAAGATCGGGCGATGGATCCTCGACCACGGCGCCATGCCAACCGCCGACTTCTATTCCTTCACGCGGGCGGGCGCGCCGTGGATCTCGACCTCGTGGCTGTCGCAGGTCGCATTCGCCTTCTTCCATGCGCAATGGGGCTGGGCGGGTCCCGTCATCCTCTCCGCGGCCGCGATCGCGCTCGCGCTCGCGCTCCTCGTCCAGCTGCTCGAGGCGCATATCGAGGCACCGCGCGCAGTGCTGTTCGCGATGCTGGCGCTGCTGCTGTCGATCCACCACGTGCTGGCGCGCCCGCATATTCTGGCGCTGCCGGTGATGGTGGCGTGGGTCGGCCTGCTGATGGCGGCGGCGGACCGCAGGAGTGCGCCGTCCTGGACCTGGCTGCCGCTGATGGCGCTGTGGGCGAACCTGCATGGCGGCTTCGTGCTCGGGCTCGCGCTGATCGGTCCGATCTCGCTCGAGGCGGTCGAGCATGCCGAGAAGGGACGCCGGCTCGCGCTGTTCATGCGCTGGGTGCTGTTCGGAATCGGCGCGCTGGTCGCGAGCTGCTGCACGCCCTATGGCTGGCGAACGCTGCAGGGTGCGTCCAACATCCTCAGCCTCGGCGAGGTGCTGACGCTGATCTTCGAATGGATGCCGGCAAACTTCGCAACGTTCACCCCGTTCGAAGGCGCCCTGCTGGCGCTGATCGCATTCGGCTATTATCGCGGTCTGGTGCTGTCGGCGCCCCGGATCTTCCTGATCCTGTTCCTGACCTGGAGCGCGCTGACCCATGTCAGGAGCATCGACGCCTTTGCCTTTTTGCTGCCGCTGGTGCTGGCAAAGCCGCTCGCCGAAATGTTCCCACGGCCCAAGCCCGACGCGGCCGGTGCCGACAGCTGGCCGGGCCGCTACATGACAACGCTCGGCGCGCTGGCAATCGTCGCGGCCAGCTGGACCTCGACCTCGCTCTATTTGGGGCACCACCGCTTCACCTTCACGATGACGCAGACGCCGGTTGCAGCCGTGGACCTGCTCGAGCAGCGCAAGGCGCAGCGCATCTTCAACGCCTATCAATTCGGCGGCTATCTGATCTCGCGCGATATCCCCGTCTTCATCGACGGCCGCGCCGAGCTCTATGGCGAGAAATTCGTGATGGATTTCTTCAAGGCGACCGAGGGCAAGAAGCCCGAGCTGCTGCCGCGCCTGCTCGACGAGCACAAGATCGACGCGACGCTCCTGGTCGCTGATGCGCCGGGCCCGCAGATCCTCGACCAGCTCAAGGGCTGGAAGCGGATCTATGCCGACGACATCGCGGTGGTCCATGTCCGCGACACCGCGACCGCGGCGCCTTCGAAGTGAGGACCTGCTCGAGGGCGCCCACTTGGACGTGTCGCGACGACGGAGGTGCACTCACCTGAGCGCGCGCTTCGTCCTTCGAGACGACCGCTTCGCGGTCTCCTCAGGGTGAGGCTAAGCAGCATCAGTTCGTTGAAACCAGCGCAACACACTCGATCCTCATCCTGAGGCCCGCCACCGGCGGGCGTCTCGAAGGATGGCTACAGGCGAACTCGCTCCCATATGGTTTCTTTCAGCAAGCCGACCCTGACAGATCCGGCGCCCCCCGATCCGGACCGAGCCGCGGCGATGTTCTTGTTCGCGGTGCTGGCGGCTGTCTCGCTTCTTCCGGTGCTGCTGACCCCTATCCCGGCGATGGTCGATTATCCCAATCACCTCGCCCGCATGTATATTCTCAGCCAGAACGGCACCCCCAATGCCAATCCGCATTACGAGGTGACCTGGGCGTTCTATCCCAACCTCGGCATGGACCTTCTGGTGCCGCAGCTGGCGCGGCTGATGAGCGTCGAGAGCGCCACGCGGTTGTTTCTCCTGCTGAGCCAGTTGCTGATCGTCACCGGCGCGCTTCTGCTCGAATGGGTCCGGAAGGGGCGCGTCCGTCTCGCCGGCTTCGCTGCGCTCGCTTTCCTCTATTGCCTGCCGTTCAGCTGGGGGTTCGTGAATTTCGAGTTCGGGCTCGGCCTCGCGCTCTGGGGCATCGCCGTCTACCTGCGGCTGGCCGACGGCCCCTGGCCGCTGCGGTTCCTTGCCAATCTGATCTTCGTCACCGCGCTCTACGTGGCGCATTTCTTTTCGCTCGGCATCTACGGCGCAACGCTCGGCCTTTTCGAACTGTCGCGCATGTACCAACGCAAGGTCGCGTATCCCGTCGCGGCCGCGCGGCTTGGCGCCTTGGCTCTCCCGGCGCTGGCGCTGCTTGCGATCATGCATGTCACGGCAGGCGCGATCGGAAGCGACGGCAACGATTGGTTCGTCGCATTCAAGCCGGTCTGGCCGCTCCGCATCATGAACGGCTACAATCTGACGGCCGCGGCGGTGACCGGACTCGTGCTGATGACCGCGCTGCTGTTCGCCGCAAGGCGCGGCGTTCTCAGGCTCGATCCGGCCGGGATATGGCTCGCGAGCGGCTTCGCGCTGCTCTACCTCGTCATTCCCTCAAAACTGTTCGGGACCTCGTTCGTCGATCTTCGCGTGATCCCCGCCGCGGCCCTGATCCTGCCGGCGTTCTGCTCGCTGTCGCTTCCGAGCAGGGCCTGGGGAACGGCGGCGCTCGCCGCGACCAGCGGCGTCATCCTGCTCAATCTCGCCGTCGTCTTCGCGGTCTGGCTGCCTTATCGCGCCGACTACGCGGCGATCATCGCCTCGTTCCAGAAGATCGACCGCGGCTCGCGCGTTCTCGTCGGCAGCACGGGCAACAACGGCGATCCGCCCTTCGCCGACCTCACCTCCTATCCGATGTATTATGCGCCGACGCTGGCCGTGCACTACGCCGACGCATTCGTGCCCAACCTGTTTACCGAAGAAGGCAAGCAACCGGTGCGGCCGCGCGCGGCGGTGCGCGATATCGCCATCCCCTATGGCGGCCCGGTGCCGTTAGCCCTGCTTGCCGCCATCGCCACGGGTCAGCCGCCGGCGGACGCTCCCCAGTTCGTCCGCAGCTGGCACCGGGATTTCGACTACCTCTATGTGCTGGGACCGCCGGCCGCAAATCCGCTGCCGGATCTGCTGCATGTGCTGGAGAGCTCGCAGCGGTTCGTCCTCTACAGGATTCGCCGCAAGCCCTAGGAAAGGCGCAGCGGCACGGACGTGGTTAACCGGGCTTCATCATTTCGCTCTGTCGCGCGCTTGAGCCATGCTCCGGGCGATAGACCCTTAACGGTTGCGGCAAGGCGGCCTTAACCAGGGGCTCATAGACTTCCGCCCCTGCACCCCAATCGGACTCTTTCGCATGGCGGCCAGCTCCAGATCGATCCGCTACAGCCTCGTCATTCCCGTGTTCAACGAGGAAGCCGTGCTGCCGGTGCTGTTGCGACGGCTCGACCAGGTCATGTCCCGGCTCGACGGGCCGGCGGAAGCGATCTTCGTCGACGACGGCAGCAGAGATTCCAGCCCGATCGTGCTGCGCGCGCTGGCCGCGCGCGATCCGCGCTTTCGCTACATCGGCCTGTCCAGGAATTTCGGCCATCAGGTCGCCATCACCGCCGGCATGGACGCCGCGCAGGGCGACGCCGTCATCGTCATGGATGCGGATCTGCAGGATCCGCCCGAAGTGATCGAGCAATTAATCGCGAAATGGAAGGAGGGCAACGACATCGTTCACGCCCGCCGCCTGTCGCGCGAGGGAGAGAGCCGCTTCAAGCGCGCGACCGCGCATCTGTTCTACCGGCTCCTGGGCAGGATGTCCTCGGTCGGCATTCCCGCCGATGTCGGCGACTTCCGACTGATCGATCGCAAGGTGCTGGATGCGCTGAAGCAGATGCCCGAGCAGGATCGCTTCGTGCGCGGCATGATCGCCTGGCTCGGCTTCCGGCAGGCCGAGGTCGCCTTCCACCGCCTCGAGCGCGCCGCGGGCGAAACCAAATACCCGCTGTTCAAGATGATCCGCCTGGCGGTGAACGCCGCGCTCGGCTTTTCCGATCTGCCGTTGCGGCTCGCGATCTGGTGCGGATTGACGGTCTCCGGACTCGCGCTGCTCTATGGCGGCTGGGTGGTCCTGTTGTGGCTCAGCAAGGACAGCCATCTGGTGACCGGCTGGTCCTCGACGATGGTCGTCGTGTCGCTCTTGTGCGGCATCAACATGCTGATGACGGGTATTGTCGGGCTCTATGTCGGGCGCATCCATGCCGAGGTGAAGCGCCGCCCGCTCTACGTGGTGCAGGCCCGCATCGGCTTCGACCGCGACGCGGCGTCGGCGACGCCCGCGATCCACGCCGTCAACGAGTGACCCCGCGCATGGCCGAGCTCTTTGACGGATATCACGACAACTACCGCGATGTGGTTCAATCCTCGATCGACTTCTCGGGCCTGCCGCACGACTTCTTCATGCGCGCCAAGGCCGATCTGCTGCGCGAGCTGATCGCGCAGAGGCTCGGCACGGTCCGGCCGGACATGCTGGACGTCGGCTGCGGCGTCGGCAGCCTTCACCCGCTGCTGCACGGCATGGTCGGCGGGGTGAGCGGCATCGATGTCTCGTCCGCCAGCCTGACGCAGGCGCGCGCTCGCAACCAAGGGGTCGACTACCGGGAGTTCGACGGCCGCAATTTCCCGTTTGCCGACGCCAGCTTCGACCTGGTCACGGCCATCTGCGTGATGCACCATATCGTGCCGGCCGAATGGGCGAGGTTCATCGCGGAGATGCGGCGCGTGACACGCCCGGGCGGGCTCGTCTGCGTGATCGAGCACAATCCGTACAATCCGCTGACGCGCCTCGCCGTTGCGCGCTGCGAGTTCGACCGGGACGCGGTCCTGCTCGGTGCCGGCACGTCCCGGAAGCTGATGGCGGCGAGCGGCCTGCGCGAGATCGGCGTGCGGCACTTCCTGCTGCTGCCCTGGGACAGCAAGCCGGCGCGACGTCTCGAAGCGGCCCTCAGCGGGGTCTGGCTCGGGGGCCAATACGCCGCCTTCGGCACGGCGTGAATTATCTTTGCTGATCTCGGCGCTTGTGCACGACCGCCACATCGTCGCTGTAGACGCGCTGCCACTGCGGCAGCCGGTCGAGCATTGCGACCGCCGGCGTGCTCGGAGCGAGCAGCGTCGCGCCGATGCTGTAGTCATCGAGCAGCTTGAGAAAGTCTCCGAGGTCGATCAGCGCCAGCGCGCGGTTGTAGCGGTCGATGAACGGCCCGCCGTACAATTCGCCGCGGCCGTCGATGAAAGTGGGAATGCCGGCAAAGATCAGATAGCCGCCGAAACCATAGTCGTTGAGCACGGGTCCCGCCTTGGCGAGGCCGGCCTCCGCGACGGCGGCCTGGGGCGTGATGGACGGAGCCGGCCTGACTTCGCGCGCCAGGGCCACGGCGCTGATCACGATCAGCGCGCCGAGCCCGGCCAGCTTCAAGCCACGCGCGGGAGCCGCCGCATCGTCTGCGGCCGGTCCGCCGAAACTCCGCCCCAGCGGGGCCGCCAGATAGAGCGGCGCAAGCATGGCGAGCAGATCCGCATTGCGCATCTGCGCCAGCGCGAAATGGAGCAAGCCGATCAGCACCAACGCCCGCACCACCGGCAGCGTGACGCCGCGCGTGAGCGCGAAGATGCCGGCCAGCAGCAGCAGTTCGAAACCGCCTATGCGACCGAAATCCTGCGGTCGCCATTCCGAGATCCAGGCCAGCGCCGGACCGAGGCCGAGTGTCGTCAGCGGCATCAAGAGCGGTTCAGGGCCGTGCGGCGTCAGGCAGGACGCCGCCAGGGCAAGTGCAGAGAATGGCAGCCATCGCAGCAGCACGCGCGGCCATTCGCTTCGCGGCTCACGCAGCAGCGCCTCGAGCACCGCCGGGCCGATCAGCCCAAGAGCCAGCACCACGCTGCCGTGCAGATTGGTCCACAACACCAGCAGCGGCAGCGCCCAGTATGGCGGAGGCGTGCCGCGATCCATGCAACGAACCAGCGCGGCCGCCCAAATCACCATCAGCGGCAACACGAGGACATGCGGCCGCGCCAGCATGTGCGGGGCCACCAGAATGACTGCTGCGATCACCATGAGCAGGGTGAGGCTTGGCGGAAGCGAGCGCAGCAGGAAAAACGTGAGCAGGGCGAAGGCGAGCGCTATCGCGGCGGCCGCGATCGCGACGACGCCAGGCCAGCCGGCAAGCGCGTAGACAGCGGCATAAATGACTTGGGACAACCATTCGAAGGGGACCCAGGGCGCGCCATGCTTCGAAAACGAAAAGGGGTCGTTCGCCGGCAGGGAGCCATGCGCGATGATCCAGCGCCCGACCTCGATGTGAGAATAGCTGTCGGGATCACCGAGCAGCCGCGGCCCGGCCACCAGCAACACGGCATAGAGGCCGAGCCCCACCGCCCAGGGGAGCGCTGCACGTGCCGGAAACGGTTGAACCGCGCTGTGGGCGACCTGATCAGTCATGGCGGGCCAAGTTAGGCCGCAAGCGTTAAGTTCTTCTTAGTGTTTCCCGCGTTCGCGAAAGCGCGCTACCCGAACAGATCGATCAGGAGCAATGCGGCGCTTGTGAACAACCCCGCAATCGGCACCCAGATCGGTACGACGAACACGCCGGCAGGAGGTGCCGCTTCCTTCGCCTTGATCCGAAGAAGGGCCAGGTTGACCAGAACGAAAATCCCAAGCGTCAGGCGCGAGGTCCATTCGGCCAGTCCGGTCAAGGGAACGCCGAGAGCGAGGATCAGGATGGCGCCGACTCCGAACAGAGTTGCGACCACCGGCGCGCCCGTTCTGGCGTTCACCCGGGCGAGCAGGGCCGGAAGGCTGCCCTGGTCCGCAAGCCCGTACAGCACGCGTCCGATCATGAGCATGTGAACGATGATTCCGTTGACTGTCGCAATGATCGCGACGGCGCTCAGGACCCAGAGAGGAAGACCGGTCAACCGCTGGAACACCAGGGCAAGCGGGGCGGAGGAGCGCGCGAGCTCGGCCGGGGGCACCGCAACCACGGCGACCCAGACCACAACCATGTAGAGCAGCGCCGTCACGCCGAGGGTGATCAGCAGCGCCCAGGGCAAGGTCCGGGACGGATTCTTCATTTCCTCGGAGATGTTCACCAGGTGCTCGAACCCGATGAACGCAAACACGGCAAGCAGCGTCGTCTGCGCGATGCCGGCCCAGGCCGCTTCATCGCCGATGGGGACCCACAATTCGGGCAGCCGCGAGATCAGGGCGTCGCCCTGAACCAGCCCGGCCCCGACGATGAGGACCAATCCTCCGATCTCCACCACCGTCATCAGCCCGGCGAAGCTGATGGACTGAACCGCGGACAGGCAGGCGATCGCACCCATCGCGAGCACGACGCCCGCGATGATCCAGCCGGAAGGTAGCGGCAGGAATACACTGATGTAGCCAGCACTCCCGACCGTGATGGTCGCGCCGGAGATCGTCGCCGCGGCAACGACGAGCAGCCCTGTGGCGCCGGAGAGCCACTTGCGATGGAATGCGGCCTGGACATAGGCAGCCTCGCTTGCCGCAACCGGCAGGCGCGTGCCGAGCTCGGCGAAGGTGCCGGCCGTCATGCCCATCACGATCGCCGCGCCTAGGAACGCCAGAGGCGCGTGCATTCCGCTCCGCGCGGCGGCCGCTCCCACCAGGACGTAGATGCCGGCGCCGATGGTCACGCCGAGCCCGTACAGCACCGCGTGCGTGAGCGTGAGCGATCTGATTAGCTTCGTTGAACCGTCCGGCGTTTTCCTGATACCAGGCTGCTGATTGGCAGCTATTCCCACCTCCTGCATGGCCTGGGATCAATGAGAGAACAGGATCGGGATCGGCGGCTTGGACAGCAGCGCCCTGGTCGCGCCGCCGAGCACGAATTCCCGCCACCTCGGCGTTCCGTACGCGCCCATCACGAGAACGTCGATGCCGTGGGAGAGCACGTGGGCTCCGAGGATCTCGCCAATCGGCTTGCCGCCGGCATCGATCTTGTCGAGCACGACCTCGACACCGTGACGAGCCAGATTCTTCGCCAGTTCTTCGGCGGAGTGTTTCGAATCGAGGGCTTTTTCATTGGTAACGGTCACGACGCGCACGGTTTTCGCCGCTTCGAGCAAAGGAAGCGCGTCGGAAACCGCGCGCGCAGCTGTGCGGCTGAAGTCCCAGGCCACGCAAACGGCATCAAGCCGGAATGGATGCGAGCGCGGAGCAGTGGGGAGGATCAGCGTCGGCCTGCCGGATTCGAAGATCACCTCCTCGGCATAGCCGAGATCATGGGATTCCGGCACCGCCATGATCGTGAGATCGCGAAGCCTCGCATAGTCGACCAGCAGTGCCGCCTCGCCCGCGGTTGCACATTGCTCGAAGATGATCTCGTGCCGAATGCCGGATTTCGCGGCCGAGGTTTCGAATGCCGCCAGCAGCGCTTTCGCGTTGTCGCGGCTCTTGGCAGCCTCGCGGGCAACGAGCGCGGGAATGTCCAGGATGGCATCCCCGAGCAGGCTCCCGCGCACTTCGGCATGAACCTCGCAGGAGATGGCTGCGAGATGCGCATCCAGAACGGCGGCTATCTCAACCGCGCCGTCGATCACCGAAACCGGCGTCGGTTGCGGATAGCTCGTCAGGGTCAACAGTACATCCTTGAAGGCCATGGCTCCCTCCTTTGAGGAGTGGGAGCCTAGCGCGATCGAGGTCCACTCTCTTGACCGACCGCAAGCCATTCAGGCGGAATGGCTGTGGCAAAACGGCCTAGGCACGAAGGCAATCGCAAAGGACTGCTCCGCTCCACCCAGCGCTTCGACAGGAGGCGCCAGCAGAAAGCCAGCTCGCGATGACGAGCTTCAGGCAGAAAAAACGCGGCGTTTCCGCCGCGTCTTTCGATTCCATCTGCTGCCAAAATTAAGCCTGCGGCTGCGGCTCCAGGCCGGGATCGGGCCGCGGGCGCGGCTTGCCGGCCGGAGGCACGGCGGAGGCGCGCGGCGTAGTCGGCTCCAGCACGGACTCGCGGTTCGGCTTCTTGCCGTTCAACAAATCGATGATCTCGTCGCCGCTCAGCGTCTCGAACTCGAGCAGGCCCTTGGCCAAGGTTTCGAGATCCTGCCGCTTCTCGGTGAGGATACGCTTGGCTTCGTTGTAGCCCTCTTCAACGAAGCGGCGGATCTCGGTGTCGATCTTCTGGACCGTGGCTTCCGACGCATTCTGGGTGCGCGATACCGACATGCCGAGGAACACCTCGTCCTGGTTTTCGCCGTAGGACACGGTGCCGAGTTCGTCCGACAGACCCCAGCGTGTGACCATCATGCGCGCCAGTCGCGTCGCCTGATCGATGTCGGAAGAGGCGCCGGACGTCACCTTCTCCTTGCCGAAGATCAGTTCTTCCGCGACGCGACCGCCCATCATGATGGCGAGGCGCGAAGTCATCTGCTCCAGCGACATCGACAGCTTGTCGCGTTCTGGCAGCTGCATGACCATGCCAAGCGCACGGCCGCGCGGAATGATCGTCGCCTTGTGGATCGGATCGGTGGCGACGACGTTGAGGCCGACGATGGCGTGGCCACCCTCGTGATAGGCCGTCAAGAGCTTCTCTTCCTCGGTCATGACGAGCGATTTGCGCTCGGCGCCCATCATCACCTTGTCCTTGGCCTCCTCGAACTCGGCCTGCGTCACCATTCGCTTGTTGCGGCGGGCGGCGGTCAGAGCGGCTTCGTTGACGAGATTCATCAGGTCGGCGCCGGAGAAGCCCGGAGTGCCGCGCGCGATGGTCTTGAGGTTGATATCGGGCGCCAGCGGCACCTTGCGGACGTGCACCTTCAGGATCTGCTCGCGGCCGACGACGTCGGGGTTCGGTACCACGACCTGGCGGTCGAAGCGGCCCGGACGCAACAGCGCGGGATCGAGCACGTCGGGACGGTTGGTCGCCGCGATCAGGATCACGCCCTCGTTGGCCTCGAAGCCGTCCATCTCGACCAGCAGCTGGTTCAGCGTCTGCTCGCGCTCGTCATTGCCGCCGCCGAGGCCGGCGCCACGGTGACGACCGACCGCGTCGATTTCGTCGATGAAGATGATGCAGGGCGCATTCTTCTTGGCCTGCTCGAACATGTCGCGGACGCGGGACGCGCCGACGCCGACGAACATTTCGACGAAGTCGGAGCCGGAAATGGTGAAGAACGGCACGTTGGCTTCACCCGCGACCGCACGCGCGATCAGGGTCTTGCCGGTACCGGGAGGACCGACCAGCAGCACGCCGCGCGGAATGCGGCCGCCGAGGCGCTGGAATTTGCCGGGATCGCGCAGGAATTCGACGATCTCCTGCAGGTC
Source organism: Bradyrhizobium sp. FW305-F6 (assembly GCF_058782905.1). Taxonomy (NCBI): domain Bacteria; kingdom Pseudomonadati; phylum Pseudomonadota; class Alphaproteobacteria; order Hyphomicrobiales; family Nitrobacteraceae; genus Bradyrhizobium; species Bradyrhizobium sp. FW305-F6. The sequence continues at coordinate 1,112,804 of NZ_JBYSYD010000002.1, forward strand.
CTGCTTGGCCTCATCCACGCCGGCGACGTCCTCGAAGGTGACGCGGCCATGCGCTTCCGTCAGCATCTTGGCGCGCGACTTGCCGAAGCCCATCGCCTTGCCGGCGCCGCCCTGCATCTGCCGCGACAGGAAGATCCAGACGCCGATCAGCGCGATGAAGGGCAGCCAGGAGACCAGCAGCGAGACGAACCAAGGCACGTTGTCGCCCGGCGGCTTCGCGGTGATCTGGACCTTGCTGTCATAGAGGCGCTTCACCAGCGTCGGATCGTTCGGCGCATAGGTCTGGAAGCTCGAGCCGTTGGTGAAGGTGCCGTGGATATCGGGCCCCTGGATCACGACGTCGCGCACATTGCCGCGGTCAACCTCGCTCAGCAGCTGCGAGAACGCGATGTCCTGCGAGGAGGCCCGCTGACCCGGATTCTGGAAGAGCGTGAACAACGCCAACAGCAGCAAAACTATGATGACCCAGAGGGCGAAATTGCGCAAATTGGCGTTCATCGATCTTCCTTCGTGGTCGCGCGGATCGCGACCCTGATCCTTGGGCAGTGGCTTTGGTCAATGCGAGGAAATCCCAAGGAATCCTCATCGTTAGACGGATACAATTTAGGTGCCGCCCCCGTCGCTGCCAAGGGAACGAGATGGGACTATTTATCCCATCTTAGCGCGATTCCCGCTGAAATAATGGCGTTCGATCGGGGGTTTTTCCGGCCTGGTTAAGGTGGCCTGACGCCGCCGGGGCAGATTGGCCGGTGTCATGATGCGCCCGATGTCGTGCTCATCTTCCGGTGCTCCGCCGGGCCGGTGCCGGCGCAATGTGGATACGCCCGCCCGCGAGGCTGATCAAGGCTCCCGCGAGGGTCTGCTTCAGCACTGGCCGGTCGGTGGCGCGCCTGCGAACGCTTGCAGCGATCGCCTGGTCCAACGCGGACAGCAAGGCTTCGACCTTGCCGAGTTCCGCCGGCCCTTCATGTCCGAGCGCGTTGACGGCCCGCAGCAGCAGCCGCAGCCGGACCTCCTCCGGCAGGGCGGCAAATGCCGCCGCCTCGAAGCTCCGGACGCCCGCCTGCGGCGCATCGCCGCGATCCCGCAAGCGGAGAAAGCGCTCTGCGCCGTCCGCGAGCACCTCGACCGCCGCATTGGCCCGCGCCAACCTTGCCGCAAGCCGAGCCAGATTTCTGCTGTCGCCGCCCTCGGCCGCCAGAAGCGGCAGCAGCGCGCGCAGCCGCGGCCGGGTGAAGGCGGTATCCCGGTTGGTGGGGTCCTCGGCAAAGCCGATCCCGGCCCGCCTCAAGGTCGCGATCAGCTGCGATTTGGGAACATCGAGCAAGGGACGCGCCAGGACTAGTCCGTCGCGCTCGCTGAGGGGCGCCATGGCCGACAGTCCGGCAAGGCCGCTGCCGCGCAAGAGGCGCATCAACAGGGTCTCGGCTTGGTCGTCGCGGGTGTGGGCCGTCAGCACATGGCCCGCGCCAGCGGTCCGCGCGGCCCCTGCGAGCAGACGGTACCGGGCCTCGCGCGCAGCGGCAGGCAGCCCGGTCTTCGGCTTTGCGCCGCGCCAGCGCAGGGTCCGGTGCGGCAGGCCGAGCTCGGCGGCGAGTTGCCTGACCTCGCGCGCCTCGCGGGCCGCTTCCGGGCGCAGGCCGTGATCGACGGTGACGACGGTGAGTTGCGGGCCGCGCGCCAGGCCGCGCCGCCAGCGCGCCGCAAGCCACATCAGCGCGACCGAGTCGGGCCCGCCCGAGACCGCGAGCACCAAGGCCGGCTCAGCTTTGAAGCGCGCGAACAGGCGCCTCGCCTCCAGTGCCGAGATCGGTGAATTGTCGTCGTCTGACATGACGAGGCCCTGACAGTCGCCGGCGGATGCTCGCAAGGTTTAGCGCAGCACGTTCCGACTTGTCATGCCTCTGGACGTCAGCACTTCACCCGCTTCTGCTCGCGATCGACGGCGGCTTTGACGCCGGCGGACGCGCGCGGATATTTGCGGCCGATCTCGCCGAAGGCGGCGCAGGCCGCCTCCTTCTCCTTGAGCGCGGCGAGCGACTGGCCGAGCCGCAGCAGCGCATCCGGCGCCTTGGCCGATTTCTCGTATTTGGTGGTGACGCCGAGGAAGGCTTCGGCGGAATCGCGATATTGCTGGCGCTGGAAGTAGCTCTCGCCGAGCCAGTATTGCGCGTCTCCGACCAGGGGGTCGCTCGGGAATTTCTGCGCAAAGTTCTTCATGGTCTGCTCGGCGAGCGCATAGTCCTTGCGCTGCATGTAGCCGATGCCGAGGTCGAACTCGTCGCGCGGCGTCGCCGAGGGCGGCAGCGTCGTGAGGCCGGCGCCGCCCGATGGCGCCGGATAGCCCGGCTGGGCCGATGGATAGGCCGGCTGTGCAGCCGGCGGCACACCCTGCTGGTAGCGGGGGTTGGCAGTGGCGAGATCGAGCGGCTCGCCGGCGCTGCGCCCGCCCGGTGCCCCGCTCGGAGCTCCTGCCGGCATCGGCTGTTGCCCGCCGCCCAGCGCGCGCGGCGCACCAGGCGCATTCGGATTCTGGTTCGGATCGAAGGCATCGCCGCGGCGGCGCGAGCCGGGTGCGCCGGGCGCCGGCTGCTCCTGAACGATCGGCGCGGGCGAGGCGATCTGCGGCTGTTCGTAATTCGGCTGCACCGCCTGCTGTTGCGTCCCCTGGCGATAGCCGGGTGCGACCTGAGCTGGTGCGGTTTGCGCGGGCGGCATCGCCGCGACGCTGGGCGCCTGTCCGGGCGCGGCCTGCGCACCGCCCTCAAGCGCCCGCAGCCGCTCCTCGAGCTGGCGGTTACGGTATTGCAGCTCCTCGTTCTGGCCGGTGAGCTGGCGCAGCCGATTCTCCAGCCGCTCGATCCGCATCTCCGCATCGGCGTCATCCGACTGAGCGAAGATCGATTGCGCAGTTGCGGGCGCGCACAAGGAGAGCAGCGCGGCGGTCGCCACGGTGCCGGTAAAGAGCTTAAATCTGGATGACATTTTGCCCTGACGAGGAAACCGAAATGGCCTGCGACGGAACATTCGACGCGCCACAGATCGAGGTGGAGTACGCCAAAAATGTGACTGGCACCAAGGGTTTTAAGTCACAGAATGCTGAAACGAAACCGGCGCCCGAAAGGGCGCCGGCATAATCTGTTTCTGAAGATGAACGCCGCCTGACCGATCCTCAGGAGCTCGCGTTCAGCACGGTCACGGCACGACGGTTCTGCGACCAGCAGGAGATGTCGTTACAGACGGCCACCGGCCGCTCCTTGCCGTAGGAGATCGTGCGCATGCGGTTCGGATCGATGCCGCGCGAGGCAAGGAACGAACGCACCGACTGCGCACGGCGGGCGCCGAGCGCGATGTTGTATTCGCGGGTGCCGCGCTCGTCGGCATGGCCTTCGATGGTAAAGCTGTAGCGCGGATAGCTCTGAAGCCACTGCGCCTGCTTCTCCAAGGTCACGATCGCCTGCGGGGTCAGATCGGTCTGGTCGCTTTCGAAGAACACGCGGTCGCCGACGTTGACGACGAAGTCCTGCTGGCTGCCCGGCGTCGCCGCATTGGCCATCGCATCCGTCGCGGCATTTTTGTTGGCGCAGGCGCCCATCGACAGTGCGACGGCGAGCACCGCGGCCAGCTTCAATCCCTGGAGGATACGCATAGGATGTCTCATTCCGGAGCCTCCACGCTCACGTTAGTCCACTGCTGTCCGGTCTACAGGGGGTTGGTTAAGCGAACGTTCCGTCAACCTTGACGGAACCTTGCCGCAGCCGGTCAAATGCCCCCAACCAGCGAAAAGCAACCGGCATGGTTAATGGGTTGTAAATGTGGCGTGAGGGTGAAGGCAAGCAGGGATAATGGCTAAAAGGCAGGCTTCGCCTGGTCTTTTGGCCCCGCGGCATCGCCCGTCGCCGTCGCGGCCGGAACGGTGACTGATCCGGGCCGCACGATCAATTGACCGGTAAACTTCAGACTTGCGCGGCGGCGCTCCCGACCAGCACCGGCCGGGAGGCAGGCTTGCGCTGAACGCCGCGCTCGAACAGCATCCGCCGCTCGAACGCGTTCGAGCGCATGATGGGAAAGCGTGTCAGCACCTTTTCCCGGAGCTGCCGGAAATCGGACGCCATCAACGACGTCTTCATCGTATGCCACCCCGGAAAAGCGCGCGGTTCGGCCAGGGGCTCATGCAGGAAGACGCGGCGATAGAACGGCTGGTGATCCGGGCGCACCATCGCGAGGCCGGTATCGGCGTTGAAATACTCGCAAGCCAGATAGGCCAGCCTCAGGGTCAGATACGGAAGCTCCGGAAGTCCCTTGGCCTTTTCGGGGTCCGCCGCAAGCCGTGCGGGGTCGACGAACACCTCGCCGCGATCGAGACGTCGATGGAGAACATCGCCATACAATTCGGTTGAATAGGACAGGCGGCATTCCGGCGTCAGGACGTGAATCCGCAGCGAACTGCATAGCTCACCGTCGACATAGACCCCGAAGATCCAGACGTTCGGCGCGTCGTCATAGACATCGCAAACACGCCGGGTCTCTGACGGCAAAATCAATCCGCCGTTCAGATAGGCCTTGTAGCGCAGAAGGTAGACTGGATCCCTTTCCTCGGGCGTCTCGAGCAGCCGGTAGTCGATGCGGTCGAACAACGCTGCCCCGCGCACCAGCGACGGACCGCGTGGCTCGGCATGAGACGACATCCTGTACTCCCAAACTCTCGATCAACTTCCACGAGTGGACAAAGATTAATGGGTTCTTAACAAGATTGCAAAGCTTTAGCGGGGTTAGGGTTAACCTTTGCGGCCCGCAAAATCACGGGTGCGATCGCTGCATCGATCGCGTGCGATCGGGTGCCGTGCCGTCAGCAGAGTCAGCGGGAGGAGACCACGATCAACTGCTCTTGCATGCGGCTGCCATGCGAAGCGTTGAGCAATTGTCGGACCCGCACCGCCGGGACCGGGCGGCTGAACAGGTAGCCTTGGCCTTCCGTGACGGTGCCGTCGGCGCTGATGAGCTCGAGTTGCTCACTGGTCTCGATGCCCTCGACCACCACCGACATGCCGAGGTCGGCGGACAGCCGCGCGACGCCCCGCAGCAGCGTCAAAGGCCGGTCGCTATCGATGCCTTCGAGGAAGGACCGGTCGATCTTCACCTTCTGCATCGGGAAATTGTGCAGATAGCTGAGGCTGGAATAGCCCGTGCCGAAATCGTCGAGCGAGATGCGCACGCCGAGCGCGTGCAATTGCGACAGGATATCGTGCGTGAGCTGGGTGTTACGCAGCAGCGAGGATTCCGTGATCTCGATCTCGAGCCGATGCGCCGGCAGGCCCGACACTTCGAGAGCGTAGCGGATTTCGCTCAGCACGTCGCGCTGGTGGAATTGCTGCGGCGAGAAGTTGACGGCGACGCTGACTCCGTCCGGCCACTTCATGCATTCCAGGCAGGCGCGGCGCAGGATCCATCGGCCGAGATCGACGATCAGGCCCATGTCCTCGGCGACCGGGATGATGTCGACCGGCGAGACAGTGCCGCGGACCGGATGGTTCCAGCGCAGCAGCGCCTCGCAGGTGCTGATCTTGCCCGTCTTCAGATTGACCAGGGGCTGGTAGAACAGCTCGAATTCCTCGTTCGCGAGCGCCTTGCGCAGGTCGAGTTCGAGGATGCGGCGCGCCTCGACGGTTGCCGCCATCTCGTCTCGGAAGAAGCAATAGGTGCCGCGGCCGTCGGCCTTGGCGCGATAGAGCGCCATGTCGGCGTTCTTCAGGAGCGTGTCGGCACTGACGCCCTCAGGGGAGGTCAGCGCGATGCCGACGCTGGCGCCGATCTCGACCAGATGATTGTCGATCCGGTAGCGTTCGCTCAAGCGCTCGACGATACGGCGCGCCAGCGCGGCGGCATCCTCTGGCGCCGTGATGTTCTGCTGGAAGACCACAAACTCGTCGCCGCCGAAGCGCGCGACGAAATCCTCGGGTCGCAGCATTTCGCGCAGGCGATTGGCGACGGCGCAGAGCAGCTGGTCGCCGCAGGGATGGCCGAGCGTGTCGTTGACCTGCTTGAACTGGTCGAGATCGATGAACAGCAGCGCCGACAGACGCTCGGCATGATGGGAGGCCGCCAACAGACATTCGATCTCGTCGCGGAAGTGGACCCGGTTGGGCAGCGCCGTCAATTCGTCGTACCGGGCCAGATGGGTGATCTTGGCCTCGGCATTGCGCCGCTCGGTAATGTCTTCAAGCAGCAACACTGCGCCTCCGTCCGCCATCGGCTGGACGGTCCAGGACAAGGCACGGTTTCGCCCCGAGGGATCGATGGTGACGATCTCCTTCGCTTGCGAAGACTCTAACCCGGCGATGATCATCTCGCCGCTCGAAGCCGATATCGAGCCCGCGCTGATGCATGCAGCCACGACGTCACGCGCGCTGGCGCCACTGCGAACGAGATCCTCGGGCAGGTCTAGCATCTCGCCAAACCGATGATTCATCACGGCAAGCTGCCTGTCGACGCGGAACATGCACAAGCCGTGCGGCATGTTGTTCAGCGCGGTATCGAACTGGCCAGCGAGGGCTGCTTCGCGTTCGCGGGCCACGACGGCCCGCATGAATATCCTGTGCAGATTGGCGGAAAGCTGCATCACCGCCAGCAGGAACGCGGCGCTCACAAAGGCCATGGCGATGTAGTAAGGCGTGCCACGCACCGCCAAGGCGATCACGGCGGGACCGAACTGAAGCACGGCCTGTTGATGAAATATCGACGGGCGTCCGTAGGCCCTGCCCGCTCCTCCCGCCAGGATTCCCGTGGTCACGGACAGGGCGATGAGGTGGACGACGGGATCATCGTTGCTCAGCAGTGCTGTCGAGCACCACGTTCCGATCGCGGCGGCCTGGATCAGCGCCCCGCGCCGATAGCGCTTCTGCCACTTGTCGGCTTCTTCGGCAGTGAGAGCCGACTTGTGAGGGCTGAAGCGCCGGATATCGAAAACCCGGATCGCGCCCGCGACCACAAGAAACAGCACGCAGGCCCAAAGTAATGTTTGCCCGGTCTTCAGCGCGGTCAGGCTTGCCCCAAACGCAACGAAGACGATGCCCGCGAGCAACGGGCCGGACGCTTCGAACAGGGAATCGATCAGCGCCGCCGAAACCTTCGGCGCGGCCTGTCCTTGATCGGGTTCTCCGCTCTGGCTTGCGAGCTGCATCTGGGTTTGTACGCGCGTCCTGTTTGGCGCGTAGTTTTACCCAGCCGAGATGAAGCCTTTCTGAGGGAACATTGTTAAAGTCGAGTTGTTTTCGCCAACAGCAAGCCTGTTTCCGCTTAAAAATCAAGCAACTAGGCAAGCCCTGCCGAGTACAAGGTGAAGAAAGGCTTGTCTTGCGCAGCCAACCCGGAAAAATCGGCGCACTTTTTCGACAACATCGCGTGTCTGAACGGGCGAGATCCTCGCCGCGATATCTTCAGCCGCCGGAGGTCGAGGACAGCAGCGGCGACCATGCCGGGTCGGACGCAAAGCCCGGCGTCGGCACCTTCAGCTCGTTGCGGCCCGAAATGTCGACCGAGTACAGCGACGGTCCGCCGTTGCCGCCGGGATCGCGGAAGAACATCAGCACGCGGCCGTTCGGCGAGAAGGTCGGGCCTTCGTTGTGGAAACCGGAGGTGAGCAGCCGCTCGCCGGAGCCGTCCGGCTTCATGACGCCGATTGCGAATTGACCGCCGCCCTGCCTGGTGAAGGCGATGTAATCGCCCTTCGGCGACCACACCGGCGTCGAATAGCTGGCGTTGGTGTCGTCCTTGGAGAAGGAAATGCGCTGCGCCTGCCCGCCGCCCGCGCTCATGACATAGATCTGCGACCTGCCGCCGCGATCGGATTCGAAGCAGATGCGGCTGCCGTCGGGCGAGTAGGACGGCGAGGTGTCGATAGCCGGGGTGTCGGTGAGACGCGTGGTCGAGCGCGAGCGCAGGTCCATCACGAACAGGTTGGAATTGCCGCCCTGCTGCAGGCTCATGATGACGCGCTGGCCGTCCGGCGAGAAGCGCGGCGCGAAGGTCATGCCGGGGAAATTGCCGACGATCTCGCGCTGGCCGGTCTCGATGTTGTAGAGGTAGACCTTCGGATCGCCCTGGCCGAACTCCATGTAGGTGATCTCTTGCGAGTTCGGCGAGAAGCGCGGCGTCAGCACGAGGTCGGAACCGCGGGTCAGATAGCGCACGTTGGCACCGTCCTGATCCATGATCGCGAGCCGCTTGACGCGGCGCTCCTTCGGCCCGGTCTCGTCCACGAACACGACGCGGCTGTCGAAATAGCCTTTTTCGCCAGTCATCCGCTCGTAGATCTGGTCGGAGATAATGTGGGCGATGCGGCGCCAATATTCCGGCGAGGTGAAGTATTGCTGGCCGGCGAGCTGCTGGCCATTAATCACGTCCCACAGGCGGAATTCGGCCTTGAGCCTTCCGTCCGGCTGCCGCGTCATGCGGCCGGTGACGAGGGCCTGCGCGTTGAGGGTCTTCCAGTTCTGGAAATTCGGCGCGACGTCCATGTTGCTGATGCGCTCGATGAAGGCGGCCTGGTCGATCGGCGTGAACAGGCCCGAACGCTTCAGATTGTTGGTGATGACCTGCGTGACGCCGTTGCCGACGTCGCCATCGGAAGGCGAGCCGGGCAGGAAATTGGTGATCGCGATCGGGATCGGCTGAAACGCCGTGGGATCGATACGCAGGCGCCCGTCCTGCCCCTGAGCGAAGGCACGTCCGCTCCCAAGCATCGCGAGCGTCGATCCGGTCAGCGTCAGGAAGCGGCGGCGGTTCATCGATCGAATGTCATTCATCGCAAAATTCTTTTGTTCGGATGTCACAACATATCCTTCAGGCCGAAGCGCATCGGAATGGTTTTCCAGGTGTCATACTGCTGCTTCGGCAGGAACGAATAGACCTGACATTGCACGATGGCGCGCTTGCCACTCTCCGCGACGGCCTGAGCAATCGACCGAGACGGCCCTCTCGCTGCAACGACAACCGGCTCGGATGCCAGCGTTCCATCGATCTTCATGTAAATGTCGATGTCGACTTCGTACTGATCGGCATCCTGCCCGTTATAGGTGGGCGTAAAGCAGCGCCTGACCGCTGACATGAACGCGCCCTGCCAGGTCGCGACATTGTTGGCGGCGGTCCCGGTCGTGGATCCCAGCGACGCCGATGCATTCAGCGCCGAGCCGGTCTGCTCGTGCCGGGTCGCGGCGCGCTTGTCGAGGTCACGCTGGATCTGCGCGGGATCGAAGGTGCGCTCCTTCGGCTTGGGCTGCGGCTGCACCGCCGCGACCTTCTGCTCCACGGGCTTGGGCGGCGGCTTCTTGGTCTCCTGCTTCTTCATGAGTTCGGCGAGCGGATCTTCCTTGGCCGGATCAGGCTTCTTGTCCTGCGGCTTCGGCTCCTGCTTCGGCTCTTCCTTGGGCTTCGCCTCGACGACGGGCTTGGGCGGCTCGGGCTTCTTCTCCACCGGCTTCTCGACGGGCTTTGGCGGCGGCTCTGGCTGGGAGTTGGTCTTGATCAGCTCTTTCTTCTCGGTGACCTTGCCGACCGCATCTTCCTCGGGCTTCGCTTCCGCGATCTTCTCGACCTTGGGCTTCGGCTCTTTCTTGTCACCGGTCTTTTGCCCCGACATCATCTGCGCGAGCTGATCGGAGGAAATGATGTCGACCGGGAGGGATTCCTGCGTAGCGATGTAGGCCTTGCTGCTGAAGGTGACGAGCCCCCATCCCAGCACGAGGACATGGAGGGCAATCGACGCAACGAGTGTCTTGTCGACGTTCACCTTCACGGCCTCAAGACCCCTGATCCGCTTCCGTGACGAGGGCGAGCTTCTTGAACCCGGCCCCCGAGAGCTGGCCCATCACCTTGGCCACCGTACCGTAATCCGCCTTCTTGTCGGCGCGCAGATAGATGCGCTCCTCCAGCCCGCCCCGCGCGTCCGTGATGGCCTTCAGCTTGGGGATCAGCTCGTTCATCGCGATCTCGGTGTCGTTGATGAACACCTTGCCCTTGATGTCGACAGACATCTGAATCGGCTTCTGGTCGCTGTTTTCGATGCTCTTGGCCTGGGTCTGCGGCAGGTCGAGCGGGACGCCGACCGTCAACATCGGTGCCGACACCATGAAGATGATGAGCAGCACCAGCATGACGTCGACCATCGGCGTGACGTTGATCTCGGCCACGACCGGCTTGCGCCGGCCACGGCGCCCGCCGCCGCCGGACGAACTCGCAACGTTCATGGCCATGATCGCGTGCCCAAATTGCCCTTCACATTATACATGCCGTCCATCAGCCCCGCTCGTCGATCTGACGAGACAGAATGGCTGAAAATTCATCAGCAAAGCCCTCGAGCCGCTGGGCCTGCCGGTTCACCTCGGAGGTGAACTTATTATAAAAAATAGTGGCAGGAATGGCGGCGATAAGGCCGACGGCGGTCGCAAACAGCGCCTCCGCGATACCGGGGGCGACCACCGCCAGAGAGGTATTTTTCGACGCCGCGATCGACTGGAAGCTCGACATGATGCCCCAGACCGTTCCGAACAGGCCGACGAAGGGGCCGGCGGAGCCCACGGTCGCCAGCACCAGCAGGCGCCGTTCCAGCCGTTCGACCTCACGCGCGATCGAGACGTTCATCACCTTGTCGATGCGCATCTGAAGCCCCGCGACCGAGCGGGCATGGCTCTCGAAGGAACGCTTCCACTCGCGCATCGCCGCCACGAAGCAGGCCGCCATGGAATGCGTCGGCTTGGCCGAGAGCGTGCGATAGAGCTCCTCGATCGACTCGCCCGACCAGAACGCCTGCTCGAACCGGTCCATCGAGCGCCGGGTGCGCGCGTAGAGGAAGATCTTGTCGATGGCGATGGCCCAGACCCAGACCGAGCAGGCCAGAAGCCCCAGCATCACCGCTTTCACGATCCAGTGAGCCTGCCAGAACAGCGCAATCAGCGACACGTCGGCGGAGGCAGCAACCGGAAGGGCTGACTGAGCCAATTCGGCCGGATTCATAAGCAGTATCCTCTCAAGGCGATCGTTACCTAATGTCTACGGCCAGCAAACGGGCCGGTGTTCCCCAACAGCCGCGCTGGAACCGGCGCGGCCGCCAAGCCCGCTCAAAGCCTTGTCTTTCTGGGGTGCAGGGCTGGTCCAAAAGCTCGTCCAAAGCCGGCCGCCTGCATTCCCCGCCAAGATGTCAAAACTATGGGCCTCGACACGTCCTCGGGCGCGACTGTCCGCAATTACCAGAGCCCGGCGTTGGTTAATGCGGGGTTACCGGCGGCCAATTTGGCTGCGGGAAAGGTAGGCAGCGCAGCAGGATGGCTGGCGGGCACCCAGGGTGTCCCGTGCGGGAGACAGGATCGCGCCTCAAGCCGCCGAGGCCGGCTCGGGGCAGTTGGTCAGCCGCGCGGGATTGCCGATTGCGGTGCAACCCGGGGGGACGTCACCGGTCACGACAGTCCCGGCGCCGATCTTGGCGAAATCGCCGATCTCGATGTCGCCGAGGATGGTCGCGCCGGAGCCGATGAACACGCCGCGACCGATGCGAGGCGAGCGTATCGGCAGGCCGCCATGGCGTCCGATGCTGACGTTCTGCAGGATGGTGACCTCGTCGCCAACGACGGCGTTGGCGCCGATCACGATGCCGGTGGCGTGGTCGAGATAGACGGCGGACCCGATGCTGGCCGCCGGATGAATGCTGACCTGAAGCGCGTTCGAAGCCTCATTCTGAAACAGCAGCGCGGCGTCGCGATGATCGTGACGCCAGAGCCAGTTCGAGACGCGCCAGGCTTGCAGCGCGACATATCCCTTGAAGTGCAGCAGCGGCGGCAACAGTCCGGCGATCGCGGGATCGCGGAGCACGATGGCGCGCAGGTCGCGGCCAGCCGCTTCGACCAGATCCGGCTGGCCGCGAAAGGCATCGCAGGAAAACGTCGTGAAGCGCTCGCGATCGGCGGCGCTGCCGCCCAGCCGGCGTCCGATCAGGTCGGCCAAGGCGGCGGTAAAATCGTCATGGGCAAGGACGGCATCGGCGAGAGCCCTGCCGAAGACGGGATCCGCCGCCGCAGCGCGCCGCGCCTCGCCGCGTATCTCCTGCCAGAGGATATCGCTCGCCTTGATCGCAGCTTCCGCCATCTTCGCCGCCTGCGGTGTTTTGACGCTTGCTTCTCATCGACGAATATAGGAGCCAGAGAGCCGGTGCGCCAATTGACGTCAGCGACATGCGGTCGCCGAACGCCCGGCAACGAGCTTGCTTGCCGGAGAGCCCCGCCCGTATAGTCCGTAGGTTCTTTCGGCCCAAACCCGCGGTGGTCTGCCATCCGCGGGTTTTTCGTACCCTCGGGCCGTCAGCGCCGGATCAATCCTCTTCCCACGTCATCCGAGGTCACGCTCAAATATGTCGCCCAACGCCCCCGCCGACGACCAGCATGACGACGTCATGTATCCATCCGCCCTGCCGTTCTTGCTGGTCCACCTCGGCTGCCTGGGGGCAATCTGGTCGGGCGTCACCTGGCAGGCGGTCGCGATCTGCGTCTCACTCTATTGCTTGAGGATGTTCGCGATCGGCGCGGGCTACCATCGCTATTTCTCGCATCGGGCGTTTGCAACGAGCCGGGTGTTTCAGTTCATCCTGGCCTGCCTTGCGCAAAGCACCGCGCAGAAGAGCGTGTTGTGGTGGGCGGCCAAGCATCGGCACCATCACCTGCATTCCGACACCGAAAACGATGTCCATTCACCGCGTCACCGCGGCTTCCTCTACAGTCATCTCGGCTGGATTTTCTATCGACGGCACGACGCGACTGACCTCGTGAAGGTCGGCGATCTCGCCGCCTATCCCGAACTGATGTGGCTGCATCGGCTGGAACTGCTGCCGGCGCTGGTGCTGGCAGGGCTGTGCTTCCTGATCGCAGGATGGTCGGGTCTCGTCGTCGGCTTCCTCTGGAGCACGGTGCTGCTCTATCACGCGACCTTCTGCATCAACTCGCTCGCCCATGTGCATGGGCGCAAGCGCTACGTGACCGGCGATGATTCCCGCAACAACTGGCTGCTGGCGTTGTTCACGCTGGGTGAAGGCTGGCACAACAATCACCACGCCTACCAGAGCAGCGTGCGACAGGGCTTTCGCTGGTGGGAGGTCGACGTGACCTATTACATCCTGACGCTGCTGTCGTGGATCGGCGTAGTCTGGAACATGAAGGCACCGCCCGAACAGGTGCTTCGCAACGAGCAGCCGCTCGGCGCGCGGGTCATCCAGCGGGCGGCCCGCGAGCTCGCCGGACGGTTCGATGCGCAGACCCTGGCCCACGCGATCTCGTCGGCGCGCCGCCGGGCCGATCTCGCCCAGTTGCAGCTGCCGACGCTGCACGACATCCTCAATCGCGCACATGAAGGTGTCGACGCGCTGACGCATCTGCATCTGCCGAAGATCCCGACCCGCGAGGAGTTTCTCGCGGAGGCCAAGGCGATGTTCGCGCGAACCCGATCGCTCAACGAGATCGTGGACCACGCCTACGAATACTTCCTGGCCTCGGTTCGCGCGCAGCTCGCGGCGGTGCGCTGAACCTCGACCGTTTCCCCAAAACCAAACCGCCCGCCTGCGGGTTACGCAAGCGGGCGGCTCGGGGCCATCAGGACTTTGGGGGCATGCGCCTGAAGGCTTTGAGAGGTGCGAACCGTCAGGTCAGCCCTGCTGCTGGTCAGTCGGCGGCGGGGTCGGACGCGTCTTGTGCTGCGCCATGAACTGGTCGAACTCTTCCTTGTCCTTGGCGTGACGCAGACGGTCCAGGAAGTTTCTGAACTCGACCTGCTCTTCCTCGAGCCGGCGCAGCGTTTCAGAGCGGTACTCGTCGAAGGCGCGGTTGCCGGATGACGACGGGCCGAAGCCAAAGCCGAAGCCGCGGCGCTCCATGCGGTCGCGCATGCGATCCATCTTGTACTGCATCTTCTCCATCTTGTTCTGCCAGCGATCCGGGTGGCTCCAGCACGACATTCTTCTGCTCCCGAGTGTGAAAAAGAGAAGGGCAAGCCCGATCGGCCACCAGATGATGAAGCCGAGGATGGTCACGGCGATCCAGCCCGGATGCCAAGGCGTATCGAGCATGCGGGGACGCTCGTAGTGTTGGTTTTGGTCCGAAGGGCCGCGCCAGCGATTGACGTCAGCGGTGTAGGCCATTTCCCATCTCCATCACGGCACCAGCGCCGTTGTGAATGTAAATAACATTTACATAGCTAAACCATCGCGTGATTTTGTCAAGCCGGCCGCCAGACACGCCCGCGTGATTATTTGCGCAATTTCATTTCGGCTTGCCCCAGGGACTGCCGGGCGGCAGGCCTGAACCGGAGGACCCCTCCGGCGGCACAGGCGGCGGCCCGGCGCTTTGTCCCGCCGGACGACGGTCAGTCGGAAAACCGAGGCCGCGCAGATAAATCAGCACCTCGGCCTCGAGCAGTTCGTCCGGCGACATCGGCAGTTTTCGTCGCGCGGCGTCGCCGCGGGAAAATAGCGAGGCGACGCCATGCGCCATCGACCAGATGTGCAGCGCCATCATCATCGCTGGCGGCCGCGGCGTGCCCGGAGGCGTCAGCGCCGCGAGCCGCTCGGCCGCGGCGCGAATGATGTTGAAGGCCCGCTCGCTCGCGGCCTGGAGTGCGGCATTGGCATCGACCGGCACCCCCGATTCGAACATCGCGTTGTAGAAGGCGGGCTCCTCGCGGGCGAAGGCGAGATAGGCCTTGCCGACCCGTTCGAACGCGGTGACCGTATCAGGACGTCCGTCGTCCCAGGCCGCAGCGAGGCGCGCCTCGAATTGCTCGAAACCGCGCTGCGCGATCGAGGACAGCAGCTCTTCGCGATCGCGGAAATGCCGGTAAGGCGCCGCCGCGCTGACGCCGGCCATGCGCGCGGCGTCGGCAAAGGTGAAGCCGGCCGCGCCCTTCTCGGCGATCAGCCCGAGAGCGGCCTGCAGCAGCGCTTCCTTCAGATTGCCGTGGTGATAGCCGCGCTCGGCGCGGCCCTGCTCCTTGCGCCAGCTCATGTGAACGAGCTTTACATGAGCCGGGCGCGAAGGTCACTAGCGGGAATCGGGTGTGATTAACCCGTACGTCCCCCCAGTCTTCCGGGTTCGGTCCTGCGGACCGCCCCAGAATGACGGCTATCCCCTGATGCTACATCTGCGGAATCGGCAGGACCGGCATCACTTCGATCGCCTCGCCCGGAAAAATCGCAAAATGCGGGTGGTTCTCGAACAGCTTTGCAGCGTCCTCCTGCGAAGCGGCCCGCACCACCGTGAACCCGGTCAATGCATTGCTGATCTCGGTGATGCCCTTGGCGTCGATCCTGCGGGTCTTGCCGAGCGGGCCGCCCATCTCGACGATCACATCCTTGTGCTTCTCGACCCAGCCATGCCAGGCGGCCATGCCCTCCTGTTCCTTCGCTTTCCGTTCGGCCTCGGGCAGCGCGCGCCAAGCTGCCATTTTCGAGCCGCTCGTGCTGCCGAGATAGACGGCCAGGAATTTGTGGTCGGTGCTCATAGGTCTCTCCCGCGTTGGTCAACTGACGACTGCCGCGAACTCTCCGCGGCCGCCGACCTCTTCAACTCGTCGAATCCGGCCGCGGCCTGCTGCACGTCCTGCGGAAAATCGGCCATTTCCTGCACCTGCCGGATCTCGATGATTTCGTTGGGCGCGGCCGGGCACTTCCTGGCCCACGCGATCGCCTCCGCGCGCGAGGCAACCTCGATCATCCAGTAGCCGCCCAGAACTTCCTTGGCTTCGATGAACGGTCCGTCGGTCACGACCGGAACGCCGGTCACAAACGAAACGCGCGCACCCATCGACGGCGGGTGCAGGCCGTCCAGCGTGATCAACACGCCGGCATCCTCGAGCGCCTTGTTGTAGCGCATCATCGCCGCGACACGCTCCGGATCGAGTTGCACGTCCGGCGGCGCAGCCTCGTAGCCGAGCGGGATCATCAACATCATGAATCGCATGGTGCTCCTTACCCTGGTTGTCAGGGAGAGCAGGTGCGAGCCGCCGCCCTCGCCTTCAAGACGAACAAAGGTCCGGCGAACCGACACGTCGACGCGAATTTTTGGACTCGACTAGCGCAAACCGGAAAAATAATGCGCGCCCCTCCCGTACAACTACGGGTCGCTTTATGAACTCCATCGTGCATATGGAGCTGAAACGCCCAAGAGTTGAATGACTTAAAAAGCACGCCGTAAAATCGCGGAACTCAATCGGGCTCTCCCTTAGTTTACAGATGCTCAAGAAGAGCATGCAACTTTTTCCTTCCAGACCCGTACGACGATCCTCCAATTTGCCACCGGGAACATTGCGGAGCTCACGTGTTCAATTTCCAAAGCAAGAAGGTCAGGCATGCTATCGCAGAGGTCGAGGCGCTTGACCGCTCGCAGGCCGTGATCGAGTTCGACCTCGACGGCACCATACTCGATGCCAACGAGAACCTCCTGAAGATGAGCGGCTACACGCTCGCCGAGATCAAGGGCAAGCACCACAGCATCTTCGTCAGCCCGGTCGAGCGCGAGAGCGCCCGCTATCGCGACTTCTGGGCCAGCCTCAACCGTGGCGAGTTCCAGACCACGCAATACAAGCGCTTCGGCAAGGGCGGGAAGGAAGTTTGGGTCCACGCCTCCTATGCGCCGCTGCGCGACGAGAACGGCAAGGTCGTCAGCTTCATCAAGTTCGCGACCGACATCACCGCGTCCAAGATCAAGACCATGGAAGATTCTGGCAAGATCGCCGCCATCAATCGCGCCCAGGCGGTGATCGAGTTCAACATGGACGGCACCATCATCAGCGCGAACGAGAACTTCCTGAACGCGATGGGATACTCGCTCGACGAGATCAGGGGCAAGCATCACAGTATGTTCGTAACGCCGGAAGACCGCGCCAGCCCCGCCTATGCCGCCTTCTGGGCCAAGCTGAACCGCGGCGAGTACGAGGCGGCCGAATACAAGCGGTTGGGCAAGGGCGGCAAGGAAATCTGGATCATCGCCACCTACAATCCGATCCTCGACGAGAACGGCAAGCCGTTCAAGGTGGTGAAGTTCGCAACCGACGTCACCGCGCAGAAGATGAAGGCCGCCGACAATGACGGCCAGCTCGCCGCCATCCAGAAGTCGCAGGCCGTGATCGAATTCAACATGGACGGCACGATCCGCACCGCCAACGAGAATTTCCTGAAGGCGATGGGTTATTCGCTGGCCCAGATCAAGGGCCAGCACCATTCCATGTTCGTCGAGCCGAACGAGAGGAATTCGGCGGCCTATCGCCAGTTCTGGGAGACCCTCAACCGCGGCGAATACCAGGCCGCCGAATACAAGCGGATCGCCAAGGGCGGTCGAGAGATCTGGATCCAGGCATCCTACAACCCGATCTTCGATCTCAACGGCAAGCCCTACAAGGTGGTGAAATACGCCACCGACATCACCGCGCAGGCGATCGGCCGCAAGAAGGCCGACAATGCGCGCGGGCTGATCGACGCGGTTGCGGCCGGCAGCGAGCAGATGAGTGCGTCGATCCGCGAGATCTCCGAAACCATGGCGAAATCGCGCGAGACATCCAAGGTCGCGACGACGCGGGTCGAGTCCGCGGACAGTCAGGCCCAGAAGCTGGCCGCGGCCGCACAAGCAATGAGCGGCATCGTGGAGATGATTTCCGGCATCACCAGCCAGATCAACCTGCTCGCACTCAACGCCACGATCGAGTCGGCCCGTGCGGGCGAGGCCGGCCGAGGTTTTGCGGTGGTCGCCTCCGAGGTGAAGAACCTCGCGAGCCAGGCCAAGCAGGCGACTGACACCATCACCTCGGAGATCGACGCCCTGAACGTCATCTCCGGCGACGTCGCCGGCTCGCTCACCGCGATCAAGGCCGCGATCGCCGCCGTGAACGAGTTCATCGCCTCCACCGCCGCCGCAGTCGAGGAGCAGAGCATCGTGACGGCCGACATGTCAGCCAACATGCAGCGCGCCTCCGCGGAGCTGGCGTAGGCGCCCTCCCCGATCTGGCCATTCTTCCGGGACCGCTGAACGAGCGGGTCCTCGGAGTGGCGGTGCATGCGGGAGCTCCGGCATAAGTACTTCCTCGTCGGGACGAAAGCGAAGTAAAAGGGCGCCGGCCGCCTCAAAAGCTTCCGTTTCCGACAGAAGGACTGATCAGCCTATGCCGCAAGCCTCGCAAAAAGTCGCCCTCGTCACCGGAGCCGCACGCGGCATCGGGCTTGCGACCGCGAAGAAGTTCCTCGCCGAGGGCTGGCACGTGGCGCTGCTCGACATCGAGGGCGAGCTGCTCGGCCGCACCGTCGCCGAGATCGGCCGAGACGATGCGACGCTGGCCCTGACCTGCGACGTCTCGGACGAAGCTGCCGTGAGCGATGCGATCGCGGCGATCGAGGACCGGTTTGGCCGGCTGGATGCGCTCGTCAACAATGCCGGGATCGCAGTGTTCGCACCGCTGATGGAGACTTCGGAAGCCGACTGGCGCCGCGTGCTCGAAGTCAACCTCACCGGGCCGTTCCTCTGCACCAAGGCGGCGATACCCTTGATGCGCGAAGGCCATGGCGGCGCCATCGTCAACATCACCTCGATCTCGGCGGTGCGCGCCTCGACGCTGCGCTCGGCCTACGGCACCAGCAAGGCGGGCCTTGCGCATCTCACCAAGCAGCTCGCGGTCGAGCTCGCCTCCCTCAACATCCGTGTCAACGCGGTCGCGCCGGGGCCGGTCGACACCGCGATGGCGAAGCAGGTGCACACCAAGGAGATCCGCGCCGACTATCACGACGCCATTCCGCTCAACCGCTACGGCCTGGAGGAAGAGCTCGCGGAGGCGATCTACTTCCTGTGCTCGGGAAGCGCGAGTTACATCACCGGCCAAATTTTGGCCGTGGATGGCGGCTTCGATGCAGCCGGGATCGGCCTGCCGACGCTGCGCGGGCAACGACGGAATGGGTAGGCACGAGATTTGTAGGGTTGGCAAAGGCGTGCAAGCGGCCTGCTCATCATTTCTCCGGATATGAGGCGGCAATGCCGGGCGCGCGACGCTTTGCCCATCCTGCAAGAGCGAGTTGGTGGAGAGTTCATGCGACGCATCTCATTCCTGACGGCCCTGATGCTCGCATCCGCGCTGCTCGCCGTCACGCCCGCGGCGGCTGAAATCCGCATCATCCAGTCTCCGGGTGGACAGGTCGGGCCGTTCCTCGATCTGTTCGAGAAAGTGCGCGACAGCGGCGAGCGCGTCGTGATCGACGGTCCCTGCCTGTCCGCCTGCACGCTGGTGCTGAGCATCGTGCCTGGTGAGCGCATCTGCGTCACCAAACGGGCCGTGCTGGGCTTCCACGCCGCGCGTTCGGTCGACCGGCGCGGACGCTTCTACGCGGAGCCGGAAGCATCGGTCGCGGTGCTTGCGGCCTATCCCAGCCCGGTGCGGGAGTGGATCAGTCGCCGCGGCGGCCTTACCTCACGGCTGCTGCTGTTGAAGGGGCGAGATCTCGCCGCGATCTATCCGCGTTGTCGCTGATGCAACCGGCAACGGCCGCTGCGCTCGCTGCCAGCGTGCGCAGAAGGATTAGCGCGAGCGGGCGCCGGTTGCGTCTCTCAAAAGAGAGACTGTAACGCCGGCATCAGCTTCGCGCTGGCGCAGATGAGCATTCCCCAAAGAGCAAAATTGATTTGCAGCGCCGCCGCCATCGGTCGCTCCCCTCCAAAACGTCCATCCCGAATTTGTAACTTTTATGAAAAAATAGCGATTCCAGCATGCAGTTCATAGCCCAATATTTCGCCAATTGTTGTGCGATGCAGTTGGATTCACCACGCGCTTCATTGCGCCGCAATCTGCTGCGAGAGTACGATTCGTAGGCCGGCGAGTTTGTTTTGCCTTGAGTTCCATTGAACCGACGACGCGCGCGTCCCAGTGGATTGTTCGCGTCGTTTACGGAGGCAAAGGCCCGGCATGATTCGGCACGGCTTCATCTTGCTCACTTTTTGTACAGTGCTGATCGGATGCGCAGACGCCCCGGCGCAGGAACGTCGCTCCTTCGCATGGGATGGTCTTGGCAAGGATCCGAACCGTCCGCATGTCGCCAAACGGCGCGTCACGGACGGCGCGCCGGCGGCACCTGATCCCAATCAGGAGCGGGAAAAGGTGCTCGGCACCTTGCGCCCCTATTCCGAGGCGTGGTGGACGGTGCATGACGAAATACAGGCGGAGAACGACCGGCAGCTCGGCAGCAAGCTCGTGATCTGCCCTCGCTGTGTGGAGTCCTCGCCGTCGCGCCAGGACGTCACCGGATCAGTTAGGTAGGAGAACCAACGGCCGGCCGCGCCCGTCACATACCCTCGGCCGGGCAGTTCACCATCCAGGGAATGCCGAATTTGTCGGTGCACATGCCAAAGCCCTTGGCCCAGAAGGTCTTGCTGAAGGGCATGGTGACGCTGCCGCCGTCGGCGAGCGCGTTGAACTTGCGCTCACCATCCGCGGGATCCGTGACCGTGATCGAGATCGAAAAGCCCTGCGGCTTGTTAAAATGTTCGGCCGGGGCGTCGGATGCCATCAGCACGCTGCCATCGGGAAACGACATCCGCGCATGCATGATCATCTTCTCGCGGCCTGGCGTCGCCGGCACCTCCGGCGGCGCATCCGACGCGCGCATCATCGCCTCGATCTTGCCGTCCAGAATCCTGGCGTAATAGTTGAACGCCGCTTCGCAATTGTCTTGGTAGAACAGATAGGGATTGAGCATCGTTCTCTCCTCTTCGCTGGCTGTGGGACCTATTGCTTCTCGGCGAGCCTTTTCAGGCTGGCGAGGCCGGTCTCGAAATCCTTGCCGATCATGCTGTCCATGTTGATGAACACCTGCATGAGCTTGGACAGGAATGGGGCCGGACCGTACATCGCCCATGTGACGAGTGTGGCATCGCCCTGCGGCACAAAGGTGAACTCGGCGGTGTTGTGGCCCTCGAACGGCCGCTCGAAATCGAGCTTGATGCGGAGCTTGGAGGGCCCGTTCGCGTCGAGAATCTCCATGCGTCCGGCGCCGACATTGTTGTTGCCGTCCCAGGCGTAGGTTGCACCCTTGCCGTCCGCAGCTCCGCCGAAAGTCCGCTTCATGGCGGGATCGCGGCTCTCATACGGGGACCAGGCGGTCCAGCGATGAAAATCGGCAACGTACGGGTAGATCGCGCCCGCCGGCGCCTTCATGGCGAGGCTGCGCTCGACGCGGAATGTGTCGGGTTTCGTCAGGGCGAAGACGAGGATACCCGCAAGCCCGATGGCCAGCACGACGGCGATGATGGCAATGGCTTTCAGCATGGAGGGCTCCCGGTGATACGCGCAAAGGACGAACGCGAACGGCGGGGGCCGACAATCAACTGAATATTTTTTTAACGTCATTCCGGGCGGTCCGAAGGACCAGACCAGGAATGACGCGTCCCGCGTCACTTCGCCTTCGCGCTTTCCTTTGCCTTCGGCTGGCTGTCCCGGATCAGGCGGTCGAGATGCATCCGGATGTGAGCGGCTTCGGCCGAGGTGTTGGCGAGCGCGATGGCGCGGTCGAAGGCTATTCGGGCCTCGTCGTTGCGGCCGAGCTGCATCAGGAAGGCGCCCCGCACGCCGTAAAAATGGAAATAATTGGCGAGCTTGGTCGCGAGCGGCTCGATCAGTTCGAGCGCGGCCTGTGGCCCGCGCACCTTGGAGACGGCGACCGCGCGATTGAGCGTCACCACCGGGGACGGCTGCACGACTTCGAGCGCGCCGTAGAGCAGGTCGATCTGCGTCCAGTCGGTCTCCTGCGGCGTTGCCGCGCGCGCATGCAGCGCGGCGATTGCAGCCTGGATCTGGTAGGGCCCGCTGCGGCGGTGGCGCATCGCCTTGTCAATCAGGGCGAGGCCCTCCGCGATCATGGTACCGTTCCACAGGGACCGGTCCTGGTCGTCCAGCAGGACCAGCGAGCCATCTGCGGCGAAGCGCGAGGCGCTGCGGGCGTGCTGCAACAGGATCAACGCCGTCAGGCCCATGATCTCCGGCTCGCTCGGAAACAGCCGCAGCAGCAATCGCGCCAGCCGGATCGCCTCCTCGCAGAGTGGCTTCCTGATCTCCGCAGTGTCCCCGCTCGCCGAATAGCCTTCGTTGAAGATCAGGTAGATCATCGCGGCAACGCCCGCGAGACGCTCGGAGCGCTCCACCGCCCCGGGCGTCTCGAACGGCGTCCCGGCCTCGGCAACCTTTGCCTTGGCCCGTGTGATGCGCTGCTCCATCGCCGCTTCCGAGACCAGAAAGGCGCGCGCGATCTGCTTCACGGTAAGGCCCGAGACGATGCGCAGCGCCAGCGCGATCTGCTGCGTCGCCGGCAGTTGCGGGTGGCAGCAGATGAACATCAGCCGCAGGATGTCGTCGCGATAGTGCGAGCCGTCGAGGCGCTCGGCGAGCGCGCCTTCGGCGTCGTCGAGATCGGAGATCGCCTGGTCGTCCTCCGGCAGCGGCTGCTGCTTTCGGGCGCGGCGCACCTCGTCGATCGCGACGTTGCGGCCGACCATGATCAGCCAGGCGGCGGGATCGCGCGGCGGCCCGTTCTGCGGCCAGGCCTTGAGTGCGCGCAAGGACGCGTTCTGAAACGCCTCCTCCGCGGTATCGAGATCGCGGAAATAGCGCAGCAGGGCGCCCACCGCCTGAGGTCGCGCCGAGGTCAGCGCAGTCTCGATCCAGGCGGTGTCGGCCTCGCTCACGTCAGATTCCTCCGGGCCTGAACACGCCGACGGGACGCACCTCGTAGGCGCCGCCGGGATTGGCAGAGCCCAGCTCGCGCGCGACGTCGAGCGCGTCGTCGAGGTTCTTGCAGTCGACGATATAGAAGCCGAGCAGCTGCTCCTTGGTCTCGGCATAGGGACCGTCGAGCACCAGCGGCGGGTCTTCCTTGCGCAGCGTCGCCGCCGCCGTGGTCGGCAACAGCCGCGCCACGGGCCCGAGCCGGCCCTGGCTGGCGAGATTCTCCTGCACCACGGCGAGCTTCTTCATCACGGCCTCGTCCTGGTCCTTGCTCCAGGAGCCGACGAAATCCTCATCGTGATAGCAAAGGATGGCGTAGAGCATGAGCGGCACTTTCCTCGTCTGTTCTAAGGACGCGCCAATATGCCTCGCCCCGACAGGGCTGCGGAAAAAAATTGCAAGAAAAATCCGGCAGATCGTGCCAAGGAGAGCCTTCTCGAGCGGAACCGAAAGAGGCACTTCGAATGACCACGGGCACACTGGCCGTCCTGATCAACAGCACGCAGCAGAATTGGCTGCCGGAGCGCTGGAAGGCCCGCTTCGACGGGGTCTGCGGGGGCCGTCGCGTGGTGCTGCTGCCCGATGCCGGGCTCGATCCGGCCGAGGTCCATTATGCCGCTGTGTGGAAGCCGGCGCCGGGCGTCCTCGGCGCGTTCCCCAATCTGCGCGCGATCTTCAATCTCGGCGCTGGCGTCGATGCGCTGATGGCGGACAAGAGCCTGCCCGAGGTGCCGCTGGTGCGCGTCGCCGTCCCCGATCTCACCAACCGCATGACCGAATATGTCGTGCTGCACGTGCTGATGCATCACCGCCAGGAGCTGTACCTGCGCGACTCGCAGCGCGCAAAGCGCTGGGCGCCGCTCTATCAATGGCCTGCCAGCGCGGTGACCGTGGGCGTCATGGGCCTCGGGACTCTCGGCGCCGATGCGGCTGATGTGCTGAAGCGGCTCGGCTTCCGCGTCGCCGGCTGGAGCCGCAGCCCGCGCACGATCGAGGGCGTCGAATGCTTCCATGGCACCGCGGGCATGGACGCCTTCCTGCGCACGACCGACATCCTGGTCTGCCTGCTGCCGCTGACGCCGGACACGCACGGCATCCTCAATCGCGACGCCTTCACAAAGCTCAACCGCAACAGCCCGATCGGCGCGCCCGTGCTGATCAATGCCGGCCGCGGCGGCTTGCAGAACGAAGCCGATATCCTGGCCTGCCTCGACGACGGCACGCTGGGCGCCGCCTCGCTCGACGTCTTCGTGCAGGAGCCGCAGCCGGCCGAGAGCCGGTTCTGGACCCATCCCAAGGTGCTGCTGACCCCGCACAACGCAGCCGATACCGACGCCGACGCGATCTCGGCCTATGTCGCCGAGCAGATCAAGCGGTTCGAGGCCGGCGGCGCGCTGGAGAACGTGGTGGACCGGACGCGGGGGTATTGAAGCTTCGCTTCCAGCCTACCCCTTAGCGCCGAGCATCACATCAATCGCACTCTTCACGATCGCCTCGAGCTCCTTGCGCGGCACGCGGGCGCGCGAGCGGATGGCGATGGTGTGCATGGTGGCTGACGCGACCTGCGCCAGCGCGAAGAGATCGGCGCTCTCCGGCAACTCTCCCTTCTCCTTGGCACGGCGAAAGCAACTGGCGAACGCCTTGTCGATCCCGGCGAGGCCGTCCAGCACCATGGCGCGGATCTCGGGATCGCCGACGGCTTCGGACGCCGCAGTGACGATCGTGAAGCAACCGCGCGGGCCGGCGTCGCCGGACAAATAGATATCCAGCGCGGCCGCGTAGATGCGCTCCAGCCGCTGACGCAGCGGCATCTCCTCGCGGAAGATCGTCCCCATCGCCGCGGCAGCCTCGTCGCGATAGCGCTGGTAGCTCTTGATGTAGAGCTCGCGCTTGTCGCCGAAGGCGCCGTAGAGGCTCGGGCGGTTCATACCGGTTGCAGCGCTGAGATCGTCGAGCGAGGTCGCGGCGAAGCCTTGCTTGCGAAACAGATCGAGCGCCTTGCCGAGCGCAACGCCGGGCTCATAGGCGCGCGGGCGGCCGCGGCGCTTAGGTTGGCCGGCAGCAGCTGGCGGCTTCGCTTTTTGTACCATTTCGCAAATTAATCCTTGACTGCGGTCATATTATGCAAGATGGTACAAAAATCAATCTGGCCAGGTTGAGCGTCCCCCAAAGAGGAATTGCCCAAGGAGGCACCAGATGGATCTCTATTTCTCGCCGCTCGCCTGCTCGATGGCGACACGCGTCGCGCTGTACGAAGCCGGCGCCGAGGCGAACTATCTCGAAGTTGATCCGCCGACCAAGCGGGTACTGAACGACGGCTCCGACTTCCGCGCGGTAAATCCGATCGGCCTCGTGCCGACGCTGCGCACCGACGACGGCGTGGTGCTGACCGAAAATGCCGCGATCCTGCAATATGTCGCAGACCGTTTTCCGCAATCCGGCCTCGGCGCCAGCGCCGGAATCGAGCGCACGCGGCTGCATCAATGGCTCTGCTTCATCGGCACCGAGCTGCACAAGGGGCTGTTCGTCCCCCTGCTCGACCGCAAGGCGTCGCAGGAAGCCAAGGCGTATGCCTTGGAAAAGAACCTGTCGCGGCTCGACTATCTCGACAAATATCTGAAGGGACGCGAGTTCCTGCTCGACCATTTCAGCGTGGCCGACGCCTATCTCGTCACAGTCATCAACTGGGCGGTGGCGACGCCGCAGATCGAGCTCGCGACATGGCCGAACGTGAAGGCCTACCACGAGCGCCTGCGTCAGCGGCCGTCCATCGCGAAGGCGATCGCCGAGGAGTTTGAGCTGTACAAGGCCGAACTCGCGCGCAAGAAGGCGGCGGCGTAAGCCGCGGAGCTTGGCCACGGCACGTCTGTCGTGTCCCGGACGCGCTGCAGCGTTCTTGCGCTGCTGCGCAGCGCCGGGACCCAGAGAGCTCCACATTCGCTGACGCATGGGCCCCGGCTCTGCAGCGCACCACGCCGCACCGGACGATGCTTCGCATCGCCGGGGGGCGCGCTGCGCTGCGTCCGGGGCACGAGACCGCTGCCTGGCGATAACCGCCCGCGACGAGATGTCGATTATCCGTACAGCACTCGCGGCAGCACTGTGACGATGCCGGGCCAGAGCGTCAGCAGCAACACGAAGCCGACCATGATGATCAGATAAGGCATCGTCACGCGGGCGATGTAGCCGAGACCGTCGTCGGTCAGCCCCTGGATGACGAACAGATTGAAACCGACCGGCGGCGTGATTTGCGCCATCTCGACTGCCATCACGAGGAAGATGCCGAACCAGACCTCGTCGAAGCCGGCGCCCTTCACGATCGGCAGCACGATCGGCAGCGTCATCACGATCATCGAGAAGCCGTCTAGGAAGCAGCCGAGTACGAGATAGAAGACGATCAGCGCCACGATCAACATGAAGGGCGACAGGCCGAGCCCCTTGACGAACGCGGCCACCGCCTGCGGGATGCCGAGGAACGCGGCGGCATTGCCGAGGATCGAGGCGCCCAGCACGATCAGCGCGATCATCGAGCAGGTGATGACCGAGCCGACCAGCACGTCGCGCATCACCTGTTGCGACATTGCGCCCTGCGCCCAGGCGACCAGCGCCGCGCCGAGCACGCCGACGGCGGCCGCCTCCGACGGCGTCGCAAGCCCGCCGTACATCGAGCCGAGCACGCAGGCGATCAGGAAAAGTGCCGGCGCGAGATCCTTCAGCGCCGCGAAACGTTCGCCCCACGGCACCTGCGAAAGCTTGGCTTCCGTCTCGGGCACCATCGCGGGCCTGAGAGTCGTGTGCAGCATCACCCAGGCCATGAAGGTAGCGGCCAGCAAGAAGCCCGGCAGCACGCCGGCCGTGAACAGCTTCAGGATCGAGACGTCGCCGAGCACGCCGTAGATGATCATGATGTTGGAGGGCGGGATCAGGAAGCCGAGCGTGCCGGCGCCGGCGAGCGAGCCGATCGCGATGTCGCGGGAATAGCCGCGGCGCGTGAGCTCGTTGAGCGACATGCGGCCGATCACCTGCGTGGTGGCGGCCGACGAGCCCGAGATCGCCGCGAAGATGGTGCAGCCGATCACGTTCACATGGAGCAGGCGGCCGGGCAGCAGGCCGGCCCACGGCGCGAGGCCCTGGAACAGCGAGCGTGACAGGCGGGTGCGGAATAGAAGTTCGCCCATCAGGATGAACAGCGGCAGCGCCAGCAGCTCCTGCGTGGTCAGGATGTTCCAGGCGTATTGCGGCAGCAGCTTGTCGAGCGGGATCGAGCGGAACATCGCGAGCAGCACCGTCGCGGTGAGCGCAAGCGTGAGGCCGATCCAGACCCCGCACGCCAGCAGCGCGAACAGGATCGCGAACAGGGCGACGACTTCGATGGTCATGCGATCTCGAATCCGGATGCGGGCAAAGCGGTCATTCGACGGGCGAGGCCTTCATGCGATGATCCTCCAACGGCAGGCCGAGCGCGGCCTGTATCGCGCGCGCCAGGAACTGGAGCGTCAGCAGCAGCATGCCGAAGGTGACGACCGCCTGCGGAAACCACAGCGGCGTATTGCTCGAGGTCGAAACCTGGCCGCGCACGAACGCGCTCCAGGCGAACTTCGCCATGGCCGAGGTCAGGAACGCCATGAAGGCGAATCCGGCCGCCGCCGAAAAGATCTCGAGCGCGCGCTGCACCGGCGCCGGTACGTTCTTCAGCAACAGCACGACGCGGATGTGCCCGCCGACGCGCAAGGTCATGGCGGCGCCGAAGGTGAAGGACGCCGCCATCAGATAGGAGGAATATTCCCACGCGATCGAGATGCTCGGCGGGAAGAACGGCAGGAAATTCGACAGGAAGCGGGTCGCGACCTCGCACAGCATCAGCAGCGTCAACGCAAGCAGGCATCCGCCGCCGATCCAGCCGTCGAGTCGGCCGAGGCGATCGATGCCGTCGAGGACGAGGCGCAGCGGCGCGGGCGCCGCTGCATTGAGGCTCTGCGGAGCTTCGGGCGAGATGCTCACCACGACATCGTCCTCAGCCGCGCTTCATTTCGGCGAGATAGGCCCGCACCGGCTTGTCGGCCGCCGCCACGCGCTTGAGGAAGGCGTCGAGCTGCGGCGCGGTCTTGGCCCGGATCTCCGTCATCATGGCTTGCGAGACCGGCACCACCTCCATGCCGCCTTCCTTGAGGCGGTTGAGGCTGTCGACATCGGCCTTGAGTGAATTGGCCCAGAAGCCCGGCTCCATCTTCGCCGCGATATCCGCAACGAGCTTCTGCTGGTCGGCGCTGAGCACCTTCCAGGCGTCGAGATTGACGGTGAGCATCTGCGACGACCAGACGTGGTTGGTCGGGTAGACGTATTTCAGGAATTCCCAGAACTTGCCGTCGACGCCCGACACCGACGAGGTGGAGACGCCGGCCACCGCGCCGGAGGCGAGCGCGGGAATGGTCTCGCCCCACGGGATCATCACCGCCGCCATGCCGATCGCATTGAGCATCTCGACGGCGTTCTTGTCGGGCACGCGGATCTTGATGTTCTTCAGGCCCTCGACATCGGCGACCTTCGCCTTCAGATGCAGGTACTGCGTCGGCCACGGCACGATGTAGAGGATCTTCTGGTTGTTGCGCGCGGCGATCTTCTCATATTCGGGCCGCACGTATTTGTGCAGCACCTTCAACTCCTCCACGGAGCCGCAGAGGAATGGGATGCTCTCGACGCCCATGAAGGGCTCGTCGCCGACCTGCTGGATGTTGAGGACGTCGGCGAGCGGCACCAGGCCGTCGCGCACGGCGCGCAGATGCTCGGGCCCCTTGAAGCCGAGCTGACCGCCAGCCTTCACGGTGATGGCAACCGCACCGCCCGTCTGCTTCTTCACCTCCTCGGCGAAGGCCATCGCGTTCTGGGTGTGGAAATTGCCGTCGGGCCAGACGGTCGACATGTCCCAGTTCGTCGCCGCCCGGGCGCGGGTCGAGATGTGGCCGGCGGCGAGCAGCGTTGCTGCACCCGCGGTGAAGTTACGTCGCGTGATCATGAACCCCCTCCGTTTTGCCAAACGCGTCGATGCGTCAACGCGCGTACCCATAAACCCTGACTGCATTCTCCGAGGACACGAGGCCGCTCGCGACGTCGTCACTCACGGCCGCACGATCGCGCGTCGCCGGATCTCCGATACCGGCGCCACCGGGCGTCAGCACCACCAGCCGATCATCCGGCGGCACCTGCTGAAAGCCCTTGCCGCGCAGTTTCTTGCCGGACTTGAGCCCGACATAGCCGGCCTCGCCGTCCCGGCCGCCATCGCGTCCGCGCGGCGGATGATCGATGCGATCGAACGCGGCGAGAATGTCGAACGGAGCATCGACGCCGCTGCCGACCTCGATGATCTGGCCGAGACCGCCGCGGGTGCGCCCTGCCCCGCCGGAATCTGGACGCAGTTCCTTGCGCCAGAAGATCAGCGGCGTCTGCGTCTCCGCGATCTCGACCGGCGTACCGCGCACGCCGCTGGGGTAGGCTGTGGCCGAGAGCCCGTCCTTGCCGAAACGCGCGCCGGTACCGCCATTGGAGGTCACCGCCATCGAGAACCCGTAATTGCCGCCGACGCCGCTACGCGTCTGTCCGCGGACGTTGAGATTCCACAGGCACGAGGTGCCTTCGGCCGGGACGCGCTCGGGAATGATCTGGCGCAGGCAGCCGAACACCACGTCGGGCAGCATCTGGCCGATGATGTGGCGCGAGGCGACCGGCGCGGGCTTCGGCGCATTGAGGATCGCGCCCGCTGGCGCCGACACCGTCAGCGGCGAGAGCGAGCCGGCATTGTTCGGGATCTGCGAGGCGACGACGCAGCCGAGGCCGAAAACGGTGTAGGCGGTGGTATAGGACAGCGGCACGTTGATGCCGAACTTCGAGGCGGCGGACGTCCCCTCGAAATCGACGTGAATGCCGGTATCCGAGATCGTCAGCGTCGCCGCCAGCGTCACCGGCGCATCATAGCCGTCGACGACCATGGTGTTGCGCCAGCTGCCCTTCGGCAGCTTGGCGATCTCGGCCAGCACCGCCTCGCGCGAGCGGTCGCAGATGTAGTCGCCGAGCTCGTCGAGCGTGTCGATGCCGAACTCGCTCATCATCTCGACCAGGCGCTCGCAGCCGACGTCGTTGCAGCCGGCGAGCGAATAGGTGTCGCCTTCGGTGTCGATCGGCAGCCGCGTGTTGGTGCGGATCATCGCCATCAGCGTCTCGTTGACGACGCCCTGGTCGATCAGCTTCAGCATGGGGATGTAGAGCCCCTCCATGAACACGTCGGTGGCATCGGGCCCGAAGCCGATGCCGCCGATGTCCATGAGGTGGCTGGTGCAGGAGAACAGCGCTACGACCTTGCCGTCCTTGAAGCACGGCGTGGTGACGACGAAGTCGTTGAGGTGGCCGGTGCCCATCCAGGGATCGTTGGTGATGTAGGCGTCGCCCTGCTTCATCGTCTCGATCGGGAAATGGTCGATGAAGTGCTTGACCGATTCCGCCATCGAGTTGACGTGGCCGGGCGTGCCGGTCACCGCCTGCGCCAGCATGCGTCCCTTGAGGTCGAACACGCCGGCGGAGAGGTCTCCGCATTCGCGCACGATCGGGCTGAATGCGGTGCGCAGCAGCACTTGCGCCTGCTCCTCGACCACGGCGATCAGCCGGTGCCACATGATCTGGAGGTCGATCAGGCTCGCGCCATTTGCCTTGCTCATGATCAGGCCGCCTTTCGTTCCATGACGATGCTGCCGGCACCATCTATGTGGGCATCAAAACTGTTGGAGACGAAGGTGGAGGTCTCGTCCTCCGCGATTACGGCAGGGCCGGCAATGGTGGCCCCCGGCGCCATGTCCTCGCGGCGATAGAGCGGGATTTCGATCACCTCGCCGGCGCGGCCGTCGAAGAATTTGCGGCTACCGACGGCCTGTCCAGCCGGCTTACGCGCCACGGAAGCGACGGCGGGCGGATTGCGCGCCTCGGTGGTGGCGAGCACCGACCAGCTCAGCACTTCGATCGCAGCGCCGGGGATCGGACGCTCGAACATCGCTGAATAATCGGCCTCGAACTGCTGGCGCAGACCAGCGAGATCGGCCGTCGTCAGCGGACGGTTCGGCAGCTCGACCGAGATCTCGTGGCCCTGCCCGACATAGCGCATGAAAGCCGCGCGGCGCTCGCGCACCGGTGCGCCGGCGGCTCCAGGCTCGACCAGCGCGCGCGCTTCGGTCGCCATCTCCTGAAGCAAGTCGGAGACCGCCGCGGTGTCGAAATCATCGAGCCGGACGTGACGGCTGCGCACCAGCTCGTAGGCGATGGGCGCTGCCAGGAATCCGACCGCCGAGCCGACGCCGGCATTCGAGGGCACGATCACGCGGGAGACGCCGATCTTCTCGGCAACGCGCGCCGCATGCAGCGGCGCAGCGCCGCCGAACGCGATCAGCGTGTGCTGGCCGACCACGGCACCGCGCTCGACCGCATGCACGCGCGCCGCGCTCGCCATGTTCTCGCAGACGACCTCGTGCACGGCATAGGCCGCGGTTTCCGCGGACAGGCCGAGCGGCACGCCGACGTCGCGGAGCAGGGCTTGCTTCGACAGCTCCGGATCGAGCTTGATGGTGCCGGCCGCGAATGCGTCGGGATCGATCATGCCGAGCGCGACGTCCGCATCCGTCACCGCGGGACGCTGGCCGCCACGGCCATAGCAGGCAGGCCCAGGTTCCGACGAGGCGCTCTCCGGGCCGACGGTGACGCGCTTCATGGCGTCGACATGGGCGATCGAGCCGCCGCCGGCGCCGATCTCGACCATCTCGATCACGGGAATGCGCACCGGCAGGCCGGAGCCCTTCAGGAAGCGCGCGGCGCGATCGACCTCGAACACGCGCGAGGTCTCGGGCTGGTATTTTTCGATGAGGCAGATCTTTGCCGTGGTGCCGCCCATGTCGAAGGACAGCACCTTGCTCTCGCCGAGCCGCGCTGCGATCTGGGCCGCGAAGATCGCGCCGCCGGCGGGACCGGATTCGACGAGGCGCACCGGAAAGCGACGCGCGGTCTCGATCGAGGTGACGCCGCCGCCTGACGTGACGAGGTAGATGGCGCCGCGAAACTGCTCGACCTGCAAGGCATCGGCCATGCGGGCGAGATAGCCATCGATCAGCGGCTGCACATAGGCATTCGCAACCGCCGTCGAGGTGCGCTCGTATTCACGGATCTCCGGACACACGGCCGACGACGCCGTCACCGAGATGCCAGGCATCTCCTCGCTGATGATCGTGGCCGCGCGGCGCTCGTGCTCTGGATTGGCATAGGAATGCAGGAAGGCGATGGCGACGCTCTCGACACCGAGCTCGCGCAATTTCGGCGCGAGCGCGCGCACAGAGGCTTCGTCCAGGGGGAGGCGAACGGCGCCGTGCGCGTCGATGCGCTCGGGCACGGTGAAGCGGAGGGCGCGGGGCGCAAGCGGCTTCGGCTTGTCGATGCCGAGATCATATTGGTCGTAACGGCTTTCGGTGCCGATATCGAGCACGTCGCGAAAGCCTTCGGTCGCGATCAGGGCCGTCTTGGCGCCCCGGCGCTCGATGATGGCGTTGGTCGCGAGCGTCGTGCCGTGAATGAAGACATCGATGTCGCTGATATGAGCACGCGCGTCCGTGAGAATGAGGCGCATGCCGTCGAGCACGGCCTGCTCGGGCCGCTGCGGCGTCGTCAGCACCTTGCGGGTTTTGCGGTCCTGCCCCACGTCCAGCACGATGTCGGTGAACGTGCCACCGATATCGACGGCAAGCCGTACCTCGGCTCCCTCAAGCATTCCAAATTCTCCGTGCTGATCGTCAAGACTGGGTCCAAAAGCGCAGCAATTCCCGTGCCATGAGGCATGCCTGCAGCGCTGTGCCCGGCTATTTTGCGCGGCACCTATGCAATAGGCAAGGCGTGTTCGCCGCCGGCGCGATCAGAGCAGGAATGCAAGCGCCGTTTCGCAGCGCTCCTCGACTTTCAGCGCCAGGAGATCGTCGGCGCGGGTGCGTCCGAGATTGACGGCGGCGATCGGAATGTTGCGCTGCGCAGCCGCCTGCACGAAACGGAAGCCGGAATAGACCATCAAGGACGAACCGACGACCAGCATGGCATCGGCCTGCGCCAGGTGATCCTTCGCCGTCGCCACCACGTCGCGCGGCACGTTCTCGCCGAAGAACACGACGTCGGGCTTGAGGATGCCGCCGCAGGCTTCGCATGAGGGCACCTCGAAGGAGGAAAAATCCTCGTGCTCCAGATCGGCATCGCCGTCGGGCGCATCGGCGGCATCGAGCGTCAGCCACTGCGCATTGGCGCGGCCAAGCTCGTGCTGAAACGCCTCGCGGGGCATCTTCGCCCCGCAGCCCATGCAGCGGACCAGATCGAGCCGGCCATGCAGGTCGATCACCTGCCGGTGGCCGGCCGACTGATGCAGCCGGTCGACGTTCTGAGTCAGCAACATCCCGCACCGCCCGTTCGTCTCGAGCCGGGCCAACGCGTGATGCGCATCGTTCGGCCGCGCCTGGCCGAACCGCCGCCAGCCGATCAGGCTGCGCGCCCAATAGCGCCGGCGCGTCTGCTCGTCCGACATGAACGCCTGGAAATTGACCGGCTGGGTCCGTTTCCAGTTGCCGTGACTGTCGCGATAATCGGGAATCCCTGAGTTGGTGCTGCAGCCGGCGCCGGTCAGCACGAACAGGCGTTCGTGCCGGCCGATGAACTCTTCGAGCGGAGGTCTTGCTGGAGGGAGAGGGACGTTCGTCATGGCGCATGATGTAGTTCGCGCCGGCCCGTTTTGCCAGATGACGACAATCGCCGGCGCATGCCTAGCGCGGAGACCGCCGTCCCGTGCGATCGAGCGGACGAGCTTGCTCTTGTCCCGCGCTCCGCGCGGCCTGCTGCAGCGTCAGCCGGAACTCGTCCCGCTTCGCGTGCACCGAGGCGATCGCATGCCCGACCGCAACGCCGAGACCGACCAGCGCTGCTTCCGAGAGCTGCAGGCTCGCCTCGATGGTTTCCGGCACCGCATCGGTTGCCCCGATCGCGTAGAGGTGGCGGGCATGATCGGCGTCCCGCGCGCGCGACACGATCAGCACATCTGGACGCACCGCCCGGATCCGCTCGACGATCGCATCGATCGCCGGCCGCGACTGGATGGTGATGATCACGCCGGTCGTTTGCATCAGGCCGCAAGCTTCGAGGAAGCCCAGCTCCGTCGCATCGCCGAAATAAACCTTGTGACCGTCGCGGCGGTCGCGCGCCACGCCGACGGCCTCGTGATCGACCGCGATGTAATTCAGGCCATGGCCGGTCAGCAGCGAGCAGACCACCTTGCCAACACGGCCATAGCCGACGACGATGGCTTGTGCCCGGTCGCCGGGCGGCCGAGCCGCGAGTTCGGGATCTGGTGTGCGTTCGCTGCTCAGCTTGGCGGCCAATCGGCGCCCGAGCATGCCCAGAAGCGGTGTCAACGCCATCGTCACGGCGGTGACGGCCACCGCAAAGCCCGACACGCCGGGTTCGATCATGCCCCCGGCCGCGGCCATTCCGATGCTGACGAAGGCGAATTCGCCGACGGGGCCCAGCAGGAAGCCGATCTCGATTGCCGCCGGCCATGAGAGCCTGAAGAGGCGACCCAGGATGATGAGCACGATCGCCTTGCCGACGAGAATGCCGACGACGGCGGCCAGCAGCCAGCCGGGCTCGCGCAGAAACACGCGGACGTCGATGGCCATCCCGACGGTGAAGAAGAAGATACCCAGCAGCAGGCCCTTGAACGGCTCGACGGTGGCCTCGATGGCTTTGCCATATTCGGTTTCCGCCAGCATCAGTCCCGCAACGAAGGCGCCGAGCGCCATCGACAGGCCCGCCTGGTGGGCCGCGAGCCCCGCGCCGACGATGACGAACAGGGTCGCCGCGACGAACAACTCCGTCGAATGGGTGCCCGCGACCATCTGGAAAAGCGGACGCATCAACAGCCGCCCGATCAGAATCAGGGCAACGACTGCCATGACCGCCTTCAGGATGGCACTGGAGACGTGCGCCACGACCGAGCCGCCGCTGTCTGCGCCGAGCACCGAGACGAAGACGAGAATCGGGACGACCGCAAGATCCTGCGCCAGCAGCACCGAGAAGCTGGCGCGCCCGGCCGTTGTCGCAAGCCGCCTCTCGCTGGAGAGAAGCTCGAGCACGATCGCCGTCGAGGAGAGCGCAAGGCTCGCGCCGAGGATGACCGCGGCATCGGAGTCTTGCCCCGACAGAAGCGCCGCGCCGAATATCAAGGCGGACGTCGTCACCACCTGCAGGCCGCCAAGCCCGAACACCAGGCGCCGCATCGTGACGAGCCGCCGGAAAGACAATTCGAGCCCGATCAGGAACAGCAGGAAGACGATGCCGAGATTGGCGATCCCCTCGACGTTGTGCGCGTCCGTCACCGTGAACCAGTACAGGAATGGCAGTTGCTGCACGAGCGAGCCGAGCCCAAGCGGACCGAGAATGGCGCCGGCACCGAGATAGCCCAGCACCGGATTGATGCCCCAATGGCGTACGATGGGCACCACGACGCCGGCAGTCCCAAGGACCACCAGCGCGTCGCTATAGGCGTTGATGTTGATGGTCGTGGTCACGGGCCCGTCACGCGTCGGCGTCTGCCGAAAGTGGCAGCTCCGTCCGGGGTCGATAGCACACGGCACCACAGTCCCCAACCGGCGCTTGGTCCATCCCGGCGCGACGCACGCCGAGTCCGGCGCCGAAGTTCAGCTCGCCCAGTTCTCCCGGAACTCGGGAAACAGCGTCACACCTCCGCAGGCGTAGATGGTCTGCCCGGTGATGTAGCTCGCATCCTCGGAGGCGAGGAAGGCGAATACGGCGGCGATCTCCTCCGGCGTACCGACACGGCCGAGCGGAATGTGGCTGGTGACGACACCGCGCTTTTCGGGATCGCCGGTCCAGGCCGCGTTAATGGGCGTGTCGATCGCGCCGGGACCGACCGCGTTGACGCGGATACCTCGACCGGCGAATTCCAGCGCCAGCGTGCGGGTCAGGCCGGCCATGCCGCTCTTGCTGATGGAGTAGGCGAGATAGCCGGGCTTCGGAACGATTTGATGGATGCTCGAGCAGTTGATGATGCTGCCGCCTCCGCCACGCGCGACGAAATGGGCGAGCGCCTTCTGGGCACAGAGCACGGCGCCGTTCAGGTTCACGTCGATGATCCGGCGATAGGTCTCGATGTCCAGGGCTTCGCTCGGCGATTCCCGCTGAAAGCCGGCATTGTTGACGAGACAGTCGAGGCGCTTCCAGCGCGCCAGGATCGTCTCGAACATCGCGGCGATGTCCTGCTCGTTGCCGACATCGGCCTTGACGATGACATGGTCGGGCTTGCCATGGCCACGGTCGCTCGATGCCGCCAGCGCCAGCGCGAGCGTCTCCTCGGCCCCCTCGGCGCTGCCGAAATAATTGACGGCGACCGTCGCGCCTTCCTGGGCGAGCCGGACGGCGACGGCGCGGCCAATCCCTTGCGAAGCACCGGTCACCAGCGCGTATTGGCCGACGAGGCGCGAGGAAAAGGAGGTCGAGCGTTCTGTTTGCGGCATATGTTCTCTCCGGGATGCATCATCATGGATGGAACCGGCGTTTTATTCCACCCGGTTGTGCATACGCTACGCGCATTCCTGGACCCGGTGCGGCCGGTAGCTGGGAGGAATCGATCGGCCAAGGCGAGGCCGGTCACAAGGCACTCGACACATCCGCCGGTCGTTGAGGATCGGCCGGCGGCGCCGCATGCCTGGGCTGCAAAGGCAGGCACTCCGATTATCGGAACGGCCGCGAGCCTGCCCCATCCAGAGCCTGCCGCCGCCGGCCGTCACCGTGGTGGCCGCGATCGACAACAAGCGCGCATGCGGCTTAGCGAGCGATCTTCGTGCAAACAGACAAAAATGTGATTGTCGCTTCAGCGGCGGCCATCACATGATGCAAGTCATGCATGATTCAGATCATGCATGATCAATGCGTTTCGGGGCACACTCTATGACACAAATCGCGATCCAGCCAGCCATTCACCGCCGGCACCAGCCCTGGTACAAGATCCTCTACGTCCAGGTGCTGATCGCGATCGCAGTCGGCGTGCTCATCGGCTATTTCTATCCCGATCTCGGCAAGGCCTTGAAGCCGCTCGGCGACGGCTTCATCGCGTTGATCAAGATGATGATCGCGCCGGTGATCTTCTGCACCGTGGTGCACGGCATCTCCTCGATGGGCGATCTCAAGCGCGTCGGCCGGGTCGGGCTGAAGTCGCTGATCTATTTCGAGACGGTGTCGACCGTCGCGCTCGCGGTCGGCCTTCTGGTCGGCGAGGTGCTGCAGCCCGGACGCGGCTTCAACATCGATCCAGCCACCATCGATCCGAAATCGGTGGCTTCATACGTCAGCAAGGCCCACGAAGACGGCATCGTCGCCCATCTGATGGCGATCATCCCCGACAGCTATCTGGGCGCGATCGCGCGCGGCGACCTGTTGCAGGTACTGCTGATCTCGATCCTCTCCGGCTTCGCCATCGCCTTCCTCGGCAAGGCAGGCGAGCCCATTGCGAATGCGATCGACACGGCCGCGAAGATGTTCTTCGGCATCATCCGCATCATCGTGCGCGTCGCGCCGATCGGCGCCTTCGGCGCGATGGCGTTCACCGTCGGCGCCTACGGCCTCGGCTCGCTGCTCAACCTCGCGGCGCTGATCGGCACGTTCTATCTCACCAGCATCCTGTTCGTGCTGGTCGTGCTGGGTGCGATCGCTCGCCTCGCCGGCTTCTCGATCCTGCGCTTCATCGCCTACATCAAGGACGAGCTGCTGATCGTGCTCGGCACGTCCTCCTCCGAGACGGTGCTGCCGCAGATGATCCAGAAAATGGAGCATCTCGGCGCCTCGCGCTCGGTCGTCGGCCTCGTCATTCCGACGGGGTACAGCTTCAATCTCGACGGCACCAACATCTACATGACGCTGGCGACCTTGTTCCTGGCGCAGGCAACCAACACGCATCTGACCATCTGGCAGGAGCTCGGCATTCTGGGCATCGCCATGATCACCTCGAAGGGCGCCTCGGGCGTCACCGGCGCCGGCTTCATCACGCTCGCGGCAACGCTCTCGATCGTACCTGACATTCCGATCCAGTCGATCGCGATCCTGGTCGGCATCGACAAGTTTATGAGCGAGTGCCGCGCGCTGACCAATCTGATCGGCAACGGCGTCGCCTGCGTCGTCATCAGCATCTCCGAAGGCGAGCTCAACCGTGAAGCCCTGCACGAGACCATGGCCCATCCGTTGGAGATGGGCGAGGCGCTGGAGCCGGGCGGTGGCGGGTAGATCGAAGGCAGGCGAAGTTCAATTTCTGACGCGGCAGTTTCCCGGAGTGGAAAAATCAGGGGATAAGCGTCACAGCAGCGGCACTGCGATCACGGATTCATACTCATTCTTGTCTACCCGACACGCTGGGGCTGGGCGTCGAGCTTTTGCTATTCGAACGATGTGCCTTTCGACTCACGTCCGCCGGGGGAGATCGAGCTGCCGCGTGATCCCGATTGCCTGCAGGAATGCCTCGTCATGACTGACGACAAGCAGCGCGCCGTCATAGGCCTTCAGGCCGGCCTCGACGGCTTCGATGGACTCGAGGTCCAGATGGTTGGTCGGCTCGTCGAGGATCAGCAGGGATGGCGGAGTCACCCCGCCAAGCACACAGGCAAGGCCTGCACGAAACAACTGCCCGCCGCTCAGGCTTCCGACGATCTGCAAGGCAGCATCGGCGCGAAACATGAACCGCGCCAGCGCGGCATGGCATTCATTCGCTCCCGCCTTCGGATTGAGACGGCCAAAATTGTTCAGGATGGAGGTCGCGGGATCGAGCAGGCTGACCTTCTGGTCGAACAGCGCGAAGTCCGGCCTGACCCGCACGATGCCGGAGAGCGGGCGCAGCTCGCCCGCGATCAATTTCAGCAGCGTCGTCTTGCCAGAGCCGTTCGGGCCGCCCAGCGCGACGCGCTCCGGACCGACGATCGCGAGCGATAGATCGCGGAAGACCGGCCGCTCCGGCCGATAGCCCGCACTGACGCCGTCGAGCCAGAGCACTTCCCTGCCCGCCGGCAGGCCGGTCGCCGGCAACCCGACCGACAATGGCTGAACAATCTCGATACGCCGGCGCGCCGTGTCCGCAGCATCGATGGCCTCTGCGCGCCGCCGCTCGGCGATTTGCGCGCTCCTGCCACCGCTGTCCTCACTGCGATCCTTGCGTGCTCCGGCCAGGATGCGCGGCATGTCGCCCTTGGCGCGCTTCTTCCTGCCGCCGCCGTCCCTGCGCGCTTTCCTTTCCGCGGCCTCTTGCGCCTTGCCGTCAATCTCCGACAGGCGCCTTTCGGCATGGGCGAGATCATGCCTGGCGGCCGCAAGCTCGACGGCCTTCTGCGCGCGGTACCGGCTCCAATTGCCGCCGTATCGCATGGCTCCCAGCGACGTCAGCTCGACGATCGCATCCATCGTCTCCAGCAAGCCCCGGTCGTGGCTGACGACGATCGCCCCGCCACGCCAGGTGGCGAGCAGATCAGTCACCGCCTTGCGTGCGTCCCGATCGAGATTGTTGGTGGGCTCGTCCAGGAGCAGGAAGTCGGGCGCGGCGAAGATCAGTGCGGCGAGTCGAAGCCGCGTGATCTGGCCGCCGGACAGGCAAGACAGCTCCGTGTCGGGAGACGGATCGAACCCGAGGCGGGCCAGCGCGGTCTCGAGCCGCGTCTCGAGCGTCCAGTCAATCGCAGCGATCTCATCGGCCGAGGCATCGCCTCGCTCTGCACGGCGAAGCAGCTCCAGCGCCCGGCGCACGCCGAACAGGTCGGCTACGGTCGCGCCGGCGAGCACCTGCACATCCTGCCGCAACAAGCCGATGGTGCCGTTGATCAGAACGCGCCCTGATTGGGGCACATGCTCCCCCAGGATCGACGCAAGCAACGTCGTTTTCCCGACGCCGTTGCGGCCGACCAGGCCGGTCCGCTCGGCCGCGAATGTCAGATCGATGTTGGAGAGAAGAGAGCGGCCGTCAGGCGTGGACAGCGACAGGTTCGACAGAATGATCGAGGCAGGCATGGAATTCCCCGTGAGCAAGGCAGGTGGGCTTTGCGGTCGGGGTCATATCCATGGCGGCACGTATCCTGATTGAGGAGCTCTCCAAGTAGTCCCATCGAAGGGCAAGATCAAGGCGGGCGCGCGGAGGACGACAGCGCAGGAGGCGCCGTCGTCCTCCGTCGCCGTGCGCCATCAACCCTTCAAAGCGGTCACCACCACCTCGATCAGCGCGCCGCCGCCGAGATCGGCGACGCCGACGGTGGCGCGGGTCGGCAGATTGTCGCCGAAGAACTCGGTCCAGGCCGCATCCATCTCCTTCTTCCTGGAGAGATCGGTGACGAAGATCGAGGCGCTCACGACGCGGGACTTGTCCGTTCCCGCTTCCTTCAGATAACCGGCGATCTTGCCGAGGATGTTGCGGGTCTGCTCGCCCATCGAGACCGAGGTGTCGTCGGCAATGGTGCCACCAAGGAAGACGAAGCCATTGGCCTCGACGGCGCGGTGCATGATGGGCGTGCGGATGCTGCGGGTGATGCTCATGATGTCCTTTTGTTGCTAGAGCATGGAAGGATGGAAGCGGTCGATGCCGAGACCGCTGATCCGGGTCTGGGTGCCGCCATTGACGATCAGCTCCGCCATGACGGCGCCGGCGCCGGGGCCGAGCTGGAAACCGTGCAGCGAAAAGCCGAACTGGTGATAGAGACCCTCGTGACGGCTGCTCGGCCCGAACACCGGCAAATCGTCCTTCATCCTGGCCTCGATGCCGGCCCAGGCGCGGACGATGGTGGCGCTGCGCATCACCGGAAACAGCTCGAACACGGTCTGCGCGCTGGTCGCAAGGCTCTTCCAGTCCAGCACCGTCTCGTTGCGATCCTGATCGGGCGTCGCCAGATGTCCGCCGCCGATCAGCACCGTGCCGTTGTTGAATTGCTTGAAGGAGAGCTTTCGCCCGCGCAGGATCACGACGGGATCGATGAAGTGCGGCACGCGCGAGGTGATCATCAGCATCGGCGCCACGGTCTCGACTGGCACGGGCTCGCCGAGGTCGGCGGCGATCCTGCCGGCCCAGGCGCCCGCCGCATTGACCAGCACCGGCGCGGCAAAGCTCTCGGGGCCGGCATCGACGCGCCAGAGGCCGTCTTTATGACGGATGTTGCAGGCGGCCACGCCCTCGCGCACAATGGCGCCCAGCTGCTCGGCCTTGCGGCGGAACGCCGTCGTCGTCTGCGCCGGATTAGCCGCGCCATCGCGGCGCGAGACCACACCGCCGGGACAGGCTTCGGCGACGGCCGGCACGAGGCGCCGCAGTTCAGTCGCGTCGATCAGCTCTTCATGGGTGAAGCCCAGCGCATTGAGCTCGGCAACGCGCGCGCGGCAGACCGCGAGCTCGTCCTCATTCTCGGCAACCAGCACCTGGCCGTAGCTCTCGAAGCTGCAATCGTCGTCGAGGAGATCCGTGATCTTCTCCCAGATGCCCATCGAGCGGATCGACAACGGGATCTCCGGGATATGCCGCGCGAGCTGACGGACGCCACCGGCATTGACGCCGGAGGCGTGACGGCCGGCATAGTCCTTCTCGATCAGCACCGGCTTCAAGCCGGCGAGACACAGATGCAGCGTGGTCGAGCATCCGTGGATGCCGCCGCCAATGACGATTGCATCCACGATCCGGGTCACCCGCGCACCACCGCCTTGACGTCGGCCTCGCTCTTCGGAACGGCCGCGAGCTCCGCAAGCGTGATCGGCTTCACCGGCGCGCGCAGCCGGTAATAGCCGATCTCCTGCGGACTCTTGCCGCGCGCCTGCGCCATCAGCTCGGTGACGGTGAGGCCGCAGAGGCGACCCTGGCACGGGCCCATGCCGGTGCGGCGGTAGGCCTTGAGCTGGTTCGGCCCGGTCGCGCCGATCTCGACGGAATCGAGAACGTCCTTTGCGGTGACCTCCTCGCAGCGGCAGACGATGGTGTCGCCTGTGGGTATCCGGAACTGCGGCGCGGGCCGGAACAGCGTGTCGAGGAAGACGCGACCGCGTTCGGCCTTGGCGAGGTCGGCGCGGAGCTGCGCCATCGGTGCGAGCTTCGCGGCAGCCATCGGGGCCAGCGCTTCGACCGCGGCACGCGCCGCGATACGGCCACGCACCACGGCGGCGTTCGCACCGCCGATCCCCGCGCCGTCGCCGGCGATCGCGATGCCTGCAACCGACGAGTTTCCGCTCGCATCAAGCACCGGCGACCAGCACAGTTGCAGATCATCCCAACGATGCTCGACGCCGGCCGCCATTGCCAGGTTGACGTTGGGCACGACACCCTGATGCAGCAGCAACAGATCGGCGGGAATGGTCTCGCGCTTGCCGCCCGCAACATAGCTAACGCCGGCGAGCTGACCGTCACCGGACGCGGCAAGCTCCGTCACGCCGGAGACGACCCGCACCTTCGCCTTCACCTCGCGCATCATCGCGATGCCCTTGGCGAAATAGGGCGAGGTGAGGAAGGCGAAAGCGTGCGGCAACGCCGCGAAATAATTGCCTCGTCCGGTGGTGTCCAGGATGCGGTCGATGCGGCCTCCGAGGCGGAGGATCTGCGCGGCGAGCAGCCAGAGCAGCGGCCCCTGCCCCGCGATCACCGTGGGTCCGTCGGGCACCAGCGCCGACGATTTCAGCATGGTCTGCGCCGCACCGGCCGTCATCACGCCCGGGAGCGTCCAACCGGGGATCGGGAACGGCCGCTCCAGCGCGCCGGTCGCCAGAATCACGCGCTTGGCCTTGACGAAGGCGGACGCGCCACCGACCGACACGGCGATGTCGAGATTGCGGTCGAGACTCCAGACCG
The DNA here is from genome assembly GCF_058782905.1 of Bradyrhizobium sp. FW305-F6. Classification (NCBI taxonomy): domain Bacteria; kingdom Pseudomonadati; phylum Pseudomonadota; class Alphaproteobacteria; order Hyphomicrobiales; family Nitrobacteraceae; genus Bradyrhizobium; species Bradyrhizobium sp. FW305-F6. The sequence continues at coordinate 1,155,504 of NZ_JBYSYD010000002.1, forward strand.
TCGCGCGATGGATGACCTCCGCGTTGCTCGCCCCGAGCGATCTCACGAGATCGGCTCCGACCCAATAATCGGCGCCGAGCCGATTGCGGTCGGTCACCGGCGTCGAAGAGATCGCGCGGAACACCTGGCCGCCGGGACCGATGTTCTCGTCGAGCAGCAGCGTCGACAGGCCGGCGTCGGCGGATGTTGCGGCAGCAGCAAGGCCGGCAGGCCCCGCGCCGATCACCACGACGTCATAATCTTCGCGCTTGGGAGCCACAGTCATTTTCCGATCTCCCGCTTGCCCTTCTGGATTTCGATCTGCATGCCCTCGGCGACGGGCACGAGGCAGCCCTGGCGGTTGCCGACGCCGTCGATGGTGACGAGGCAGTCGAAGCACACGCCCATCATGCAATAGGGCAGGCGCGATGCGCCGCTCACCGCCGTCGAGCGCCGTGCGTCGACGCCGGAGGCCAGCAGCGCGGCGGAGACGGTGTCGCCGTGGCGCGCTGCGACGGCGACGCCGTCGACGAAGATCTGCACCGGTGGACGCTTGTCCTGCTCGGATCTCTTGAACATGGGATGCCTCTTGGCTCCTTTGGAATCTCTAATAGCCGCTGCTGTTCGCGGCACCCGCGCCGCCAAAACGGCTGGCGGAGAACGCGCCGACCACCTCCGGCTCGAGCGCGCCCTGCGCCACCATGCGCGCGATCTCGAAGGCGTGGTTGGAGGCGAGCGTCACGCCGGAATGGCAGCAGGCGACGAAAGCGCCGGGATGGGTCTCCGACTGGTCGTAGATCGGAAAGCCGTCCTGCGGCATCACGCGGATGCCGGCCCAGCTCCTGACCACGTTGAGCCGCGACAGATGCGGGAACATGCGCTGGGCGCGATCGGTCATGACAGCGCTGATCGAGTGCTTCAGGGTGCGGTCGTCCAGCTCGTCCTCCTTGCTGTCGCCGATCATCACCGTGCCCTCGTCGGTCTGGCGGATCGTGGTCAGCGGATGCGGCAGGAACGGCACGGTGCGCTCGGTCACCACGATCTGGCCGCGGGTCGGCCCCATCGGCGCATGGAGGCCGACCATCGGCGCCAGCGTCTGGTTGGCGTTGCCGGCGGCGAGCACGATCTTGGCGGCACGCAGCTCGCCCTTCGGCGTGGCCAAGCGAAATTCACCGCCGCTCTTGCTGATCGCCGAGACCGGCCGCTCCGGAAGGTAGTCGATCCCGAACGCCTTGAAGCCGGTATGGAACGCGCGGAACGTACGCAGCGAGTTCACATGTCCATCAAGAGGACAATAGCTGCCGCCGGAGACCTCAGGGCCGATCAGCGGAAGCGACTTCTTCACCTCGGATGCGGGCAGCATCTCCATCTTGTAGTCGGCGGCGCCTGCCTGGTTGTGCATGCGCTTGACCAGCTCGGTGCGCTGGCCGAATTCGTCTTCGCCGAGCGTGAGATGAAAGCCGCCATTCTGCTGGAGGCAAACGTCCAGCCCGGTCTGCTGCTTCAGCTCCGAGGCGAGCCGGCTCCACGTTTCCGCCGCCCGCACGGTCCACACCGTATAGGCGGGCATCCCGAGCCCCTTGCTCTGCACCCAGACCAGCGCAAAGTTCGCGCGCGAGGCGCGCTTGGTGATGTCGCCTTCGTCGAGCACCGCGACCGTCTTGCCGAGCCGGCCGAGGCCCCAGGCAATGGCGGAGCCGAGCAGTCCGCCGCCGACGACGGCGACGTCGTAATCCGTACGCATAGATTCTCCTATCGCCCCGTATCGCCCTTGCCGGCGAGCACGCGGTCGAGCCCGTAGAAGCGGTCGAGCAGAATGAGGGCGGCCATGGTGATCGCGATCACGCAGGCCGAGACCGACGTCACCAGCGGATCGATGTTGTCCTGGATGTAGAGGAACATGCGCACCGGCAGCGTTTCGGTACCAGGCGCGGCAAGGAAGACGGTCATGGTGAGATCGTCAAAGGACTGGATGAAGGCGAGCGCCCAGCCGCTGATGACGCCGGGCAGGATCAGCGGCAGGGTCACGCGGCGGAACAGCGTCCAGCCGCCGGCGCCGAGCGAGACCGCCGCCATCTCGACCGTGCGGTCCATGCCGGTCGCGGCCGCCAGCGTCAGCCGCAGCGCGAACGGAAACACGATGATGACATGCGCGATGATCAGCGCGGCAAAGCTGCCGCCCAGCCCCGCCGAGGTGAAGAAGCGCAGGAACGCGATGCCGAGCACGACGTGCGGGATCATCAGCGGCGACAGGAACAGCGCCGCCAGCGCGTCGCGGCCGCGGAAGCGGTAGCGCGCGAGCGCGAGCGCGGCGGGCACGGCGAACAGCAGCGCCACCAGCGAGGACAGCGCGCCGAGGCCGAGGCTGACCCAGAAGGCGTGTATGAACTCGGGATAGTTCGCGATGGTCCTGAACCAGCGCAGCGAGAAGCCGTTGGTCGGCAGCGACAGATATCCTTCAGGCGTGAACGCGACGAGGCAGACCACCAAAATCGGCGCCACCATGACGATGACGAAGATGGCGTGGAAGATCAGCGCCAGTGGGCCGTTCCGTCTCATCGGAACACCTCCGCATAGCGGCGCTCGATCAGCGCGTTGCTGCCGACGACGATCAGCACAAGGGCGGCCAGCAGCAGCGTTGCCACGGCGGCGCCGAGCGGCCAGTTCAGCGTGTTGAGGAATTCGTCATAGGCGAGTGTCGCGGCGACCTTGAGCCGGCGGCCGCCGATGATCGCGGGCGTCGCGAAGGCGCTGGCCGACAGCGAGAACACGATGATGGCGCCCGACAGCACGCCCGGCATGATCTGGGGCATGATGATGCGGCGGATGATCGTCATGGGGCCGGCACCGAGCGACATCGCGGCGTTCTCGATCTGCGGATCGAGGCGCTGGAGTGCGGCCCACACCGACAGCACCATGAACGGCATCATCACGTGCGCGAGCGCGACCACCATGCCGGTTTCCGTGAACATGAAGGGAATGGGCGAGCGCATCACGCCGAGCGACATCAGCAGTTTGTTGACGAGGCCGTTGTTACCGCCGAATAGCAGCGCCCAGCCGAGCGTGCGCGCGACGACGGAGATCAAGAGCGGTCCGAGGATGACGAGCAGGAAAAAGCTCTTCCAGCGGCCGCTCATGCGGTTGAGGATGTAGGCTTCGGGCGCTCCTAACAGTGCCGTGAGCAGCGTCGTCAGGATCGCGATGCGGAAGGTCCGCCAGAACATCTCCGCGTAATAGGGGTCGGTCGCGATCTCGTGCCAGTTCTTGAGGATGAAGACCGGCTCGATGCCCTTGTACTGGCCCCAATCGTGGAACGACAGCATCACCGTCATCGCCAGCGGAATCAGCAGCACGCCGACGAACAGCATCAATGCAGGCGCCGTCAGCGCCCACGGCGTACGCGCACTGCCCTCCTCCGCGGCCGCGCTCATGCGCCAGCCCTCGCGCGGACGCTCATGTCCTCGGGCCGCCAGGTGAGCCGGACCGCGTCGCCTTCGGCCGGCTGCGCCTTGCCGTCGTTCTGGCGGATCACGATCGCCGGTCCGCATTCGCTCTCGCACTGGAACAGCCAGTGATTGCCCTGGAAGATGCGCGTGATGATCTTTGCGCTGAGCCCTGTCCCGCCAAAGCCGATTCTCTCCGGGCGAATGCTGACGGTGACGGGACCGCCGAGCCCGGCCGGCGCCGGTGCGCGCCAGGAGCCGGCTACCAACTGCGTCGGCGCGACGGTCCGGTCGATTGTTCCGGCAAAGTCGTTGGTCTTGCCGAGGAATTGCGAGACGAAGGCCGAGGCCGGCCTTTCATAAGTCTCCTGCGGCGTGCCGATCTGCTCGATCTTGCCCTGGCTCATCACCACGATGCGGTCGGACAGCGACATCGCCTCGTTCTGGTCGTGGGTGACCAGGATCGTGGTGGTGCCGATGGTGCGCTGGATCTGGCGTAGCTCGATCTGCATCTCTTCGCGCAGTTTCGCATCGAGGTTGGACAGCGGCTCGTCGAGCAGCAGCACGCTCGGCTTGATCACCAACGCGCGCGCCAGTGCCACGCGTTGCTGCTGGCCGCCGGACATGCGGCGCGGATGACGGTCCTCAAAGCCCGCGAGGCCCACCATCGCGAGCGCGGCGCGGACGCGCTCTGACCTTTCAGCGCGTGGCACGCTGCGCATCTCGAGGCCAAAGGCGACGTTTTCCGCCGCGGTCATGTGCGGAAACAGCGCGTAGCTCTGGAACACGATGCCGAGGCCACGCTTGGCCGGATGAACCGCGGTCAGGTCCTTGCCCTCGAGGCGAATGGCGCCGCGCGTGGGATCGAGGAAGCCCGCGATCATCTGCAATGTCGTGGTCTTGCCGCAGCCGGACGGGCCGAGAAAGGAGATGAACTCCCCCTTCCCCACCGACAGGCTGAAGTCTTCGACCACAGTCTGCGCGCCGAACTCTTTTGCGACCCGATCGAGCTCGAGATAGGCCATGACGCTGTCTCCGCCGCGACGATCAGCGCTCGACCTCGCGGTTCCAGCGCTTGGTCCACTCCTCGCGCTTCTCGTTGATGACGGTCCAATCCGGATTGTAGAGCTTGGCGGCGCGCTCGCCGATCGGCGCCATCTTGCCCAGCTCGGGCGGGATCACCAGCGATTTCAGCACCGGGCCGTAGCCGTAATCCTTCAGCAGCACGAGCTGGATCTTCGGATCGAGCAGCATCTTGACGAAGCTCGCAGCGAGCGGCGAAGCGTTGGGCTTGTTGATCGGACACGCCGTGGTTAGCAGGGTCGCCGCGCCTTCCTTGGGATAGACGAAGTCGACGGGAAAGCCGGTGTTGGCAAAGCTCTGCACGCGGCCCGTGCCCCACACCGCGATCACGGCCTGGCCGGACTGGAACAGCTCGGTCATCTTGCCCGGCGACGGCTCATAGGCGAGCACGTTCGGATTGATCTGCTCCTTGAAGATCTTGAAGCCGGAATCGACGTTGGTCTCGCCGCCGCCGTTCATCTTCGAGAGCATCACCAAAGCCTCGAGACCGTAGGTGTTGTTGATCGGCGGGATCACGAGCTGCTTGGCGTATTTCGGATCCTTCAGGTCGTTCCACGAGGTCGGCGGCGCCCAGCCTTTCTCCTTGAACACCTTGGTGTTGTACATCAGGCCGGTGGCGACGATGCCGATCGCGACGGCGCGATCGTCCTTAAAGCGCGCAGTGTCGTAGAGATCGGCGGGCAAGCCGTCGAGCTTGCCGCAGAAGCCGAGCTGGATCGCCTGGTACATCGGGCCGTCGTCGACGATAGCAACGTCGATCTGCTGGTTGCCTTTCTGCGCCTGAAGCTTTGCCAGCGTGTCGGTGGAGTTGCCGGCGACATACTCGACCTTGACACCGTTTGCCTTCTCGAAGGCCGGGATCACCTCGTCGCGGATCGTCTTCTCGAACGAGCCGCCATAGCCGGCGACATAAAGCGTTTTCTGCTGGGCCGAGGCGACCGAGGGGGCGGCAATGAGCGCTGCGATGCTGACCGCGGTCAGAAGGCGAAGAGTCTTCATATGGACTGATCTCCAATACCGGAATGAGGTGACGTGCCGACAAGTCTCCGGCCGAAGCGCCTGCCGCATTTCCTTCCGCGCAAACCCTCTCCGACCAGGGCTCCGGCGCCCGTTCGGCGATTCTGGCGCGGTCTGGAGGTTCGAAGCCCTCCAATCTGCCGAAAAAGCGGGCTGTCTCCAGCTCTGATGAAAAAGATCGCAACCTATACTTCCATCGTCCAATGAATAATGGCACCCTCTGCATGCTAAAATGTTATGATTGGATCATGGGATGGCGCGGATCAATTCGCGGCAGGTGGAGGCCTTCCGAGCGACGATGCTGACCGGCAGCGTCACCGAGGCGGCGAAGCTGATGGCGGTGACGCAACCCGCGGTCAGCCGGCTGCTGCGCGACTTCCAGGCGCTGCTCAAGATGGAGCTGTTCGAGCGGCGCGGCACCGGCCTGGTGCCGACCGCGGCGGCGATGGCGCTCTACACCGAGGTCGAGCGCTCCTTCGTCGGCCTCGAGCGCATCACCGCGGCGGCCGAGGAGATCCGCGGCCGCCGCACCGGCTCGTTGCGCATCGCCGCGCTGCCGGCGCTGGCAAACGGCTATCTGCCGCGCCTTGCCGGACACTTCCTGATGGAGCGTCCCAATCTCAACCTTGCCTTCTTCGGCGTGATCTCGCCGATCGTGGTCGACTGGGTGCTGAACAACCAATGCGACATCGGCTTTGCCGAGGTGCCGATCGCGCATTCCGGCCTGCCGAGCCAGCGGCTGCCCGCCTTGGCACGCGTCGCGGTGCTGCCGACCGGTCATCATCTGGCCGAGAAAGAGGTGCTGGAGCCGCGCGATTTCGAGGGCGAGACCTTTATCTCGCTATCGGCGGGTTCGTCGAGCCGGCATCTCGTCGACCAGGTCTTTCATCGCCACGATGTCCGCCGCGTGCTCAGGGTCGAGACCACGCTGTCGGAGATCATGTGCGGCATGGTGTCGTCGGGGCTAGGCGTTTCGATCTGCGATCCCTTCACCGCGCAGGAATTTGCAACGCGTGGCGTCGTCGTGCGGCGCTTCCTGCCGCGCATCGACTTCGAATTCTCCGCGGTCTTTCCGGCGCAGCGCAGCCCCTCGCCGGTGGCGCTGGACCTGGTCGAGACGATGGGCAAGGCGCTGGTGGAGTTCGAGGACGAGCCTGCACGGGATTTTGCGCCCGGTTGACCTGGTCTGCTATGGTCCCGCGGTACTCTATCGCCTCCGCGGGTAACACATGGCACGCATCACGATCATTGAGACGGGGCTCGTTCCTGAAGAGCATCGTGAGCGCCATGGCTCATTTCCGCACATGTTCGCGCGCATGATCCGCACCGAGGACCCCACAGCTACGGTCGACGTCGTCAGCATCCCCAACGGTGACGCGCTTCCCCATCCCGGCAAGCTCCAAGCGGTGCTGATCACCGGCGCCGCGGCGGGCGTCTATGACGGGCTCGACTGGATCGCGCCGCTGGAGGATTTTGTCCGCAAGGCTTACGCCAGCAAGACGCCGATGGTCGGCGTCTGCTTCGGCCACCAGCTGATCGCGCAGGCACTCGGCGGCACGGTCCGCAAATCGGAGCACGGCTGGGGCATCGGCCGGCATGTCTATCAAGTGCTGCCGGAGAACGGCGTGATTGACGGCGAAGCGGTTGCGGTTGCCGCCTCGCATCAGGACCAGGTGATCGAGCCGCCAAGCGACGCGCTGACGATCCTCTCGTCCGACTTCACCCCGCATGCCGGCCTGCTCTACGCCAATGGCACGACGCTGACCGTCCAGCCGCATCCGGAGTTTGACGTGGAGTTCGCGCGAGTGTGCTGCGAGCTGCGCGAAGGGAAAGCGCCGGAGGAGGTCGTTGCCACGGCGAGGCAGTCTCTCGCGCAGCCGCTGGACAGCGCGAAGCTCGGCGGCGCGATCACGCGGTTCTTGGCGCGCGGATTTATCTCCTCATCCTGAGGGCCCGCCAAAGGCGGGCGTCTCGAAGGATGAAGGCCCGGATGCAGCAGCGGGGCCTGCATGGTTCGAGACGCCGCTGCGCGGCTCCTCACCATGAGGATCGACCAGTTGCTTGCGCGGCTCAGAACGGATCCGTTCCTAGCCCCGGCACATCGGCCGGCCTTGGCCCGGGCGCAGGCCAGTGAAACCGCCGATCCTTCTCAGTGATCGCAACGTCGTTGATCGACGCCTCCCGCCGCTTCATCAGGCCGTGCTCGTCGAACTCCCACTGCTCGTTGCCGTAGGAGCGATACCATTGGCCACTTCCATCATGCCATTCGTACTGGAAGCGCACGGCGATGCGGTTGCCGTCGAAGGCCCAGAGGTCCTTGATCAGGCGATAATCCTGCTCCTTTTCCCATTTGCGGGTGAGGAAGGCGACGATGGCTTCGCGCCCCTGAAACACCTCCGAACGATTGCGCCAGCGGCTGTCCTCGGTGTAGGCGAGCGACACGCGCACCGGATCGCGCGAATTCCAGGCGTCCTCGGCCATGCGGGCTTTTTGCGCGGCAGTCTCGCGGGTGAAGGGTGGAAGCGGCGGGCGCGACATGGTGGCCTCATCGGTTGATCGGACCGGGAATGTATCGCCGCAATCGGCAAAGTCGATAGCCCAACCTCTATCGAGCGATCACGAATTCAGATCGGCCTTCATCAGCGCGCGGATCGACTTCGGAATCGGCTGGGCCCGGCCGCCGCTAATAAAGGCAACGCGGACCTCGGCCTTCACCAGCACGTCGTCGCCGCGCCTCACCTCCTGCGCCAGCATGATGGACGCCCCCTTCACCGCGACCGGCCAGGTCACGATGTCGAGCACGTCGTCCATCCGCGCGGGCTTGAGGAAATCCAGATGCATCGAGCGCACCACGAAGGCGAAGCCTGTGCCCTCCGTCTCGGTCTGCTCGAACAGCGCCTGCTGTTCGGCGCCCATCAGCCGGAGATGATTGGTGCGGCCGCGCTCCATGTAGCGCAGGTAGTTGGCGTGATAGACGATCCCCGAAAAATCGGTGTCCTCGTAGTAGACGCGGACCTGCATGTGGTGGCGGCCGTCGCGGATCTCGCCGTCGAGATGGGCAGTCACGTCACGAGCCTCTTCGCTTGTCGCTGTGGCTCCGTTTTGCGCAAAAACCGCGGTCCGCGCAAGCCAGTCAGGACACAACCGGCGCGGCCCGCCCCAGCGTCACCTCGACGATCTCCGGCGGCACGCCGACGCGGAGCGGCATGATGCTGCAGCCGAGGCCGCCGGAGATGATGACGTCGCATTTCAGCCTGACGTGACCATAGGCGAGGCGGATGCCATGCTGCGGCGGCACCGCGGGCGACCAGCCGAGCAGGCGGACCTGGCCGCCATGGGTGTGGCCGGACAGTTGCAGCGCCACACGCGCCGGCACGCGCGGCGCGATGTTGGGCTCATGGGCGAGCAGGATGATGGGCGCATCGTCCGTGACCTTGGCAAGTGTCGCGTCGAGATCGTCGGCACCGAAGCGCGTCATACTGCGAAACCGGCGTGCCGGAAGGAAGGCGAGCTGATCGCCAAGTCCGGCGAGCCAGAACGGACGGCCGTCCTTGGTGAGGCGCACGGCATCGTTCTCGTAGACGGGGATGCCGGCCGTTTCCATCGCGCGGTGCGCGACGGTCACGCCCTGCCCGGCCCGCTGCACCGTCCTGTCATCCCAATAATCGTGATTGCCCATGACGGCATGGACCCCGAGCGGCGCCTTGAGGCCGGCCAGCACGCGCGCCCATTCGGTGCAGGGAATGATGCGCGTGACCTGATGCAGGCCGGCGACATAATCGCCGAGCAGCACGATGAGGTCGGCGTTCAGGGCGTTGGTACGGTCGACGATGGCCGCGACCCGGTCCAGCGGCATCCAGGGATCGCAGGCGTGGAGGTCGGCGATGACGGCGATCTTCAGCGGAAGATCGGCCGGCCACTGCCGCGGCACCGGATGATAACGGGTGACGCGAAGCCGCAGCATCGGCTCGACCCCGACGCCGTAGGCTGCGGTCGAGACACCGAGCGCGGACAGGCCGCCGACGGAACGGAAGAAATGACGGCGCGTGATCATGGAAGCCCGATGTTCATACAGCCTTCTGATGCGGCCCGATTGGAGCGGAATTGGGGTGCGCTGGTGCAGGCCGTCTGCATCTGCGTGCAGAGGCCTGCACAAACATTACCAGCGGCTTTCGCCAATCAACGCATCCAGCCGCGTCTTCAATTCGTCCGGGGCGCGGTAATACCAGACGCCGCCGAGCAGATCGCGAAAACGTTCATTGACACGCGCCTCGCGCTCGATGCGGTCGATCGTCCCGGCGCTGATCACATCTTCGAGGGGACCGGCGGCCAGCAGCGACAACAATACCGGATTGGCCTCGATCTTCAGAATCTCCAGGATCAGGTCGATCATCCCATCGGGATCGTCCTCGCGCAGGTCGCGCTCGAAATCCATGATCGCGAAGAAGTTGTCGTCCTGATCGCGATCGGACCTGGAATATTGCTCGACCCAGGCGCGGGCGAGCGCAGCGGTCGACATGTTGGCGCAATCGAGCGGCTCGCGCGGCGTGCGCTGGGCCAGATGGTCGACCTGCCAGGCCTTGCTGTCGGCGCATGCGGCAAGGCGCGACATCAAGGGATCGTGGGGATCGACATGCACGCCGCCGAGCAGCCAACGCAGCCGATCATTGCGCGCCGCCTCCTGTTCGATGCGCCCGATCACCTCCTCGCCATGCGCGTAGAGCAGCGACAGCAGGAACTTGTCGTTGAGCTGCATCACGGTCGGCTTGTCGGCCTCGGTCCTGAGCACCTCCAGCACGAGATCGAGCGCGGCTTGCGGCCGGCGGTGCGGCAGATGATCGAAATAAAGCTTCAGGGCCCAGACACTGCCGACCTGGTCGCGCCGGCTGACGCGCTGAAGCACGCACCACATCGCTGCCAGCTCGCTGATCGGCATCGGGTCCAGGAACGCCTCGGTCTCATCAGGCGTCCGCAGTTGCGGCGCGGCGGCGATGACCTCGAGCAGCCCGGTGTCGTCCGTCGGCCCCATTTCTTCCAGCTCCAATCCGTATTCGTAGACGGCGATGCTGCTCGCCGCACGTTCGGATTAGTGATGGGATCGAAGCGGTCGGTTCACCGCTGGCGGCAGTCAGTCGTCCTCGGACGGCTCGGCACCGAACAAGCCGAACTGGGCCGGATCGCGGTTCGGTTCGGCGAGGCCGAGATGGCGGAAGGCGTGCGACGTCAGCAGCCGGCCGCGCGGAGTGCGCTGCAGATAGCCGCACTGGATCAGATAGGGCTCGATGATGTCCTCGATCGCATCGCGCGGCTCCGACAAGGCCGCGGCCATGGTCTCGACGCCGACCGGGCCGCCGCCATAGTTGAGCGCGATGGTCGAGAGATAGCGTCTATCCATTGCGTCGAGGCCGGCCGCATCGACTTCGAGCGCGCTCAGCGCGTGGTCGGCTATCTTGCGGTCGATCTTGTCGGCGTCGGCCGCCGAAGCGAAATCGCGCACGCGGCGGAGCAGGCGGCCGGCGATGCGCGGCGTGCCGCGGGCGCGGCGCGCAATCTCGTTGGCGCCATCAGCGCTCATGCCGACATTGAGCACGCGCGCACCGCGGCTGACGATGCTCTCCAACTCCTCGATCGTGTAGAAATTCAGCCGCACCGGAATGCCGAAGCGGTCGCGCAACGGATTGGTGAGAAGGCCCGCGCGCGTGGTGGCGCCGACGAGCGTGAATTTCGACAGCTCGATCTTTACCGAGCGCGCCGCCGGGCCCTCGCCGATGATGAGGTCGAGCTGGAAGTCCTCCATCGCGGGATAGAGCACTTCTTCGACCGCGGGGCTGAGGCGATGGATCTCGTCGATGAAGAGGACGTCGCGCTCTTCGAGATTGGTGAGGAGCGCTGCGAGATCGCCGGCCTTGGCGATGACAGGGCCCGAGGTGGCGCGGAAGCCGACGCCGAGCTCCTTCGCCACGATCTGCGCCAGCGTGGTCTTGCCGAGGCCGGGGGGACCGACGAACAGCACATGGTCCAGCGCCTCGCCGCGCTTGCGCGCCGCCTCGATGAAGATCGAGAGGTTCTTGCGCGCCTGCGCCTGGCCGACGAAGTCGGACAGCGATTGCGGCCGCAGCGCGGTGTCGCCGACGTCGTCGCTGCGGCGCTCGGGCGAGACCATGCGGCTGGCCTTGGGATCGCTCACTTCGCGAGCTCCTTTAGACCGAGCCGGATGAGCTGCGCCGTCTCGGCGCCCTCACCTGCGCTACGCGAGGCCGATGCGATCGCGGCGGCGGCTTGCGGTTGGCCGTAGCCGAGATTGACCAGCGCGGAGATCGCATCGGCAACTGGCCGCGGCGCGCGCTGCTCGTCGACGGCGCCGGCGAGATGCACGACGGCGGGATCGACGTTAGCAAAGGTCGGCGCCTTGTCCTTCAACTCGGTGACGATGCGCTCGGCGACCTTGGGGCCGACGCCGGGCGTCCGCGCCACCGCAGCCTTGTCGCGCAACGCAATGGCATTGGCGAGATCGGCCGGCGCGAGCGTGCCGAGCACGGCGAGCGCGACCTTGGCGCCAACGCCCTGCACGGTCTGGAGCAGGCGAAACCATTCGCGCTCCTGATCGGTGCGAAAGCCGAACAGTTTTATCTGGTCCTCGCGGACATAGGTCTCGATCGACAGCACGGCGGCTTCGCCGGGCGAGGGCAGATGCTGCAGGGTGCGCGAGGAGCAATGCACCTGGTAGCCGACCCCGCCGACGTCGAGGATGACGAAATCCTCGCCGTAGGAATCGATCAGGCCCTTGAGCTTGCCGATCATAGCAAGACCTCAGTCGCGGCAGAGACTTCTCCATCGTCATGGCCGGGCTTGACCCGGCCATCCACGCCTTCGACGCCGACAAGAAAGAACGTAGATGCCCGGGACAAGCCCGGGCATGACGGCGAGGACGCGTGACGATCAATCATATTCCCACCACCTTCAGCCGCAGCGCGGTGCTCTGGCGATGATGGGCGTGGGTGATGGCGATGGCGAGCGCATCGGCGGCGTCCGCGGACGGGGGCTCGGCCTTGGGCAGCAGGATCTTCAGCATCATCGCGATCTGTTGCTTGTCGGCGTGACCGGCGCCGACCACCGTCTTCTTGACCTGGTTCGGCGCGTATTCGGCGACAGAGATGCCGAACATTGCGGGCGCCAGCATGGCGACGCCGCGGGCCTGTCCGAGTTTCAGCGTGGCAACGCCGTCTTTGTTGACGAAGGTCTGCTCGACCGCAGCTTCCATCGGCTGGTGGTTGGAAAGAACGGCCGCGAGCCCCTCATGGATCGCGAGCAGGCGGCTCGACAGCGGCAAATCGTCCGGCGGCTCCACCGAACCGCAGGCGACGTAGATCAGCCGGTTGCCCTCGGCCTCGATCACACCCCAGCCGGTGCGGCGCAGGCCGGGGTCGATGCCGATGATGCGAACGGGGCCACGAATCGGGAGAGCAGTCATGGGCCAGTGATAGCGGCTGGCCGGACTGAGGGAAACAGAAACAGAACGGAAGTAACAGGGGAAGTGGGCGGGCGCTGCTCGCAACAAAGGCACGCCGTCATACCCCGCGAATGCGGGGTATCCAGTACGCCGCGGCTTGTCCGCATCCCTCTGACGTCTCTGGAATACTGGGTCGCCCGGTCAAGCCGGGCGACGACAGCAGAATGCGGGGCTACCGGCGTCAGCCGCCCATCTTCGCCATCAGCGCGTCCGATATCTCGAAATTGGCGTAGACCTGCTGCACGTCGTCATGCTCGTTGAGCAAATCCATCAGCTTGAGAAGCTTCTCGCCGGTCTCGTCGTCGACAGCGACCGTGTTTTGCGGCTTCCAGATCAGCGCGGCCTTGCGCGGCTCACCGAACTTGGCCTCCAGCGCCTTGGCGACGTCGCGATAGCTTTCGGTCGAGGCGTAGATCTCGTGGCCGCTCTCGCCGGACACCACGTCGTCGGCGCCGGCCTCGATCGCCGCATCCAGCACGGCATCGTCGGAGGCGACGCTGCGGTCGTATTCGATGACGCCCGTGCGGTCGAACATGAAGGAGACCGAGCCGGTTTCGCCGAGATTGCCGCCGGACTTGGTGAAGAAGGAACGGATGTCGGACGCGGCGCGGTTGCGGTTGTCGGTCAGCGCCTCGACGATGACGGCGACGCCGCCGGGGCCGTAGCCCTCGTAGCGGATCTCGTCATAATTCTCGCCGTCGCTGCCGAGCGCCTTCTTGATGGCGCGCTCGATATTGTCCTTCGGCATGTTCTCCTGCCGCGCGGCGATCACGGCGGCGCGCAGGCGCGGGTTCATGGTGGGGTCGGGCGTGCCGAGCTTGGCGGCGACGGTGATTTCCCGCGCCAGCTTGCCGAACAGTTTCGACTTCTGGGCATCCTGCCGCCCCTTGCGGTGCATGATGTTCTTGAATTGGGAATGTCCGGCCATGCGTGGTCTCTTGGTGTTCTCAGGGAATCGTCCGCCAGCGAGAATGGGAGCGCGGCGTTATAGGCTGCCAACCCCGGGGAATGAAAGGGCCTGTCTCATACTTTAGGGTAACCACGTAGGGCTCCCTGCCCAGAAGTGAGGCTCCGTTAACCCTGACTTCATTCCGACTTGCGAAAATAGCCTCAATCCGATCCCCGACAAGAGTGACCTGATGGCCTTCGCAATGTTTTGGAAGCGTCTGCCGGATACGGCCGCGCCGGTGGTACCCCCCCCGGCTGCGCAGGCACCGGTCGATCCCGCCCCTGCCCCGGCTGCCGAGGGCGACTCTGCCCGGGAAATCCTGGAACTGCTGGAACTCGAACTCGGCGCCATGATCCGGCAGCTGGAACGCGCCGCAAATTCGGTGGCCGGCGGTGCCGAGGCGACCGCGGCGACGCTTGCCGCCATCCGCGACCGCACCGACGCCCTGACCGGCCGGACCAACGCGGCGCAATCGACCGCCTCCACCTTTGCCCATGCCGCCGACAAGTTCACCCAGTCCGCGCATGGCATCGGGGCGCAAGTGCGGGAAGCCGGCAAGCTCGCCGACGAAGCCAGCGCCGCTGCGCGCGAAGCCCGCGCCAATGTCGACCGCCTGCGCGAGTCGTCGGCGGCCATCGGCAATGTCGTCAATCTGATCGCGCAGATCGCGCGGCAGACCACGCTGCTCGCGCTCAACTCGACCATCGAGGCCGCGCGCGCCGGCGCTGCAGGAAGGGGCTTTGCGGTCGTCGCCACCGAGGTCAAGGCGCTCGCGGTGCAGACCCAGAGCGCGACCGAAGAGATCACGAAGAAGATCGACGCGCTGCAGCGCGACGCCGCCGGCTCCGCCGACGCCGTGCATCGCATTTCGCAGGCGATCGAGGCGATCCGCCCGGTATTCGACACCGTCAACGGCGCGGTCGCCGAGCAGAACGCCACGACCAGCGAAGTCTCCGGCAATGCCGCCAGCGCCTCGGAGTTCATCGTCTCGGTCGGCGAGAGCGCGGCCGAGATCGACGCGGCGACCAAGGCGGCCGAAACCCATGGCGAGAGTGTCGCCAATGCCGGCCGGGCCGTCACCACGTTCGCCCGGAAGCTGAAATCGCGTTGCGCGGTACTGCTGCGCCAGAGCGAGCACGACGACCGCCGCAAGACCGAGCGGCTGCCCTGCCACCTCAAGTTCGAGACCGCGCGCGGCGTGATGCCGGTCTATGAGATCGCGATGGACGGCGTGCTGATCGGCGGCGCGGATGCCGGCCGGCTTGCACCACAGGCGACGATCGAGGGCAGCCTGGAGGACATCGGGGCCTGCCGCCTGCGCGTGGTCGAGCAATCCAAGGCCGGCGCTCGTACGCAATTCGTTGGTGCCACCGCCGCGCTCAACGAAAGGATCGAGGACAAGCTCTGGTCGATCCATGAGGAGAACACCGAGTCCGTCACCCGCGCCATGGAGGCGGGCACTGCGCTGACGAAGATCTTCGAGCAGGCGGTCGCGCGCGGCGAGGTCAAGCTGGAGGATCTGTTCGACACGGACTATGTGGAAATTGCCGGAACCGATCCGCAGCAATATCGCACGAAGTATCTGGACTGGGCCGACCGCGCGCTGCCGCCGTTCCAGGAAGCCTTCCTGGCCAAGGACAAACGCCTGGCGTTCTGCGCCATGGTCGACCGCAACGGCTTCCTGCCGGTTCACAACAAGATCTATTCGCATCCGCAGCGGCCGGGCGACGTCGCCTGGAACACAGCCAACAGCCGCAACCGGCGCATCTTCAACGATCCGGCGGGGCTGGCTGCCGCCCGCAACCTGCGCTCGTACCTGGTCCAGAGCTATGCGCGCGACATGGGCAACGGCAACACCGTGATGATGCGCGAGATCGACGTCCCGATCCGCGTGCAGGGCCGGCACTGGGGCGGATTCCGCACCGCCTACAAACTGTAGTGCACGCTCAGGCAAGACGGCGGCGGCGAATCATCCTCTAAGTCGCAAATGGAATGCGAATGCCGCGGGGGGCCGGCGAACGGCTCTGACGGGAGGAAGCCCAAGACATGTCCGCCGCACAGCTTGCAGTATTGGACACCGCATCGAGCAGGACGCTCGCCGAACGGCTGATCGACCAGCTCGCCGACCGCATCGGCGGCCTCGGCGTCGAGCTCGCCGACATCGCCGGCAACGTCCAGGACGTCGCGAACCGCGTCGCGAGCCAGTCGGAACGATTCCACCACCTCCAGAAGACGGCCGAGACGATGGTCTCGGCCAACCACGACATCGCCAACGCCTCGCAAGCGGTGCAGACGACCACGTCCGCCGCGGTCGGCGAGATCGCGCAGTCACGCAGCGCCGTCGATACCGCGGTCAGCCACATCTCCGAGCTCGTCGCCGCCGTGGAGCGGATCGAGGCGCGCCTGTCCGCCGTCGGCTCGGCGCTGGCACAGGTGGCGAGGGTCTCCGGCTCGATCGAAGCGATCGCCAAACAGACCAATCTGCTCGCGCTGAACGCCACCATCGAAGCCGCGCGCGCCGGCAATGCCGGCCGCGGCTTCGCCGTGGTCGCGAGCGAAGTGAAGAACCTCGCCGAAGCCACCCGCCAGGCCACGCACGAGATCTCAGACACCGTGCGGGATCTCGACGGCCAAATCGAAGGCCTGATCGGCGAGAGCAGCGATGCCTCGCAGCGCGCCAAGACCGCCGGCGAAGGCGCGCAAGCGATCTCCGGCATCATCTCGCGCGTCCAGCGGGGCTTTGCCTCCGTCGAAGCGGAGATCGACGGCGTCGCCCGCGCGGCCACCTCCAATCTCGGCCACTGCGACACCGTGATCAGCGAGCTCAACGAACTCGCCAAGGGCGTCGACCTCTCCTCGCGCGATCTCCGAAGCGCCGACGAGCGGGTAGCGAAGCTGCTCGACGCTTCCGAAGGCCTGATCGCGCTGATCGCCGACAGCGGCGTGGAGACGTCAGACACGCCGCTGATCCGGATCGTCGTCGACACCGCGAAGCGGATCTCGACGGAGTTCGAGGCTGCGATCGACCGCGGCGAGATCACGCTCGACCAGCTCATGGACGAGACCTACCGCGAGATTCCCGGCACCGATCCGAAACAGCACCTCACTGGCTACGTCGAGTTCACCGACCGCGTGCTGCCCCCGATCCAGGATCCGATCCAGACATCGGATCCGCGCATCGTCTACTGCGTCGCCTGGGCGAAGAGCGGCTATCTGCCGACACACAACCCGAACTACCGCCTGCCGCAGGGCAAGGACCCCGTCTGGAACAACGCCAATTGCCGCAACCGCCGCCTGTTCACCGACCGCACCGTGAAGAAGGTCGCCGGCAGCACCAGGCCGTTCCTGCTCCAGACCTACCGCCGCGACATGGGCGGCGGCCAGTTCGTGCTGATGAAGGACCTGTCCTCGCCGATCATGATCCGCGGCAGGCACTGGGGCGCCTTCCGGATGGGCTTTCGGCAGGGCTGACGAGGCGCGAGGGCGTCGCTGAAACAAAAGCTCGAAAACAACCCCATGCACAGTAGCCGGGCTGCGCGGAATCAATGGCTTAGGCAGGAAGGCGCCGGTGCTTTGACTCGTCGGGCAAAACAGGGGTAGAATGCTATTATTCCGAAGTGTGGCGTACGGTTCTCTCCGCCGCCTGCCGAGCCCCACAAGCCGCCCGCACTGGTGCAGCGGCCGACGTTACCGTAGAAGCGCCGCCGCGCATTCGCGCGAACCCGAACACAACAAGCTGGTTTTTCGATGTCCCGTCCACCCGCCCAAATCGGCGCGCCGTTTTCCGAGATCGATACGCCGGCGCTGATCATCGACCTCGACGCCTTCGAGCGCAATCTCGACACGATGGCGGCGGCGGTAAGCAAGCTCGGCGTTCGCTTGCGTCCGCATGCGAAGACCCACAAATCGCCGATCATTGCGGCCAAGCAGATCGCGCGCGGCGCGGTCGGCATGTGCTGCCAGAAGGTCGCCGAGGCCGAGATCCTGGTTGCCGGCGGCGTGGGTGACGTGCTCGTCAGCAACGAGGTGGTAGGCCTGCCGAAGCTGGAACGGCTCGCAGGACTCGCGCGCCACGCACGCATTAGCGTTTGCGTGGACGATGCGATCATGGTCGAGCAACTGTCGCACGCCGCGGAGCAGGCAGGATCGCAAATCGAAGTCCTGGTCGAGATCGACGTCGGCGCCGGTCGCTGCGGCGTCAGGCCGGGGCCGGCGGCGGCCACCCTGGCGCGGCAGGTGGCGGCGTCGCGCTTCCTGTCGTTCGGCGGCTTGCAGGCCTATCACGGCTCGGCCCAGCATCTGCGCACGCCGGAGGAGCGGCGCGCGGCCATCACCGGTGCCGCGAACGCGACCAGGGAGACACTGCGCGCCCTCAACGACGCGGGCCTTCAATGCCGAACGATCGGAGGCGCGGGCACGGGGACGTTCGAGATCGAAGGCGCGAGTGGCATCTGGAACGAATTGCAAGCGGGCTCCTATATTTTCATGGACGCCGACTACGCCAAGAACCTCGCCGACGGGGCACGCAACGCCAACCCGTTCGAGCATGCGCTGTTCGTGCTCGCGACCGTGATGAGCACCGCCTCCGGCGAACGCGCGGTCATCGATGCCGGCCACAAGGCCCTGTCGAACGACAGCGGATTTCCGGTCGTGCTTGGCCGGCCCGACCTGCGCTATCATCGGCCCTCGGACGAGCATGGCGTGCTCGACTTCGGCAGCGCATCGTCGCGGCTCGCGCTTGGCGACAAGGTGACGCTGATCCCCGGCCATTGCGACCCGACCGTCAATCTCTACGACTGGTATGTCGGCGTGCGCGGCTTCAACACGCCGGATGCCCGCGTGGAGGCACTCTGGCCAGTCGCGGCGCGGGGCGCGGTCACCTGAGATTGACACGTGATTGCGCGCGACGAGCTCCGCCGCCGCCACGGACAAGCAAAGTGCAGATCCGAGACCCATACGCCACAGCATCGGTTGGCGAAAACGCGGAGTGACGAGCTTTGCGAAGCAACTACGCGCTTGGGATCATGGGTTCTGGCCCCTCGTTCGCAATTGCGGGCCAAGGCGCACACTCATAGTTGGAGACTGCCCGTTTTCAAGGGACGAGCAGACGTGGCCTGCCCGGCTGGGAACGTCTGCAAACGATCCTGCCCGGACATTATGCAGCGAGTGACATCTCGACTATCGAGGCCTGCATTGCTCGCGGAATTGCCCGGGCGTCAGGCCTGCAACCCTGCGGAATGCACGGGAAAAATGGGCGGGATCTCCGTAGCCCGAGGCAAACGCAATCTCGATGATCTTTGAATCCGTATCTCGCAAAAGCTTTCTTGCATTCTCAAATCTCACTGTATCCAGCAGCCCCGAATATGTCATGCCTGCGCGAGAAAGCTTGCGTTGAAGACTGCGTGCGCTGACCCCCG
The DNA here is from genome assembly GCF_058782905.1 of Bradyrhizobium sp. FW305-F6. Lineage (NCBI taxonomy): Bacteria > Pseudomonadati > Pseudomonadota > Alphaproteobacteria > Hyphomicrobiales > Nitrobacteraceae > Bradyrhizobium > Bradyrhizobium sp. FW305-F6. The sequence continues at coordinate 1,174,902 of NZ_JBYSYD010000002.1, forward strand.
CCATCTCCGCGACTTCCGCCAGCGCCGGAGGCCGCTCGTCAATGTAGGATGGAAGCATCAGCTTAAGTGCGTGGATGAAGTCAAAGTTCGAACGTTCGACAAGATCGCTCTTTGGATGTGAAGGAGCTCGATCCGATCTGTTAGGAAGGCCCAGGAGTGAAGCAGGTATGTCGATCCACGAAGCATCTTGACCAGACAGGAATTGGGACGTCGGCCAGAAAGACCGACATGCCAGACCCGGCGTGTACCGCGCCTCAAAAGCGATAGTTGCCGGAGCCCAGTCCGGTCCGGCGAATTGCCGGACGATGTAAATCGGGAAAACGTTCTGAAGCCACTGAGAATGCTCGAGATGCTGAAGTCCGGCAGTGCCGGCCAGCTTGCTGCAGTAGCGAACATGGTCGCCGTGGCGCTCTACCCAGTTGCTCAAGTTCGAATCTTCGAGCGAAGCCAATCTACAAGCCTCGTGCAGCGCAACGAGCAAAGTCGGAGAATGACTGATTAGATACCGGGTCTTCTCGCTAAGGTGCCCGAAATGGAGCGACTTAGCAGCATGGAATCCGAAATCTTCAATACCTTGCGACCGGCTGGCAAACTCCGCAAATTCGATCGCAGGCAAAATCGGCACGTAATGATCGGCCTTTTCCTGCAGAGAAGCGGGCAACCGATATTTTTCCAGTAACGAACCGGTTGGCGCACCGAGATTATCCAAAATGTCAGTGAATGGACTGAGGTGCTGACAACGCGTCAAATGAATCTTTGGCATTGGTGCGTCTCGATCACTTAATTCAGCGCACGAGCGGCGTCGCAGGACGACAACTCCCTAAACAGGGAGCGCCGACGCCTGTCACACGCTTAGATTATCAGGACTGCATGGCTCTTTGCGTGCTTTTTGTCGCCTGGCTATGCCTCCAGAGCATCGCAGTCTCAGTTCATTCCATTCGACGAACATTTTGGCGCCCAATGGCCAGATGCGCCTCTCAGCTTCCCTAATCCTATGAATCGATTTTCCGCTGTAGGAGCATAGGCTTCAGGCCTGACGTCAAACGATGAGAGCCGTCCGCTTGCCTTCATCCACGGCGGTCCGCACCGCCATCGTTGCATCGCTGCGGCACGGTGACGCAACCCTCAATAGCACAGCGCATGCGCTCAGAATTAGCGGGCGCACATTGCAGCGTCATCTCGAACGCATGGGCACGAGCCACAGCAAGATGCTCGACGAAGTCCGACTTGAGATTGCCTGCCGTCTGCTGGCGGATACGAGTAAGCGCTTGTCGGATGTTGCAGAATCTCTTGGATACAAGAACGCGAGCAGCTTCAGCCGCGCTTTCGTGCGTTTGATGAAAATTCAACCGATCGTTTATCGGCGGCAGCAACGTGGCCGCAGGCATGATCGGTCGCTCGTCCGCCCGCGTTCTCGCCCCACCAACCCGCTGAATGATTCCTGACGATTGGCGCGAAATGGCAAGACGCGCCGCGTGATCTGGCGCGAAATGCAGAGATGCCGCCGGCACTAGCGACGCATTTATCGCTTCCCAGGCGTGCTGCTCGAGGAAAAACAGCCAGCCTGCAAAGGAGAGACCATCATGACAATCCGCCTTGCCTTGATCGCGGTCTGCGCCGTTGGTTTAGTGGCAATTCCGCACAAGCTTCTTGCTCAATCTCCGGCCGAACCCAAGCCGCACATTCCGCTTGAGAAATCAATCGGCCAGGCCAAGCCGGAAGTGGTCCCATCGCTTTTCGTCCTCAACTCGCGCGGCGTGAGCCTGAAAGAGGGTAAGCTGGTGCTGAGTGCGATTTCTCCGAATGCGATCGTGTTTGCCGACCGGCCGGTTCGTGCCGCCGGGCATGATCTGACCTCCCGGATTGTCGAGGACTGGGGCAATGGCAGCGACAACTTCGCTAAGGACCCGCCCAACGCCACGGTGTCAGGATTCAAGAAAGACGGATCGTCGGTGTTGGATGCTGTCGTCGTGTTGAAATCCCCCAAGCTTGAAGGTGATAAGCTGACCTTCGACGTCGATATCCTCGAAGGTGATCTCGCCGGGGCGGACGGGCCGGCATCTGTCTTTATCGACATCATTGGCCGTCCGTTGACGCCGTTGTCTTTCGCCGGCGTCGCTCGCCGCACCGCCTGGCGCGGAGCGTTCTACCGCGGCGCTGCCGTGGCAGGAGCCGCTGCTGTGGCCGGGGCTGCGGCGTATCCCTATTACTCACCGCGCTGCGGCTACTACCCCTATCCGCCCTGCTATTGAGCCGTTCGCCCGAGTGGCTCCGTTACAAAGGCGTGAACTGCGAATCCACTTGACTGGTTTTCTATAGGAAGGAGATTAGCGATGAACATCACCCGTCGATCCCTTGCATTTGGCGGAATGGGGCTGCTCGCGGGAGCCGCCGCCACACGACCGGCTCTTGCCCAGGATTCATTTTTCGGAGTGGGACAAGGCCTGGAGGATTTCTGGCTGGCCAGCGACGCCTACATCTTTGGCTACCCGCTGGTGACGATGGAGATGACCCGGCGGATCATCACGAATGTCGCCGAGCCCGTCGGCACGCGCGGTCCGATGGGACACATCATCAAGCTGCGCCAGTATCCCGATGCCTCCTTCAGGGATGTGACGGCGCCGAATGCCGACACCTTGTACACGACATCCTTCTTCGACGTCGGAAAGGAGCCGTGGATACTCAGCATTCCGGAGATGAAGGGCCGCTATTTCCTGATGCCGATGCTGGACGGCTGGACCACCGTGTTTCACGTGCCGGGCAAGCGCACCACCGGCACCGGGGCGCAGACCTACGCGATCACGGGGCCGGGTTGGAAGGGCACGCTGCCGGCGGGTGTCAAGGAGTACAAATCGGCCACCAATATCGTGTGGCTGCTCGGGCGCATCTATTGCACCGGCACGCCGGATGATTACGCCGCGGTGCACAAACTGCAAGACGAATGCAAGCTCGTTCCGCTCAGCGCTTATGGCAAAGCCTACACGCCCGCCCCCGGGAAGGTGGATCCAACGATCGATATGAAGACGGCGGTCCGCGAGCAGGTCAATCGCATGGACGCGGTGTCATATTTCAAGCTGCTTTGCGAGCTCATGAAGACTAATCCGCCCTACGCCGCGGACGCGCCTCAACTTGCGAAGTTTGCCCGCATCGGCATCGTCCCAGGGCAGGATTTTGATGAGAGTAAGCTGAAGGCAGACTTCCTGAGACGCCTGCCGGAGGTGTCGTTCGACCGGATCATGCTTCAGTTCAAAATCAACAAGGCCATCAAAGACGAGAATGGGTTCGCGTTCACGACCAAGACCGGCATCTACGGCACCGACTATTTGATGCGGGCTTTGGTAACCGCTATCGGACTTGGTGCCAACCGGCCGCAGGATGCTGTCTATCCGACCTCGCAAAAAGACGCCGACGGTCACAAGTACAGCGGCGCGAACAAGTACGTGATGCGATTTCCGAAAGGTCACTTGCCCCCAGCGGAGGGATTCTGGTCGCTTACGATGTACGACAGCAACTATTTCTTCGTGAAGAACCCGCTCAACAGGTACTCCGTCAGCGCTCGAGAAGACTTGAAGGAGAATCCGGACGGATCAACTGATCTGTACATCCAGAAGGACTCTCCTGGCAAAGAGAAGGAGTCGAACTGGCTACCAGCGCCTGAAGGAGATTTCATCCTCATGTTGCGTATGTACTGGCCCCAGGAGACGGACCCCTCGATCCTCAACGGCACATGGACGGTCCCGGCCGCCAGAAAAGTCGGAGCCTAGAGCAGGCAATCACGCCGGCGCGCAAGCGCCGGCATGATTGCTAGGTCGCTCGCAGATCCCCACAGCACGCTGTACTCGCTTTGGGGGTTCTGGGGCGAATGACACGGTATTCGCGACGCAGGAGGCCATGATGTCGGCACTTGACCTCGGAAAAGGAAAACAGCGCGTTGGACGGAGCGCGACAAAGCCGTCTCTCTCTTCTGCGTTCAGGAATGCAGCCATTGCCTCGGCAGTCGTGACGCTGTCGGTGCCTGCTGCCACCGCTTACGCCGACGAAGGTGGCGTTTCCTATTGGCTTCCTGGCCGCTTCAGCAGCCTTGCCGCCACCCCTCAAGCCCCCGGCTGGTCAATGGCAGCGGTCTACTACCACACCAGCGTAAGTGCATTCGGCACCGCGGCTGCCGCAAGGGAAATTCACGTCGGCAGAATTCCCGCAACAGTAAACGTTGATCTGAACTTGCGACTAAATGGGCGGGGAGATCTCGTCCTGCTCAATCCTACATACACATTCGCAACCCCCGTGCTGGGCGGGCAACTGGCCATCGGAGTGACAGGACTGTTCGGACGATCGAGCGCTGATCTCGCAGGAACGCTCACCGCAACTGTCGGCCCCCTGGCCGTGACGCGCACGGGCAGCTTCGGCGACTCGATCACGTCAGTCGGGGATATCTACCCGCAGGCGACGCTCAAGTGGAATGCAGGCGTCCATAACTTTATGACTTACGTAACTGGAGATGTTCCCATCGGCGCTTACAGTTCGTCCCGTCTCGCCAATCTCGGCATCGGGCATGGCGCCATCGACGGCGGCGCCGGCTACACCTACTTCAATCCGCAAACAGGCCGCGAGTTTTCGGTGGTGGCGGGCCTCACCTACAATTTCAAGAACCTGGATACGCAATACCAGAACGGCATCGACCTTCACGTTGACTGGGGAGTCTCGCAGTTTCTGTCGAAGCAAACTTTGGTCGGACTCGTGGGTTATGCCTATCAGCAGATAACTGATGACTTCGGCCAGCATCCCGCTCTAGGCGGCTTTCGGTCCCGAGTCTTCGCAGTAGGTCCGCAGATTGGCTTTCTATTTCCGGTAGGCGATATGCAGGGGTATTTGAATCTGAAGGGATATGGCGAGTTCGCTGCGGAGAATCGGCCGGCCGGCTGGAACACTTGGCTGACGTTCTCAATGTCGCCGATAGCGCCGACTAGAACTGTCGCATCAACCCGGCGGATCACAAAATAGCAGCGTGGCCGCTTAGCCGATCTTCGCCGACAAACCATAGGCCCGACATCTCACGTGAACATATCGAACTGAGCTTCCGGGGCAACACCGGGTGATTTGGCTTCGCACTTCAGCTCAACCAGAATTTCGGCGTCGCCGGCTCCAGCCTTCCGCCCATCCGCACCGGTGCGATGCGGAGCGCGAGTCCCGTCGCATCGTCCGTCTCCACCGCGACGCCGCTGAGCGTTGCCGCGCCCGCCGCCGGCTCGAAGCGCCCCGACGGAATGCCTGACGTGAACCTCCGCAGCGGTTCTTCCTTCTGCATGCCGATGATGGAATCGTAGTCGCCTGTCATGCCGGCGTCGGTCATGTAGGCGGTGCCGCCTGACAGGATCTGGTGATCGGCGGTCGGCACGTGGGTGTGGGTGCCGACGACGAGGCTGGCGCGGCCGTCGCAGAAGAAGCCGAGGCCCTGCTTCTCGCTCGACGCCTCGCAATGGACATCGACGACGATGGCATCGGCGGCGACGCCGAGCGGGCAGGCCCCGAGTTCGCGCTCCAGCGCGGCGAAGGGATCGTCGAACGGGGTCATGAAGACGCGGCCCAAAGCGTTGACGACGAGCGCGTGCTTGCCGTTCTTGGTCTCGACCAGGGCGGCACCGGGGCCGGGCGTGCCGCGGGGATAGTTCGCGGGGCGCACGAGGCGATCGGCGCGCTCGATGAACACCAGCGCCTCGCGTTGGTCCCAGGAATGGTTGCCGAGCGTCACCGCGTCGGCGCCGGCCTCGAGAAACTCCTGGTAGATCGCTTCCGTGATGCCGAAGCCGCCTGCGGAATTCTCGCCGTTGACCACGACGAGATCGAGCGACCAGTCCTTGACCAGGCCGGGCAGATATTCGGCGATCGCCTCGCGCCCGCTACGGCCGACCACATCACCCACGAACAGAATGCGCAACTTCAGAACTCCGGAAATCGAACACGTCCGATTCCGTTAGCACAAAATCCAGTGGCACGTCGTGGGCTAGTGCCGGAACCGCCTCGATCTCCTGCACCGCGAAAGCGAGCCCGACGCCGACGATCTGCTTGGTCTTGCGCAAATGCGCGAAGGTGAAATCGTAATGTCCGGCGCCATAACCGATGCGATGGCCGAGACGGTCGAAGGCGGCGAGCGGCGTCAGCATGATGTCGGGGATGACTTCGGCGGCAGCGGGCGACGGCTCGGGAATGCCGAGCGGACCGAGCATGAGACGATCGTTCGGATGGAAGAGACGGAAGATCAGCGACTGGCCGCGCGCGGTGATGCAAGGCAGCGCGAGCCTGGCCCCCACCTCCGCGAGCCTCGCGAGCAGCGGCATCGGATCGATCTCGCTGCGGATCGGCGAATAGCCGGAGACGATGCTGCCGGGCAGCAGCTCGAACGGCAGCCCGCGCTTGGCGAGCTTTGCGGCGGCGGCGCTGCGCTTTTTCTCGCTGAGCGCGTCGCGCTTGGCGAGCGCCTTGGCACGGAGTTCGGCTTTGGTGTTGGTCATGCGCGGTTGCTCCGAAGGCGGAGGCTTGCTCCGCCGCCATCACCCAGCGAATGCGGGTGATCCAGTATTCCAGAGACGCCAGTGCAAGAACCTCGACGCCACGGCGTACTGGATGCCCCGGTCAAGCCGCGGCATGACACGGAGATAGAACCGCAGCGTGTCGGGGACGCAATTCGACGGGCACGAAACAGACCGAATAAACAGTGCGAAGCCGCGGACGCCGTTGAAGCACTCGATCCCGGAGTTCCCTACGAAAGTAGGTGGGCACCATATGTCCGGGCCCACGGGCCCGGCCAGGGACAGTTCCCTAAAGGATCGATAAGGCCCCGGGGATATATGGCTCCTGACGCACGTCGCAGCCTCGCGGAGACAATGTAACAACGATACTGACGAATCGCCAGTGCGGCGCTGCGGCCCTTTCGCGCGTGTCTTACCCTCCCCTTGAGGGGGAGGGTCGGCTCACATGGAGCGCAGCGGAATGTGAGACGGGGTGGGGTGATCTCTCCCCACGGGCACTGTTCGTGTGGAGAGATCACCCCACCCCGCTCGCGCTGCGCGCGATCGACCCTCCCCCTCCAGGGGAGGGTAAGCGCGCAGCCCTGTCGAGCCCAACAATTTGGTCGATTCTTCCGAAGAGTCTCACCCAATCGCGATGCCATTGCCCACCGTCCGATTCAGGACCTGGGTCGACTTCTCGATGCGTTCGGCGGCGGCGTTGAGGGCGTTGACCACCGCGGTCTGCGTCATGCGGGCGCGCTCGACGGCGGCGTTGCGGAAATCGCGGAGTTCGGTCAGCTCCTGCTCCAGCGTGCGGACGCGGTTGGTGGTGTCGATCAATTCGTCGCACACGGTCAGCGCGGCCATCACCGTGAGACGCGCATCGCCGATCTCGCCGAATTTGCCGCGGAGCGACTGAATGCGCGTCTCCAGGGTTTCGGCGAGCTTGAGCAGCCGCACCTCCTGGCCCTCCTCGCAGGCCATGCGGTATTGCCGGCCATTGATGGTGACGTTGATGTGGCTCATCCGTCCTCTCCGGTATCGAGCACCGAGCGTATCGTGACGATGGCGGAATCCAGCCGGTCGGAGATCTCGCGATTGGTGCGCTCGAGCTTGCGCGCCTTCACCAGCGCGCCGTCGAGTTCGTCGGCAAGTCGCGAGCGATCCGCGCCGAGTGCCTGGATCCGCGCCGCAAGCTCGTTCTCGTCGCGATCGGCATCGCGGCGCCGCTCCACCGCACTTTCGAGCGCGTCGAGCGCCGCCGTGAGCCTGCGCGTCGCAATCTCGATCTCGACGGCGGACGTCTCCGTCATGGCGGAACTGTTGGATACGCGATCGGTCATGCAGTCAGCGGCGGAACCTGGCGGCCTTTGCCCAGTGGCCTTTCCCTGGAGCTCGCCGTCCGGCAAAAGACTCGGTTCGGCAAGCGGTTAGAAGCAGAAATTTACAAAGCAAGCTAGGGAAGCGCAACGCCGCCGCAAAACTATGCACCGATCAATCGGGACGACGTCCCGATCGGTCGCTTCGGCCCGGCGCATTGTCAGCGGAAAACCGATGTCCACACAGGCAACTTTTGCGGCCAAACGGGCGTTCGATTGCCTTGGACTCCCGGAACCGAGGTGCTATCCCAACGCCAACCTCCAGTGGCCGCCAGGCTTCTCCCGCGCGGGCAACCATCGCCAAGCGCTTCATTTCAGACGGATTTCAGACATGACGCAGGTCGATCACACCCGTATGGCCAACGCGATCCGCGGTCTTGCGATGGACGCCGTCGAGAAGGCGAAATCGGGCCATCCCGGCCTGCCGATGGGTGCCGCCGACATTGCCACGGTGCTGTTCACGCAGTTCCTCAAATTCGACATCGCTGCGACGGAATGGCCGGACCGCGACCGCTTCGTGTTGTCGGCCGGCCATGGCTCGATGCTGCTCTATTCGCTGCTCCATCTCCTCGGCAGCCCCGAGATGACGATCGACCAGCTCAAGGATTTCCGCCAACTGGGATCGCTGACCCCGGGCCACCCCGAACACGGCCACACCAAGGGCATCGAGACCACCACCGGTCCGCTCGGCCAAGGCATCTCGACTGCTGTCGGCATGGCGCTGGCGGAGAAGATGCTCGCCGCCGAATTCGGCAAGAAGATCGTCGACCATCACACCTATGTGCTCGCCTCCGACGGCGACCTGATGGAAGGCATCTCGCAGGAAGCCATCGCGATGGCCGGGCACTGGAAGCTGAACAAGCTGATCGTGCTCTACGACGACAACGGCATCTCGATCGACGGCCCGACCTCGATCAGCGATTCCGTCGACCAGGTGAAGCGCTTCAAGTCCGCCGGCTGGGCCGCCGAGAAGATCGACGGCCACGACCAGGCCGCGATTGCCGCGGCGATCGCACGCGCGCAGAAATCCAGCAAGCCGACGCTGATCGCCTGCCGCACCACGATCGGCTTCGGAGCGCCGCACAAGCAGGGCACCTCGAAGGTGCACGGCGAAGCGCTCGGCGCCGACGAGCTCAAGGCTGCCAAGGAAAATCTCGGCATATCGCTCGAGCCCTTCTCGGTGCCCGACGACGTGCTGAAGGCGTGGCGTGCGGCCGGCAGCCGCGGTGCTGCTGCGCGTCAGGAATGGGAAGCAAGATTCGGTGAGCTCGGCAGCCGCAAGCGCGCCGAGTTCGAGCGCCGCCTGCGTCACGAGCGCCCCGCCGCGCTCGCCAAGGCGTTCAAAGCCTACAAGAAGGAGCTGCTGGAGAAGCCGATGACGGCGGCGACCCGCAAGTCCTCCGAAGCGGTCATCGAGGTCATCGCCGGCGCCATGCCGATGGAATTCCTCGCCGGCTCGGCCGACCTCACCGGCTCCAACAACAACAAGGCGAAATCGGCGACCGCGTTTTCCGCGAAGACGCCGAAGGGCCGCTTCATCCATTACGGCATCCGCGAGCACGGCATGGCCGCGGCGATGAACGGCATCTTCCTGCATGGCGGCTTCGCGCCGAACGGCGCGACCTTCCTGGTGTTCACCGATTACGCCCGGCCTGCGATGCGCCTCGCCGCGCTGATGGGCGCCGGCGTGGTCTATGTGATGACGCACGATTCCATCGGCCTCGGTGAAGACGGCCCGACGCATCAGCCGGTCGAGCATCTCTCCGCGCTTCGCGCCATTCCGAACATGCGCGTGTTCCGTCCGTGCGACGCCATCGAGGTCGCCGAGTGCTGGGAGCTCGCGCTCAACCGCGTGGACGGCCCGACCGTGTTGGCGCTGACGCGGCAGAACCTGCCGCAGCTGCGGACCTCCGCCAACGAAAATCCGTGCCAGTACGGCGCCTACGAGCTGGTCGCTGCAGAGGGCGAAGCCAAGGCGACCTTGTTCGCGTCCGGTTCCGAAGTGGAGATGGCGGTCGCCGCCCAGAAGCAGCTGGCCGAGCGCGGCATTCCGACACGCGTGGTTTCGGTGCCCTCGCTCGAGCTCCTGTTAGCGCAACCAAAGGAACGCCGTGACGCGATCATCGGCAACGCGCCGATCAAGGTCGCGATCGAGGCCGCGGTGCGCTGGGGCTGGGACGCCGTGATCGGCCAGGATGGCGAATTTGTCGGCATGCACTCTTTCGGAGCCAGCGCGCCGCTCAACAAGATCTTCCAGCACTTCGGAATTACCGCCGAGGCCGCGGTTAACGCTGTGCTGAAGCGCATTTCCTGAGAGTTGAGATTGCCGCAAAAAAGGACTACGTAATCCCTCATATGATCAAGCACCGCCCGGCCGAACCGGGCGTCCGCCCCTAAAAAACCCTCGCAGGCGCGTTATTTGCGCGTTTTGCGGGATGACAACGGTCATTGAAGGAGACGAAACATGGCAGTCCGCGTCGGAATCAACGGTTTTGGCCGCATCGGCCGCAACATCCTGCGGGCTATCGCCGAGTCCGGCCGCAAGGACATCGAGGTCGTCGGCATCAACGACCTCGGCCCGGTCGAGACCAACGCCCATCTCCTCCGCTTCGACAGCGTCCATGGCCGCTTCCCCGGCACCGTCACCGTCGACGGCGACTCGATCAATCTCGGCGGCGGCAAGATCAAGGTGACCGCCGAGCGCGATCCCTCGAAGCTGCCCTGGAAGGATCTCGGCGTCGACATCGCGATGGAATGCACCGGCATCTTCACCTCGAAGGACAAGGCCTCCGCGCATTTGACCGCCGGCGCCAAGCGCGTGCTGGTCTCCGCGCCGGCCGACGGCGCCGACGCCACCATCGTCTATGGCGTCAACCACGAGACGCTGACCAAGGACCATCTGGTCGTCTCCAACGGCTCCTGCACCACCAACTGCCTGGCGCCGGTCGCCAAGGTGCTGAACGACCTCGTCGGCATCGAGACCGGCTTCATGACGACGATCCACGCCTATACCGGCGACCAGCCGACGCTCGACACGATGCACAAGGATCTCTACCGCGGCCGCGCCGCGGCGATGTCGATGATCCCGACCTCGACCGGTGCTGCGAAGGCGATCGGCCTCGTGCTGCCCGAGCTGAAGGGCAAGCTCGACGGCGTCGCGATCCGCGTGCCAACCCCGAACGTCTCGGTGGTCGACCTCAAGATCGTCGCCAAGCGCGCAACCGACGCCAAGGAGATCAACGCGGCGATGAAGCGCGCCTCCGAGCAGCAGCTCAAGGGCATCCTCGGCTACACCAATGCGCCGAACGTCTCGATCGACTTCAACCACGACCCGCACTCCTCGACCTTCCACGAGGACCAGACCAAGGTGCAGAACGGCACGCTGGTGCGCGTGATGTCCTGGTACGACAACGAGTGGGGCTTCTCGAACCGCATGGCGGACACCGCCGCGGCGATGGCGAAGGTGATCTGAGGACAGGTCTCGTGTCCCGGACGCGGTGCAGCGCATAGCGCTGCTCCGCAGAGCCGGGACCCATCTAACCGCCGGACTCGCTGCAACATGGGTCCCGGTTCTGCACAGCGGCACTGCGCGCCGCAGTGCGCCCGGGACAAGGGCCATCCGATGACCAACAAATTCCGTACCCTCGACGACGCCGACGTGAAGGGCAAGCGCGTGCTGCTGCGCGTCGATCTCAACGTGCCCATGGAGAACGGGCGCGTCACCGACGCCACCCGGCTCGAGCGCGTCGCGCCGACCATCACGGAGCTCGCCGGCAAGGGCGCCAAGGTCATCCTGCTCGCGCATTTCGGCCGGCCGAAGGGGCGCGATGCCAAGGACTCGCTGAGGCCGGTCGCCGAGGCGCTGTCGAAGGTGGTGAAGAAGCCCGTCGCCTTCGCCGAGGATTGCATCGGGGAGCCCGCGGCCAAGGCCGTGGCGGCGCTCAAGGACGGCGACATCCTCTGCCTCGAGAACACACGCTTCCACAAAGAGGAAGAAAAGAACGATCCGGCCTTCGTCGCGGAATTGGCGAAGCTCGGCGACATCTGGGTCAATGACGCGTTCTCGGCCGCGCACCGCGCCCACGCCTCGACCGAAGGCCTCGGCCACAAGCTGCCGGCCTATGCCGGCCGCACCATGCAGGCCGAGCTGGACGCGCTGGAGAAGGCGCTGGGCTCGCCGACCAAGCCGGTGATCGCGATCATCGGCGGCGCAAAAGTCTCGACCAAGATCGACCTTCTGGAAAACCTCGTCACCAAGGTCGACGCGCTCGTGATCGGCGGCGGCATGGCCAACACGTTCCTGCACGCGCAGGGCATCGGGGTCGGCAAGTCGCTGGCCGAGAAGGATCTTAGCGCCACCGCGCTGCGCATCATGGAGAAGGCGGAAGCCGCCAATTGCGCGGTCATCCTCCCCGTCGACGCCACCGTCGCCTATCATTTCCAGGCCAACGCGCCCTCGCACGCCTACGGGCTCGACGCGATCCCGGCCGACGGCATGATCCTCGACGTCGGCCCGCAGTCGATCGCGCGCGTCCATGCCGCGATCGACGACGCCGCGACACTGGTCTGGAACGGACCGCTCGGCGCCTTCGAGATGCAGCCGTTCGACCGCGGCACGGTCGCAGCGGCCAAGCACGCAGCCGAGCGCACCAAGGCCAAGAAGCTGATCTCGATTGCCGGCGGCGGCGACACCGTCGCGGCGCTCAACCAGGCGCATGTGGCCGGTGACTTCACCTATGTGTCGACCGCAGGCGGCGCGTTCCTCGAGTGGATGGAAGGCAAGCCCCTGCCCGGCGTCGAGGTTCTGCGTATCAAGTAAGCAAGCGGCCTTGCAGGCCCCAACGGGAGAAAAAGACAGATGGCTCGGATCACGTTACGTCAGTTGCTCGACCACGCGGCGGAGAACGATTACGGCGTACCGGCCTTCAACATCAACAACATGGAGCAGGCGCTGGCGATCATGGACGCGGCCAACCAGGTCGACGCGCCCGTCATCATCCAGGCCTCCCGCGGCGCCCGCTCCTACGCCAACGACGTCATGCTCAAGCACATGATGGACGCGGTCACCGAGATCTATCCGCACATCCCGGTCTGCGTGCATCTCGACCACGGCAACGAGCCTGCGACCTGCATGACCGCGATCCAGGCCGGCTTCACCTCGGTGATGATGGACGGCTCGCTGAAGGCCGACGGCAAGACCCCCGGCGACTGGACCTACAATGTCGGCGTCACCAAGACCGTGACCGACATGGCCCATCTCGGCGGCATCTCGGTGGAAGGTGAGCTCGGCGTGCTCGGCTCGCTCGAGACCGGCATGGGCGACAAGGAAGACGGCCACGGCGCCGAAGGCAAGCTCAGCCACGACCAGCTCCTGACCAACCCGGACGAAGCCGTGAAGTTCGTGCAGGAGACCAAGGTCGACGCGCTCGCGATCGCGATGGGGACGTCTCACGGCGCCTACAAGTTCACCCGCAAGCCCGACGGCGACATCCTCGCCATGAACGTGATCGAGGAGATCCACCGCAAGCTGCCGAACATGCATCTGGTGATGCACGGCTCGTCCTCGGTGCCGCAGGACCTCCAGGACATCATCAACGCCTATGGCGGCAAGATGAAGCCGACCTGGGGCGTGCCGGTGAGCGAGATCCAGCGCGGCATCAAGAACGGCGTGCGTAAGATCAACATCGACACCGACAACCGGATGGCGATGACCGGCCAGATCCGCAAAGTGCTCAAGGACAGCCCGGAAGAGTTCGACCCGCGCAAATATCTGAAGCCGGCGATGGAAGCCATGACCAAGCTGTGCAAGCAGCGCCTGCAGGAGTTCAACACCGCGGGGCAGGCCTCCAAGATCAAGAAGGTGCTGACCACCGCCGAGATGGCCAAGCGCTACGCCAAGGGCGAGCTGGATCCGAAAGTGGCGTAACCGATCGCGCGCACCGCTTTCCGTCATTCCGGGGCGCGCGCAGCGCGAGCCCGGAATCCATGGTGCCACCATCAACGCGGATCAATGGATTCCGGGCTCGCGCCAAGGGGCGCGCCCCGGAATGACCGAGTCCTCCCCCACCCTGCGACGAACGTTAACTCGGCAATTGCCCGAGAACCGTCTATTTTCCCGGGCAAGGGCAGAGTCGTTTTGGGAGGACCTCTCGATGAACCTGACTGAGCTCAACAAAGTCGCGACCGCCATGGTGGCGCCCGGCAAAGGCATCCTTGCCGCCGACGAATCCTCCGGCACCATCAAGAAGCGTTTTGACGCGATCGGGGTGGAATCGACCGAAGACAACCGACGCGACTATCGCGAAATGCTGTTCCGGTCGAACGAGGCCATGAGCCAATTCATCTCCGGCGTGATCCTCTACGACGAGACGATCTGGCAGAATGCCAAGGACGGCACGCCGCTGGTGAAGCTGATCGAGCAGGCCGGCGCCATCCCCGGCATCAAGGTCGACGAGGGCACGCAGGCCCTGCCGATGTGCCCGGGTGAAACCGTCACCGTCGGGCTCGACAGGCTGGCCGAGCGGCTGAAGAAATATTACGAGCGCGGCGCGCGCTTCGCCAAATGGCGCGCGGTGATCGACATCGACGGCGGCCGGGGCATTCCCTCGATGACCGCGATCAGCGTCAACGCGCACGCACTGGCGCGCTACGCCGCGCTGTGCCAGGCCGCGCAGATCGTACCGATCGTCGAGCCGGAGGTGCTGATGGACGGCGACCACGACATCCACCGCTGTTATGAGGTGACGAGCCGCGTGCTCAACAAGACGTTCCAGGAACTGCGCGTGCAGCGCGTCGCGCTCGAAGGCATGGTGCTGAAGCCGAACATGGTGGTCCCAGGCAAGAAATGCCCGAAGCAGGCCTCGATCGAGGAGGTCGCGGAAAAGACGATCCGGCTGCTGAAGGCCTGCGTGCCGGCGGCGGTGCCCGGCATCGCCTTCCTCTCCGGCGGCCAGTCCGACGAAGAGGCGACCGCGCATCTCAATGCCATGCACAAGCTCGGCACGCTCCCCTGGGGCCTGACCTTCTCCTATGGCCGCGCGCTGCAGGCAGCCCCACAGAAGGCCTGGTCGGGCAAGCCTGAGAACGTCGCGGCTGGCCAAACCGCCTTCAGCCATCGCGCGCGGATGAACGGCCTCGCCTCCAAGGGCGAATGGCAAAGCAGCCTGGAACAGAGGGCAGCCTGATCTTGTCGAACAAACCGCCTTCGCCGCGCCCGGCGCCGCGCCTCTATCTCGCAACGCCCGTCGTCGACGATCCCGCGGCGCTCGTTGCCAAGCTGCCGGGCCTGCTCGCCGCCGCCGACGTCGCCGCCGTACTGCTGCGGCTTAAGGAGACCGACCAGCGCACCATGATCACGCGCGTCAAGACCCTCGCACCGCCGGTGCAGAAGGCCGGCGCTGCGCTGCTGGTCGACGGCCATGCCGAGCTGGTCGCGCGCGGCGGCGCCGACGGCGCGCACCTGCCCGGCATCGCCGCGCTGAAGGAGGCGCTGCCCTCGCTCAAGCCCGATCGCATCGCCGGTGTCGGCGGGCTCACGACGCGGCACCATTCCATGGACGCCGGCGAGATCGGCGCGGATTATTTGCTGTTCGGCGAGCCCGATGCCAAAGGCCAGCGGCCGTCATCCCAGGCCATCGCCGAACGGCTGGACTGGTGGGCCGAGCTGTTCGAGCCGCCCTGCGTCGGCTTTGCCGTTTCGCTGGAGGAGGCCTACGATTTCGCCGCAGCCGGCGCCGATTTCGTCCTGGTTGGCGACCTCGTCTGGGCCGATCCGCGCGGACCCAAGGCCGCGCTGGTCGAGGTCGACGCTGCGATCAAGAAGGCCCATGCGGCAGCCACGGCCGGCCAGGATCCTGCGAGCCAGGATCCTCCGAGCAAGGAGCACGGCTCGCGCCCGACATGAAGCTCCCCTGCATCACCCTGCTGGCCACGCTGCTGCTGACGGTGCCCGCGGCCGCGCAGCTCCAGATCACGCCGCCGGCCACGACGCCGAGCGCGCCGGCAGAGAAGCAGAAGCCAAAGCCGCCCGCGCCCGCCAAGAAGCAAGAGGCCGCACCGGCACCCAAGCCGTCGGCATCGCCCAAACCGTCCCCCTCGCCGTCTCCCTCGCCGAAGCCGGCCGCGACCGTCATCCCCGCGCCGCCGACCGACGATCCCAACGTCGACCTCGTGTTCGGTGCCTATCAGCGCGGCCAGTACAAGACGGCGTTCGAGCTGGCCACGGCGCGCGCGCAAGCCGGCGATCCCAAGGCGATGACCATGCTCGGCGAGCTCTATTCCAACGCCATGGGCATCAGGCGCGACTACGCCAAGGCCGCCGAATGGTACAAGCGCGCAGCGGACGCCGGCGACCGCGAGGCAATGTTCGCGCTCGCCATGCTGCGCATCTCCGGCCGCGGCGGCAAGGTCGACAAGAACGAGGCGGTCAGGCTGATGGCCTCCGCCGCGAAGCTCGGCGAGCCCAAGGCCGCCTATAATCTCGCCTTGCTCTATCTGGACGGCCAGACCCTGCCGCAGGACGTCCGGCGTTCGGCGGAACTGCTGCGCCAGGCCGCCGATGCAGGCCTGCCCGAAGCGCAATACGCGCTCGCGACCTTCTACAAGGAAGGCACCGGCGTGCCGAAGGACGCCGAACGCGCGGTGCGGCTGCTGCAGGCCGCCTCGCTCGCCGACAATGTCGATGCCGAGGTCGAATATGCCATCGCGATGTTCAACGGCACCGGCACGCCGAAGAACCAGCCGGCCGCCGTCGCCCTGCTCCGCAAGGCCTCCCGCCAGGGCAGCGCGATCGCGCAGAACCGGCTGGCCTGGGTGCTGATCAACGGCGTCGGCGTCCCCACGGACAAGGTCGAGGGCTTCAAATGGCACCTCGTGGCCAAGACGTCGGGCAAGGGCGACCCGGAGCTCGACAAGCAATTGTCCGAGCTGCCGGCCGAGGACCGCTCCAAGGCCGAGGCCGCCGCGAGGAAGTGGCTCGGGACCAAATGACTTGACGCGGGGTCCCTCACGGGGCACCCAGTCCCTCAAACGGGCGCGTTTTTGCGCCCATCTCCCCGGTCAAGACCAGAGCTCATGCTGTACTCCGCCACTATCAACGTCATGGTCAAGGCGGCGCGCCGCGCCGGCCGCAGCCTCAAGCGCGATCTCGGCGAGATCGAACATCTCCAGGTCTCGCTGAAGGGCCCGGCGAATTTCGTCTCGCTCGCCGACAAGCGCGCCGAGGAGATCCTCTACCAGGACCTCGCCAAGGCCCGGCCCGGCTACGGCTTCATCGGCGAAGAGGGCGGCACCCGCGAGGGTACCGACAAGAGCCACACCTGGATCGTCGATCCGCTCGACGGCACCACCAACTTCCTGCACGGCATCCCGCAATTTGCGATCTCGATCGGGCTGGCGCGCGAAGGCACGGTGATCGCGGGCGTGATCTACAACCCCGCCAATGACGAACTCTACATCGCCGAGCGCGGCAAGGGCGCCTTCCTCAACGACCAGCGCCTGCGCGTCGCCGGCCGCCGCCAGCTGAGCGAATGCGTGTTGGCCTGCGGCCTGCCCCATATCGGCCGCGGCGACCACGAGGAATTCCGCCGCGAGATGACCGCGCTCCAGGGCCGCGTCGCAGGGCTTCGCCGCTTCGGCGCCGCCTCGCTCGATCTCGCCTTCGTCGCGGCGGGGCGGCTCGACGGCTATTGGGAGCGCAATTTGTCGCCCTGGGACATCGCGGCCGGGCAGATCATGGTCAAGGAAGCCGGTGGCACGGTGAGCGACATCGACACGCCCGGCGATGCGCTGACGACAGGCCACGTCGTGTGCGGCAATGAGTTCGTGCACCGGGAGCTGGTGAAGATCTTGCGGAAGCCGGCGTAGGGCGAGAAACACCCCCACGCTGTCATCATCCGCGAAGGCGGATGATTCAGAGAGATCCGTTGGATGCGGAACGGCCGTGGCATACTGGATGCTCCGCCCGGAGGCGCGCTATATGCTCGAGACGTAAAGCCACCCAGCGACCGTGAGGGCAGCAAAGATTACCCATGGAACGGCTAAGTCTCTCAAGACGCCGCCCCGGCAGGCCGCAGACAGCGTTCCGGGAAGCCAGTAGAGCATAATAAACAGTGTGACCCCTATGCCGCCCCACTTGATATAGCCGGGTTGCTCATCGATCGGCTTTCGGGAATCAAGCAAAACGTAGACAGCGCCAGTAAGTAGGTAAGCGATCGCAATGGCAGCCGCGCTCCTCATGGATCACTTGCTCCTTCCGAAGCCCGCTGGGTCGGCAGCGCGGCGCCTCGATCTGCAACAACTAAGCGTCGTCATCGTCGGCTTCCTCGCCCCGATATTCCCCGCCGAGGGTCAGGCCCTCGATCATGGTAGCGCCTTTCGACTTGATCA
This sequence comes from Bradyrhizobium sp. FW305-F6, assembly GCF_058782905.1. Lineage (NCBI taxonomy): Bacteria > Pseudomonadati > Pseudomonadota > Alphaproteobacteria > Hyphomicrobiales > Nitrobacteraceae > Bradyrhizobium > Bradyrhizobium sp. FW305-F6. The sequence continues at coordinate 1,193,173 of NZ_JBYSYD010000002.1, forward strand.
CCCGGCGCAGCGGGACCGCGCTCTCGCTTCGCAAGGCCTCCATCAATTGCTCCGAGTGGGTGACGATCCAGATGTCGGCGCGGCTCGATGCCTTGGCGATCAGCCGGGCCAACGGTGCCAGCAGCGACGGATGCAGGCTGGTCTCGGGTTCGTTCAGCGCGATGAACGGTGGCAGCCGATAGCCCATGAAGACGGCGAGCAGACAAATGTATTTCAGCGTGCCGTCGGACAGTTCATGCGCCCCAAACGGACGCGGCATATCCTCGAGTTGCAGATCGAATTCACACGCGCCGTTTCTTTCCCACGCGCGGAGCTCGGCGCCCGGGAAGGCATCCTGGATCGCGTCCTGCAAGTCGGTTGCGTCTTCCCTGATGGCATAGAGCGTCGCCAGGGCCGCGGCCAGGTCGCTTCCATCGGCACTGAGCGAGGGCGTCGTGATCGCGAGGCAAGGCTTTCGTATCGGCGACGCCGGATCGGTGCGAAAGTCGTGATAGAAGCGCCAGCCCAGCATTGCGCTCCTGATCAGATCGATTTCGGGGCAGCTCTTGCTGTCGGAGAAGCCCGCAAGCGCCGGCTCGGACGGCAGCACAGCATCCTTGTGACTGCTCCATGCGCCGCTGTCGCTGCGGACGCTGACGAGCGAGTTCTTCCGCTCCATCAGCAGAACCGTTCGTTTGCCCTGCGTCGCCTCGATCGTCTCTTCCTTGATCATCGGCTCGCCGGTAAACGCTGCCTCAACCGGGCTGGGAAATCCGATCTCAATGGAATATTTCAGGCGATCGAACCTGGCCGACAATCGCAGCCGTCCATCCTCGCCCCGTTTGCGGATGCCTGACCAGCAGACCGAATTCAGTCCGCCCTCCTCGGCGATCGTGCGCGTGATCCGCCCGGCCGCCGCGTCGCGCAACAGCGACAGCGACTTGTAGAGATTGGATTTGCCGACGCCATTTTCCCCCACGAAGACGGACAGGGGGTGTATTGGGAGGGAGAGCCGCCGGATCGAGCGATAGTTCGAAATCGCAATATCGGTCAGACGCATCAGGCACTCTCTTCAATCCAGGGATGCAGTCTGGATCGGCACTTCCGGGAAAGCAAGATCTCGGCTCGTCATTCCGGGGCGCGCCTCTTGGCGCGAGCCCGGAATCCCTTCATCAACCGTGAATGCGGCCCGATGGATTCTCAGATGCGCAATTGCGCATCATAGCTCGTGCTTCGCACGCCCCGGAATGACGGACCGGTACGTCAGTGGCCCGAGTGCGCCCGCGCCGGCCGGCCGTGCGCTTCAGCTTCCTTCTCAGCCTTCGGCTCCCTGTCCCCGCCCAGCACGCGCTGCACCGAGACGAAGAACACCGGCACCATCAACAGTGCCAGGATCACCACCGCGATCATGCCGCCCATCACGACGCTGCCGAGCGCCTGCTGGCTGGCGCCGCCGGCACCATGGGCGATCGCCATCGGCAGCACGCCGCAGATGAAGGCAAGGCCGGTCATCAGAATCGGGCGGAAGCGCAGGCGGCAGGCTTCGATGGTGGCTTCCACCAATGGCTTGCCCTCTTTCCGCAGATCCTTCGCGAACTCGATGATCAGGATGGCGTCCTTTGCGGCGAGGCCGATGATGGTGATCAGGCCGACGGTGAAATAGACGTCGTTGGGCAGGCCGCGCAGCATCGCGGCGACGACGGCGCCGACGATGCCGAGCGGCACGGTCAGCAGCACCGCGAGCGGAATGGTCCAGCTCTCGTAGAGCGCGGCGAGGCACAGGAACACCACGAAGACCGAGAGCGCGAGCAGGAACGGCGCCTGCGAGCCCGACAACTTTTCCTGAAGCGACTGTCCGGTCCATTCGTAGCCGAATCCGCGCGGCAGGCGGCCGGCAAGCCGCTCCATCTCGGCGATCGCATCGCCGGAGGTGAAGCCGGGCTTGGCTTCGCCGGAGATGCGCACCGCCGGATAATAGTTGAAGCCGGCGATCTGGGTCGGGCCGCGGGCCCATTCGATCGTGGCGAAGGACGAGAACGGCACCAGCTGGCCGCGGCTGTTCTTGACGTTGTAGTTGAGGATGTCCTCGGTGCGCATGCGGTCTCTCGCATCCGCCTGCACCACGACGCGCTGCATGCGGCCGCGGTTCGGGAAGTCGTTGATGTAGTTCGACCCGAGATTGGTCGAGATCGTGTTGTTGATGTCCTCGAAGGTGACGCCGAAGGCGCCGGCCTTCTCGCGGTCGATCGAGAGATTGACCACCCCCGCCTCGGGCAGGCCTTCGATATAGACCTTCTGCAGCACCGGGCTGGCATTGGCTTCCGCGATCAGCTGATCGGCGGCGCGCATCAATTGCTGATAGCCCTTCTGGCCGCGGTCCTGGAGACGGAAGGAGAAGCCGGAGGAGTTGCCGAGATTGTCGATCGGCGGCGGCTGCAGCGCCGAAATCTTCGCATCGCGGATCGACGAGCCGAGGTCGCGGTTGACGTCGTTGACGATCGCGGCCGCGGAGTCCTGCGGGCCGCGCTCCGACCAGTCCTTCAAGGTGATGAAGGCCTGCGCGGTGTTCATGCCCTGGCCGGAGAAGCTGAAGCCCGTGAGGAAGGTGACATCTTTGACACCCGGCCGTGCGGCGAGGTATTTTTCGACCTTCTCGATCACGGCCTCGGTGCGGGCATAGGACGAATCCGACGGCGTCTGCACGTCGGTAGTGATGAAGCCCTGATCATCGACGGGCAGGAAGCCGCCGGGCAGATTGATAAAGGCCCAGGACAGACCGACCAGAAGCGCCGCATAGATCAGCATCAGGCGGCCGGTACGGTTCAGCGAGAAGCCGACGGTGCGCGAATAGCGTTCCTTGGCGCCTTCGAGCATACGGTTGAACCAGCCGAACACCCGGCCAAAGACGCCCGGTTTCGCATGGCCATGGCCGGCCTCGACGGGCTTGAGCAGCGTCGCGCACAAGGCCGGCGTCAGCGACAGCGCCAGGAACGCGGAGAAGCCGATCGCCGCGACCATGGTGACGGAGAACTGGCGGTAGATGATGCCGACCGAGCCGGGGAAGAACGCCATCGGCACGAACACCGCCATCAGCACCAGGGTGATGCCGATGATGGCGCTGGTGATCTGCGACATGGCTTTGCGCGTCGCTTCCTTCGGCGGCAGGCCTTCCTCGGCCATGATGCGCTCGACGTTCTCGACCACGACGATGGCGTCGTCGACGAGGATACCGACCGCGAGCACCATCGCGAACATCGAGAGCATGTTGATGGAATAGCCGGCGAGCAGCAGCATGGTGCAGGCGCCCAGCAGCGCCACGGGCACCACGATCGTCGGGATGATGGTGTAGCGGATGTTCTGGAGGAACAGGAACATCACCACGAACACCAGCACCACCGCCTCGATCAGCGTCGTCAGCACCTTCTTGATCGAGGCCTCGACCACGGGCGTGATGTTGTAGGGGATCTCGTAAGTGATGTTGGCCGGGAAGAAGCGCGACAGCTCCTTCATCTTGGCTTCGACCGCGCTCGCGGTCGCCAGCGCATTGCCGGTCGGCGACATCAGCACCGACAGACCCGCGGTCGGCTTGCCGTTGAGACGCGTGTTGAACTGGTAGCTGAGGCCGCCGACCTCGACGCGCGCGACATCGCGCAGGCGCACGGTCGACCCGTCGGCATTGGCGCGCAGGATGATGGCGCCGAATTCGTCCGGCGAGGAGAGCTGCCCCTTAACCAGCACCAGCGACGAGGTGCGCTGGTTGGACGTCGAAGGTTCGGCACCGATACTGCCGGAGGCGACCTGCGCGTTCTGCGCGGCGATGGCCTTGTTGACGTCGTCGGCCGTGAGACCATAGCCGACGAGCTTGGCTGGATCGACCCAGACGCGAAGTGAGCGCTCGGTCGAATAGAGCGTGGCGCGGCCGACGCCGGGAATGCGGCGGACCTCACCGAGCACGTTGCGGATCATGAAGTCGCCGAGGCCGACCTCGTCCAGGCTGCCGTCGGTCGAGCTCAGCGTGATGATCTGAAGCACCGCACTGGAGGCTTCCTCGATCAGGATGCCCTGCTGCATCACCGCGCGCGGCAGGCGCGCCTCGACGCGCTTGATGCGGTTCTGCACCTCGACCGAGGCGTCGTTGGTATTGGTGCCCGGCTGGAAATTGGCGATGATCTCGACTTGGCCGAGCGAATCGCTGGTCGATTCGAAATTGAGGATACCGGAGGCGCCGTTGAGCTCCTCCTCGATCAGCCGCGTGACGCTGTTATAGAGGTTTTCCGGCGAGGCGCCGGGATAGCTGGTCGAGATCGAGATCGAGGGCGGCGCGATGATCGGATATTGCGCGATCGGCAGCAGCGGCACCGCGATCGCGCCGATCAAGCAGATGAACAGCGCGACCACCCAGGCGAAGATCGGCCTGTCGATGAAGAAACTCGGCATTGGCCGTTTTATCCTCGTTGTTTCGTTAGACCCTCATGGAGCGGAACGCGCGCTCCGGACGATGCTGCGCATCGCCGCGAGAACCATGAAGGCCCGGCTCTCGCCCGCGGCCATCCTTCGAGACACCCGCTTTCGGCGGGCTCCTCAGAATGAGGACGACACTTGCGGCGCTAGCATTACCGCGTGAGCTGCTGGGCGTGCCGGTTGTCCGCGGTCGCGTCCGCCTCGGACCAGGATTGCGGCTTGACCTTGTCGCCTGCCGCGAACTTCTGGAACCCTTCGACCACGACCTTGTCGCCGGGCTTCAGGCCTTCGGTGACGAACCAGTATCCGTCCTGCACGGAGCCGGTACGCACCGGCTGCACCGCAATGTGGTTATCGTCCTTCACGACGAACACTTCGCTGCCGCCGCCGCCATTGCGCTGGATCGCCTGCTGCGGCACCGCGATGGCGTCGGAATCGAGCCCCTGGTCGAGGCGGACCCGGACATACATGCCAGGCAGCAATTCGCGCTTGGGATTACGGAACTCGCCGCGCAACGTCACCTGCCCGGTGTGGGCGTCGACCTTGGCGTCGGAGAACAGCAGCTTGCCCTCGAGCGCATAGATGGTGTTGTCGTCGAGCACCAGGCGCACCTTGGCAGCATCCGAAGCGATGCGCTCGAGGTCTCCGGTCTCGAAGGCCCGGCGCAGCTGGTTGAGCTCGTTCACCGACTGGGTGAAGTCGGCATAGATCGGATCCAGCTGCTGGATGGTGGCGAGATTGGTCTCGTTCTGAACGGCGAGCGCGCCCTCGCTGACCAGAGCCGCACCGACCACGCCGTCGATCGGCGCGCGCACGGTGGCGTAGTCGAGATTGAGTTTTGCCCGTGCGAGCTCCGCCTTGCGGCCCTCGACCTCGGCATGGGCCTGGCGCTCGGCCGCGATCGCCTTCTCGTTTTCGGCTTCGGGGGCCGCGCGATCCTTGGTGAGGGCAGCGATACGATGCGCCTGCTGCCTGGCCTGCATCAACCCCGCTTCGGCCTTGGCCAGCGCGGCCTCATTGGCCATCACTTCGACCTCGAACGGACGCGGATCGATGCGATAGAGCGGATCGCCCGCCTTGACCTCACTGCCCTGGCGGAACAGGCGCTCGACTACGATGCCGGAGACGCGCGGCCGCACGTCGGAGACGCGGGTCGGCGCAATGCGGCCGGGCAGCTCGCGCACCACGGCGCGCGGCTGCGGTTTGACGACGACGATACTGACGTCAGGGTCCGACGGAGGCGCGGAAGAAACTGCGGAGCTGGATTCGTCGCAGCCCGCCAACAGCGGCGCCAAGGCCGCGAGCATCATTGCAACGCATGCCGATCGCGCACGAAGTCCTGACATGAAGTGGGGTGCCCCGAGGTTTGTTGATACGGATCATGCTCGCGCGAGGCCTATTCTAGACCTTTTTGCACGCGGCTGATGACGGCAAAATAGAATGCACCTGCTGCAATGCAACGCATTGCGCGGGCGGCTCATTGTCACACGACCTATCCCGTTGGGATCTAGACACTTTTGCGGTTTCACCTGATTGTGAATCGGGCCACCGCCGCGTGCAGCGATGGAACTTCGCAATTATTCCGCGGCCTTCATGCGGTACTGACTGACGCCCCATTCGGTTCCATCGGCATAGCCAAACAGACCGGATGCCGCGAGGAGAAACCAGCGCCAGCGGCGCATCCCGGCAGCACTCTCCTCCCCATAAACCCTGCGGAGGGACGCCTCGATGGCGCCGCGCCGCGAATCGAAATTGGCGAGCCAGTCGTCGGCGGTGCGCTGGTAGTGCGTACCGCTCCAGCACCATTCCTTCTCCACCGTAAAGATGTCGTCGAATTGCCTGACGAGGTGATGACTGGGCATCAGCCCGCCCTGGAAGACCTGCCGCGCGATCCAATCGTTTCGATCGGCCGGGTCAAACAGCTGCGAGCCGGAGCGATGGCTGACGACGTGCATGAAGAATCGTCCCCCCGGCGCGAGCCATGACTGCACGCGCGTCATCAGCTTGCGCCAGTTGGTGATGTGCTCGAACATCTCGACCGAGACGATGCGGTCGAACTGCCGCTCTGGCGCAAAGGTGTTCATGCTGGCGGCGACGACGCGCAGATTGAGCAGCCCGCGCAGCCGCGCCTCTTCCTCGACGTAGGCGCGCTGCGCCTGCGAGGTCGCCACCGCCGTCACGGTCGCATGCGGAAACTGGCGGGCCATCCACAGCGACAGCGAGCCCCAGCCGCAGCCGAGTTCCAGGACGGTCTGCCCGTCGGCGAGCCCGGCATGCTCGACGGTCTGACGCAGCGCCTCTTCCTCCGCCTCCTGCAGGGTGCTCGCCTCGGTCTTGTAGAAGCAGGAGGAGAATTTGCGGTTGGGACCGAGCACTTCGGCGAAGAAGGACGCTGGCACCTCGTCGTACCCGGCCGCCGCCTCCTCGGCGATCGGCCGCAGCATCATCCATCCGGCGCAGGCGGCATCGTCGCCGGCGCCAAGCGCGGACAGACGCGTCGCCGTCCGGGAGCACAGACGCTGGATCGCGGCGCGGACCACCACGTCCGGCAGCGGCACGCGCTCGGCAGTCCCGATGATTGCGGAAACGACGCTCATGCGCCCCCGAATGGCAAACCTCTGTGGAGACCTGCGTATCAAAGCGCCGCTTCCGGCCCCGGTTCCGCGGGACTGTCCCCGAAATCGACGCATCCGGCGCTTTTTTTGGGCCGGCGCTGTGCCATAGTGCGGCCGCAAGCAAGCTTCGTAACGGATGATACCGGCATGCGGTCTGGCACTTCCCGCTCCACCATGGATATCGAGTACACCAAACTGTCCTCGCCCAGCGTCTTTCTGGTGCGGATGCTGGTCTTTCTGGTGCTGTGCACGCTGGTGGGCGTGGTGCTCTACAAGCAGATCATCCAGGCCTTCTTCGCCAATCCCGGGCTCAACGCCCTGATCGGGGCCGTGCTGTTCATCGGCATCGTGCTGGCCTTCCGCCAGGTGATCCGGCTCTACCCTGAAGTCTCCTGGGTCAACAATTTCCGCATCGCAGATCCCGGCCTGGCGCCGGCCCGGCATCCAAAACTGCTGGCGCCGATGGCGGCGATCCTCGGCGGCGAGCGCTCGGGGCGGATGACCATCACCCAGACCACCATGCGGCACCTGCTTGATTCGATCGCGACCCGCCTGGACGAGGCCCGCGACATCTCGCGCTACATGACCGGCCTCCTGGTCTTCCTCGGCCTGCTCGGCACCTTCTGGGGCCTGATCGAGACGGTCGGTTCGGTTGGCAAGGTGATCGACGGCCTCAAGGTCGGGGGCGATTCCGGCGCGCTGTTCGACACGCTGAAAGAAGGACTCGCTGCCCCGCTCGGCGGCATGGGCATCTCGTTCTCCAGCTCGCTGTTCGGCCTCGCCGGCTCGCTGATTCTGGGCTTTCTCGATCTGCAATCGAGCCAGGCGCAGAACCGCTTCTACACCGACCTCGAAGACTGGCTCGCCACCACCGTGCGCGAATATGGCAACGGCGAGATGCCTGCCGCGGCCGGCGGCGGGATCGCCAGCGGCGAGCTTCAGGCCGCGGTCGAACGGCTGCGCTCCGTGCTCGAGGAAGGCAGCGCCGGCCGCAGCACCACCGCAGCGATGGCGAGCCTTGCCGAAGCGATCCAGGCGCTGGTCTCGCACATGCGCACCGAGCAGCAGATGATCCGCGAATGGGCCGACGGCCAGGGCGAGCAGAACCGCGAGATCCGGCGCCTGCTGGAGCGGATCGCGCGCCAGCCGGAAAAGAATTAGCAGCTAGACGAAAGAAACGATCATGGCTCTTGCCCGCGCCCGCCGCAGCGAAGGCGGCCTGAACTACTGGCCCGGCTTCGTCGATGCGCTGTCAACGCTGGTGCTGTCGATCGTGTTCATGCTGTCGGTATTCCTGGTGGTGCAGTTCTTCCTGTCGCAGGAGGTCACCGGCAAGGACAAGGCGCTGGAGCAACTCAACGCCAAGATCGCCCAGCTCAACGAGCTGTTGTCGCTGGAGAAGCTCGGCAAGCTCACGCTTGACGACCAGGTCTCGCAATTGAAGGCCGGCCTCGCCTCGGCCGAGGGCGAGCGCGACCGCATCAAGGGCCTCTATGACGGCCTGGCTGCGGCGGGCAACGACGCGCAAGGCAAGACCGCCGAGCTCGGCAAGGCGCTGGACTCGGAGAAGGCGGTCTCGGCGCGGGCGCTGGCGCAGATCGAGGTGCTGAACCAGCAGATCAGCGCGCTCAGGCGGCAGCTGGCCGCGCTGGAGGAGGCGCTGGATGCCTCCGAGAAACGCGACAAGGAATCGCAGAACCGCATTGCCGATCTGGGCTCCCGCCTCAACGTCGCCCTGGCGCAGCGCGTGCAGGAATTGTCGCGCTATCGCTCGGAGTTTTTCGGCCGGCTGCGCGCCATTCTCGGCAACCGGCCCGACATCCGCATCGTCGGCGACCGCTTCGTGTTCCAGTCCGAAGTGTTCTTCGACACCGGCCAGGCCATGCTGCTGCCCGAAGGCCGCGCCGAGCTCGAGACGCTGGCGACCGCGCTGATCGAGCTCGACAAGAAGATCCCGAGCGAGATCCCCTGGGTGCTGCGCGTCGACGGCCATACCGACGTGCGGCCGGTGAGCGGCGCGAACTTCAGGTCGAACTGGGACCTGTCCGCGGCGCGCTCGATCTCGGTCGTGCAATACCTGGTCTCGCTCGGCGTGCCCGCCCAGCGCCTCGTCGCCGCCGGTTTCGGCGAATTCCAGCCGCTCGACACCGGCAACACCGAAGAAGCCTACAAGCGCAACCGCCGCATCGAGCTGAAGCTGACGGAGCGGTAGTGGTGAGGGACGCACGGTACTCACCCCACCGTCATGGCCGGGCTTGGCCCGGCCATCCACGTCTTTGCTTCCGTGTTCGTGGCTTCTCGTGGATGCCCGGGACAAGCCCGGGCATGACGACTTCATGATCCACCTCCGCTCCTATCGGCCCGAGGACGAAGCTGCCGCGATCGAGCTCTGGCATCGCACCTGGCAAGAGGCCTATCCGCAGATCGATTTCGCGGCGCGGCTGGACTGGTGGCGCGAGCGCTGGCGCAAGGATCTGGTGCCGAAGGCCCAGATCGTGGTGGCGGAACAGGACGGCGCCCTCACCGGTTTCGTCACCATCGATCGCGAGGGCTATCTCGACCAGCTCGTGGTCGATCCCGCGCACTGGGGATCGGATGCCGCGCGGTTGCTGGTGGACGAGGCCAAGCGGCTATCGCCTTCAGGCATCACGCTGCTCGTCAACAAGGACAATGCCCGCGCCATCCGCTTCTACGAGCGCAACGGCTTTGCCCATGCCGGCGACGACGTCAACCCGACCTCGGGGCGGCCGGTGTTGAAGATGGTGTGGCGGGCCTGAGAATACCGGTACTTTCCGCCATCATTATGAGGCGTCTACGCCACCTCGAACTGCAGCCGCGCCAGCCGCGCGTAGAGTCCGTTCTTCGCCACGAGCTCGGCATGCGTGCCCTGCTCGACGATCCTGCCCTGGTCCATCACCAGGATGCGGTCGCAGGAGAGCACGGTGGCGAGGCGATGGGCGATGACGAGCGTGGTGCGGTGGCGCATCAGCTCCTCCAGCGCGGTCTGCACCAGCGTCTCGCTCTCGGCGTCGAGCGCGGAGGTGGCTTCGTCGAGCAGCAGCAGCGGCGCATCGCGCAGGATGGCGCGCGCGATCGCAATGCGCTGGCGCTGGCCGCCGGAGAGCGTCACGCCGCGCTCACCCAACGCGGTCTCGAAACCTTCGGGCAGGCGGCGGATGAACTCGGCGGCATGGGCGAGCTCTGCGGCGCGCTCGACCTCGGCATCGGTCGCGTCAGGCCGGCCGAAGCGGATGTTCTCGCGGGCGCTCGCGGCGAACACCACGGAGTCCTGCGGCACCAGCGCGATGCGGGCGCGGAAATCCTTGGGATCCGCGGATTTGACCGGCACGCCGTCGAGCGAGATCGTCCCGCTGCGCGGATCGTAGAAGCGCAGCAGGAGGTGAAAGATCGTGCTCTTGCCGGCGCCGGAGGGACCGACGATCGCGACCTTCTCGCCGGGACGCACGGTGAACGACACGGCGTCGAGCACCTTGACGTCGGACCGCGCCGGATAGGCGAAGCTGACCCGGTCGAAGCCGACCTCGCCGCGCGCAGGCACCGGCAGCGCCAGCGGCGCCGCCGGCGCGGCGATTTCGGGCTTCACGTGGAGGATCTCGAACAGGCGCTCGGCCGCGCCGGATGCCGCCGAGACCTCGCCCCAGACCTCGCTGAGCTGGCCGAGGCCCGCCGCGGCGAACACGGCATAGAGCACGAACTGGCCGAGCCGGCCCGGCGTGATCGCGCCGGAGAGCACGTCATGCGAGCCGATCCAGAGGATGGCGACCACGCTTGCGAACACGATGAAGATGATGATGGCCGTGAGCACGGCGCGGGCCTGGGTCGAGGTCCGCGCGGCCTCATAGGCCTGCTCGACCTCGCCGCCGAAGCGCTTCTCGGCAAACTGCTCGCTGGTATAGGCCTGCACGGTGCGGATCGCGCCGACCAGCTCGCCGGCATAGGCCGAAGCTTCGGCGAGCGTATCCTGTGCATTGCGCGACAGCCGCCGCACCCAGCGCCCGAAGGCCACCAGCGGCAGCACGATCAGGGGAATGGCGAGCAGCACGAAGCCCGAGAGCTTCGGGCTCGTGATCACCATCATCGTCGCGGCGCCCAGGAACATCATCAGATTGCGCAGCGCGATCGAGACGGAGGCGCCGACGGCCGATTTGAGCTGGGTGGTGTCGGCGGTGAGCCGTGAGATCAATTCGCCGCTGCGCGCGGAATCGAAGAAGGCGGGCGAGAGCGACAGCAGATGACCGAAGACGTCGCGCCGGAGGTCGGCAACGATGCGCTCGCCGATCGTCATCACGAGGTAGTAGCGCGCGGCGCTGGCGATCGCGAGCACGCCGACCACCGCGAGCATCACCGAGAAATAGCTGTTGATCAGCTCGATGCCTTCGGGCGTCAGGCCGAAATCGATCATCCGGCGCACCGCGATCGGCACCAGCAGCGTGGTCAGCGCGGCGATCGTCAGCGCCACGAAGGCGAGCGCCGCGCGGCCGCGATAGCGGCCCACATAAGGCGCGAGCGCCAGCAGCGGCCGGAGTTTTGCGCGGCCCTTGGCAGGCTGCTCGATCAGGTCGGCCTCGATCGAGGGGGTCTCCGCCGAATTCATATCGGACTGATCGACATATTGGTCATCAAGCCGTTCCACTGCGCTCATGAGATCCGACCCATTGTATCTGCTCGCTCCCAATTAGGCCGGTGCGCGGGTAGTGGCAAATCCGGGATGTCCCTTAGGGGCAAACCCGGTTCACAATCCCGCATGGCTTGTTTTGCGGGGTTTCGTGAGGTATAGAGCCGCCAAATCCGTCATTCGCGAGCCACCAAAACAGGCGCCGGGCGCCGAGGAATTTGCCATGAAAGCCGAAATTCATCCGGATTATCATACGATTAAGGTCGTGATGACCGACGGGACCGAGTACCTCACCCGCTCCACCTGGGGCAAGGAAGGCGACACGCTGAACCTCGACATCGACCCGAAGTCGCACCCGGCCTGGACCGGCGGCAACGCTCAGATCATGGACCGCGGCGGCCGCGTCTCGCGCTTCCAGAAGAAGTTTTCGGGCTTTTTGAAAAAGGATTGAGCCGGCCGCAAGAGCTGGATGAAAAAACACCCCCGGGAAACCGGGGGTGTTTTTTGTTCGCCGTCATTCCGGGGCGCCCGAAGGGCGAGCCCGGAATCCATAACCACGATCGGGAGTATGGATTTCGGGCCCGCGCCAAGTGGCGCGTCCCGGAATGACGACTGAGTTGTGGATAGGTCCCTACCGCTCGAACGCGGCCTTCAGCGCGTTGAGGTGCGGCACCAGCGGATTGCCGATCGCGACCTGTTCGGTCGGCGGGGTGTGGATCGTGTTGTCGAGGCGGCGCACGCGAGTCTGCAGGCTCATCGAGCGATGGATCAGGTCCTGGAGCTGGGAAGGCAGCTTCTCGATGGTGTCGGCGGGACCGGGATCGGCGGCGGTGAGCTTGACCTTGGTCTTCTCGCGGTTGGCCTGGCTCAGCGTCATCTCGCCTTCCTTCACCGCGCGATGCAGCAGCAGCCAGGAGGCGAGCTGCATCAGGCGGGTGGTGAGGCGCATGCTCTCGGTCGCATAGGTGAGGCTGACGGCACGGTCGAGCGCCTTGGCCTCGGTGCGGCCGGCGCCGTCGAGATAGGCGGCGGTTTCTTCGACGAGGTCCATTCCCTCACGGAACAAATTTCCGAACGCCGCAGAGTTTGTGAACCGCTCGCTGAGTTGAACGAGAGCGCCGTCGGCCTGCAAACGTTCCATGGTAAACGCCTCTTACGCAACTGTTTGACCGTCCGGCTTTGACGCCGGCTTATGATGAACAAATCATTGCGCGGGCGAAGCGCGGAGTCCAGTGACAAGCGCGGATATGGTTTCCGCGGGTCTTCCTTGGAAATTCAACCGGCACGAGACGCCATCGGGCCAAAAAAAGAGCCGCCGGAGACCGGCGGCTTTGAAAGTTGATAACAGGGAGGCGTCAAACAGAGTGGACAGGAGCCACTCGGTGTCCAAACGAGGACAGCTCCAGTCATAAACCCGAAAGCTTAATTCGAAGTAAACGAGCGAATTTCTTGAGAGTTCATTAGCCATGTCGGCCAGTGGCCGAGTGAGGCGCGGAACAAGCGCACCGCCGTCATTCCGGGGCGTGACGAAGTCACGAGCCCGGAATCCATAGCCACGAACGGATGGGGCGGCCCCGCCTCTTCCAGCGTGCCCCGTTTCGATTTCCTGGGGTTATGGATTCCGGGCTCGGCGCTGATGCGCCGCCCCGGAATGACGACGGAGAGGTCACGACTTGAAAATACTGTTCGCCGCATCGCGCGAGGCGCGCTTTTTGGTGGCGGCTTCTTCCAGCCTTGCGATCTCGGCCTTGAGCAGCGCGACGCGCTCGGTCAGTTCCTCCACGGACAACAGCGAAAGGTCCTGGCCGATCTCGTGGCTGATCTTCTTGCGCGGGCGGTCGTCGTCTTCCATGGCCATTCTCGTTCCTCCTGCGTTCGCGTCGATCAAGCGGGCTTGGGCGGTTGCCAGGGCGGATGACGCTGGCTAAGCAAGGGCCTCGTTATCCCGCACCTTTGCTCAAGGACACATCATGGACAAGCTGCCCGCGCAAATGACCGTGGTCGCCATTTCCAAGCCCGGCGGACCGGAGGTGCTGGTGCCGGAACAACGCAGCATTCCGCAGCCCGGTCCCGACGAGATCCTGGTCAGGGTAATGGCTGCCGGCGTGAATCGGCCCGACGTGGCGCAGCGCTCCGGCGCCTATCCGCCGCCGCCCGGCGCAAGCGACCTGCCGGGCCTGGAGATTGCGGGCGAAGTGGTCGCGGTCGGCAGCAACGCCAAGCGGCACAAGGTCGGCGACAAGGTGATGTCGCTGGTCGCCGGCGGCGGCTATGCGCAGTATTGCATCGCCCAGGATGCCCAGGCCATGAGCGTGCCGCCGGCCTTGTCGATCAAGGAAGCCGGCGCGCTGCCGGAAACCCTGATGACCGTCTGGCACAACGTGTTCGAGCGTGGCGGCCTCAAGGAAGGTGAGACGCTGCTGATCCATGGCGGCTCATCCGGCATCGGCACCATGGCGATCCAGCTCGCCAAGGCCTTCGGCGCAAAAGTGTTCGTCACCGTGGGATCGCAGGACAAGGTCGATGCCTGCCTCAAGCTTGGGGCCGACCGCGCCATCAACTACAAGACGGAAGATTTCGTCGCCGTGGTGAAGGAAGAGACCAACAGCGCTGGCGTCAACCTGATCCTCGACATGGTCGCCGGCGACTATGTCGATCGCAACTATGATGCCGCCGCGGTGGACGGCCGCATCGTGCAGATCGCGACCCTCAACGGCCCCAAGATCACCGTCAATATCGCCAAGGTCATGGTCAAGCGCCTGACCCATACCGGCTCGACCTTGCGCCCCCGTAGTAATGCGGACAAGGCGGCGATGGTGGCCGCGATCGAGCAGAAAGTGATGCCACTTTTGCGCGAAGGCCGCATCAAGCCGGTGATGGACAGCACTTTCCCGCTGGAAAAGGCGGCGGATGCCCATCGGCGTATGGAAACGAGCGCACATATTGGCAAAATTGTGTTGGAGGCCTAGGCCACCGGCCCACAGGACGAGCCGGAAACCCTTTGATTTTCCTTGCTTTCGTGGCATCTATCGCGACGCGCCGAACCACTTGGGTCCGGTCTGGCATCGCCTTCTAGACTTGCCTTGCACTGACGAGTTTGCGTCGAACGCGGAGAGCTGACCTTGCGTCTGATCAGGTGCCTCGCGCCCATCGCGCTGGGCCTCATGATTCTCGTCGCCGCGTATCCCGCGCGCGCGCTCGACGCCGTCAGCGTCCGCAGCGACGCGCCCGCGATCGACCTCACCGGCGTGCTCGAGCATCAGCGCAGCGATGCCGATCGCATCCAGGTCTCCACCGCGCCCGGCACCGACGGCATCGTCCGCCGGATCGAGGTGCGCGCCCGCGAAGGCGGCCAGAACTGGGTGGTGTTCGCGCTCGCCAACAACACCGACGACCAGCTCGACCGCCTGATCGTCGCCCCCCATTACCGCATCGTCTCGTCGGGGCTGTTGTGGCCCGATCTCGGCCTGTCGCGCATCGCCACCATCACGCCCTCGATCGGCGACCGGCCGGAGCGGCAGGAAAGCGCCACCGCGGACGTGTTCCGGATCACGCTCGACCCCGGCGCCGTCGTCACCTTCGTGGCCGAGCTGCGCACCGACAAGCTGCCGCAGCTCTATCTGTGGGAGCCCGAAGCCTACAAGGACAAGGTCAACTCCTTCACGCTGTACCAAGGCATCGTGATCGGCATCTCCGGGCTGCTGGCACTCGTCCTCACCATTCTGTTCGTGGTGAAGGGCAGCATCATGTTCCCGGCCGCCGCGGCGCTGGCCTGGGCGGTGCTTGTCTACATCGGCGTCGATTTCGGCTTCTGGGGCAAGGTGCTCGACATGTCGAACAACGCCGAGCGCATCTGGCGCGCGGCGGGCGAGGCGATCCTGGCGGCCACGCTCTTGGTGTTCCTGTTCGCCTATCTCAATCTCAGCCGCTGGCACGTGCGCTATTCGCACATCACGATCGGCTGGCTCGCCTTCCTCGGCTCGCTCGTCGCGCTGGCGCTGTTCGATCCGGCGGTGGCCTCCGGCATAGCCCGCATCTCGCTGGTGCTGATCGCCTTCGCCGGCTTTGCGCTGATCGTCTATCTCTCCACCCACGGCTTCGACCGCGCCGTGCTCCTGATCCCGACCTGGTTCCTGCTCGTCGTATGGGTGGTCGCGGCCGGCATGACCGTGGCCGGCTCCGTCACCAATGACATCGTCGGCCCTGCCCTGCTCGGCGGCCTCGTGCTGATCGTGATGCTGATCGGCTTCACCGTGATGCAGCACGCCTTTGCCGGCGGCGGCGCCACCACTGGCGTCGTGTCCGATATCGAGCGGCGTGCGCTGGCGCTGGCCGGCTCCGGCGATCTGATCTGGGACTGGGACGTGTCCGCCGACAAGGTGTTCACCAGCCCCGAGACCGAAGCCCTGCTCGGACTGAAGCGCGGTACGCTGGAAGGCCCGGCCGCATCCTGGCTCGAGGTGCTGCATCCGCTCGACCAAGACCGTTTCCGCGCCGCGCTCGATAGCGTGCTGGACCAGCGCCGCGGCCGCCTCGTGCAGGATTTCCGCCTGCGCACGCCGGACGGCCATTTCATGTGGTTCGCGCTGAAGGCCCGCCCGGTGGTCGGCTCCGACGGCGAAGTCTCGCGCGTGGTCGGCACGCTCACCGACGTCACCGAGCTGCGCAACGCGGAAGAGCGCCTGCTACACGATTCCGTGCACGACAACCTCACCGGCCTGCCCAACCGCAAGCTGTTCATGGACCGGCTGGGTGCGGTCGCACATTTCGCCAAGACCATGCCGACGTTGCGGCCGACGCTGATGGTGATCGATCTCGACCGCTTCAAGCAGGTCAACGATTCCGTCGGCATCGCCGTCGGCGATTCCATCCTGCTGAC
This sequence comes from Bradyrhizobium sp. FW305-F6, assembly GCF_058782905.1. Taxonomy (NCBI): domain Bacteria; kingdom Pseudomonadati; phylum Pseudomonadota; class Alphaproteobacteria; order Hyphomicrobiales; family Nitrobacteraceae; genus Bradyrhizobium; species Bradyrhizobium sp. FW305-F6. The sequence continues at coordinate 1,209,743 of NZ_JBYSYD010000002.1, forward strand.
GCTGGCCCGCCGCCTCACCCGCATCCTGAAGCCGCAGGACACGCTGGCGCGGATGGCCGGAGACCAGTTCGGCTTGATCCTGCTCTCCGAGCAGGACCCGGCCCGCATCACCGCCTTCGCCGAGACCATCCGCAAGACCATCCGCGCGCCGATCGCCTTCAACGACCGCGAGATCTTCCTGACGGCCTCGATCGGCCTCGCGCTCTCCGATCCGCAAACCCAGCTCACGGACGAGATCATCAAGGACGCCGAGCTGGCGATGTATCACTCCAAGCGCATCGGCGGCGACCGCATCGACGTCTACAAGCCGGCGATGCGGGCGCGGAAGACCGATCGCCTGACGCTGGAGAGCGAATTGCGCCGCGCCATCGAGCGGCAGGAGATCACCATCCTGTACCAGCCGATCGTGCGGCTGGAGGATCGCTCGATCGCCGGCTTCGAGGCCCTGGCGCGCTGGGATCACCCCAAGCTCGGCCGCATGGCACCTTCGGAATTCATCACCATCGCCGAGGAGACCGGGCTGATCGTCGACCTCGGCATGTTTGTGCTCGACCAGACTGCAAAGCAGCTCTCGGTGTGGCAGCGCGCGATGCGCTCGCGCGAGCCAATCTTCGCCTCCGTCAACGTCTCCTCGCGGCAGCTGCTGCGCCACGACCTGATCCACGACATCCGCACCGTGCTGTCGCGCTCCTCGGTGGCGCGCGGCACGCTCAAGCTCGAACTGACGGAATCGCTGGTGATGGAGAATCCGGAGCACGCGGCACAGATGCTGACGCGAATCCGCGAACTTGGCACCGGGCTGTCGCTAGACGATTTCGGCACCGGTCATTCCTCGCTCGCCTATCTCCAGCGTTTCCCGTTCGACACCATCAAGATCGACCAGTCCTTCGTGCGCACCACCAGCCGCGGCACCCGCCCGGTGATCCTGAAGTCGATCATCGCGCTCGCGCACGACCTCGGCATGGACGTGGTGGCGGAGGGCGCCGAGACCGATTCCGATGCAGTCGAGCTCTACCAGATGGGCTGCGAATACGCGCAAGGCTTTGCCTTCGGCGAGCCGATGGATGCGGACGCAGCGATGCGGCTGCTGACGGAAGTGCGGCTCGAAGCGGCGAGCTAGATTCTCTTCTTCCCTTCTCCCCGTGCGGGAGAAGGTGGCACAGGCGGCCTTCGGCCGCCGTTCCTTAGAACGCCGATGCTTTGCATCGGCTACGGCGTCGGATGAGGGGTTCTGTCCGCGTATTCCGATGTGAGAGGTTCGCTCGCGGAGAGAGACCCCTCACCCGTCTCGCCGCTACGCGCCGAGCCACCCTCCCCCACAAGGGGAGAGGAGAAGAGCGCGCCCCATAAACATCATCGCCGCCGCTCGTTCTTCTGCTTCCTGAACCGCACGCTCGCACCATCCGGCATCCGTGTCGCCACGAACCCGGCGGCGAGGCAGGCTTCGCGTTGCGGCATCTGGATGTCGGGGCTGCGCAGGCTGTCCCACCAGGAGGCACGCTGGGCCGCGCGCGGCAACGCCGCGCCGATGATCTCCTCGATCTGTTCGAAGCTCAGCACGAACTCCTCCTGCTTCTGCCGCCGCAGAAAATCGCGCAATGCGTCGTAATCGTTCACGTCAGTCCTCTCGTGGGCCCCGGAAGATCAAGCCTGCCAAAAATCGTTAGGCGCATAAACCGATCCTTAACTCATTGGCGCCGCGCCGTCCTGCCTTAAACACTACTCAAGATTTCGGGCGCATCCACTGGTATCGGGAGCGATGATGCTGTCTGGATGGCGTGAGATAACGGCCCGCGGGCCGTGGCGGATTTCGGCGAAACTGCTGATCGTCTCGTCCGTGGTGACGGTGATCGGATTTTCGGCCATTTGCGTCAACGTCATGCTCGACATGCGACGCGGCGAGGAGGCGCTCGCCCGCCAGACACTGGAGAACCTCGCGACCACCATCGAATCCGACATCAGCCGCAACGTCGAGATCTATGATCTGTCGCTGAAGGCGGTCGCCAGCAACATGCTGTTGCCCGAACTCACGACGGTCTCGCGGCCGATCCGTCACCTGATCCTGTTCGACCACGCCACCACCGCGAAACATTTCGGTGCCATCCAGGTGTTCGATGCCGGCGGCCGGCTGACCATCGACGCCTCCACGCTCGATCCCCTGCCGGAGGACCGGAGCGAGGAGGACTATTTCAGGGTTCACCGCGACAATCCCGGGCAGGGGCTGTTCATCAGCCGCCCCATGCTGTTTCGCGGGGCCTACTCGATCGTGCTGAGCCGGCGCATCAGCGACTCGGACGGCGGCTTCATGGGTGTCGTCGCCGGCTCGATCCACTTCAGCTATTTCCACGAGCTGTTCGATCGGCTCAAGCTCGATCCCGACGACACCATCACCGTGCTCAAGCGCGACCGCACCATCATGATGCGGCGGCCGTTCGACCTCGACGTCATCGGCAAGAACCTGAACGAGCGCCAGACCTGGAAGGCCGACAATCTCAAATCCGGCGGAGCCTACGCCGGGCAGGGACCGGTGGACGCGACGCCGCGCCTCTACGTGCGCAGCACCGGCTCTGCTCCGATGTTCGTGGTAGCAGGCAAACCGCTGACCGCCGTGTTCGAGATTTGGCGGAAGGAAGCCTATCGTATCGGCGCCGTGGTCCTGGCGCTGATCCTGTTCATGCTGGCCTCGACGCTGGTGCTCGCGCGCGAGATCCACCGGCGCGCCGAGGCAGAGCGCAAGCTCGAGGAGATGGCGACGACGGACGCGCTCACGGGCCTGAAGAACCGCCGCAAGTTCGATTCCGTCATCGACGTCGAATGGCGCCGCGCCATGCGTCAGAAGGCGCCGATCGCGCTGCTGATGATCGATGCCGATCACTTCAAGGCCTACAACGACACGTTCGGCCACCAGGCCGGTGACCAGGTGCTGGTCGGTATCGCCATCTGCATTTCCGATTCGGTGAGCCGGGCCGGCGACTGCGTCGCGCGCTATGGCGGCGAGGAATTCGCGGTGCTTTTGCCGGACACCCCGGCCGCTAATGCCTTCAAGGTGGCCGAGACCATCCGCCTCAAGGTGCAGGGCTGGTCCGACGATCAGGCGATGTCGACGGTCTCCTGCGGCATTGCCAGCCTCGTTCCCGCCGCCGGCATGGACTGGCCCGTCCTGGTCGCCGCCGCGGACAAGGCGCTCTACGCGGCCAAGGCCGGCGGGCGCAACCAGTCGGTGGTTGCCAGCCTGTCTCAGCTGTCGCTGGTGGCGTGAGCCTCTCTCGCCGTCATTGCGAGCGAAGCGAAGCAATCCAGACTGTTTCCTTAGAGCCAGTCTGGATTGCTTCGTCGCTTCGCTCCTCGCAATGACGAGTGGAGAGATAGCGCCTGCTACTGCCCCAGATACTTTTTCATTTCCGCGATCAGGCCGTCGCGCAATTCCGGGCGCTGCATGCCGTAGGCGATGTTGGCGCGCAGGAAGCCTGGCTTGGAGCCGCAATCGTGGCGCTCGCCGTCGAACTCGACGCCGTAGAATTTCTGCGACTTGGCAAGGCCGATCATCGCGTCGGTGAGCTGGATCTCGCCGCCGGCGCCGCGCTCCTGGGTTTCCAGGATCTTGAAGATCTCGGGCTGGAGGATGTAGCGGCCGGTGATCGAGAGGTTGGAGGGCGCGGTTCCCTTGGCCGGCTTCTCGACCATGCCGTCGACCTCGAACATCTTGCCGTTGCGCTTGCCGACGCCGCAGATGCCGTATTGATGGGTGAGATGATCGGGCACCGCCTCGACCGCGATCAGGTTGGATTTCTCGCCGAGCGAGGAGGCCATCTCCATCATCTGCTTCAGGCAGCCGGGCGTGTTCAGCACGAGTTCGTCCGGCAGCACGACTGCGAACGGCTCGTTGCCGACGATGTCGCGCGCGCACCAGACGGCATGGCCGAGGCCGAGCGGCGCCTGCTGGCGCGTGAAGCTGACGGCGCCGGCTTCGGGCTGGTTCTGCGCCAGGATGTCCTGCTCGGCCTTCTTGCCGCGCGCGGCGAGCGTGGTGTCGAGCTCGAACATCCGGTCGAAATGATCCTCGATGACGTTCTTGTTGCGGCCGGTGACGAAGATGAAGTGCTCGATTCCGGCTTCCCTGGCTTCGTCATAGACGTACTGGATCAGCGGCTTGTCGACGATGGTCAGCATTTCCTTCGGCATCGCCTTGGTGGCGGGCAGGACGCGGGTGCCGAGGCCGGCGACGGGGAATACGGCTTTGCGAATTCTCATGTGATTGATCGAATACCTGGGGGCACATGTGACGGGAGCAATGGCTTCTTGCTAGCCTGTTTGCAGCCGCCAACAAAGGCGGATGTGGGGCCTCGGACAGTCAGAGTTAAGAAAAAGGCCGTCACCAAAATTTCACCTTTGTTAAGCTATTGGCAACGCTAACCGGGCCTCCTGTGGCGGATTATTCTCGGGCCGACGGGTGGGACATGATGCAATCAGTGGCAGGACTGGCAAGACGGGCGGGCGGAGCGGTGGTTGCGGCCGCTTTGCTGCTGCCGGCCGGCGCGCAGGCCCAGTCGCAGAACGGCCTGTCCAACCTGTTCGGCGGCATCTTCTCCGGATCGAACCCGGCACCGGCGCAACCCTCGCCCGGCACCGGCGGTACGCCGACGGCAGCATTGCCCTGGACCGGCGAGGACGGCGCCTCCGGTCATCCGCTGATGACGGCTGCCGCGATCCGAGAGGCCGCGGGTAATTTCAGCAATTGCGTCGCCGCGATGTGGCCCGATGCCGCGCGGCGCGGCGTCACGCAGGAGAACTTCCAGCGCTTCACCGCGGGACTCTCGCCCGATCTGCGCATCATGGACCTGATGGACTCACAACCGGAGTTCACCAAGTCGATCTGGGCCTATCTCGACATCCTCGTGAACGACAACCGCCTCGCCAAGGGCCGCGAGGTGCTCGCCAAGTACAAGGCGCAGTTCGACGCGACCGAAAAGGCCACCGGCGTCGACCGCTACATCATCGCCTCGATCTGGGGCATTGAATCCAATTACTCGACGCAGATGGGCGACCGTAGCGTGCTGCAATCGACCGCCACGCTCGCCTGCATCGGCCGGCGCCAGGCCTATTTCAAGGACGAGTTCCTCTCCGCGCTGGAGATCCTCAACCGCGGCGACCTGCGGCCCGAGCAGTTGCGCGGCTCCTGGGCCGGCGCCTTCGGCCCGACCCAGTTCATGCCGACCGCGTTCAAGCGCTTCGCGGTGGACGGCGATGGCGACGGCCGGCGCGACGTGGTCGACAATCCGACCGACCTGATTGCCTCGACCGCCAACAACCTAAAAAAGGACGGGTGGCAGCCGGGCCAGACCTGGGGCTACGAAGTCGCGGTGCCGCAAGGCTTCAACTACATGCTGGCGGATCGCGCCAAGGCGATGCCGATCGCGCAATGGGAGAAGCTCGGGCTCAAGCGGGCCACCGGGCAGGCCTTCCCGCACCCGGCGGAGAAAGCCTATTTGCTCGCACCGGCCGGTGCGCAGGGACCGGGCTTCCTGATGCTGCAGAATTACCGCGTCATCATGAAATACAACCCGGCCGAAGCCTATGCACTGGCGATCGGTCATTTCGCCGACCGCCTGCGTGGTGGACAGCCCTTTGTGCAGCCCTGGCCGCGCCAGGAGCGCGAGCTGTCGCGGACCGAGCGGCTGGAACTGCAGCAGCTGCTGGCCCAGCGCGGCTTCTACAAGGGCACCCCGGACGGCCAGTTCGGCGGTCAGACCCGCGAGGCGCTGCGCCATTTCCAGGCCTCGATCGGAGCGCCTGCGGACGGGTTTGCCTCCTCTGACATGCTGGACCGGCTGCGCGGGCGGTAAAATCGGTTTGAAAGTAACCCTGAAGGGGGATTTCGGCTGATGGCCTTGACGGGAGCGGCGGTTCCCCGGTGTATGGCCGAAGAATCTGCAAGAGAATCTGCCCGCTTGGCGCCTGATTCCGCTATTATGTCGAGATACCTCCAGTCCCCATGGCGCGTGCCCGAGATCGCATGTCGAAGAAGTCCCTGTTCAAGGCGCTGACCGAGACCGGCCCGTTGATCGCGCTGGGGACGGCGCTTGCGATCCTGGTTTCGATCGCAGCACCTGCTTCTGCGCAGTTCTTCAACTTCCCGGGCTTCGGCGGCCCGCCGCAGCGTTCGGCCCCACCGCCCCCACGGGGCGGCGGTGGGGGTGGCGGCTGGTTCGGCGGCGACTTCTTCGCGCCATTCCAGCAGCAGCCGCCGCAGGCGCCGCGCCAGGATTTTTCCCGCGCCCCAGCACCGGCCAAACGCGACACCATCCCTGAGAAGAACGTGCTGGTGATCGGCGATGCCATGGCCGACTGGCTCGCCTATGGCCTCGAAGACGCCTACGCCGAGCAGCCCGACATGGGCGTGATCCGCAAGCACAAGACCACGTCCGGCCTGATCAGGTATCAGCCCAGGGGCGAGCCCGCGGACTGGGCCGCGGCGGCCAGGACCATTCTAGAGACCGAGAAACCCGACGTGATCGTCGTCATGCTCGGGCTCAACGACCGCACGGCAATCCGCGAGCCCGTCGCCGACAAGGCGGCCACGGAGAAGGAAAAGGACAAAAAGAACGACAAAGGGGCGCGCGCCAAGCCGCCGGCAAAGCCGGGCGAGGCCAAGCCCGGCGACACCGCCGCCGCCAAGCCCGACGACAAGCCTGCCGATGCCGACCTGCCGCAGGACGACGCCGACAACGCGGACACGCCTGCGGCCGCGCCGGAAAAGACCGCACGCAACCCGAACGGCCTCTACGAATTCCGCGACGACCGCTGGGTCGAGCTCTACGGCAAGAAGATCGAGGAGCTCGCCAATATCCTGAAATCGAGGGGCGTGCCGGTGCTGTGGGTCGGCCTTCCCGCAGTGCGCGGACCGAAGGGCACCGCGGACACGCTGTTCCTGGATTCGCTGTACCGCGAGGGCGCGGCCAAGGCCGGCATCACCTATGTCGACGTGTGGGATGGTTTCGTCGACGAAGCCGGCCGCTTCCTGCAGAAGGGACCCGATTTCGAAGGCCAGATCCGTCAGCTGCGCAGCTCCGACGGCATCTATTTCACCAAGGCCGGCGCACGCAAGCTCGCGCACTATGTCGAACGCGAGATCACGCGTTTGCTCGCCGGACGGTCCGGACCGATCGCGCTGCCGAGCGAGCCTGCGACACCCGACACCAGCGCCGAACCGGGCAAGCCGCCGCCGCGGCCCTTGGCCGGGCCGATCGTGCCGCTGGTTGCAGCCTCGATTTCAGCCGATCAATTGCTGGGCGGGCCGGGCTCGCGTCCCGCCGCCGTCGATGCACTCGCTGCGAGGACGATGGTGAAGGGCGAGCCGCTGGCAGCTCCAGCCGGCCGCGCCGACGATTATGCCTGGCCGCGCCGGGAAGTGGGCCGCGAGCAGGCCAAAGGCGATACGCCGATGGCCGCGTCGACGCCGGACGGCGGCCCAGCGCCGGGCGCACCGGGCGCGGCCGCCGCAATCGCACCGCCAAAGCCCGCGCCGAAGCGGCCGCAGCTCCCGCCGCAGCAGCCGGCACAGGCACCGCCGGCATTCGGCGATTTCTTCGGCTTCGGCTCGCCGCAGCCCCCGCCGCGTCAGTTGGCGCCTCCGCCCGGGCCGCGCAATCCGACTCCCAATCCAGGGATCCCGCGTCCGCCGGCGAATGTCGGCCGTTCCGCCGAGATGTTCCGGTAAGGCGTGCGTTGGTGAATGGTGTCATTCCGGGGCGCGTGTAGCGCGAGCCCGGAATCCATCGTGCACCAACTACGCCGCTGAATGGATTCCGGGCTCGCGCCAAGAGGCGCGCCCCGGAATGACCAAAAGAGCGATGAGATTGGAGAAATCGTCATCGCGCTTCAGGGTTGTTTGCGCATGATCTTTTAGGAAAACGGCTTCGCGCCTTCCCGGATCATGCTTCAGCCTTAATAGCGCCAGCGCTGGGGCGGGCGGCGTGCGGGGCGCGCCATCAGCAGCGCCAGCGCGAAGCCGATGCCGCCGGCCACGAGCAATGCGCCGAGCGGGTTGTCCTGCACCTTCTGCGCGATGGCCTTCGAGCCGTCGCGGAAGGTATCGCCGCTGTTCTCATAGGCATCCTTGGCATAGCTGGCGGCCGTGTCCGTGGCGTCGCGCACGGCATCCTTGGCCTGGCCGTAGAGATTCTGCACCGTGCCGGCAGCCTCGCGCGCCTTGCCGGAGGCCTGCGTCTTGGAATCGCCTGCCATGTCTCCGATCGCGCTTTCTGCCTTACCTGCGTAGTCCTTGGCCGCGCCAACAATCCGATCCGTATCCATGATGCTCTCCTCCTCGGGTGTCAGCCGAAGTAACAGATCAGGCGCGGCGCGGTTCCAGGGCGAATGAAAGTGTAGTCGGGTTCTACAAGATCAGCCCGCCATCGACGACCAGCGTCTGGCCGATGACGTAGGACGACAGCGGCGAGGCCAGGAACAGCGCCGCGCCCGCCATGTCGGCCGGCGTGCCCAATCGCCGCAGCGGGATGCGCGCGAGCGCGCCTTCCAGCCGCTTCGGATTGTCGGTCGTCACCTTCGTCATCTTGGTGTCGACGAGGCCGGGCGCGATGCCGTTGACGCGAATGCCGTCCTCGGCCCAGGCCTCGCCCAGCGTCCGCGTCAATCCGACCGCACCGGTCTTGGAGGCGTTGTAGGCCGGATTGCCCATCGTGGAATGATAGGCCGCGGTCGAGGACACCATGATGAGCGACCCCTTTGCATCCCGCAGCATGGAATGAAACCGCGTCGCGCAGGCCATCAAGCTCATCAGATTGACCTCGACCACCTTGCGGAAGCCGGCCATCTCGAATTCGCCGCGACGATACAGCACCGCCCCTTGCGCGAGCACCAGGACGTCGAGCCGGTCGAAGGACGGCTTGAACGCCTCGATCGCTCCCGCATTGCTGACATCGAGCTGCGCGTAAGCGAGACCGGTGAGATCGGAGCCTTCTTCGGCCGAATATTCCGCTGCGCGAGCACGCGTGCCGCAAACTGCGACATGCGCGCCTTTCGTGCGGAACGCCTGCGCGATGCCGTTGCCGATTCCGCTGGAACCGCCGACCACCAGCACCTGCTTGCCTGAGAAATCGAGCTCGCTCGCCATCGCGTCCTCCCCTCGTGTTCTGCTTGTTTGACCTGTCTGCGGATCGATGCCAGCCTTGTCAATCATAACAAGAACAAGCCCAGCGCGAGGAAACGCCATGTCGGATTTCAAGCAGCTCAGCCGGTCCGTGAAGGGCCTAACGGTTCTCGTCACCGGCGCGGCCAGCGGCATGGGGCGGGCAACCGCCCGCGTGTTCGCTGCCGAAGGCGCGAACGTCGCCGTCACGGATTTCGACGAGCAAGGTGCTCATGCGGTCGCGAGCGAAATCAAGGCGAGCGGCGGTTCAGCAAGGACGTGGAAGCTCGATGTCGCCGACGGCGGCGAGATCAAGCGCGTCGTCGGCGACATCGCCGCGCATTTCGGCGGGCTCGACATCGTGGTCAACAACGCCGGCATCTCCGTGCGCGTCGCGATCGACGACGAGGCCTATGAGGACGCCTGGGCCAAGGGTATCGCGGTGATGCTGACGGCGCATCCGCGCATCATCCGCGCCGCCCTGCCTCACCTGCGCAAATCGAACAGCCCGCGCATCGTCAACATCGCCTCGACCGAGGCGCTCGGGGCCACCGCACTGCACAGCCCGTATTCGGCAGCGAAGGGCGGCGTCGCCAGCCTCACCCGTTCGCTGGCCGTGGAGCTCGGCCGCGAGGGCATCACTGTCAACTGCATCTGCCCCGGGCCGATCCGCACCGCCATCACCGACCGCATCTCCGAAGAGCACAAGACCATCTACGCCAAGCGCCGCACCGCACTCGGTCGTTATGGAGACCCTGAAGAGGTCGCACACATGACGCTGAGCCTGTGCCTGCCGGCGGCCTCGTTCCTCACCGGCGCGGTGATCCCGGTCGATGGCGGGCTGATGGCGCGGAACGCGTGAGAGCCAATTCGTAGCCCGGATGAGCGAAGCGACATCCGGGGCTTCGGATCCACCCTCCCGGGTATCGCTGCGCTCACCCGCGCTACGGGCAGCCATGCGTTCGAAGCGTTGACAACGACCGACGCGAGAGTAGCTTTTTCATCAACAGAGCGGGACCAACCGCTCGCGACCCGCGGGAGAAACGCCATGACGATCGCCATCCGGCAGCTTCAGAAGCATTTTGTCGGCGAGGTTTCCGGCCTCGATTTGCGCAAGCCTCTCACTGCGGATGAGGCGCGCGAGGTCGAGGCGGCCATGGACAAATATGCGGTTCTGGTTTTCCATGACCAGGACATCACCGACGAGCGGCAGATGGCGTTCGCGCTGAACTTCGGTCAGCGCGAGGACGCGCGCGGCGGCACCGTGACCAAGGAGAAGGATTACCGGCTGCAATCCGGGCTGAACGACGTCTCCAATCTCGGCAAGGACGGCAAGCCGCTTGCGAAGGACAGCCGCGCGCATCTGTTCAATCTCGGCAACTGCCTGTGGCATTCCGACAGCTCGTTCCGTCCCATCCCCGCGAAATTCTCGCTGCTGTCGGCACGTGTGGTGAACCCGAAGGGCGGCAACACCGAGTTCGCCGACATGCGCGCCGCCTATGACGCGCTCGACGACGAGACCAAGGCGGAAATCGAGGACCTCGTCTGCGAACACTCGCTGATGTATTCGCGGGGATCGCTCGGTTTCACCGAATACACCGACGACGAGAAGGAGATGTTCAAGCCGGTGCTGCAGCGCCTGGTGCGAACCCATCCCGTGCATCGCCGCAAGTCGCTGTATCTGTCATCGCATGCCGGCAAGGTGGTCGGGATGAGCGTGCCCGAGGGGCGGCTCTTGCTGCGCGATCTCAACGAGCACGCGACGCAGCCGGAATTCGTCTACGTCCATAAATGGAAACTGCATGACCTCGTGATGTGGGACAACCGCCAAACCATGCACCGCGTCCGCCGCTACGACCAGTCGCAGCCCCGCGACATGCGCCGCGCGACGGTGGCGGGGACCGAGCCGACGGTTCAGCAGAAGGCGGCGGAGTAGCGGGGCACAGCGCTCCTCAGCAACCGGTGTCATCGCCCGGCTTGACCGGGCGATCCAGTATTCCAGAGACGGCCGCGATTGAACCGAGAGGCTGCGGCATACTGGGCTCGCCCGGTCAAGCCGGGCGATGACAGAGATAGGTGGGACGAACACAGCGAAGCACTATCGCTACGCGTGTCCGGCCTCGTTGGAGAGCATGCCGGGATCGATGCCGATTTTCTGCAAGGCGCGGTTGTACTTGTCGTCGACGTCGTCGCCGAAGATCAGATCGGCATCGGCGTCGCAATGCAGCCAGCCATTGCTCTGGATCTCGGTCTCCAGCTGGCCCGGCGCCCAGCCGGCATAGCCGAGCGCAAGGATGGCGTGCTTGGGACCGGAGCCGCTGGCGATGGCGCGCAGGATGTCGACTGTCGCGGTGAGGCAGACCCCGTCGTCGATCCGCAGCGTCGCGTTCTCGATGTAGAAATCGCTGGAATGCAGCACGAAGCCGCGGCCGGTGTCGACCGGACCGCCTCGCAGCACCTTCATGCTTTCGGCATTCTCCGGCAGCTTGATGTGCTCGCCCTTCCTGATGATGCCGAGCTGCTGCAACAGCTCGGGGAAGTCGATGCTGCCGGCCGGATGGTTCACGATGATGCCCATCGCGCCCTCGGCGGAATGGGCGCAGAGGTAGATCACCGATCGCTCGAAGCGGGAATCGCCCATCACAGGCATCGCAATCAGGAGCTGGCCGTCGAGATAGTCCGCTGAACTCGGCAGCGCCGCGCCCGAGCCGCGGGTGCTTTCGCCCGACCTCTTGCCTGTGGGAGCCATCGCTGAAGCACTCCGGTTTCGATTCCTATCCTGATGTCGGGCCGGTCGGCTGTCAAATCAAGGCTTGAGCCGACGTGATTCGAGTGCGTCCATCACAAGCAATTCAATGGTTTGGCCCAGGCCGACCCTGTAAAGACGTAGAATGTCCAGCATTGTTCCCCTGCGTGCGGCGATAGGTGTCGCGACAACCCTGCTTGCGTCGTTCTTGGCGATCGCTGCCCGTGCCGACGACGCTTCGCCATGGCAGCGCGACGGACATTCTGCGGTGCGGCTGTTGGCGGGATCGCGCAGTGGCGCCGTCCTGCTCGGCGGTATCGCGTTCCAGCTCCAGCCCGGCTGGAAGACCTACTGGCGGACACCCGGCGATTCCGGCGTTCCACCGCGGTTCGACTTTTCCAAGTCCGACAATGTCGAGGCCGTGACGGTCATGTGGCCGGCGCCGCAGAAATTCGACGACGGCGCGGGCGGCCATTCGATCGGTTATCGCGACCAGCTCGTGCTGCCCTTGCGCATCGTCGCCAAGGCCGCCGACAAGCCCGTGACCTTGCGCGCCGAGATCCATTACGCCGTGTGCGAGAAGCTCTGCATTCCCGTCGAGGCCAGCGCCGAACTCGGCTTCAACAGCGTCGCATCGACCGAGGACACGAACCTGCGCGCCGCGCTCGACACCGTGCCGAAGCCCGCCAATATCGGCGACCCCAATCCGCTCACCATCCGCGACGTCAAACGTGACGGGCCTGTGAACGTGGTGGTCGACGTGGTGACGCCTGATCGCCGCAACGTCAATCTGTTCGTGGAGGGGCCGACACCCGATTGGGCGCTGCCAATTCCGGCGCCTGTGCCGCACAGCCCGCCCGGCGTGATCCGATTTTCTTTCGAGCTCGACGGCCTGCCGCCGGGCGCCAAGCCGGATGGTGCGGCGCTGAAGTTCACGCTGGTCGGGCCTGATAAGGCCTACGAGTTCAATACCAATCTGAACTAGCGTCCACCCAACCGAATCTTAACGAATGGTTGCTAGTCCCCTGGCATGCCGCAGCATGCGGGACGCCTTAGGGGACCGTTCGACTTGGCCGTGATGGATGCAGAACCCGCAACGACCGGACCGGCCGGGTTGATCGCGCGGCTCCGCGCAAGGCTCGCGGGCGGATCGAGCGAGGCCTCGCTGACGCGGCGGCTCGCCGGCACCATCTTCATCATCCGCGTCATCAGCGCGGGCCTTGCCTATGTCTCGCAGGTGCTGCTGGCGCGCTGGATGGGCACGTCCGACTACGGCATCTATGTCTATGTCTGGACCTGGGTGCTGCTGCTCGGCAGCATGATGGATTTCGGCATCTCGGCCTCGGCGCAAAAGATCATTCCCGAATATCGCGCCGGCGGCGAGCAGGCGCTGCTGCGCGGCTTCCTGTCCGGCAGCCGCTGGCTGACCTTTGCCGCGTCCGCGCTGGTGTCGCTCGCCCTCGCGGGCATCGTCAGGCTGCTGTCGCCCTGGATCGATCCGGCCGAGCTGCTGCCGCTCTATATCGGCTGCATGACGCTTCCCGCCTTCGTCGTCGCCAACACGCAGGACGGCATCGCACGCTCGCACGACTGGATGCAGCTCGGCCTGATGCCGCAATTCATCATCCGCCAGGCGCTGATCATCGGCATCACCGCCGCGGCCTTCCTGCTCGGCTATCATCTCGGCGCGGTGGCGGCGATGGTCGCAAGCGCCGGGGCGGTGTGGATCGCGATGGCCGGGCAGATGGTGGTGCTGAACCGCAAGCTCGCCGATCACGTCACGCCCGGACCGAAGGCCTATGATATCGGGGGCTGGCTCGCCGTCTCGCTGCCGATCCTGCTGGTCGAGAGTTTCTACCTGCTCTTGTCCTACACCGACGTGCTGGTGCTGCAGCAATTCCGCCCGTCCGACGAGGTCGGCGTCTATTTCGCGGTGGTGAAGACGCTGGCGCTGGTCTCCTTCATCCACTACGCGATGTCGGCCACGACGGCGCATCGCTTCGCCGAGTACAACGCGAGCGGCGACAAGGCGCGGCTGTCGGCCTATGTCGCGCACGCCATCGGCTGGACGTTCTGGCCGTCGCTGGCGGCGACCGTCGTGCTGCTTGCGCTCGGCAAGCCGCTGCTATGGCTGTTCGGGCCGCAATTCATGATCGGCTACGATATCATGTTCATCGCCGCCATTGGGCTCGTGGTGCGCTCCGCAATCGGGCCGGTGGAGCGCCTGCTCAACATGCTCGGGCAGCAGAAGATCTGCGCGCTGGCCTACGCACTGGCGTTCGCGATGAACCTCGTGCTCTGCATTGCGCTGGTGCCGCGCTATGGCGGCTACGGTGCGGCGGCCGCAACTTCGATTTCGCTCACCTTCGAGACGGTGCTGTTGTTCTGGATCGTGCGGCAGCGGCTGGGGCTTCACGTGCTGGCGTTCGGACGCCGCACTGCTTAGCCGTCGCGCTATCAGCCGCTCTGAAATGCGACGACCGCGGCATCCGCCACCAGCAGCGCGTCGAGCATCTTGCGGCCCGACGTATCCGCCTGCATCAGCGGGTCGGACTTGAACATCGCCTTGAGATAGCTCGATACGGCGCGGATGCGCGGCACGAACTGGAGGTCGCTGTGGACGTTGATCCAGACGTCGCGCGTCGTCGACATCTTCTCGTGCAACACCGGAACCAGATCGCCGCGGCCAGCCACCGCAAAGCTCGGCAGCAGCACGAGGCCAATGCCGCCGGCCGCTGCGTTCATCTGCGCGATCATGCTGTTGGAGTGAAAGCTGACCGGCGGATTGCGGATGATGTCGTCGAGCCAGCGCACCGAATCCAGCTGGATCAGATCGTCGATGTAGGTGACGAAGCTGTGGCGCGCGAGGTCCGCGGGCCGTTCCGGCATGCCCTCGCGTGCGAGATAATCCCGGGAGCCGTAGAGGGCGAGCTGAAAGCTGCCGAGCCGCTCGGATGCCATGCCCTGTCCTGGCGGACGGAAGAAGCTCAGGAAGATATCGGCCTCGCGGCGATTGACCGAGACTGCCTGCGGCGAGGTCAGGAGCTCGACGGTGAGATCCGGATAACGTTGCCGCAGCGGTGCGAAGCGGAATGCGAGATAGAGCGAGGCGATGCCTTCCATCGTCGCGAGCCGGACGCGGCCCGCCATCCGGCTGCCGCCGCGCTGCACGTCCTGATGCATCGCGATGACGGCGCTCTCGATCCGCTCGGCGTGACAGAGCAGACGTTCGCCGGCTTCGTTGACACGCAACCCCTGCGGCGAACGCTCGAACAGCGTCGCGCCCAGCGCGCATTCGAGATGCGCGATCCGCCGGCTGATGGTGGATTGGTCGACCCGTAGACGCTTGGCCGCGCTGCCCAGGCTGCCGCCGCGGGCTGCGTGAAGAAATATCTTGAGGTCGTCCCAGTCGAGCGAGTTGAACTCCTGCATGCCCCACCAGACAGCAAGCGTTGTGCCAGCGACGTACGGTGGGACGGATTGTCGCCCCCTGCAAGCCGTCTTGCAGGATTGTCTGTATCGAGGCCCCGGGGACGCCACTAGCCTGTCCTGAACCAAGGACAAAGCCATGCTTCCTCGCTTCAAGGCCGCCGCGGTCCATGCTGCGCCGGTGTTTCTAGACCGCTCGGCGACCACAAAGAAGGCAATCTCGCTCATCCGTGAGGCAGCCGCCGCCGGCGCCGAGATCGTGGCATTCTCCGAGACGTTCATTCCCGCATTCCCGGTATGGGCTGCGCTGTGGGCTCCGATCGACAATCACGATCTGTTCGTCCGCATGGCGGACCAGTCCGTGATGGTCGACGGCCCAGAGATCAAGGCGATCCGCGACGAAGCGCGCGCGCTCGGCGTCGTGGTGTCGATCGGGATCAGCGAGAAGTCGCCGGCGAGCGTCGGTGCGATCTGGAATAGCAACCTCCTGATCGGCGAGGACGGCGAGATCCTCAACCACCACCGCAAGCTGGTGCCGACCTTCTACGAGAAGCTGATCTGGAGCGGCGGCGACGGCGCCGGCCTGCGCGTCGTCGACACCAGGCTCGGCAAGATCGGGCAGCTGATCTGCGGCGAGAACACCAACCCGTTGGCACGCTATTCGCTGATGGCGCAGGGTGAGCAGCTTCATATTTCGAGCTGGCCGCCGGTTTGGCCGACCCGCCGGCCGGCCGGTGGCGGCAACTACCACATCGCAGCGGCCACCCGGATCCGGGCGAGCGCGCATTGCTTCGAAGCAAAGGTGTTCGGCCTCGTCACCGCGGGCGTACTCGACAAGGCGGCGCGCGACATGCTGGTGGCGCGCGACGCCGCCGCCGCCGCCGTGCTCGACGCGACACCGCGCGCGGAGACCTTCTTCCTCGATCCGACCGGGGAACAGATCGGCGAGGCGTTGCGCGACGAGGAAGGCATCCTCTACGCCGAGATCGATCTCAACCGCTGCGTCGAGCCCAAGCAGTTTCACGACGTGGTCGGTTACTACAACCGATTCGACGTTTTCGACCTCAGCGTCAACCGCCGCCGGCTCAATCCCGTGTCCTTCACCGGAAGCGCGGCGTCCCAGCCGGACACGGAGAGCGATCACATCGATGCCGGGTCGTGAGCCCGGCTCGTACCTAACCGAAATCCACCGGCCGCTCCGGCGGTGATCAAACATGGAAGGTGAGTCATGAAGCTCGATCGTCGTCAGATTCTGCTCGGAAGCGCCGGCGCCGCTGCCGGTCTCGTGCTTCCAGGTAGCGCCGCCTGGGCGCAGACGCCGGCCAGCATCGGCACCTTCCCGGACGGCGTCACCGCGGACTCGGTTTTCGTCGGACTGACCATTCCGCTCACCGGCGTCTTCTCCGGTGACGGCGGAGATCTCAAGCTTGGTTACGAACTGGCGATCTCGGAGATCAACGCGGGCGGCGATGCCGCGAAGAAATGGGGCCTGCAAGGCAAGGGCGTGCTCGGCCGCCAGATCCGCTACAAGGTGTCGGACACCGAGGGAAAACCCAATCTCGACGTGCAGAGCGCCACGCAATTCATCCAGCGCGACAAGGCGATCATGCTTTCAGGCTCGGTGTCGAGCGCCAGCGCAATCGCGCTGGAGGAATTGGGCTCCCGCGAAAAGGTGCTCTACATGGTGGGCATCGCCGGCTCCAACGACATTACCGGCAAGAACTGCCAGCGCTACGGCTTCCGCTCGCAGCAGAACGCCTACATGGCCGCCAAGGCGCTCGCGCCCGTCGTCGCCAAGGCACTCGGCAAGAACATGAAGACCGCCTTCCTGGTGCCCGACTATACCTACGGCCACACGGTCTATGACAGCTTCGCGAAGTTCTCGAAGGAACAGGGCTGGCAACAGGTCGCCAAGGAAGTGGTTCCGCTCGGCACCACCGACTATTCCTCGGCGCTTCTCAATATCGCCAACAGCGGCGCGGACGTGTTCGTCAACATCGCCTTCGGCGCCGACGCGGTCGCCTCGACCAAGCAGGCAGAACAATTCGGCGTGCTCAAGAAGATGAAACTGGTGGTGCCGAACCTGTCCTCGTTCCAGGACAAGGAGCTCGGCCCCGAAATCATGCAGGGCGTCTACGGCAGCTGCGACTTCTGGTGGACGCTGTCGGATCGCTATCCGCTTGCGAAGGGCTTCGTCGACGCCTTCGTCGCGAAGAACAAATATCACCCGCGCTGGGGCGCCCATATCGGCTACATGCAGACCTATCTCTGGGCGATGACGGTCGAGCGGGTGAAGAGCTTCAATCCGGTCGACGTCATCAAGGCGATGGAGGCCTCGAAGGAGCAGCCCTACGAGACCACGATCGGCAAGGTCTACTTCCGCGCCGAGGATCACCAGATGGTGCGTCCGATCCCGGTCCTGCGCGGCAAGGCGCCGGCAGCGATGAAGGGGCCCGAGGACTATTACGAGATCGTCGACGTTGCCGAAGGCGAGAGCGTGATGAATCCGCCGGACCTGTTCGGCTGCAAGCTCGGCCCCTATACCTGAGCCGCCGAGATGCCAAGCTGGCCCGCCCTCGCCTCGCAGGCCTTCAACGGCCTCGCCCTCGGTTCGCTGCTCGCGCTCGTCAGCAGCGGCCTGACAATCATCCTGGGCACGCTCGGTGTCCTGAACTTTGCCCACGGCGCGTTGTTCGCCGTGGGCGCCTACGCCGCCTTCGTCATGCTGCAATACACCCAGTCGTTCCTGCTCGCGATCACGGTCGGCTGCGGCTTCATGCTGGTGCTCGGCTTCCTGCTCGAGCGCCTGATCATCCGCTTCTTCTACGGCCGGCCGCATGAAGACCAGATCCTCGTTACCTACGGCATCGGCATCGTCCTCGTGGAGTGTGTGCGCGCCGTCTTCGGCGGCAATGCGCAGCGCGTACCGACCCCGTCATGGGGACAGGGCGCAACGCAGCTCGGCTTCCTGATCTACCCGACCTACCGCCTCCAGCTCATCGCCATCATCGCAACGCTGCTGGTCGGCCTCTATCTCGTGCTCTACCGCACTTCGATGGGCCTCGTGGTCCGCGCCGGAATCGAGAACCCCGGCATGGTCGGCATCCTCGGCATCAACCTGCGGCGCACCTTCCTGCTGGTGTTCGCGATCGGCGTCGTCGCAGTCGGCCTCGCCGGAATGCTCTATGCTCCGGTCGTCGCGGTGACGCCGGACATGGGCGCGAACTTCATGGCGCAGTCCTTCGTCGTGATCGTGCTCGGCGGCCTCGGCTCGTTCCCGGGCGCCGTGGTCGGCGGGCTGATCGCCGGCGAGATCGTCAGCCTCACCAGCGCGTTCAACTCCTCCTATTCGGAAGTGATGCTCTACGCGCTGATGGCGCTGCTCCTGGTAATGCGCCCGCAAGGCCTGTTCGGCTCGGAAGGACGGGTATGAGAGGGTCGCGATCGGGCGGGCTGCGGAGCCACATTCCGGAGCTCGCGATTCTAGCCACGCTGATTGCGGCACCGGTGGCGCTGCCGCATCTCGGCTTCTCCATCGACCTGCTGACGCGGGTGCTGAACTGGGGACTGATCGGGCTCGGCTTCGACATCCTGTTCGGCCTCGCCGGTCTCCTGTCGTTCGGCCAGGCCGCGTTCTACGGCGTCGGCGGCTTCGTCACGGCGTATCTGCTGGTTTCGGGCACGCTGAGCAGCGTGTGGCTGGCGCTCGCCGCCGGCACGATATCGGCCGGCGCATTCGGGCTCGTCGTCGGCTGGCTCGCGGTGCGCCGCATCGGCATCTACTTCACGATGATCACGCTGGCATTCGGCCAGATGGCCTATTTCATCGAGAACTCGCCGCTGTCGCACTATACCGGCGGCGAGAACGGCATTCCCGGGGTGCCGGTGCCCGTGCTTGGCTTCGGCGAGCATGCCGTCCGCATCGGCGCGGGCCTGCCGATGTACGTGCTGTTCGCGGTGATCTTCTTTGGTGGCTACGTGCTGGCACGCCGCATCGTCCGCTCTCCCGTGGGCGCGATCCTGCTCGCGATCAAGGAGAACACCGCGCGTGTCGCAATGCTCGGCCACAACGTGCCGGCCTACAAGCTCGCAGCCTTCGTCATCGCCGCGCTCTACGCCGGGCTTGCGGGCGGCCTGCTCGGCTCGTTCCAGAGCTACATGCCGCCGGACGCGTTCTCGCTGGAGACGTCCGGCCAGCTCGTGGTCCAGACCATCGTCGGCGGCGCCAACACCCTGATCGGACCGCTGGTCGGTGCCGCAGTCTGGCTGTGGCTGCGCGACAATCTCCAGCTCGTTCCCGGCCTCACCACGCTGTGGAAGCTGGTGCTCGGCATCGCCTTCATCGCCCTGGTCGTCGGCCTGCGCCGCGGCATCTGCGGCGAGATCATCCATTGGTTGACCGAGCGCCGGACCCTTTCCGCACGCCGGGCCGCCGAGGCCACAACCGAGGCGATCGAGGCCGGCGCGGTGAAAACCGCATCGAGCAGGGGGCGCGACACCGCCCTGCCATTGCCGCCACCCGCCACCGGCGATGGCGACGTTGCCCTGGAAGCCTGCGCGCTGGCGCGGCACTATGGCGGGCTGAAGGCGGTCGACGGCGTCTCGTTCAAGGTGCGCTGCGGCTCCATTCATGCCGTTATCGGCCCGAACGGCGCCGGCAAGAGCACGCTGTTCAAGATGCTGCTGGACGAGGTCAGTCCGACATCGGGTCATGTGCTGCTGTTCGGATCGCAGGTGACCGGTCACGGCGTCAGCCGGACCGCGCAGTTCGGCATCGCCAAGTCCAACCAGCTGAACCAGCTTTTTCCAAATCTCTCGGTGCGGAAGAATTTGCGCATCGCCGCCTTGGCGCGCCGCCGCGGACCGCTGCGGATCGATCTGCTGCGAACGGCCGACAGCCTGCCGGAGGTGGAGGCACAGATCGACGCGATCATGGCGCTGCTCGATCTTGCAGGGCGCGCCGACACGCCGGCGCACATCCTCGCCTACGGCGAGAAGCGGCGCCTCGAGATCGGCATGGCGTTTGCGACGAGCCCGAAGGTGCTGTTGCTCGACGAGCCCCTCGCCGGCATGAGCCCGTCGGAACGCGCCGCGACCTGCGCACTGATCCGCGACATCGCCCGGACCTGCACCATCGTCATCGTCGAGCACGACCTCGACGCGATCTTCGGCCTCGCCGAGCGCATCACCGTGCTCTACGAAGGCCGCCTGCTCGCCGACGGCACGGCGGACGAGATCCGCGGCAACCAGCAGGTTCAGGACGCTTACCTCGGAGGGCTTCACGCACATGAGCCTGCTTGAAGTCGACCGCATCAACACCCTCTATGGCGATTCCCACGTCCTGTTCGACCTCTCGATCCGGGTCGAGGAGGGAGAGGTCGTGGCGCTGCTCGGCCGCAACGGCGCCGGCAAGACCACGACGCTGCGTTCGATCATGGGGGTTCTCGCTCCGAGGAGCGGCGAGATCCGGCTCGATGGCAAGACGATCAGCGGTCTCACTCCATCCGCCATCGCCAATATGGGCGTGCAGCTGGTCCCCGAGGAGCGCGCGATCTTCGGCGGCCTCACGGTCGAGGAGAATTTGCGTATCGCCGCCTTGACCGCGCCGAACGCGTGGTCGTTCGAGCGCATCTACGGTGTGTTTCCGCGCCTGAAGGAACGACGCAAATCCCTCGGACGAACGCTGTCGGGCGGCGAGCAGCAGATGCTCTCGATCGCCCGCGCGCTGATCCGCGACGCCCGCATCATCCTGCTCGACGAGCCGTTCGAGGGACTGGCGCCGCTGATCGTGCGCGATCTCGTCAATGTCGCCGCCAGCCTCGCGCGCGAAGGCCGCACCATGATCGTGGTGGAGCAGAACGTCGCCGCAGCGCTCAGCTTCGCCACCCGCGTCTACGGGCTCAACAACGGCCACGTGGTGTTCGAGGGCACCTCCGCCGAGCTCAACGCCAACCCCGACCTGGCCCGGGATTTCCTCGGCGTCGGCGCGTAAGCAACCGCCTGCGGCTGTTTCGCAAGGACCGGACGACAAAATCGTGGGGTGAGCAAGCAGAGCGCACCCCCTTTCACTTCGATGGGACGCATGGTGGGCACTGCGCAACGCGCCTTTGCCCGCCATGCGTCGCCATCGCATCGCCGTGCCTACTCGGCGGTCCAGCCGCCGTCGATAGACAGGTTCGTGCCCGTGATCTGCGCGGCGTCGTCGCTGCAAAGGAACAAGGCGAGAGCTGCGACCTGCTCGGAGGTGACGAACTCCTTGGTCGGTTGTGCATCGAGCAGCACGTCGTTGATGACCTGTTCGCGCGTCAGGTTGCGCGCTTTCATCGTGTCGGGGATCTGCTTCTCCACCAGCGGGGTCCAGACGTAGCCGGGGCTGATGCAATTGCACGTGATCTTGTGGGTCGCAACCTCCAGCGCCACGGTCTTGGTGAGGCCGGCGATGCCGTGCTTGGCCGAGACGTAGGCCGACTTGAAGGGCGAAGCCACCAGCGAATGCGCGGAGGCCGTGTTGATGATGCGGCCCCAGCCCTTCTTCTTCATGCCGGGGACGGCGGCACGGATCGCATGGAAGGCAGAGGACAGGTTGATCGCGATGATCTGGTCCCACTTCTCGATCGGAAACTCCTCGATCGGCGAGACGAACTGGATGCCGGCGTTGTTGACGAGGATGTCGACCGAGCCGAACGTTTTCTCGCCGAACGCGATCATGCCGGCGATCTCGGCGGGCTTGGTCATGTCGGCCGGCGAGTAGACCGCCTTGACCTTGAAGTCGGACTCGATCTTGGCGCGCTCCTTCTCAATGTCTTCGGCCGAGCCGAAGCCGTTGATGACGACGTTAGCGCCGGCGGCGGCGAAGGCGCGTGCATAGGCGAGCCCGATGCCACTGGTCGATCCGGTCACGACCGCGTTCTTGCCTGACAGACTACCCATTTCATTCGCTCCTTTTTGCCGGGGGCGCGGTGACGTCCCCCGTGAGATCGTAGGTCACCATGGTCTCGCCGGACTGCGGCTGCTCGAGCCGGTCCTTGTGGCGCATCGACAGATGCACGTCGCGCACGCCGGCTTCCCAATGCTCGACCATGGCGACATGCGAAAAATCATAGTCCTTGGACGAGGATTCATAGTTCTTGCTGCGGTAGATCAGATGCACCACGGTGACGGTGCTTTCGCGCGACACTTTCGCCAGGAATTCGACGGAAGGATCGCTCCTCAGGTAATCCGGCAGTTTGCTGATCAGGTCGCGCACGGCGCGGCGCGCGTTGTGGACCTGCTTGTTCTTGTCGGTGTTCATCCGCGTCCGGCTGGAGTAGCGGATATCCTTCTCGCGCTCGGCTGCTTCGAGCAGCGAGGTCGGCAGATCCCCTCGCGCGGAAAACAAATCAACCTGGAAAATCAGCATATCGCGCTCGACCTCGGTGTCGAGCACGTAGTCGAGCGGAGTGTTGGAAGCGATGCCGCCGTCCCAATAATGCTCGCCGTCGATGAGGACGGACGGGAAGCCCGGCGGCAGCGCCCCGGAAGCCATGATGTGCTCGGGACCGATGGTCTTGCCGAGCTTCCTGAACTCGTGATTGTCGAAATACTTGAAATTGCCCGAAGTGACGCCGACCGCGCCGACCGACAGGCGCGTCTTCAGATCGTTGATGCGGTCGAAATCGACGAGACGCTCCAGCGTCTTCTTGAGCGGCGAGGTGTCGTAATAGCTTTGCGCTTCGGGATGCCCCGGCGGCCAGAGCGGCGCCGGCGGAATGCGCGGCGTGAAGAAGCCGGGCACGCCGAAGGTCGCGATCAGCGCCGCGCTGGTCGAATTGAACAGTTCGCGGCTGTGGTCGCTCTTGCCAAGAGGTTTCCACGGAACCGGCGCCGACACCATCTCCCAGAATTCCTTGAGCCGCTTGACGCGCGTCTGGCCCTCATTGCCGGCGATGATGGCGGCGTTGACCGCGCCGATCGAGATGCCGGCGACCCATTCCGGCTCGAAGCCGTAGCCGCACAGCGCCTGGAAGGCGCCGGCCTGGTACGAGCCGAGCGCGCCGCCGCCCTGGAGAACCAGGACACGTTGCGCATTCACGGGGACTGTCGCGACTTGCGGACTATGATCGGTCATGCAGGAACAATAGCAAAGGACGAGCCACCGTGGCGACACTCCGCTGCGGCGTCAATGCACCGGGGATCAAGTCTGGCTTATCGAGGCTCCGTCGAGGCCAGGATCATGGTCCAGAACACCTTGTATTTGGTGCCGGGAGCATAGCTCGCCGCGATGCCTAATTTTGTGACACCACCCTTGAGCATGTTGGCACGGTGCGGAGGCGAGTCGCGCCAGCCGGAAAACGCTTCCGCCAGCGTATGATAGCCGGCCGAGATGTTCTCGACGGCCACCGTCGCAGGATAGCCGCCGGCGGCCAGCCGCTTGGCCAGCGGCGCGCGGACGTCGTGGTCCATCTTGTTGGCGGCCGCCATGGCATTGGACTGGGATTCGGCGAGCCGTGTCAGGTCCGGGTCGATCGCGACCGTACCGAGCCCGTTGTTTTGGCGGTATTGCGAGATCATGATCGCAGCCGCCTGGGCATCGAGCTTGGCGCCCGGCACCGCCATATCGGCATACATTGATGGCTGCTGGACCGGTGCTTCGTTGCCGGCACAGCCGGCCAGCAGCAACGTAACGAGAATCGCGGCCGCAGCGCGCATGAATCGAAGCCCCCAAATGAGGGGCCGTTGTTGCATACCAACAATGGCTGAAAGGTGAATTTTGAGGAAAATGATAGCCGTCATTCCGGGGCAGTGCGCAGCACTGAACCCGGAATCTCGCGCTACAAGCTCGAGATTCCGGGTTCGCGCTGGTGCGCGCCCCGGAATGACAGCGGGGCTAACCCGCAAATATCCGGTAGCGGCGCGGATTGAGGCCGATCGTGTCGCCCGCGCGCAGTTCCTTGTCGCGCGGAGCGTCGATCTCGATGGTCTCGCCGCCTGACAGAGCCACCTCGGCCCGCTGCACGGGGCCGAAATTGCGGACGTGCTGGACCGCGCCTTCGAAGGCGCCGCTGCCGGGCGGGCCGACCAGCATGTCATGTCGCCGCACGAACAGCTTGGACGCGCCGGGCGCAAGCCCTTCGGCCGCCAGATTGAGCTGCCGGTCCCCGAGCCGGATCGCGCCATCCCCGATCTCGATCGGCAGCACGATGGATTCGCCGATGAAGCTGTGCACGAAGGCCGTCGCCGGATTATCGTAGACGTCGCCCGGCGACCCGATCTGCTCGATCCGGCCCTTGTCCATCACTACGACTCGGTTGGCGACCTCGAGCGCCTCCTCCTGGTCGTGGGTGACGAAGATCGACGTGACGTGGATCTCGTGATGCAGGGAGCGCAGCCATTTGCGCAACTCCTTGCGCACCTTGGCGTCGAGCGCGCCGAAAGGCTCGTCCAGCAGGAGGATGCGCGGCTCGATCGCGAGCGCCCGGGCGAGCGCGATACGTTGACGCTGGCCGCCGGAGAGCTGGCTCGGATAGCGGTCGGCGAGCCAATCGAGTTGCACGAGATCGAGCAGCTCCTTGACGCGGGCGCGGATCGTCGCCTCGTCCTTGCGGATCGCGCGCGGCTGCACGCGCAGGCCGAAGGCGACGTTCTCGAACACCGTCATGTGGCGGAACAGCGCGTAATGCTGGAACACGAAGCCGACATGCCGTTCGCGCGCGCCTTGCGCCAGCGCATCCTCGCCGTTGAAGGAGACTTCGCCGGAATCCGGCCAGTCGAGGCCGGCGATGATCCGCAACAGCGTGGTCTTGCCGGAGCCGGAGGGTCCGAGCAGCGCCAGCAACTCGCCGTCGTTGACCTTGAGGTCGACGCCGTCGAGGGCTGCGAAACTGCCGAACTTCTTGACGAGATTCTTGACCTCAATGGTCACTGGCTTCTTCCCCTTCGTCGAGGTGACGTTCGAGAACGGTTTTTGCAATCAGCGTGATCAGTGCCAGCATCGCCAGCAGCGACGCGATCGCAAAGGCGGCCACGAACTGATACTCGTTATAGAGGATTTCCACCAGCAGCGGCATGGTGTTGGTCTCGCCGCGGATATGACCGGAGACGACGGAGACCGCGCCGAACTCGCCCATCGCGCGGGCATTGCACAGCAGGACGCCATAGAGCACGCCCCATTTGATGTTCGGCAGCGTCACCCGGAAGAAGGTCTGGAGACCCGAGGCACCGAGCGAAATCGCGGCCTCCTCCTCCTGGGTACCCTGCTCCTGCATCAGCGGGATCAGTGCGCGCGCCACGAAGGGAAAGGTGACGAAGGTGGTGGCCAGCGCGATGCCCGGCACCGCGAACAGGATCTGGATGTCGTGCTCGCGCAGCCAGCTGCCGAAATAGCCTTGCGCGCCGAATAATAGCACGAAGACGAGGCCCGAGATCACCGGGCTGACCGAAAACGGCAGGTCGATCAGCGTGATCAGGAAGGTCTTGCCCGGGAATTCGAATTTTGAAATCGCCCAGGCGGCGACGAGGCCGAACACCAGATTGAGGCCGACGGAGATGGCCGCGACGATCAACGTCAGCTTGATCGCCGCCAGTGCCTCCGGCTCGGCGAGCGCGGCGAAATAGGCCAGGATTCCCCTCGAAAATGCCTGGGCGAACACCACCACGAGCGGCAGCACGACGAAGACCGAGAGGAATAGCACCGCGAGGCTGATGATGACGATGCGCACGGCCCTCGGCTCGGTGCGAAGGTTGTCGCGTGCCGCTGCCGCGTGCGCACGCGCCTTCGGATCCGGCGAGGAGAGCGAAACGGAGTCTGCGATCTGCATCGTCATGTCCCGCCCTCAGCGCGCCGGGATCCGGCTCTGCGACCAGCGCTGGAGCCGGTTGACGGCGAAGATGATGCCGAAGGAGACGACGAGCATGACCACCGCGATGGCGGTCGCATCGGCGTAGCGGAATTCAGAGAGGCGGATCACGATCAAGAGCGGCGCGATCTCGGAGACGTTGGGCAGATTGCCGGCGATGAAGATCACCGAGCCGTATTCACCGACCGCGCGGGCGAACGCCAGCGCAAGGCCCGTTAGCAGCGCCGGTGCGAGCGAGGGCAGGATCACGCGGGTGATGGTCTGCCAACGGCTGGCGCCCAGGCTGCCCGCAGCCTCCTCGATCTCGGGGTCGAGATCCTGCAGCACCGGCTGCACCGTGCGCACCACGAAGGGAATCCCGATGAAGATCATGGCGACGAAGATGCCGACCGGCGTGAACGCCACCTTGATGCCGAGCTCGGCGAGCGGCGCCCCCAACCAGCCCTTCTCGGCGAACAGCGCGGTCAGCGCCACGCCGGCCACCGCCGTCGGCAGCGCGAACGGCACATCGACGATGGCATCGAAGATGCGGCGGCCGGGGAAGCGGTAGCGAACCAGCGCCCAGACGATGATGCTGCCCATCACCAGGTTGACGCAGGCTGCCGCGAAGGCGAGGCCGAACGAGACGCGGAGCGCGTTCAGGGTGCGGCGGCTGGAGAGGATGTTCCAGAACTGCTCGGGACTGAGCTCGAACGATTTCAGGAACAGCCCGGCGAGCGGAATCAGGATGATGACGGACAGCCAGGATAACGTCAGCCCCATCGTGAGACCGAAGCCCGGCAATGTCCGGCGTCGTGCTGCAACTGCGCTCACCAGGCCCCCTGCCATACCCCCTCCGACAGCACCCGATCAGTTCTTGTAGATCTGATCAAAGATGCCGCCGTCGCCAAAATGTTCCTTCTGCGCCTTGGTCCAGCCGCCGAAGACGTCGTCGATCGTGAACAGCTCGACCTTGGCGAAGGCATTCTCGTACTTCTTCGCAATCTCCGCATCGCGGGGACGATAGAAATTGCGCGCGGCGATTTCCTGCGCTTCCTTGGTATACCAATATTGCAGGTAAGCGTCAGCCGCATTCCGGGTGCCTTTTTTGTCGGCGACCTTGTCGATGATGGTGACCGGCGGCTCGGCGAGGATCGATTGCGGCGGCGCCACGATCTCGAACTTGTTCGCACCGAATTCCTTCAGGGCCAGGAACGCCTCGTTCTCCCAGGCGAGCAGCACGTCACCGACGCCGCGCTCGACGAAAGTGACGGTGGAGCCCCGCGCACCGGTATCCAGCACCGGCACCTGCTGGAACAGCTTCCCGACGAACTCCTTGGCCTTGTCGGCCGAACCGTATTTCTTTTGCGCAAAGCCCCAGGCCGCCAAATAATTCCAGCGCGCGCCGCCCGAGGTCTTCGGATTAGGGGTGATGATGGCAACAGCCGGCTTGATCAGATCGTCCCAGTCCTTGATGCCCTTGGGATTGCCCTTGCGGACCAGGAACACGATGGTCGACGTATAGGGCGCCGAGTTCTGCGGCAGGCGCTTCTGCCAATCGGTCGCGGTGAGACCCTTGTTCGCGATGGCGTCGATGTCATAGGCCAGCGCGAGCGTCACCACGTCGGCCTGCAATCCGTCGATCACCGCCCGCGCCTGCGAACCGCTGCCGCCATGCGACTGCTTGATCTCGACGCTCTTGCCGGTCTCCTTCTGATAGGCGGTCGCGAACGCCTTGTTGAACTCGGCATAGAGCTCGCGCGTCGGATCGTACGACACGTTCAGCAAGGTGATGTCTGCGGCCAGAGCCGAGCTTGCCAAGACCCCTGCCGCGAGCAGTCCTGCGGCGAGCGGAACGATACGGCGCATCATGTCCATCTCCATTCACGTCGACGACGTCAGCGTCATCAATGGCAGGCATAACTCGTGGCGAAACGCTCGCGTGTCAACGGAACCGGATTTTCTTGTTCGCAGCGTGGCAGCGCGACTGTGCTACGAAGTCTTCATGGTGTGGATGCCGCATTCTGTCTTGGCCCGTCCGCGCCATCGCCCGGCGCGTGCATCCTCGCCAACGGCCGTTCTGCTGGTGCAAGGCATACACCCAACCGACAGGAATCCTGACTCAACCAGCGGATGCCGCGGCAATCCGGCGCGGACGAAGATCGCCTCGATCTCCTCGCGCGAGACATTGGCGAAGGGATTGTACTTCAGCCGAGCGCCGTCGTCCTCGACGACCGGAATGTCGGCGCGCGCATTGCCCTGAAAGCGCTTACGGCCGTTGATCCAGGCGGAGAACGGCTTCAGCGCACGCGCCAGCGGCTCCACCTTGCGGATGCGGCAGCAGGCATCGGGATCGGAGAACCAGAGGTCGCGGTCGGCATCCTCGCGCGACAGCGTCTCCTCGGCCGGCTTGATCGACCGGACGTCCTTAAGGCCCAGCGTCGCTATCAGCGTATCGCGATAGGCCAACGTCTCCTCGAACAACCAGCCGGTGTCGAGAAAGATCACGGGAATCGCGGGATCGACGTCCGCCATGACCTTCAGCAGCGTCGCCGATTCCGTGCCGAAGGACGACACCAGCGCGAGCCCATCGCGGCCGACCGTCTTCAGCGCCGCAGCGATGATCTCCGCGGGCGAGGCATCGCGCAAGGCGCGATCGAGCTCGTCCGCCGACGGCAACGCGGAAGCCGACGAAACCTGAGCCGCGATCGCATTCACGTGCCGACACCCTCGGAATGGCGCAGCTGCATGCGCCGGTGCAAGGCCGTGATGCGGCCATCGCCGGTGGGCTGATAGAACACCGAATAGCGTTTCGCGGTCTGCATGAAGGCTTCGGCGTCGGCCTGCTTCTTGACCTCGAAGGCATCGAAGCCCGCGCGCAGCATGAACACGAACTGGTCGCGCAGGACCTGGCCGGTCGCCCGCAATTCGCCGCGGTAGTTGTAGCGTTCGCGCAGCAGGCGGGCCTGGCTGTAGGCACGGCCGTCCCGGAAGGTCGGGAACACCAGCGCGACGGCGGCGATCCTGCCGAGATCCGGCACCAGCTCGGCGATGTCGCGATTGTTGGGCCAGATCACGCCGATTTTGCCCGGGCGATCAAGCAGCGCCTCGGCTTCGCCGAGGAAACGCTCCGCGGGTACCAAGATGTCGCCGCCCTCGGGCAGCGGGGTATCGACGGCGAGCTTGACGAAGCGGTCGTCCACGATCTTTCCGCCGTTAACGAGTGGCATAGACGCGCTCCTTGAAGGGTTCGACACCGAGGCGCTTCACCGTGTCCATGAACAGCTCTTCAGGCCGTTCGCGTAGCGCAAGATAGGCTTCCACGACGTCTTCGACGACATCGGCGACCTCGTCGAACTTAACGCCGGGGCCGATCAGGGTGCCGAGCGCGGCGTTCTCGTCGGCACGGCCGCCGATGGTGATCTGGTAGACTTCCTCGCCGTTCTTCTCGACGCCGAGAATGCCGATATGGCCGACATGATGATGGCCGCAGGCATTGATGCAGCCGGAGATGTTGATGTGCAGCCGGCCGATC
This sequence comes from Bradyrhizobium sp. FW305-F6, assembly GCF_058782905.1. Taxonomy (NCBI): domain Bacteria; kingdom Pseudomonadati; phylum Pseudomonadota; class Alphaproteobacteria; order Hyphomicrobiales; family Nitrobacteraceae; genus Bradyrhizobium; species Bradyrhizobium sp. FW305-F6. The sequence continues at coordinate 1,239,415 of NZ_JBYSYD010000002.1, forward strand.
AGGTTGGCGAGCTCGTGATTGGCGAAGCGCCGCGTCAATTCCTGCGCGATCGGGATCGAGCGCGCATTCGCCAGCGAGCAATAGTCGAGGCCCGGGCAGGCAATGATGTCGGTGATCAGGTTGACGTTGGGCGTCGCGAGCCCGAGCTTGTCGAGCGCCTTCCACAGCGCCGGCAGGTCGCGCTTGGCGACGTGCGGCAGCGCCAGGTTCTGCTCGTGGCCGACGCGGATCTCGCCGAAGGAGTATTTGTCGGCGAGATCGGCCAGCGCGTCCATCTGCTCGGCTGTGGCATCGCCCGGAGGCCCGCCGACCGGCTTCAGCGAGATCGTGACGATGGAATAGCCCTGCACCTTGTGCGGCGCCACCGAGTTCTTGCGCCACGCTTCGAAGTCCGGATCGGCCGCGGCCTGGCGCAGCTCGTCCGGCATGTGCGGCAGCTTCTCGTAAGCGGGATAGGTGAAGCGCGAGCGGATGTCCTCGATCACCTCGTCGTCGATCTGGAGCGAGGAGTTGCGGATATGCTGCCACTCGTCCTCGACCTCGCGCGAGAACTTCTCGATGCCGAGCTCGTGCACCAGGATCTTGATGCGCGCCTTGTAGATGTTGTCGCGACGGCCGTACTGGTTGTAGACGCGCAAGATCGCCTCGATGTAGCTGAGGATGTCGCGGCCATGCACGAAGTGCTTGATGGTCTTGGCAATGAACGGCGTGCGGCCGAGGCCACCGCCGACCAGCACCTCGAACCCGGTCTCGCCCTTCTCGTTCTTGATCAACCGCAGGCCGATGTCGTGGATCCTGATCGCGGCGCGGTCATGGTCCGAGGCGGTGATCGCGATCTTGAACTTGCGCGGCAGGAAGGAGAATTCCGGGTGCAGCGTGGTGTGCTGGCGGATCAGCTCCGACCAGATGCGGGGATCCTCGATCTCGCCCGGCGCGACGCCGGCCCACTGGTCCGAGGTGACGTTGCGCATGTTGTTGCCGGAAGTCTGCATCGCATGGATGCCGACCTTGGCGAGGTCTTCGAGCGCGTCCGGCAGCTCGGCGAGCTTGATCCAGTTGAACTGGATGTTCTGCCGGGTGGTGAAATGGCCGTAGCCGCGGTCGTATTTGCGCGCGACATGGGCGAGCGCCCGCAGCTGGTTCGTCGCCAGCGTACCATAGGGAATCGCGACGCGGAACATGTAGGCGTGCAATTGCAGATAGACGCCGTTCTGCAGGCGCAGGATCTTGAACTCGTCCTCGGTGAGCTCTCCGGAGAGGCGCCGCTTCACCTGGTCGCGGAACTCCGAGACGCGCTCGTTGACGAGCGTGCGGTCGATTTCGTCGTAAGCATACATAAAGCGTGCCTTAAACCTGGGCCGGCTGTCCGATGGTGATGCCGGTGCGGCGGATCTGTTCACGCAGATTGCCGGGCAGGATCTTGCCATCCTCGCCGATCTGCACCGGCGCGATATAGGGGCCGATGGCGCCGACGTCATCGGCTACGGCCTCCGCAAGCAACGCCTTGGCCTCGTCGGAGTTGCGCACGATGGCGGCTTCCGACAGCTCCGCGGACCAGCCCTTGGCGGCGGTGCGGTACACCACGATGCCGTCCCAGGTCCGGTTGGCGGTCACGACCGAGGGGCCGGCGATCTTGATCTTCTTCTGTTCGAGCGGGGAGGTCATTCGGCTGCATCCAGGAGGTCAGAGACGATTTGCTTGGGGGTTTGGCGGCGAAGCGAGCCGGCATGCCGGACCACCTCTCCGATGATGAGGATGGCGGGACCGCCTTGGATCCGCCGCACCAGCTCGGGCAGATCGCGAAGCGTGCCGATCGCGCCTTGCGCATCGGGACGCGTGACGCGCGCGAACACGCCGACCGGTGTCTCCGGCGAGCGGCCGGCCGCGAACAGGCCGGCGCGTACGGCCGGCGCTGCGGTCATGCCCATATAGACAACGACCGTCATTCTGGCGTCGGTCAGCGTCGACCAATCCACGTTCTCGGCATCGCGCGCCTTGTGCGCGGTCAGGAAGGTGATGCGGGTGGCTTCGTGGCGATAGGTGAGCGGCACCTCGAAGTCGGCGGCACCGCCGAGCCCCGCGGTGATGCCGGGGATAATCGAATAGGCGACGCCTGCCGCGCGCAGCGCTTCGACCTCTTCGCCGCCGCGGCCGAACACGAAGGGATCACCGCCCTTCAGCCGCACCACGCGCTGGCCTGATTGCGCGGCCTCGATCATGCGCTTGTTGATGGCATCCTGGCCGATGCCTGGCTTGCCGACCCGGCGACCGACCGCGACGCGCGTGGTGTCGCGGCGGATGCGGTCGAGTATTTCGGGCGAGACCAGCTCGTCGTGAAAGACGATGTCGGCGTCCTGCAGCGCGCGCAGCGCCTTGATGGTGAGGAGATCCGGATCGCCGGGGCCGGCGCCGACCAGTGTGACTGAGCCTTCCGGCTTGTTCGCGCGCGCGAAGTCGGAAGGATCAGCGATAGCCCTGACCGCGGCATCCGCCTCGGCCTTGCGGCCGGCGAGCACGGCGGCGCCGATCGGACCATCGATGACGCGCTCCCAGAAGCGGCGGCGCAGCGGAAACTCGGCGATGCGCTCGTTGACGGACTTGCGGAAGCTGCCGATGAACTCGGCGAGCTCGCCGATGCGCGCCGGCAGCAGCGCCTCGATCTTCTCGCGCACGCGCCGCGCCACCACCGGCGAGGTGCCGCCGGTGCCGACTGCGACCACGACATCGCCGCGATCGACGATGGCCGGAAAGATGAAGCTGGAATGCGCGAGGTCGTCCATGACGTTGACGGGCAGGCCGAGCGACTTGGCGCGGGCCGACATGGCCACGCCGACATCGCCGGCGCCTGCGCAGACGACGGCGATGACGCCTGGGAGCTCGGCCGTGAGCGGATCGCCCGCCGCGATCTCGATCCGCGCCGCCTCTTCGGAGCTGAGGCCAAGGTCATGATTGCCGTCGATCGCATGCACACGGATGCGCGCGCCGGCCGCAGCGAGCACGCGCAGCTTGGCGCGCAAAAGCTCGCCCGCGCCGATGAGGACCACCGGACCGGCCTTGAGATCGAGAAACACCGGCAAGAACCGCATGCGATACTCGCTTCCCCACAATCGGGGTTGACTGGAATTATTTTCTATATATGTCTCGTTTCGAACGCGCAAAGAGAAAATTTTTCCTTCTCTTTCGCAGCGCAACTATAGAATTTTCGCCTCCAAACGCAAAGTGGCAGAGATGCATCTTCTCAAGGACGATTCCGCTGCTGATCGACTGGGTAGTCAGGCCTTGGCCGAGCGCGTGCGCGCGCAAGAATTTTCTGCCGAGCTTGCCCCGAGCATGGACCATCTCGACCAGCTCGAAGCGCAAAGCATCTACATCTTCCGCGAGGCGTTTGCCCGGTTGAAGAAGATCGCCCTGTTGTGGTCGCTCGGCAAGGACTCCAACGTCATGATCTGGCTGGCGCGGAAAGCCTTCTTCGGCAAGATGCCGTTCCCGGCCCTTCACGTCGATACCGGCAAGAAGTTCCCGGAGATGTATCGCTTCCGCGATCATTACGGCAAGGAGTGGGATCTCGACCTGCGCGTCGAGCCCTGCCCGCCGATCGATGCCGTCGACCCAACGCTACCGCCGGCCGCCCGTTCCGCCGCGCGCAAGACCGAGGGCCTCAAGATGGCGCTGGCAAAGTATGGCTTTGACGGCCTGATCGCCGGCATCCGCCGCGACGAGGAGGCGACGCGCGCCAAGGAGCGCGTATTCTCGCCGCGCGGCTTGGAGGGCAATTGGGACGTGCGCGACCAGCCGCCGGAGTTCTGGGACCATTTCAACGCCTCGCCGCCGCAAGGCGCGCATCTGCGCATCCATCCGATCCTGCATTGGACCGAGGCCGACATCTGGGCCTACACCAAGCGCGAGAACATCCCGATCATCCCTCTGTACCTCGCCAAGGACGGCAAGCGTTATCGTTCGCTGGGAGACCAGGACATCACAAATCCCGTTGCTTCGACCGCATCGAATATCGACGAGATCCTGATCGAGCTCGAAGAGACAAAGGTGCCGGAGCGCTCGGGGCGCGCGCTCGACCACGAGACCGAGGACGCTTTCGAGCGCCTGCGCGTCGCCGGCTATCTCTGACCTCAAGGACGCCACGCGGCCATGAACATGCTCGTCAATCCGACTTCATCCGCCACCCCGAACGGCACGACGCGCCCGCAAGTGCGCATCGTCATCGTCGGCCATGTCGATCACGGCAAGTCGACGCTGGTTGGCCGCCTCTTGCACGAGACCGGCAGCCTGCCCGAGGGTAAGCTGGAGATGCTGAAGGCCGTCAGCGCGCGACGTGGCATGCCGTTCGAATGGTCGTTCCTGCTCGATGCGCTGCAGACCGAGCGCGACCAGGGCATCACCATCGACACCACGCAAATCCGCTTCCGCACCAATTCGCGCGACATCGTGCTGATCGACGCGCCCGGCCATGCCGAATTCCTCCGCAACATGATCACGGGCGCCTCGCAGGCCGACGGCGCGGTGCTGATCATCGACGCATTGGAAGGCGTGCGCGACCAGACGCGGCGGCACGGCTATCTCCTGCATCTGCTCGGCGTGAAGCAGGTGGCCGTCGTCGTCAACAAGATGGACCGCGTCGATTTTTCCGCCGCGCGCTTCAAGGCGATCAGCGACGAGATTTCGGCGCATCTGAATGGCCTCGGCGTGACGCCGACGGCCGTGATCCCGATCTCGGCGCGGGACGGCGACGGCGTCGCCGAGCGCACCGACCGGATCGGCTGGTATAAGGGGCCGACCGTGGTCGAGGCGCTCGACCGCCTCGAGCCGGCGCGTCCGCTCGAGGCGCTGGCGCTGCGGCTGCCGGTGCAGGCGATTTACAAGTTTGATGATCGCCGCATCGTGGCGGGCCGCATCGAATCCGGCAGCCTGATTGCCGGCGACGAGATCGTGATCATGCCGGCCGGCAAGATCGCGAAGATCAAGACGGTCGAGAGCTGGCCGGCGACGCCGGTGGCGGGCCGTCAGGGCGCCGGGCGCTCGGTCGGCATCACGCTCGACCGCGAATTGTTCGTCGAGCGCGGCGACATCATCGCACATGCCGGCACCGCGCCGCGCGAGACGCGGCGGCTGCGCGCACGCATCTTCTGGCTGCACGGCAAGCCGCTCGCCAAGGGTGACCAGCTGCTGGTGCGCTGCGGGCCGAAGGAAAGCCGCGCCACCGTGGTCGCCATTGAGAAGGCGGTTGATCCCGGCGAATTGTCGAGCACGGAGAACACGGCGATCGGCCGCAACCATGTCGGCGAGATCGATATCTCTCTTTCGACTCCAATTGCCACCGACCCCTACACCGAAAATCCACGCACCGGCCGCCTCGTGATCGAGGTGTCCGGGCGCATCGCCGGCGGTGGGCTGGTGCTGTCGGTCGATGCCGGCCAGCGCGCCGTGCCGGTTGACATCGTGCCGGTGGAATCGGCGCTGCGGCCCGACGAGCGTTCCGCGCGCTATCAGCACAACGGCGGCGTGGTCTGGCTCACCGGCCTGCCCGCGTCCGGAAAGTCGACGCTCGCCAGGGCACTCGAGCGCCGGCTGTTCAGCAAGGGCGGCTCGCCGATCCTGCTCGACGGCGACACGCTGCGCGCCGGGCTCAACAGCGATCTCGGCTTCTCCGCGGCCGATCGCAGCGAGAACATTCGCCGCCTCGCCGAGGTCGCGACGCACCTCGCCCGCAACGGCCACATCGCGATCGTCGCGGCGGTCTCGCCCGCGCGCGAGGACCGCGCCACCGCGCGCCGCATCGCCGACACCGCGTTCCGTGAGATCCATGTCGCGACCCCGGCTGAAGTCTGCGAGGAGCGCGACCCCAAGGGCCATTACAAGAAGGCGCGCGCCGGCGCGCTCGCGTCGTTCACCGGCATCGGCAACGACTACGAAGCGCCGCAGGCGGCCGAGCTCGTGATCGACACGTCGAAGCGAACGGTCGCCGAGGCCGCCGACGAGATCGAGCGCATGCTGAAGACGACCGGCGTGCTGTTCGACGAAGTCGTGGACCTCGCCGCGAATATTTGAGGCACGCGCATTCGTTGATGTGCACGGTGCCCGCACACGGGCGGTGCGTTCCCTAGCCCTTGCGGGGGTGGGCGATCGCATATGAATTACACGGGGACCGTCTGCGGGCTTGCTCGGCCTCTCCCGCTTGCGGGAGAGGCCGACGCGCTCGCAGAGCCCGGCGGGTGAGGGCTCTCGCTGCATAGGGACATCCTCAGAGTCTCAATAGTCCCAGCGCGGAGACACCCTCTCCCCAACCCTCCCCCGCATGCGGGGGAGGGAGCGCAGTTGTGCGCGTGGTGCGGAGTCGGGCCCAAGTCTGTAACGGCGTGCCAATCCAGAACCTCGTCTTGACATTTTGACAAGTCCTCAGGGGTCTTCTCACCGCCCCTTTTTTGGGGCTAATAGGCCCGGAAAGCTGCCCCGCGTGGGCGCATTTTGCTGCTGTCGGGTCAAAAGCAGCCAAAAACAGCCATTTCCAACAAGAAAGCCCATCATGAAACGCGTCGACGCCCACGGATTGAAGATCGCCCCCGTCCTGTTTGACTTCATCGCCAAGGAAGCGGCCCCGAAAACGGGGATCGCGCCGGATGCGTTCTGGGCCGGGCTTGCCGGCATCATCAAGGAGCTGGGACCGAAAAACCGCGAGCTGCTCGCGTTCCGCGACACGCTGCAGGCCAAGATCGACGACTGGCACCGCGCGGGCAAGGGCAAGGCGTTCGACCTCGACGCCTATACTGCCTTCCTCAAGGAGATCGGCTATCTCGTCCCGGAGCCGGCGACCCAGAAGGTCGAGACCGCCAATGTCGACGAGGAGATCGGCCAGATCTGCGGCCCGCAGCTCGTCGTGCCCCTTACCAATGCACGCTATGCGCTGAATGCGGCAAACGCGCGTTGGGGCTCGCTCTATGACGCCTTCTACGGCACCGACGCGATCCCGCACGATCCGTCCGAGAGCGGCAAGGGCTACAACAAGGCGCGCGGCGACAAGGTGATCGCCAAGGCCAAGGCGTTCCTCGACGCCGCCGTGCCGTTGGCGACCGGCAGCCACACCGACGTCACCGCCTACAGCGTCGTCGCGGGCCAGCTCGCGGTGAAGCTGAAGAGCGGCAATGCGACCGCGCTGAAGAACGCGGATCAGTTCGCCGGCTTCCAGGGCGATGCGGCCGCCCCGAGCGCGGTGCTGCTCGTCAACAACGGCCTGCATATCGAGGTCAAGATCGACCGCAGCAGCGCGATCGGCAAGGACGATCCGGCTGGCGTCGCCGACATGATCATGGAAGCCGCGGTCTCCACCATCCTGGACATGGAGGACTCGGTCGCCGCAGTCGATGCCGAGGACAAGGTGCTGGTCTACCGCAACACGCTGGGCCTGATGAACGGCACGCTGTCGGCCGATTTCGAGAAGGGCGGCAAGACGCTGACGCGCTCGCTCAACGCCGACCGCAGCTACAAGACGCCGGACGGCAAGGGCGAACTCAAGCTGCACGGCCGCAGCCTGCTCTTGATGCGTAACTGCGGTCACCACATGTTCACCGACGCGGTGCTGGACGAGAAGGGCGAGGAAGTCCCGGAAGGCCTGCTCGATGCCGCCGTGTCCGGCCTTCTCGCCATTCACGACCTCAAGGGTCTCTCCAACGTCAAGAACAGCCGCACGGGATCTGCGTATATCGTCAAGCCGAAGATGCACGGCCCCGACGAGGTGTCGCTGACCTGCGAGATCTTCGATCGGGTCGAGAAGATGCTGGGGCTGCCCGAGAACACGCTCAAGGTCGGCATCATGGACGAGGAGCGGCGCACCACCGTCAACCTCAAGGCCTGCATCCAGCGCGCCTCCAAGCGCATCATGTTCATCAACACCGGCTTTCTCGACCGCACCGGCGACGAGATCCACACCTCGATGGAAGCGGGTCCCATGATCCGCAAGAACGAGATGAAGGCGCAGGCCTGGATCAAGGCCTATGAGGACTGGAACGTCGACATGGGCCTCACCTGCGGCCTGCCCGGTCACGCCCAGATCGGCAAGGGCATGTGGGCCGCCCCGGACAAGATGGCGGACATGCTGACGCAGAAGATCGGCCATCCGCAGGCCGGCGCCACCACCGCCTGGGTGCCCTCGCCGACGGCCGCGACGCTGCACGCGCTGCACTACCACCAGGTCAACGTGACCGCACGCCAGCAGGAGCTGGCAAAGGGCGGACCGCGCGCGAAGCTCTCGGATATCCTGACCATCCCAGTGTCGAAGTCGAACTGGGCGCCAGACGACGTCAGGCAGGAGATCGACAACAACTGCCAGGGCATTCTGGGTTACGTCGTGCGCTGGATCGACCAGGGCGTCGGCTGCTCCAAGGTGCCCGACATCCACGATGTCGGCCTGATGGAAGACCGCGCCACCTTGCGCATCTCCAGCCAGCACCTCGCCAACTGGCTGCACCAGGGCGTCATTACCGAGGCCCAGGTGATGGAGTCTCTCAAGCGCATGGCCATCGTGGTCGACAAGCAGAACGCCGGCGATCCCATCTACAAGCCGATGGCACCCGCCTTCGACGGCGTCGCCTTCAAGGCTGCCTGCGACCTCATCTTCAAGGGGCGCGAGCAGCCGAACGGCTACACCGAATACATCCTCACCGCACGACGCCGCGAAGCGAAAGCGCTCGGCTGAGCCACGTCACAGGAACACCAAAAGCCCCGGCTTACCCCGGGGCTTTTTTGTTGGACGAAACGTGGCGACGTGCCGCGGAACCGGCCGCACGGAGGTCGCGTTGTCCGACCATCAACAAAGGGAGTTGGTCATGGACTGGAATCGCATTGAAGGAAACTGGAAGCAGTTCAAGGGCTCGGCCAAGGAGAAGTGGGGCAAGCTCACCGACGATGACCTCACCTTGATCGAGGGCCGCCGCGAGCAGCTCGAGGGCCGGCTGCAGGAACGCTACGGCAAGGCCAAGGACCAGGTCCGCCAGGACGTCGATGACTGGCTCAAAGGCCTGCACTGAAGCAACACGAACGAAGCCCCGGCGACAGCCGGGGCTTTTGTCTTGAGGTGTAGCCTGTATGAGCGAAGCGATATCCGGGACTTTTGTCGTGTTGTCCCGGATGTCGCTTCGCTCATCCAGGCTACGGTGCCTTCGCTAGAACACCGCGAGATATTTCAGCAACGACACGATGCCGATGATGATCACGATCACGCGGGCGATCTGCTTGGCGCGACCGTCCATCGGCAGCATGTTGATGAGATAAAGCACGAGAATGACGACGAGGAAGGTGACGAGTACGCCGACCAGCATTGAGTCCCCCCTTTAGGCAGGTTGATCCAGTATTATCAACGCGCCGCTCCAATGCAGGTTCCATACATGCAACCTGCTGCAAAATCTAGAAATTTCCTTGCCTGAAGCAGAGAATGTGCCGTCTGCGGTCGTGACTCGATCGGAAGGGCGCGCTCGTCTACGCTGTCGGCCGCGACCCTCTCGAAATGTTCATCCTACTCCTTCGCCACCACAGGGACCTGGCGGAATCTGGCGCGCACCGAATCCGGCAACGGCGAGAAATTCATCGCGACGCCGCGGCGGTCGTTGGCATTGCGGCTGGCAACCACAAGGCCATTGGCGCCGGCGACGATGTCGCCCTTGCGCAAGGTCGGATCCTCCTCGGCCTTGACGGATGCGAGCCCGACCGGGTCTTTGCCGTTGCAGGTGCAGCCGGAGACCATCTCGGTGCGATAACGAAACGCGTTCGGCAGGTCGGAATACGACTTTCCGTTCGCGGTCGTGGCATCGTCGATGTTGCCGCCATAGACCAGCGAGGTTTCCGAAGCCGGACAGAAGCTCTTGCAGGATTGCGCCTTGCTTTCGGCGTCGTTGCCTTGTGCAGGGAAATAGCGGCCGTCGCAGCTGCGCACGCAATAGGCGATGCCGCCTCCGTAGGACGCACGCTGGCGCGGTACCTCGTAGCGCTCGTCGGTTGGGAAAGGCATACGGATCTCCGGCGGCGGACGCATTCGGAATCCGCCGAACAGCCCCGAGAAGAAATCCTGCGCATGCGCCGACGGCGCCACCGTCATCCCGGTGGAGGCAACGACCAAAGCCACCGTTGCGCCAGCCAGTTTACCAATCAGCCGTCTCGCCATAGGACCCCGCACAGTCTCAGTTCACAGCCGACGTGGTGATGTTCAGCGCTTGCCGACCCGATGGCAGCGTCGTCACGGCCTGGCGCTTGCGCACGGCATCGCCGCCCCTCGCCATCAACGGCGCGTTCTTCGGCAGCACTACGACCTTCGCGCCGACATTGACACGGCTGAACAGGTCGGTGACGTCCTCGTTGGTCATGCGAATGCAGCCGGACGAGACGAACTTGCCGATAGTGGAGGGATCGTTCGTGCCGTGGATGCGGTACTGGCTCGAGCCGAGATACATCGCGCGCGCACCGAGCGGATTGCCGGGTCCGCCGGCGACGAAGCGCGGCAGATAAGGCTGGCGCGCGATCATCTCCGCCGGCGGACGCCAGTCCGGCCATTCGGCCTTGCGGCTGACGCTCTGAACGCCCGACCACGTAAAGCCTTCGCGCCCGACGCCGACGCCGTAGCGGATCGCGCGGCCGTTGCCGAGCACATAATACAGATAGGTATTGTTGGTATCGATGACGATGGTGCCGGCCGGCTCGCTTCTGTCGAAGCTGACGATCTGCTTGCGCAGACGGTCGGACAACTGGGCATCCTCGTCGGCGGCCTGCGGAGCCTCGTTGAGGTCGTCCTGAGAATAGTCTTGGTCCTGCGCGTATAGCGGAGACTGCGTCGGCAGGTAGCCGAGGGTCTGCGCGCTGGCGCTCCCGAAGGATAGCGCGAGGAGGGCGGTGGTGAAGGCAAACGTGGTTACTGCGCGCGGAGAGACGCTGCGACGGACTGCTGAGAACGTTGTCATGTGCTGCCCCGTGATCTGTGCATCAGGGTGATGCGCTGGCCAACAAACTCCGCCGACGGCATCCGAGTTCCGGGGCGCCATGCGGCGGCGAGGTCACAGTCAAGAGAGGGGCTCTTCACGAAGCCGCGATGGAACCGCCGGCTCGCTGATACGTTCTCCCTTTCATAATGGGCGCGCGGATGGTGGCTTCCGGGCGGGAGAGATATCGTGCGCGTCCTTCCGAGTGAACGTCTGATTTCCGGCAACAGTGAAGGCGAGCCGCTTCCTGAAGGCCGTCAGGAGCTGCCGCCGTTGATCCGGCGCACCGAGTTCACCGCCTTCGCGCTCGCAGGCTTGCTCCTGATCGCCATCGCCGCCGTGCTTTATCTCGGGAGGGCATTCTTCCTCCCGGTGGTGATGGCGTTCGTCATCGGCACCATGCTGTCGCCCGCGGCGAGCTTCCTCGAGCGTTGGAGGGTGCCCCGTTCGGTCGCCGCCGTGCTGATCGTGGTCGCGGGAACCGCGGTGGTCGCCTTCGTCGTTGCGTTGATTGCTTCCCCGGTCATGGAATGGAGCACGCACCTGCCGGAGCTCGGCGCGCAGCTGAAGGCCAAGCTGCACGTGTTCGACCGTCCGCTTGCGCTGTGGCGGGAGATGCAAGCCATGCTCGGCGGATCGGAAGGATTGCCGAGCCTTCAGATGCCGAAGATCGAGTGGGTGCAGCCGACGCTGGAATTCCTGTCACCGACGTTTACCGAATTCGTGCTGTTCTTCGTCACCCTGATCCTGTTCATCGCGAGCTGGCGCGACCTGCGGCGGGCCATGATCATGACCTTCAGTGATCATGACGCGCGGCTGCGCACGCTCCGGATCCTGAACGAGATCGAGGTGCATCTCGGCAACTATCTGCTGACCGTCACGCTCATCAATGTCGGCGTCGGTGTCGGCACCGGCCTGATCTGCGCGCTCACTGGCATGCCCAATCCGGCCGGGCTGGGCGCACTGGCGGCAACGCTCAACTTCATCCCGATCATCGGCCCCGTGGCGATGTTCGCGGTCCTGGTCGTGGTGGGACTGATCGCATTTCCAACCATCGGCGGCGGCCTGATGGCCGCGCTCGCCTTTAGCGGCCTCACCTTTGTGGAAGGACATTTCCTCACGCCGATGATCATCGGGCGACGTCTGGCGCTGAATGCGCTCGCCGTGCTGCTTGCGCTGGCGTTCTGGACCTGGTTGTGGGGACCGATGGGCGCGTTTCTGTCGTCGCCACTCCTGATCGTCGCCCTGATCCTGAAGGAGCATCTCTTGCCGAACAATTCGCCGCAGCTCCCGCAAGCCTGATCAGGTTTCACCAAAGGGAACTTACCGGGCGGCGAGACGTTCTCCGCCCATCTCAGCCTTGAACAGCTCGGAGTTTCCGATGTCCACGACCAATGCCGAAGCCGGGATGAGAGACTGGACCGACAAAGCCACCCGAGACCGCCTCGAGAAGGATGTAGCAGCCGTGAAAAGCGATATCGCCGCCCTCACCGACCAGATCACCGATGCGATCAATACCTTTGCCAATTCCACCAGCAAGCAGGCCCGCCGCGGCTATCGGCAGGCCCGGGAAAACGTGGATTCCGCGATGGACGACATGAGTGAGCGCAGCAGCGCGATGATGGAAGCTGCGCACGACGCCTACGGCTCGATCGAGGAAACGCTGGAAGAGGCGATCACGCAGCGACCGCTCGCGACCGTCGGACTGGCGCTCGGCATCGGCTTTCTGATCGGCGCCGCCTGGCGCCGGTAAGATCGCCAACGCTATCGAGGTCGTGTCGGCGGCGGGTCGCCGCTGCCGGCCCGTTACCGTGCGGCTCGCCGTGATCGAGGAGTAAGGCCATGTTTCAGCGCATCATCGACGGGATCAGTGCATCCACCGGCACGACGATCCGGCTGACCTCCCTTGCCGCCGGCGCAGCCTTCGCGCTGCTGGTGACGACCGGCTTCCTTTGTGCCGCCGCCTTCATCTCGGTCCTGCAGAAATATGGCCCGGTGCAGGCCTGTCTTGCCGGCGCCGGCATCTTCTTCCTGCTGACGCTGACCGCGGCAGGCTCCTATTTGGGCTACAAGCGCCAGGTGCAGACGCGCGCCCGGATCGCGGCCGAGCGCGCGGCCAAGTCGGCCGCGCAGAGCGTGATTGCAGATCCAATGCTCCTCGCCACCGGTCTACAGATCGTTCGCGCCATCGGTGTGAAGCGGCTGTTGCCGATCCTGGCCATCGGCGGCGTCGCCCTCGGCATCCTCGCGAGCCGCGCCGGCGCGGCCGACGAGGCGTCGGCAGAACCTGCCGAGTAGCGGCGGGGCGCCCAGGGCCGCTTGCATCTATGCCCGGCTGCGAACAACGCAGATCGCGGCCACGGCGAGCGGAGCGGTCAATGCGATCCACGACAACGGCAGCCATATCCCGGTCTGGCCGATCAAGGCAGCCAGCAGCCCAAATACGTTCAAAGCCGCGAACAAGGCCGGCCAGCGCCAGATCAGCCGAGGCGAACGAGTGCCCGTCATTCAGCCGCTCCCGGCAACGGCATGGCGACTGCGGAATGCCGCTGCGCTCTCGCGGCACGCGACCGTGACAGCCAGAGATACAGCCCGCTACCAAGCACGACGATGGTCACGAGGTCGAGCAGCACCCAGATGATCTTCAGCGGCATGCCGCCGTAATCGCCGAAATGCAGCGGGCGAGACAGCTCCAGCGCGCGCAGATACCAGGGCATAGCCACTGCCGACACCAGCGCGCCGCTCCTGGCATCGACCAGCACCGGGCTGAACAGACGCGAGGTCAAAGGCTCCCTCCCCTTGGTCCAGACCACGTAATGGAAGGGCGATCCGAAGGGCGCGCCCGGATAAACCACGCTGGTCGCGATCATCTCGGGGAATGCCGCTTTTACCGCGTCAAAGGCTGCCTGAGGCGACGAGAGTTCGGAAGTCTCCGGCACCGGCTTGCCTTGCATCGGCGCCAACAGCGCGCGCACATCGGTTTGCTGCCACAGCGCGAACAGCGGGGTCGAGAGTTCGTTGATCACGCCGGTCGCGCCGACCACCAGGGCCCAGCCGAGCGTCACGACGCCGAGCAGATTGTGCAGGTCGAGCCATCTCAGCCGCGGCGATCGGGCCGCCCGCACGATGCCGAAATCGAGCTTGCGCATGAATGGCCCGTAGATGGCGATACCGGAGACGATCGCCGCGACGAACAGCAGAGCCATCCCGCCGAGAAACAGCTCACCCGGCAGTCCCGCGAACAGGTCGCGATGCAGCGTGAGCATCAGTTGCAGGAAGGTCAGCCCGTCCGCACCGAACGGCTTCGTCTGCTTCAGTACGTCACCGGTATGGGCATCGAACCGGATCGAGTACAGCGCTTTGCGGTTGGCGTTGTACGCCGCCCACGAACTCGCCATGTAGACCATGATCTTGGGCTCGTCGTCATCGACGAATACCGAGATGATGGTCTCGCCGGGATACAGCTTCCGGCTGACCTCGACGATCCGGTCGAGACTGACATTGGGCGTGCCCTCCGGCACCTGTGCGTAGGGCAAGGCGTCGTCGAGCAGGCCGTCGATCTCGTCCCTCAGCACCAGCGGCAGGCCGGTGATGCAGATCAGGAGCAGGAACAGCGTGCAGATCAGGCTCGACCATTTATGCACGAAGAGCCAGCGCCGTAGCGCCGGCTTCCGTTCATAGACACGTTCTCTGGAAATCGCCTGGTCGGTCATCGCGAGCCCCTACCAGCGGTATCGCAACGTCGCGATGACGTTGCGGCGCAGGCCATAGTAACAGCCGACGTCCTGGCAATAGGTCACATAGGTCTTGTCGAACAGATTGGTCGCGTTGACCTGCGCCGAATAGCCTTTGAACATCGGCCCCAGGGCCGAGAAGTCGTAATGGATCGCCGCATCGAACAGCGTCACGGCCGGGACATAGAAGGTGTTGGCCGTGTTGCCGGGAAGTTCGCCGATATAGCGGACGCCGCCGGAGAGGCCGAACCCGTCCAGCGGACCGCCGCGGAACGTATAGTCCGCCCAGGCCGAGGCGGAGTTCATGGGAAAGCCGACCGGATGCTTACCGAACTGCGTCGCGGTATTGGTCTTTGTCACGACGTTGTCGAGATAGGTGTACGAGGCCAGCACCGTGAGCTCGCGACTGATCTCGGTCTTCGCCTCGAACTCGACGCCGCGCGATCGGACCTCGCCGGTCTGGACGCGCGAGCCGACCGGATGGGTCGGATCGGTATCCGGCGTCAACACGTTCTGCTGGACCAGATTGAACGCCGCAATCGTGTACAGCGATTTTTCGTTGGGCTGATACTTGATGCCGGCCTCCTCCTGCTGACCGGTCGTCGGCACGAAGGGACGGTTGAGAGCATCGGTTCCGGCGGTCGGCTGAAACGATTCCGTGTACTGGACATAAGGCGCAACGCCGTTGTCGAATTTGTACAGCAGCGCAGCACGTTTGGTGACCGCTGTGTCGGATTTTGGTGCGATCGTGGTGACATTCGATGCGAGCGACGTGCTCTCGGTGCGGGACTGGGCGAGATCATGACGGATGCCAAGCAGCGCCACCCAGCGATCGTACTTGATCTGGTCCTGGATATACTCGCCGAGCTGCTCGATCCGCTGGCGATTTCTGGTCGTGAATGGCACCGGTCCGAACGGCGTACCATAGACCGGATCGAAGGCGTTGATCGACGGCACGGAAGCAAGCAGGCCGTTGAGGGTCTTGTCGACGCCGTTCCGGTAATCGACGCCGGCGAGCACGGTGTGCTCGATCGGGCCGGCGAAGAATTTCGCCTCGACTTGATTATCGACGGCGATGGAGTGGATGGTTTCCTGGGTGGTGTAGGCGCCCCGGGTCATATTGGTGGGATCGGTGCCGGAGTTGGGGGACACCACAGCGAAATCGGTGCTGAGATCGGTGTAGCGCAGGTTCTGCCGCACCTTCACATTGTTGTTGAAGCTGTGATCGAACAGATAGCCGACCGAGCCGTAGGTGCGATCCGTCTTGTCGAAGCCCGGCTCGCCCGAATAGAAGCTGGTCGGGATGAAGCTGCCTTTGTAGGGCGTGATGGTGCCGATTCCGCGCGGCAGCAGCTGATTGTAGAACCCGGCCTTGGGATCGCGCTGATAGGTGCCGAGCACCGTCAGCGTGGTATTGTTGTCCGGACGCCAGGTCAGTGACGGCGCGATGGAAATGCGCTGGTAATCGCCATAATCGACCTGGCTGCCGACGTCGAAACCGGACGCCGTGAAGCGGTAGAGAAACTCCTTGTTCTTGTCGATCGGCCCGGACAGGTCGATGCCGGCTTGGGCGCGGCCATAGCTGCCGGTCGAGACGAACATCTCGTGATAAGGCTCTAGCGTCGGGCGCTTCGAGACCATGTCGACGAGACCTCCCGGCGACGACTGGCCGTACAGGATGGAGGCTGGGCCGTGCAGGACTTCGACTCGCTCGAGATTGAATGGCTCGACGAGGGAGTAGGCGAAGATGCCGAAATTGAGCAGCCGCAGTGAATCCAGATACTGGTCGGCGAGAAATCCGCGGACGTAGACTGCATCGGTGCGACCGTCGGCGCCGGCGAGCTCGCCGCGCGTACCCGGCGTATAGCGCACCGCCTGCGTGATGCTCTGCGCGCCTTGAGCCTGGATCTGATCCTGAGTAACGACCGAGATCGCTGCCGGTGTCTCGATCAGCGGCGTGTCGGTCTTGGTGCCGGTTGCGCTCCGCGTCGCGACCACGCCGTCGACGTGACCGAAGGCCGATTCCTTGCGATTCGTGCTGGCGCCGGTCCCGGCTGCAGCGGCGGCGCGGGCGGCTGTGTTCGCGCGCAAGGCGGCTCGCGTGCGGGCCGCGCTGCGGTTGCGCGAGGACGACGTATTCGCTCGCTTCGGCGATGCGCTGCTCTGGACGATCACCGGAGTGAGCTCGGTGCCCGCCCCGCCGGTCGATCCCGCCGCCGCTGATTGGGCTGCCGCCCCTCCCGTAACAACAATCAAACCGATCAAGCTGACGGCCCCCATGAGCCGCCAACGCCCCACTTCCAAAACGCCCACTGCAAACTTCCCCAGGTTCAGACTGCGAATGGATGCAGCCGGAACAACGAGTTACCGCAGCGGTTCAATGCGGGGTGATGGAAGCCTTCAACATTACAGGTTTTCTATTTCCAGACTGGGAAGGCGCTGCAACCCGGAACCGAATGGTGCAACGCTGGGCGTGGCCGGCGGCCGCAGCCAGGTTCATTGCTTTTGCAGAAGCCACGGCCGGGCCGGTCGGATGAAGACGTGGAGACGGCTCGGATGCCCTGCGCAATTCTGCATCATTGGGCTTGATTGCCCTGCCACTCACGCAAACGCTACTCGGATGGGCAGTCGGTTGCCGCTAAAAGCATCATCCTGATTCCCAAAGCTATTTTACTCAATGAAACCGTCCGTCAAGGCGAACCTCGCCGCATTCCAGCACGACGCCAGGCTCTATCTGACCCTCGGCATCGCCAATTGGTCCATATTCGTCGACCATATTCCAAACAACGTCGTCAACCTGCTGACACTGCGCAACTTCGGCTTCAGTGGCGCGGCGGACCTGTTTGTGTTCGTGGTGGGCTACGGCGTTGCCATCATCCATGGCAGGATGGCGCTGGAACGCGGTTACGTCGTCGCGGCAACACGGATCTTTCGCCGCGTCTGGCGGCTCTACGCCGCCTATGTCGTGCTGTTCGTGATCTATATCGACTTCATCGCCTATGTCGCCTCGCAGTCGAGGGCGCCGGAGATCATCCACCAATACAATATCTCCGGGATTCTGGATCATCCGCTCCGCATCCTGATCCGCGGCCTCGTGCTCCAGGAAGAGCCGCTGAACCTCGACCTGCTGCAGCTGATGATTCCGCTGATGGCCTTCTTCCCCTTGGCGCTGTGGGGCCTGTTGCGACGGCCGAACGTGACGCTTGCCGCGTCCATTGTGCTCTATCTTGCCGCTCGCTGGTTCGGCTGGAGCTTTTGGGTTTCTCCGGACCAGGAATGGACCTTCAATCCGCTCTGCTGGCAGATGCTGATGGTGCTGGGCGGCTGGTTCGCCGTCACCGGTGCGTCCGGGCGGGCGCTACGCGATCTTCCCTGGCTGCGGATACTCGCCGGTAGCTATCTGGTCTTCGCGCTGGCGGTCACCCTGTTGCGCCGTTCGCCGGAATTGTCCGCCTATCTGCCGGACCTTCTCCTCACCACCATCGCGCCGACCGACAAGGAGGACCTCGCGCCTTATCGCGCGGTTCACTTCCTCGCGCTCGCCCTCCTCGCGACCCATATTGTCCCCGCCGACCACCCGGGGCTGCGGTTGAAACCGCTTCAGGCGGTCACCCGATGCGGTGAGGAATGGCTCGCCGTGTTCTGTGTCGGCGTGTTCCTGTCCTTCGCGGGCCATCTCATCCTGATCACCGGACCCAACCTGTTCGTGATGCAGATCGTGGTGAGCATCATCGGCTTCGCCGCGATGACCGCGGTCGCCTACTACGTCGCCTGGTCGAAGTGGCAGGACCTGCCTGCCGCCCTGCGGCAGCAGGCCTAGATCCGATTCTGCTAGGCCGAAGGCCGGGGCTGCGCTATGCCGGAAATTCTGCGTGAGGAGACCGGCGTGGCGATGGAGAAAGGCGGGGGTGATGAGGCTGACAACGCGCCCCGGCGCGGCCGGCCGAGGTCAATCGAGACCACCAACGCCATTCTCGAAAGCGCCTATGCGCTGATGGCGTCCACCGGCCTTGCCGCCACCACCATCGACGCCATCGCGCGGCATTCCGGCGTCTCCAAGATGACGGTCTACAAATGGTGGCCGTCCCGCGAAGCGCTCTTGATCGACGCCTTTCTTCACCATGCCGCGCAGATGCTGCCGCTGCCGCCGGCGAGCTCCGGCAACCCCGCGGCGCGCGCGCGCCGCCACGCGGCCGCCTATGCCGAGGCCCTCCAGGGCGAGTTCGGCAAGGTCCAGCTCGCCGTCGTATCCGAATGCATCTCCAAGACCGGCTCGGCGGAGCTGTTCTATGCGCGCTATCTGCAATTCCGCCGCGACGCGCTGGTCGGGATGATCGCCGCCGGTCAGAAGGACGGCAGCATACTGGCCGAGGGGCCTCCCGAGGATCTCTACGACGCGATCTACGGCAGCCTGTTCTATCGCTACGTCTTCGGCATCGCGCCGGTCACGCCGGCTTACGCGCGCAGCCTCGTCGATCTCGTGCTGCGGCCCAAGGGCTAGCTGCGCGAGGGCCTGACCGGCGCCGAGATCTTGTCGGTGCGGTCACGCTCGGTCATGTCGACCACCGTCTCCATCGGCGCGGTCAGTTCATAGACGTAGGAGACGTCGGTGAAGAAGCGCTTGGCAGTCCCGCCTAACGCCTCGGGCGCGACGCGATCGAGAAGGATCAGGCCGAAATCGGAATCCGGCCGGCGCGTCGCCTCGCTGGTGTTGAACTCCTCCCAGCGGAAGTGGAAAACCTCGGCGCCCTGCTCGCCAGTCACCGTCCAGTTGGCGGTGATGTGCGGATGCTTTCCCACCAGCGACAGTCCCTCGTCGGAATGCGAAGCGAGCTCGAAGAACAGCAGCGAGAGGCTCTGCGCCGCGCGTGCGCTGACGGCGATGTCGGGACCGGTGACGGCGATGCGGTCGGCGTGCGGGATGGCCCGCGCCTCGAACAGGCCCTTCAACTTGACGCCCTGCCACTGGCTCTCGCTGAGCAGCGAAACCACGTTGGACATGGCGTGGATGCGCCCGATCAGGAGCTCGCGTGCGACGTCGATGTCAGAACCGTGGCGCAACGTGCGCGTCACGATCGACTGGATCACCGCCAGGATGTTCTTGACGCGGTGGTTGAGCTCGTCGATGACCGCGGTCAGCCGGCGCTCGAACCCGATCCTGACCTGGATCTCGCGGCTGAGCCGCAGATTGTTGTAGGCGACATAGCCGAACAAGCCGCACACCATTGCGGTGATGGCAAAGCCGATCGCCGCCACGATGATCGCGGTCTGCTCGGCGCGGCGTACCGAGTTGGACTTGGCGTAATAGGCGAGCTGCCAATCGCGTCCCCCGAAGCTGACCGTACGCGTGGCCGACGGCGCCGGCCCCTCCGCGGCCACCCTGCGGGTGGAAACCACGCCCTCCTGGTTGGCGATCAGTTCGCCGCTCTCCTTGCGCGGATCCCTGAGCGCGACCGCGAACAACGACATGTCGTCATTGGTCAGCATCAGCGTGGCAAGCTCGTAGGAGAATGTGACGAACCCGGCCGGCTCCACAGCTCCCTCGGGAACGACGGGCGCGGCCACGATGATGCCGATCGTGCCTTTGTCATGGATCAACGGCACCGGATCCGAGGCGACAGTCCTCTTCTCCGCCCGTGCTCGCGACAGCATGGCGCTGCGGACTGGATCCTGATCGTAGCTGCGGCCGGGCAGCGCCTTGGTCTCGTTGCTACGGGGCTCGAGATCCAGCAGCACGTCGATCGGCCGGGTGACATCGGCAGGATTGATCGGCTTGTCGTCGTAGCCTCGAATTTGTGGATTGGGGAAGCCGGCGGCGGCGATGGCGGCCTGCGCGGCGGCAATCTCGTTCGGCTGGAGCCGGGCCACCCAGCCGGCCACGACGAAATCGGTCTTGAAGGCGTAGATCGCCGAGCGCAGCGGCTCCAGCATGTTGGGCTTGATCACGGATGGCGCGCGGAACAGGCCTGAGGCGACACGCGCGAGCAGCTCCCGCTCGGTGAGGCGGTCCTGCACGAGGCTCGCATGAACGTCGATCGCACGCGCGAGCGCGATCCGGTCCAGCGCCAGCTCCTGGTCATGGACGCGATAGGCCGCGAGCCCCGAGAGCAAGGCTCCGAGCAGAGCGATGAAGCCGATGATGAAACCCAGCCTGACCACGCGACTACTCAGGCGAAAGCAGGAGGTCGGCAATGAACACGGAGCATATGAATGCCGCTCGAACGGCCTCGGGCCGAAGCAGGGTCAACGCAAACCCCAGTGGCGGAGATAATGAAGGAGGAGGCATCAGTACGCAACTTGGGTCGCCTGAAAAGCTTAATCCGCCCGGCCGATTGTCTGGCCGGGAAGAATTGGCCCCCGGGCACCAGAGGTAATTAATCGCCGTGTCCGAAATTTGTTCCGCGGCTGCGTCACTATTCGGGCGTTAACGGATAAAAAACACCTGCGCCGGCGGCCGCGTCCGGTCAACCCGCCCGTTTCAGACCGCCCTTGGTCTCGATGAAGCCAACGATGCGGTCGAGGCCCTCACTTTTCTTCAGGTTCGTCATGACGAAGGGGCGCTCGCCGCGCATGCGCCTGGCGTCCGTTTCCATCTTCTCCAGGGAGGCGCCGACATGAGGCGCGAGGTCGGTCTTGTTGATGACGAGCAGATCGGACCGGGTGATGCCGGGACCACCCTTGGAGGGAATCTTGTCGCCGGCCGCCACGTCGATCACATAGATGGTGAGGTCGGCCAGCTCCGGAGAGAAAGTGGCGGCGAGATTGTCGCCGCCGGACTCGATGAGGACGAGATCCAGCCCGGGAAACTTGGCGCGCATGTCCGCAACCGCAGCGAGATTCATCGAGGCATCCTCGCGAATCGCGGTGTGCGGGCACCCGCCAGTCTCGACGCCGGCGATGCGGTCCGGCGTCAGCGAGCCCGAGCGCACCAGGAACTCGGCATCCCATTTGGTGTAGATATCGTTGGTGATCGCCGCGATGTCGTAGCGCTCGCGCATGGTCTTGCAGAGCAGATCCATCAGCGCGGTCTTGCCCGATCCGACCGGGCCGCCGACGCCGACACGCAGAGGGCCGTGGGATTTCGACATGTCACATGCTCTTTCTCGATGGGTTGACGGCCGCACCGCTCACGAGCGGAACAGCCGCGTATATTGCGTCTCGTGCCGCAAGCTGGCGAGATCGGCGCGGAAAGTCGCGCCGCCGAGATCGTCCAATGCCGCACTCAGGGCGCGATGGGCGGTTGCGGCCACGGCGGTTTCCAGCCGCACCAGCGCACGCTGGCTATCGGTCTGGCCGAGCGGAATGAGCCGGCTGGCCGCAGAAATCCAATTCGAGACCAGCGCATGCAGGAAGGCGTGCAGCGTCGGCGCCAGCGGCACGCCATGCATCGCGGCGACGACACCGACCGCCACCGGATAGACCAGTGGATTGCGGCATGCGGCAACCATCGCATCCAACCCGTCGGCATCCCACGCGGCGCGGGCGATCTCGATGAAGGCGCGGCCTTGCGACGTCGTTTCCAGCTGCCGCTCGCGCGACGGCACGAAGGCGGCGGCAAGCTCGGCGAGTTCGCTCAAAGCGGCAGGCTCGTCCGCTTCCGCGGCACGATAGGCATGGACCAAAAACGTCGCGTCACAAAAGCCGGAGCCGTCGCCGAGCATCGCATCGAGCCAATCCGTCAGCGAGGCAACGTCGGTGACGTCTCCCGCCTCGACGGCCCATTCGATGCCGCTGGAATAGGAGAAGCCGCCGACCGGGAACGCCGGCGACAGCCAGGTCATCAGCCGGTACAGCGCCGCGGCCTCGCCCTCGGCGAGAGTCCCGGCGCCAACCGGCTCATTTGTGGTCATGAGCATGCTTGTGGCCGTGGTGATGGTCGGGATGGTCACAGTGCTCGTCGTCGTGATGATGGTGTTCATGGCCGTGGTCGTGACCATGATCGTGGTGGCCATGATCATGGTGATGAGGACCATGGTCGTGATGCCCGTGATCATCGTGCCCATGCGCGTGGCCGGCATCGGCGTAAGCCCCGCCCTCGGGATCGAACGGCGCCTCGATCTCGATCACGCGAGCACCGAGGCCCTTCACCATGGCCTCGATCACGTGGTCGCGGCGGATGCGCAAGGCCTTGGCCAGGATCTGCGTCGGCAGATGACGGTTGCCGAGATGCCAGCCGACGCGAACGAGGTGATGCGGATCGCGACCGCGGATCTCGAGCAGCGGCTCGGCAGCCGCGACCACTTCGATCAGCCTTCCGTCCTCCAGCACCAGCGCGTCGCCGCCGCGTAGCGCGACGGCCTGCTCCAGGTCGAGCAGGAATTCGAGCCCGCGGGTGCCCGTCATCGCCATGCGGCGGCGATGACGGTCGTCGAAATCGAGCACGACCGTATCCGCCGGCGCTTCCGTGAAGCGATGCTGTCCCTTGACCTGCGTCGCGCGGATCATGCGTTGACCTCTTTACCGTGTCTCGACCTTCTCGGGCGTGATCACCTCGATCTTAGGCGGTGCCGTGAAGCATTTGACAGCGACGCGGCCGAACGTCTTCATGTGCTCCATCCCCCGGTGCGGCACCAAAGCCTCGGCATTCTCCCACTGCTCGACGAACACCATCTTGCTGGGATCGGTGACGCTCTCGTGCAGATCATAGGCGATGTTGCCGGGCTCCTTGCGGGTTTCCTTGATGCAGGCGGTGGCCGCTGCAATGAATTCCGCGCGCGTTTCGGGCTTGATGGTCAGGGTAGCAACGACGTAGATCACGAGAAATCCTCCCGGCTTTTCTTCTCAGGGTACGATACCGGGCGGGACATTAGACCAGGCGGGACCGAACGCAAGATCGCAAAAAGGCCGCCCCGGACACCGCCGGGGACATGCGTTGAGGCGCTATTTCAGTACATGAAATATCGCTGCGCCATCGGTAACACCTCCGCAGGCGCGCAAGTGAGCAGCTCGCCGTCGGCGCGCACCTCATAGGTCTCCGGATCGACCTCGATATTGGGCGTGGCGTCGTTGTGGATCATGCTCTTCTTGGAGATCTTGCCCCGGGTATTCTGGACGGCATAGAGCTTCTTCTCGATGCCGAGCTTGCGCGCCAGCCCGCCGGTCACGGCGGCCTTCGAGGTGAAGACCACAGATGACGCCGTGCGCGCCTTGCCGAAGGCGCCGAACATCGGCTGGTAGTGCACCGGCTGCGGCGTCGGGATCGAGGCGTTGGGATCGCCCATGGGCGCGGCGACGATCGTGCCGCCCTTGACGATGCAGTCGGGCTTGACGCCGAAAAAGGCCGGCGACCACAGCACGAGGTCGGCGAGCTTGCCCTTCTCCACCGAGCCGATCAGCTTCGACACGCCATGCGCGATCGCGGGGTTGATGGTGTACTTGGCAATATAGCGCTTGACGCGGAAATTGTCGTTGTCCCTGCCCTTGTCCTGCGGCAAGGACCCCCGCTGCTTCTTCATCTTGTCGGCAGTCTGCCAGGTCCGGATGATGACTTCGCCGAGACGGCCCATCGCCTGGGAATCCGAGGACATCATCGAGAGCGCGCCGAGATCATGCAGGATGTCCTCGGCGGCGATGGTCTCCTTGCGGATGCGGCTTTCGGCGAAGGCGAGATCTTCCGCAATCGAAGGGTCGAGGTGGTGGCAGACCATCAGCATGTCCAGATGCTCGTCGATGGTGTTGCGGGTGAAGGGTCGCGTCGGGTTGGTCGAGGACGGCAGCACGTTCTTGAGGCCCGCGACCTTGATGATATCGGGGGCATGGCCACCACCCGCGCCTTCGGTGTGGAAGGCGTGGATGGTGCGGCCCTTGAAGGCCTTGATGGTGTCCTCGACGAAGCCGGACTCGTTCAATGTATCGGTGTGGATCATCACCTGGATGTCGTGGTCGTCGGCAACCGACAGGCAATTGTCGATCGCCGCCGGCGTCGTGCCCCAGTCCTCGTGCAGTTTCAGCGCACAAGCGCCGGCCCTGATCATCTCAACCAGCGCGGCAGGACGCGAGGCGTTGCCCTTGCCGGAAATGCCGAGATTGACCGGGAAGGCGTCGAACGACTGGATCATCCGCCCCATGTGCCAGGGACCAGGCGTGCAGGTGGTGGCGAAGGTGCCATGCGAGGGGCCGGTGCCGCCGCCCAGCATCGAGGTGACGCCGCTCATCAGCGCGTGCTCGATCTGCTGCGGGCAGATGAAATGGATATGGCTGTCGAAGCCGCCGGCGGTGAGGATCTTGCCTTCGCCCGCGATCACGTCGGTGCCGGGGCCGATGATGATGGTGACGCCGGGCTGGATGTCGGGATTGCCGGCCTTGCCGATGCCTGCGATCATGCCGTCCTTGATGGCGACGTCGGCCTTCACGATACCCCAATGATCGACGATCAGCGCATTGGTGATGACGGTGTCGGCCGCGCCCTGCTTATTGGTGACCTGCGACTGCCCCATGCCGTCGCGGATCACCTTGCCGCCGCCGAACTTCACCTCCTCGCCATAGGTGGTGAAGTCCTTCTCGACCTCGATGATGAGGTCGGTGTCGGCCAGCCGCACCCTGTCGCCGGTGGTGGGGCCGAACATGTCGGCGTAGACGGAACGCTTCATCTTGACGGACATCACAAGCCCCGTTTGCGATTGAATATCTGGTTGGTCACAGCAAGGCCCTTGCTGCTTTCACGGTATCGTCGAATTTTGTATCGAGCCATGGATTGCCGCCGCGGCAAGAGGCGATGCGTTCCGAGAATTTCTCCACCAGCTCTTCGCGCGTGGTGTCGGCATCCTCGATGGTGTCATGCAGCCAGCCGGCCGCAACCGGTTCGGCATCGACGCCATCGATCGCCGTTGCCAACAGGTTCGCGACCTCGGCCAGATGATTGATATAAGGCTCGTTGCCGCGCCCCTTGCGCGCCATGCCGCTATGCCGACACGCAGCCAACTCGGCAGCTTCGGAAATGAGACAGACGGGTGGCCGCATGCCTCACAGTTTCCCCATCACGTCACCGCGGAAGCCGTAAATCATCTTCTTCCCCGCCACCGCGACAAGCTGCACGTCGCGAGTCTGGCCGGGCTCGAAGCGAACGGCGGTGCCGGCGGCAATGTCGAGGCGCATGCCCCGGGCCTTCTTGCGGTCAAACTTCAGCGCGGGATTGGTCTCGAAGAAATGGTAGTGCGAGCCGACCTGGATCGGGCGGTCGCCGGTGTTGGCCACCGTCAGCGTCACGGTCTTGCGGCCGGCATTCAGCTCGATCTCGCCGTCCTGGATGAAGAGTTCGCCGGGAATCATGTGCTACCTCGTCTTGCTCTGCTGCGTCATGGCCGGGCTTGTGCCGGCCATCCACTTGGCGTCACCTGGTTCGAAGGTCGTGGATGCCCGGGACAAGCCCTGGCATGACGGTGTTGATATAGCGCCGTGTCTCACCTGATCGGCTCATGCACGGTGACGAGCTTGGTCCCGTCAGGAAAGGTCGCCTCGACCTGGATGTCGTGGATCATCTCGGGAATTCCCGGCATCACCTGGTCGCGGGTCAGAACCTGCGCGCCGGACTGCATCAGTTCGGCGACGGTGCGACCATCGCGCGCGCCTTCGAGGATGAAGTCGGAGATGATCGCGATCGCCTCGGGATGGTTGAGCTTGACGCCGCGATCCAGCCGGCGGCGCGCCACGATCGCCGCCATCGAGATCAGAAGCTTGTCCTTTTCGCGGGGAGACAGGTTCATGAAGAATCTCTTCCGTTCAACACGTCAATTCCGTCATCAATTCAGCCAGAGCCGCGGCAGCGCCGCGCCGGTGCGCGCCAGCACCCTCATCATGTCGGCGCGCAAGCCCGCCGCATCTTGGGCACAGAACCGCGCCATTGCAAAGCCATTCCAGGCGGATATCCCGACTTCCCCGGCGAACGAGTCCGAGGCCTCGCGAATGCGCTCGACCAGGGTCTCGTCACCGGGCACGATCAGGGCCGTGCCGATCGCCGCGCCACCTTTGGCGACTGCGGACCGCGCGAGCTTGGCGCCGATGTCGCCGGTGAGCCTGACCGTCTCGGCGAACACCAGCCTGCCGCCACGCCGCAGCCGCCAGCGGTCGATGAACTCGCCCTGGTCCATCCGCTCGCCCATGGCAGTGCGGCCGAACACGACGATCTCGCAAAGCAGAAGAGAGGCGGCTTCGTCGAGCACGATGTCAAAGCGACGGTGGACGCGGGCGCGATCGAACAGGATCGTCTCCTGCGGCAGCCAGGCGAGATGCGCGCCTGCATCGACCTTCAAGGATATGTTGAGCTGGGCCGCGGTCCCGGGGGCACGATAGACCTTTTCGGCGGCGGCGGTCGTCAACGTCAGTTGCGAGCCCTGGCCCGCCGTGATGTCGACGTCGAAACTATCCCCGCCGGCGACCCCGCCGGCCGTGTTGACGAACACGCCGGAGAGCCCCTTGCCTTCCGGCGATGGAAAGCGCACGCGCAGCGAGCCGGATTCATGCAAGACGCCGCGCCGTGTCACCCCCTCGCGGGCATGAACGTCGAAGCGCACGGCGCCGCGGGCGCGGTTAGACTCGAAAACCGCGGATGTGACCGAAACGTCGCTGCGCATCCGCCTCCCCAGCCGGTCGTCGCAGAATGAACCTAAAGCGCCATCTGGCGGCTGATCTCGCTCGCGTCGAGGCTGGCGCGATCGCAGGTGAACTTCACCGCCCCGCGGTCCATCACCGCGAAACTGTCGCCGAGTTCGCAGGCAAAGTCGAGATATTGTTCGACCAGCACGATGGCGATGTTGCCGAGGTTGCGCAGGTAGGAGATTGCGCGGCCGATGTCCTTGATGATCGAGGGCTGAATGCCCTCGGTCGGCTCGTCGAGCAGCAGCAGTTTCGGCCGCATCACCAGCGCCCGTCCGATCGCGAGCTGCTGCTGCTGGCCGCCGGAGAGGTCGCCGCCGCGCCGGCCGAGCATGGATTGCAAAACCGGAAACAGCGAGAAGACGTCGTCCGGAATGTGCCTGTCCTCGCGCTTGAGCGGACCGAAGCCGGTCTTGAGGTTCTCCTCGACCGTCAGCAGCGGAAAGATCTCGCGGCCCTGCGGCACGAAGCCGATCCCCTTGCGCGCTCGCTCGTACGGCTTGAGGCCGGTGATATCGCTGCCGTCGAACACGATTGCGCCCGAAGAGATCGGATATTGCCCGACCATCGCGCGCAGCAGCGAGGTCTTGCCGACGCCGTTGCGCCCGAGCACGCAAGTGACCTTGCCGGGCTCGGCCGAGATCGAGACGCCGCGCAGCGCCTGCGCCGCGCCGTAGAACAGATTGATGTCCTTGACCTCAAGCATCGTTCAGCGTCCCAAATACACTTCGATGACCCGTTCGTTGGACGAGACCTGGTCGATGGTCCCTTCCGCCAGCACGGTGCCTTCGTGCAGGCAGGTGACCTTGACGCCGAGCTCGCGCACGAAGGTCATGTCGTGCTCGACCACCATGACGGTGTGGGTCTTGTTGATTTCCTTCAGCAGCTCGGCGGTGAGGTGCGTCTCGACGTCGGTCATCCCCGCGACGGGCTCGTCGACGAGCAGCAGCTTGGGGTCCTGCGCCAGCAGCATGCCGATCTCCAGCCATTGCTTCTGGCCGTGGCTGAGGCTGCCGGCAAGGCGGTTGCGGGCCTCGGTGAGGCGGATCGTCTCCAGCACCTTGTCGATGCGCTCGGACTCCGCCTTGCTGCCGCGCCAGAACAGCGTGCCCCGGACCGAGTGATCGACATTGAGCGCGAGCAGCAGGTTGTCCTGCACGGTCTGGCTCTCGAACACGGTCGGCTTCTGGAACTTGCGGCCGATGCCGAGCTCGGCGATACGGGTCTCGTCGAGCCGCGTCAGATCGGTGACGCCGTCGAACAGAACCGTGCCTTCGTCAGGCTTGGTCTTGCCGGTGATGATGTCCATCATCGTGGTCTTGCCGGCGCCATTGGGACCGATGATGGCGCGCATCTCGCCGGGCGCGAGCGTCAGCGACAGATTGTTGATGGCATGGAAGCCGTCGAACGAGACGTGCACGCCGTCCAGGTAGAGCATCGCGGAAGTCGCGCGGGTGTCCATGACGTTCATGACCGCTTACTCCGCCATCTTGGGTTCGGTGACGCCGTCTTCGGCGGCGGCACTGGCTGTGGTCGCGGCGTTGCGCTTTTCCTTAGACTGATCCCACCAGGCATTGAAGGTGCCGACGATGCCCTTGGGCAGCAGCAGCGTCACCAGGATGAACAGCGCGCCCAGCATGAACAGCCAGTACGGCGCCAGCATGCCCGACGTGAAGAACGTCTTGGCGTAGTTGACGACGACGGCGCCGAGCGCGGCGCCGACCAGCGTGCCGCGGCCGCCGACAGCGACCCAGATCACCGCCTCGATCGAATTGCCCGGCGCGAATTCGCTCGGATTGATGATACCCACCTGCGGTACGTAGAGCGCGCCCGCGACGCCGGCCATGCAGGCCGACACCGTGAACACGAACAGCTTGTAGGATTCGACGCGATAGCCGAGGAAGCGCGTGCGCGATTCCGCATCGCGTACCGCGATCAGCACCTTGCCGAGCTTTGAGGAGACGATGGCGCGGCAGACGAGGAAACCGACGATCAAGGCAAGACAGCTCAGCGCGAACAGCGCGGCACGCGTACCCTCCGCCTGCACGTTGAAGCCGAGGATGTCCTTGAAGTCGGTCAGGCCGTTGTTGCCGCCGAAGCCGAAATCGTTGCGGAAGAAGGCGAGCAGCAGCGCATAGGTCATCGCCTGCGTGATGATCGACAGGTACACGCCGGTGACGCGGGAGCGGAACGCGAGCCAGCCGAAGCAGAAGGCAAGCAGGCCCGGAACCACCAGCACCATCAGCGCGGCGAACCAGAACATGTCGAAGCCGTACCAGTACCAGGGCAGCTTCTCCCAGTTCAGGAACACCATGAAATCCGGCAGGATCGGATTGCCGTAAACGCCGCGGGTGCCGATCTGCCGCATCAGGTACATGCCCATGGCGTAGCCGCCGAGAGCAAAGAAAGCGCCGTGGCCGAGCGAGAGGATGCCGCAATAGCCCCAGATCAGGTCGATCGACAGTGCCAGGATGGCGTAGCAGACATACTTGCCCCACAGCGCGACGAGGTAGGTCGGCACCTGCAGGAACGAGCCCGCGGGCAGCAGCAGGTTGGAGAGCGGAATGAGGATGCCGCAGGCCGCGACGACGGCAAGGAAGATCGTCGCGCCGCGGTCCAGCGATCGCGTCAGCATGTGAGGGGTCATGCTTCCACCGCACGGCCCTTGAGCGCGAACAGGCCGCGCGGCCGCTTTTGAATGAACAGGATGATGAGGACCAGGATGGCGATCTTACCGAGCACCGCGCCCGCGACCGGCTCCAGGAACTTGTTGGCGATGCCGAGCGTGAAGGCGCCGACCAGCGTACCCCAGAGATTGCCGACCCCGCCGAACACCACGACCATGAAGCTGTCGATGATGTAGCTCTGGCCGAGATTGGGGCTGACATTGTCGATCTGCGACAGCGCCACGCCGGCAATGCCGGCAATGCCCGAGCCGAGACCGAAGGTCAACGCGTCGACGCGCGAGGTCGCGATGCCCATCGAAGCCGCCATGCGGCGGTTCTGCGTCACCGCACGCATCTCGAGGCCGAGCGCGGTGTAGCGCAGCATCGCGAGCAGGATCGCGAACACCGCGAGCGTGAAGACGAGGATCCAGAGCCGGTTATAGGTGATGGTGATCTGGCCGAGCTCGAACGCGCCGCTCATCCAGGAGGGATTGCCGACCTCGCGGTTGGTCGGGCCGAACATGGTGCGCACCGCCTGCTGCAGCACCAGCGACAGACCCCAGGTCGCCAGCAACGTCTCCAGCGGCCGGCCGTAGAGGAAGCGGATGATGCTGCGCTCGATCAAGACGCCGATGGCCCCGGCGACGAGGAAGGCGAGCGGCACGGCGATCAGCAGTGAATAGTCGAACAGGCCGGGATAGCTGGTGCGGATCACCTCCTGCACCACGAAGGTGGTGTAGGCCCCGATCATCACCATCTCGCCATGCGCCATGTTGATGACGCCCATCACGCCGAAGGTGATGGCAAGCCCGATCGCGGCGAGCAGCAGCACCGAGCCGAGCGAAAGGCCGTACCAGGCGTTCTGCACCATGGACCAGACCGCGAGCGTGGACTGAATCGAGCCGATCGCGCTGGCGGCCGCTTTGGTCACCGAGGCCGGCTGGTCGCCCATGCCGGTGAGCAGCGCCAACGCTTCCTGGTCGCCCCGCGCCTTGAGGGTGGCGACGGCCTCGAGCTTCTCGACCTCCGTGGCGTCGGGTTTGAACAGCAGGATCGCGGCGCGGGCATCGCCGAGCGCCGCCTTGACGGATTTGTTGGTTTCCTTGGCCAGCGCAGCGTCGACCGCATCGAGCGCGGTCTCCTCATGCGACTTGAAGACGGATTGCGCGGCCTGAAGGCGCGTTCCGACATCCGGCGACTGAAGCGTCAGGCCGCCGATCGCGGCATCGACGCTGCGACGAAGACGGTTGTTGAGACGGACCGCGCTCGCACTGTCGGGAACGGTGGCGACGGCCTCCCCGGTCGCAGCGTCTATCGACTTGCCGTCGGCGCCGGTCACGTAGACCTTCTTGCTGTCCGGATCGGCCATGAGGCGGCCGTCCTGGAGCGCGCTGATGATGGGGAAAGCCAGCTTGTTGCCGCTGCCCGCGATTACACCGATCGCCTCTTCCGTGTCGGAAAAATCGTCATTGGCGAACTTGGCGACCGCATCCTCGAACGGCCCGGCGAAGGCCGGCAGCGCGAACGCGATCAAAAACAACGAGAGTGCGAGCGAACAGAAACGGGCTGACAAATGGGCTGGCACTGTGAATGACCCCGGCAGAAATCAGTGGAGAAGGCGGCGGGATCGCCGCCCTCTCCGGTCTTGCAATGGCGATCAGATCGGGATCAGGAGCCCGAGCCGAGGCACTTGTTGGTCTTGGTGTTGAAGTTGCCGCACTTCTTGCCGACCCAGTCGCCGATCAGGTCCTTGGAGCCGTCGAGCTCCTTCGACCAGGCATCGCCGGGGACGAGGCTCGGGGTCTTCCAGACCACGTCGAACTGGCCGTTGGCCTTGATCTCGCCGATGAACACCGGCTTGGTGATATGGTGGTTCGGGAGCATCTTGGAGGTGCCGCCGGTCAGGTTCTTGGCCTCGATGCCCGGGAGAGCGTCGATCACCTTGTCCGGATCGGTCGACTTCACCTTCTCGACTGCCTTCACCCACATGTCGAAGCCGATCACGTGCGCTTCCATCGGGTCGTTGGTCACGCGCTTCGGATTCTTGGTGTAGGCCTGCCACGCCTTGATGAACTTCTCGTTCTCCGGCGACTTGATCGACTGGAAGTAGTTCCAGGCGGCGAGATGGCCGACCAGCGGCTTGGTGTCGATGCCGGCGAGTTCTTCCTCGCCCACCGAGAACGCCACCACGGGAATGTCCTTGGCCTTGATGCCCTGGTTGCCGAGTTCCTTGTAGAAGGGAACGTTGGCATCGCCATTGATGGTCGAGACCACCGCGGTCTTCTTGCCGGCCGAGCCGAACTTCTTGATATCGGCCACGATCGTCTGCCAGTCGGAGTGCCCGAACGGCGTGTAGTTGATCATGATGTCTTCCTGGGCGACACCCTTCGACTTCAGATAGGCTTCCAGGATCTTGTTGGTGGTGCGCGGATAGACGTAGTCGGTGCCCGCAAGCACCCAGCGCTTCACCTTCTCGTCCTTCATGAGGTAGTCGACGGCGGGGATCGCCTGCTGGTTCGGCGCAGCCCCCGTGTAGAACACGTTACGCTCGCTCTCTTCACCCTCGTATTGCACGGGGTAGAACAGGATGCTGTTGAGCTCCTTGAACACCGGCAGCACCGACTTGCGCGACACCGAGGTCCAGCAGCCGAACACGACCGAGACCTTGTTCTTGGTGATCAGCTCGCGCGCCTTTTCGGCGAACAGCGGCCAGTTCGAAGCGGGGTCGACGACGACGGCTTCCAGCTTCTTGCCGAGCACGCCGCCCTTCTTGTTCTGCTCGTCGATCAGGAAGAGGATGGTGTCTTTCAGCGTTGTTTCGCTGATCGCCATGGTGCCGGACAGGGAGTGGAGTACACCCACCTTGATGGTGTCGTCGGCGGCCTTTGCGCCAGTCAATGAAGCCAGACCGAGCATCAGTCCGGCGGTCGCGGCGAGCACGCCGCGGCGGCTAAATGACGCCGCTATATCGTGAGTGGATTTGCTAAACATGAGTGTCTCATCTCCCTGACGCAGACATGAAAATGCTGCGAAACGGCCCCGCGGCCGCCTGCGATTAACGGAATCGCAAGAACCATGCCATGGGCTGAGCACCTCTCAACCGGCTGAATTTGCTCACGTAATCGTCAGGATTCGAAGTTTTGCCGCAGTAATATTGCCTAACTTATGAGCAATCTAAATGTATGCGAAAGCGGCATTCAGTTTAATCTTTGCGCACACTGCTCGTTTTGGCTAAATTTGCGGCATCACTATTTTTGCACCTTGATTGCTGTTTCGGTCGCGATTGCCTTGAAAGCGCCGCCCCGATGTTCCATATGACCTTCCTAGACTTCTTGCGAATCAAGGGGTCGTAGCGAGCCGCGTGTTCTTAAGCCCGTACGGGCCTCTGGCTTGCCCCATTCTCCCAAGCCCATCCGACACCCCAAACACGCAGGTGTCTTCTCGACACCCTTTTGCGCGCGCCGCGCCGAATGCGCCGGGCGCCCGCTTTCGACATGGAAAGAACCCCTCTTTTGACTTCGTTTCAGGATTTCGGCCTTGCCGAACCCATCGCGCGCGCTCTTCGTGAAGAAGACTACGTCACCCCCACCCCGATCCAGGCCCAGACCATTCCGACCGCGCTGACCGGCCGCGACGTCGTCGGCATCGCCCAGACTGGAACCGGCAAGACCGCGTCTTTCGCGCTGCCGATCCTCCACCGGCTGCTCGAGAACCGCATCAAGCCGCAGCCCAAGACCTGCCGCGTACTGGTGCTCTCTCCGACCCGCGAGCTGTCCGGTCAGATCCTCGACAGCTTCAACGCCTACGGCCGTCACCTCCGGCTGGCGTCGACCCTCGCCATCGGCGGCGTGCCGATGGGCCGCCAGGTCCGCGCCCTGATGCAGGGCGTCGACGTTCTGGTCGCCACCCCCGGCCGCCTGCTCGACCTCGTGCAGAGCAACGGCCTGAAGCTCTCCAGCGTCGAGTTCCTCGTGCTGGACGAAGCCGACCGTATGCTCGACATGGGCTTCATCAACGACATTCGCAAAATCGTCGCCAAGCTGCCGATCAAGCGGCAGACGCTGTTCTTCTCGGCCACCATGCCCAAGGACATCGCCGAGCTCGCCGATTCCATGCTGCGCGATCCGGCGCGCGTCGCGGTGACCCCGGTCTCCTCGACAGCCGAGCGGATCAATCAGCGCATCGTCCAGGTCGACTTCGCAGCCAAGCCCGCCTTCCTGACCAAGCTCCTGAAGGACGAGCCAATCAACCGCGCACTGGTTTTCACCCGCACCAAGCACGGTGCCGACAAGGTGGTGAAGACCCTTGAAAAGGCCGGCATTGCCGCGAGCGCCATCCACGGCAACAAGTCGCAGAACCACCGCGAGCGGACGCTCGCCCAGTTCCGCTCCGGCGAGATCCGCACCCTGGTTGCCACCGACATCGCCGCCCGCGGCATCGACGTCGACGGCATTACCCACGTCATCAATTTCGACCTTCCCAACGTGCCGGAAACCTACGTCCACCGCATCGGCCGCACCGCGCGCGCCGGTGCCGACGGCACCGCGATCTCGCTGGTCGCAGGCGGCGAGGAGCTCAGCTATCTCCGCGACATCGAGCGGCTGATTCGCGTCGCCCTGCCGCGGGAGGACCACCGCACCGACGCCGGCCGCCGCGATGCCGGCCCCGCGCCGTCGCAGCAGAGACAAGGCCGGCCGGGCGGCCGTCCCGGCCAGCGTCCGCAAGGCGCGCGGCACGGTGACGGGCGGCGTGCGGACGAACGACATGCCGAGGGGCGCCACCATGGTCCCGGGAAGCAAGGCGACGGGAGGCACGGTGAAGGACGGCACGCCGAGGCAAGACATGCTGAGGCAAGACATGCTGACACAAGACATGCCGACGGACGTCACGCCGCTGGACCGAATGCATCCAAGGGTTCTCGCCGCCGCCGCTCCGGTGGTAAGATGCATTCATCGCCTGCCGACCGTCCGGAACAGCGTTCCGCACATAGCGCTGCGGCGCCCGATGGGATACAAGGCGTTGCCTTTTTGCGCCGCGAGAGTCGGCCAAACAGCCAACCAAACCGCAAACCCTATTCGCACTAGCCGTCCACGACCTGGAGACATTCATGGCTAAGGAAGAGCTGATCCAGTTCGAGGGACTGGTCACCGAAATCCTCCCCGACGCGCGCTACCGCGTGCAGCTCGACGCCGGACACGAGATCGTCGCCTACACCGCCGGCAAGATGAAGAAGAATCGCATCAAGACGCTCGCGGGCGACCGCGTGACGGTGGAGATGTCGCCCTACGATCTGGAGAAGGGCCGGCTGATTTTCCGCCACAAGGACGAACGACCCAGCGGGGCGGGCGGGCCACCCCGCCCCGGACAGCGTGGGGGTCAGTTCCGCCGTCGCTAAGTCAGCTGCAGCGCCGGAGCGCGGGATGATATCTCGACTTGTGGTCCGCCGTCGCGTCACGGCGGATCAAAAAATCGCGCACGTCCGGATTGTTTCAGACCCTCGCTTCCGATAAAATGAATTAATCGATTTTTGGCCGGACCACATTGGCATCCACCGGTACAGCCGGTTCAGACACGCTGACGACCCTTCCAGAAGTTCGATCTAAACCTGCCCGCGCGAGCGGGCTCTGACATTGTACTATCTGAGAAGGGACTACCCCCATGAGCATGGGAACCGTGAAGTGGTTTAACGCAACCAAGGGCTTCGGATTCATTCAGCCCGACGACGGCGGCCAGGACGTGTTCGTTCACATCAGCGCCGTCGAGCGCGCCGGCCTCGGCTCGCTGCGCGAGGGCCAGAAGATCTCCTACGAAATCGTGGCCGATCGCCGCTCCGGCAAGTCGGCAGCCGACAACCTCCGCGCTGCGGGCTGAGCCCGCGGGGCCTCGGCCCCGATCGGCTAGAGCGAGCGAGAGCAAACCGGGAGGCCGTGCGGTGACGCGCGGCCTCCTTCATTTTAAGGGCACGTATACTGTGCGCTGCCGTCGAAGCGGACGCGCACACGGAGCCGCCCTCAAAGCACGCAGCCTGACGGGATCGCTCCTGCAGCGGCAGGGTGGGTCGATGAGCTAGTTGGACTTGGCGGCCGTGCCGGCACCACCGCTGGCACTCGTGCTCAGCGCACCGGCCTGGGTCATCGTGTTGTTGAAGTAGGTGTCGCTGTCGCCGAGGGTCACGCGGCGCTGGCAGATCGGTACGCAGCTGTAGGACTCGCGCTCGATCCCACGATAGACGGTGACGAGCCGGTCGGTAGGACCTTCAACCTGGATCTGCCGGTCGACCAGAATCTCGCCGCCGCGGTCCAGCGCGATGAAGTTGGTGGCCCCGTAGCCTTTTCCGGTTACGACGATCATGCCGCCTGGCTGGAGCGTGACGTCGGCGATCAGGGGATTGCCGACAACGATGGTCGCCACCTTGCCGGGCAGCCGCACCAGCTTGGCTTGGTCGACATTGACGGCGATGGTGTCGGCGGTGGACTGGGCGAGGCCGGAGGCCGGCCATGCCAGCACCGCGGCGACAATCAGAACACAGGCGCGCGCATGGCGGCGCAACATTTCTTTACGCATACTTACCCCCGGGACGTCACAAACCGGCAGAATCACACAGCGGAGCCGGCGCCCGACCAGGTTAACCTGCCTTCAATTCGTGAACGTTCCGCAAACTCGCCGACTATTGTTTGAACGGATCGGCGTTTGCCGGCCTGCCATCCTCTCCTAATGGCGGAACGGATAGGCGAGCTGGCCGCCGAACTCCTTTGGCATGGTCGCTTCGTCCTTGCCGTAGTCCTGCGGCAGCCTGCCTTCCGGCATGCGGAAGGTGCCGAACAGTACATCCCAGACCGGGAATGTGCCGGCGAAATTGGTGTCGCCGCCCTCTTGGAGCGAGGTGTGGTGCCAACGGTGGAACACCGGGGTCGCCAGCACGTATTTGAAGGGACCGAAGGTCCAGTTCAGATTGGCGTGCACGAAGGCCGAATGGAAGGTGGTGAACGGGCCAATCCAGATCATCACGTTCGGGGAGATACCGGCCATCAGCAGCACGACGTCGACGCTGATCGTCCCGAGCACGAGATTGACGGGATGGAAGCGGGCTGCGGAAATCCAGCCGATCTCCTCCGACGAATGATGGACGGCGTGGTATTTCCAGAAGCCGCCGTCGTGGAAGAGCCGGTGCAGCCAGTACAGCATGAAATCGGACAGGACCAGGAACAGCACGGCCTGCACCCACAGCGGCAGCTGCGCCAGCGGACCATGGCCATTGTCGTAGAAGGCGACGAGACCGTCGGCGTCGTGGATGCCGAAGAGGACGCTCGCGCCGACGATCAGAAGTCCGATCCGCATGGTGCGGGCGAATACCGGTACGAAGAACCAGTAGCAGATGTCGGTGACGATCTCCCGCTTGCGCCACCACGGCGCACCGGGATTACAGGCCCAGAAGCGCTCCAGCACGGTGAAGACCGCCGCAAGCACGAAGGTGACAGGGATCACCTTCACGATGGTTTCGCCGAGCATCAGGGCGACTTGCATGGGCAGGCTCGACATCGTCGCCTCTCTTGCCAGTTTCGGTGCTGCTTAGGCCTACTCCGGTAAATTTAAGGGAGGGTGAAGCAAGGCGCCGCGTCGGCCATGCATCCGGAACGGGAACGAATCCGCGGTTGGCCCTTAAGGCGAAATTCACCTTGGGCAGAAGCACCGCGCAGGACCGGGGTTTACCCGATGGAATTAACTCTACCGAAAGTGCTCGGCTCTCATGGTCATCACGTCAACGACAGCGCCGAACGAGGCGATCCCACCAGACGGAGTCATGTCCATGAAGAACCTGATTGCGCGTTTCGCGAAGGATGAATCCGGCGCCACCGCGATCGAATACGGTCTGATTGCCGCCGGCATCGCGCTGGCCATCATCACGGTCGTCAACAATCTCGGCAGCACGCTGAACACCAAGTTCTCCTCGATCAGCACGTCGCTGAAGTAAGCAGGTCTGCCAACGACGGCAAAAGCCCCGGACCGCCGGGGCTTTGTCTTTCTAAAACGGCGAGTTCCAGTGGCGTTGCAAGAGTTCAGAACCGATGCCGCGGTCGCGGCGCGCGAAACCGAGACGCCGCAGGCCGGCTCGCCGGCCCACTGGATCTGCCTGGCGCTGCTGCTTGCGACAGTCGCGCTCGCCGCGCGCATCGCCAGTTTCTTGTGAAGCATTTGCCGGTTCCGGCCCGCGCCGCCCTGCCGCCGTTGTCGGTTTGTTTAGCACTGCGCGCTAGCATCCGCCGACGCCGGTTCCCGCGGCAAACCCAGGCCTCAAGACGCAGCCCATGATTCTCGACCTTGCGCGCCTTCTGCTCTTCCCGGCCCTGATGGCGTTCGCCGCCGCGAGCGACCTCTTCACGATGACGATCTCGAACCGCGTATCGCTGGCCCTTGTGGCAGGATTCTTCGTGCTCGCCTTCGCCAGTGGCATGGCACCCTATGAGATGATGAGCCATGTCGGCGCCGGCGCGCTGCTCCTGGTCGTGGCCTTCACCTGCTTTGCGATGGGCTGGGTGGGCGGCGGCGACGCCAAGGTCGCGGCGTCCGTCGCGCTCTGGTTCGGCTTCGCGCATCTGATGAACTTCCTGCTCTACGCCTCGCTGTTCGGCGGCGCGCTGACGCTGCTCCTGCTCCAGTTCCGGCAATGGCCGCTGCCCTACGGGCTGGCGGGCCAGGCTTGGCTCGCACGGCTGCATGCCAAGGAGAGCGGCATTCCCTACGGCATCGCGCTCGCGCTGAGCGCGTTGATGGTCTATCCCGAGACCGAATGGGTGAAGGCGATCGACCTCGCTCACCTCGCCCTGCGCTGAAAGCTCCGGGTAAACCCGGCGTTAAGCCGATTTAGATACGCCTCATTAACCATGCTTTGACGAATAGCTGGTCAACTGCCGATCACGGCGGCGGCAGCGTCGCAGCGTATTGTTGGAAAGTTGAAGCGTATGAATAGGGCACGCATTGTCGTCCTGGCGGTCGCCATCTGCGCCGGCGGCGTCGCCGCGTACCTGGCGAGCGGCACCGACAATTCGGCGCCGGCTCCGCCTCCGACCGCGCAACTGCCGACCGTCGACGTCCTCGTGGCTAAGAATGACATCGGCCTCGGCCAGACCGTGAAGCCGGAAGACGTGCAATGGCAGACATGGCCTGCCGCGACCGCCAGCGCAACATTCATCCGCCGCAACGAGCGCCCCGAAGGGGCGACCCAGGTTGCCGGTTCGATCGCGCGCGCACCGTTCATCCAGGGTGAGCCGATCCGCGAACAGAAACTGGTCAAGGTTGAAAACTCCGGCTTCATGGCGGCAATCCTGCCCACCGGCATGCGGGCGATCTCGACCGAGATCTCCCCGGAGACCGGCGCGGGCGGCTTCATCCTGCCCAACGATCGGGTCGACGTCCTGCTCACGCGCCGCTTGAAGAACCCCGACCAGAACAGCGGCGCCCCTGATATCGTCACCTCCGAGATCATCCTGGCCAATATCCGGGTCCTGGCGATCGACCAGGCGCCCAAGGAGAAGGATGGCCAGAACGCGGTGGTCGGCAAGACCGTCACTCTCGAACTCAACCCCGCGCAGACCGCGACGCTCTCCGCGGCGCGGCAGAGCGGCACGCTGTCGCTGGCGCTGCGCAGCATCGTCGACGTCAAGATGAGCGAGATCCCACTCGACGATTCCGCACAGAAGCAGGACGGCGTTTCGATCATTCGTTACGGCATTCCAAGTCAGACGGCTAAGGCACGATGAAGACAGTCGACATGAAATTCAGATCGGCTTCGGCCACGATGCGTCTATCACTGGTCCGAACCCTGTCGTTTTCGGCCGCCCTCGCCTTGGCGCTCAACCCGGCGATCGCTCCGGTGATCGCCGCCGATTACCGCCCGGTGCCGTCCGCCGCGGCGGACGGCCAGATCAACGCGCGCTTCCTCTCGCTCGGCGTCGGCAAGTCGATCGTGATCGACCTGCCGCGCGACATCAAGGACGTGCTGGTCGCCGACCCCAAGATCGCCAATGCGGTGGTCCGCTCGGCGCAGCGCGCCTACATCATCGGCGCCGCGGTCGGCCAGACCAACATCGTGTTCTTCGATTCGGCCGGTCAGCAGATTGCGGCCTATGACATCGCGGTGAAGCGCGACCTCAACGGCGTAAGGGCTGCTCTGAAGCAGATCATGCCCAATTCGGACATCCAGATCGACGGTCTCGGCGACGGCATCGTCTTGACCGGCACGGCTGCCAATCCGATGGAGGCGCAGCAGGCCAACGAACTCGCTGCGCGCCTGGCGGGCGGTGCCGACAAGGTGGTCAACTCGATCGTGGTGCGCGGCCGCGACCAGATCACGCTCAAGGTGACGGTGGCCGAAGTCCAGCGCAGCATCATCAAGCAGCTCGGCATCGACCTGACCGCCAACCTCAACTACGGCACGTCGGTGGTGAGCTTCACCAACTCCAATCCGTTCACCGCCCTCGGCAGGAACCTCGTGGACGGCAACAACCTGACCACGAAGTTCGGCGCAGCCCCGTCGGTGCAGGCCACCCTGCGCGCGATGGAGACCGCGGGCGTCATCCGCACGCTGGCCGAGCCGAACCTGACCGCGATCTCGGGTGAATCGGCGACGTTCATCGCCGGCGGCGAATTCCCGGTCCCGGCTGGCTATGCGTGCGACCCCGTCACCCATGTCTGTACCACCCAGATCAGCTTCAAGAAGTTCGGCATCTCGCTCAACTTCACGCCGGTGGTGCTGAGCGAGGGCAAGATCAGCTTGCGCGTGATGACGGAGGTCTCGGAGCTGTCGAACGAGAATTCGATCACGCTGTCCCAGGCCGTGAGTTCGACGTCGGTGAACTCGCTGACGGTGCCCTCGATCAGGACGCGCCGCGCCGAGACCTCGTTGGAAATTCCCTCGGGCGGCGCGATGGCGATGGCGGGCCTCATCCATCAGCAGACCAAGCAGGCGGTCAGCGGAATGCCGGGGCTGATGCAGCTCCCGATTCTGGGCACGCTGTTCCGCAGCCGCGACTTCGTCAACAACGCGACCGAGCTGGTCGTGATCGTGACGCCTTATGTCGTTCGCGCGGTGGCGCCGAAGGACCTGTCGCGGCCGGATGACGGCTTCGCCCCCCCTGCGGATCCGCAGGCCCAGCTGATCGGCAATATCAACCGGCTCTACGGCGTGCCCGGACGGACCGAACCAGCCAAGAACTACCGCGGCACCTACGGCTTCATTACCGACTGATGCGGAACGGGGACTTCACGATGATGACAAGACCACCCCAGCTTCGCAAACGCGCCCTCCGCCTCGGTGGCGCGCTGGTTGGCATCGCGCTCGCCGTCGGCGGCTGCCAGCACGACGACGTGCTCACGGCCTCCATCCCCGACGACTACAAGCAGCGCCATCCGATCGCGGTCGAGGAGCAGAATCGCTCGATCGTCGTCTTCGTGGGCCATGCCCGCGGCGGATTAACCGCTGCCCAGCGTGCTGACGTGATGGGCGTCGCATCGTCGTGGCTGCACGAAGGCACCGGCGCCATCCGCATCGACGTGCCTTCCAATACCCCCAATGCCCGTCCGGTCGCGGACACCATGCGTGAGATCCAGGCGATGCTGACAGCAGCAGGCGTTCCGCCGCGCGGAGTCAGCGTTCACCCCTACCAGCCGCAAGACAAGCGCTTCCTGCCGCCGATCCGGCTCACCTATTCGAAGATCGCGGCGGTCGCCGGTCCCTGTGGCCTGTGGCCGGAGGACATCGGACCCTCGATGAAGAACAAGCGATGGTTCGAGAACAAGGACTATTACAATTACGGCTGCGCTTATCAGCGCAACCTCGCAGCCATGGTCGACAATCCCTCGGACCTCGAGCAGCCGCGGCCCGAAACTCCGTCATACACGCCGCGGCGCATCACCGGCCTGGAGAAGTATCGCAAGGGAATGACGTCGGCGACCACCTATCCTGAGGCCGACAGGGCCAAACTCAGCGACACCGGCAAATGATCAGCTACGCGCGCCAGACACAAGAAGAGCAGCCGGCAGCAGCTACGCCGCCGGTGGAGGAGCACATTGCGCCCGCGCCGCGCGTCTCGGTCCAGGCCTTCTGCGAGACAGTGGAGACCGCCGCCGCGGTGCAGTCGGCCGGCGAGGATCGCCGTCTCGGCAAGGCCCATCTAAAGATCCAGATGGGCGGCATGGCGGCCGCCATCGAAGCCTACCGTTCGGCCCCCACGCCGAACGTGATCGTGCTCGAGAGCGATGGCCGCAACGATCTGTTGGGCGGTCTCGACCAGCTCGCAACCGTCTGCGACGCCGGCACCCGCGTGGTCGTGATCGGCCGCATCAACGACGTCACGCTCTATCGCGAGCTCGTGCGCCGCGGTGTCAGCGACTACGTGCTGGCGCCGGTCGGCGCGATCGACGTCGTGCGCTCGATCTGCAACCTGTTCTCGGCGCCGGAAGCCAAGGCGGTCGGCCGCATCATCGCCGTGGTCGGGGCCAAGGGCGGCGTCGGAGCTTCCACCATCTCCCACAACGTCGCCTGGGCGATCGCGCGTGACCTCGCGATGGACGCCGTCGTCGCCGACCTCGACCTCGCCTTCGGCACCGCCGGCCTCGACTACAATCAGGATCCACCACAGGGCATCGCCGACGCGGTGTTCTCGCCCGACCGCGTCGACACTGCGTTCATCGACCGCCTGCTGTCGAAATGCACCGACCATCTCAGCCTGCTGGCGGCGCCCGCCACGCTCGACCGGGTCTATGATTTCGGCACCGACGCGTTCGACGCGGTGTTCGACACGCTGCGCTCCACCATGCCCTGCATCGTGCTCGACGTTCCGCATCAATGGTCGGGCTGGACCAAGCGCGCCTTGATCGGAGCGGACGACATCCTGATCGTGGCCGCGCCCGATCTTGCCAATCTGCGCAATACCAAGAACCTGGTCGATCTGTTGAAGGCCGCCCGCCCCAACGACCGGCCGCCGCTCTATTGCCTGAACCAGGTCGGCGTGCCGAAACGGCCCGAAATCGCCGCCGCGGAGTTCGCCAAGGCGATCGAGAGCCAGCCGATCGTCTCGATCCCGTTCGAGCCGCAGATCTTCGGCTCGGCGGCCAACAACGGCCAGATGATCGCGGAGATCTCCGCCAACCACAAGTCGATCGATATGTTTCTGCAGATCGCCCAGCGCCTGACCGGCCGCAGCGAGACCAAGAAACAAAAGTCGTCCCTGTTTTCACCTCTGATTGAGAAGTTGCGGGGAAGATAAGCCGCCGCATGGAGTTGTTAAGTGTTCGGTAAGCGTAGCGGAACAGACACCGACCTTCGGGCGCCCAAGCCCGGTGCCGTGTCGCTCGAGCCTGCCCAGGCTCAGGCGGCGCCGGTGTCGCGCGCCCCGGCCCCGCCGGCTGTCGTCTCGCCGCCGCTTGCCCCCGCCAAGGCTCCGCCGCCGCCTCCGGCCATGGAGAGCCGGCGTTCGGACACTTATTACGAGGTCAAGGCGACCATATTCGGCGCGCTGATCGAGGCCATCGACCTTGCCCAGCTCGCCAAGCTCGATTCGGAATCCGCGCGCGAGGAAATCCGCGACATCGTCAACGAGATCATCGCGATCAAGAACATCGTGATGTCGATTGCCGAGCAGGAAGAGCTGCTCGACGACATCTGCAACGACGTTCTCGGTTACGGTCCGCTCGAGCCGCTGTTGTCGCGCGACGACATTGCCGACATCATGGTCAACGGCGCCAACACCGTCTACATCGAGGTCGGCGGCAAGATCCAGCGCACCGGCATCCGCTTCCGCGACAACCAGCAGCTCCTCAACATCTGCCAGCGCATCGTCAGCCAGGTTGGTCGGCGCGTCGATGAATCCTCGCCGATCTGCGACGCCCGCCTTGCCGACGGCTCCCGCGTCAACGCCATCGTGCCGCCGCTGTCGATCGACGGCCCCGCGCTCACCATCCGCAAATTCAGGAAGGACAAGCTGACGCTGGATCAGCTCGTCAGGTTCGGGGCGATCACGCCTGAAGGCGCCGAGATCCTCCAGATCATCGGCCGCGTCCGCTGCAACGTGCTGATCTCCGGCGGAACCGGTTCGGGCAAGACCACGTTGCTCAACTGCCTCACCAACTACATCGAGCACGACGAACGCGTCATCACCTGCGAGGACGCCGCCGAGCTCCAGCTTCAGCAGCCCCATGTGGTGCGGCTGGAAACCCGTCCGCCCAATATCGAGGGCGAG
Source organism: Bradyrhizobium sp. FW305-F6 (assembly GCF_058782905.1). Lineage (NCBI taxonomy): Bacteria > Pseudomonadati > Pseudomonadota > Alphaproteobacteria > Hyphomicrobiales > Nitrobacteraceae > Bradyrhizobium > Bradyrhizobium sp. FW305-F6. The sequence continues at coordinate 1,283,616 of NZ_JBYSYD010000002.1, forward strand.
GGCCAGATCACGATGCGCGAGCTGGTGCGCAACTGCCTGCGTATGCGGCCCGAACGCATCATCGTCGGCGAGGTCCGCGGACCCGAGGCCTTCGACCTGCTGCAGGCCATGAACACGGGCCATGACGGCTCGATGGGCACGCTGCACGCCAACAACCCGCGCGAGGCGCTGTCGCGCTGCGAATCCATGATCACGATGGGTGGCTTCTCGCTGCCGTCGCGCACCATCCGCGAGATGATCTGCGCCTCGATCGACGTCATCATCCAGGCCGCGCGCCTGCGCGACGGTTCCCGCCGCATCACCCACATCACCGAGGTGATGGGCATGGAAGGTGACACCATCATCACCCAGGACATCTTCCTCTACGACATGGTCGGCGAGGACGCCAATGGCAAGATCATCGGCCGGCACCGCTCGACCGGCATCGGCCGTCCGAAGTTCTGGGAGCGCGCCCGTTACTACGGCGAGGAGAAGCGCCTTGCCGCCGCGCTCGACGCGGCGGAAGTCGCGCCGCAGACGTGAGCAAGGCAGCAGCGCCATGAACATCCAGGTCCTCGCCCTCGCCTTCCTCGCCACCGCAGCGGTCGGTGGCGTCGCCTGGGTCTTCCTCTACCCGCTGCTGTCCGGAGAGCGAAAGGCGGAAAGCCGCCGCGCCTCGGTCGCGCGCGCCGAGGCCCCCACGGTCCGCCAGGCCGAGAAGACCCAGCGCTCACGCCGCGAGCAGGTCGAGTCCTCGCTGAAGGATCTCGAGGCGCGGCGCGCCCAGGAGAAGAGCGCTCCGCTCAGCGTCCGCCTGTCGCAGGCAGGGCTCGACTGGACGACGCAGAAATTCTGGATCGTGTCCGCCGTCGTCGCGGGCGTCTTCTTCGCGGCCGCCCTGTTCGCCGGCGGCGGCCTGATCGGCGCCGCCGGTCTCGCTTTTGCCGGAGGCTTCGGCCTGCCGCGCTGGGCACTCGGCTTCCTGAAGAAGCGTCGGGAAGCCAAGTTCCTGGCTGCACTGCCCGATGCGGTCGACGTGATCGTCCGCGGCATCAAGGCGGGCCTGCCCCTGTTCGAATCGATCAAGGTGGTGGCCGCCGATGCGCCTGAGCCGCTGCGCAGCGAATTCCTCACCATCATCGAAACGCAGGCGATCGGAATGCCGCTTGGCGAGGCCTGTGGAAGACTTTACGAGCGCATGCCGCTGCCGGAGGCCAACTTTTTCGGCATCGTGATCTCGATCCAGCAGAAATCGGGCGGCAACCTCTCGGAAGCGCTGGGCAACCTCTCCAAGGTGCTGCGCGACCGCAAGAAGATGAAGGAGAAGATCCAGGCGATGTCGATGGAAGCCAAGGCCTCCGCCGGCATCATCGGCTCGCTGCCGCCGATCGTGATGTTCCTGGTCTATCTCACGACCCCGCAATACATCTCGGTGCTTTGGACTCATCCCACCGGACAGCTGATGCTGGTCGGTTGCGTCGTTTGGATGTCGATCGGCATCCTGGTGATGAAGAAGATGATCAACTTCGATTTTTGACGGTGTCGTATGGTCGAATTCCTCGTCTCGAAACTGCACGACGTCCGTTTCATGACCATGCTGCTCGCGGCCATCGCCGCGAGCGCCACCGTCTATACGCTGGTGATGCCGTTGTTCGCCGGCGAGGGCCTCTCCAAGCGCATGAAGGCGGTGGCGAGCGAGCGGGAGCGCATCCGGCAGCGCGAGCGTGAGCGCCTCAACAAGAACGAGAAGGTCTCGCTGCGGCAAACGCCGAAACAGCTTGTCTCCAAGGTGGTCGAGGACTTCAACCTGACCAAATGGCTCGCGCAGGAAGCTGCGCGAGACAAGCTGATCATGGCGGGCTACCGCGGCCAGGCGCCCTACATCACCTTCCTGTTCGCGCGCATGGTCGCACCGATCGTGCTCTTTATCGGCTCGGCCCTCTACGTGTTCGTGATCGCCCACATGCAGCAGTCGATGCCGATCAAGATCGGCATCTGCATCGGCGCCGCCTATCTCGGCCTCCAGGCTCCGATGCTGTTCCTCAAGAATGCGATCTCCAAGCGCCAGCTCTCGATCAAGCGTGCGTTTCCCGACGCGCTCGACCTGCTCTTGATCTGCATCGAATCCGGCATGTCGGTCGAGATGGCATTCCGCAAGGTCGCGACCGAAATTGTCGGCCAGTCGATCGCATTGTCGGAGGAATTCACCCTGACCACGGCCGAGCTGTCCTACTTGCAGGATCGCAAGGTCGCCTATGAGAATCTGGCGCGGCGCACCGGGCTCGAGGGCGTCAAGTCGGTGTGCCTGGCGCTGCAGCAGGCGGAACGTTACGGCACCCCGCTCGGCCACTCCTTGCGCGTCATGGCGCAGGAGAATCGCGACATGCGCATGAACGAGGCCGAGAAGAAGGCCGCCGCTCTGCCGCCGAAGCTCACGGTGCCGATGATCCTGTTCTTCCTGCCGGTGCTGTTCGTCGTCATTCTCGGACCCACCGCCATCAAGGTCACCGAGATGCAGTAAGCCGGGCTGGACCAAACGGTCCGCCACCAAGGCCGGCAAGATCGGATCTGATCAGTCGCCCTGGCTCAGCGCAGCCACCGGCGTTCGCTTCGGTGCGCCGCGCGGGGCCTCGCTGCGGCTCAACATCTCCTTGAGATAGGCGACATTGGCTGCGGCCTGGTCGGGTGGCAGGTCCGCCTTCACGATGGTCTCCGCTTCCGCGAAGCGGCCCTGGAGACCGACGACCAAGGCGAGGTTCTGCCGCACCCGGGCGCTCGCACGCGGCGAGGCATAGGCCTGCCGTAGCGCCTCCTCGGCCTTCGGCAGCTCTCTCGACAGCATGTATGACAGGCCGAGATTGGAGAGCACGCCGGGATCACCCGGCGCGATCTTCAGTGCGCTCGCGTAGTAGGAGCGCGCCTCCTCGTGACGGCCCATCTGGTCCAGCGCAGTGCCCTGTACCGAAAGCAGGCGCCAGTCCGGATTGTCGGGCGAATGCGCCTTCGACAACACGTCGTAAGCCTGCTGGAAATTGCCGTTGTCGGCGAGCGCGCGGCCGTACTGGGCCAGCAACGCCTTGTTGCCGGGATTGGCGATGGTCGCCTGCTCGAGCACGGCTGCGGCCTGGGCGCGCTGGCCGTTGGCGCGCAGGGCCTGCCCGTAGGCGAGCGCGGCGTCGGCGTCCTTGGGATTGGCGCGGTAACGCTCGCCATAGACTTCGATGGCGCGTGCTGGTTCGGCCGTTGCGCGGTCGCCGGGAGCCGCCTCCGCCCGCGGGCCGACCGAGCCCGTCACGTCGGAGAGTTTGGACATGGCCGTACAGCCGCCGAGGCCCATCGCCACCGTCGCGACCAGCGACGTGGAAGCAAGTAGCCGGGTAAGCCTGATCCGTTGGCGCATGACGCTTTGACTCTCGAGCCGCTCGATCGAGCCGAACGCGCCAGCAATAGAATGTTAACCCTAACGGCCGGTTAACACGCTCTCGAGCCCTCCCCTCACGCAGGCGTTTGATGGAGGGGCACTTCACCGCCGAGGTCCAAATCGAGGCCGAGCGCCTTCACCTGCCGGGCGAGGTCCTCCAGCAATTGCAGCCTCTGTTGTGCCTGCTGCTGAACGTCGATTCCCGCGCAAGGCAGCCGCGGCACTTCGCGCAGGAAATCGTCGCAGTTGGTCAAGCCCTTGCCGTAGAGCTCATCGAGCTGAGCGCGATCGATGCCGAGCACGCCGGCGGCTTGCTCGATCAACCGGCCGAGCAGCGCTCTTACCGCGGCGAGCGTGCCGACATCAGATCTCGGCCCGGACCTCGCGACCTTGCCTTCGAGCTCTGTCCAGGCATGCGACGAGACGATGTAGGCGTAGAGCGAATTCGCCCAATCCGGTTGCGCTTCATCGTGAAAACCGCGGCGCATGAACAGTCGGCGGGCGATCGCCGCCACCTGATCGCGCTTCAGCGCGCCGGACGAGACGACCTCGATGGCCGACTCGACGGCCGGATCACGGGAAAAGTCCCGTCCTGCCGGCAGCTTTATGATGCCGTCCGCCAGGTTCGAGTCGAGCGGCCTGAAGGCGGCATCGTTTCGCCGCCTCGAATAGCGGCTGATTGCGAAATGGTGCTCCCCGCGGCCGGCCCGGGACGCAGGGCCGAAATGGATGAGGTTGAACCCGGCATCGTCGCCAGCTTGCCCGGTCGAGGATGGACATGAGAGCACGTAGATCGTGCGCCAGAACGCCTCACCGCTCTCGCTCGATGTCGCACACGGATCGGGGATGGAATAGCGGGTCAGTCCCTCGACATGGCGATGACCATGCAGAACCAGATCGACGTTGAGCGAGGTGGCGGACTCCAGGAAGGTCGCAGGTGCGGCGAGATACATCAACGGCTCATCGGGCAGGCCGAGAAAGCGCTTTCCTTCGCCGGTCGCCTGCGGCAGCGGATGATGGTGCAAGGCCAGCACGCGCACCAGGTTTTCCGCCGGTTCGGCATAGTCGGCACGCCCCGCAGAACCGAGGCTGCCCGCGAGTTCGGCGCTCAGCCGGGCCGAATCCGCCACGATCGCCTTGTAAGTGCTCTCGTCGATATGTCCGCCCGCGAGCTTCATCAGGCTAGCGCGATTGGAGTCGAGCAGCACCAGGCTGAGGCCTGCCTGCCGGTAATAGACGCTCTTCGCGGTTCGCGGCAGATGCAGGTAATCGTAGGCGTCGTGGCGGCCTGCGGGCTGGCTCGGCCGCTTGACATCGTGATTGCCGGCAACGGCCTGAATGTCGGTGAACAGCCCGGTCTGCCGGAACGAGGCGATGACGGAAAGCGCCTCGTCGAGCGCACGCGGCGTCGGATCGTCGACCAGATCGCCCGTGATCAGCAAGATACGATCGGGGACCTGCGTGACGTCCGCCATCTTCTCGCAAACCGCGGCCCTGAGCGTCTCGATGGCCGGAAGCAGCCGGCCTGACCCATCCAGATGCAGGTCGGAAATCTGCGCAATAACGAACGATCTATCCATTTTGCGCCGCTCATCTGCGAATGCTGCGCCGCCCAAGCGATGAGAGAAATGCTTCGACGAACAAATTCAGGCCATCAGCCAAGAATGACCAACCGACAAGAATGACCAACCGAGTGCCACTGCGCCCCTGCGTGCGGTACGCGCAAGGCGAGCGACACAATCTAAAATATTCACGGATATTGCCACAACCGCGACGCTAGTAAAGCCCCGCGATTGTGCTTTTGCGAACAGCGGTTCTCGGCGCAAGATACGAGATTTGTCCGAGCACGGAATTGCCTAAAGCGCGATGCGATTAGGATGAATCGTCATCGCGCTTTAGGTTATTATTTGAGCATGATCTTTTCGGCAAACCCCTGCGCACTTTTCCGGATCATGCTCTAGCCCCCTCAATGTCGATGGCGAGCAAAGCCGATTGCAGCGGCGGCCAAACTCTGCGAAGTCTCGTCCGTTCGCATGACCTGCTTGATCCGACGATCCGGACCCGCCAATGCCTTCTGTCTTCGAGACATCACCCACCGCCACCCCGATCACGTTCATCACAAAATCGACCTGGGACCGGGTCGTCGAGACGCTGGCGCCGGCACAACGCAAGTTCGTGGGCGCCAGCGCCTTTGCCGCCAAGCCGGGCAGCTATCTGGCGCTGCCTGCGCCTGACGGTACGATTGCGCAGGTGCTGTTCGGCCTCGAAGACGACGGTGCGAGATCCCGAGACCTGTTCCGGCCTGGTGCCCTGCCCGGCTTGCTGCCGCCGGGCACCTATCGCTTTGCCAATGCACCTCACGATGCACGGCTCGCCGCGCTCGCCTTTGCATTGGGATGTTACCGCTTCGCCCGCTATCGCAAGGCAGACAGGCCCGACGTGCGGCTGGTGCCGCCGGAAGGTGTCGACGCGACCGAGATCGATCGCATTGCAGATGCGGCCATGCTGGCGCGCGACCTCATCAACACGCCGTCCAACGACATGGGCCCGTCGGAACTCGCCGCGGCCGCGCGAGCGCTCGCCGCCGAGTTCGGCGCGAGCTTTGCGTGCACCATCGGCGAAGACCTGGCGAAGAACTTTCCGCTGATCCATGCCGTCGGCATGGCTTCCAGCCGCGCACCGCGGCTGATCGACATCGGCTGGGGCGATCCAGATCATCCCAAGGTGACGCTGGTCGGCAAGGGCGTGTGTTTCGACACCGGCGGGCTCGACCTGAAACCGTCGAGCGGCATGCTGATCATGAAGAAGGACATGGGCGGCGCCGCCAACGTGCTGGCGCTGGCACGCATGGTGATGGACGCCAAGCTGAAGGTGCGGCTGCGCGTGCTGATTCCGGCGGTGGAGAACGCCGTCGCCGGCAACGCTTTCCGCCCGCTCGATGTCTTCACGTCGCGCAAGGGCATCACCGTCGAGATCGGCAATACCGATGCCGAAGGCCGGCTCGTGCTCGCCGACGCGCTGGCGCTGGCCGACGAGGAGAAGCCCGATCTGCTGATCGATCTGGGCACGCTCACCGGCGCGGCCCGGGTTGCGCTGGGGCCGGACTTGCCGCCCTTTTATACCAACGATGAAGCACTCGCCGCCGACGTCGCACGTTGTGCAGTGAAGGAGAACGATCCGTTGTGGCGCATGCCGCTGTGGCCGCCATACGATGCCTGGCTGGACTCCAAGACGGCCACGATCACCAACGCGCCATCAGGTGGCTTTGCCGGCTCGATCACCTGCGCGCTGTTTCTGCAACGCTTCGTCGAGCATGCCAAGAGCTGGCTGCATGTCGACATTTACGGCTGGACCCCCTCGGCGAAGCCGGCCCGTCCCGAAGGCGGCGAGTGCCAGTCCGCGCGGGCCATTTACGCACTCTTGAGCGAACGTTATGAATGACCCGGGATACGATCCGAGGCTGACGCCGGCGCGGGGCGACATCGCCGCGAAATATCTCGAAGGCAAAGTTGACGCGGCGCGCTTCGTCGAGGGCGAGGAATTCGAGGTAATCGACGCGCTCGCGCCGGTGCGCGAGCAACCATCCTCGAACGCCGTGCTGATGACCGAGGCCTTGCGCGGCGAACGCGTCACGGTCTACGAGCGCAACGGGGAGGGCTGGGCCTGGGGCCAACTCGATGCCGACGGCTATGTCGGCTGGCTGCCCGACGCGGCGCTCTCCAAGCTGCCGGGCGCGCCCACGCACAAGGTCAGCGCACTCAGAACCTTTGCGTTTCCCGGCCCGTCGATCAAGCTGCCGCCGGCCGACACGCTGGTGCTTGGGTCAAAGCTCACGATCGTGCGCGAGGAAGGGCCCTTCGCGACGACGCGCGAAGGAACGTTCTTGCCGAAGACGCATCTCGTCTCGCTCGACCACCGCGAGCCCGATTTCGTCGCCGTCGCCGAGCACTTCGTCGGAACGCCCTATCTATGGGGCGGCAAGAGCAGCCTTGGTATCGACTGCTCGGGCCTGGTACAGGTCTCGCTGACATCCGCCGGGATCGGCTGCCCGCGTGACAGCGACATGCAGCTCGCCGGTCTCGGCCGCGCGCTGGAGCCGCACGAGCGAGGCGGCTTGCTGCGCGGCGATCTGATCTTCTGGAAGGGACACGTGGCGATCGTTCGCGATGGCAGCACCATGGTGCACGCCAACGCGCATCACATGGCAACTGTGATCGAACCAATCGAGCCGGCCGTCGCGCGGATCAAGGCGGCCGGCAGCGAGGTCGTCGCGATCAAGCGGCTGTGACCTTCCAGTCATTCCGGGGCACGCGCAACGCGCGCGAACCCGGAATCTCGCGCTACAATCTCGGGATTCCGGGTTCGCCCATCGCGCCCCGGAATGACGAACGCTACGTCGCTGCCGCCCCGTTGCCGGCCGTCTCCAGCCGGAACGCGGCGGCGAACAGCGCGCGCGTGTAATCCGTCTTCGGGCTCTTGAACAGCTCGGCGGCCTGGCCCTCTTCGACCACCTTGCCGCCGCGCATGACGATGAGATGGCTGGCGAGCGAGGCGACGACGCGCAGATCGTGCGAGATGAACATGTAGGTGAGCTCGCGCTTGCGCTGGAGCTCGCGCAAGAGGTCGACCATCTGCGCCTGAAACAGCATGTCGAGCGCGCTGGTCGGCTCGTCCAGCACGACGAAGTCCGGCTCCAGCACGATCGCGCGCGCGATCGAGATGCGCTGGCGCTGGCCGCCGGAGAATTCGTGGGGGTAGCGGAATCGCGTCTCCGGATTGAGCCCGACGTCCTCCAGTGCCTTGACCACGCGCGTCTCGCGTTCTTCGCGCGACAGTCCCGGCTGATGCACAGAGAGACCTTCGGCGATGATGTCAACCACCGACATGCGCGGTGAGAGCGAACCGAACGGGTCCTGGAACACGATCTGCATATCGCGCCGGAAGGGGCGCATCTCCTTGAAGCGCAGGCCCTGGATGTCTTTCCCCAAGAACACGATGCGCCCGTCCGAGGAGATCAGCCGCAGGAGCGCCAGGCCCAGCGTGGTCTTGCCCGAGCCGGATTCGCCGACGACGCCGAGCGTCTCGCCCTTGCGCACGGCGACACTGACGCCGTCGACTGCCTTGATGTGGCCGACCGTCTTGCGCATCAGGCCGCGCTTGATCGGAAACCACACTTTCAGATCATTGGCCGACATCACCACCGGCGCGTTCGGCTGTGGCGGCGCCGGGTCGGGCTTCGGCTCCGCTGCGAGCAGGTCGCGCGTATAGGGGTGTTTCGGCGTCGTGAAGACCTGCTCGACCGGGCCCTGCTCGACGATCTGGCCGCCCTTCATGACGCAGACGGTTTCGGCGATGCGGCGCACGATGCCGAGGTCGTGGGTGATGAAGAGCAGGCTCATGCCGAGCCGGGAGCGGATCTCGGCGAGCAGCGCCAGGATCTGCGCCTGGACGGTCACGTCGAGCGCGGTGGTCGGCTCGTCCGCGATCAGAAGGTCCGGCTCGTTGGCCAGCGCCATCGCGATCATCACGCGCTGGCGCTGGCCGCCCGAGAGTTGGTGCGGATAGCTGCTCAGCCGCGTCTCGGGCTCGGGAATGCCGACCTGGGTCAAGAGCTCCAGCGTCCGCTTGCGCGCCTGCGCATTGCTGGTCGGATTGTGCAGCTGGATGATTTCGCCGATCTGCGCCTCGATCGTGTGCAGCGGATTGAGCGAGGTCATCGGCTCCTGGAAGATGATGGAGATGTCGCTGCCGCGGATCTCCCGCATTTCATGCTCGGAGCGGTCGATCAGCTCCTGGCCCTTGAAGCGGATGCTGCCCGAGGGATGCGAGGCATTGGGATAAGGCAGCAGCTTCAGGATCGAGAGCGCGCTGACCGATTTTCCGGAGCCGGATTCACCGACCAGCGCGAGGCATTCTCCGCGCTTGATCTGGAACGAGACCTTGTCAACCGCGAGCGTGGTGGCGCCGCCCTGGTGGAAGGCCACCGAGAGGTCGCGCACGCTGAGCAGGGGCTGGTTGATCGCGTCCACTAGGTTATCTCTCCGACTAAACGCAACAAATTGTCCCGATTGGGTAAGGTCAGGGAAAAACCATCCGGCAGCCGAAGCCTTATATCTGCCGATAAAATGGATCGACAGCCGGCGCGTATAGCCGTTACGACGTGAATGGCGTCCGGCAATTTTGGCATGCCGGAATGCTTCCGATATTCAGCGGTCTCAATCAGTACGTCGCGCGTTACTGGCTGAAGATCGAAAATGCGGCTCCAGACGATCAGATCCAGGTACATCCGTCGACGGACATCTGCTGCTCCGGCCAACACTTCGGCCAACGTCAACTCGCTCGTGACTCCGATTGCGCGGCGGGTACCAAACAGGTCGAATAGCTGGCGCAGGGGATCAGCGATCTCGCCGCTTCCCTCGATCGCGTAAATAAAGACGTTTGCATCAAGATAAATCAGACGATCAACCATCCCATTCGTCTCGTTGGCGCCTCAGTTCACCGTCAATTTCTTCAGCTGTCTTGAATGGAGGTTTTCTGGAGGACCATATTTGCTCCAGGGTGACAACGGCCGTCGGCAAGGTGGCTTCCTGCTCGACTGTGACAGTAACAGTCGCCCCTGGATCGACGCCCGTTCGCAAGTCTTCGGGAAGGCGCGATGCTGGGTAGTGTTCCTTGACGACCTTGTTCATGACCCACCTCGTCTGGAGATCATATCACGCCCCTACCTGAACGTCTTGCGCGGATCGAAGGCGTCGCGGACCGCTTCGCCGACGAAGATCAACAGCGACAGCATGATCGCGACCGAGAAGAATCCGGAGAAGCCGAGCCAGGGCGCCTGCACATTGGCCTTGGCCTGCGACAACAACTCGCCGAGCGAGGGCGATCCCGGGGGCAGGCCGAAGCCCAGGAAATCGAGCGCCGTCAGCGTCATCACCGAACTCGACACGATGAAGGGCAGGAACGTCATGGTCGCGACCATGGCATTCGGCAGCAGGTGTCGGAACATGATGACCGGGTTGGAGACGCCGAGCGCCCGCGCCGCCTGGATGTATTCGAAATTGCGTCCGCGTAGGAACTCGGCCCGGACGAGACCGACCAACGAGACCCAGGAGAACAGCAGGAGGATGCCGAGCAACACGAAGAATCCCGGCACGAGCACCGAGGACAGGATCAGGAGAAGGTAGAGCGAGGGGATCGCCGTCCATATCTCGATGAAGCGCTGGAAGATCAGGTCGACCCGGCCGCCGAAATAGCCCTGCACCGCGCCGGCTGCGATGCCGATGACGGACGAGACGATGGTGAGACAGAGGCCGAACAGCACCGAAATGCGGAAGCCGTAGATCAGCCGCGCCACCACGTCGCGCCCTTGATCGTCAGTGCCGAGCCAGTTGTATTCGAGGTCGCGGCAGCTCTTCAGTCCCTTCTTCTCCACCACCGGCTTGCATTGCTTCTCGGTCAGCATCCAGGTCGGCGGCGACGGCGCCGGCGTCGGCAGGTCGAGATTGTGGGTGTCGTAGGAGTAGCGGATCAACGGCCAGACGATGGTGCCGTTCTTCTCCTTGATGAGCTTCTGCAAATAGGGATCGCGATAGTCGGCCGCGGTTTCGAAGTCGCCGCCGAAGGTCGTTTCCGAATAGGTCACGAAGGCGGGCCAATAGAGACGGCCGTCGAACTTGATCAGGAAGGGCCGATCATTGGCGATCAGCTCGGCGAACAGCGAGAGCACGAACAGGATGATGAAGATCCAGAACGACCAGTAGCCGCGCCGGTTCGCCTTGAAATTCTGCCAGCGCCTCCGGTTGAGCGGCGAAGGCGCGAAGGGCTTGCGCGTGATGGGAACGGCATCGCCGAGCGACGACTCCGCCGTGGTCTCGATCGGCTTGGTTGGGGCGGCCAGACTCATCAGACCTCCCGCGCCTCGAAATCGATCCGGGGATCGATCCACATATAGGTGAGGTCGGAGACCAGGTTGATCACAAGTCCGACCAGCGAGAAGATGTAGAGCGTGCCGAACACGACGGGATAGTCGCGGTTGAGCACGCTCTCGAAGCTGAGTAGCCCAAGCCCGTCCAGCGAGAAGATGGTCTCAATCAGCAGCGAGCCGGAAAAGAAGGCATGGATGAAGGTGCCGGGAAAACCCGCGATCACGATCAGCATGGCGTTCCGGAAAACATGACCGTAGAGCACACGGCCCTCGCTGCACCCCTTGGCGCGCGCGGTCATGACGTATTGCTTGCGGATTTCGTCCAGGAACGAGTTCTTGGTCAGGAACGTCATGGTGGTGAAAGCGCCGAGGCCCATGGCGATCAGCGGCAGCGTCAGATGCCAGAAATAATCGATGATCTGCCGGTACCAGGGAAATTGCGACCAGCCATCCGAGGTCAGCCCGCGCAGCGGGAACCAGTTGAAGAAGGAGCCGCCGGCGAACAGGATGATGAGCAGGATGGCAAACAGGAAGCCGGGAATGGCATAGCCCAGCACGAGGATGGTCGATGTCCAGGTGTCGAAGCGCGTGCCGTCCTTCACCGCCTTGCGAATGCCCAGCGGAATCGAGATCAGATAGGTGATCAGCGTCAGCCAGATCCCGAGAGAGATCGAGACCGGGAGCTTCTCCTTGATCAGCTGGATCACGCTGACGTCGCGGAAATAGCTCTTGCCGAAATCGAAGCGGGCGAAATTCCACACCATCAGCGCGAAGCGTTCCGGTGCCGGCTTGTCGAAGCCGAACTGCACCTCGAGCTTCTTTATGAAATCAGGATCAAGCCCCTGCGCGCCGCGGTACTTCGAGTTGATGGCGTCGGCGCCGGCCCCCACCTGCCCCGGCGCGCGTTGCGCGAAATCGCTGCCGCCCGAGATGCGCGAGGTGCCGCCGGTATCGGCGCCCGAGAGCTGCGCGATCACGCGTTCGACCGGACCGCCCGGCGCGAACTGCACGACGACGAAGGAGACGAAGAGGATTCCGAGCAGCGTCGGAATCATCAGGAGGATGCGGCGGGCGATATAGGCGCTCATGGTTATTTCGCCTGCTCGAGCTTGGCGGCCTTGGCAGGCTCATGCCACCAGATGTCGGGGGCGCCGACGCCGTTGGCATAACGCGGCAGCTTCGCCGGATGTCCGAACTGATCCCAATAGGCCAGCCGATGAGTCTTGTTGTACCATTGCGGCACCCAATAGCGGCCGGCGCGGAACAGGCGGTCGAAGGCGCGGCAGGCTATGGTCAGCTCCTCGCGGCTATCAGCCGCCATGATTTTTTCGATCATGGCGTCGATGGCGGGGTTGGCGATGCCCGCGAGATTGTAAGAGCCCTTGGTGTTGGCGACCTGCGAGGAGAAGAACGAGCGCATGGCATCGCCCGGCGTCGCCGACATGCTGAAGCGCTGGATCGTCATGTCGAAGTCGAAATCATCCTGACGCGCCCTGTATTGCACCGCATCGACGAGACGGATGTTCGCTTCGATACCGAGCGTCGCGAGATTCTTGATGTAAGGTGCATGGTGCGGCTGGAACGAGGGCTCGTCCAACAAGAACTCGATCCTGAACACCTCGCCGTTCGGCAGCATCCGCTTGCCGTCCTTGATCGGAACACCGGCTTCGTTCAGCAGTTGCTGCGCCTTGCGGAGCAGGCTGCGGTCCTGACCGGAGCCGTCGGCGACCGGCGGCGTGAACGGTACGGTGAAAACGTCGTCCGGAACCTGGCCACGAAACGGCTCCAGCAGCTTCAATTCTTCCGGCGAAGGCGGCGCATTGCCAGCCATGAGGTCCGAGTTCTGGAATGGCGACACCGTACGGGCATAGGCGCCGTACATGATGGTCTTGTTGGTCCATTCGAAATCGAAAGCGTTGATCAGCGCCTCGCGCACGCGAGGGTCTTTGAACTTGTCGCGCCGGGTGTTGATGAACCAGCCCTGTGCTCCGGAGGGCGTATCGTCCGGCACCACCTCCATCTTGACACGGCCGTCCTTCACGGCCGGGAAGTCATAGCGCGTCGCCCAGATGCGCGAGGTGAATTCCTCGCGATAGAGATAGCTCTTGCCGGTGAAGCCCTCGAAGGCGACGTCGCGGTCGCGATAGAATTCATAGCGCACGACGTCGAAATTGTAGCTGCCGCGGCACACTGGCAGATCGGCGCCCCACCAGTCCTTGACCCGATCGAACTCGATGTAGCGATTGACCTCGAACCTCCCGACCCTGTACGGGCCGGAGCCGAGCGGAATCTCGAGCGTCGATTCATCAAACGGCCGGGAGGCATAATACGCCTTCGAGAAGATCGGCAATCCCGCGACATAGAGCGGCACGTCGCGGGCGCGCCCCTTGGCAAAGGTGACGACGAGCGTGGCGTCATCGACCGCTTCCGCATTCACGAAGTCACGCATCTGCATGAGGATCAAGGGGTGACCCTTGGCCTTCAACGTCGTCAGCGAGAACGCCGCATCATGCGCGGTGAGCTTGCTGCCGTCATGGAATCTCGCCTCAGGCCGCATCGTGAAGCGATAGACCAGCCCGTCCGGCGATATCTGCACGGATTTGGCGGCAAGCCCGTACATCGCGTCCGGCTCGTCGCTGGCGCGCGCCATCAGCGGCGCGAACGTCATGCCCATGCCTTGCGCGCCATCGCCTTTGAGAATGAACGCGTTGAGCGAATTGAAGGTCTGGTAGGATTGATTGTAGGCGCGCACCGACGGGATCAGCGAGAACGTACCGCCCTTCGGAGCATCGACGTTGACGTAGTCAAAATGATGGAAGTCGGCGGGATATTTCAGATCGCCGAACGCCGAGATGCCGTGCGCCCCGGTCGTCGCCTCCGAGGCTCGCGCGCCGCGCAACAGCGGCGCTCCGACGAAAGCGCCGAGGGCGCCGCCGACACCCAAGGCCAGCACATGGCGGCGTGACATCTGCGTCATGCGGAAACTGCCCTTCAAGACTTCTTTGCGATCCGCGCCGCCTTGCCTGCGTCGTACCACCAGATGAACGGAAAACCGGATTGGCCGTATGTGGGCAGTTCCGCCGGCCGGCTGAAGCGATCCCAGCGCGCGGTGCGCACCTTGTTGTAGGTCCACTGCGGCACGACGTAGTGGTTCCACAGCAGCACGCGGTCCAGCGCCTTGGTGGCTGCGACGAGATCATCCCGATCGGTGGCGTAGATCACCCGTTCGATCAGCTTGTCGATCGCCGGGTTCTTGATGCCGGCAATGTTGCGCGAGCCGGCGATATCAGCCGATTTGGACGACCAGAACTCGCGCTGCTCGTTGCCCGGCGATTGCGACTCGCCCCATGAGTTGGTGACGATGTCGAAATCCCACTCGCGCGTCCTGTTCTCGTACTGGGTCGGGTCGACCGTCCGCACGTTCACGGCAATGCCGAGCCGCTCCAGGGACGGCTTGTAGAACAGCGTGATCCGCTCGAAGCTCGGATCCTGGTTCAGCAGCTCCAGCGAAAACTGGGTGCCGGTCTTGACGTCGACCAGCTTGCGGTCGCGCACTTCGTAGCCGGCCTCCTTGAAAAGGCGCAGCGCCTCCCGGAGATTGTCACGCACGGCTTCCGGATTGCCGCCGACCGGATTGGTGTACGCAGTCGTGAAGACTTCAGGGGGGACCTGAGCGCGGACACTTTCGAGGATCTCGAGCTCCTTGCCCTGCGGCAAGCCGGTCGCCATGAGCTCCTCGATGCCGTCGAAATAGCTGCTGATACGCTTGTACTGGCCAAAGAAGATCTGCTTGTTCATCTCCTCGAAGTCGAACGCGTAGTTCAGCGCACGGCGCACGCGGGGATCGCTGAACTTGGCGCGGCGCAGGTTCGGCACGAAGGCCTGCATCACACCCGAGCTGCGATTGGCGAATTCCTCGAGGATTACGCGCTTTTCGCTCACGGCCGGGAAGTCATAAGCCGTCGCCCAGCTCTTGGCGCTGTTCTCTGTGCGCCAATCGACCTGATCGGCCTTGAAGGCCTCGATCGCGACCGTGGCATCTCGGAAATATTCGTACCGCAGCTCGTCGAAATTGTTGCGGCCGACATTAGCGGGGAGGTCGCGGCCCCAATAGTCCTTGACGCGCTCCAGCGCGATCGACCGTCCTGCCACGAAGTCCTTGACCTTGTAGGGGCCTGAACCGAGCGGCACTTCGAGCGTGGTGGCGGAGACGTCACGCTTGCGGCCCTGCGAGTCGGTCCCTTCCCACCAATGCTTCGGCAACACCATAAGCTGCCCGACGATCTGCGGCAGCTCGCGGTTACCGGGCGCGTCGAAGACGAACTTAACCTCGCGCTCGCCGACCTTCTCGGCCTTGACCACGTGGCTGTAATAGGCCGAGTACATCGGATGGTGCTTCTTGAAGGAGTCGAGCGAGAAGATCACGTCCTCCGGCGTCACGGGCTTGCCGTCATGCCATTTCGCCTGCGGCCGCAAGCGGTAGGTGACGAAAGAGAAATCATCAGGGTGACTGGCGGCTTCGGCCAGCGCGCCGTACTCGGTCGAGACCTCGTCGAGCGAGGGCGTCATGAGCGATTCGTAGATGAAGGCGACGGCACCCGCGACCTGGCCCTTCACGCCCGACACGACGATGTTGAAATTGTCGAAGGTGCCGACGGCGATCTGGCGGGCGACGCCGCCTTTGGGAGCGTCCGGATTGACGTAGTCGAAGCGCTTGAAGTCCGCGGGATACTTGACCTTCCCGAACAGCGACAGCGCGTGGCGCCAGGGAAGCTCGGCTATCGATTGCGCTTTGGCGGCGCCGGCGACGGGAACCCCCGCGACGGAACCGAGGGCGGGAAGCGCTGCGGCAGCAGTGCCGGTGAGCAGGAGATCGCGTCGGGTAATGGCCAAATCAACATCCCTGTCTTGAAGGAGGCTACTCCTTTAAGTTCCTAATATAGGCGAGGTTTCGACCGAATACGCGTTGCTTTTTCCTCATCTTGAAAGCCCGCACGGCCGATCCGATGCGGCCAAACGCCCCGATCGAACGCCCCGGTCCACGCCATCGCGATTCCGGATAAGGAAACGGCCAGGCTTTTCAGCCCGGCCGCCCGTCCAGATGGGTTTTTCGCTGCCTTTACTTCGACGCCGTCGGCAGCGGCTGTGGCTTCTCCGACTGCGAATTCAGGTAGGCGATGATATCGGCGCGCTCGGAATCCTTGGGAATGCCGGCAAAGCCCATGGCGGTGCCCGGGATGAAGCCCTTCGGGTTGGCCAGGAACTTGTTGAGGTCGTCGAAGGTCCAGTTGCCGCCCTTGCCCTTCATGGCCGCCGAGAAGTTGAAGCCACCATGGCCTTGGCCCTTGGGCTCGCCGACGACGCCATAGAGGTTCGGACCGACACGATTCGGGCCACCCTTCTCGAACGTGTGGCAGGCGCCGCACTTCTTGGCGGCGGCAGCCCCCTTCTCGATGGAGGCCGTCTGGAGCAGCTTTTCGATCGGCTCGGCGGCGGCGGCGGCGGCACCACCCTCCTTGCCGGGGCCGGCATCTTCCTTCACCGCGATCTCGAAGCCCGGCTTTTCCGGCATCTTGGGCGAGAACAGCGCGTTCGCGGTGAAGCTCGTCACCAGCAGGACGAGACAGGTGGCGAACACCGCACCGAGAATCTTGTTGAGTTCGAAAGAGTCCATTTCCGGCCAGGCCCCACCGCAAGAAGGAAACAGCGGCTCGAGCAGCCGCCAGGACGAGCCTCGGGAGAATCAAACATTCCCTATTGTTTCCCCGAGTTTTGCCATTGAGATATCGGTTTGCCCGGGGTCTGGCAACCCGTATAAGCGACCCCGCTTTCAGCCCGTCCCCACTCCATTTCCCCGTGCGGAAAATGCCCCGTTTCCAGGCTCTTAACCCGATGATCGATCCCCGCATCCTGGTGCTGATCCCGGCCCGCATGGCCGCCACCCGCCTGCCCGGCAAGCCGCTCGCCGATATCGCGGGACTGCCGATGATCGTGCATGTGCTGCGCCGCGCCGAGGCCGCTGCAATCGGCCGGGTCGCGGTCGCAACCG
Source organism: Bradyrhizobium sp. FW305-F6 (assembly GCF_058782905.1). Lineage (NCBI taxonomy): Bacteria > Pseudomonadati > Pseudomonadota > Alphaproteobacteria > Hyphomicrobiales > Nitrobacteraceae > Bradyrhizobium > Bradyrhizobium sp. FW305-F6. Next base: position 1,300,989 of record NZ_JBYSYD010000002.1, read on the forward strand.
ACACCGACGAGATCGCCTCCGTGGTGACTGCCCATGGCGGCGAGGCCGTGATGACCCGCTCCGACCACCCGTCCGGCTCGGATCGCATCCACGAGGCCATGAAGAAGCTCGATCCGGACGGCAAGGCCGAGATCGTGGTCAATCTCCAGGGGGATTTTCCGACCATCACGACCCACAACATCCGTGAAGTATTGCCGCCGCTGCAAGACCCGGTGGTGGACATCGCGACGCTGGCCTCGCAGATCCACACCGAGGAAGAGGATCTCGCCCCAAGCGTGGTGAAGGCGATCGGGACTTCCCTTGGCGGCAGGCGGATGCGCGCACTCTATTTTACCCGCGCGACCGCCCCGACCGGCGACGGACCACGTTACCACCATATCGGCCTATATGCCTTTCGCCGCGCCGCGCTGGAGCGCTACGTCTCGCTTCCGCCGTCTCCGCTGGAATTGCAGGAAAAGCTCGAGCAGCTCCGGGCGCTCGAGGCCGGAATGCGCATCGATTTTACCATCGTCGACACCGTGCCCCGCGGGGTCGATACGCCGGCGGACCTGGAAACCGCGCGCAGCATCCTTTCCAAATCCTGAGCCGCTGTTACAAGGCCGATCATGAGCAAGATGAAGATCGCATTCCAAGGCGAACCCGGAGCCAATTCCCACATCGCCATCGTCGAGGCCTATCCCGACGCCGAACCGATGCCCTGCGCCACCTTCGAGGACGCGCTCTCAGCAATCTCCTCGGGCGAGGCCGATCTCGGCATGATCCCGATCGAGAATTCGGTCGCCGGCCGTGTTGCCGACATCCATCACCTCTTGCCCGCCTCGGGGCTCTTCATCATCGGCGAATGGTTTCTCCCCGTTCGGCATCAGCTGATGGCGGTCAAGGGCACCAGGATCGAGGACATCAAGAGTGTCGAGAGCCATGTGCACGCGCTCGGCCAGTGCCGCCGCATCATCCGCAAGCTCGGTATCAAGCCGATCGTGCATGCCGACACCGCCGGCAGCGCCCGCGACATCTCCGAGCGCAAAGACAAGAGTGTCGCCGCGATCGCCTCGCGCCTCGCCGCCAAGATCTACGGCCTCGACATCCTCGCCGAGGACATCGAGGACGAGGCTCACAACACCACGCGCTTCGTGGTGCTGGCGCGCGAGCCGAAATGGGCGGCCCAGGGCTCCGGCCCGTTGGTCACGACGTTCGTCTTCCGGGTGCGCAACCTGCCGGCTGCGCTCTACAAGGCGCTCGGCGGTTTCGCCACCAACGGCGTCAACATGACCAAGCTCGAGAGCTACATGGTCGATGGCAATTTCTTCGCCACGCAGTTCTATGCCGACGTCGACGGTCACCCCGACGACAAGGCCCTCGCCTTTGCCGTCGAGGAGCTGAAATTCTTCTCGCGCGAGTTTCGTATCGTCGGCGTCTATCCCGGCCATCCCTTCCGTGCGACATTCAGCGAGACGCAGGATTGATTTCGTGTCACGGACGCGCGAAGCGCGAGCCGGGACCGAGGGGCTGCAAGACTCCGGGCTGCGATGGGCCCAGGTTCTGCAGCGCACCGCTGAAGAAGCGCTGCGCTGCGTTCGGGGTACGAGAGCGGCTTACTTTGCCTGCTGCACCAGCCCGAACGCTTCCGCCAGTAGCGAATACGACTTCTTTCGCGCCTCGTGGTCATACACCGCCGTGATCACCATCAACTCGTCCGGCTTGCTCGCGTCGATCAGCGGCTGCAGCTTCTTCTGTACCGTGGCGGGGCTGCCGACGAACAGGCGCGAGCGGTTGCGCAGGATCGAGGTGCGCTCGGCGTCAGTATACGGATAGGCCAGCGCCTCCTCGACGCTCGGCAGCGGCAGATATTGACCGCGGTCGCGGCGGAGCCGGTTGAGGTCGAAGGAGCTCGCGAGCCGTTCGGCCTCCTCGTCGGTATTGGCGGTGATGACGGCGACCGCGAGAATAGCGTGCGGGCTGGCGCGCCACGCCGAGGGCTGAAAACGATTGCGGTAATGCACAATCGCATCGATCGCATCGTGAGACGCGAAATGATGGGCGAAAGCGAAGCCCATGCCGACCTGGGCGGCCAACTCCGAGGAATAATCGCTGGAGCCGAGCAGCCAGATCGGCGGCAGAGCGGTGTCGTCGGGCATGGCGACGACATTGTGGTAGGGGTGCCCTGCGGGAAATTCGCGGGTCTCCCACAGGATCAGCTCGTGCAGCCGCTCCAGGAAATCGTCGCCCTCGCGGCGGTCGAGCCGGCTGCGCAGGGCGTAAGCGGTGGCGCCGTCGGTGCCCGGCGCGCGGCCGAGGCCGAGATCGATGCGGCCGGGAAACAGCGCCTCCAGCATCTTGAAGCGCTCGGCCACCACCAACGGCGCGTGGTTGGGCAGCATCACGCCTCCCGAGCCGACGCGGATGTGCTTCGTCACCGCCGCGATCTGCCCGATCATGACGTCGGGCGCCGGGCTCGCGACCGAGGCGAGGTTGTGGTGCTCGGCAAGCCAATAGCGGACATAGCCGAGCCCATCGACATGGCGCGCCAGATCGATGCTGTTACGCAGCGCCGCGGCGGGCTTGGTGCCGGTGGTAACTACGGAAAGGTCGAGGACGGAGAGCGGGATCATGGCCGGGTAACGTAATGGAGGCCGGCGCAGCGGCAATGGGCTGGCGGCGCAGGTCGAACCGGCGAGCAGCACAGATCGGCGGTTGGGACACAGGAAGGCGATCTGATCTCAATATTAAACTGCCCACCGTCAATGGCGACGGCCTCCAAAGCACGAAATGCAATATATCTCGAAAATTCAAGTAATTACGCGCAACAGCGATTTGCCCACCCATCCCCCGTCATACCCGAAAATTCTACCAAAACTGGATTCAATGGGCCATTTCCCACAATCGATGGGCTGTTAGCTGGACCGCCTTTGCCCTATCTTAGCTTCTCCAAGTTAGACCCGACCGCTGCCTGACACTGGAGTGAGTGGTGCCATGACTGACGTGACGACGCCTGCGACGGCCAACGGGCGAGACGGGCACCTGAAACCTGCGATCTCCTTCGAGTTCTTTCCGCCCAAGACCGAAGAGATGGAGCGCAATCTCTGGGAGACCATCAACCGGCTGGCCCCGCTGGAACCGAAATTCGTCTCGGTGACCTACGGCGCCGGCGGTTCGACCCGCGAACGCACCCACTCGACTATTGCCCGCATCCTCAAGGAGACTGCGCTGCTGCCCGCCGCGCACCTGACCTGCGTCGGAGCCTCCCGCGGCGAGATTGACGAGATCGTCGACCGCTATCACGAGGTCGGCGTCCGCCACATCGTCGCCCTGCGCGGCGATCCCGCCGGCGGCATCGGCACGCCCTATGCGAGCCACCCCGACGGCTACCAGAGCTCGGCCGCGCTCGTGGCGGGGATCAAGAAGCGGCACGGCGATATCGAGATCTCCGTTTCCGCCTATCCCGAGAAGCATCCCGAAGCGCGCGACTTCGATGCCGACATCGACACGCTCAAGGCCAAGGTCGATGCGGGCGCGACGCGCGCGATCACCCAGGTGTTCTTCGATAACGATCTCTACTTCCGCTATCTCGACCGCGTCCGCGCGCGCGGCATCGACATCCCGGTCGTGCCGGGCATCATGCCCATGCACAATTTCAAGCAGGCGCGCAATTTCGTCACCCGCGCCGGCACCACCGTGCCGGACTGGTTCGCCGCGAAATTCGACGGCCTCGACGACGATGCCGAGACACGCAAGCTCGTCGCCGCGACCGTCGCGGCCGGTCAGGTGCAGAAGCTCGCCAAGCACGGCGTCGACACCTTCCATTTCTACACGATGAACCGCGCCGATCTCGTCTTCGCGATCAGCCATCTGCTCGGCATTCGCGCCAAGAGCGCGCAGAAGGCGGCTTGAGAGAACATGACCGTACCTGCTTCGCCGAAACGCACCGTCCTGCTCGACGCCGCGCGCGAGCGCATCCTCGTGCTCGACGGCGCCATGGGCACGATGATCCAGAACCTCCAGCTCGACGAGGCCGCCTTCCGCGGCGAGCGGTTCAGGAACTTTCATCGCGACCTCCGCGGCAACAACGACCTCCTGATCCTGACCCAGCCGCAGGCGATCGAGGACATCCACGCCGCTTACTTGCGCGCCGGCGCAGACATCGTCGCGACCAACACCTTTTCCACGACCTCGATCGCGCAGGCCGATTACGACCTCACCGATATTGTTTATGAAATGGCGCGCGAAGGCGCCCGCCTCGCCGGCAATGCGGCGCGGCGCGTCGAGGCGGAAGACGGCAAGCCGCGCTTCGTCGCCGGCGCCATCGGCCCGACCAACCGCACTGCCTCGATCTCGCCCGACGTCTCCAATCCGGGCTACCGCGCCGTCACCTTTGATGACTTGCGCAAATCCTATGGCGAACAGATCCGCGGCCTGATCGACGGCGGCGTCGACCTCTTGCTGGTCGAGACCATCTTCGACACGCTGAACGCCAAGGCGGCGCTCTATGCGATCGCCGAGATCACCGAGGAGCTCGGTATCGACCTCCCCGTGATGGTGTCGGGTACCATCACCGACAAATCCGGCCGCCTGCTCTCGGGCCAGATGCCGGAGGCGTTCTGGAATTCGGTGCGGCACGCCAAGCCCGTGACCATCGGCTTCAACTGCGCGCTCGGCGCCGAGGACCTGCGCGCGCATATCGCCGATATCGGCCGCGTCGCCGATACGCTCGTCTGTGCCTATCCGAACGCCGGCCTGCCCAACGAGTTCGGCCAGTATGACGAGACGCCCGAATACATGGCGCGCCTGATCGGCGAGTTCGCTCGCGACGGCCTCGTCAACATCGTCGGCGGTTGCTGCGGCACCACGCCGGACCACATCGCGGCGATCGCAGCCGCCGTCGCTCCGCACAAGCCGCGCATCGTTCCCGAGATCGCGCCACGCCTGCGGCTTTCGGGCCTCGAGCCGTTCGCGCTGACGGAGGCCATCCCGTTCGTGAACGTCGGCGAGCGCACCAACGTCACGGGCTCGGCCCGCTTCCGCAAGCTGATCACATCAGGCGACTACACCGCCGCGCTGCAGGTCGCGCGTGACCAGGTCGAGAACGGCGCGCAGATCATCGACGTCAACATGGACGAGGGCCTGCTCGATTCCGAAGCGGCGATGGTGACGTTCCTCAACCTCGTCGCCGCCGAGCCCGACATCGCCCGTGTCCCCGTCATGGTGGACTCCTCGAAATTCTCCGTGATCGAGGCCGGCCTGAAATGCGTGCAGGGCAAGCCGGTCGTCAACTCGATCTCGATGAAGGAAGGCGAGGAGAAATTCATCGGCGAGGCGCAGATCGCGCGCCGCCACGGCGCGGCCGTCGTGGTGATGGCGTTCGACGAAATCGGCCAAGCCGACACATTCGCCCGCAAGACCGAGATCTGCAAGCGCGCCTACGACATCCTGGTGAACCGGGTCGGCTTCCCGCCGGAGGACATCATCTTCGATCCCAACATCTTCGCGATCGCGACCGGTATCGAGGAGCACAACAATTACGGCGTCGACTTCATCGAGGCGACGCGCTGGATCCGGCAGAACCTGCCGGGCGCGCATGTCTCGGGCGGCGTCTCCAATCTGTCATTCTCGTTCCGCGGCAACGAGCCGGTGCGCGAGGCCATGCACTCGGTGTTCCTGTATCACGCCATCAAGGCCGGCATGGACATGGGCATCGTCAATGCGGGGCAGATGATTGTCTATGACGACATCGACCCTGAGCTGCGGCAGACCTGCGAGGACGTCGTCCTCAACCGCGACGCAGGCGCGTCCGAGCGTCTCTTGGCGCTGGCGGAGAAATTCCGCGGCAAGAAGACGGAGAGCAAGGAAGCCGATCTCGCCTGGCGCGAATGGCCGGTGGCGAAGCGGCTGTCGCATTCGCTGGTGCACGGCATCACCGAGTTCATCGAGCAGGATACCGAGGAGGCCCGCAAGACGTCGTCGCGCCCGCTCGACGTGATCGAGGGACCGCTGATGGCCGGCATGAACGTGGTCGGCGACCTCTTCGGCGACGGCAAGATGTTTTTGCCGCAGGTGGTGAAGTCCGCGCGCGTGATGAAGCAGGCCGTCGCCTACCTCATGCCGTTCATGGAGGAGGAGAAGGCGCGCAACCTCGCCAACGGCATCGGCACGGAGGGCTCCTCGTCCGCCGGCAAGATTGTGCTCGCGACCGTCAAGGGCGACGTCCACGACATCGGCAAGAACATCGTCGGCATCGTGCTCCAGTGCAACAATTTCGAGGTGATCGACCTCGGCGTGATGGTGCCGGCGGCGAAGATCGTCGAGACGGTGAAGGCTGAGAAGGCCGACATCGTCGGGCTGTCGGGGCTGATCACGCCCTCGCTCGACGAGATGGCGTTCTTCGCCGGGGAATTGCAGCGTGAGGGCCTCAAGCTGCCGCTGCTGATCGGCGGCGCCACCACCAGCCGCGTGCATACGGCGGTGAAGATCGACCCGAGCTATCGCGCAGGCCCCGTCGTGCACGTCAACGACGCCAGCCGCGCCGTCGGCGTCGCCTCCGCGCTGCTGTCGCCGGAAAAGCGCGAGGCCTATGCGGCCGAGGTGCGCGCCGAATACGCAAAAATCTCGGAGGCGCATCTGCGCGCGCAGGCCGACAAGAAGCGGCTGAAGCTGACTGATGCCCGCGCCAACCGCGTGCCGGTCGATTTCGCCAAGAGCAAGCCGGTGAAGCCGACCTTCCTCGGCATCAAGAGCTTCGACGAGTACGATCTCGCCGAGCTCGTCCCGTACATCGACTGGACGCCGTTCTTCCAGACCTGGGAGCTCGCCGGACGCTTCCCCGCCATCCTCGACGACGCCAAGGTCGGCGAGGTCGCGCGCTCGCTCTATGACGACGCGCGCAAGATGCTCGACGCTATCGTCAAGGAGAAGTGGTTCCGGGCGCGCGCGACGATCGGCTTCTGGCCGGCCAACGCGCAAGGCGACGACATCGTGCTCTATGCCGACGAGAGCCGCACCAAGCCGATCGCGACGCTGCACACGCTGCGCCAACAGCTGGAGAAGCGCGAGGGCCGCTTCAACGCGGCGCTGTCCGACTTCATCGCGCCCGCCGGCGTGCCCGACTACATCGGCGGCTTCGTCGTCACGGCGGGCATCGGCGAGGACGCGGTCGCCGACCGCTTCAAAATGGCCAACGACGACTATTCCTCGATCCTGTGCAAGGCGCTGGCCGACCGCCTCGCCGAAGCCTTTGCCGAACGCATGCACGCGCGGGTGCGCCGCGAGTTCTGGGCCTATGCGCCGGACGAGACGCTCTCCACCGACGATCTGATCCTGGAGAAATACCAGGGCATCCGCCCGGCGCCGGGCTATCCCGCGCAGCCCGACCACACCGAGAAGGCGACGCTGTTCGAGCTGCTCGATGCCGAGGCGACCGCCGGCGTGAAGCTGACCGAGAGCTTTGCGATGTGGCCGGGCTCCAGCGTGTCCGGGCTCTATTTTGCCAGCCCCGAGAGCTATTATTTCGGCGTCGGCAAGATCGAGCGCGACCAGGTCGAGGACTACGCCGCGCGCAAGGGCATGAGCGTCGCGGAAGCCGAGCGCTGGCTGGCCCCGGTGCTGAACTACATTCCCTCGCAACAGGGCAAGGCATTCGCGGCCAGACCTGCGAATGACGAACCCTCGAACGACCTCGCCTCGCATCCGCCGGGCTGCACCTGCGCGGTGCACCTCGTCTGGCAGAAGAAGCGAGCCGGCGCGGGGTAGGCGGCGTTCAAAACAGAAATTGAGAAAACAACCCCATGCACAGTAGCGATGGGGTTGAAAGAGTTGAGTTATTTCTGTTTCACCGAAATCGCGTTGCGACGTCGGGCAAAACGGGGGTAGTATGGCATCATTGGGCTGTCGTGTCGGACTGACAACGCTCGCCAAGCCCAGCGCCGTCATTCCGGGGCGCGCGTAGCGCGAGCCCGGAATCCATCGTGCAGCGCATGACGCGGAGAAATGGATTCCGGGCTCGCGCCAAGAGGCGCGCCCCGGAATGACAGAGCGCCTCACCCCTTCGGCGGCGCCAGTGGCTGCACGATCTCCTGGAACGGCGCCAGCGCTTCGCAACGCTCGGCATGGGCCGCCAGCGCCGGATAGCGCGAGGCGTCGAACAGCTGCGGGTGCGCCTCTCGGGTGAAGCGGACGACGCAGGCGACGGCGACGTCGGCATGGCCGATGCGCTCACCCAGCCAGTACGGCGTCGTCACCTTGGCGCGCTCGGCCTCGAGCACCTTCAAGACGTCGCCGATCTGCGCCTGGCAACGCTCGACCCACAGCGCCAGCTGCTCCTTCCGCAGCACGCGCTCGTAGAGCAGGCTCACCGCCTTGTCGCCGAGGCCTGACGCGAGCGCGCAGATGCGCAGATGCTTGCGCCGCTCGGCACCGCCGCGGGGCAGCATCGCCTTGTCGGGACCAACGAGGTCATCGAGATAATCGAGGATGATCATGCTCTCGATCAGCGCCTCGCCATCGTCGAGCACCAGGGTCGGCACCCGGCGCAAGGGATTGTAGGGCGCGATCTTGTCGGCATCGCCAAAGGTCGACCACGGCTTGTGCTCGAACGCGAGCCCGTAGAGCCGGAGCGCGATGGCGACGCGGCGGACGAAGGGGGAATCATATTGGCCGATCAGGAACATGGTGCACCTCTGGTCATTGCCGGGCTTGACCGGGCAATCCATCCTTCCTCAGATTAGAGAACGATGGATGCCCGGATCAAGTCCGGGCATGACGGAGCTGGACGCGGAGCGCCTATGTCGCAACGACTCGCAATGGTCACACTCGGGCTATCCTTGCTCAGCCCGCACGCCGCCCAGGCACAGGACCGCCCGACCGGCTTTCTGACACCGTCGAAGAACATCGCCTGCCAGTTCTTCTCGGATAACGGCCAGGGCGTGCTCCGTTGCGACATCATGAGCATGGACGCGCGCCCGCGCCGTCCCGCCGATTGCGAGCTCGATTGGGGCCATGCCTTCGAGATGAGCGCGAAGGGCGCGGCAGGCCGCATCTGCGCGGGTGATACCGTGATGGACACGTCGCTGCCCGTGCTGGCCTATGGCGAGGTGTGGCAGCGCGGGGGATTTACGTGCCGGTCGGAGCAGACGGGATTGACGTGCTTCAATGCGATGCAGCGGGGGTTTTCCCTGGCGCGGGGGAAGCAGGAGGTGTTTTGAGACATGTTCCGCTCACTCTTGATCTTTGCAATAGCCTCGATCACGATCGCGGCCGCGTGGGGCCAGAACGACGTGACTGCTGAGAAGTCTCCATCGCTCAAGATATTGGGCGCCTACTCCTACAGCGCTGACGAGGTGGCCTATACCCGTTTTATCCGGGAACTGATCGATTTCCACGATCCTCCTAATTTCAGCGAAGAGCTGAAAGCCTTCCTGCGGAGCGTTGGCAGAGGCGGTGAAATCGTGCCTTTGACTGATGAGGATCGACAGGAATGGGAGGACGACCTGCGGCGCAACATGGACGATGCAGCAGTCTTCGAGGTGCAGGTCACAAACCCAGACGCAAAGTTCAGTATGTCCGACTTCGTCCAGGCCGACCCATCGCGCCCAAAGGAACAGTGGCAGGTCGCATGGGACGAGACGTTCCTGACGACAGATGGCGAGACGGTGATCGACATCGGTCGCGGGCGCAGGCTGCCCGAGGCCAGACAGTACCGCGTGGTTTTCGTGATCCATTCCTGGAAGCCAGGCCTGCCACTTGGCTCCAGCTACGGGGAGCTTCAGCCTCCGCCGATGCAGCCATTACCCGAACGATTGTGGCGGCTCGCTCCGTACGATCTGCCGAACTAGGCCGCGTCCTATAAAACCTCAGAAGCGTCACGCAATTGATGACTGGGTCCGCTTCCCCGACCGTCGACCAGTCGTGGGTCAACCAGAGCCATATTTCATGCGCTCACCGATCGGCGGGAAGCAGGAAAACTGCTGCAAGCGCGCCCAGGACTGCTGTTGACGCCGCGGCAGCAAAGATGGCCGCGAGGGCTTGCCCGCCACCAACTACGGCCAGCGCAGCGATCCCAAGCGCGAAGCCACCCTGCCGCGCCACGATCGTCATGGCGGAGGCCATGCCGGAACGGTCTGGCGGGGCGAGCGCAAGCAGGGCACCCGAAAGTTGCGGGTGGGAGAGCGCCGCTCCGCTGCCGATCGCGATCATGCCCGCGAGCATGAGGCCGAGGGTCTCGGCCGTATCTGTACGCCAGAGCGATGCAAGTAAAAGGAGATTGCCGACGGCGAGCATCGCGAGAGAATACGCGAAGTGCCAACGCCAACCGATGCGCATGACGAGGTGGGCGCCAATTGGCGGCACGATCAGCATCGGCGCCGTTGCGGCGAGCAGCGCGAACCCAGCACGGCCGGCGTCCCACCCGAATGCGTTCTGCAGTGCAGGCGGCAGATAGACAAGGATAGCCCAGTAGCTGACGGAGACCGCAATCAGCAGCAGGCCGACACCGATCATCGCGGATGTCCCGAACACGGTCGGGTCGAGGAGCGGCACAGCGCGCCGACGCTGCTGAAGGGCGAAGCCTGCCAACAGCAGAAGTGCCGCGCCGCCGAGACTCGCAGCAACGATCATATCGGCGCGTAGACGCAACGTGGCCTCGATCATTAGCGCGAGTGCCATCGTCAACAGAGCAGCGCCGACAATATCGAGCGAGCGCTTCTCCGCGGCCTGGCTCTCCGCAACGAGCCGAGGCACCATGAGGGTCAGAGCCGCGCAGAACGGCACGTTGATGAAGAAGATCCAGCGCCACCCGGTCCAAGCCGTGATCACGCCACCGAGCGTCGGCCCCACGGCCATCCCGACACCGGAGACGACGCCCATCAAGGCGAACACACGCGCTCTGACGGCGGCATCCGGGAACGCGCTGGCAACGAGCGCCAAGGCGCCTGTGACGACGAACGCTGCGCCAACGCCTTGCAGACCTCGGGCGAGCCACAAGGACGGACCGTCCCAGGCAAGGCCGCAAGCAAGGGAAGCGACAAGGAAGATCGCATTGCCGGTCAGCAAGGCGCGGCGGCGGCCGAAGCGATCGGCGATGGCCCCAGCCGCCAGCAGCATGCCCGTGAAAGCGAGCGAATACGCATCGATCACCCACGCCGTCGCGGCCATGCCAAAGTTGAGGCTATGCTCCATCGCCGGCAGCGCGACGACGACGGCGGTGACGTCGAGATTCGTGAAGAACGCACCGAGGCCGAGTGTCAAGGCAACGGAAAGATCACGAGCGGATAGCGAGGGTGCCGTCTTCACAAATCTTCTGCCGGTAAGTGTCGCGCAGGAGCCCTGCGATGCCCGCTGGTTATCATCGGTTTACGCTCCTGGCGTATGCCGAGTGTTCAATTCAGCATGAATCTCCTTCATAATGCCGACATGACCGCGCAACCTCCATTCGATGCCCTGATTGCCTTCGAAGCCGTGCACCGCCTCGGCAGCGTCACCGCCGCAGCAAGCGACCTCCGCGTGACGCAGAGCGCAGTGAGCCACCGGTTGCGGCGGCTGGAGGACTTCATGGGTTTGCCACTGCTGATGCGGACTTCGGGCGGCATGCGGCCGACGCCCGCCGGTGAAGCGCTTGCATCCGGCCTCGCAGAACTCCTCACCGGCCTCGGAGAGCTACGCGCACGATGCCGCGCTGCGGCCAGCGATGGCCCATTGCGCGTCGGCGTCAGTGCGGCGCTTGCGGACTATTGGCTGGTCGCACGCCTGCCGATGTTCAAGGCCCCGTCGACGCCGGTCGAGCTGATCATCGTCGAGAGCACGGCGCAAGCGATCCACCTCGATCTCGACATCACGATCCATTGGCTTCACGAGGGCGAGGCGCGCGAGACCTCGACGCAGCGCGTGTTGTTCCGCGAGCAGGTCTTCCCCGTTTGCCAGCCGAAACTGTTGCCGTCCGCGCCGCTCGACGATCCGATGCGCATTGCCGCGCTGCCGCTGATCCATAAGGGGGTTGGCGCAGACGCGAACGCGGGAACGGAGTGGTCCTGGTCGACGTGGTTCGCGCGACTTGGCCTCAATGCGCCGCCGCCGGTTGGACTGCGTTACGCCAATATGGCGACGGCAATCGGCGCCGCACTTCAAGGCAGCGGAGTCGTGCTGACGCGCTCACTCCTCGCGCGCGACGCGCTGATCGACGGCCGCCTTGTGCGCGTCCTGCCTGAGGCCTGGGATATGCCGTCGACCAAGGTGCACCTCGTGCGCTGGCCCGCGGCCCTGGCAAGTGATGCTCGTGTGAAGGCATTTGTCGCATGGCTTTTGGACGAGGCCAACGATGCGTCCAATAGGAGGCCCGGCGGCACCGCCGTACATTGATGCGCTGACCGCAGCGTCGGCTGCCCCTCGTCGCGCGCCAACCGATCCGCGCATCGCGCGGCCCAATGACGGGCTCCCCGGCGCAATCCAGAATCTGTCCGCGGGGGCAGCCTGGATTGCTTCGTCGCAAGGGCTCCTCGCAATGACGGCGGGGAGACCGACGCAGATCACTCGATGATCGGCACGTGCTTCGCCGCATCGCGCGGCGCCGTGCCGTCGAGCCTCGGATCATCCGCGATCTCGATCTGGCGGCGAAACGCGCGGAAGCCGGAGCGCTGGTAGAAGGCGACCGCGGCGGGATGATCGAAGGTGCAGGTGTGGACCCAGACGCGGCGGACGTCGCGCGACCAGGCACGCTCCAGCGCGCGGTTCATCAGGAAGCGGGCGGCGCCGGTGCCGATGAGACCAGCGGTGACGCCGAAATAGGTCAGCTCGCACTGGCCGGGTTCGCGGAAGTCGAGCTCGAGCAGCCCTTCGTCGCGGCCGTCGAGGGCGAGCGCGTAGACCTCGATTCCGGCTGCGTGGATGATGGCGGCGAGTTCGGCATCGGTCATGCGGGCGCGCGAGAACCACAGCCAGTTCTCACCGACGCGGCGGAAGAGATCGCGATACCAGGCAAGCGCGGGGGTATCGACCTTGCGCAGGATCCAGGCGCCGGGCGGATCGTCACGGCGCGCGGGAGGCGCGGTCATCTCGAGATGGGTGACGACGGCGGCGATCTCGCCGTGGGGGACGTCGGAATAGCCGTCGGGGAGGATCATGGGGGATTCCTATGGGGCAAACTAGCACTGTCGCCCCTCGCCCGGAACGCATCTGGCGATGCGTTCCCCGCAGGCTGCAGGGCAATCGCGTTTCAATTTTGCAGAGGCCGTCATGCCCGGGCTCGTCCCGGGCATCCACGTTCTTTGTGCTGCGCGGGAAGGCGTGGATGGCCGGGACGAGCCCGGCCATGACGCCGTGGAGAGGGTCGGTGCCATAAGCCCACATCCCATATGCGATGGCCCGCCGCAGCCGGGGAGAGGTGAGGAGCCGCTACCCCTCGCCCTCGTCGCTCGCCAGCACGCCCTTCACGGCCTTTGCCCATCCGGCGAGCTTCCGCTCGCGCGTGGCTTGGCTCATGTTTGGCTTGAAGCGGTGCTCGAGGCGCCAATTATCGGCGAACTTCGTTGGCTCGGGATAGACGCCGGCCTGGAGGCCGGCGAGGTAGGCGGCGCCCAGCGCCGTGGTCTCCTGGATCACGGGGCGATCGACCGGGGCATCGAGCAGATCGGCGAGGCGCTGCATGGTCCAGTCCGACGCCGTCATGCCGCCGTCGACGCGGAGCACGACGCTGGCGGTTTCCGAACTCGGCCAGTCCGCGCGCATCGCGGCCCAGAGGTCGTAAGTCTGGTAGCACACGCTTTCCAGTGCGGCGTGGGCGAGCTCGGCGGGGCCGGTGTTGCGGGTGAGGCCGAACAGCGCGCCGCGCACGCGCGGATTCCAGTAGGGTGCGCCCATGCCGACGAAGGCGGGGACGAGATAGACGCTCTGCATGGAGTCGGATTGATCGGCGAGCGGGCCGGTTTCGGCGGCGTGCTTGATGATACCGAGGCCGTCGCGCAGCCATTGCACGGCCGAGCCTGCGACGAAGATCGAGCCCTCCAGCGCGTAGGTGCGTTTGCCGTCGAGCTGGTAGGCGACGGTGGTGAGCAGCTTGTTCCTGGAGACGACCGGCGTGGTGCCGGTGTTGAGCAGCGCGAAGCAGCCGGTGCCGTAGGTCGACTTCATCATGCCCGGGCGGAAGCAGGCCTGGCCGATGGTGGCGGCCTGCTGGTCGCCGGCAATGCCGGAGATGGCGATGGGACCGCCGAACAGGTCCGGCGTGCTCTCGCCGAACCGGGCGGAGGAATCCTTCACCTCGGGCAGCATCGAGCGCGGCACGCCGATGATCTCCAGCAGCTCGTCGTCCCACTCGCCGGTGTGGATGTTGAACAGCAGCGTGCGCGAGGCGTTGGTGGCGTCGGTGGCGTGCACCTTGCCGCCGGTGAGGCGCCACAGCAGGTAGCAATCGACGGTACCGAACATCAACTCGCCGCGCGCGGCGCGGGCGCGGGCGCCGGGGACGTGGTCGAGGATCCAGGCGACTTTCGTCCCGGAGAAATAGGGATCGATGATCAGGCCGGTCTTCTGCGAGATCACGCCCTCGCGGCCGTCGGCTTTCAGCCTGGCGCAGATGTCGGCGGTGCGGCGGTCCTGCCAGACGATGGCGCGATGCACGGCCTGGCCGGTGGCGCGGTCCCACACCACCGTGGTCTCACGCTGGTTGGTGATGCCGATCGCGGCGATGTCCTTTGCGCTGATGCCGGCGTGCTCGATCGCCTCGCGGCAGACCATCACGGTCGAGGTCCAGATGTCCTCAGGCTCGTGCTCGACCCAGCCCGAGGCCGGAAAATGCTGCGGAAACTCGGCCTGCGCCTTCGCCGCGATGGAAATGTCGCCACGAAACACGATCGCGCGCGAGGATGTGGTGCCCTGGTCGATGGCGAGGACGAAAGACATGGGAGCTTACCTTGGCGTTGTTCCCCGGGGGGCGCGTTTGATTGAGGCAGAGAAAACGGGATTGCCGGCCAGAGGTCAAGGCGTGCGCGGCATACGCCTTCTTACCCTCCCCTCGAGGGGGAGGGTCGGATCACATGCAGCGAAGCGGAATGTGATCCGGGGTGGGGTGAAGGTCTCTCCGCAGCGATCAGTGCCCGTGGGGAGAGATCACCCCACCCCGCTCGCGCTGCGCGCGATCGACCCTCCCCCTCCAGGGGAGGGTAAGAAAGGGCGCTGCTCGATTACGTTGGCGTTTCTCGCTTGCGCCGGTGAGCGAGGTGCATCGTTTCCGCGTCGCGCGAGTCATAGAGCTCGACATAGATCCGTTCCATTACCGCGGTGAGATCAGCCCTGATCTCCGAGTTCCAGAAGCGGATGACGCGATAGCCTTCGTTCTCGAGCCAGCGTTGGCGTTCGAGATCGCGTGCGGCCGTGGCGTCTTCGTTGTGGTGGCCGCCGTCGAGCTCGATGATGAGGCGCTTGGCCGGGCAGAAGAAGTCGACAACGTAAGGACCAATTGGTGCTTGGCGACGGAAGTGCGAGCCATCCATGGGAAGGTCTTTGAGAGCACGCCACAACATCCGCTCGTGCGGTGTGGTGTTCTCTCTCAGCTTCTTCGCGGCGGCGCGGCGGATTGATGTCGAGACCAGTTGCGTGGCTTCACCCCACCCCGCTCACGCTACGCGTGAGCGACCCACGGGCAAACTATGCTCGTCCCGGACCCCTCCAGGGGAGGGTAAGTGAAGCGCGCTCGTCCTGCAATGGCAAGTGGTGTTGCGCTACACCGCCGCGGTCGTCACGCCGCCGTCGATGACGATGGTCTGGCCGGTCATGAAGCTCGAGGCGTCGGAGGCGAGGTAGGCGACGGCGCCGGCGATTTCGTCGGGCTCGCCGATGCGGCGGAGCGGCGTGGTGGCGGTGCGGCGCTTGAGGTTGGCTTCGTCTTCCCACAGCGCGCGGGCGAAGTCGGTCTTGACGAGACCGGGGGCGATGCAGTTGACGCGCACGCCCTTCGGGCCCCATTCGCCGGCGAGCGAGCGGCACAGTGCGAAGTCGGCGGCCTTGGAGATGCCGTAGGCGCCGATCACGGTGGAGCCGCGCAGGCCGCCGATCGAGGAGATGATGATCACCGAGCCGTTGCCACGCTCGGCCATTTGCGGGATCGCCAGCGCCGAGAGCCAGATGTTGCTCTTGACGTTGCTGCCCATGATCTTGTCGAAGGCTTCATCTGATATGTCGAGCAACGGGCCGTAATAGGGATTCACCGCAGCGTTGCAGACGAGAATGTCAATCTTGCCGTAGTGCTTCGTGGCACCCGCGATCAGCGCCTCGACCTCGTTCTTGCGCGCGATGTTGCAGGGGATCACGATGGCATCGCCGCCGGCCGCGTTGATGCCGTCGGCGACCTCCTTGCAGGCATCCGCCTTGCGCGAGGAGACCACGACCTTGGCGCCGAGCTTTGCCAGCAGCTCGGCGGAGGAGCGGCCGATGCCGCGGCTGGAGCCGGTGACGACGGCGACCTTGCCGGTGAGATCGAACGGGGTGTTTTTCATGGGTGTCCCTCTTCTGGTCATTCCGGGCGCGCGTAGCGCGAGCCCGGAATCCATTTCACCGCGCGTAGTGCCGCCTGATGGATCCCGGGTTCGCGCTACGCGCGCCCCGGGATGACAGCGGCGGAGTGACTCAGATCAACCCGCCCGCGTCGGCGACGCGGCGCTGGTGGTAGTCGGTGTCGCCGAACGAGTTCTCGATCATGGTGAGGCGCTTGAAGTAGTGGCCGATCTTCGCCTCCATGGTCATGCCGATGCCGCCGTGGAGCTGGATCGACTGCTGGCCGACGAATTTGGCCGACTTGCCGATCTGCACCTTGGCCGCGGCGATCGCGTTCGTGCGCTCCTTGGCGTCCTCGAAATCGCCGGCCATGGTCGCGAACATCGACATCGAGCGCGCCTGCTCGGCGGCAACGAACATGTCGGAGGCACGGTGCTGCAGCGACTGGAACGAGCCGATCGCGACGCCGAACTGCTTGCGCGTCTTGATGTACTCGACCGTGGTCTTGAGCGACTCGTCCATCAGGCCGACCGCCTCGGCGCAGAGCGCGATGCGCGCCTCATCGACCACGCGCTCGACCAACGCGAGCGAGTCCTCGGGATTGCCGAGCACCGCATCAGGGCCGACCTCGACGCCGGTGAAGGTGATGTCGGCGGCGTGGAGTCCGTCCTGGGTCGGATAGCCCTTCCTGGAGACGCCCTTGGCATTCGCCGGGACCAGGAACACGCCGATGCCTGACTTGTCGCGGCGATCGCCCTTGGTGCGCGCAGTGACGATGAGCGTGTCGGCATTCTCGCCGTTGAGCACGACGAACTTCTCGCCGTCGATGACGTAAGCGTCGCCCTTCTTCTTCGCGGTCGTGGTGACGTCGAACAGATCGTAGCGCGAGTTCTTCTCGAGCTGGGCGAAAGCGAGCGTCTTGCTGCCGTCGATGATCCCGGGCACGTGCGCCGCCTTCTGCGCCTCGGTGCCGGCATGGCGCAGGAAGCCGCCGCCGATCACGACCGTGGCGAGATAAGGCTCGAGCACCAGCGCCTTGCCGAGCGCTTCCATGACGATCATGGTCTCGACGCCGCCGCCGCCGAAGCCGCCATCGGCCTCGGCGAAGGGCAGGCCGAGCAGGCCCTGCTCGGCGAGCTTGAGCCAGACCGCTTTGCTCCAGCCGCCCTTCTCCGCCATGTATTTCTTGCGCTGGTCGAAATCGTAGGAGTCGGTCAGCAGGCCGTCGATGCTTTCCTTGAGAAGCCGCTGCTCCTCGTTCAGATCAAAATCCATTTCTTTGGTTCCTCGTACCCGGACTTATTTGGCTTCGTCATCCCGGGGCGCGCGAAGGGCGAGCCCGGGATCCATACTCCCGATCGTGGTCATGGATTCCGGGCTCGCGCTCCGCGCGCCCCGGAATGACGGTGGAGACGTTGCCTCCCCCGCCTTCGCGGGGGACGACACCGTCATTGTTGACTCACAGCCCCAGCACCGCCTTGGCGATGATGTTGCGCTGGATCTCGTTGGAGCCGCCGTAGATCGAGACCTTGCGGTTGTTGAAGTAACTCGGCGCGATCTGGGCGGTCCAATCCATGGTTTCGTTCGAGCCGTCGTCGCCGTGCACGTCGTAGGGCGCGGCGAACGGGCCGATCACTTCCATGAGGAGCTCGGTGGTGGTCTGCTGGATCTCGGAGCCCTTGATCTTCAGCACCGACGAGGCCGGATTGGGCTTGCCCTTGCCGTGCTTGCCTTCGTCCGCGACGACGCGCAGCTGGGTCAGCTCGAGCGCCTTCAGCTCGATCTCGCAGGCCGCCAGCTTCTCGCGGAAGGCGGGATCCTGGAGGATCGGCTTGCCGCCGGCCTCGACCTTGGACGCCAGATCCTTGATGCGGCGGAGACGCTCCTTGGAGACGCCGACGCGGGCGATGCCGGTGCGCTCGTTGCCGAGCAGGAACTTGGCGTAGTCCCAGCCCTTGTTCTCCTCGCCGATCAGGTTCTCGATGGGCACCTCGACGTCGTCGAAGAACACTTCGTTGACCTCATGGCCGCCGTCGATGGTCTGGATCGGGCGCACGGTGACGCCCTTGGACTTCATCGAGAACACGATGAAGGAGATGCCCATCTGCTTCTTGGCGTTGGTGTCGGTGCGGCAGAGGCAGAAGATCATGTCGGCGTGCTGGGCCAGCGTGGTCCAGGTCTTCTGGCCGTTGATGATCCACTTGTCGCCGCGGCGCTCGGCCTTCGTCTTCAGCGAGGCGAGGTCGGAGCCGGAGCCGGGCTCGGAGAAGCCCTGGCACCACCAATCGTCGACATTGGCGATGCGCGGCAGATATTTCTTCTTCTGCTCCTCGTTGCCGAAGGTGTAGATGACCGGGCCGACCATACTGACGCCGAAGGCGAGCGGCTGCGGCGCCGGATGGGCCTGGAGCTCCTCGTTGAAGATGTAGTGCTGCACGGCGGTCCAGCCGGTGCCGCCATATTCCTTCGGCCAGTGGCTGACGCCCCAGCCCTTCTTGTTGAGGATGCGCCACCAGGTCACCATCTCGTCCTTGGAGAGATGACGGCCCTCGACCATCTTGCGCCGCGTCTCCGACGGCACGTTGTCGCGGAAGAACTGCCGCACTTCCTCGCGAAACGCCTGCTCTTCTTTCGTGAATGCGAGATCCATCGGATCCTCCTGTGAGCGATTTGTTCTGACCGAATTTCGCCGTCATTCCGGGATGCGCCGCTTGGCGCAGGCCCGGAATCCATATCCCCGATCTGTGGTTATGGATTCCGGGCTCGCCGCTTCGCGGCGCCCCGGAATGACAGAAACACTTACTGCAGCACCTCGAACAAGCCCGCCGCGCCCATTCCGCCGCCGACGCACATGGTGACGACGGCGTACTTGGCCTTGCGGCGGCGGCCTTCGATCAGGGCGTGGCCGGTGAGGCGCGCGCCGGACATGCCGTAGGGGTGGCCGACCGAGATCGCGCCGCCATTGACGTTGATCTTCTCGAGGTCGATGCCGAGCTTGTCGCGGCAATACAGCACCTGCACCGCGAAGGCTTCGTTGAGCTCCCAGAGGCCGATGTCGTCGACGGTGAGGCCGTGGCGCTTGAGCAGGCGCGGCACGGCGAAGACCGGTCCGATGCCCATCTCGTCCGGCTCGCAGCCGGCCGAGACGAAGCCGCGGAAGATGCCGAGCGGCTGGAGGCCGCGCTTGGCGGCTTCCTTGTCGCTCATGATGACCGAGGCGCTGGCGCCGTCGGAGAGCTGGCTGGCATTGCCGGCGGTGATGGTGAAACCCTCGCCGCGCACCGGCTTGAGGCCGGCAAGGCCTTCAGCGGTGGTCTCGGGGCGCGGGCCCTCGTCCTGCGACAGCGTGATGTCCTTCATCGAGACAGCGCCGGTCGCCTTGTCGGTGACCGCCATCTGCGTCGTGATCGGCGCGATCTCGTCCTTGAACTTGCCGCCCTGCTGCGCGGCCGCGGTGCGGCGCTGGCTTTCCAGCGAGTACTCGTCCTGCTTCTCCCGCGAGATGCCGTAGCGCTTGGCGACGACTTCGGCGGTGTCGATCATGGGCATGTAGACCTCGCCCTTGATCTTGAGCAGCGCCGGGTCGGTGGCGTGGAAGCCGTTCATCTTGTCGTTCTGCACGAGGCTGATCGACTCGCCGCCGCCGCCGACCGCGATCTCGACGCCGTCGAAGATCACCGAGCGCGCGGCGAGCGCGATGGCCTGGAGGCCCGAGGCGCATTGCCGGTCGATGGTGGTGCCGGCGACGGTGACGGGCAGGCCGGCGCGGAGCAGCGCCTTGCGCGCGATGTTGCCGCCGGTCGCGCCCTGTTGGAGGGCGGCGCCCATCACGACATCCTCGATCTCCTTCGGATCGACCTTGGCGCGGGCGACGGCTTCGCCGATGGCGTGGCCGAGCAGGGTCGCGCCCTCGGTGGCGTTGAGCGCGCCGCGATAGGCCTTGCCGATCGGGGTGCGGGCGGTGGAAACGATGACGGCGTCGGTCAAGAACGAGCTCCTGATGATGGTTGGGCGGATTGTGACGGTTTCTGCTGCCGGCGCAATTCGTGGCGCGACAATTTTCCGACCGGGGTGCGCGGCAGGTCGTCGACGAATTCGACCTCGGCCGGCAGTTCGTGCTTGCCGACCTTGCCGGCGAGTTGCGAGCGCAATTCGTCGAGCGAGAACGGCATTGCCTCCGGCCTCAGCTTGATGAAGGCCTTGGCGGCTTCGCCCCGATAGGGGTCGGGAATGCCGAGCACGATCACCTCGTGCACGCCGGGAATGGTGTAGATCGCCTGCTCGATCATCTGCGGATAGACGTTGAAGCCGCCGGAGATGATCATGTCCTTCTTGCGGTCGACCAGGAAGAAATAGCCGTCGGCGTCCATGTAGCCGATGTCGCCGGTGAGGAAGCGGCCGTCGACGAAAGCGTCCGCCGAGCCCTCCGGCCTGTTCCAGTAGCCCTTGGTGACGTTCGGTCCCTTGATACGGATCTCGCCGACCTCGCCCGGCGGCAGCACGCGCCCGGGATCATCCAGCGCGACGATGTCGAGCTCGATGCCGGGCAGCGTCAGGCCGATCGAGCCGGGCTTGTCCGGGCCGGTGGGCGGATGGCCGGTGCCGGGCGAGCAGGTCTCGGTCATGCCCCAGCCGCTCTTCAGCTTCTTGCCGACCTTGCGCTCGAAGAAGCTCGCGATCTCGACCGGCAGCGGCGCGCCGCCGGAGCCGATGGTGGCGAGCGAGGAGAAGTCGCGCTTGTCGAGATCGGGCAGCGCGGCGATCGCGATCCACATCGTCGGCACGCCCGGGAAATAGGTGGCGCGCTTGAGCTCGATGTCGCGCATCACGGCTTCGACGTCGAAGCGCTGATGCAGCGAGATCAGATGGCCGCGGCTGAGCGAGGACAACAGCACGACGGTCAGCGCGTAGATGTGGAACAGCGGCAGCACGCAGATCACGCGCTCGATGGCGTCGCCGCGCGCGGCGCGCGACGGCTTGCCCCAGACGTCGTAGATCGACACCGCCGCGGTGAGATTGCCGTGCGTCAGCATGGCGCCCTTGGGCAGGCCGGTGGTGCCGCCGGTATATTGCAGCAGCGCGACGTCGTCGGCCGTGACCTGCGGCCATTGCGCAGGGGCGGTGGCACCTTCGACGAAGGCCTTGAAGGTGACGATGCGGGGATCGTCGGGGATCGCCGCCTGCGGCGTGCCGACCTTGCCCCAATGATCGTCCTCGCAGACGACGAGGCGGTCGATCAGCCCCTTCTCCAGGAATTTCAGCGCGGTCGGCAGCAGCGCCTGGAGGTTGGAGGTGACGAGCAGGCGCGAGCCGGAGTCGGAGAGCTTGTGCGTCAGCGCGATCTCGCCGTCGAGCGGCGACAGATGCGCGACGCGGGCGCCGGCCTTCAGCGCGCCGAAGAAGTTGACGGGGTGATCGGGCGTGTTGCCAAGGAACAGCGCGATCGAGCTGTTCTCGCTGCATCCGGCGCGCAGGAACGCCGCGCCCGCGCGCTCGGCCAAGCTTGAGAGCTCGGCATAGCTGACCGGGCGATCACGGAATTCCAGCGCTGTGCGCGGACCGTAGTCGGCGGCGGCCTTCGAAAGAAGGTCCGGCAGCGTGCCCTGGGCGATGGGATCGTCCCACCGCACGCCCTCGGGGTAAAACTGTTCGCCGGGATGGGTCATTGGCGGTCGATACTCTTCGCTGCCTGGGCAGCAATTCCATGTAAGGCAGGCACTGGCGGTCGGGCTCCCTCCCCCCTTGTGGGGGAGGGTTGGGGAGAGGGGTAGCCACAAACTCGAACCTCGCCCGGAGCCACCCCCCTCCCCTGACCCTCCCCCACAAGGGGGGAGGGAACGGAGAGAGTGTTGCCCGGAGCGCGACATCGCGGCAGCTACCAATCCAATTACGCCGCTTTCGACTCCGCAGCCAGCGAGGCGAACGTCTTGCCTTCCGCCGCGAGCTTCTTCAGCAGCGGGGCCGGCTCGAGGCTGGGATCGTTGGTCTCCTTGGCGTAGAAGGAAAGGCGGTCGGCGATGTGCTTGAGGCCGATGCTGTCGGCCCAGAACATCGGGCCGCCGCGGTAGATCGGCCAGCCATAGCCGTAGAGCCAGACCACGTCGATGTCGCTGGGGCGCGCGGCGATGCCCTCTTCGAGGATCTTCGCGCCCTCGTTGATCATCGGATACATCATGCGCTCGAGGATCTCCTCGTCGCTGACGACGCGCTTCTTGCGGCCGAGACGCAGCAGGGTCTCGTCGATAAGCCTCTCGACCTCGGGGTCGGGCAGCGGCGCGCGGGAGCCGGCTTCGTACTTGTAGTAGCCCTTGCCGGTCTTCTGGCCGAAACGGCCGGCCTCGCACAGCGCATCCGCGATCTCCGACTTGATGCCGCGGTCTTTCCGCGAGCGCCAGCCGATGTCGAGGCCGGCGAGATCGCCCATCGCGAACGGCCCCATCGGCATGCCGAACTTGGTGACGACGGCATCGACCTGCTGCGGCAGCGCGCCCTCGAACAAGAGCTTCTCGGACTGCTTGCCGCGCTGGGCGAGCATGCGGTTGCCGACGAAGCCGTCGCAGACGCCGACCACGGCCGGCACTTTTGCAATCTTACGCGCGATCGTGACGGCGGTGACCAGCGCATCGGGCGCGGTCTTGTCGGCGCGCACGATCTCGCACAGCTTCATGACGTTGGCCGGCGAGAAGAAGTGCATGCCGAGCACGTCCTGCGGACGCTTGGTCGACTTCGCGATCTCGTCGATGTTGAGGTAGGAGGTGTTGGAGGCGAGCACGGCGCCCGGCTTGGCGTACTGGTCGAGCTTGCCGAACACCTCCTTCTTCACCGCCATGGTCTCGAACACCGCCTCGATGACGAGGTCGGCATCGCCGACATTCTCGATGCCGACCTTGCCGTCGATCAACGCCATGCGCTTGGCGGGCGCATCGGCCGGGATGCCGCCGCGCGCGGCGGTCGCTTCCCAGTTCTTCTGCATCACGCCCATGCCGCGCTTCAGCGGCTCCTCGGCGGTCTCGATCAGGGTGACGGGAATGCCGGCATTGGCAAAGGACATCGCGATGCCGCCGCCCATGGTACCGGCGCCGAGAATGGCGACGCGGTTGACCGGACGCGGCTTGGTACCCTCGGGCACGCCCGCAATCTTGTTGGCCTCGCGCTCGGCGAAGAAGGCGTAGCGCTGCGCCTTGGACTGGTCGCTGGCGACGAGCTTGAGGAAGCCCTCGCGCTCCTTCTTCAGGCCTTCATCGAACGGCAGGTCGATGGCGTAGCCGACGGCATCGGCTGCCGCAAACGGCGCCTCCAGCCCGCGCGACTTCTTGGTCATCGCGGCGACGGCGTTGGTGAAGATCGAGCGGTCGGCCTTGGCGGCGGCGAGCTTGGAATCGTCATCGCGCAGGCGCTTGAGCGGACGCTTCTCGGCGATCAGCTTGCGGACGAACGCCTCGCCGCCGGCAGCCGGACCTTCGACGATCTCCTCGATCAGGCCATGCTTGAGCGCTTCCGCCGCACCGATCGGGTCGCCGCCGACGATCATCTTGACGGCGAGCTCCGGCCCGACCGCGCGCGGCAGGCGCTGGGTGCCACCGGCGCCCGGCAACAGGCCCAGCTTGACCTCGGGCAGGCCGAGCTTGGCCTCTTTCACCGCAACGCGGAAATGGCAGGCGAGTGCGACCTCGAGGCCGCCGCCGAGCGCGGTGCCGTGGATCGCGGCGACGACGGGCTTGGGCGAATTCTCGATCTCGGACAGCACGTCGTTGAGCGCCGGCGGCTTCGGCGGCTTGCCGAACTCGGTGATGTCGGCACCGGCGATGAAGGTGCGGCCGGCACAGGTCAGGACGATGCCCTTGATGGCGGGATCGGCGACGGCTGCCTTGATGCACTCCAGGATGCCACCGCGCACTGCGGCACTCAGCGCATTGACCGGCGGGCTGTTGACCGTGACGATCCCGACTTCGTCATGACGCTCAAGCTTGACCACTTCGCTCACGGTGTCCCTCCTTGGTGGGGATTGCTTTTGTTCGATTTCGCAGTGCGGAATTTAATTCCGCATCTTGACGGCAGGGTTATTTTGAAGCACGGACGTTGTCAACGACTCCGCGCAAGAAGCAGATCTGGGATGAAGCGTACAGGAAAGAAGACTGCGACAGATCGGAATTTCGTCGTCGCGCTTTCCCGCGGACTGGATGTATTGCGCGCATTCCAACCCAATGACGGCCTGCTCGGCAATCAGGAGATTGCGGCCCGAACCAATCTGCCCAAGCCGACGGTGTCGCGGCTGACCTACACGCTGACCAGGCTCGGCTATCTGACCCCGGTTCCCCGCTTCGAGAAATACCAGCTCGCGCCGGCCGCGATGTCGCTGGGATACGCGGCGCTGGCCAATCTCGGCGTGCGGCATTTGTCGGAGCCGTTCCGCGAGGACGTAATGCGCGCGACCGGCGGCGCCGTCGCCGTCGGCGGCCGCGACCGACACAGCATGATCTATTTCGGGCAGAGCCGCGGCAGCGAGACGGTCGGCGTTCAACTCGACGTCGGCTCGCGTGTGCCGATTGCAACCAGCGCGATGGGCCGCGCCTATTTCTGGGCGCTCGACGACGAAAACCGCGCCGAAGTGTCGCGCATCCTGCGCGAACATTACGGCAGCCGCTGGCCGAAAATGCGCGACGGATTGGAGCGGTCAGGCGAGATGGTCGCGAAACACGGCTTCGCGATTTCGGTCGGCGACTGGCACGACGACATCGGCGCAGCCGGCGTCGCGCTCAAGCTCAACGACGGAACCGGACCCTACGCATTCAATTGCGGCGCGCCGGCATTCCGTTTCACGGAAGAGCGTTTGATCAACGACATTGGACCGCGTCTCGTAGCGATGGTAAGGAACATCGAAGCGGCACTCGGGGGTCTGATGCCGCATTCAAAAAAAGAAATCAGCAAAAAGCTGAAATCAGGAGGAAAAGTTGCGCGTGTGGCCGAGGGATTCAGATAGCCATTGTTTTCATCGGGAGCGGTTAGCATCGTTCCATCGCTCACTGAATGACGTGAGCGAGACGAGATGACGCAGGCACAGCTCGCGCAGGGGACATCGCCCCTGCTCGCCGTTCGCGACGTCAGCGTCGTGTTCGGCGGCATCGTCGCGCTCAACGGCGTGTCCTTTGACATGCACAAGGGCCAGATCCTCGGCTTGATCGGGCCCAACGGCGCCGGCAAGACCACGCTCTTCAACTGTCTCTCGCGGCTGTATCAGCCATCGTCCGGCGACATCCTGATGGAGGGCGCGAGCATCCTGTCGCGGCCGCCGCACCGGATCGCCGAGATCGGTATCGGCCGCACCTTTCAGAACGTGGCGCTGTTTCCGAACCTGTCCGTGATGGACAACGTCCGCGTCGGCGCACACGCGAAGACGTCCAGCGATATCATCAGCGACTCCCTGAGGCTTGCCTGGGTCCGGCGCAGCGAGGCCGGCATCAACAAGAAGGTGCAAGAGATCCTCGCTTACCTCGGCCTCGAGGACGTCGCCCACACCGTCGTCTCCGGCCTGCCATTCGGCACGCAGAAGCGCGTCGAGCTGGCGCGCGCGCTGGCGGCGGATCCGAAGATCCTGCTGCTCGACGAGCCCGCCGGCGGCCTCAACCACGAGGAAGTCTATGTGCTCGGCGACCTCATCCGCAAAATCCGCAGCGAACGCCACATGACCGTGCTGCTGGTCGAGCACCACATGGGCCTCGTGATGTCGATCGCCGACCACGTCGTTGCGCTGAATTTCGGCAAGAAGCTCGCGGAAGGCACCCCCGCCCAGGTGCAGGCCGATCCCGACGTCATCAAGGCCTATCTCGGGAGCAAAGACCAATGACGCCACTGCTCAACGTCAAGGACCTGCGCGCCTATTACGGCCAGGTCCAGGCGCTCCACGGCCTGTCCTTTTCACTCAACGAGGGCTCGCTGACCACGCTGCTGGGCGCCAACGGCGCCGGCAAGACCACCACGCTGCGCGCGATCTGCAACATGGTGCGCTCCACCGGCGGAGTCGAGTTCGAAGGCAAGCCGCTCAACAACCGCTCCACCGAGAGCATCGTGCGGTTCGGCATCGCCCATGTGCCGCAGGGCCGCGGCACCTTCACCAACATGACGGTGGAAGAGAACCTCCAGCTGGGCGCCATTACCCGCAAGGATACCGCCGGCATCGTCTCCGACATCGAGCGCATGTATGCGCATTTCCCGGTGTTGAAGCAGCGCCACACCCAGCAGGCCGGCACACTCTCCGGCGGCGAGCAGCAGATGCTCGCGGTCGCCCGCGCCCTGATGCTGCGGCCGCGGCTGATGCTGCTCGACGAGCCCTCCTTCGGCCTCGCGCCGCTCGTCGTGCGCGACCTGTTCGGCATCCTCGGCAAGATCAACCGCGAGGACAAGGTGTCGATCCTGGTGGTCGAGCAGAACGCCCAGCTCGCGCTCGAGCTCGCCGACCAGGCCTATGTGATCGAGACCGGCCGCATCGTGATGTCGGGCAATGCCAAGGACATCGCGAACAACGAAGAAATCCGCAAATCCTATCTGGGTTACTGAGGGAGCGATGATGGCAATGATCTATCCGCGCTCTCGATCCACCTCTCCCCAGCGGAGAGATGTGGATTTGCGCAGCAAATCGGGTGAGGAGCCGCAGTTTCACCGCGGCACCGCAACCCCTCACCCGGCGCTTCGCGCCGACCTCTCCCTCAGGGAGAGGTGGACCTTCAACGCCGCAGCATTTCGCCCCGTATCGGGCAAGTTTTAGGGAGCCGGGACAATGGAGCTGTTCACCAACCAGGTCCTGGCCGGCATCGCCACGGGCGCGATCTATGCCTGCATGGCGCTCGCCGTGGTCATGATCTACCAGGCCATCGACCATCTCAACTTCGCGCAAGGCGAGATGGCGATGTTCTCGACCTTCATCTCTTGGCAGCTGATGCAGTGGGGCGTATCCTATTGGTTCGCCTTCCTGATCACCCTGGCATTTTCCTTCGTCGCCGGCATCGCGATCGAGCGCATCCTGTTCAAGCCGCTGGTCAAGGCGCCGGTGCTCACAAACGTCGCCGGCTTCATCGCGTTGTTTGCGATCATCAACTCCTCGGCGGGCCTGATCTGGGACTTCACGATCAAGCAGTATCCGACCCCGTTCGGCTCCGCACCGTTCCTCGGCAGCCAGCTGATCTCGACGCACCAGGCCGGCATGATCGGCGTCACCGTGGCGCTGCTGCTCGCGCTCTATTTCTTCTTCCAGTACACGCGGATCGGCCTTGCGATGCGAGCCGCTGCGTCGGTGCCTGAATCGGCTCGCCTCGTCGGCATCAACACGAGCTGGATGATCGCGCTCGGCTGGGGCATGGCGACTGCGATCGGCTCCATCGCGGGCATGCTGATAGCACCGGTCGTGTTCCTTGAGCCCAACATGATGGGCGGCGTGCTGATCTACGGCTTCGCCGCCGCGGTGCTCGGCGGGCTATCGAGCCCGTTCGGCGCCGTGGTCGGCGGCTTCCTGGTCGGCGTGTTCGAGAACCTCGCCGGCACCTACATCCCCGGCGTCGGCAATGAGTTGAAACTCCCGATCGCGCTCGCGCTGATCATCTCCGTCCTGGTCGTCAAACCCGCCGGCCTGTTCGGCCGGCACATCGTCAAGCGAGTTTGATCATGAGCGCAGCAGAAGAAGTCGTTGCCGAAGGCCACGAAGCGGTCGAGGCGGTTCCGAAGCGGGCCATGACTCTGGGCACCGGCACCTCGCTGGTGGTGCTGGCGGCGTTGTTGATCGTGCCGGTGTTCGTCAAGAACTTCATCATCTTCCAGATGACGATGGTCCTGATCTACGGGCTCGCGGTGCTGGCGCTGAACATCCTGACCGGCGGCTCCGGCCAATTCTCGCTCGGCCAGAGCGCGTTCTACGCCGTCGGGGCCTATACCTCGGCAGTGCTGATGGAGCATGCCAACGTCAACTACGCGCTGACCATTCCGATTTCCGCCGCGATCTGCTTCGGATTCGGGTACCTGTTCGGCAAGCCGGCGCTGCGGCTGTCGGGCATCTATCTCGCGCTCGCGACCTTCGCGCTCGCGACCGCGATGCCGCAGCTGCTCAAGCTGAACTTCCTCGAGCACTGGACCGGCGGCGTGCAGGGCCTCGTCGTCACCAAGCCGGACGCGCCGTTCGGGCTGCCGATGTCGCAGGACATGTGGCTTTACTATTTCACGCTCGCCGTGACGGGCGCGATCTACATCTTCTCGGTGAACCTCCTGCGCTCCCGCTCGGGCCGCGCCTTCATGGCGATCCGCGACAACGAGATCGCGGCGTCCTCCATGGGCGTCAATGTCGCGCTCTACAAGACGCTGGCCTTCGGCGTGTCCGCCGGCATCACCGGCGTTGCCGGTTCGCTCGGCGCCATCGCCGTGCAGTTCGTCGCACCCGACAGCTACACCATCACGCTCGCGATCTCGCTGTTCCTCGGCATGGTCGTCGGCGGCGTCGGCTGGCTGCCCGGCTCGTTCGTCGGCGCGGCCTTCATCATCTTCGTGCCGAACATGGCGGAAAGCATCTCCAAGGGCCTTTCCGGCGCGGTGTTCGGCGTGCTGCTGTTCCTCGTCATCTACCTCGTGCCGCATGGCGCAAGGCAGGTCGCGATCCTCGGCCAGCAGCTGGTCGGCAAGCTCAAACGAAACTGAAGACTCTTACCCACGCGTTCATCGAAGAAGGAGACCGAATTGCTCTTTGGAAGAACACTGCGAGCCGCCGCGCTGGTCACGGCAACGGCGGCCATCACCCTTACCTCCGGCGCTGCACTCGCCCAAAAGAAATACGATACCGGCGCGTCCGACACCGAGATCAAGATCGGCAACATCATGCCGTATAGCGGTCCGGCATCGGCCTATGGCATCATCGGCAAGACCGAAGAAGCCTATTTCAGGATGATCAACGACAAGGGCGGCATCAACGGCCGCAAGATCAACTTCATCACGTATGACGACGGCTATTCGCCGCCGAAAGCGGTCGAGCAGGTCCGCAAGCTGGTCGAGAGCGACGAGGTGCTGGTGGTGTTCAATCCGCTCGGCACGCCATCGAACACGGCCATCCAGAAATACCTCAACGCCAAGAAGATTCCGCAACTCTTCGTCGCCACCGGCGCCACCAAGTGGAACGATCCGAAGAACTTCCCCTGGACCATGGGCTGGCAGCCCTCTTACCAGAGCGAAGCGCAGATCTACGCGAAATGGCTGATGAAGGAAAAGCCGGACGCCAAGGTCGCGATCCTCTACCAGAACGACGATTTCGGCAAAGACTATCTCAAGGGCACCAAGGACGGTCTCGGCGCCAAGGCCTCGTCCATGATCATCATGGAAGAGAGCTATGAGATCTCCGAGCCCTCGATCGATGGTCACATCGTCAAGATCAAGGCGGCCAATCCCGACGTGCTCCTGATCTACACCACGCCGAAATTCGCGGCGCAGACCATCAAGAAGACGGCGGAACTCAACTGGAAGCCGCTCCAGATCCTCACCAACGTGTCGATCTCGGTCGGCAGCGTGATGAAGCCCGCCGGCTTCGAGAACGCCCAGGGCGTGCTGTCGGCCGCCTATGCCAAGGACTCGACCGATCCGCAGTGGGCCAACGATCCCGGCATGAAGCGGTGGAACGAGTTCGTCGACAAATACATGCCAGGTGCCGACAAGTCCGACACCAGCATGGTCTACGGCTACGGCGCCGCGTCGACTTTGGCCAAGGTGCTGGAAATGTGCGGTGACGATCTCACCCGCGCCAACATCATGAAGCAGGCGGCTTCGCTGAAGGATTTTGCTCCGGATACGCTGCTGCCCGGCGTCAAGATCAACACCAGCGCCACCGACTTCGCCCCGATTGCGCAGCTTCAGATGATGCGCTTCAAGGGCGAGAAGTGGGAACTGTTCGGCGAGACCATCAGCGGCGACGTCGCCACCGAGTGATGCGCTGACGCGACAACCAAAGCGAAGAGCCCCCGCAGACGCCCGCGGGGGCTTTTTGTTGACGGCAGGCGCCAATCTTGTTCAATGCGACCGATCCGTCCCGGGGTAGGAGAACAATGGCCGCCGTTCGTTTCCAGGTTGCGGTGCTCTGGACCGCACTCGCCTTGTGCACTGCAATGAGCAGCGAAGCGCTGGCGCAAAAGAAATACGACAGCGGCGCGTCCGATACCGAGATCAAGATCGGTAACATCATGCCCTATAGCGGTCCGGCGTCCGCCTATGCCGCGATCGGCAGGACCGAAGAAGCCTATTTCAACAAGGTCAATGCCGAGGGCGGCATCAACGGCCGCAAGGTCAAATTCATCTCCTATGACGACGGCTATTCGCCGCCGAAGACGGTGGAGCAGGCGCGCAAGCTGGTCGAGAACGACGGTGTGCTGCTGATCTTCGGCTCGCTCGGTACGTCCACCAACACCGCCATCCGCAAATACATGAACGAAAAGAAGGTGCCGCAATTGTTCGTGGCGAGCGGCGCGTCGAAATGGAATGACCCTGAGCACTATCCCTGGACCATGGGCTGGCAGCCGAGCTACGTCAGCGAGGCCCGCATTTATGCCAAGTACATCATGAAGGCGAAGCCGGACGGAAAGATCGCCGTGCTCTACCAGAACGACGATTTCGGCAAGGACTACCTGAAGGGGCTGAAGGAGGGCCTTGGATCCAAGGCAGCGATGATCGTGCGGGAAGAGGCCTACGACCCCTCCGAGCCGACCATCGACGAGCGCGTCGTCAAGCTGAAAGCCTCCGGCGCCGACATCTTCATCAGTATCACGGCCACGAAATTCGCCGCGCAAGGAATCAAGAAAGCGGCAGAGATCAACTGGCATCCGATACAGATCATCTCCAACGTCTCGGCCTCGGTCGGAGCCGTGCTGGAGCCGGCCGGTATCGAGATTTCGCAAGGCGTCCTGTCGGCGACCTACGCCAAGGACGGCTCCGACCCGCAGTGGAACGCCGACGATGGCATGAAGAAATTCTACAATTTCCTCGCACAGTACCAACCCAAGGCCAACAAGCTCGATGCCGGTGTCGTGTACGGCTATGCCGCAGCGCAGACCATGGTGAAGGTGCTGCAGCTGTGCGGCGACGATCTCACCCGCGAGAACGTCATGAGGCAGGCCGCGAGCCTGAAGGATTTCGAGCCCGATACGTTGCTGCCCGGCATCAAGATCAACACCGCGCCGGATGATTTCGCCCCGATCGAACAGCTGCAGATGATGCGCTTCAAGGGCAAGAAGTGGGAGCTCTTCGGCGACATCATGTCGAGCGACATCCGCCACTGACGCCGGCGCAATTCTGGATAGCCGCAGGGTCCAGCGACAACTTGCGCGCAGTTAAATGACGACGCGCCTCATCTCGCGCGCCGGAATATTCCACGTCCATTCCAAAAAACAGCGCCCCGGTGCGACTGCTTCGCCAGGGCGTTTTCCTTGCTGCCCGCCCGGGAAGGGTATTGAATGTTCACCGAAGCGACACCCAACGATCGCTTCCAATCAAGAACACGACACATTCAATCCGACCCAGGGAGATGAACAAGATGCCTGCAATGCATGTGCGATTGGGGGCCTTCTCGGCTGCCCTCGTGCTGGCCGCCACGCTGTCCACGACAGCGCTGGCGCAGAAGAAATACGACACCGGCGCATCCGATACGGAAATCAAGATCGGCAACATCATGCCCTACAGCGGACCGGCGTCCGCCTACGGCGTGATCGGCAAGACGGAGGAAGCCTACTTCCGCAAGATCAACGCTGAAGGCGGCATCAACGGCCGCAAGATCAACTTCGTGACCTATGACGACGCCTACTCGCCGCCGAAGACCGTGGAGCAGGCGCGCAAGCTGGTCGAGAGCGACGAGGTGCTGCTGATCTTTAACTCGCTCGGCACGCCGCCGAACTCGGCAATCCAGAAATACATGAACCAGAAGAAGGTGCCGCAGCTGTTCGTCGCCACCGGCGCCACGAAGTGGAACGATCCGCAGAACTTCCCGTGGACGATGGGCTGGCAACCCAACTACCAGAGCGAATCGATCATCTACGCCAAGTACATCCTGAAGAATCATCCGAACGCCAAGATCGCCGTGCTTTACCAGAACGACGATTACGGCAAGGACTATCTGAAGGGCTTCAAGGATGGGCTCGGCGCCAAGACCTCGATGATCGTGATGGAGGAGAGCTACGAAGTCTCCGAGCCGACCATCGACTCCCACATCGTCAAGCTGAAGGCGACCGGCGCCGACGTGTTCTTCAACATCACGACGCCGAAATTCGCGGCACAGGCGATCAAGAAGAACGCCGAGATCGGCTGGAAGCCGCTGCACTTCCTCAACAACGTCTCGGGCTCGATCGGCAGCGTGATCAAGCCGGCCGGGTTCGAGAACGCCCAGGACATCATCTCGTCGCAATACTTCAAGGATCCGACCGACGCGCAGTGGAAGAGCGACAAGGCGATGATCGCCTGGAACGAATTCCTGGACAAGTACTATCCGGAAGCGAACCGCGCCGACGCCTCGGTGATGTACGGCTACATCGTCGCGCAAGGCCTCGTTCACGTGCTCAAGGCCTGCGGCGACAACCTGACCCGCGAGAACATCATGAAGCAGGCCGCAAGCATCAAGGACTTCGAGCCGGCCGGCCTGCTGCCGGGCGTCAAGGTCAACACCTCGGCGACCGACTTCGCGCCGCTCTCGCAGCTGCAGTTGATCCGGTTCAAGGGCGAGCATTGGGAGCGCTTTGGCGACGTCTTGAGCGGCGACGTCGGCGGCTGACCTTAACCAAGGGCTGAAAATCCAAGCCCTGATCGACCAAAAACGTAGCCCCTGCGGCCTTGCCGCAGGGGTTTTCCTTGAAGCTTCCGGGCAAATCGTATTGAATTGCAGCCGCGTCGCCAAAAACGATCAAGCCAAGAAAAAGGACGCACACACCAAGAAAAACAGGGAGATTGGAATGCCTGCTGTCACCGGCAAGCTTGCGGCCGCATCATTGGCGCTCACGCTCATCGCGGCTTCGGCTTCAACTGCATCGGCCCAGAAGAAATACGATAACGGCGCGACCGACACCGAGATCAAGATCGGCAACATCATGCCCTACAGCGGACCGGCCTCCGCCTACGGCATCATCGGGCGCACCGAAGCCGCCTATTTCAAGAAGATCAACGACGAGGGCGGCATCAACGGCCGCAAGATCAACTTCGTTTCCTATGACGACGCATACTCGCCGCCGAAGACGGTGGAGCAGGCCCGCAAGCTGGTCGAGAGCGACGAGGTGCTGCTCGTCTTCAATTCTCTCGGCACGCCGCCGAACTCGGCGATTCAAAAATACATGAATTCGAAGAAGGTGCCGCAGCTGTTCGTCGCCACCGGCGCCACCAAGTGGAACGATGCGCAAAACTTCCCCTGGACGATGGGCTGGCAGCCCAATTACCAGAGCGAGACGCAGATCTACGCAAAGTACATCCTGAAGGCCATGCCGAACGCCAAGATCGGCGTGCTCTACCAGAACGACGATTACGGCAAGGACTATCTGAAGGGCCTGAAGGACGGCCTCGGGGCCAAGGCTGCCAGCATGATCGTGCTGGAGGAAAGCTACGAGACCTCGGAGCCGACCATCGACAATCACATCGTCAAGCTGAAGGCGACCGGCGCCGACGTCTTCGTCAACATCACCACGCCGAAATTCGCGGCGCAGGCGATCAAGAAGATCTCCGAAATCGGCTGGAAGCCGACGCACTTCCTCAACAACGTCTCGGCCTCGGTCGGCAGCGTGATCAAGCCCGCCGGCTTCGAGAACTCCCAGGACATCATCTCGGCCGCCTATCTGAAGGACGTGTCCGATCCGCAGTGGAAGGACGACCCCGGCATGAAGGCCTTCCTGGAGTTCATGACGAAATACTTCCCCGAAGGCGACAAGCTCGACGGCGGCACCGTCGTCGGCTACGGCGTGGCACAGACGCTGGTCGAGGTGCTGAAGAAGTGCGGTGACAATCTGACGCGCGAGAACGTCATGAAGCAGGCGGCGAGCCTGAAGGACTTCCGCACCGAAGTGCTGCTGCCCGGCATCAAGATCAACACCGGACCGAACGACTTCGCACCGATCAGCTCGCTCCAGCTCATGAAGTTCAAGGGCGACAAGTGGGATCTGTTCGGCGAGGTGATCAGCGCCGACGCCGGCGGCTAGCCCGCTGGAACCAGCACGAGCAAGCCCCCTGCGCTGATCACGCAGGGGGCTTTTTCTTGCGCCGCGATTTCGAGCACCATCGAATGATGGGCGAGCCGGCTTACGCTTTCGCGCATGATGCGGTAGGCATGGAACGGGCGCGCTGCCGCCGATCTCTTCCGTCTGCCAAGGCTTTCCGCAATGACCGACCGCCGTCCCCTGCTTCGCGCGCTCTATGACGCCGCGGTTGACGCCGCCCATCCCAACGTGGTGCTGGCTCCCCATTTGCAGCCTGCGCCCCGGGGACGCGTGATCTGCCTCGCGGCTGGCAAGGGCGCCGGCGCCATGGCCGCGGCCGCCGAGCGGCATTATCTCGACGCGCTCGCGCTGGCGCCGGAGCGCCTCGTTGGCATCGCCACCACGCGCCACGGCTACGGCGTGCCGACCCGCCGCATCCGCGTGGTCGAGGCCGGCCATCCCGTGCCTGACGAGGCCGGACTGAAGGGCGCCGCCGACACGCTCGCGCTCGCTGGCGAAGCCGGTCCCGACGATTTGCTGCTGGTGCTGCTGACCGGCGGCGGCTCGGCCAACTGGATCGCGCCGGTGGAGGGCATCAGCTTCGCGCAGAAGCAGGCGGTCAACAAGGCGCTGCTGCGCTCGGGCGCACCGATCGGCGAGATGAACATCGTGCGCAAGCACCTGTCGCGCATCAAGGGCGGGCGGCTGGCACGCGCCGGCAGGAAGGCCGCCGAGATCGTCACGCTCGCGATCTCCGACGTGCCGCATGACGATCCGTCCGCGATCGCTTCCGGCCCCACGGTGCCGGATCCGACCACGCTGGCGGACGCGCGCGCGATCGTCGCGAAATACCGGCTCGACGTCGACGATGCCGTGCGCCGCGCGCTCGAGGATCCCGCCAATGAGAGCTGCAAGCCGGGTGACGCTGCGTTTGCGCGCGCCTCGTTCGAGCTGATCGCGCGGCCCAGGCAGTCGCTCGACGCCGCGGTGAAGCTCGCGCGCGCGTCCGGTTACGAGACGATCGATCTCGGCGCCGATCTCGAGGGCGAGGCGCGCGAGGTCGCCGCCGCGCATGCCAGGCTGGCGCTGGACGCCCGCGCGCAAGGCAGGCGCCTCGCGATCCTCTCCGGCGGCGAGCTCACGGTCACCGTGCGCGGCAACGGGCGCGGCGGCCCCAACCAGGAATACGCGCTGGCGCTGGCCTCGCTGTTGCAGGACACGCCGGGCATTGCCGCGCTGGCCGGCGACACCGACGGCGCCGACGGCGGCGCCGGCCATCCGACCGATCCCGCCGGCGCAATGATCGACGCGACGACCTTCGCGAAGATGAAGGTGCTGGGGCTGCAGCCGCAGGCCTATCTCGACAACAACGACGCGACCGCGTTTTTCGAGGCGACGGGGGACCTGCTCAAGCCGGGCCCGACGCTGACCAACGTGAACGACGTCAGGGTGATTTTGGTGGATTGAGGCCTAGGTATCTCCGTCATGGCCGGGCTTGTCCCGGGCATGACGGTGGATAGAGAGCGCCCCGTCAAAACTCGTGGGCGATCTTGGCGAGCATCGCGAGCAGGGCCTCGCGGTTGGCCTGGCCGAGCAAATCGTTCAGCCGCGCCTCGTGCTTGGTGGCGACCAGCTTCTTGGCGCGGGCCAGCACCGCCTTGCCCTTGTCGGTGAGCACCAGGATGTGCGAGCGGCGGTCGTTGGTGGAGCGGATCCGCGTGCAGAGGTCGCGGCTCTCGAGATTGTCGAGCATGGCCACGAAGTTCGGCCTGAGGATGCCGAGCGTGGAGGCGATCTCGGTCTGGTTACGGCCCGGGTTCTTCTCGACCAGCAACAGCACCGAGAACTGCGCGGGCGTCAGTTGCAGCGAGGCCACGCAGCGCAGGAAGTTCTCGAACACCTTGAGCTGGGCACGTTTCAGGACATAGCCGAGCTGCTCGGACAACTCGCCGAGCTGGAGGGCTTCCGCCTGCGGCTCGCCCGCGTCCTTGCGGCCCTTGGCCGCGTCGGCCGGTTTTCCGGAAGACTTTTCAGCGGTTTTGGAAACGGTCATCGCCTCGTGCTCGCAATCCCGATAAATTCGGGACGGGTCGCTCCCCACCCTTGATGTTATATTTGATAATTGTTATGGACCATACCAAATATCGTCAGCGTTTTTCAATGGCTGTGAGCGGACCGTCCACCGCAATCGCGAGGACCGGTCCGGATTAGGGGGAGCGTCCGGTCTTGAATACCACCATCATGCTGTTCCTGGTGCAGGACGGCATCACCAACGGCGCCATCTATGCGCTGCTCGGCCTAGCGCTGGTGCTGGTGTTCGCGGTCACCCGCGTCATCCTCATTCCCCAGGGCGAGTTCGTCACCTATGGCGCGCTGACCTATGCCTCGCTGGCGGCGGGCCAGATGCCTGGCACGGCAAAGCTCGCGCTGGCGCTCGGCATCGGCGCCTTCGGCTTCGACCTGTTCGTGGCCCGCAAGGCCTTGCACGGCCGCCTGGTCCTGCGCAGCCTCGTCACCAACATCGTGCTGCCGGCGATCGTGCTGGCGCTGACCCTGTACTTCGCCGCCCAGAAGCCGCCGGTCGCGATCTGCATCGCGCTGTCGCTGGTGATCGTGGCGATGATCGGCCTGTATCTCTACCGCATCGCCTTCCAGCCGCTGGCGCACACCTCCGTGCTGGTGCTGCTGATCGCCTCGGTGGGCGTTCATTTGGCGCTGCAGGGGCTTGGCCTGTTGTTCTTCGGCGCTGAAGGCCAGCGCGGGCCCGCCGTGCTGTCCGGCGCCTTCACCGCCGGCGCGCTCCGCTTCACCGGCCAGAGCATCACCGTCTACGCCATCACCATCGCCTTCATCGTCGCCCTCTGGCTGTTCTTCGGTCTGACGCTGTACGGCAAGGCGCTGCGCGCGACCGCGGTGAACCGGCTCGGCGCGCGGCTTGCCGGCATCCGCACCACGCTGTCGGGGCAGATCGCCTTCCTGCTCGCCTCCGTCATCGGCGCGCTCTCGGGCATCCTGATCGTGCCGATCACGACGCTCTATTACGACAGCGGATTCCTGATCGGCCTGAAGGGCTTCGTCGCCGCGATCATCGGTGGCCTCGTCAGCTACCCCCTCACCGCAGTCGCGGCGCTGGTGGTCGGCATCGTCGAGGCGTTCTCGTCCTTCTACGCCTCCAACTACAAAGAGGTCATCGTCTTCATGCTGCTGATCCCCGTGCTGCTGCTGCGCTCGCTCGCCGCGCCCGCGGTCGAGGAAGAGAAGGACTGACGCCAAGATGCAGAGCCGGCTTCCCATCATCGTCTTTGCAGCCGTCATGGCGGCGATCCCGTTCGTCCCGGGCATGCCGCCGTTCTGGATCGTGCTGCTCGACAATATCGGCCTTGCCGCCCTGGTCGCGATGGGCCTCGTGCTGCTGACCGGCGTCGGCGGCCTGACCTCGTTCGGCCAGGCGGCCTTCGTCGGCTTCGGAGCCTACACCACCGCCGTACTGACGACCGCCTACGGCCTGTCGCCGTGGCTGACGCTGCCGCTGTCGCTCCTGGTCAGCGGCCTGTTCGCGGTGCTGCTCGGCCTGATCACCGTCCGGCTCTCCGGCCATTATCTACCCCTCGGCACGCTCGCCTGGGGGCTCGGGCTGTTCTATCTCTTCAGCAAGCTGGAGTTCCTGGGCCGCAACGACGGCATATCCGCGATCCCGCCACTGTCGATCGGCACGTTCAAGATGCTCTCGCCCGGCTCGATCTATTACGCGATCTGGATCGCCGTGATCGTCTCGGCGCTGCTGACGATGAACCTGCTGGACTCCCGCACCGGCCGCGCGATCCGCGCGCTGCGCCGAGGCCATATCGCGGCGGAAGCCTTCGGCGTGCATACGCCGCGGGCCAAGCTGCTGGTGTTCATCCACGCCGCGGTCCTCGCCGGGCTCTCGGGCTGGCTCTACGCCCATCTGCAGCGCGCGGTGAACCCGACCCCGTTCGGCGCGCATATGGGCATCGAATATCTCTTCATCGCGGTGGTCGGCGGCGCCGGCTATGTCTGGGGCGGCGTCCTCGGCGCGGCCATCGTCGTGGTCCTGAAGGAGGTGCTGCAGAGCTATCTGCCGCTGATCCTGCCGGGCTCCGGCCAGGTCGAGACCATCGTGTTCGGCATCATGCTGGTGGCGCTGCTGCAGCTCGCGCCCGGCGGCCTCTGGCCCTGGCTGATGTCTTTCCTCCCCGAGCGGACCGGCGGCAAGAAGCCGGACACCTCGCAGAAGCTGGAGCATCGCACCCGCGCTCCCGCCGAGGCCGGCGTCCTGCTCCAGGTCGACAAGGCGCGAAAGCAGTTCGGCGGCGTAGTCGCGGTCAACAACGTCTCCTTCGACGTCAAGGCCCGCGAAATCGTCGCGCTGATCGGCCCGAACGGCGCCGGCAAGAGCACGACCTTCAACCTGATCACCGGCGTGCTGTCGGCGACCGCGGGCTCGATCTCCGTACTCGGCAGGAAGGTCGATAACGCACCGCCGCAGGAGATCGTGAAACTCGGCATCAGCAGGACCTTCCAGCACGTCAAGCTGGTGCCGGACATGACCGTGCTGGAGAACGTCGCGATCGGCGCGCATCTGCGCGGCCATTCCGGACCCTTGTCCTCGATGCTGCGGCTCGACCGCGCCGACGAAGCCCGGCTGCTCGCGGAGGCCGCCCGCCAGATCGAGCGCGTCGGCCTCACCGAACAGATGCACCAGCTGGCAGGCAGCCTCTCGCTGGGCCAGCAGCGTATCGTCGAGATCGCCCGCGCTCTCTGCGTCGATCCGATGCTGCTGCTGCTCGACGAGCCGGCCGCGGGACTGCGCCACATGGAGAAGCAACGCCTTGCGACGCTGCTGCGCGACCTGCGCGACGGCGGCATGAGCGTACTGCTGGTCGAGCACGACATGGGCTTCGTCATGAACCTCGCCGACCGCATCGTGGTGCTCGATTTCGGCACCAAGATCGCCGAAGGCACGCCGGCCACGATCAAGACCAATCCCGAAGTGATCAAGGCCTATCTCGGAGTGGCGGCATGAGCACGCTGTTGTCCGTCACCGACGCGCATGTCGCCTATGGCAAGGTCGAGGCGGTGCGCTCGGTCTCGCTCGAGGTCGGCAGCAACGAGATCGTCACCATCGTCGGCGCCAACGGCGCCGGCAAGACCACGCTGCTCTCGGCCATCATGGGCATTCTGCCGCTGAAAGGCCGCGTCGCCTTTGCGGGCCAGGATCTCGCCCGCCTCGACATCGAGGACCGCGTCGCGATGGGGCTCGGCCTCGTGCCGGAGCACCGCGAATTGTTCGTGACCATGAATGTCGAGGACAATCTCCAGCTGGGCGCTTTCCGCATCGAGCGGAGCAAGGCCAAGACCTCGATCGAGCGGGTCTATGCGCTGTTTCCACGGCTCAAGGAGCGGCGCAAGCAGCTCGCCGGCACGCTCTCAGGCGGCGAGCAGCAGATGCTCGCGATGGGCCGCGCCCTGATGGGCGAGCCGAAGCTCCTGATGCTGGACGAGCCGAGCCTCGGCCTTGCCCCGATCATCGTCGCCGACATCTTCCGCATCGTCACCGAGCTCCGTACTGCCGGCGTCTCGGTCCTGCTGGTCGAGCAGAACGCACAGGCCGCGCTGAAGATCGCGGACCAGGCTTATGTGATGGAGCTCGGCGAATTCGTGCTCAGCGGCAAGGCCAGCGACATCGCGGCGAACGAGCGCGTGGCTGCGAGCTATCTCGGCTTCCAGAACGAAGACGCGAGCGTGATGTGACTCTTATCCTCCCCTGGAGGGGGAGGGTCGCTACGCATGCAGCGAAGCGAAATGCGTAGCGGGGCGGGGTAACGGTCTCTCCGTGGCGTAAACTGCCCGTGTTGAGAGATCACCCCACCCCGCTCGCGCTTCGCGCGATCGACCCTCCCCCTCCAGGGGAGGGTAAGAAAGCAGCAGTTTAGGGAACTACTCCCGCTGCCTTCTCGCCCTTAAGCGCCGCGACCTCCGCCTCCAGCTCCGCAATCCGCGCGTCCCTCGCTGCCAGCGCAGCGGCGACATCTGCCGCATCGAATTTCTGCGGGATGTGCTGCGGGCAGTTGGTGTCCCAGGCTGCGATCTTGAACAGGATCACCTGCTCCGGTCGCGCGCGGTAGTCCTTCGGCATCAGCGAGGTGGTCAGCGCTTCGTCGTCCTCGACCACGCGCGCCTCGCCCCAGATCTTCACCCGGCGGCGGTGGGCGTAGTCCATTACGAAGATGTAGGCCTTTGGGTTCTCCGACAAATTGCCCTGGGTGATGAACTGCTGGTTGCCGGCATAATCGGTGAACGCCAGCGTCTGCTTGTCGAGCACCTTGAGAAAGCCCTTCGGACCGCCGCGGTGCTGGATATAGGGCTGGCCGTCCGCCGCGGCGGTAGCGAAATAGAAACTGTTGGCATCGGCCAGGAAGGCCGCGAGGTTGTCGTCGACCTCGGTGCGCCAGCCGCGTTGTTCGCTGCGCGCGTAGGCCTCGCGGGAGCCCTTGCGGGCCTGGATCGCCTTCACGGCGGGCGAGAAGGCGACGTCGCTCGCATAGGTGTGGGTAGCAGTCATCGGAACGTCTCCTGAGATTCCGGCGCATTGCTGCGTCTTCGCCCCCAAAGATGGACCTTCCGCCCACCAAAACAATCTAGTCGCTTGACACTTCATCATTGCAATATATGCAATAATGCCGATGGACCGGCTCGAAGCTATGCACGTCTTCGTCACCGTCGCCGATCTGCGCGGCTTTGCGCCGGCGGCGCGCAGGCTGCACATGTCGCCCTCGGCGGTGACGCGGCTGATCGCCGCGCTGGAAGAGCATCTCGGCGCGCGGCTGTTGCAGCGGACCACCCGGCAGGTGACGCTGACGGACGTCGGCACGCGCTATCTGGAGCGCGCGCGGCGCATCCTCGCGGATGTCGAGGAGGCCGACGGCTCCGCACGGCAGGAGCGCAACCGGCCGAGCGGGCGCCTCGTGGTGTCTGCGCCGGTCGGCTTCGGTCGGCTTCACGTCGGGCCGGTCATGACCGCCTATCTCAAGCGTTATCCCGAGGTCGCCGCCGAGCTCAGGTTGTCCGACCATCTCGTCAACCTCGTGGAAGACGCCGTCGACGCCGCGGTGCGGATCGGCCATCTCGTCGATTCCTCGCTGGTGGCGCGCCAGGTCGGCGAAATGCGGCGGATCGTGGTGGCCGCGCCCGGCTATCTCAAGCGTCACGGCGAGCCGAAGACGCCCGAGGCCCTACTCGAGCACCAGACCATCCAGTTCGGCCCCTGGTCCGAATGGCGCTTCCGGCGCGATGGCCGCGACATCGAGGTGAAGCCGACCCCACGCTTCATGAGCAACAGCGCCGACGCGGCGCTGCAATATGCCGAGGCCGGCGGCGGCGTGACGCGCGTGCTGGCCTATCAGGCTGCCGAGAGCCTGAGGCGGGGCCGGCTGAAGATCGTGCTCGCCGCATACGAGCAGCCGCCGCTGCCGATCCACATCGTCTACCCGACCTCGCGCCTGCTCTCGGCCAAGGTCCGCGCGTTCATTGATCTCGTGGTGGAAACGGCGGAGTGGAGGTTCGGGTGATGACTGTCATTCCGGGGCTCGCGAAGCGAGAACCCGGAATCTCGAGGTTCCAAGTTCAGTGCGCCGCACCACCCCGGAACGACAGTTAGCAATTCTTCGGCACCACACGGAACGTGCCGCTGGCGCGCGCGATCACGGCTTCGTCGGCTTTGACCATGCATTGCGCGAAACAGATCGTGCTCCCGATCTTGATCGCCTCGCCCTCGACCGCGAGCCATTGGCCGATCTCGGCGGCACCCGCATAGTCGACGGACAACGAGATGGTGACGAAGGATGTCGTCCAGTTCGTGACTTGCGCGCAGCTGTAGCCCATGGCGGCATCGGCGAGCGCCGCGATCAATCCACCATGAATCAGCCCGCGCGCGTTGGTGTGCGGCGTCGCCAGCCGCAATCCCATGGTGACGCCCTTCTCGGTCTTCTTCGAATACAGCGGCTCCCAGGGTTCGGTGAGCGGGGATTTACGGAAATGCGGCTCGAAGCCGGCGGGAACGTCGATTGAGGTCATGGCTGTCTCGCGTTGCTAATTGCCGGCATTGAACGCGATGTGGAAGATGGTTGCATCAATTACAAAGTTTCAAACGGAATTTGCGCGGGCGTTTGAAACGGATGTGCGGACGTGCGGCAGCCGTAGGGTGGGCAAAGCGAAGCGTGCCCACGATTTTTTCATGATCGAGAGAGATGGTGGGCATGGCACGCGGAGCGCGTGCCTTGCCCACCCTACGGCACCTCCCGATGACGATACGGGGAGAGCGATGCCGCCCTAAAACGGCAGCCCCACGTAGTTCTCCGACAGCGAGGTCATCGCCGCCTGCGACTGCGTGACGTAGTCGAGCTCGGCGAGCTGGATACGTGCGCCGATGGTGCCGGTGTCGGGGAATTTGTGCAGCATCGAGGTCATCCACCAGGAGAAACGCACGGCTTTCCAGACGCGCGCCAGCGCCTTGGCGGAATAGGCGTCGAGGCCGGCGCTGGATTTCTCGTCGTAGAACTCGCGCAGCGCGCTCGACAGATAATGCGCGTCGCTGGCGGCGAGGTTCAGGCCCTTGGCGCCGGTCGGCGGCACGATGTGAGCGGCGTCGCCGCACAGGAACATCTTGCCGAAGCGCATCGGCTCGGCGACGAAGCTGCGCAAGGGGGCGATGCTCTTCTCGATCGAGGGGCCGGTGACGAGGCGGTCGGCCGCCTCCTGATCGAGCCGGCGCTTCAGCTCGT
Source organism: Bradyrhizobium sp. FW305-F6 (assembly GCF_058782905.1). Lineage (NCBI taxonomy): Bacteria > Pseudomonadati > Pseudomonadota > Alphaproteobacteria > Hyphomicrobiales > Nitrobacteraceae > Bradyrhizobium > Bradyrhizobium sp. FW305-F6. The sequence continues at coordinate 1,344,436 of NZ_JBYSYD010000002.1, forward strand.
CCCAGAAGCGGTCGTCCGGCCATTGGTCGACATGATCATCGAGCGAACATTGAACGTAATAGCGGCTGCGCTTGGTCGATCGCATTGTGCACAGCGCAAAGCCGCGGGCGTGGTTGGAATAGATCAGCTCGTGGCTGACCGGTGGTGTATCGGAGAGAATGCCGAGCCAGCCGAACGGATAGACCCGCTCGAATTCCTCGATCGCGGAGGCCGGAACGCTGGCGCGGCTGACGCCGTGGAAACCGTCGCAGCCGGCGATGAAGTCGCAATCGAGCGTATGGGTGACGCCGTCCTTGAGGTAGGTCACGCGCGGGTGACTGCCGTCGAAATCACGCGGCTGCACGTCCCGGGCCTCATAGACGGAAACGAGACCCGCGGCCTTCCTGGCATTCATCAGGTCGAGGGTGACCTCGGTCTGGCCGTAGATCATCACCGTCTTGCCGGTCGCGCCCTTCATGTCGATGCGGTGACGGCGGCCGGAGAAGGCAAGCTCGATGCCGTCATGGACCAGACCCTCGGCATGCGCGCGCGCCCCGGCGCCGACCTTGTCGAGCAGTGCGACCGTTCCCTCTTCCAGGAGACCGGCGCGAATGCGGCCGAGCACGTAATCCGGGCTCTGGCGCTCCAGAATGACGTTGTCGATGCCGTATGTGTGCAGAAGTTGCCCCAGCAACAATCCGGCCGGCCCGGCCCCGATGATTGCGACTTTTGTCCGCAATACTTGCTCCTCCCGATCCTTTAGGGTTTCGCCGCGGCCTGCTTGTGGCGAGGCCTCGCAGGCGATAATTATATCATATAACGTTTGCGCAAAAGGGGAGCGGTCGTCGCCCGGCAGCGATAAATCCATGCAACAGAGTTGACGTAGATGACGCGGCAAGGCTGCGCATCAGTTCCGGCTTGAATGCGCCGGGCAATTAGATAACATGTTAATTAACGAGACCGGGCCATCGAAGCCCGCCGTCGAAAACAGGGAGAGACGTGATGAGGAAAGCCTGTCTGGCCTTGCTGCTGGCAGCAAGCGTGAGCCCAGCGTTCGCGCAGGACAAGACCTTCGATCTGAAGATCTCGCACTGGGTGCCGGCCTCGCATCCGCTGCAAAAATCGCTGGAAGACTGGGCCGCCGCGGTCGAGAAGGATTCCGGCGGCACCATCAAGAGCAAGGTGTTTCCGGCCCAGCAGCTCGGCAAGGCGTTCGATCATTACGACATGGCGCGCGACGGCATCGCCGACGTCACTTACGTCAACCCGGGCTACCAGCCCGGCCGCTTCCCGATCATCGGCGCCGGCGAGCTGCCGTTCCTGATCTCGGACGCCAAGGGCGGCTCGATGGGACTGGACGCCTGGTATCGCAAACATGCCGAGAAGGAGATGAAGGACGTCAAATACTGCCTCGCCTTCGTCCACTCGCCCTCTTCGTTCCACTCCCGGACCAAGAAGATCGTCAACCCCGAAGACGTGAAGGGCATGAAGATCCGCCCGGCCCACGCCACCATGGCGAACTTCGTCACCTCGCTCGGCGGCACCAATGTGCAGTCCTCGGCACCGGAAGTGCGCGACATCATCGAGCGCGGCGTCGCCGACGGCGTCACCTTCCCCTGGGGCTCCCTGGTGCTGTTCGGCATCGACAAGGTGACCAAATACGACATGGAGGCGCCGCTCTACACCACCACCTTCGTGTTCGTGATCAACAAGGACAAGTACAACGCGATGTCCGACAAGCAGAAGGCCGCGATCGACAAGAACTGCTCGGTCGAAATGGCGGGGGCGGTCGGCGAGCATTGGGGCAAGTTCGAGGATGCCGGCATCGCCAAGGTGAAGGCGGAATCCAGTCACGAGGTCTACAAGCTGACGGCCGAGCAGACTGCCGCCTGGAAGAAGGCCGCCGAGCCGCTGGTCAAGACCTGGGGCGACGGCGCCAAGAAAGCCGGTGCCGATCCGGATGCGACGCTGACGGATCTCAAGGCCTCGCTGAAGAAGTACAACGCGCTGGCGGAGTGACGCCCAGCAGTGGCCGCGCACTCGCTGCATCTCTCCCGCTTGCGGGAGAGGTCGCGCCCAACGGGTCGCGCCGAAGGCGCGCCCGATGACAGGCTCCGGCGCGGGTGAAGGCCTTCTCCTATAGAGGGTCTTCGATCGTGGAAACACCCTCTCCCCAACCCTCCCCCGCAAGCGGGGGAGGGAGCGTAGCTTCATCGCGGACACACCGCGCACTTGCCTGAAGGACACTTTCATGAAGCGCTCCTGGATGGACCGCATCATCGACTCGATCGAATGGATCGCGGCCGGCTTCGTCGGCATCGTCGCGCTCGACATCTTCCTGTCGGTGCTGCTGCGCAACACGCTGAACTATTCGATCCCCGACAGTTTCGACATCGGCCGCATGCTGCTCGGCATCCTCATTTTCTGGGGCATCGCGGCAACTTCCTATCGCGGCACCCACATCACGGTTGACCTCGTCTGGGGCAATGTCGGGCCGCGCCAGCAGCGCTGGATCGACGTGTTCGCAACCCTGGTGCTGCTGTTCGTGGTGACCGTGCAGACCTGGACGCTGTTCGACAAGGTGCGCGGCACCTACAACGACAACGTCCAGACCTTCGACCTGCACATGCCGACATGGCCGTTCTTCCTCATCGCATGGATCGGCGACGTCTGTGCCGTGCTGCTGATCGCGATCCGCACGTACCGCCTGATCTTCCACCCCGAAGACATGCACGAACCCAAGATCAAGGTGACGGAGTGACCATGAGTACCGACGCCGTCGCCGTCCTCGGCTTCGTCTCCCTGTTTGCCCTGATGCTGCTGCGCGTGCCGGTCGGCATGGCCATGGGTCTCGTCGGCGTGTGCGGCTTCAGCTATCTCGTCGGCTCGACACCGGCCCTGAAGATGGTCGGGCAAGTCACCATGCGGACGGTGACGGATTACACGTTCGGCGTGATTCCGATGTTCCTGCTGATGGGATCCTTCGTCAGCAACTCCGGCATGAGCCGCGAGCTGTTCCGCGCCGCCAACGGCTTCGTCGGCCATCTGCGGGGCGGGCTCGGCATCGCCACCGTCGGCGCCTGCGGCGGTTTCGCCGCGATCTGCGGTTCGTCGGTCGCGACCGCCGCGACGTTCTCCGCCGTCGCCTACCCGGAGATGCGCCGCTTCGGCTACCCGCAGTCCTTTGCCACGGGGGTCATCGCGGCCGGTGGCACGCTGGGCGCGATCCTACCGCCCTCCACGGTGCTTGCGGTCTACGGCATCATCACCGAGCAGGACATCGGCAAGCTCTTCATCGCGGGCATCATTCCCGGCCTGCTCGCGATGGCCATGTACATGATCACGATTTTCCTGATCGGTTATTTCCGCCCCGACTTCCTGGCCAAGGGCAAGGTGATTCCGTGGCGCGAACGCTTCGCCGGTTTGAAGGACATCTGGGCTCCGGTGCTTCTGTTCGTATTCGTGATCGGCGGCCTCTATGGCCTGCCCTTCCTGCCGCGCTTCACGCCGACAGAGGCCGGCGGCGTCGGCGCGACCGGGGCCTTCATCATCGGCGTGCTGACGGGCCGGCTCGACCGCGAGAAGGTGCTGGCCTCGCTGCTGCAGGCCACACGCACCGCAGCCGCCGTGTTCACCGTGCTGATCGGCGCGCTGATCTTCGGCTATTTCCTCACGGTGACGCAGACGCCGCAGAAGGTCACGGAGCTCCTCACCGGCCTCGGCCTTGGTCCCTACGGCGTGCTGGCGCTGATCATGGTGATGTATCTCGTGCTCGGCTGCCTGATGGACGCCATGGCGATGATCATCCTGACCGTACCGATCATCTTCCCGGTCATCATCCATCTCGGCTTCGACCCGATCTGGTTCGGCGTCATTGTCGTCATGACGGTCGAGCTCGGGCTGATCACTCCGCCGGTGGGCATGAATGTGTTCGTCATCAAAAGCGTGGTGAAGGACGTGTCCTTCTCCACCATCTTCAGGGGCGTGAGTCCGTTCGTGGTCACTGACCTGATCCGCCTGGTGATTCTGATCGCCTTCCCGGCACTGGCGATCTGGCTGCCGACACGCATGATGGCGCATTGAAGAGGTGAAGCGATGACCACGCCGACGTTGGAAACAAAATACGTCTTCACCCTTACCGTCCGCATCGGCGACGTCGTCACCGCCGGCGAGACCGGGATCGGAGTCCGCCGCATCATCCCGATCATCGGCGGCGAGGTGAAAGGCACGATCACGGGGAAGGTGCTGCCGTTCGGCGCCGATTTCCAGACCATCCGCCCCAACGAGCTGATCGATCTCGAAGCCAAATACGCCTTCGAGACCGACGACGGCGCAACCGTCTATGTCGAGAACAAAGGCATGCGCTTCGGCCCCGTCGAGCTCCTGCAAAAGCTCAAGCGCGGCGAGCCGGTCGATCCCAAGCTGATCTATTTCCGCACCGTGCCGAAATTCGAGACCGGGCACGACAAGTATCGCTGGCTGATGGAGCACATCTTCGTCGGATCGGCGGCGCGGCATGCCGATCGCGTCGTGATCGACGTGCACCAGGTGATGTGAATCCGAAATTGACAATGAGTCATGATGTGTATAAATACACACCATGAAATAGTCGAGACATCATCTCGGCGCTTCAAAGGGATGGCTGGGTCCAAGTGGCTCAAAAAGGCAGCCACGTCCAACTCAAGCACCCGGCAAAACCAGGCCGCGTCACTGTCCCTCACCCGAAGCGGGACATCCCGCTCGGAACGTTGAAGAGCATCGAGCGACAAGCCGGCCTGAAACTGAGGTGAGCGCCATGCGTCACTACATTGGTCTTATCCATAAAGATGCTGACAGCGATTTCGGCGTGTCGTTCCCCGATCTGCCGGGGCTTGTGACCGCGGGGACCACGCTCGACGAAGCACGCGACATGGCCGAGGAAGCGCTGGCGCTTCACCTTGAAGGCATCTTGGAAGACGGCGCATCGGTTCCAGAGCCTTCGTCGCTCGAAGAGATCATGGCTGACCCGGAGAATCGCTCCGGGGTCGCGATTCTGGTGTCGGTGAAGGACGACCAGCCGAAGATCGTGCGCGTCAATGTCACCCTGCCCGGCGACGTCCTGGAGCAGATCGACAAATATGCCGCGACCCATGGCTATACGCGTTCGGGCCTGCTCGCTCAGGCCGCCAAGAAGCTGATTGCCGAAGCCGTCTGAGACAGTTCTGCGCACCGCGCCGGCGATTTGCCACGCGCCTTCCTGCCACCTCGACGCAGGCGGGGATGCGCCCCTCCTTGACTCCCCCAGAATTCGTTATACAACATAACTATTCTGACAAGGACGCAAATGACACAGGGAAACGCCGAGACCGCGAACGCGGGCAGCTCCGGGCTGTTGAAGATCGAGCGGGCGGACCGGGTTCTCACCGTGGGTCTGAACCGGCCGGCCAAGCGCAATGCGCTCAATGACGGCATCATCCTGGAAATCGGCGAGTGTTTCGCGTCCCTGCCCGAGGACATCGGCGCGGTCGTAATCCACGGCATCGGCGACCATTTCTCCAGCGGCCTCGACCTCTCCGAATTGACCGAGCACGACGCGACCGGCGGCCTGCTCCATTCGCAGATGTGGCACCGGGTGTTCGACCGCATCCAATATAGCCGCGTGCCCGTGATCGCAGCGCTCCGGGGCGCCGTGATCGGCGGCGGGCTGGAGCTCGCCTGCGCCGCGCATATCCGCGTCGCCGAGCCCTCGACCTATTTCGCGCTGCCAGAAGGGCAGCGCGGCATCTTCGTCGGCGGAGGCGGCTCGGTGCGGCTGCCACGGCTGATCGGCGTCGCCAGGATGATGGACATGATGCTGACGGGGCGCGTCTACAGCGCGACCGAAGGCGCGTCCTATGGCTTCGCGCAATATCTGACCGAGGCCGGCAACGGGCTCGGCAAGGCGCTGGAGCTCGCGGCCAAGGTGGCGTCCAACGCACCGCTGACGAACTTCGCCGTGCTGCAGGCGCTGCCGATGATCGCGGAGGCCAATCCGCAGGCCGGTCTCCTGATGGAATCGCTGATGGCCACCGTCGCGCAGAGCGACAAGGAGGCCAAGCGGCGGATCCGCGAATTCCTCGAACACAAGACCGCGAAGGTAAAGCCGAAGTCATGAGCGCGCAGCCGTCCTCTTCCAGCATGGAGCGCGGCGCGAGCACCATCCCGCTGCGGCCGATCTCGTTCGGTGATCCCGCCGTCGACGTCGAGCGCCGCGATGACGGCACGATCTATCTGAGGCCGAAGCAGCCGCTCGGGGACTATCCCGTCCGCATCACCGACCGCCTGCACCACTGGGCGAACACGACGCCGGACCGGATCTTCATGGCAGAGCGCGACGGCGGCCGCTTCTGGCGCAAGATCAGCTATGCCGAGCTGCTCACCGCGAGCCGGCACATCGCCTCGAGCCTGATCGCGCGCGGCCTGTCGGCGGAGCGGCCGGTCGTCATCCTCTCCGGCAATTCGATCGACCACGCCCTGCTCGCCTTCGGCGCGTTCTATGCCGGCGTGCCGTTCTGCCCGGTGTCGCCGGCCTATTCGCTGGTGTCGAAGGACTACGGCAAGCTGTCCTATCTGATGAAGTTGCTGACGCCCGGCCTCGTCTTCGCCGAGGACGCCGACAAATTCGCCGATGCGCTCGCCGCCAATGTTTCGCTCGGCACCGAGATCGCCGCGTCCTATGGCCACGTACCGGGCCGCGACGTCACCCTGCTCGCCGACCTGATGGCGAGCCCGATCCGCAGCGATCTCGACGACGTCCACGGCCGGATCGGCCCCGACACGATCGCGAAATTCCTGCTCACCTCGGGCTCGACCGGCAACCCCAAGGCCGTCATCAACACCCAGCGCATGATCTGCGCCAACCAGGTGATGCTGCGCGAGACGCTCGCTTTCCTCAAGGACGAGCCGCCGGTCATCGTGGACTGGCTGCCCTGGAATCACACGTTCGGCGGCAACCACAATATCGGTCTGACGCTCTACAATGGCGGCTCGATGTATCTGGACGCCGGCAAGCCGATGCCCGGCGGTATCGAGGAGACCGTGCGCAATCTCCAGGAAATCTCGCCGACGGTCTATTTCAACGTGCCCAAGGGCTATGAATCGCTGCTGCCATACTTGCGCGACGACCAGGGCCTGCGCGCGAAATTCTTCGACCGGCTGCATGCGATGTTCTTCTCCGGGGCGGCGCTGTCGCCCTTCATCTGGGACAGCCTCGACGCGCTCGCGGTGAAGGAAAAAGGCTATCGCGTGCCGATGCTGACCGGGCTCGGGGCGACCGAGACGGCGCCGTTCTTCATGTCGGTCAATCCGCGCACCAGCCGCTCGGGCCATGTCGGCCTTCCGGTTGCGGGCAATGACGCCAAGCTGGTGCCGAACAACGGCAAGCTGGAGGTGCGCGCCAAGGGGCCGAACGTGATGCCCGGCTACTGGCGGCAGCCCGACATCACCGCAAAATCCTTCGACGAAGAAGGATTTTACATGATGGGCGATGCACTCAAACCTGCCGACCCCAATGATCTCAATGCCGGCTTCGACTTCGACGGCCGCGTCGGCGAAGACTTCAAGCTCGCCAGCGGCACCTGGGTCAGCGTCGGCCCCTTGCGCGCGCGCCTCACCGCAGCCTGCGCGCCGCTGGTGCGCGACGTCGTCATCGCCGGCATCAACCGTGACGAAATCTCTGCCCTCGTGGTGCTCGACCTCGACGGCTGCCGACTGATCAATCCGACGCTGCCGACCGACGATCTCGTCGTCGCGACGCGCGACCGGCTGGTGCGCGACGCCTTCCGTGAGCGCCTGACCCGCTTCCTCGGCCAGGCCACCGGCTCCTCGACGCGGATCACGCGCGCAATCCTGATGGACACGCCGCTGTCGATCGACAAGGGCGAGGTCACCGACAAGGGCTCGATCAACCAGCGCGCCGTGCTGGAGCACCGCACCGACTTGATCGAGGAGCTCTACGCTGCCAATCCATCCAACCGTGTGATATCGGTCGGATAACAAATTACCGCTACAGGAGAACGCCATGTTGTTGAAGGATCAGGCAGCCATCGTCACCGGCGGCGCATCGGGACTGGGCGCGGCCACCGCGCGAAAACTGGCGGCGCAGGGCGCCAAGGTCGCGGTGTGCGACCTCAACACCAAGCTCGCGGAAACCGTCGCCGCCGAGATCAAGGGCGTCGCCGTGACCTGCGACGTCTCCGATGCCGCTTCCGCCGAAGCCGCGATCGCGCAGGCAGCAAAGGCCCACGGCCCGGCCCGCGTGCTGGTCAATTGCGCCGGCATCGGCGTTGCCAAGCGCGTCGTCGGCCGCGACGGTCCGATGGCGCTCGCCGATTTCGACAAGGTGATCAAGGTCAATCTGATCGGTACCTTCAACATGCTGCGCCTCGCCGCGACCGAGATGTCCAAGCTCGAACCGCAGGCGACCGGCGAGCGCGGCGTCATCATCAACACCGCCTCCGTTGCCGCCTATGACGGCCAGATCGGGCAATCCGCCTATTCGGCCTCCAAGGGCGGCATCGTCGGCATGACGCTTCCGATCGCACGCGAGCTGGCGCAGTTCGGCGTGCGCGTGCTGACCATCGCGCCCGGCCTGTTCCTGACGCCGCTGCTGGCCAACTTGCCGCAGGAAGCGCAGGATTCGCTTGCCGCCGCGATCCCCTTCCCGCGCCGGCTCGGCCATGCCGACGAGTTCGCCGCGCTCGCCCTGCACATGGTCGAGAACGCCTACCTCAACGGCGAAGTGGTGCGCCTCGACGGCTCGCTGCGCATGGCGCCGAAGTAAATTGATGAGCGGGATTGCACCAGCGACCTCGACCTTACCTCTGCCATTGGGAGAGGTCGGCGCGCAGCGCCGGGTGAGGGGCCCTGCCCTATCGAGAGACCGTATTTCCTCACCCGAATTGCTCTTGACGATGCTGCGCATCGCAAGGCGCAATTCGACCTCTCCCTTCGGGAGAGGTGTGGCGCAGCGCCAGTGGATGAATAAGTCATGTTCGTGAACCGGCGCGAGGTTCAGATCCAGTGGGGCGATTGCGACCCCGCCAACATCGTCTACTACCCGCGCTATTTCGCGATGTTCGACGATTCGACCTCGACCCTGTTCGAGGTTGCCGGTTTCTCCAAGCAGGATTTGGTCCGCAAATACGGCCTGGTGGGCATTCCCATGGTCGACACGCGGGCCAAGTTCTACATCCCCTCGACCTATGGCGACTGGATCACCATCGAAACCAGGATCGAGAGCATCAAGCGCTCGAGTTTCGAGGTGAAGCACAACGTCTACAAGGGCGAGGCGCTTGCGATTGAAGGGTTCGAGACCCGCGTCCTGGTCGGCCGCGATCCTGTTAACCCAGACAAACTGAAATCGGCACCGTTCCCGGCGGAAATGGTAGCCAAATTCACGGGGAGCTGAAGTCCGGAGCTAAATCGCCGCATCACCAAAAGAGGGGGCTGAATTACCCCCCGATTTCTGCTTTCAAGGAAACACGTCAAGGGAGGAATAGATGAAACGCTTTTATTTGACCGCCGCCATCACTGCGGCAACGCTTGCCCTGCCGGCGGTGCCCGCATTGGCCCAGACCGCCGAAGTCACCATCGGCATCACCACCACCACGACCGGTCCCGGCGCAGCCCTCGGCATTCCCGAGCGCAACGCGCTGGAATTCGTGCCGAAGGAGATCGGCGGCGTGCCGCTGAAGGTGATCGTGCTCGACGACGGCGGCGATCCCACGACAGCCACGACCAACGCCCGCCGCTTCGTGACCGAATCCAAGGCCGACATCATCATGGGCTCGGCGCTGACACCGCCGACGATCGCGGTCTCGAACGTCGCCAACGAAGCCGGCATCCCGCATTTCGGCCTCGCGCCGTTCCCGATCACGCCGGAGCGCATGAAGTGGTCGGTGGCGATGCCGCAGCCGATCCCGATCGTCGGGAAGGTGCTGTACGATCACATGAAGTCCAAGGGCGTGAAGACGCTCGGCTATATCGGCTATTCCGACTCCTATGGCGACCTCTGGTTCAACGACCTCAAGGCCCAGGCGGTGCCGATGGGCATGACCATCGTCGACGAGGAGCGCTTTGCCCGTCCCGACACCTCGGTGACAGGTCAGGTGCTGAAGCTCGTTGCCGCCAATCCCGACGCCATCCTGGTCGGCGCCTCCGGCACCGCGGCCGCGCTGCCGCAGACCGAGCTGCGCGAGCGCGGGTACAAGGGACTGATCTACCAGACCCACGGCGCGGCGAGCATGGACTTCATCCGCATCGCCGGCAAAGCGGCGGAAGGCGTGTTGATGGCCTCCGGTCCGGTCATGGCCCCCGAGGAACAGCCGGATAGCGCGCTGACCAAGAAGCCGGGCCTCGCGCTCAACTCGGCCTACGAGGCCAAGTACGGGCCGAACAGCCGCAGCCAGTTCGCCGGCCATTCCTATGATGCGTTCGAAATCCTCAAGCGCGTCATTCCGGCGGCGTTGAAGACGGCCAAGCCCGGCACGCCCGAATTCCGCGAGGCCATCCGCCAGGCGCTGCTGACGGAAAAGGAGCTGGCCGCAAGCCAGGGCGTCTACAATTTCACCGAGAAGGACCGCTACGGCCTCGACGATCGCTCGCGCATCCTGCTCACGGTGAAGGATGGCAAGTACACGTTGGTGAAGTAGACACAGCGAGATTTGAGACGACGAGAGCCGGCCCATGGGCCGGCTCTTTTTCTTTGGCTGTGAGAACGTGCGACGGCTCCGCGGTCGCTGTGCCCCCTCTCCCGCTTGCGGGAGAGGGTTGGGGAGAGGGTGCCTCCGCGTTGGGACCGTCCGAGGCCTGCAGAGACAATCCCCCAGAGGAGAAAGCCCCCACCCGGCGCTCTGCGCCGACCTCCCCCGCAAGCGGGAGAGGTTACACCGAGTCTGCCGATGCACCGGGGCTACGCTGCCTGCCGCAGCGGGGTCCAGGCGAACTCGGGATAATAGTCGTCCATCATGCGGTCGACATAGGCGGTGAGGTTTGGAAATCCCTCGGCGCGTTCGCGCAAGGCCGATTCGAAGAAGGGCGAGAGAACGCCGGCAAGCATGCCGAAAGCCGTAGCGTCGACGCCGCAGGGCTTGCTGCCCATCAGATATGCCTTGTCGCCGAGCTGCACCGAGAGCGCGAACAGCGAGCGCACCGCGAGATCGACGTCGTCATCCGGCGCATGGCGGCCGAGGCCGGAGAGGAGATAGTTCTCGGCGACGCGGAACTGCGCATCCTCGCGCAGCTTCTCGCGATTGTGCTCCGGCGCGCCGTCGAAGAAATGCGCTGGGCCCTTGGCGAAATTGACCGGATCGACCCAGCGCGCGCCGACCAAGGCCCAATAGACGTGATGCTCGATCATGCGCTCGAACGCCCAGGCTTGCGCGCGCTCCTGCAACGAGAGCCCGGCATCGAAATCGAAGCCGTAGCGGCGCTCGATATGGGCGCGGATGAAGGTGGAATCGGCCACCGCCTCGCCGCCGTCGTCGATGAAGGGCAGCTGACCCTTGGGGGAGGCCGGCGGCATCGCCCGCTCCTTCCGGTAAGGCAGCCCCGCCATCTTAAGCTGGACCTCGGTCTTGGTGACGAAGGGGCTGATCTCCGGCAGGCCGAAGCCGGCGCCGAAGCCGTAAAGCGTGATCATGCGAGCTCTCCTGAACCTGTCGAACGCGTGACGGAACCTAGCGGCGGGCTGCTGCCACCATGGTGGCAGCAGCCGTGATATCTTCTGCGAAGCGCGCGCCTTGCCAGGCACGGCCCATCACGTGGCGGACGAGCGCATCCGCGGCACGGACGAGCGGGCTTGCCACGGCGCCCGTGAGGGCAAACCGGAGGTCGACGGCCATGAGATCGAGCGAAACGAGGCGGCCGAACGCCGACACGGACCACCCCTGCGCTTGCGACAACGGAACGGCCGGGCCGAAATGGGTTGGAATGATCATGGACAAATCCTCTTCAGTCGATGTGTTGTCCCGGTATAGAACTCCCCTGCTGCCAACATCCTGTCAGCAGCCGCGCGCCGCCTTCTGAAAACACCGCCGAGACAAAAGCAGCGACAAGAGACCCGTCATGAGACGCGCCGACCGGCTGTTTCAAATCATCCAGGTGCTGAGACGCACGCGTAAACCGCTGACGGCTGACGCGATCGCGGCCGAGCTCGAGACGTCGAAGCGCACCATCTATCGCGACATCGCAACCCTGATCGGCCAACGCGTGCCGATTCGCGGCGAAGCCGGCATGGGCTACATCCTGGAAAAGGGTTTCGACCTGCCGCCCTTGATGCTGACGCCCGACGAGATAGAGGCCGCGGTGCTGGGCGCGCAATGGGTCGCAGGCCACGCCGATTCCGCGCTGGCGCGCGCGGCCGAAGATCTGATGGCCAAGATCGCCGACACCGTGCCTGAGCGCCTGCGGCCCTTCGTGCTGGAGCCGGCGAGCCGGGCGCGGCCGAGCTGGAACCAGGAGCCGGACCGCCTGGACATGGCGCGCACCCGCACCCAGATCCACGAAGGCAAGAAGATCATGCTGCGCTATCGCGACGAGCAGGGCCGCCCGAGCGAGCGCATGATCTGGCCGATCTCGGTCGGCTACCTCGAAGCGGTGCGGCTGCTGGCGGCCTGGTGCGAGCTGCGCGGCGACTTCCGCAGCTTCCGCACCGACCGCGTGGTCGAGGCGAGCTACCTTGACGAGAAATATCCTGAAAGGCGCGACGTGCTGCGCGCCAGATGGCGGCAGAGCCTGGTCTGGGGTCCGCCCAAGGACACGTGAGATGAAGGAAGAGATCGACCCGTCGAGCTGTTGCCAGGGTTGCGGCGCCTGCTGCGGCTATTCGGAGAACTGGCCGCGTTTCTCGATCGAGAGCGACGAGGAGCTTGCGGCGATCCCGGAAGGGCTGGTCAACGCGCGCCAATCGGGCATGCGCTGCGAGGGTGATCGCTGCGCGGCGTTGCAGGGAGAGATCGGAAAGAGCACGGCCTGTGGCATCTACGAGGTGCGGCCGGAAGTGTGCCGGACCTGCATGCCGGGCGACGCCGAATGCGCAATGGCGCGGCGGAAGTTCGGCTTGCCGGTGATAGAGGCCGCTTAGGCGGGCACCGCTTCGCCGATCTCGTCGTCGAGCTCGTCATCGAGTGGTGCGAGCACCGAGAGCGGCTTGGTCGACAGCGTGATCGGCTTGCGCCCGCCCGACAGCGACGGTGAGGATTTCGTCGCGCGTTCGCGCGACAGCGCATAGAGCGTCGAGCCGACGCGGCCGCCGTTCTCGATCAGGTCGCGCTCGCTGCAGCTTTCCGCGATCGCGACAGCCAGCGAATGCAAATGGCTGCGGCGATAGCAGAACAGCGCCAGCCTGGCGCGCACGTCAGGGGAAACACTCTCAACCAGCCTCGGCAGGCCACTCTCGCTGGCGCGATACATCTCGCCAAGGAGTTCGTCGCGGACCGGGCAGAAATCGCTTTCAAAGGTGTCGCGGCTTGAAAACATTGCAGTCTCCCTCGTGTCCGGAAGATGCAGTGCAATTCTCTAATGAAAGGTTAACCACGCCGGGTGGTAGTCACCCGGAGTGCTTGCGCCCTCGCCGCGAATCGGAGGGTTCCGGCAGGCACCTTCGCTGCGGCCACCCTTCGAGACGCCCGCCTTCAGCGAGCCCTCAGGATGAGGGTCTTGGTTCGCCACGGAATACCAGACCCTCATGGCGAGGAGCGCCGCCCTTACGGCGCGTCTCGAACCATGAAGGCCGAGCAGCCAACCGCGGCTGCCCTCAGTTCGCAGCCATGAAGATGGAGAGGCCGAAGCCGGTGAGGTGGTGCAGCGCCTGGTCGACACCGATCAAAGTCCAGAACCAGGGATGCGTGAGATCGACGCCGAAATTGGCGGAGACGAATCCTTTGGCACGGTCGATCGTGATGTGGATCACGAAGTCGATGACGGCCACGAACCAGAATCTCGGCGCCACGATCAGGATCAGCGGCAGCGCAACCGCAAGGTGGATGAGGCAGTGCACCAGAAGCGGCAGGGCCCAGCCCTGCTTCTGGTCCTTGCCGTGCGCCATCCAGGCGGTTTGAAGAACGAAATCGGCGATGATGTGCTTGAATGTGAGCAACAACATCCAGCCAATGAGCGCTTCGACCGGAACCGCCGATGACATGGGTGGAAACGACAAGCTGACGCCCTCATTGACGTGACGAGAAGAATTGGAGCGTTCAGCGCAACTTCTTCCTGGACCGGTCAAATCGCCGGGCCGCATGATTTATGACATCTCCGGCGACGGAATGCAGCCGGGGGGAACCGGAAAATCGCAAAGTGTGGCTAACTGGTGATATGATGACCAGCGCGCCGGCTGCACCGCGTAAGGTTACCTCCGGCTCGAAATTTGCGTTCTGCTGCCTTCGCGCTATCATCGACGGTCAGGAATTTCCTTCTTTTTTCAGACGTTTACGAATTACAGGGCGTCCGCCGGACTTTTCAGTCCCCGCGCTGCCGCCACCCAAAGCATAAGGCCGGAGTGCTGCCATGAGTACTGAGGGCCCCGCCGCATCGCCGGCCCCGCCGCCGCCACGGCGTCCCAAGGTGATCAAGACCAATCAGCAGCAGGTCTTCCTCTACGTCGTGCTGACCCTTCTGCTGTCGCTCGCCACCGTCTGGGCCGGCCGCACGCTGGTGCACAATTCGGAAACGCTGACCTTTGCCGTCGGCGGTCCCAACAGCGACGAGGCGATGTTCGCGGCCAAGCTCGCCGCTCTCCTGAAGACCAACGCGTCCCGCCTCCGGATCAAGATCGTCAACAACTCCGACAATGCCAAGGCGATCGCGCAGTTCGACCGCAAGCAGGCCGACCTCGCCGTGCTGCGCACGGACGCCAAGGTGCCCTTGCGGGCACGTGCGCTCGCGATCCTCGAGCACGATCTCGTGCTCCTGCTCGGTCCCGGCAACAGGAAGATCAAGTCGCTCGCCGAGCTGAAGAAGAAGAAGGTCGCCGTCGTCGCCGAGAACGAATCTTCGCTCGCCTTTGTCCGCAGCATCCTCGACGTCCCCGACGGCCCTGAGGCCGCGAAGATCCAGATGGCGCCGCAGGGCGCAACGCTCGACAAGCTGTTTGGCCCGGCAAACGGCTACAGCGCGGTGATTGCCATCGTCCATGCCTCACGGGCGGTGCGGGACAAATCCTATGAGCAAGCCGCCAAACGCGGCGGCTTTACGCTGAACGCCATCGACGAGGCCAAGACGCTGGCGCGCAAATTCCCCGGCATTTCCGACGAGACGTTGACGGCGGGCACGCTGTCGGCATCCCCGCAAATCCCCGACGACGACCTCGACACGATCGGGCTCGAATGGCTGCTGGTCGCGCAATCCAGGATGTCCCCGAGCACGGCAGGCGAGCTCGCCCGCACCATCTACGAGAACAAGTCGGCGCTCGCGCTCGACAACGGCTTTGCCACCAGGATCGAACCGGCCTCCGTCGAGAAGGACGCCTTCGTGATCGCGCATCGGGGCGCCGCCGACTACATCAACGACGACACCAAGTCGTTCCTGGATAAGTACAGCGACGTGATGTATCTGGGCGTCGCCGCGCTCAGCATCATCGGCTCGATCTTCGCGGCGATCTACGCCAAGATCACGCGGATCGCGCCGGAGAAGGCGAGCGAGCTCTCGACCGCCATCCTCGACGTCGGCGAGCGCATCGAGCACGCCCATTCGCTGGATCAGCTCGAATGCCTCCAGGACGAGTTGGAAGGCATTTTACGAGGGGCCGTCATCGGCCTCAGGG
This sequence comes from Bradyrhizobium sp. FW305-F6, assembly GCF_058782905.1. Lineage (NCBI taxonomy): Bacteria > Pseudomonadati > Pseudomonadota > Alphaproteobacteria > Hyphomicrobiales > Nitrobacteraceae > Bradyrhizobium > Bradyrhizobium sp. FW305-F6. Next base: position 1,360,196 of record NZ_JBYSYD010000002.1, read on the forward strand.
ACGGCACGATCAGCACAGACGGCCTCGACACGTTCAAGCTCGGCTACGAATTCGTCCGCGACGAGATCGGCATGCGCCGCGACTATCTGAAACGCCATGCCGGCGAAGCCGAAAAGACGGTGCGTGATACCCGCCCTGCCCTGCCGGACGACAGCAACGTGGTGGTCGTGAAGACCGCCCAGAGCGCCTGATCTCACCGGGCACTTTCCTGTCCCGGACAGCAACGTCCCTAGCGCGTTGGAGACGCGCGTGAACGCGCTTAGGGCGTTGCCGCGCTGCGCCGGGGCCCGACACCTCGGCCGTTTGGAACCGCCGCGATCCACAACCGTTGATTCCTAGTTGCAACCGGATAGCGCGGCATGCGTGCACTCCTCCTCATCCTCCTTATGGCAATGCTGGCGGCGGCCGGTTACTTCGCCTATTCCGCAATGGCGGTCGAAGGCGAGCCGATCCCGACGGAAGGCTATGTGGCGCTTGCCCTGGGCGCGGGGTTTTCCGTCCTCGTCGGCGTCGGGCTGATGGTGCTTCTGTTCTTCAGCAGCCGCCGCGGCTACGACGAGCCGCCACATTTCAAGTAGGCCCTTCGCCGGCAGCGCGGCAGGGAGGGCAAGCCCGGCGCACGCGGTGTCATCAGAACAGGCTCGCCGTCGTTGACGGCCTCCGTCCGGGCGGGCACTTTGGCACCGACAATGGAGACAAGAATGTCGGACACAGCCGAGGCCGCATCCAGCCCCGTGCTCGAAATCACCGGCGCCCGCGCCACCATCCGCCTCAACCGGCCCAAGCATCTCAACCGGCTCCAGGCCGAGGATCTCGGCGAGCTGACGGAACTGTTCGACCGGATCGAGGCCGATCCGGCCATCCGCGTGCTGGTGCTGACCGGCACGGGCCGCGCGTTCTCGGCCGGCTACGATCTCAATTCCGTGGCGGAGCGCGCGGTCAGCGCGACCGAACAGCAGAGCGCGGGCTCGGCCTTCGCGGCGGTGGTCGACCGGCTGGAGGATCTCGGCGTTCCCACGATCTGCCGGCTCAACGGCGGCGTCTATGGCGGCTCGACCGACCTCGCGCTCGCCTGCGATTTCCGCATTGGCGTCGAGACCGCGGAGATGTTCATGCCGGCGGCGCGGCTTGGGCTGCATTACTACCCGAGCGGCATCAAGCGCTACGTGACCCGCCTCGGCGTGGACAATGCGAAAAAGCTGTTCCTGACCGCGCAGAAGATCGGCGCCCCGGAGATGCTGCGCATCGGCTACCTCACCGCGATGGTGCCAATGGACTTGCTGGATCAGGAGGTCGACAAGCTTGCTGCGATCCTCGCCGGCAACGCTCCGCAAGCGATGCGCGGCATGAAGCGGGCGATCAACGAGTTCGCCCGCGGCGAGCTCGATGAGGGCGCCGCCGACCAGCGCCACCGCGACAGCATGCGCGGCGAGGAGATCAAGGAAGGCATCGCGGCGTTTGCGCAGAAGAGAGCGCCGCGGTTTTTAGCGACAATGTCCCATACGGCCGTGGCGGAGATGACGCAGGCGAGGCCTGAGCGCGACCACACGGCGCGCAAAGCCTGACCGCGGCACATTTCGCCGCTGCCGATGAAACAAACCTGAAACACGATTCTTCCCGCTCGCCATGAACGCGATCGCATCTCGTCTCGACCGAGATGCAGGGACGCAACAATGGTCCTAGCGCCAAATGGAGAATGAAGATGTTTCGTAAGCTTGCTCTTGGTCTGATCGCTGCCGGCACGCTCGGTGTCGCCGCTCTGGCTCCCACTGCCGCTTCGGCCGGCGGTTTCCATTACTATCATGGTCATAACCACTGGGGTCCCGGTTGGGGCCTTGGCGGCATCTACCTCAACACCGGCGTCAGCAATTGCTACCAGGAGCGCCTGGTCCGCACTCGTCACGGTCTGCGCGTGCGCGTCGTGAATGTCTGCGCCTACGGGATCTACTGAGCACGGCTATCGTCTGGCGCAGCCCCGGTCGCTCCGCGACCGGGGTTCGTCGTCTCAGCTCGCAAGAGCCGCCGGCGTCGCGGAAGCGGCCTGCTGGTCCGTCAATGCATTGCGATCCGATATCCATCGTTCGGCGCGGGAACGCCGTAGCGAGGGTGCGAAGTAGTAGCCTTGGGCGACGTCGCAGCCTGCCCGACGGATGATTTCAAGCGCTTGCGAGCTCTCGACCCCCTCGGCCACAACCTTCATATTGAACGCCTTCGCAAGCGCGACGGAAGCATCGACGATCTTCATCATGTCGTCGTCGGCCTCGCAACCTTTGATGAAGGACTGGTCGATCTTGAGCTCGCTGAACGGAAGTCGCGCCAGGGCAGCCAGCGACGAATAGCCGGTGCCGAAATCGTCGATTGCGGTACCGATCTTCTTCAGCCGCAGACGCACCAGAATGTCGTTGGCACGGTCGACGTCGGCCATTGCAGTGGTCTCGGTGATCTCGACCGTCAGCGAGGACGGAGGCACGTTCGCCTGGCGAAGGATCGCCTCAATCCGCTCCGGCAGTGCCAAATCCGACATCAGTGAACCCGAGATGTTGACGGCGATGGTGAAACCGGGGTTGCGTTCGATCAGCTTGCGGCCCTGTGACATCGCCGATGAAAGAATGCAATCGGTCACCTCGCGAATCAGGCCGGTCTGCTCGGCGATCGGAATGAAGACCATCGGCGAGACCATGCCGAATTCGGCGGTGCGCCAACGTGCGAGGGCCTCTGCGCCGACCACTTTGCCCGTCCCCAGCGCGATCTTGGGCTGGAATTCGACGAAGAACTCGCCATCGGCCAGCCCACGCGCAATTCGGTCCGGCGTGATCCGGGGCGGGGTTTCGGCAGATCTCGCAGCCAACGGCGAGCGCTGCGGCAAGTCGAAGGCACAGCGCAAGCGGTTGAGATCGAGCGGCTTGGTCAGGCAGCCGCCAAGCAGCAGCTTCAGTCCGGCGACAACCCGGCGCGTTGCCTTCATGACGCGATCATCGCAGCCGCTGATGATCACGATCGACATCGCGCGGAGATCCCGCTCGGCGACGAACCGCAACAGCTCGACACCGTCCCGCTCGCCGAGCGACAGATCCAGCGCCATGATGTCGAAGGCTTCGCGTGACAAAAGGTCCGTCGCGGCCTCGTAGGAAGGCACGACGACGGACTCGTAACCGAGCTTCGCGCCGATCTTGCTGATCAAGACCCGTTGCACCAGATCGTCGTCCACTACCAGAAGACGGCCTCTCGTCGCGCTCATCATCAAACTCCCGGTTGATGGCGTTCACCGTAGAGCAGCGGCCTCGCTTGGTTATGAATAGAAGACGGCTAAAACTTTCCCGATCGGGAAGGATTTGTTAGCGATGTTTCTCAGCCACATAAGTGGCTGATATGGCAGGTAAAATTTGCGCGCTTCGCACCGCGCGGCAAAAACGGTATCGGGTTGACGCGTCCGACCCTTAGGCGTGATGAACGCGTCGTGAAGCTCTTTATCGGAAGCCGGCAAACGCGCCGGGGAGATCTGTGCGCGGCTAGCCGGTCTGCCGCTGCCGGCGAAACCAGGCCCAGGTCTCGCGCGTCGTTCTGAGGTAGCCGCGGCCGCGATGGACGATCTCGCCGTCGACGATCGCGTTAAGCTTCGGCAGCGCATGAAAGGGAATCGAGGGATAGGCGTGGTGCTCGACATGGTAGGGCATGTTCCACGCGAACCATTTGACGACTGCGCCGGTGGTGGTGGTGCGGGTGTTGTGGAAGGCGCTGCGGGTGCGGTCGCAGCCGGTATGCTCGGCGTAGAGATAGGGCCGCAGGAAGAACTGCCCGATGATCAGCGGCACGATCCAGACCCAGAGCAGCAGCGCCGACGAGAACCACAGCGAAAGCGCGAGCAGCAGCGCATAGAGGGCCACATGGATTCGCGCTTCCGTCACGATCGTCGCGCGCTTGTTCTGGGGGATCCAGGGCACGGTGACCTTGCCGGTGAGCGCATGGCCGAGCATCAGGTGCAGCCGGCCGGCGACCTGGAGCAGGCCGCTATAGGCGAGCGCGAGCTGCGTGTCGGATGTCGGCTTCGCCCCGACGATCAATTCGGGATCCCTGTCTGGATCCTGGGTGTAGCGGTGATGGTCCCAGTGAAACAGACAGTAATATTCGTACGGCAGTCCGATGATGAAAGCCGAGAGATAGCCGACGACGAGGTTGAGGCCGCGGCTTCTGAACGCGGTCTTGTGCGCGGTCTCGTGCACCGCCATGAACAGGAAGGCGACGACATAGCCCTGCACCACCATCAGCGGCAGCGCCCAGAGCACGCCCCAGGTCGAGGAAACCTTCCAGATCAGCGCGCCCACCAGCACGATCACGCCGTAGTGACCGAGGCTCTGCGCCGCACCCCTGAGGTTGGATCGAACCGACAATTCGCGCAGCATGGCCGGCGAGAGCGGCTTCAGGCGATGCCCGGGTTCTGAAACGGTTGCGTCGCTCATGATCTGCCTGCCTATTTGCTCAGAAGCTCGGCGATCTCGGCCTTGATGAAGGCCTGATCGCGCGGATTGTTGACGGGATTGCCGGCGCGATGGCCATGCAGCGATGGGATCGGATGCAGCACGGCCGATTTCGCGTTCACCAGCCGGCCGAGCTCGTCCTCGTTGTCGCGAAGGTCGAAATAGCGATCGGTTGCGCCGGGCATCAGCAGCATGTGCGCCTTGATCGCCGCTAGCGCGCGGTCGGGATCACCCGTGAACGCCGGGCAGCGGCTGACGTCACCATTTTGCCAGATCCCGATCTGCGCCAGGAGATCATTGGCGTCGCGGCGCGCGAAGGTCGCATCCCAGGCGCGGACGAGATAATCCTCGAGCGATGTAAAGCCGGCCTCGCGCCAGAGCTCATCGCGATAGAAGCCATGCGACATCGCCCAGCCGGCATAGACGCGTCCCATGGCGCGATAGCCGGCGACGGGCCTTTCGGCGAAACGGCCATCGCGGAAGGCAGGATCGGCCGTGAGCGCCGCCTTCACGCTTTCCAGGAAAACGAAGTTGTAGGGCGCGCAGCGCGCGCTGCCGCAGACGACAGCGGCACGCTCGACCATGTCGGGGTGCAGCGCCGCCCAATGATAGGCCTGCATGCCGCCCATCGACCAGCCATAGACCAGCGCCAGCTTCGAGATGCCGAAGCGTTCGCCGAGCAGGCGGTGCTGGACTGCGATGGCATCGTGATAGCTCACCTCGGGGAAGGGCCCGGGCGTGTTCGAAGGCGAGGACGAAAGCCCGTTGCCGAACAGGTTCGGGATGATGATGAAGTAGCGTGTCGGATCAAGTACGGCGTCGGGTCCGATCAGCCATTCCGTGTCGAAATGCTGCGCGCTGAACGAGGTCGGATAGAGGATGACGTTATCCCTGGCCGGGTTCAGCGTGCCGTAGGTCTTGTAGGCGAGCTTCAGGGAAGGAAAGACGGTCCCGGACTGGAGAGTGACGTCGCCGGCCTCGAAGATGTCGTAGTCGCGCTGCCCTGTCATGCAACCAGCTCCCGCTCGCGGAGGCCGCAAGACCTCACGGCCTCCGCGATGCATCGATCATGCCGGCCCCGCAGGTGGTCCGTTGGCGGCAGGCCTTATAATGTACTTATAGTACAGTAATTAAAAGCCAGCAAGATAAATCCGATCGGGACACCAGCTCAGGCGATGGCCGCCAGATATCGCGCGACAGATGCAGCAAACGCCGCCTTCGCGCCGCTGGCGATGTTGCGGCCCCACCAAGCGCCGTAGATCCGTTCGAAGGCGAGCGGCTCGACCGCGGCCGCGATCCGTCGCACCGCGGCGGCGTTGAGCGGAATGTAGTTCGGGTAGGAATACATGAAGCTGACGAAGCGCCGGTCCATCGTCACCTGCGCGATATCCCCGGTGAGCAGCGCGCCCTTGCCGTCCGCACCACGCGCACAGTGCAGCACGGTGGCGCCCGCGAAGTGGCCGCCGGTCCGCAACAGCTGCACGTCGTCGGAGATGCGATGGGCATCGCCGGTCCAGTGCACGATGGCGGGATGAGACCGTGTGACGAAGGCGCGATCGTCGGCGTGCAAATAGACCGGCACGCCGCCGAACGCGTCGCTCCAGTCGGCGAGCGCGCCGTAGTAATGTGGATGCGAGATCGCGATGGCCTTCAGCCCGCCGAGTGCCGCAACGTACCGGACGGCTTCGTCGGTCGCGAGCGGAATGCAATCCCACATCACGCACCCGTCTTCCTGAGGGACCAGCAGCGCACGTTGGCCGATGGCAAAGCTCGGCTCCATCCCGATCCCGGTGAGGCCGAGATCGTCCTGCGCCACCAGCCGGTGCTTGCGCGCGAGCTCCTCGCGCGTGAGGAAGGTCTGACCGCTCCAGCCGACGAACTGGCGCTCGTCCTCGCAAATCGGACAGGAGTCGGGCGGTGCGCCGCGTGACGGAAATTGTGCGCCGCAGGTTTCGCAGGTCCAGAGGGGCATTGCCGTGATCCACGATGACAGCTCGCCGCAAGACATGACCTCGTCGTCCTCCGACGGCAAGAGCGCGACCAAAACCAACGCGTTCAGCGCAGGTTAGGTTCTGGTCCGCCGGGGCACCATAGCCCCGCCGATACCGCTCATGCGCGCCCCGGTTAGATCGTCAGCAAGAAACTCAGCGTCCCAAGTTCAGCTCCCGATGACGTCGCGCCCTCCAACGTCCCGTATTTGGCCCCTGTTCGCGCTCAACTTCTTCATGGCCGACATGCAGTCGGGCATCGGGCCATTCGTCGGGGTCTTTCTCCAGGAACGCGGCTGGGCGACCGGGCTGATCGGCACCGCGATGACGATCGGCAACGTCGCAGGCATGCTGGTGGAAATATTGAGCTTCCAAAGGATTGCGAGTGCGATCCCTGGGGCATCGCGCAACTGCGGCAGCTGGTCGCGGTCTCAGCACGTCATCGCGAGTGGCTTATCACGCAATCCTGCGTTTTTGCCGTTGCGGCGCACCGGCCCGACGATACAACCTGCCGCGGTTCGCTAACAAACCTGCCCTTCCGATTGATGATCCAGCCCCAACTCTCCTTCGACGGCGATCCGAACGGCCACGCCTACGAACGATGGCGCGAGCAGTTCTGCCGCCAGGTGGCGAACGTCGACTTCGTGCCGGTCGGGGAAGGACACGTCCATCGGACCATTGCGCCGGCCATCCTTCCGCGTGTCAGGCTGTCGGCCTCGTTCGGCACACCGATGTCCTTCGTGTCGTTGGGCACCAACGACGAACTGATCATGACGACGTCGCCCAATTCGGCGTTGAGCGGAGCGATGGGGAAACGTCCGCTGGAGATCGCCGCCGGCGACGTCACCATCGGGGACCCGTCGATCAAGGGCGCCTGCATCACCCAGATCAAGCACGGCAATTTCCAGACCGCGCTGCTGCCGCGCAAGGCGCTGCTGCGCGCATGCCCGAATGCAGAGGACCTGATCGCGCAGTCGATCCCCGGCGCCAATCCGATCACGTCCATGTTCCTGCGATACTACGACCTCGCCCATGCCTATGCCGACAAGCTCGCCCCCGCGGAGCTCGATGCCGTCTCGCAGCATTTGTTTGACCTCGCCGTGCTGATGATCGGAGGCCGCGGCGATGCCGCCGAGCAAGCTCGGACACGCGGCCTTGCTGCGGCGCGTCTTGAAACCCTCAAGGCAGATATCCTGGCACAGCTGGACAGCCCCGCGCTGTCCCTCAGCGTCCTGTCGGCCGCGCACCGGGTCAGCCCGCGGACGATCCAGCTGTTGTTCGAGCAGGCCGGCATCACCTATAGCGGCTTCGTGCTGGAGCAGCGATTGCTGCGGGCCGAACGGCTGCTGCGGAATCCCGCCATGCGCCTACGCAAGATCATCGAGATCGCGCATCTGGCGGGATTTCACGACGTCTCCTACTTCCATCGCGCGTTTCGCCGCCGCTTCGGGCAGACGCCGGACGATGTCAGGAAGCTCGCTAGCGATGCCCGCTAGCCGAACTCGACCACGATCTTGCCGAAGTGACCACTCTCCTGCATGAGTCGCAGCGCGTCCGGCACGGCTTCGAAACCGAACACGCGGTCGATCACCGGCCTCATGCCATTGCGCTCGATCGCGGCTGTCATGCCCTCGAACATGCGCCGGCTGCCTACGGAGAGGCCGATGACGTGCAGGTTCTTGGCGAACAGGCTCGAGATCGCTATCTGCTGCGAGACGCCCGTGAGTATGCCGATCACCAGGATGGTGCCGCCGACGCGAGCTGCTTCCAGCGATTGCGAGAACGTGTCCTTGCCTCCGACCTCGACAATATGGTCGACGCCGCCGCCGGTCCACGCTGCCGCAGCCTTACCCCATTCCGGGACCGAGCGATAGTTGATGGTGTAGTCGGCGCCGAGCGCCAGTGCGCGCTCGAGCTTGTCGTCGCTCGACGAGGTCACGATCACGCTTGCGCCGGCCAGCTTCGCGAACTGCAGCGCGAAGATCGAGACGCCGCCGGTGCCCTGCACCAGCACTGTATCGCCGGGCTTCACGTTGGCTTCTTCAAACAGCGCCCGCCAGGCGGTCAGCCCGGCGCAGGGCAGCGTCGCAGCCTCCGGGAACGACAGATGCGATGGAACGCGGCTCACGCCTTCGGCATCGAGCACCATCACCTCCTGCAGGACGCCAGGCCTCGTGCCGCCGAGGGCGTAACGGCGGCCGGCCGCGGAAACTCGTCCGTCGATCCAGGACTGGAAGAACATCGGGCAGACGCGATCGCCCACCGCAACGCGCCTGACGCCCTCACCGATCGCGGCCACCTCGCCCGCTCCGTCCGAGAACGGGATCAGCGGCAATCTGGTGACGCCGCCCTTGCCCTGCACCGTCAGCAGGTCGCGGTAGTTGAGCGATGCCGCCTTCATCCGCACCGCGACCTGGCCCGGTCCGGGCATAGGCTCCGGCAATTCGGCCAGCTCCATCCCATCGATCGACCAGTCGCGTGCGACCTGCCAGGCTTTCATGGAAACCGTTCCCTCTCAGGTACCGAAGCTCTTCTGCACCGCCTTGTCGAGGGTATCAGCCCCGACGAAGCGCTGGCGCAGCTCGCGCTTGAGCAGCTTGCCGCTCGGATTCTTCGGCAAGGCGTCGACGAAGATGACGCGCTTGGGCACCTTGAAATGCGCCATCTGGCCGGCGCAATGCTTGATGACGGTGTCCTCGTCGAGCTTCTCGCCGCTCTTGACCACGACGATGGCGGTGACCGCCTCGATCCAGCGCGGATCGGGCAGGCCGACCACGGCCACTTCGGATACCTGCGGAATGCGGTAGACCATCTCCTCGACCTCGCGGCTCGCGACATTCTCGCCGCCGGTCTTGATCATGTCCTTGACGCGGTCGACCACGGTGATGTGGCCCTCGTCATCGACCGTGGCGAGATCGCCGGAGTGAAACCAGCCGCCGGAGAAGGCCGCCGCGGTCTTGACCGGATCGTTGTAGTAGCCGGAGAGCAGGTGCGGCGAGCGATGCACGATCTCGCCGACTTCCCCGACCTTGACGTCCTCCATCGCGGTGTTGACGACGCGCGTCTCGACATTGAGCACGGGCTTGCCGGCCGAGCCGGCCTTGCGCAGCTGGTCTTCCGGCCGCAGCACGGTGGCGAGCGGCGCGATCTCGGTCTGGCCGTAGAAGTTCCAGAACTTGACATTGGGCAGGCGGCGCTGGAGCTCGAGCAGCACCTCCACCGGCATGATCGAGGCGCCGTAATAGCCCTTCTGCAAGCTCGACAGATCAGTCTTGTCGAAGTTCGGCGAGCGCAGCATCGCGATCCAGATCGTCGGCGGTGCGAAGAACGAGGTGATCCTGTGGCTCTGGATCAGGGCCAGGATGTTGTCGGCGGTCGGCTTGCCCGTGATGACGCCGGAGGCACCGAGATAGATCTGCGGACCCAGGAACACGTCGAGCTGGGCGCAATGATAGAGCGGCAGCGCGTGCAGGAATTTATCCTCCGCGCTCATGCCGCCGTCGATGATGCAGCTGACATACTGCCACATCACGGCTTCATGGGTCAGCATAGCGCCCTTGGGCAACGACTCCGTGCCGCTGGTGTAGACGATCTGCGCAAGATCCCGGCTGTCGACCGACGCATCGAGGAACGAGCCGTCGGCATCGAGGAGATCGAAGGTGACGAGGCCCGCGGGCGCCGTGGCCGCATCCTCGCCCGGCAGCCAGATCATCTTCTCGATTGCGTAATCCTTCGCGCTGGCCGCGCGCGCGGCCTCGACGAAATCGGGGCCGGTCGCAAGCAGCTTGGCGCCGGAGCTCTTCAGGATGAAATTGATCTCGTCCGGATTGAGCATGAAGTTGATCGGCACCAGCACGGCACCGATCCGCGCCAGGGCGAAACGTAGCGCTGCGAAGGCGTGCGAGTTGCGCGAGAGCACCGCAACGCGATCGCCCTTCCGGACGCCGAGACCGAGCAGGCCGCGGCCGAGCCGGTTGCAGATCACGTCCATCTCCGCGAAGGTCCAGCTCGTGCCGCCGCAGCTCACCGCGAGCTTGTTCGGCTCGCGGCCAGCAGACCGGCGCAGGAGGTCGCCGATGGAATGCTCGCGCGCTTTCGCGATGGTGGCTGCGGTGTCTCCGGTCATTTCCGTCCCCTGAATTGGCAATCTACTCGGATACCCGCAAGGCCGTGGCCGCGCCTTCGCGTTTCCGATATTTGCGCAAAACGTAATCGGCGCCATCGGCCGCGTCAATTCGGCCTGTGGGCGCGGCGTCGTCACGCAAGAAATGACGTTACACCACGGCAAACTGCGCGGGCGTACCAACTATAAACAGAGGAAATGCCATGCGCCGGACTATTGTGCGAGCCACGTTCGCGGCCGCACTCGCAACACTCCCGATCAGCCCGTCCTTCTCGCAGCAGGCGCCGCTCAAGATCGGCGTGCTCGCCGACTTCTCGTCCGTCTATTCCGACATCGGCGGCATGGGGAATGTCGAGGCCACCAAGATGGCGATCGAGGACTTTGGCGGACAGATGTTCGGCAAGCCGATCGAGATAGTCAGCGCCGACGTGCTCAACAAGCCCGACGTCGCCTCCACCATCGCCCGCAAATGGTGGGAGACCGAAGGCGTCGACATGATCATTGACCTGCCGACTTCCGCGACCGCGCTCGCGGTGATGGAGCTGTCGAAGCAGTATGAGAAGATCATGATCGTGACGGATGCGGCGAGCTCCGACATCACTGGAAAATCCTGCTCGCCCTACACCGCGCACTGGACCTATGACACTTACGCCAACGCACACACGGTCGGCAGCGCCATCGTCAAGAACGGCGGCGACACCTGGTTCTTCCTCACCGCCGACTACGTGTTCGGCCATTCGGTCGAGCGCGACACCGGCGATGTCGTGAAGGCTTCCGGCGGCAAGGTGCTGGGCAGCGTCAAGCATCCGCTGAATACGGCCGATTTCTCCTCGTTCCTGCTCCAGGCCCAGGCGTCCAAGGCCAAGATCATCGGCCTCGCCAATGGCGGCGGCGACACCATCAACGCGATCAAGCAGGCCGGCGAGTTCGGCATCGTCGCCGGGGGACAGAATCTCGCTGCGATCGTGATGTTCATCTCCGACGTGCACAGCCTCGGGCTCAAACAGGCACAAGGGCTGATCGTCACCGAGGCCTATTACTGGGACCTCAACGACAAGACCCGCGCCTTCGGCAAGCGCTTCATGGAACGCGTCAAGCGCATGCCGACCATGAACCAGGCCGCGACCTACAGCGCGACGCTGCACTACCTGAAGGCGGTGCAGGCTGCCGGCACCAGGGACACCAAGACGGTGATGGCGAAGATGCGCGAGTTGCCGGTGAAAGATGCCTTCACCGACAATGGCGTGCTCCGCGAGGACGGCCGCATGGTGCACAGCATGTTCCTGTTCCAGGTCAAGAAGCCCGACGAATCGAAGGGGCCGTGGGATTACTACAAGCTTCTTGCCGAGGTTCCCGGCGACAAGGCGTTCCGGCCGCTGAAGGACGGCGGCTGCCCGCTGGTGAAGTGAGGCAGCCTGGATCGAGCCGACGGCAATCCCTCCACCAAGGCTCGCGCGTCCGCTCCGCCGATCGGGGCGGACGCTTGGCGATGACGACGCACGGCCAAAAATAGAGGCAGCATGCCGCGCACCGCGGTCTGATCTGCATCAAGCTGCGGTGCAAAATTAGCTGCAATGTTGAGCTCCGCCCTTCTCCGCGCGATGCGCGGCCGGGCGTTCGTATCTCAACAGTGGGCGCCACCGCACGGCGTTGTGCACAGATGAACTTTACACTGGGTCGCGTCGTCGCCGTGCTCGCCGTGCTGCTCGCGGGCGGCGGCTATTACTATTGGCAGCACCGTGATGCCGACGCGCTTCCGCCGGGTTTCGCCCGCGGCAATGGCCGCATCGAGGCCGTCGAGATCGACATCGCCACCAAGACGCCGGGCCGGATCCGCGAGATCCTGGTTAGCGAAGGCGACTTCGTCCGCGCCGGCCAGGTTCTGGCACGCATGGACACCGAGCAGCTGCAGGCCCAGCGTCGCCAGGCCGAAGCGCAGCTCCAGCGCGCAAGGATCAATGTCGAGACCGCGAAGAGCCTGGTGAACCAGCGCGAGGCCGAGCGCCGGGCCGCCGAAGCCGTGGTCGACCAGCGCATCGCGCAGCTCGACACCACGAGCCGCAAGCTGGACCGGTCCGAGCAATTGATCAAGACGAGTGCGGTGTCGCAGCAGGTCCTGGACGATGACCGCTCCGCCAACGCCACGGCGAAGGCGGCGCTGGCCGCTTCCCATGCCCAGGTCGCAGCCTCGGAAGCCGCAATCAGCTCCTCCCGCGCCATGGTGATCGATGCCGGGGCTGCGGTCGACGCGGCGAAGGCCGCGATCGAAAGCATCAACGCCGACCTCGACGACAGCGTGCTGAAGGCGCCGCGCGACGGCCGCGTGCAATATCGCGTGTCGCAGCCCGGCGAGGTGCTCGCTGCCGGCGGCCGCGTGCTCAACATGGTCGATCTCGGCGACGTCTACATGACGTTCTTTCTGCCGACGGCCGATGCCGGCCGCGTCGCGATCGGCGCCGAGGTCCGCCTCGTGCTCGACGCCATCCCGCAATATGTGATCCCGGCCAAGGCCAGCTTCGTCGCCGACGTCGCGCAGTTCACGCCCAAAACGGTCGAGACCGAGGAGGAGCGGCAAAAGCTGATGTTCCGCATCAAGGCGCAGATCGCACCCGATCTGCTGCGCCAGCACATCGAGCAGGTGAAGACCGGCCTGCCCGGCATGGCCTATGTGCAGCTCGACCCGGCCGCACAATGGCCCGACAACCTCAAGATCAAGCTGACGCGATGAGCAGCGCCGCAGCCGAAGCGCCGGATGCCATGGACCGCGTGGTGCATCTGGAAGGCGTCGGCCTGAGCTACGGCAAGACCCGGGCGCTCGAGTCGGTCACGCTCGACCTGCCGTCGGGCTGCATGGTCGGGATCATCGGCCCCGACGGCGTCGGCAAGTCGAGCCTGCTCGCTCTGATCGCCGGGGCGCGCGCGATCCAGCAAGGGCGCATCCACGTGCTCGGCGGCGATATGGCCAGCGCGCGCCACCGCCGCAACGTCTGCCCCGACATCGCCTACATGCCGCAGGGCCTCGGCAAGAACCTGTATCCGACATTGTCGGTGTTCGAGAACATCGACTTCTTCGGCCGCCTGTTCGGGCACGGCAAGGCGGAGCGGCACAGGCGGATCGCCGGCCTGCTGCGTGACACCGGGCTGACGCCCTTTGCCGATCGGCCGGCGGCAAAGCTCTCCGGCGGCATGAAGCAGAAGGTCGGCCTGTGCTGCGCGCTGATCCACGATCCCGAGCTCCTGATCCTGGACGAGCCGACAACCGGGGTCGATCCGCTGTCGCGCCGCCAGTTCTGGGAACTGATCGCCTCGATCCGCGACAGCCGGCCCGGCATGAGCGTGATCGTCTCGACGGCCTACATGGAAGAGGCCGCGCAGTTCGACTTCCTGATCGCGATGAATGCCGGCCGCGTGCTGGCGACCGGCACGCCCGCAGAGCTGAAGCGGCAGACCGGCGCGGATACGCTCGACGAGGCCTTCATCCGTCTGTTGCCGGAAGCAGATCGCAGCAGCCATCGCGACGTCGTCATCCCGCCGCGCGGACCGGATCACGACGAGATCGCGATCGAGGCCGATCACCTGACCCGGCGGTTCAACGGTTTCGTTGCCGTCGACGACGTCAGTTTCCGCATCGGGAAGGGCGAGATCTTCGGCTTCCTCGGCTCGAACGGCTGCGGCAAGACCACGACCATGAAGATGCTGACCGGTCTCCTGCCGGTGAGCGAAGGCAGCGCGCGGCTGTTCGGCAAGACCATCGATGCTAGCGACATGTCGGTGCGGCGGCGCATCGGCTACATGTCGCAGGGCTTCTCGCTCTATTCGGAGCTCACGGTCGCGCAGAATCTCCACCTGCACGCGCGCCTGTTCGAGCTGCCGGCGGACACCATCGCTGCGCGCATCGACGAGATGATCGCTCGGTTCGATCTGGCCGACGCCGTCGACGCCCTGCCCGATGCTCTGCCGCTCGGGCTGCGGCAGCGATTGTCGCTGGCGGTCGCCATGATCCACGGGCCCGACATCCTCATCCTGGACGAGCCGACCTCAGGCGTGGATCCGGTCGCCCGCGACCGCTTCTGGCAGATCCTGGCCGAGCTCTCCCGCAAGGATAACGTCACCATCTTCGTCTCGACCCATTTCATGAACGAAGCCGAACGCTGCGACCGGATCTCGCTGATGCATGCGGGCAAGGTGCTGACGTCGGACTCGCCCGCCGCCATTGTGGCAGCGCACGGCACCGCCACGCTGGAGCAGGCCTTCATCGCCTGCCTGGAAGAGGCGATCGCAGACGCAGCAGAGCCGGCGGAACAGCAGGCTGCTGCCCCGGCGTCGACGCCGCCGGCAGTCGCCACGCCGCCCCGGCGCCGCAACGCTGCGTTCAATCCGACGCGCATGCTCGCCTATTCCCGCCGCGAGACGCTCGAGCTGCGGCGCGATCCGATCCGCGCCACGCTCGCGATCATCGGCAGCGTGCTGCTGCTGTTCGTGCTCGGCTACGGCATCAGCATGGATGTCGAGAACCTAACCTTCGCCGTGCTCGACCGCGACGACACCGCGATCAGCCGCGACTACAGCCTTCAGATCGCGGGCTCGCGCTATTTCACCGAGAAGGCCCCGATCACCGATTACGCCGATCTCGACCGCCGCATGCGCGCCGGCGAGATCGGCCTCGCCATCGAGCTGCCGCCCGGCTTCGGCCGCGACGTCAGCCGCGGCCGCCATGTCGAGATCGGCGCCTGGGTCGACGGCGCCAATCCGACGCGGGCCGAGACGCTGCGCTCCTACGCCCAGGCGATCCACGCCTCCTGGCTCGCGCAGAAGGGCCGCGAGCTCTATGGCGATGCGGCGATCGCCGGGTCCTATCAGCTCGCGCTGCGCTACCGCTACAATCCGGACGTCCGCAGCGTCGTCGCCATGGCGCCTGGCATCATTCCGCTGCTGCTGATCATGATCCCTGCGGTGCTCGCAGCACTCGCGGTCGTGCGCGAGAAGGAGCTCGGCTCGATCGTCAATTTTTACGTCACACCAGTGACGCGGCTGGAGTTCCTGCTCGGCACCCAGCTGCCCTATGTGGTGCTGGCCTTTGCCAACTTCCTGCTGCTGGTCGGCTTTGCGCTCACCGTCTTCCGCGTGCCTTTCACCGGTAGCTTCCCGACCTATGCGGCTGCCGCGCTGCTCTATGTCACGGCCACCACCGGCACCGGACTGGTGATCTCCTCGTTCATGAAGAGCCAGATCGCCGCGCTGTTCGGCACCGTGCTGATCACGCTGATTCCCGCGATCCAGTATTCCGGCCTGATCGATCCGGTCTCCTCGCTGCAGGGAGTGGGCAAGCTGATCGGTCTTGTCTATCCGACCAGCTATTTCGTGACCATCTCGCGCGGCACCTTCTCGAAGGCACTGGGATTCGACACGCTTCACAACGAGCTCTTGGCGCTCGCCGTCATGATCCCGGTGCTGGTCACCGCAGGCGCGCTGCTGCTGAAGAAACAGGCCCGCTGACCATGCGCCTTGGCAACTTGCTACAGCTCGGAATCAAGGAATTGCGCGGACTGGCGCGCGACCCGGTGCTGCTCGTGCTGATCGCATATTCCTTTACGTTCGCGGTTTATGAGGGTGCCAACACGCTGCCGGAGACGTTGAACCGCGCTGCGATCGCCATCGTCGACGAAGACCATTCGCCGATCTCGACTCGCATCGGGATGGCGTTCACCGCCCCGTACTTCTCCACGCCCCGGCTGATCTCGCAATACGAGATGGACCGACGGATGGATGCCGGCCTCGACACGTTTGCCCTCGACATTCCGCCGGACTTTCAGCGCGACCTGCTGGCGCGGAAGGCGCCGACGATCCAGCTCAACGTCGACGCGACGCGCATCTCACAGGCCTTCAACGGTGGCGGTTACGTCGAGCAGATCGTCAACGCCGAGATCGCGGAGTTCCTGGCGCGCGCCCGCGAAGCTCAAACACCGCAGATTGACCTCGCGCTGCGCGCCCGTTTCAATCCGGAGCTGAAGAGGTCGTGGTTCGGCGCGATCGACCACCTCATCATGTCGATCACGATGCTCTCGATCATCCTGACCGGGGCGGCGCTGATCCGGGAGCGCGAGCACGGCACAATCGAGCACCTCCTGGTGATGCCGGTGACGCCGCTCGAGATCATGGTGAGCAAGGTCTGGTCGATGGGAGCGGTGGTGCTGGTCGCCTCGGCGCTGTCGATCGCCTTCGTCGTCAAGGGATGGCTGGCGGTCACGATCGACGGCTCGGTGGCGCTGTTCCTGGTCGGCACGGCGCTGCAGCTGTTCGCCACCACCAGCATGGGCATCTTCCTCGCCACCATCGCCGGGTCGATGCCGCAGTTTGGACTGCTGCTGATCATGATCCTGCTGCCGCTGCAGACCCTGTCGGGCAGCATGACGCCGCGGGAGAGCATGCCGCAATTCGTCCAGGACATCATGCTGGCCGCGCCCAACACGCATTTCGTGATGCTGGCGCAGGCGATCCTGTTCCGCGGTGCCGGCCTGGAGGCGGTGTGGCCGCAGCTCCTCGCGCTCGCCGTGATCGGCAGCATCTTCTTCGGGATCGCGCTGCGGCGGTTTCGGGCGTTTCTGGCGTGAGCGAAGGGCGACACCTGAAGAGGGCGAAAACAACCCCATGCACAGTAGCGATCCCGTTGTTTCGGCTACTGGATTTGTTCGGCCCGTCGGGCAAACGAGGAGTCGTCGCCACTCCAGCCTGCGTATTGCCCCAAAAGCAAAAACGGCCCGCATCAAGCGGGCCGTTTTCGTCTCGGATCCGGTGAAATCCGAACTTGGTTGCGGGGATAGGATTTGAACCTATGACCTTCAGGTTATGAGCCTGACGAGCTACCGGGCTGCTCCACCCCGCGTTAAACCTTTGCGCGCCTTCGTTGAGGAAGTCCGTTGACGGTGGGTTGAGGCCTGCGCTGGTCGCGTGGCTTGCTCGGTCCGTCCCAAAGGCTTCCTTGGAAGGCAACCCCGGGCAGAGCCCGTCGGGTGCGAGGCGTATGTATCAAGGCGGGGTGCCTTTGGAAAGGGCTGCGGGAACGTTTTTTTCGACTTTATGACAGGGATCAGGGCCGATTTCTGCGGCGTTCCCCGCCCCCTTGCCAGAAGTTCCACAAACGGCCAGCTTGCGGCAACAAGATTAAGGCTGAAAAGGCCGCATTGTCGTTCCTGGGCGCGAAACGAATCCGGAATCTCGAGATTCCGGGTTCGCGCTTCGCGCGCGCCGGAATGACGGTAACGGGGGGAAACAAGCATTGACCGACACATTCGATTTCGTCGTCGTGGGCGCGGGCTCGGGCGGCTGCACGGTTGCGGGGCGGCTGTCGGAGGATGCGGCGACGTCCGTGGCGCTGCTCGATGCCGGTGGGCGCAACGACACCTGGCGGATCACCACGCCATTCGGGCTTGCTCTGCCCTACAGCCCGGCCAACTGGGCCTTCGATACCGTGCCGCAGAAGGCATTGAACTGCCGCATCGGCTACCAACCGCGCGGCAAGGGCCTCGGCGGCTCCTCGGCGATCAACGCGATGGTCTACATCCGCGGTCACAAATCGGATTACGACCATTGGGCCGCGCTCGGCAATTCCGGCTGGTCCTATGCGGACGTACTGCCCTACTTCAAGGCTTCCGAGAACAACGCCGATTTCGACGGCGAGTATCACGGCAAGGGCGGCCCGCTGCACGTCAACAAGCTGCGCTCGGACAATCCGATCCACGACGTCTTCCACCAGGCGGCGCGCGAGGCGCAGTTCCGTATCCGCGAGGACTTCAATGCCGAGGACCAGGAGGGGCTCGGCAGCTACCAGGTGACCCAGCACAAGGGCGAGCGGTGGAGCGCGGCGCGCGCCTACGTGGATCCCCACCTCGGCAAGCGCGCGAACCTGCACGTCGAGACGGGCGCACACACCACGAGAATCCTGTTCGAAGGAGGCCGCGCGGTCGGCGTCGAATATGTGCAGGGCAAGCAGACAAAGCAGTTGCGCGCCCGCCGCGAGGTGATCCTCGCCGCCGGCGCCTTCCAGTCGCCGCAGCTGTTGATGCTGTCGGGCGTCGGCGATGGCAATGCGCTTGGCCAGCATGGCATCACCCTCGTGCATCACCTGCCGGGCGTGGGGCGCAATCTGCAGGACCACCCGGATTTCGTGTTCGTCTACGCCTCGGATTACCCGCACTTCGTTCATTCGTCGCTCGGCCGGCTGCCATCCCTGCTGCGCGGCATCCAGCAGTACCGCCGCGAGCGACGCGGCGTGATGACCACCAATTTCGCCGAGTGTGGCGGCTTCCTGAAGACGCGGCCGGATCTCGACATACCGGACATTCAACTCCACTTCGTCATCGCGATGCTCGACGACCACGGCCGCAAGAAGCACAAGGAGGCGGGCTTCTCGTGCCATGTCTGCCTGCTCAGGCCGAAGAGCCGCGGCAGCGTATGGCTCAAAAGC
The DNA here is from genome assembly GCF_058782905.1 of Bradyrhizobium sp. FW305-F6. Classification (NCBI taxonomy): domain Bacteria; kingdom Pseudomonadati; phylum Pseudomonadota; class Alphaproteobacteria; order Hyphomicrobiales; family Nitrobacteraceae; genus Bradyrhizobium; species Bradyrhizobium sp. FW305-F6. The sequence continues at coordinate 1,379,246 of NZ_JBYSYD010000002.1, forward strand.
GCCGATCCGCTCGCACCGCCCATGATCGATCCAAATTTCCTCGGCGAGGAAGAGGATGTCGAGGCGATGGTTGCAGGCTTCAAGACCACGCGCCGCCTGATGGACACGCCGGCGCTGCGCGCGCTGCAGAAGAAGGACATGTTCACCGCCGATGTCCGAACCGACGACCACATCCGCAACATCCTGCGCGAGCGCGTCGACACCGTCTATCACCCCGTCGGCACCTGCAAGATGGGCACGGATGCGCTTGCGGTGGTCGATCCGGCGCTCAAGGTGCGCGGCGTGGAGGGATTGCGCGTCGTCGATGCCTCGATCATGCCGACGCTGATCGGGGGCAATACCAACGCGCCGACCATCATGATCGGGGAGAAGGCGGCGGATATGATCAAGGGGGAGATGCGGTAGATTGTCTCCCACGCCCGTTGCGGCAAAGCTATCGCACGCGGAGTGATTTCGCTTGCGGCCATCCTTCGAGACGCCCGCCGTTGGCGGGCCCTCAGGATGAGGACCGCGTGCGTTGCGCTGGTTTCGACGGGCTCCGTTGCTGCTTAGCCTCATCCTGAGGAGACCGCGAAGCGGTCGTCTCGAAGGACGAGGCGCGCGCGCTCAAACTCCGCCGAGCTCATATGCGATTGCCTGTCGCGCGCGGGAAATCGCAAAGCCAATCTCAACTCAGCAGGAACCCGCCGTCCACGGTCACCACGCTCCCCGTCATGTAACGCGACGCATTCGAAGCGAGCAGCAGGATCGCGCCGTCGAGATCGGACTCGGCGCCGACGCGGCGCTGGGGGATGCGCTTGGCGAGGCGCTCGCCTGGCGGCGTCGACCAGAAGGCGTGGTTCATCTCGGTGTCGATATAGCCGGGCGCGAGCGCGTTGACGCGGATGTTCTGGCCGGCGAGTTCCAGCGCCATGGCTTTCGTCGCCTGGATGATGCCGGCCTTGGAGATCGCGTAAGGAGACAGCGCCTTGAGCACGCCGGTGCCGAGCACGGAGGCGATGTTGACGATGTTGCCGGGCTGCTTGCGCGCGATCATGCGCCGCGCGACGTCCGTTGCGAGGAAATAGGCGCCCTTGAGATTGGCGCCGATCACCGCGTCCCAGTCCGCCTCGGTCTGCTCGGTCGCAAGCTTCTCGATCGCGATGCCGGCATTGTTGATCAGCACGGTGACGGGACCAAGCGCGGCCTCGGCGGCATCGACAGCCCTGGCGATCGAGGCCGTGTCGGTGACATCGAGCGCGACCGCCGCAGCCCGGCCGCCCTTGCTGCGAATTTCGTCTTCCAGGCTCTTCAGCTTGTCGGTCTGCCGCGCGGCCAGCGCGACGGCCGCGCCATGCGCCGCCAGCACGCGGGCGAACTGCCGGCCCAGGCCCTGGCTCGCGCCCGTGACGAGGATGGTTTCTTTACTGATGTCGAATAGGTCTGACATGAGGATTCCCTGCGCAATTTCCCTGAGCTTTGGAGCCACCAATACAGACGATTTTAGCGATCTGAAACCGGAATGATCGGCTAGGCGTTCATCGTACCATCGTGGCAAGGTTGTGCTCATGAACAGTTTCGATCTCGCCGTCTATGCCGCGCTCGCCGTCGCGGTCGGCTTCGGCTTCAGGACCGGGCTGCTGCGTAGCGCCATGACCATCCTCGCCTATCTGCTCGCCGCGCCGATCGCGGTGGCGCTGATGCCGCTGATCGCACCGCAAATCGCCGGCAATCCAAACGGGCCGCTGCTCCAGAACTGGATCTGGCTGTTCGGCATCTTCCTGGTGGTGGGCATGCTGTTCGGCCATATCGGCCGCATCGCGCTCAACGACACGATCGGCGAAGCCGGCATTGGCGACCGGCTCGGCGGTGCCGCGCTCGGCGCCGTCAGGGTCGGCCTCGTCGCCACTACGCTGGTGCTGGTTTTCGACCAGATCGTGCCGGCCAGCCGCGAACCGCCGTTCCTCGCCGGCTCGCATCTGCGACCGCTGTTCTCGACGGTGGGACAGATGGGATTCAAGTCGCTGCCACCGGAAGCGGCCGCCGCGATCGACCGCCTCAAGCAGGAACGGCGCATCTGATCTGGCGCATTTGCATCGCAGCGTGGGCGCGCATGCATTTTGGTGCGAGCCCGTCCCTTATCAGCGGCGCAACAGTTGGCTAGAGTGCCACCGTCGAAAACCTGCCTGACATTTACGGGAGTGAAACAGTGGATCTTGGGATCAAAGGTCGCCGCGCCATCGTCTGCGCATCCAGCAAGGGCCTCGGGCGCGCCTGCGCTATTTCGCTGGCGGAGGCCGGCGTTCACGTCACGCTGACCGCGCGCGGTGCCGAAGCCCTCAAGAAGACGGCCGACGAGATCCGCAAGGCCTATCCCGACGTGACGGTCACCGAGATCGTCGGCGACATCACGACGCCGGCCGGCCGCGAGGCGGTGCTCAAGGCCTGCCCCGAGCCGGACATTCTGATCAACAATGCCGGCGGCCCGCCGCCCGGCGATTTCCGCAACTGGACCCGTGACGACTGGATCAAGGCGATCGACGCCAACATGCTGACGCCGATCGAGCTGATCAAGGCGACCGTCGACGGCATGATGGCGCGCAAGTTCGGCCGCATCGTCAACATCACCTCGGCCGCGGTGAAGGCGCCGATCGACATCCTCGGCCTCTCCAACGGCGCGCGCGCCGGCCTCACCGGCTTCATCGCCGGCCTGTCGCGCAAGACCGTCATCAACAACGTCACCATCAACGGCCTGCTGCCCGGCCCGTTCGAGACCGATCGCCTGACCAGCACCGCCAAGGGCGAAGCGGACAAGCGTGGCGTCACGCCGCAGCAGATCCTGGCCGAGCGCGCCAAGCTCAACCCCGCCGGCCGCTTCGGCCAGCCCGACGAGTTCGGCTATGCCTGCGCCTTCCTGTGCGGCGCCAAGGCCGGCTTCATCACCGGGCAGAACATCCTGCTGGACGGTGGCGCGTTCCCGGGCACGCTGTAACCCGGCATCGCATCACGAAAGATCGTCATGCCCGGCTTGTCCCGGGCATCCACGTTCTTTGTTCGGCGAAGTAAGACGTGGATGGCCGGGTCAAGCCCGGCCATGACGATGTGGAGGCGTCAGAGCCCGATCCTCATCGCTGCTTCGTCGGCTCGTCTTCGTCCTGCTGGCTCGGGCCGGAGGAGTCGGCGGTGGTGCGCTCATCGGTCCAGTCGATTCCGAATTCGTCGAGGCCGTTGGCGAGCAGATCGCCCAGCATGGGCTCGCCGAGCAGATAGCGCACGGTTTCGCGGCGCGGGCTGCGGTACTCCCTTCGCGCCTCCACGGCGCGGGCGCGCAGATCGTCCCACTCGTCGATGGTGCCGTCGCCGCGGCCGAGCCAGGTCAGCGTGACGAGATCGAGTTGCTCGTCCTCGTTCAGGGCGATGATGAAGCTGCCGAGCTCTTGCACGACAGGATCGGAGCCGTCGTCCTCGAGGACGTCGATCGCATCGTCGTCGCTGGGGTTCGAGCCGGAATCCGGATCGGAATCACCCTCCTTGACGTCGAATTCGCGCGCCTTCTCGATGATGTAGGCGACCTTTTCAGCGGATATTGCAAGCTCTGGCATGGCTCCTCCTCCGGTTCCCGCGATAACGCCGCATCGCGTCAGATGATCCATTGCACATCATGGCGGAAAACCGCATGTTTCGGCATCAAAGCAAGAACATAGGCAAAATGCAGGAGGCGCCGATGCAGTGGAAGGTGGGCAGGGTCAAGATCACCAAAGTCGTGGAAATGGAGACGGTCGGCTCGACCCGCTTCATCCTGCCGCTCGCGACCAATGAGGAAATCCAGAAACTGCCCTGGCTGATCCCGCATTACGCCACCGAAGAAGGCCGGCTGAAGATGTCGATCCATTCGCTGGTGGTGGAGACGCCTTCGCGCCGCATCGTGGTCGACACCGGGCTCGGCAACGACAAGCAGGGCCGTAACGTCCCGACCTGGAACGACCGCAACACGCCCTTTCTGGAGACGATGACAGCGGCCGGCTTTGCCCCTGACAGCATCGACACCGTGCTGTGCACGCATCTTCACGTCGACCATGTCGGCTGGAATACGAAGCTGGTCGACGGCAAATGGGTGCCAACGTTTCCGCAGGCACGCTACGTGTTCGGCCGTACCGAATACCAACATTGGCGCGATCATTCGAGCGAGCCCGACAAGGCCGCGGTGTTCAATGATTCCGTGCAGCCGATCGTCGAGGCCGGCAAGGCCGATCTGATCGCGAGCGATCACCGGCTCTGCGAGGAAATCAGCATGATCCCAACCCCGGGGCACAGCCCCGGCCATATGAGCATCCTGATCCGGTCCGACGGCGAGCAGGGCCTGCTCACTGGCGACGTCGCCCATCATCCCTGCCAGATGGCGCATCTCGGCTGGTCCTCGACCGCCGATTCCGACCAGGCGCAATCGGCCAAAGCGCGGGCAGCGCTGTTCGGCCGCTTTGCCGACACGCCGACATTGGTGATCGGCGGGCATTTCTCGGCCGGGCACATCAAGCGGGAGGGGGACGCGTTCAGGTTCGCGGCGCTGGGGTGATCTCTGTTTTGAGCGGTTGAATTTCCGGCCGCCCTGTTCCATGAAGCTGTTAACCGATCGGTCCAATCTCCAGGGAGAAACGAGAATGAAGCTTGTTCGTTATGGCGAGAAGGGTGCGGAAAAGCCCGGCCTGATCGACAAATCCGGCCAGTTGCGCGACCTGTCCGCGCATCTGAAGGACCTCACCGGCGAGGCCTATTCGCCTGAGTCCCTGAAGAAGCTCGCCGGGCTCGATCCCGCCTCGCTGCCCGCCGTGTCCGGCAAGCCGCGGTTCGGCGCGCCCGTCACCGGCATCTCGAAATTCGTGGCGATCGGCCTCAATTACAGCGACCATGCCAAGGAGACCGGCGCCGAGATCCCGAGCGAGCCGATCATCTTCATGAAGGCCAACACCTCGCTGTCGGGCCCGAACGATCCCGTCGAGAAGCCGCGCGGGTCGACCAAGCTCGACTGGGAGGTCGAGATCGCCGCCATCATCGGCACCCGCGCCAAATACGTTTCCGAAGCCGACGCGCTGAACCATGTCGCCGGCTATTGCGTCTGCAACGACGTCTCCGAGCGCGCCTTCCAGATCGAGCGCCTGGGCCAGTGGACCAAGGGCAAGTCGCACGACACGTTCGGCCCGCTCGGACCGTGGCTCGCCACCAAGGACGAGATCAAGGACGTGCAGGACCTGTCGATGTGGCTCGACGTCAACGGCCAGCGCCGCCAGACCGGGTCGACCAAGACCATGATCTTCTCCATGGCCAAGTGCATCGCCTATGTCTCGCAGTTCATGACACTGTTGCCGGGCGATGTCATCACCACGGGCACCCCGCCCGGTGTCGGCCTCGGCATGAAGCCGCCGACCTTCCTCAATGTCGGCGACGTCGTCACGCTCGGCATCGAAGGTCTCGGCGAGCAGCGCCAGGAGATCGTCGCGGCGTAAGCGCGGTCCTCATCCTGAGGAGCGCGCGACGCGCGCGTCTCGAAGGATGCGCCACAATCACGGTCGCCCGACGTTCGCGCCGGGTGACGACAGACCATCCCTCGTTGCCCATCCTTCGAGACGCGCGCGCCAGGGCGCGCTCCTCAGGATGAGGACTGTGTGCCCGGATAGAGGTTATTTCCCATGAAACTCACCTTCTCCCCCGCCTCGCCCTTTGCCCGCAAAGTGCGCATCGCCGCGATCGAGCTCGGGCTGATCGACAAGATCGAATTCGTGTCCGCCGCCGTGACCCCGGGCACGGCCAACGAGGACTATTCGAAGATCACGCCGCTGAAGAAGCTGCCGGTGCTGATCACCAACGACGGCGACGTCATTTTGGACTCCTACGTCATCGTCGAATATCTCAATGAGCTGGCCGGCGGCAGCCTGATCCCGGATTACGGCCCGCGGCGCTGGAAGGCCAAGACCAACCACTCCCTGATCAACGGCATGCTCGATTCCATGCTGCTGTGCCGCTACGAGAAGATGGTGCGGCCGCAGGGCCTGCAATGGCAGGCCTGGTCGGACGATCATTGGAACAGGGCCTGGACCGGCATGGCTCGGTTCGAGGACATGCCGGAGGTGCTGAACGGCCCGTTCGACATCTCGCAGATCGGCCTAACTTGCGTGCTCGGCTATGCCGATTTCCGCTTCGCCGACTCCGGCTGGCGCAAGGCTTATCCCAAGCTCGACGCCTTCCACCAGAAGATGCTGGAGCGGCCCTCCGTGAAGATCTCGGTGCCGCCGGCCAGCTAAAGCGCGAGATCGTCGCGCGTTAGCTTGTTGTTTGAGCATGATCTTGTCGGAAAACCGCGGCACACTTTTCCGGATCATGCTGTAATCGCACGGAGTTCTCATGAGCCTCACGTTCTCGGTCGGCGATCTCACCATCCATCGCATCGTCGAGCAGGAGACCTCGTTCGTGCCGGCGCTGGAGATGCTGCCGGGGCTGACGCCAGACCTGCTGGCCGAGAACCGCGCGTGGATGCGGCAGGCGAAGGCGCTGGACGACGAGGACGTGCTGCTGCTCTGCTTCCAGTCTTACGTGGTGAAGACGCCGCATCACACCATCCTGGTCGACAGCTGCATCGGCAACGACAAGCCGCGGCCCAACCGTCCGAAATGGAACATGAAGACGGATGACACCTATCTGCGCGGGCTCGATGCCGCGGGGTTCTCGGTCGACGACATCGACGTCGTGATGTGCACGCATCTGCATGTCGATCATGTCGGCTGGAATACGCGACTACAGAACGGCCGCTGGGTGCCGACCTTCCCGAAGGCGCGCTACGTCTTCGCCAAGCAGGAATTCGACCACTGGTCCGAGCAGAACGCGAAGGCGGAGATCCCGCCCTTCGCCGACAGCGTGCTGCCGGTGGTCGAGGCTGGCAGGCATGAGATCGTCGGCAACGATCATCAGATCGGCGATCACGTCCGCATCCTGCCGACGCCGGGCCACACGCCCGGCCATATCGCGATCACGATGGGGCGCGGCAAGGACGATGCGGTGTTCTCCGGCGATCTCATGCATTCGCCGCTGCAGACGCTCTACCCGGAGCTGTCGATCAAGTTCGACGTCGATCCGGCCAAGGCCGCAACGACGCGCCGCAGCTTCCTGGAGCGCTATTGCGACACCGACACCCTGTGCTGCACGGCGCATTTCCCCTCGCCGTCGGTGGGAAAGATCCGGCGCAAGGGCAATGCGTTCGTGTGTGAGTCCGTCTAACGAGATGCCGTAGGGTGGGCAAAGCGAAGCGTGCCCACGCGTCCAATAATGGTGGGCACGGCGCGCGAAGTGCGCGCCTTTGCCCACCCTACGATTCCACCCGCGTGGAGAGAATTGATGACAACACTCCCCGCCGTTCCCCTGCCTGCCGGCATCCGCTCGCGCTATGTCGACGGCATCAACGGCTTGCGCATGCATGTGCTTGAAGCCGGTTTCGAGACCGAGGGCCGGCCGTGTATCCTGCTGCTGCACGGCTTTCCCGAGCTCGCCTTTTCCTGGCGCAAGGTGATGCCGGCGCTAGCTGCGGCCGGCTACCACGTGATCGCGCCGGACCAGCGCGGCTATGGGCGCACGACGGGATGGAGTGCGGAGTACGACGGCGATCTCGTGCCGTTCTCGCTCCTCAACCTGGTGCGTGACGCGCTCGCTTTGGTGTCGGCGTTCGGCTACAGGCAGGTCGACGTGGTCGGACATGATTTCGGCAGCCCGGTCGCGGCCTGGTGCGCCTTGATCAGGCCGGACGTGTTTCGTTCGGTCACGTTGATGAGCGCCCCATTCGGCGGACCGCCGCCGCTGCCGTCCAACACCGCGGACGCACCCGCTGCGCCCGCGGCCGAAGACCCGGTCCATCGCGAGCTGGCCGCGCTGCCGCGTCCGCGAAAGCACTATCAATGGTACTATTCGACGCGCGAGGCGAACGCCGACATGCACCGCGCACCGAAGGGCCTGCATGATTTCCTGCGCGCCTACTATCATCACAAGAGCGCGGACTGGACCGGCAACAAACCCTATCCGCTGGCGTCGTGGTCAGCGGGCGAGCTGGCGAAGCTGCCGACCTATTACGTGATGGACGCCGGCGAGACCATGGCGGAGACGGTCGCGAAGGAAATGCCCTCGTCCGCCGCGATCGCTGCCAATCGATGGCTGCCAGACAGCGACCTCGCCTACTACAGCGCCGAATATGGCCGCACCGGATTCCAGGGCGGACTGCAATGGTATCGCTACGGCACCTCGGGCACGATGAACAACGAGCTGCAGCTGTTCGCAGGCCGCAGCATCGACGTGCCCTCGTGCTTCATCTCGGGCAAGCAGGACTGGGGCACTTATCAGCGCCCGGGCGTGTTCGAGGCGATGCAGAGCCGCGCCTGCACCAAAATGCTCGGCTGCCACCTCGTCGACGGCGCCGGCCATTGGGTGCAGCAGGAGCAGCCGGCCGCGGTCAGCCGGCTACTGCTCGACTTCCTGGCGAAGGCCGGGAGGCCCTGATTTGACCGGGGAACCACGGCCTCCTATATAATTTAGAATAGTTCTAAACTAGTCAACAGGCCTGCCGTGAAGAATTTTGCCGATCTGACCGAGCGCGAGGTGCTGGCGGTTGCGATTTCCTCCGAGGAAGAGGACAGCCGCATCTACATGGCCTTCGCCGAGGATCTGAAGGAACGCTACCCGGACTCGGCAAAACTGTTCGAGCAGATGGCCGACGAGGAGCGCGGCCATCGCCACATGCTGCTGGAGCTGTACGAGCAGCGCTTCGGCCAGCATCTGCCGCCGATCCGCCGCGAGGACGTCAAGGGCTTCCTGCGCCGCCGTCCGATCTGGCTGACCAAGAACCTGCCGCTCGACACCATCCGCCGGGAAGTCGAAACCATGGAGCTCGAGGCCGAGCGCTTCTACGCCAAGGCCGCCGAGCGGGCCGAGGACGTCAACGTGCGCCGGCTGCTCGGCGACCTCGCCGAAGCCGAGAAGGGCCACGAGCACACCGCCATCAGGCTGACCGACGAGATCCTGAGGCCCGACGTGCGCGCCGAAGAGGACCGCACCCGCCGGCGGATGTTCGTGCTGCAATATGTGCAGCCGGGACTTGCCGGCCTGATGGACGGCTCGGTCTCGACGCTGGCGCCGCTGTTCGCGGCCGCCTTCGCCACCCACCAGAACTGGCAGACATTCCTGGTCGGCCTCGCCGCCTCGATCGGCGCCGGCATCAGCATGGGCTTTGCCGAAGCGCTGTCCGACGACGGCTCGCTCACGGGGCGCGGCTCGCCCTGGCTGCGCGGCATCACTTGCGGCGCGATGACGACGCTGGGCGGGCTCGGCCACACCGCGCCCTATCTGGTGCCCGACAGCTGGGCCAACGCGTTCTGGATCGCGACGGGAATCGCCTGCATCGTCGTGTTCTTCGAATTGTGGGCGATCGCCTTCATCCGCTCGCGCTACATGGACACGCCGTTCCTTCAGGCCGTGTTCCAGATCGTCCTGGGCGGGGCCATCGTGCTCGCCGTGGGGATCATCATCGGGGCGGCATAGGTCTGCCGGCTCTCGCATGGCAAGCGCGATCAAACGTCGGTTGCGGCATTGGGCCAGACTGCGCATCATCCTTCGACAAGGAAAGGGAGACGCGTCGTGCCCACATCGGAATGGAGTTTCAAGAGCGCGGTCGAACTGTCGGCTGCACTGGCCGCAAAGGAGGTCTCGGCGGTCGAGCTGACACGCGATGCGATCGACCGCATCGAGCGGCACGACGACAAGATCAACGCGATCTGCGTGCGCGATTTCGATCGCGCGCTTGACGCAGCACGCGCTGCAGACGCGGCGCTGGCGCGCGGCGAGCGCAAGCCCCTGCTCGGCCTGCCCATGACGGTGAAGGAATCCTACAACGTCGCCGGCCTGCCGACGACCTGGGGCATTCCCGCGCAAAAGGACTTCATCGCCAAGGAGGACGCGCTGCCGGTCACGCGGGTGAAGGAGGCCGGCTCGATCGTGATCGGCAAGACCAACGTGCCGCTCGGGCTCGGCGACTGGCAGAGCTACAACGACATCTACGGCACCACCAATAACCCCTACGATCTCGGTCGTACCCCGGGCGGCTCATCCGGCGGCTCGTCGGCAGCCCTCGCCGCAGGCTATGGTCCGTTGTCGATCGGCTCGGACATCGGCGGCTCGCTGCGCGTGCCGGCCTTTCATTGCGGCATCTATGCCCACAAGCCGACCTTCAGCCTCGTTGCGATGCGCGGCCACACGCCGCCGCCATTACCGCCTCTGCCGTTCGAGCGCGACCTCTCCGTGATCGGCCCGATGGCGCGCAGCGCGGCCGATCTTTCGCTGGTGCTCGACGTGATGGCAGGGCCTGATCCGATCGATGCCGGCCTCGCCTACCGCCTCGACCTGCCGCCAGCCAGGCACACCGCGTTCAGGGATTTCCGTGTGCTCGTCATCGACACCGATCCGGTGATGCCGACCGACGCCGCAGTCCGCGGCAGCATCAACGCGCTCGCAGACAAGCTCGCCAAGGCAGGTGTGAAGATCGAGCGCAGCAGCCCGCTGCTGCCGGATTTTGCCGCGTCGTCTCGGCTCTATATGCGCATGCTGATGTCGTTCCTGGGTGCAACCTTCGCGCCCGACATCTATGCCGGCGCCAAGGCGGCCGCAGCCGCGCTGCCGGAGAGCGACAACAGTCTCGCCGCCGAGCGGCTGCGCGGCATCGCGCTCAGCCATCGCGACTGGCAGGCCGCAAACGGCGGACGCACGCGGTTGCGCGCGCAATGGCGCGAGTTGTTCAAGACCTTCGATGCGGTGATCTGCCCGGTGATGCCGACGGCGGCCTTTCCGCACGACCATGCGCCGGACCAGGAGCAGCGCCGCATCAGCATCGACGGCAAGGCCCATGTCTACACCGACCAGCTCGCCTGGCCCGGCATCGCGACGCTGCCGGGTCTGCCCTCGACCGCGATCCCGACCGGCTTTGCGCCCGACGGCCTGCCGGTCGGCGTCCAGATCGTCGGTCCCTTCCTCGAGGACCGCACGCCGCTCAAGCTGGCCGAGCTGATCGAACGGGAGTTCGGCGGGTTCGTGCCGCCGAAGATGTTTGACGATTAGAGCCGGCGTGTCTTTGCGAGGAGCGCTTGCGACGAAGCAATCCAGACTGCTTCTGCGGTAACAGCTCCGGATTGCTTCGCTTCGCTCGCAATGACGGAACCTGTCGTATCAGCTGTCGAACACGATGACGCTGCGCAGCGTCTTGCCGGCTTTCATGTTGGCGAATCCCTCGTTAATCTCGGACAACTTCAACTTGGCCGAGATCCAATCCTCCAGGTGCAGCCGGCCGCGCAGATAGAAGTCGACCAGGCGCGGCATGTCGACGCGAAAATGGTTCGAGCCCATCGAGGAGCCCTGGATCCTGCGCTCGCGCAGGAAATCGAAGCCGTGCAGCTCGATCTTCTGGCCGAACGGGATCATGCCGACGATGGTGGCGGTGCCGCCCGAGGTGAGCATGCCGAACGCCTGCTCGGCGGTCTCCTTGCGGCCGAGCACCTCGAAGGAATGATGCACGCCGCCATTGGTGAGGTCGCGCACCTGCTTGACCACATCGCCGTCGGCCGGGTTGATGATGTCGGTCGCGCCCAGCTTGGTCGCGAGCTGGAGCTTGGCCGGATTGGTGTCGATGGCGATGATGCGGCCAGCGCCGGCGATCTGCGCGCCGTTGATCGCGGCCATGCCGACGCCGCCGCAGCCGATCACCGCCACGGTCTCGCCGGCCGTCACCTTGGCCGTGTTCACCACGGCGCCGTAGCCGGTGATGACGCCGCAGCCGATCAGCGCGGCGAGATCGAGCGGCATTTCCTTCCTGATTTTGACGATGGCGTTCTCGTGCACCAGCATCTGCTCGGCAAAGGACGAGAGATTGAGGAACTGGTGCAGCTTCTCCGGCTTCGACCACTGCATCCGGTTCGAGGCGCCCGGCAGCATCTTCACCGTCGTGTCGGTGCAGAGCACGGTGCGGCCGGTGGTGCAATTGTCGCAGGTGCCGCAGAACACGGAGAGGCAGGTGACGACGTGATCGCCCGGCTTGACGTAAGTGACGTCGGAGCCGACCTGCTCGACCACGCCAGCCGACTCATGGCCGAGCACCGCGGGCAGCGGATGCGGATACAGGCCCTCCATGAAATGCAGGTCGGAATGGCAGAGGCCGGCAACGGCGGTGCGGATCAGCACTTCGCGCGGACCGGGCTTCGGCAGGCTGACGTCCTCGATGACGAGCGGCTGGTTGACTTCATGGAGGACGGCGGCCTTCATCGGTGTTTCCTCGTTGTTGTTGTTTCGTTGAGACGGTTCTTCACCTCTCCCATTGGGAGAGGTCGACGCAAAGCGGTGGGTGAGGGGTTACGCTCCCTCGTGGGACCTGGACCCCCCACCCGATTTGCTGCGCAAATCGACCTCTCCCTATGGGAGAGGTGACCTGCGCTCGCAGCCACAGCAAGCCTACGCCGCCAGAACCAATTCGCCAACCTCGCTCATGCCAGCATCGCGATCGCCGAGCAGCAACGCGGCGATCTTCGCTTGCGCCGCATTTTCCGTCAGCCGGAACGGATCGGCTGGCAACACGCGATGGTCGATCACGAGGCGCGACAGCAGCAGGCGGCGCGCATCGCCCCGCATGTCGTGGATGCGGTGTGCCTCCCAGGCGAGCGCGACTGCGCTTGCGACGTGATAGAGCACGCTGGTGGCGCGGCGGGCATCGGCCTCGTTCTCGGACTTGCTTGCGACCTCGCGCGCAAAGCCGACGGCGCGATCGGTGAGGCCTTTCAGACGCTCGCGCCAGGCCTGCGGCACGGAGGCGCTATCGTCGAGCCGGGCATGCAGATCGGCCGCGAGCGCGGATTCGGCGCCGTGACGGCCGACCGCGCGCCGGAGGGCATCGATCGCGACGATGTTGCCGGTGCCTTCCCAGACCGAGCCGAGATGGGCGTCGCGCAGCAGCCGGGACGTGGCGAATTCCTCGATATAACCGATGCCGCCGCGCATTTCGAGCGCATCGCCGCAGACCTTGCGCGCATCGCGCGTGGCGCGGAATTTCAGCGTCGGGGTGAGAATGCGCAGCAGCGCCGCGGCATCCTGGCTGCCGGCTTCCGCGCGGTCGAGCGCGTCGGCGGTGAGGAAGCTCATCGAGAGCGCCTGCTCGACCGGGAGCATGATCTTCAGCATCTGGCGCCGACCGAGCGGCAGGTCGATGATGCGCTGGCCGAACACGACGCGGTTCTTGGCCACCGTCATCGCATCGTGATAGGCGCGGCGCATCAGCGCCGTCGACTTGACGCCGTTGGAGAGCCGCGACGAGTTCACCATCTCGGCCATCTGCACGAAGCCGCGGTCGAGCTTGCCGACCGCATAGGCGATCGCGCCTTCCAGCTTGATCTCGCCGGAGGCCATCGAGCGCGTGCCGAGCTTGTCCTTGAGGCGCACGATCCGGTAGTGGTTCTGCGCGCCGTCGTCGAGGAAGCGCGGCATCAGGAACAGGCCGACGCCGCGCGTGCCGGGGCCGGCGCCTTCGGGGCGCGCCAGCAGCATCACGACCTTGGCGTCGGCATTCGAGCAGAACCATTTCTCGCCATAGAGGCGCCAATGGTCGCCCTCCTGCACCGCGCGCGTGGTCAGCGTACCGACGTCGGAGCCGCCTTCCTTCTCGGTCATGAACTGGCCGCCTTGCGTCAGCTTGCTCATGTCGGTCGAAGTCAGGCCGTCCAGATATTTCGCCTTGAGGGCCTCGCTGCCGAAATTCGCCAGCAGCTTGGCGCAGCCGTCGGTGACGTTGATCGGGCAGCCCATGCCGAATTCAGTCTGGTTGAACAGGAAGGTGAAAGCGTGCTTGGCGACAACAGGATATTTGTCCGGCCAGCCCATGATGCCCTTAGCGTTCGAGAGCGCGTGGATGCCGAACTCGCCAAACGCGGCGTTCTCCAGCTCGCGATAGGCCGGATGGTACTCGATCGACTGCACGTCGCGGCCGAACTTGTCGCGCTGGTGCAGAATGGGCGTGTGACGGTCGGCAAGGCGCGCGCATTCGTCGAGCCTGCCGCCGGCGAGCGCGCCGAGGCGGTCGAGATGCGGCTCGATGTGGCGGAACAGCGCTTCGGGCAGGTGGATGCGCAACAGGTCCGTCAGCGCAGGATCGGCACGGTAGAAATTCATGCCGCTGGTATCGGGCGCCAGCAGGCCGGATGGTTCGGCCGCGACGTTTTTCGGCTGTGCTGGGGCCGGTTTGTGCATGATCGTCCTCACTCGTTTCCGCCTTGCGGACATTTTGCGCTGATTTGGCGCTTGCCGCTTCGGATGATGTCGATCATGCTCCAGTCGCGGAGAGCGATAAAGCCGCAAATTGTCAGGGAGGCATGATCGCCGCGGCGGAGCAATTCGCTCTGCGGAATTGTTGATCGCTCCGTCTGGTTGTTGGCGTCGGCATGCATAGATCAGCAGCTCCCTGTCTCAAGAGATCGCGCCATGGAACATCCGAAGTACAAGATCGCCCTCATCGTCGGTGCTGGTGAAGGATTGAGCGCCTCCTTGGCGCGCTTGCTCGCCAAGCAAGGCATTCGCGTCGCACTGGCTGCGCGCAAGATCGAGAAACTCGGGGCGCTCTGCAGCGAAACCGGCGCCAAGGCCTATGCCTGCAATGCTGTGGAGCCTGAGGAGGTCGAGCGCCTGTTCGGCCTGGTCGAGCGCGAGATCGGCACGCCCGATCTCGTCGTCTACAATGCCAGCGGCCGCACGCGTGGGCCGTTCGTCGATCTCATTCCGGCCGACGTTGCTAATGCCATCGCAGTCAGCGCCTATGGCGGCTTCCTGGTGGCGCAGCAGGCCGCCAGGCGCATGCTGCCGAACAAGCATGGCGCGATCCTGTTCACCGGCGCCTCCGCCAGCGTCAAGGGCTATGCGCAATCGGCGTCGTTCGCGATGGGCAAGTTCGCGCTGCGCGGTCTTGCACAGAGCCTGGCGCGCGAATTGTCGCCGCAGGGCATTCATGTCGCGCATTTCGTCATCGACGGCGGCATCCGCAGCACGGCGCGGACGGAAGATTCCGACAAGCCGGATTCGATGCTCGATCCCGATGCGATCGCAGAGAGCTATTGGAACGTGCTGCAGCAGCCGCGCAGCGCCTGGAGCTGGGAGCTCGAGCTGCGGCCCTGGGTGGAGAAGTTTTGAAACGAACTGCCGTAGGGTGGGCAAAGGCGCATCGCGCCGTGCCCACCATCTCGAACTCAACAAACAATGGTGGGCACGCTTCGCTTTGCCCACCCTACGAGAGCAGGGAGGATCAATGACCACCGAAACCACCATCGACACCGGCACCAACGAGCTCCTCTGCGTCATCCGCGACCGCGTCGCCGTCATCACGTTGAACCGGCCGGAGGCGCGCAACTCGCTGTCGGATGCGCTGACGCCGGCGCTGCGCACGATGATCCGGAGCTGCGGCGAGAACCCCGGTGTCGGCGCGCTGCTGCTGACTGGCGCGGGCGAAGCGTTCTGTGCCGGCGGCAACGTCAAGGGCATGGGTGCGCATCGCGATCCGAAGAAGCTCGAAATGTCCTTCGACGACAAGGTCGCCGATCTGCAGGAGCGGCAGCGGCTGCTCACCGGCGCGCTGGTGTCGGTGCGCAAGCCGACCATCGCCGCCTTGCCCGGTCCCGCGGTGGGCGCGGGGCTCGCCATCGCGATGGCCTGCGACATCCGCATCGCCGCGCAATCGGCCTTCGTTGCCACCGGCTATGCCCGGATCGCGCTGTCAGGCGATTACGGCATCGCCTGGTTGCTGACGCGCCTCGTCGGCACTGCGCGGGCGCGCGAACTGATGTTCACCGGCGACCGGATCGACGCCGCGCGTGCCGAGGCGATCGGCCTCGTCAACCGCGTCGTGCCTGACGACAAGCTGCAAGCCGAAGCTTTCGCCTTGGCGAAGTCACTCGCCGAGGGTCCGCGCCTGGCCCTGCGCTACATGAAGGACAATCTCGACGAAGCCGTGCTGTTCGACTTCGAGACCGCGCGCGACCACGAAGCCGAACGGCTGGTGCGCCTGACCACGACCGCCGACCACAAGGAAGCGGTGCAGGCCTTCATCGAGAAGCGCAAGGCGGTGTTCACCGGGAAGTAGGCACGAATCCCGGATCAGGCTGCGTTCCATCCGGGCTACGAGACGGGCGTCCGCGCGAAATCCACGAACGCGCGCAGCGCGGCCGGCAATTGACGCCGGCTGGGATAATACAGGAAGAAGCCGGGATAGGCCGGGCACCAGTCGGCGAGCACGCGGACCAGCTTGCGCTTTGCGAGCAGCGCTTCCACCTGCGCCTCGAACACATAGGCGAAGCCAGCGCCGTCGAGCGCCGCATCGACCATCAGGTCCTGGTCGTTCATCGTCAGCGGTCCCGTGACGTCAATGGCGAGCTCGATGCCGCCGCGCTCAAATTCCCAGTGGTAGAGCGAGCCTGAGGTGAAGCGGTAGCGGATGCAGGGCAGGCCTTTCAGGTCGCGCGGCGTGGTCGGTGCCTTGTGCGACTTGAAGAACGCGGGCGAGCCGACCACGGCGAAACGATGCCGCGGGCCGATCGGCACCGCGATCATGTCGGCCGCAATCGTCTCCCCGAAGCGCACGCCGGCGTCGAAGCCGGCCGCGACCATGTCGATCAGGGCGTCGTTGAGGACGATCTCGACGCTGACGTCTGGGAATGATTTCAGGAAGCGTGTCACGATCGGCAACAGCACCAGTTGCGCCGAGAGGCGCGCGGCGGTGAAGCGCAGCGTGCCCGCCGGCTTGCCGCGGAAATTATTGAGGTCCTCGAGCGCGTCGTCGATATCGCGAAAGGCAGGGGTGATGCGGGCAAACAATCGCTCGCCAGCCTCGGTCAGCGCGACACTACGGGTGGTGCGATTGACGAGGCGAAGGCCGAGCCGTTCCTCGATAGTGCGCAACGCATGGGAGAGCGCCGATGGCGTGACGCCGAGTTCGGTCGCCGCCGCGCGAAAACTGCGATGGCGGGCAATGGCGAGGAAGATCGCGAGGTCTGACGGGTCGATGCGCATTGATGAATTTTTCTCAACAGCTTGAGAAGAATGTAGCGGATTATCTCAGCTATGGCGAGCCGCTACACCTTGCCCATCGGCTTCGGCACATCGCCGGGCTCAAATGGAAAGGGCAAGATCATGCGTGTCTGGTTCATCACAGGGGCATCCCGCGGATTTGGTGCGTTGATAGCCGAGGCCGCCTTGAAGGCCGGCGACGCGGTGGTCGCCACCGCGCGCGATCCGTCCACCGTTACCGCGCGGCTCGGCTCTCACGAGCGGTTGCTGGCGACCCGGCTCGACGTCACCAGCGAGGCGGAGGCGCATGAGGCCGCGGGCCAGGCCGTGAAGGGCTTCGGCCGCATCGACATCCTCGTCAACAATGCCGGCTATGGCCTGCTGGGCGCGATCGAAGAAGCCAGCGACGCGGAGACGAAAAAGCTATTCGGCACGAACGTGTTCGGGCTCCTTGGCGTTACCCGCGCAGTGCTGCCGCACATGCGCCGGCAGCGGTCGGGTCACGTCATCAACATCTCGTCGGTCGGCGGCTACACCGGCTATCCCGGCTGGGGCGTCTACGGCGCCACCAAATTCGCGGTCGAAGGGATCAGCGAGGCGCTGGCCGGCGAAGTCGCGCCGCTCGGCATCAAAGTCACCGTGGTCGAGCCGGGCTTCTTCCGTACCGACTTCCTCGACGAGACCTCGCTGTCGCGCACCGCGCATGTGGTCGACGATTATCACGAGAGCGTCGACAAGGCCCGCGCGCATGCGGCTGACGTCAACCACGGCCAGCGCGGCGATCCGCGCAAGCTGGCGCAGGCCTTCCTCAAGCTGGTGGATGCGCAGAATCCGCCGCTGCGGCTGCCGCTCGGCAGCGACACGGTGGAGCGGATCGAGACCAAAAACGCCTTCGTTGCGAAGGAGCTGGCAGGATGGCGGTCGGTCGCGACCTCGACCGACTTCAGCAGCGAAGGCGCGTGAATGAGTGCAAAAAAGCCCGGCGCTGGCTTGACCAGGCCGGGCTTGCAGTTTGTCAGGCCGAGGCTGAGGGGCGTTCGGCCTGACGGGAAACGGCGGCGAGGCGCCAGCTCGCGCAGGGAATGTCTTTCGGTTCGACGCGGATCTCCTTGTCGAAACGCACCAGCTTCCAATCGTCGGGATGCTGGACGAAAGCGAAGCCGGCTTTGCGCGCGAGCGAGACCATGGCCTCGTTGGAGCGCAGCGTGTCGCCGAACATGTGCTCGGCACCAAGCGCGGCCGCGCGGCATTCGAGGTTCTTCATCAGCGCGGTGGCGATGCCGTGGCCTTGCCAGCGGTCGTCGACCGAGAGGCCGAATTCGAGCGTCGCGGTCTCGGCATGAAAGGCGTAGCGCGCCTCCGCCACGATGGTGTCGAAGCCGTCGACCATCATCGTTGCCACGATGCTGAAGCGATCGCGCTCGCCGACCTCGAGGAAATCGTGCAGCAGGCTTTTCGGCAATTCGCTGATCGCGCCGAAGAAGCGGTTGTAGCGAGAGCGGCTCGAGAGCGAGCGGACATAGTGCTGGATTTCGTCGGTATCGCGCGGCTCGATGAAGCGAACATTTAGCCGCTCACCGTGCCGGGTGCGCAGCACGTCCGCATGTTGCCTGAGGTCTTCGAAACTGAAGGTTGTCATGACGCATGGCATCCGGAAAGGGACCGCCGGCGCCCCCGTGCTCAGGCGGCGCCGGCCTGGCGGCCTGTCAGGCCCGCCAGAAGGGTTTCTCAGCCTCGTAGGCCACATCCGTCCACGACAGCCCGACGTCCTGGAGGTCGCGGGCCGTCCAATGGGTCAGCTCGCGCCGGGTCCTGTAGCGCTCATGCCAGACGTGGAGGATGTCGCCGATCTGGTAAAGGAGACCTGGCGCATGATGATTTGTCATCGAATTCTGGGTCAAAATGGACATCTTCAGCTCCTTGAGCTATCTTGACCGCCAATATCTGCTTCCTGCTGCAGCGCGACAAACGACAATTTGTACCTCTTCGCATGAAATAACGTCATGCATCCTGTTGCCAGATGACTGCCAGATTGCCCTCCCTGAACGGATTGCGGGCGTTCGAGGCTGCCGCGCGCCATCTCAGCTTCACGCTGGCGGCCAGCGAGCTGAACGTGACGCAGACCGCGATCAGCCATCAGATCCGCAGGCTGGAGGAGGAGCTCGGCATCCGCCTGTTCATCCGGCAGAACCGCGCGCTGGCGCTGACGCCGGAGGCGCGTGATTACCTGCCGGGTGTCCGCGCCGCCTTCAATGACCTCCGGCTTGCCACCGACCGGCTGCTGCGCAAGGACGACGACAAGGTCCTGACGGTATCGACGCTGGCCTCGCTCGCCGCCAAATGGCTGCTGCCGCGGCTGACCGATTTTCAGGAACAGCATCCCGGCATCGACGTACGCATCACCACCTCGACCAGTCTGGTCGATTTCCAGCGCGACAATGTCGATGCCGCGATCCGCTATGGCCGCGGCCAATGGCCGGGCCTGCGCGCCGACTGGCTGATGGCAGACGAATTGTTTCCGGTGTGCAGCCCGTCGCTGCTGCGCGGCGACAAGCCGCTGCGCCGGCCCGAGGACCTGCGCCACCATCCCCTGCTGCACACCTCGAACGCCAACAGCGACGACTGGCGGCTATGGTTGACCGCGGCGGGCCTGCCGGCGGACATCGCAAGGCAGCCCGGCATCACCTTCGACATGATCTTCATGACGATCCAGGCCGCGATCGACGGCATCGGCGTCGCGATGGGGCGGACCTCCTACGTCCAGGATGACATCGCGAAGGGCCGGCTCGTCGTTCCCTTCAAGATCGCGCTCCCCGCAGACGCCGGCTTCTACCTGGTCTCCCCGGAAGGCCGCCGTGAGGCGCCGAAGCTGGTTGCGTTGCGTAACTGGATGATCGCTGCAGTGCAAAATAAAGCCTGAAAAATCATCAGCTTCGCCGGTAAAATCGGTTGACTCGTCGCGTCCTGCGCGGGAAGGGGTACGGCAGATTGTCGCAGCATCAATCTGTCACCTTGCCGGAATGACATTCCCGGCGGGCCACGCCTTCCAGGGAGCAACGTCATGGCTGGACCAGCCGCCCCACCCCATCCGCCCGCCATCACGTCGCGCATCGGCGCCATCCTGCGAGCGACGTCGGGCAATTTCCTCGAGCAGTTCGACTTCTTCCTGTTCGGCTTCTACGCCGCGGCGATCGGCAAGGCGTTCTTCCCCTCGACCAACGAGACAGCCTCGCTGCTCAACACCTTCGGCGTGTTCTGGCTCGGCGCCCTCATGCGCCCCGTCGGCGCGATCGTGCTCGGGGCTTACATCGACCGCATCGGCCGCCGCCAGGGCCTGATCGTCACGCTCGGAATCATGGCTGTCGGCACCGTCGTCATCGCATTCTGCCCGAGCTATGAAACCATCGGCATCGCGGCGCCGATCATTGTCCTGATCGGCCGCCTGCTGCAAGGCTTCTCGGCAGGCGTCGAGCTCGGCGGCGTTTCGGTATACCTCGCGGAGATCGCAACGCCCGGCAATCGCGGATTCTACACCTCGTTCCAGTCGTCGAGCCAGCAGGTCGCGATCTTCGTGGCCTCGATCCTCGGCTACATCCTCTCCGAGGTGATGCCGGCCGACACCGTGGCCGCCTGGGGCTGGCGCATTCCCTTCTTCGTGGGCTGCCTGATCATTCCGCTGATCTTCCTCCTGCGGCGGACGCTGGAGGAGACGCCGGCCTTCCTCGCCATGAAGAAGCATCCGACCGCGAACGAGGTGTTCGCCTCCGCGCTCGCCAATTGGCGCATCGTGGTGCTCGGCATGATGATCGCGATCCTGACCACGACGACGTTCTACTTCGTCACCGTGTACACGCCGACCTTCGGCAAGACCGTGCTGAAGCTGTCGACGCATGACGCGCTGCTGGTCACGCTGCTCGTCGCGGTGGCCAACTTCATCTGGAATCCGGTCGGCGGCGCGCTCTCCGATCGCATCGGCCGCAAGCCGGTGCTGATCACGATCGCCTGCCTGTCGCTGGTGACCGCCTATCCGTCATTGCACTGGCTGGTGGCGGCGCCGACGTTCGGCAAGCTGCTCGCGGTCGAGATGATGTTCTCGTTCTATTTCGGCGTCTACAGCGGCACCATGCTGGGTGCGCTGGTCGAGATCGTGCCGGCGCATGTGCGTACCACCTGCTTCTCGCTCGCCTTCGCGCTCGCCGCCGCCCTGTTCGGCACCTTCACGCCGTTCGCCTCGACCTGGCTGATCGAGCGCACCGGCGACAAGGCCGCGCCCGGCTTCTGGCTGATGTTCGCCGCCCTGCTCGGCATCATCGCGGCCGCGACGGTCTATCGCGGCGGTGGCAAGGTGGCGCCGGCTTATGACGCGGTGCCGGAGCCGATGGCCGGGCGTTAGGACGGTGTCATTGCGGGGCGCCTCGAAGAGGCGAGCCCGGAATCCATTTCTCCCAGCATTTCTGTCGCACGATGGATTCCGGGCTCGCGCTACGCGCGCCCCGGAATGACGGCGCGGTCGGCTTACAGCTCCACCACCACGTAATCTCTCTCGATCCTGACCGGGATCGTCTCCGCAACATACGGGCCCTTCACCACGCTCGCGCCCGGCTCGACATGGGCCGGGTAGGCCTTCACGCGGAAGCGGCGGGGGTCGCAGTAGGATTGGCCGGTGCGGATGTCGAACTCCCAGCCGTGCCAGGGACAGCGGATGATCTCGCCGAGCTTGGTGTACTCGATCTCCCCGGGATTGCTCGATTGAGCGAGCCCGATCAGCGGGCCCTCGCACAGCGCCGCGCCCTGATGCGGGCAGCGGTTCATCAGGCCGAAATATTCACCCTTGATGTTGAAGACGGCGATCGGCCGTCCGTCGATCTCGAGGAATTTTCGCGTGCCCGGCGGAAGCTCGTCGACCGGCGCGATGACGTGTCTTGCCATCAGGAAATGCCGTACAGCTTCTTGGCATTGCCGAGGTAGAACGCCTCGCGATTGGCCTCGCTGACGCCGGCCGGCAGGACGCGCGAGGGCTCGTCATAGTCCCAATGCGGATAGTCGGTTGCGAACAGCAGCCGATCCCAGCCGATCCATTTGATGACGTCGAACAGGTGCTCGCGGCTTTCCGGATCCTCCATCGGCTGCGTGGTCCACCACACCTGTTCGCGGATATATTCCGACGGCGGCCGCTTCACATGCGGCACCTCGCTGCGCAGCCGCTGCCAGGCCTTGTCGAGCCGCCAGCATAGCGATGGCGCCCAGCCGAAGCCGGCCTCGATCATCACCATCTTCAATTTCGGGAAGCGCTCGAACACGCCCTCCAAAACCAGGCTCGCCAGCGCCGATTGCTGGCACTGTGAGTGCCCGACCATCTCCTCGATGTAATAGGACGGCCAGCCCGAGGGCGTGATCGGGTTGCCGCCGAAGCCGAAGGCGTGAACGCCGACGGGGAGCCCCGCTTCTTCCGCGGCCTGATAGATCGGCCAGTAGCGGCGCTGGCCGAGCGGCTCGACATTGCGGCTGAGCAGCAGCACCTGAACGAAGTTCTTATCCCCCGCGCGCTCGCGGATCTCGGCAGCCGCCGACGGCCCGTCTTCATTGCCGACGACGATCGACGCTTTCAGCCGCTTGTCCTTGCTGGTCCATTTGTCGATCTGCCAGTCGTTGATCGCCGAGCACAAGGCGGCCGAGAGCTCGTGGTTGCGGATGCCCTGCCCGGTGTTGAGCGGATTGAGCACGCCCAGTTGCACGTTGTTGGGATCGAGCAGCTGTTTCTGCATGAAAGATAGCGAGGAGCCCTGCGGGCCGCCTTCCGGCGGCCAGGCGTCACGGCGCGAGGCGTTGGGCTGGGCCTTTGGATAGGGCGGGCCTTCCATCATGCCCTGATAGGCATGGACGCCGTAGACTTCGAGGTGATGCTGCCAGCGTTTGGCGAGGTAGGGATAGAGCTCGGTGCGGCTGGCGCGCGCCGGATGGATGTCGCAGTCCGCGATCGCGGTTTTTACGGCCAGAGGGGAAGCTGCGTCTTGGTTCTCGCGAAACTGGATATTCATCGCCTTGCCTCCTTTGGCAGCGGGCTCATGTCAGACGGGGATAAGTCGCACGCGGATTGTCGATCATGATCTTGCGCACGAGATCGGGGGACAGACCTTCGGGCAGCGCCTCCAGGCCATCGAACTGCCAGTGCGGATAGTCCGTAGAGAATAGGACCAATTCATCCGACTGCATATGATCAAACAGGCGAATTAATGTCTCGGGTTCCGGCGGCGCATCAAAAGGCTGTAACGAGAAGCGGATGTTGCTGCGCACAATGTCGAGCGGCGCGCGATCGACCCATGGCGTCTCCATCCGCACCCCGCGCCAGAACTTGTGCAGGCGCCAAAGATACGGCGCGATCCAGGACACGCCGGATTCCAGCATCACCATTTTCAGCCGCGGATACTTGGCGAACACGCCCTCGACGATCAGGCTGGTGAGCTGGGTCTGGAACGCCTGGGCCTGCCCGACATAGTCCTCGATGTGATAGGAGCCCCAGCCCACGGAGGTCGGCGGATTGTGATAGGCGGAACCGGCATGGATGCCGACCGGCAGTTGCAGCCGCTCCGCAGCCTCATAGATCGGCCACAGCGCGCGCTTGCCGAGCGGCACATCGCCCATGACCAGCATCAGGACCTGCACGAAGC
The DNA here is from genome assembly GCF_058782905.1 of Bradyrhizobium sp. FW305-F6. Lineage (NCBI taxonomy): Bacteria > Pseudomonadati > Pseudomonadota > Alphaproteobacteria > Hyphomicrobiales > Nitrobacteraceae > Bradyrhizobium > Bradyrhizobium sp. FW305-F6. The sequence continues at coordinate 1,403,002 of NZ_JBYSYD010000002.1, forward strand.
GCTTGTCCGGTGCACAGCGTTCGATCTCGGCGACGGCCTTCTCGACGCTTTGCGTCGGGATCACGATCGAGCCGCGCAGCCGCTTGTCGCGGTCGAGCCATTCCTGCGCCAGCCAATCGTTCAGCGCGCGGCAGAAGGCCGCCTGCATGTCCTCGGAAAACACCATCTGCACGCCATAGAGCGGATTGCAGATGGCATGTTTGACCTGAAAAGGATCGAGCACATGGCGCTGCATGTCCGCCAGGCTTTCGCCGGGCTTGCCTGTCTCGGGACGCCAGTCCGGCCGCGCCGTGATCGGCGAATTCTGCGGATAGGATTGCGAAACGAGGTCGACCATGCCGCGCGTCGTCACCTGATCGCGCCAGTAATCGTTCAGGTAGGGCAGCAGGCTGGTCAGATGCGGCACGGCCGGATGCACATCGCAGTCGATGCCGCCGGCGATCAGGGACGCCATCACGTCTCCCTTCTCACGTTTCCTCATGTGTCTTCTTGTCCCCGCCATTCAAGCAGGCCTGCCCGTCGCCCGCAACTCGGCCAAGCCTTCCGTCATATGCTAGGAAGGCTGAGCTCGGTTGCGAAGGAATGAGGGGGGACTGGAGATGAAAGAACTCGTCGGCATCGCGGAACAGGTCGCGGCCAAACTGATCGCGCGCAAACAGACCGTCGCGGTTGCGGAATCGTCGGCCGGCGGCCTGATCTCGGCCAGCCTGCTCGCGGTGCCCGGCGCCTCCGCCTATTACCTCGGCGGGGCCGTGGTCTACACCCGCGATGCCAGGCGGGTGCTGATGGATATTTCGGATGACGGCATGAAGGGCTTTCGGTCGTCGTCGGAGCCCTACGCGCAATTGCTGGCCGAACAGATGCGCAGCCGCTTCAATTGTGATTGGGGCCTGTCCGAGACCGGTGCGGCGGGCCCCACCGGCAACCGCTACGGCGACGCTGCGGGCCATAGCTGCATGGCGGTCGCAGGACCCGCCGCGGAGGTGATGACGCTGGAGACTGATAGCAACGACCGGTTCGGCAACATGCAAATGTTCGCTGCGGCGGCGCTGAAGTTGTTGTTGCGGAAGCTGGAGGGATGACGTTGCCGTTGGCAGCGATTACGCTGTCAGTACCGTCATCCTGAGAGCCTGACCGAAAAAGGGTGAGCGGTTTTGGCGGGCTTGTGATTCCTTCGGATTTGCGAAGATTCGAGGGAGGACACCGTGCCGTGGACCAAAGCCGCTCGTCTCCAGTATCAGCGCAGTGGACTGCGTTACACAAGTGATCTGACTGACGCCGAATGGGCCTTGATCGCCCGGAAGATGCCGCCGCGACGGCGATTGGGCCGGCCGCGGAAGGTCGATCTGCGCGCAATCATGCAGGCGATCTTCTATGTTTTGTCGAGCGGCTGCCAATGGCGAGCCTTGCCGAAGGAGTTTCCGCCATACTCGACCGTGCAGGGCTACTTTTACGCCTGGCGCGACACGGGCAGATGGCAGGAGATCGTCGAAGCTTTGGTTCGGAAGGAGCGCCGGAGACTTGGACGAAAGCCCAAGCCGACCGCTGCTGTCATCGATAGCCAGACTGCTTCAACGACAGAGGCTGGCGGGCCTCGCGGATTTGACGCCGGCAAGCGCCTCCATGGCCGCAAACGCCATATCGTGACCGACACCAACGGTCTTCTGCTGGCTGCATATGTTCATCCCGCCAACATTCAGGATGTCCATGGTGCTGTTCCCTTGTTGAAGAGCTTGCGAGACCACTTTCCGAGACTAGAGCATGTCTTCGCCGACCGGATCTATCGCGGCAAACAACTCGTCAACGCGCTCTCAGACTGCGGCCCGTGGACGATCGAGATCGTGGAGCGGCCGCCCGGGGTTAAAGGCTTCCAGCTTCTACCAAGGCGCTGGGTTGTCGAGCGCACCTTCGCATGGCTCGGCCGATGTCGGCGCCTCTCCAAAGACTTCGAAGGCTCCGCTGCAACGGAACTTGCCTGGCTGCTCGCCGCCCATATCAGGCTGCTAACTCGTCGCCTGGCAAGACCCTAAAACGCATTTTGAGTCAGGCTCTGAGGTGCTCCCCTTGCATCGCAAGGGGAGCCTAGGACGACGGCCCGGCTGCATCTCGGCCGCTCATCCTTCGAGGCTCTCCACGTGGCGCGTTGCGCCACGTGTTTCGCACCTCAGGGAGAGGCCTATTGCCGGCGGCAACCTACACCGTCACCGTCCCAAATGCCGCACGAAAATCCGCACCACGTAGCCCGGGAATCGCGGCGCCTCGTCGTAGAGGTCCGACGCGATCCGCTCGATGGTCTCGCGCAGCGACAGGAACTGCGCCTGACGTGCGCTGGTCTCGGTGCCCTGCATGCCCGCGAGCTCGTCCATCGCGGCGTCGCTGATCTGGCATTGCACGACCTCGCCGTCGTTCAGCATGGTGAAGCGAAAGGCCAGCCGTTCGAGATCATGGCCGATGATCTTGTCGCGCGTGAGCGGCATTGCAGGCGTCCCGGTCGGCCCCCTCGCGGACAATGCGAAAAATTGTCCGGCCTGTCAGCAAGGATGAAAGGGGGCCCCGACCTACTGGAACGCGACTTCGGCGAAACTGCGGAGCTTTCGCGAATGCAGTCGTTCCGATTCCTGCTGCTTGAGCCGCTCCAGCGCCTTCAGGCCGATCTCGAGATGCTGGCCGACACGGCGGCGGTAGAATTCGCTGGCCATGCCGGCGAGCTTGATCTCGCCGTGCAGCGGCTTGTCGGAGACGCACAGCAGAGTGCCGTAAGGCACGCGGAAGCGGTAGCCGTTGGCGGCGATCGCGGCCGATTCCATATCGAGCGCAACCGCACGCGATTGAGACAGACGGCGGATCACTTCCGGTCCGGAAATCTCCCAGTTCCGATTGTCGACGCTGGCGACCGTGCCCGTGCGCATCAGGCGCTTGAGCTCGAAGCCTTCGAGCCCGGTGACGTCCTCGACCGCCTCCTCGAGCGCGACCTGCATCTCGGCCAGCGCCGGGATCGGCACCCACGGCGGCAACTCGCGGTCGAGCACATGGTCCTCGCGCACATAGCCGTGCGCCAGCACGTAGTCGCCGAGCCGCTGCGTGTTGCGCAGGCCCGCGCAATGGCCGAGCATCAGCCAGGCGTGCGGGCGCAGCACCGCGACGTGGTCGGTGACGTTGCGCGCATTGGACGGGCCGGTGCCGATGTTGATCAGGGTGATGCCGCGATAGTCCGGCATGACCAGATGGAAGGCCGGCATCTGCGGCACGCGAGCCGGCGCGGTGCCGTTGATCGCGCCGCCGCTCTGCATGATGACGTTGCCGGGCGAGACGAAAGCATCGAGGCCGGCCTCGCCGGACTGAAGCCGTTGCTGGCATGCTTGCGCAAAGGCGTCGACATAGAACTGGTAATTGGTGAAGATCACGAAGTTCTGGAAATACTCGGGATCGGTGCCGGTGTAGTGATAGAGCCGTCGCAGCGAGTAATCGACGCGGGCGGCGCGGAACAGCGACAGCGGCTCGGGCGCGCCGGGCTGGCGCTCGAAGGTGCCGTCGGCGATGGAATCGTCCATCGTCGCCAGATCAGGCACGTCAAACGCATCGCGCAGCGATCGCGCCACGGGCGAGTTCTCGCTGGTGGTGATGGCCGCCTCGATGTTGATGTCGCGCCGATAAGCGAAGTGGATCGGGATCGGCTCGGTGGACTCGCCGATCTCGACGGGTACGCCGTGGTTCTTGATCAGGAGCCCGATCTGCTCGGTGAGATAGCTGCGGAACAGATCCGGCCGCGTGACGCTGGTCTCGTGCACGCCAGGCCCGGCGACGAAGCCATAGGCGAGCCGCGAGTCCAGACGCGCATGCGTCGCGGTGGTGATGCGGACGAACGGATAATAGGCCCGCGCCCGCGTCGTGATGGCTGCGCCGCCGACATAGGCCTCGAACCGGTCGCGCAGGAACTTGGTGTTGCGCTCGTAGATCTCCTCGAGACGGGCGACCGCTGCGGACGCGTCCGAGAAGGATTGGGTGGCGATGGTGGGAGGAGATTGCATGGTTCGACCGCCGGATTGCTTGGGCTTCAGTCGAACTATAGCAAGAACACGGAGACGCGTCAGCGAAGGGTGGATTGCACGCTATGCACACCGCTGTCATGCCCCGGCTTGACCGGGGCATCCAGTACGCCGCGGCCTATCGGTTCAATCACTCATGTCTCTGGGATACTGGATCGCCCGGTCAAGCCGGACGATGACACCGAGTATGCCGCACGAGATCCCGGATGCGCGCTAAGCGCGCTCCGGGATGCCGCGCTTTCGCGCGTCACCTCTCCCGGAACGCACGCATCAGCTGGTCGTGCAGCGGCTTCATCAGATAGGACAGCATGGTGCGGTCGCCGGTCTGGACGAAGGCTTCCACGGGCATGCCGGGGATCATCTTGACGTCGCCGAGCCGTGCAATCTCTTCCGGCGGCATCGAGACGCGGATGGTGTAGTAGCTCTGGCCGGTGCGCTGGTCGGTGGTGACATCAGGTGAGACCCGGCTGACGAGGCCGTTGAGCTCCGGCGTGGTGCGCTGGTTGAAGGCGGACAGGCGCAGCAGCGTCTTCTGGCCGATCTGGAGCTTGTCGATGTCGACCGGATTGACCTTGGCTTCAACCTGGAGATCGTCGGCCTGCGGCACGATCAGCATCAAGGCGTCGCCCGCGGTGACGACGCCGCCGACAGTGTGCACCGTCGATTGCAGCACCATGCCGTCCTGCGGCGCGCGGATGTCGATGCGGCGGAGCTGGTCTTCGGCGGCGACCTTGCGCTCGATCAGCTCACCGATCTTGTCGTTGGTCTCGCGCAGGTCCTTGGAGACCTCGCTGACCACGTCCTTGTCGATCTGGATGATCTGGAGCTCGGTCTCGGTGATCTTGCCCTTGGCCTGGGCGCGCGCGGCGATGTATTGAGCGCGCTCGCCGTTGAGGCGCGCCGAGTCGCGTTCGAGTTGGGTCAGGCGCGAGATCTGCACCAGGCGCTTGTCGTAGAGCTCGCGCACGCCGGTGAGCTCGTTCTGCACCAGCGCGATCTCCTGGTCCTTGGCCTTCTCCTGGGCGCTGAGACCGGCGATCTCCTCGTTGAGCTGCGTGATGCGCTCGCGCAGCTGCGCCTTCTGCCCGGTGCGGCCATTGACGCGGACGTCGAACAGCTTGGTTTCCGCGGAGAGCAGCACCTTGACGTCGGGATCGCCGGCGCGATCGAGCAGAACCTGCGGAAACTCGATCTGATCGAGGCCGCGCTGTTCGGCCTGCAATCGCGCCGCACGCGCCTGCGCGGCATCCAGATTCTTGGTGACGATCGCAAGGTTGGCCTTGGTGACGGTGTCGTCGAGCCGCACCACGATGTCGCCGGACCTGACCCGATCACCGTCGCGGGCACGCACCTCGCCGACGACGCCGCCGGTCGGATGCTGCACCTTCTTGACGTTGGATTCGACCACGATCTGCCCAGGGGCGATCAGCGCGCCCGAGATGAGGACGGTCGAGGCCCAGCCGCCGAGGCCGACGACCAGGACCAGCACGATCGCAAGGCCGAGCAGCAGGTGGAACTTGATGGAATCGCGGACGGTTTTGTTGGCGGCGGGCTTCGGGCCGCCGACGGCCATCGTGCTCATGGCTTTGTGCTCATGGTTTGGCCACTCCACCTTCGCTGACGATCTTGATCGGAGCCGGCGGCGTCGCGCGCGGCTGCAGCACCTGGGCGAGCACCTGCTCCTTGGGGCCGAACGCCTGCATGCGGCCGTCGCGCAGCACCAGGATCTGGTCGACCGCCTCGACGCCGATCGGGCGATGCGCCACCACGACGACGATGGCGCCGCGCTCGCGCGCCGAGCGAATGGCGCGGGTCAGCGCCTCGTCGCCTTCGGTGTCGAGGTTGGAGTTGGGCTCGTCGAGCACGATCAGGAACGGGTTGCCATAGAGCGCGCGAGCCAGCGCCACCCGCTGCGCCTGCCCTGCGGAGAGCGCGGCGCCCTGCTCGCCGACTTGCGTGTTGTAGCCTTCGCGCATCTTGATGATCATCTCGTGCACGCCGGCCTCCTTCGCAGCCGCGATGATGCCGTCGGATGTCGCCTCGGGATCGAACCGGCTGATGTTCTGCGCGATGGTGCCGCCGAACAATTCGACGTCCTGCGGCAGATAGCCGATATGGCGGCCGAGCACGTCGCTCGACCATTGATCGAGCGCCGCGCCGTCGAGCCGCACCTTGCCGCGCACCGGCTGCCAGACCCCGACCAGCGCGCGGATCAATGACGACTTGCCGGAGCCGCTCGGACCGATCACGCCGAGGCCGTTGCCGGCGGCGAGCGCGAAGGTGACGTCCTGCACGACGAGGCGCTGATCGCCGGGCGGCACGATGGCGATGCCTTCGACCGAGAGCCGGCTGGTGGGCGGCTGCAACTGGGTCGGCATCGCCTGCGCCGGCATCTGCTCCAGCAGGCGGGTGAGGCGGTGCCAGCTCTGGCGCGCCGCGACGAAGGATTTCCAGTGCGCGATGGCGAGATCGACCGGCGCGAGCGCGCGCGCAGAGAGAATCGAGCCTGCGATGATGATGCCGGCAGTCGCCTCCTGGTGGATGACGAGATAGGCGCCGACCGCGAGCACGGCCGATTGCAGCATCATGCGCAACACCTTGGCGACCGCGCCGAGACCGCCGGCGACGTCGCTCGCCCGCTGATTGCCGGCGAGATATTTTTCGTTAGTCTCGCTCCAGCGCTGGTTCATCCGCCCAGCCATGCCCATCGACACCATGACCTCGGCGTTGCGGCGGCTGGCCTGGGCGAGATCGTTGCGCTGGGCGGCAAGCCCCATCGCCTCCTTCGCCGGCTGGCGGGACATGAACTCGGTGACCAGCGTCAGGCCGACCAGGATGATGGCGCCGACCAATGCGGTGAGGCCGATCATGACGTGGAAGGCGAAGCAGATGGCGAGATAGAGCGGCAGCCAGGGCAGGTCGAAGAACGCGCTCGGGCCCATGCTGCCGAGGAAGGAGCGGACATTGTCGAGATCGCGCAGCGGCTGCAGGCCCTCGTTGCGATTGCCGACCAGCAGCGGCAGGCGCACGACGGTGTCGAACACGCGCTTGTTGAGGGCCTCGTCCAGCGCGGTGCCGATCCGCCCCAGGATGCGGTTGCGAATCATGTCGAGCATGCCCTGCGCCATGTAGAGGAAGCTGGCGAGGATGATGAGGCCGATTAGGGTCGGAACGCTGCGGCTCGGCAGCACCCGGTCGTAGACCTCCAGCATGAAGATCGACCCGGTGAGATAGAGCAGGTTGATCATGCAGCTCATCAGGCCGACGCCGATGAACGCCGTGCGACAAGCGCGCAAGGCGTCACCGAGCTCTGAACGGCGGACGCCAGGGATGGCTGCCATCAGTCTGATCTCTTTCGGCTAACGGGCAAAGCCCTGATTTCAATGGCGATTCAAGGAGTACTCGCCTCGGCTTAACATCTGTTTTCCGGCCGTCCGACGTGGTCGAATATAAACCCCGAGGCCTCTTGAGCCACATCTACCCGCGACAGCCTTCCGCGCAAGTCCGGAATTTCACAGGCTTGCGGCTTTTTCTTGCAGGGTTTCAGCCTCTTCCGGGTAAAGTGCGGCTGGAGTTCCGATCGAGCGAAGGGGCTAGAGCCGGCCGCCGCCGCGCACCAGCCGCACCATCACCAGCAGGATGACCGCACCGATCGCGGAATAGACGATCTCGGACACGAGGCCGGTGCCAAGCCGGATGCCGAGCTTTGGAAACAGGAGGCTCGCCACCAGCGCGCCGCAGATGCCGATCACGATATCGCCGATGATACCGAATCCGGCGCCTCGCACGATCTTTCCGGCCAGCCAGCCGGCGACGAGGCCGACGAACAGGATGACGAGCAGGCCTTCGTTGGAAATGTACATCAGTGAGGTCCCTCTCCGCGAACGGGAGGCATGGAACGGGAACCGGAATGAATGAGGTGAGAATGCTGCAAGGGCTCGCGCAGCGCGGTTTAACTCATCGGACTATGACAGCACGGTGACCGGCTCCGCCAGCACGCACCTCGCCGCCCGGCCCGGTCCGACCTCGACATTGGCAGGCAATTGCTCCAGGCAGCGCGGCTCGGCGAGCTTGCAGCGGGGAGCGAAGGAGCAATTGTGCGGCTTCTCGGCGAGCGAAGGCGGCGTGCCCGGAATGGTCTCCAGCCGCTGCCCACGCTTGGCGCCGTGGGTGGTGGAGGCCAGCAGGCCCTTGGCGTAGGGGTGGACCGGCGAGCGGACGATGTCGCGAAGCGTGCCCTGCTCCACGATCTGCCCGGCATACATCACCGCGACGCGGTCGCAGATCTCGATGGCGACGCCGATGTCGTGGGTGACGAAGATGACGGACATGCCGAACTCGCGCTGCAGCTCGCGCAGCAGCAAGAGAATCTGGATCTGCACTGTGGCGTCGAGCGCTGTGGTCGGCTCGTCCGCGAGCAGGATCTTGGGCCGGCAGGCGAGCGCAAGCGCGATCATCGCGCGCTGGCGCATGCCGCCGGACATCTCGTGCGGATAGGCGTCGAGGCGGCGTTTCGCCGAGGGGATGCGCACCACCTCGAGCATTTCGAGAGCCCTCGCCCGTCCCTCCGCAAAGCTCTTGCCTTCGTGGCGCATTACGCTTTCGGCGATCTGCGCGCCGATCGTGTAGACCGGATCGAGCGCGAGCGCCGGCTCCTGGAAAATCATCGACACGGTCTGGCCGCGGAACGACGAGAGCTGCTCGTCATTCATGGCGAGCACGTCCTGCCCCAGCACGTTGACCTTGCCCGTGATCTGCGTGCGCTTCTTCGGCAAGAGGCGCATCAGCGCACGCAAGGTCACGCTCTTGCCCGAACCGGATTCGCCGAGCAGGCCCAGCACCTCGCTGTTGCCGAGCGAGAGGCTGAGATCGTTCACGGCATAGACCGTGCGCTCGCCGGTGAAGCGGATGTTGAGGCCCGAGATCTCGACGAGATTGGTCATGACGGCAGCTTCGGCAGACGGTCGTGATAGTCGGTGGCGCGCTGGAAGGCGGCGCCGATGGTGAGCAGGGTCGCCTCGTCGAAGGAGCGCCCGATCAGCTGCATGCCGACGGGCAGGCCGGTCGTGGTGAAGCCCGATGGAATGGTCAGCGACGGCAGGCCGAGGAAATTTACCGGTCGGGTGAACAGCGTCAGGCGCTGTAACAGCGCCGGCGCGTTCGGACCGCCGCCGACGTCGCTCTCCTCGATCGTCGGTGCGGGAACCGGAGACGCAGGTGCGATCACAGCATCGACGCCCGCAGTTGCCGCGTTATGCGCAGCCAGTGCCGGTCCGCGCCAGCGCATCGCCTCGAGATAGGTGATGGCGGGAACGGCGAGGCCGTTCTGGAGCCGCATCAGGACCTGCGGGCCATAATCCTGCGGACGCTCGATCATCCAGCGCTTGTGGAAGGCAGCGGCTTCCGCGGCGAGCACGAGCTGGCTCGCCGACGACAATTGCCGCTGGTCCGGCAGCTCCACCTTGACGATGTCGGCGCCTTCACGCTTGAGCACAGCAATGGTCTCGTCCAGCACGCGCGCGACCTCGCTGTCGAGATCGTCGACGTAGAAGGACGCGGGCACGCCGATCTTCAGGCCCTTCATCGAGCCCTTGGTCGCGCCGACATAATCCGACAGCGGCTCTTGGCTGCAGGTGGAATCGGCGGGGTCGGCGCCGGCCATCAGGGCCAGCAGCAGCGCACAATCCTCGGCGGTGCGGGCGAGCGGCCCGACGGTGTCGAGCGATTGTGACAGCGGCATCGCGCCGGCGCGGCTGACGCGGCCCACGGTGGTCTTGAGTCCCGTGACGCCGCAGAAATGCGCGGGCATGCGGATCGAGCCGCCGGTGTCCGAGCCGAGCGCCGCAAAGGTCAGCCGCGCGGCCACCGCCGAGCCGGAGCCGGACGAGGACCCGCCGGTGATGTGCGCGACATTCCAGGGATTGCGCACCGGCCCGTAATGGGCGTTGTGCCCGGTCGGGCCATAGGCGAATTCGGCGAGATGCAGCGTGCCGAGACGGACCTGGCCGGCGTCCTTCAGCCGCTGCAGCGCCGTGGAGGTGACGGTCGGCACGAAGTCGCGGCGGATCAGCGAGCCACAGGTCGCAACGTGGCCGGCGTCGTAATACATGTCCTTGTGCGCGAGCGGCACGCCGTGCAGCGGACCACGGACGTTGCCCTTGGCCAGCTCGGCATCGGCGGCCTCGGCGGCCTTCAATGCCGCTTCTGCCTCGATCGACATGAAGGCGTTGAGATGCGGCTGCCATTGCCCGATGCGCTGCAGCAGCGCGCGGGTGGCTTCGTGCGACGACATCTGCTTGGCCGCGATCGCACGCGCGACCTCGGTGAGCGTCATCAATGCGGGTTCGGTGCTCATTTCGACACCTTCTGCGTCTGCGCGAGAACATAGCCGGCCGGCTCGAGATCGAACGGCAGCGTGCCGGCGATGGCGGCGAAGCCCTCGAACGACGGGCCGATGGCATTGGAGATGCGCTCTGCGATCTCGTCATCCACGGCAACGCCGGCAATTTGCGCGATCGGCTTGATCTCTTTCGGTGTCGGTCTCGTCATGCGGTCTCTCCCGTGGACGCGCGGCTATGGCCTGAACCCGGTATCGCCATGTAGCACGCGGCCTCGTGGCCCATATTATCCAGCGCGGTGAGTTTTGGTGTCGCATTTGCGCAGAGCGGCTCCGCAAACGGGCAGCGGGTGTGGAAGCGGCAGCCGGGCGGCGGATCGATCGGATTGGGCGGATCGCCCGTGATCGGCGGCGTCTCGGTGCGGCGATCGGGGTCGGAAGACGGCATCGCCGCCAACAGCGCGCGCGTATAAGGATGCGCCGGCCGATCCCAGACCTGGTCGACCGGCCCGAGCTCGACGACCTCGCCGAGATACATCACCAGCACGCGGTCCGAGATGTAACGCACGACGTTGAGGTCGTGGCTGATGAACAGATAAGTCAGGCCGAACTCGCGCTTGAGATCGGCGAGCAGATTGAGCACCTGCGCCTCGACGGATTTGTCGAGCGCGGAAACCGCCTCGTCCAGGATCACCAGCCGCGGCGAGAGGGCCAGGGCGCGAGCGATGTTGACGCGCTGACGCTGGCCGCCGGAGATCTCGTGCGGATAGCGGTTGGCGAAGTTTTCCGGGCGCAGGCCGACCTTGCCGAGCAGCTCGCGCGCGAGCGTGCGCGCCGCGCCGTCGGCCATGCCGTGGACCTTGGGGCCGAACGCGATGGATTCCTCGATCGTCAGGCGCGGATTGAGCGAAGCGTAGGAATCCTGGAACACCATCTGCATGCCGCGGCGGAGCTCGCGCAAGCTGAGGGACCGGCCGACGGTCATGCCGTCATAGATGATGTCGCCGGTATCGCGCGGCATCAGATGCATCAAGAGCCGCGCGGTGGTCGACTTGCCGCAGCCGGATTCGCCGACGATGCCGACCGTCTCGCCCTTGGCGACGGAGAAGGAGACGTTGTCGACGGCGCGCACGGTGCGCTTGGCGGCGAAGGGGCCGCCCCGCACGGGAAAATGCTTGGTCAGCCCGTTGACCTGCAGCAGCGGCTGCGCCTCGCCGCCGACGTCCTCGACGGGTTCGAGCATTTCGATGGGTGTTGTGGTCTCATTCATGGCAGCAGTCTCCCACCTCTCCCCATCGGGGAGAGGTCGGCGCGTAGCGCCGGGTGAGGGGGCGCGGCAGACTCGGTGGAGCGCAACCCCTCACCCGGATCGCATTCGCGATCCGACCTCTCCCTATGGGAGAGGTGTGGCACCGACTCCGCGGCTGTCTCTGTCGCTCTCATCTCTAGTTCCTGATGTCCATGGCGCTGCGCAGGCCGTCCGAGAGCAGGTTGAAGCAGATCGAGACCGCGAAGATCATCGCGCCCGGGAGTGCTGCGACCCAGGGATTGACGTAGATCGCGGTGCGCAGCGTGTTCAGCATCAGGCCCCATTCCGGCTCCGGCGGCTTGGTGCCGAGGCCGAGGAAGGACAGACCGGCGGCGAGGATCATCGAGACCGAGATCAGGCTGGTGGCGTAGACGAAGATCGCGCCCAGCACGTTGCCGAGGATGTGCACGCGCATGATGGTGAAGGCGCCGGCGCCAGAGGCGCGTGCGGCCTCGACGAAGTCCATGTTGCGCACGCCCGTGGTGACGCTCTCGGCGACGCGGGTGATCTGCGGCACGAACACCACGGTGAGCGACACGATGGAGTTGAGGATGCCGGCGCCCAGCGCGCCGGAGATCGCGATCGCCAGCAGCACCGACGGGAACGCGTAGAATACGTCGACGGTGCGCATGATCGCGGTGTTGAGCTTGCCGCCGACATAGCCGGCAACGAGGCCGAGCGAGGTGCCGATGCAGAAGGCGAGGATCACGGGCAGGATGCCGATCACCAGTGACAGCCGCCCGCCATAGATCAGCCGCGCCAGCATGTCGCGGCCGAGTTCGTCGGTGCCGAGCGGATAGCCCGGCGTGCCGATATGGCGGAGGCGGCGGATCATCGAGCCCTTGTAGGGATCTTCGAGACCGAGCCAAGGCGCGAGGATCGCGGACAGGAGGATCAGCAGCAGCACCAGCGCGCAGGCCATGCTGACCTTGTCGCGCCTGATGCGGCGGCCGACGGTTGCCCAATAGCCGCGTGCCTTGGTCGCGGGCGCAGCCTGGAGCGCGGCATCGCCGGTGGTGGATAGGGGGAGCTCGCTCAACGGCTGACTCCCGGGTGGTATTGATGCGATCGGAGCAAGTCGCGGAGACAGTGCACCTCTCCCGCTTGCGGGAGAGGTCGCGCCGAAGGCGCGGGTGAGGGCTTTCTCCTCTGGGGGGTTCTCGCGAGCGGAGACACCTTCTCCCCAGCCCTCCCGCGCAGGCGGGGGAGGGAGCGCACCTTTTGCGTGGCGACAGCTGGGCTCATACCATCAGCCCCGCTTGATGCGCGGGTCGATCGCGGCTTGGGCGATGTCGACCAGCAGGTTGAGGAAGACGAAGAACAGCGCCAGGATCAGGATCGTGCCTTGCAACAGCGGCAGGTCGCGCTGGAAGATCGCCGAGTTGAGCAGGAAGCCCGAGCCCGGCCAGGAGAACACGGTCTCGATCAGGATCGAGCCGCCGAGCATGTAGCCGAGCTGAAGTCCCATCACCGCGAGCGCGGTGGGCGCAGCGTTCTTGATGACGTGGCGGAACACTCCGGTTTCGCGCAAGCCCTTCGCACGCAGGGCCTCGACGAAGTCCTGGCTGAGAATGTCACCGGTGAGCGCGCGTACCGTGCGCGTGACGATGCCCATCGGAATCACCGATGTCGTGATCGCCGGCAGCACCAGATATTTCAGGTGTGCCCAATCCCAGGCCCAGGAATTGGAGCCGCTGGGGCCGGCGCCGACTGCGGGCAGCCAGTTGAGCTGTACCGAGAAGATGATGACGAGCAGCATGCCGAGCCAGTAATGCGGCACCGAGACGCCAGCGATGGCAAAGGAGGTCGCGACCTTGTCGATCCAGGTCTCGCGGAAATAGCCGGCGATCAGGCCGAGCAGGATGCCCATGGTGAAGCCGATGATGGCGGCCGCGATCGCCAGCGTGACGGTGTTGCCCACCGCGCGCATGACCTCGGCCAGCACGGGACGCCCCGTCGCGATGGAATTGCCGAGATCGCCATGAAGCGCGCGCAGGAGCCACAGCCCGAACTGCACCGGCAGCGGCCGGTCGAAGCCATAGGCGGCGCGCAGCTGCGCGGCGAGCTCCTGCGAGGCATCCGCCGGCAGCACGGCGACGAGCGGATCGCCCGGCGTGATGTGCACGAGCAGGAAGCACACCAGCGCCACGCTGATGACGATGGGGACGACATAGACGATGCGTCTGGCGATATAGGCAAGCACGTTGTTTCTTTCTTCCTTCTCCCCTTGCGAGGGAAGGTGGCATAGGCCGCCTCCGGCGGCCGTTTCTTAAGTCGACGCCGAAGCGAAGCTTCGGCTACGGCGCCGGATGAGGGGTATCGATCCGCGGCTACAGTCATTTCAAACGAGCGAGAGTCTCTCCGCGGAGACCCCTCACCCGGCTTCGCTAAAGCGAAGCCACCCTCTCCCACATCCGCCTTCGCCAAGGCTTCGGCGAACAGAAGGGGAGAGGGTGCACCGAGTGCGCCGCTAGCACGTCACTTCGCGATCGACACCGGCGAGAAGTCGATGAACCAGCTCTTCGGCTGCACGACGCCCGTGACCTTCGGGCTCATCGCGCGCGGGCCGACGTCATGGGCGACGTAGAGGAAGGCGGCGTCGTCGACGGAGGCCGCGTGCAGCTCGGCGAGCGCGGCGTCGCGTGCGGCGGGATCGAAGGTCTGCCGCGCCTTCTTCACCAGCTCGTCGAATTTGGGGTTGTTGATGAAGCCCCAATTGTTCGAGACCGGCGGGGCCATGCCCGATTGCAGGAAGCGCACCAGCGCGAAAAACGGGTCCATCGCCGCATAGGTGACGTTGGTCGCGTTCGAGCCGTTGGCCGAGGGGTCCTTGGCGCCGCGGCGCCAGTTGGTGAACAGGGTGTTCCACTCGATGACGTCGAGCTTCACGTCGAAATAGCACTCGGCCAGCGCCTGCTGGAGATATTCGTTCATGGCCAGCGGCTGCATCTGGCCCGAGCCCGACGCTGAGGTCTGCGTCTTGACCGTGAGCTTCTTGTCGGGACCGAAGCCGGCCTCCTGCATCAGCTTCTGCGCGGCCGCCTTGTCGTACTTGATCTGGAAGCTGGGATTGCCGCGCCAGGGATGGCCGGGCTCGAAGGTGCCGGTCGCCGGCACCATCAGGCCCGCGAGCAGCCCGTCCTTTAGGCCCTCACGATCGATGCAGAGGTTCGCCGCCTTGCGCACGCGGATGTCGTTCCAGGGCGAGCCTTCGACGCGCGAGAACTGCCAGGGCCAGACATGCGGCTGCTCGTTGGCGTAGAGCTTGAAGCCGCGCTGCTTCAATTCGGGGATCGCGTCCGGCGCCGGCGCCTCGACCCAGTCGACCTGACCGGAGAGCAGCGCCGCGGTGCGCGCGTTCGCCTCCGGCATCGGCAACAGCACCATCTTGTCGACCTTGGGCACGCGATCCTTGTTCCAATAGTTCGCGTTCTTGACCAGTTCGAGCCGCTCGCGCGGCGTGAAGCTCGCCATCTTCCAAGGGCCGGTGCCCGAGGCGTCCTTGGCGAACGCGGTCCAGGCGGCCTGCGACTTCGCCTTGGCGTCAGCGCCCTCCGCCTTGTCGTAGAAGGCCTGCCACTTCGCCGGGCTCGCCATGAACAAATTGGTGAGGTTGATCGGCAGGAAGCTGTCGGGCTCCTTGGTGGTGAGCTCGACGGTCATGTCGTCGATCTTCTTTGCCGAGGCCAGCGTCGGCATGCGCGAGGCCGTGACGCCGACCTGGCTGGCGTCGAATTGCGGCGCGTCCTGCTTCAGCACCTTCTCGACGTTCCACACCACGGCGTCCGCGTTGAAGGGCGAGCCGTCATGGAAAGTGACGCCGGGGCGCAGCTTGAAGACCCATTTGGTCTTGTCGGCATCGTCGACCTTCCACTCGGTGGCAAGGCCGGGAATCACCACGCTCGCCTTCTCGGCGGAGGACAGGTCCCAGCCGGTCAGCGCGTCGTACATCGTGAGACCGGTGAAGCGGTTTCCTTCAAAACCCTGATCGGGCTGGCCGAGGGTGCGCGGAATATCGGCAGCGGTCATGCCGATGCGCAGCACGGTTTGCGCGTCGGCCACGCGCGGCCATGCGGCGGCCGTCGTGAGAGCGAGCACCGCGATCAGTGCTGCACGTGTCTTCTTCTTAGTAAGCATCGCCTCGTCCTTCTCCGGCTTTGGATGATTAATTTTGATGCAATGGTATGCAATGCCTATGCCAAGGAGAAACTTTTTCTGCAAATTGCCCCTGCGGCGACAAGTCCTTGTGGATCGCGGGAAGGTGAAACCACGGTCTGCCTATTCTGGCATCAAGATTGCAAGTTCGGCTCCGAAATCCCTGGGAGCTTTGGACCATGCGTATTCGCCTATCGACCTGTCTCGCCGTGCTTGCGCTGGCGTCCTCCGCAATCTCGGCGCGCGCCGAAACGGTGGTGCGCTACGGCATCTCGATGGCGGACATCCCGCTCACCACCGGCCAGCCCGATCGCGGCGCCGGCGCCTATCAGTTCTCGGCCTACACGATCTACGATCCGCTGGTGGCCTGGGAGATGGACGTCGCCGATCGGCCCGGCAAGCTGGTGCCGGGGCTTGCGACCGAATGGAAGGTCGACGATGCCGACAAGACCAAATGGCGCTTTGCGCTTCGCAAGGGCGTGAAGTTCCACGACGGCAGCGAGTTCAATGCCGATGCGGTGATCTGGAATCTGGACAAGGTGCTCAACGACAAGGCGCCGCAATTCGACAAGCGGCAGAGCGCGCAGGTGAAGACTCGCCTGCCCTCGGTCGCCAGCTACGCCAAGGTCGACGATTTCACGGTGGAGATCACCACCAAGACGGTCGATTCCTTCTTCCCCTATCAGATGCTGTGGTTCCTGGTGTCGAGCCCGGCGCAGTACGACAAGCTCGGCAAGGACTGGGACAAGTTCGCCAGCCAGCCCTCCGGCACCGGTCCGTTCAAGCTGACCAGGCTGGTGCCGCGCGAACTCGCCGAACTCTCCAAGAATCCCGACTACTGGAACAAGAAGCGTATCCCCAAGGCCGACAAGATCGTGCTGGTGCCGATGCCGGAAGCGCTGACGCGCACCAATGCGCTGCTTGCGGGCCAGGTCGACCTGATCGAGACGCCCGCGCCGGACGCGGTGCCGCAGCTGAAAGCGGCCGGCATGAAGCTGGTCGACAACGTCACGCCGCATGTCTGGAACTATCACCTCAGCGTGCTGCCGGGCTCGCCCTGGACCGACATCCGCCTGCGCAAGGCGCTCAACCTTGCGATCGATCGCGAGGCGGTGGTCGGCCTGATGAACGGATTGGCGAAGCCCGCGAAGGGACAGGTCGATCCGTCGAGCCCGTGGTTCGGCAAGCCGAGCTTCGAATTGAAGTATGATCTCGCCGCGGCGAAGAAGCTGGTCGAGGAGGCCGGTTATTCCAAGGCCAAGCCGCTGAAGACCACCTTCATCATCGCGCAGGGCGGCACCGGCCAGATGCTGTCGCTGCCGATGAACGAGTTTCTGCAGCAGAGCTTCAAGGAGATCGGCATCGACATCGACTTCAAGGTGGTCGAGCTCGAGACGCTCTACACCCACTGGCGTAAGGGCGCGGCCGACGAGATGAACGCGGGCATCACCTCCAACAACATCGCCTATGTCACCTCGGACCCGCTCTATGCGATCGTCCGCTTCTTCCATTCCGGGCAGATCGCGCCCGTGGGCGTCAACTGGGGCGGCTACAAGAACCCGAAGGTGGATGCGCTGATCGACGAGGCCAAGCAGACCTTCGACAGCGCCAAGCAGGACGCGCTGCTGGCGCAGGCCCATGCGCTGATCGTCGACGACGCCACGCTGGTCTGGGTCGTCCACGACACCAACCCGCACGCGCTGTCGCCGAAGATCAAGCAGTTCGTGCAGGCGCAGCACTGGTTCCAGGATCTGACGACGATCGGGATGGAGTGAGGGCGGCAAACACAGCTGTCGTAGGGTGGGCAAAGCGCAAGCGTGCCCACCCTTTCGACATTGCAGATCAAGATCGTGGGCACGGCGCTCACGCGCCTTGTGCCCACCTTACGAGAGTTGGTGTTTGGCGCCTGTCGCGTTGACGCCCAGCGTCTCGCCAACCACCGCTGTCGTCCCGGGCAAGCGTACGCGCAGACCCGGGATCCATAACCACAGGGAGTGGTTTGACGACAACTCGGAGTTGTCAGCTCGCGCCATAATTGCTGCCTGTGGTTATGGGTCCCCGCCTACGCGGGGACGACAGCGAGTATGTGGCACCAGCGAGTGTGTGCCCCCTACTTCGTCAGCAACGCATAGGCGCCGGTCCAGCCCTCGGGCGGCGGATTGACCTGGAAATCCCTGATCCTCGCCTCGTAGAGCCTGAACAGCTTCTCCAGCGTGTCGGCGTCTTCGCTTCTACGGCCGCGCTCGATCGCATCCAGCGCGCCCTGCCAGTCGCGGCCGCGGTAGCAACCGAGCATTTCGATGGTGATGTTGCGCAGGCGCTGAAAGGCGGCCGAATTCATCACGTCCTCGCGGCCGGCGATGGCGTAGATCACTTCCGGCTCGGTCTTGCCCTTGACCATGATGAAGTCGAGCTCGAGGATCGCGAACTTATCCTTGGCGGCGAGCGCCGTCCGCGAGCCCACGATGATCGGGAAGCCGTACTCCTTGGACTGGCCCTCGAGGCGCGAAGCCAGGTTCACGCTGTCGCCGAGCACCGAATAGTTCTTCTTCAGGTCGGATCCCATGTTGCCGACCACGCCGATGCCGGTATTGAGACCAATGCCGACGTTGAGCGGGATGTAGACGTGGCCGCCGTCGGCCGCCTCCTGCTCGCGACCTTTGTTGACCTCGTCGATCTTCTCGAGCATCTGGATGGCGGCTTCGCAGGCGTTGATCTCGTGCTCGGCGTCGTCGAGCGGCGCGTTCCAGAACGCCATGATGGCGTCGCCCATGTACTTGTCGATGTAGCCCTTGCGCTCGATGATGACGTCGGTCAGCGGCGTCAGGAAGCGGTTCATCAGCTCGATCAGCCCTTGCGGATCGTGCTTGTAGGTCTCCGAGATCGTGGTGAAGCCGCGCACGTCGGAGAACATGATCGTCAGCTCGCGTTCCTCGCCGCCGAGCACGAGCTTTTCCGGCGACTGCGCCAGCTGCTCGACCAGCACCGGCGACATGTACTGCGCGAACATGCCGCGGATCTGCACGCGCTGGCGCTGCTCGCGCACGAAGCTGGCAAAGATCAGCGTCAGGTAGATCGCCGTGGTCGACAGCAGCGGGTAAGTGAAGTCGATGAGGTAGCGGTGCTGCGCGTAGAAGAACCAGGAGGTGCCGACCAGAATGGCCGCGAAGGCCGCGCCCGCCAGCACGAGGCGGACGGGACCGAGATTCGGGGTGAAGATGATGACGAGCAGACCGATGATCAGCGCCGCGATCAGCTCGACGCCCAGCGCATAGTTCGGCTGCGATATCACCGCGCGGCTCAGCACGCCCTCCAGCACCTGGGCATGGATCTCGACACCCGGCATGGCCCGGGACACCGGCGTGGTCTTGATGTCGTTCAAGCCGCCCGCTGAGGTGCCGACCAGCACCAGCTTGCCGGCAAACCTCCCGGGCGGCACAGTATTGTCGAGCACGTCGACCGCGGAGACGTAGATCGACGGATCCCGGCGGGCATAGTGCACCCAGAGCTGACCGTTCTTGTCGGTCGGAACCTCCAGGCCCTTGAGGCGGATCGCCTTGATGCCCGTCTTGTCGGTGCGGATCAGCAAGGTCGGGGTGCCCGTGACGACGCGCAGGATCTCGAGGCTGAGCGAGGGCATGATGTTGCCCTGGGCGAGCATGATCATCGGCACGCGGCGGATCAATCCGTCGCGCTCGGTCCGGATCGAGAACAGGCCGCGGCCGGCCGCGGCTCTCTCGATGACCGGTACGTTGCGCAGCAGGCCGGGGAATTCGAACAGGAAGCGCTCGGCCCCGTCCTCCCCCACTGTGGCCACCCCCGTGAACGGCAATGACTTGTCGAGTTCGGACAGGACTTCCGGAAGCCCGGTTTCGCCCAGCACGACGCGCGAGCGCTTGATCGCGTCTGCGAGGATCTGATCGTTGCTCGGCAGCTCGCGCAGCTTGGCGCGGGTCGCGTCGTCGAGATAGCGCATCTGGCTCGCGACCTGATCCGGGTTGAGCCGGTCGGCTTCGGAGAAGACCACGTCGAAGCCGATCGCCACCGCGCCGTTGTTGGTGAGGTTTTGGATCATGTCGGCGATGCGCGTGCGCGGCCACGGCCACTGGCCGAGCCTGGCGAGGCTCTTGTCGTCGATATCGACGATGACGACCGGCCGCGCCGCCTTCTGGCGCGGATCGATCAATTGAAACATGTCGAAGGTGCGCAGCCGCAATTCCTGGATCGGCAGCGGATCCCAGAGGCGCGCGCCCGCGAACAGGACCAGCAGCGCAAGGCACATCAGCCGCGCAAGGCCGAACTTCCGCGCAAACCACCGCCGCAGGATCTTGAGACGCTTCATGAAAGTGGAATTCCCTGCCCCGGACCGAGCCGGGCGCCGCGATCATGGAGCGTCGGCATGCGGTTGGCTATTCCTGGATGCCGAGGATTCCAGATTTTTTGCCACCCGAAGGCCGCCCGCCCCGCGTCCGCTAGGCGTTGTGCGTGCCGAAGATGAAATCGCTGGATTGGAGATTCAGGATGGCCACATTCTTGAGCAGGACCGTCTCCTGGGTGTCCAACGTCAGCAACGTGCCGCCGCTCTGCTCTGTCAGCGTAAGATCGCTCAGGGAGCCGATTCCGCTGAACTGCCGCAGGTCAATCTTGTCCAGACCGAGCTCGAAATCCTCGACGGTATGCTGGACATTGTCCAGCGACGATGCCGGCGCGAAAACGAACTGGTCCCTGGCGCCGCCGCCAATGAGCGTGTCGCTCGACTCGGTGGCGAAAATGATGTCCTTGCCGCCGGTGCCTTGCAGCGTGATACCCTGGCCGCCAGCCCCCTCGGCGAAGATGAAGTTGACGGTGTCATAGTGGCCGGCCGCGTCGGTGACGGTCAACGTGATCCGGTCGGTCGCGGGCAACTCCGCGCCGGGAGCTGCGCCGGTCGGATCGTAGGCGATGCCTGCGCCCTCCGCGAGGCCTGCGTTGATCTGATCGAGCGTGCCGGTCGTCGGATAGACGCTGGCTGTGCTGACGCCCTGTGCGGTCGACAGCGTGACCGTGAACGTATCTGTGCTGGAATCGGCGTCGAAGACCTGAAGATCGGTGATGATCGTGTTACTGTTCTCGTTGATGTGCTCGACCTGGAAGCCCGTGGTGTCGATGACCGGCGCGCTGCCCTCGTCCGAACCGCTCACGTTGACCGTGAGCTTCGCCGTGCCGGTCGCGCCGTGCACGTCCGTGGTCTGAACCGTAAACTCGTCCACGTAGGAGCCATCCGGCAGCGCGTTGATGGCCGCTGCATTGGGGACGTAGCTGTAGCTGCCGTCGGGATTGACCGTCAGCGAGCCGTAGAGGCCGGCAACCGTCGTCGCCGCGTGATGGTCTGCATCGAGGACCGCATAGGTCAGCGTCGCCGTCTCGCCGCTATCCACGTCGTGGCCCGCAAGTGTACCGGTCAGATCGGAGAAGGTGTCCTGAGCAGTCGTGTCCGTGATCGGACCGATGTCCAGATCCGCGAGCGTCGGCGCGTCGTTGACGCCCGTGATCGTGACGGTCACGTCCTGCGAGACATGCGCGCCGTGATCGTCGGTGATGGTGACGGTGTAGACCTGGGTGATGGTCTGGCCCTGCGCCAGCGACTGCAGCACCGCATCGTCGTTGTCGAGGCTGAAGTGCCAGCCCAGCGTCGCGCCGTTGTCCGTATCGTTGTTGAACTCGGTTACCGACGGATCGATCGTGAACGTACCCAGCGGCGTGCTGCCGTCGAAACCGGGCAGATGCGTGCTCGACGTCGCCGACTTGAACGCGGCTTCGGCGCTGTGGGTGTCGATCAGGTCGAGATCCTGGATCGCCAGCGTGCCCGCGATCGACAGCGTCGCGCATGCATCCTCGGTCACCGCCCCCGCAGCGGCGGCGGTGTCGCTGGTGATCGTCGGCGCGTCGTTGGTGCCGTTGATCGTGACAGTTATGTCCTGCGAGACGTGCGCGCCGTGATCGTCGGTAAAGGTGACGGTGTAGACCTGGGTGATGGCCTGGCCTTCGGCCAGCGATTGCAACACCGGATTGCTGTTGTCGAGACTGAAGTGCCAGCCCAGCGTCGCGCCGTTGTCCAAGTCGTTGTTGAACTCGGCAACCGACGGATCGATCGTGAAGGTCCCGAGCGGCGTGTTGCCGCCAAAGCCCGGCAGTGGCGCGCTCGAGGTCGCCGACTTGAACAGCGCCTGCGCTGTGTGGGTATCGATCAGGTCGAGATCCTGAATGGCCAGCGTGCCGCCGATCGACAGTGTCGCGCAGGCGTCCTCGGTTACGGCTCCGGCGGCATCGGTGGCGCTGCTGGTGATCGTCGGCGCATCGTTGGCACCGTTGATCGTCACGGTCACGTCCTGTGAGACATACGCGCCGTGATTGTCGGTGAACGTGACGGTGTAGACCAGGGTGATGGTCTGGCCTTCGGCCAGCGACTGCAACACCGCATCGTTATTGGCGAGGCTGAAGTGCCAGCCCAGTGTTGCCCCGTTATTGGTGTCGGTGCTGGATTCGAGCACCGATGGATCGATCGTGAAGGTCCCGAGCGGCTCGTTGCCGGCGAAGCCCGGCAGAGGCGCGCTCGCGGTCGCCGACTTGAACACTGCCTGCGCGGTGTGGGTGTCGATCAGGTCGAGATCCTGGATCGCGAGCGTGCCGGCGATCGACAGGGTGAGGCCAGTATCCTCGGTGACTGCCCCAGCAGCGGCCGCAGCGCCGCTGGTGATGGTCGGCGTGTCATTGGTCCCTTTGATCGTGACCGTGACGTCCTGCGAGACCGTTGCGCCATGGTTGTCGGTGAACGTGACGGTATAGACCTGGGTGATGGTCTGGCCCTCAGCCAGCGACTGCAACACCGGATTGCCGTTGGCGAGGCTGAAGTGCCAGCCCAGCGTTGCCCCGTTACTGGTATCGGTGTTGGATTCGAGCACCGACGGATCGATCGTGAAGGTGCCGATCTTCGTGGTGTTGTCGACGAACCCGGGCAGATGTCCGCTCGAGGTCGACGACTTGAACGTGACCTGCGCCGTGTGCGTGTCGATCAGGTCGAGGTCCTGAATCGCGAGCGTGCCGCCGGCCGTCAGCGTCGCGCCGGTATCCTCGGTCACGGCACCCTTGGCCGCCCCGGAAACGCTCGTGATGGTCGGCGCATCGTTCGTGCCGGTGATGACCACCGTGACGTCCTGGGTGACGGTCCCGCCGTGGTGATCGTCGACTTTGACGGTGTAGACCTGCGTGATGGTCTGCCCCTCGGCCAACGACTGGAGCACCGGATCGTTGTCGTTGAGGGTGAAGGTCCAGCCGAGCGACCCACGGGAGCTCGCGCCCGGGCTCTGAATCACTGCCCCGAGCGCAAACGTGCCGACATGCGAAGTGCCATTGCTGAAACCGGGCAGATGCGCGTTCGACGTCGTCGACTTCAGAACGAAGCTCGCGGTGTGCGTATCGGTGAGATCGGGGTCGTTGAAAGCAATGGTGCCGTCCGCCGTCAGGCTCTCCCCATCCTCCGTCACAGCGCCGGTAGCAAACGTCTCGTCTTGGACGATCGTCGGCAGGTCGTTGGTGCCCTCGACGTTGACGTCGGCACCATCGATCGACAGCGTGAGCGGCGTGCTGACGACGCCGCCATGACCATCGTCGACCTGCACAACGTAATTGAGGATCAGCTTCTCGTGCTCGCCGAGGAAGTCGAACAGATGATCGGGAACGCTGTAGGTCCAGGTGGCCGTACCGTTGTTGCCGTTCGCGGCACCTTGAACCACGGTCAAGGGCACCTTGACGGCAGCGATCGCGGCGAGCTGCGCCGGCGTCAACGTCGCGGTGATGTCGTTGCCTTCGGAGTCGAGATACTTGAACGGTTGGGTGGACGAGAGTTCCGCGCTGACGATCGGCCGGTCGGTCAGATCGACGTCCGTGAAGGTGACCGTGCCGGTGATGGTGCTGAGAGCTTGGTTTCCGGTCCCGACCAACTCGATCACCGTGCCGCCTGACGTCGCAACGGTCGGCTTGTCGTTCGTCCCCGTGATCGTGATGGTGATCGGGACGAACTTGCTCTCGGGGCTCACCGTGAAATTGGTGTCGACGCGGACCATGTAGGTCAGGGTCAGCGTCTCGCCGGCCGCGAGGAAGTCGAAGACCTTGTCGGGGATCGTGTAGGTCCAGACCGCCGAGCCGTTGTTCTGGTTGCCGGGGTCGGCGACCACATTGATCTGGATCTGCGTCGCCGCGATGGCCTGCTTCTGGAGCGCGGAAAGCGAGCTGGTGACGTCGGTCTGGCCGGCGTTCTTGTAGGCAAAATTCGGGGCGGCGGCGAGACTGATGCTCACCGTCGGCCGGTCGCCGAGGTTTTGATCGACGAACCTGATGATGCCGGAAATCGTATCGGCCTGCGTGTCGCCGGTCGTGCCCGCGCGCTCGGTCAGCCCGAACGCCGTCTTCACGTTGCCGGCAGCGTCGAAGCTCTGCACGATCGGCTGGCCGGGAATGCGCACGATGGGCGGCGTCGAGGGGCCGGGCTTGTCCGATGTCTGCAAATTGAGGTTGACGAGGGTCGCGGTCACGATGGCGCCGGACCCCGACTTGAACACCAGGTCCTGGCTGAACGGCGTGATCGTGTCGGTGAAGTTCGTTGTCAGCTTGGTGTTGGTGTTGTTGTCGGTGAACTTCAGCGTGAACACGTCCGTGATCAACTTCTGAACGTCCGGCGACATCAGCGCGTTGGTGATCGAGACGTTGCCGCCGCTGATCTGGATCATCTGGCCGGCCTGGTTGACCGTCGCGATCGGCAGCAGGGTGACCTTGTCGAACAGGATGTAGGAGCCGGTCGTGCCGTTCGGCTCCACCAGCACCTGGAAGCTCGCCTGCGGCTGCGGATCGCCGCCGCCGGCGGGAACCACGAAGTTGATCTGGGTCAGCACCGCGGTGCCGCGGATGCCCATGGTGGCGACCGGCGTGTCGACCTTCATGTCGCCGTGCTTGGCGGTCTCGCCGGCGACGAAGGTGATGGTGCCGGCGATGAGGCTGAGCAGCGAGGAGTTGCTCGACCCGTTGGGGTCGTAGACCATCTCGTTCAGCACCATCCGCGCATTGGAGGACAGGCCGAACACGGTGCCGTCGATGAAGGTAATGCCGAGCGTCGAATCGGCTCCGGTCGAGACCACGTCGCCCTTCTCGACGTTGTCGCCGTTGTTGAGGATAACCGAGACGCCGTTACGGATCGCGGTCGCGCTGCCCACGAGCTTGGTGACGTGACCGATGACCTGAGCGGCAGAGGCGCCGGGCGCGGCCTGGGCAACTTGAACATGGCCGGTGAGGGCGTTGACGACGTCGCCGCTGAGGTGGGCGCCGTCGGGCGAGGCGATCGCCGCACGCTTTTCGCCCCGGAAATAATCGTGAACCACGTACTCATGGCCGTCGTGGGACAGCACGAGATCAAGACCGGTTCGCTTGAACTCGCCGTTGAAGATCAGATTAGGGTCGGGAACGACGAATGCGCCATCCGGCACGAGGCCATTCGCCTTCGCGATAAAGGATTTGGCCGACAAGGAATCGGCAGCGATAGAGGCAGGCGAGCTGGAACCCTGGCCGTCCAGCGACGTCGCGGCGTCAAATTTGCCAGCGTAATTCAACCGGGCACCGTGAAATGGGTTAAAATTTAAGTAAGTATCGACCGCCAAAGCTTGCTTAGCATTACCAAGTCCTTAGTGAAACCATCTATTGCTTGTGTGATTTCGTGTCACTTGGCTGAAAGAACCGCTGCAGGGCGGGGCTTCCTTAGAGAAGCGGAAGTCGTCATTGAAGAATTCCGCAGTCGAAAGAAGCTTAGATGCCGGCATTTCCCCTCGCCCCAAGTCGTCTAAAGTAAAGAAGACAAAACAGATACTTGTTTTATCTTTTCCTGATGATGCTCTGCAGCATCCTGCGGCAAATACGGAGCTAAATCTGTGACCTAACTAACAGATCCCGTGAAATAGCGGGCTGTTAGCCATAGGGAACAAAATCAGCGGCGGTCGCAACTTGTGCCTGCAACCGGCTCCATTTCGCGGCAGGAAGCGCCCTCCTAGCCTCGGAATCGTAAAATTTGACGCAATTCAGACGAGCCTGGTTCAGCCTGTCACCCGGTTTTGATACCCCTGCCGCCCGCGTTAAGCAGACCAAAACGGCCCGTCACGCACTATCTCCGCGAAAGCAACAAGCCCGGCACGTCGAGATCGAGGGGGATCTCGCGAAGCCTGGAAGGGGATGTCAGATGGAGACCGCAGCTCGCTCGCGCGCCTTTCGCGCAATCCTTGTCTTGTGCGGCTTGATCCTGCTCGGATCGGCCGCGGAGCTTCGCGCCGGCACGCTGCTGTCGCCGGGCGCCGGCGTCCTCGTGCGCAAATCCGCCGAACCTTTCGGGGTGTTCGCCTTCGCCATCTCGTCGGGCGGCCTGCAGCAAAAATGGTCCGCGCTGAAGCACAGGCTCGACGACGACATGGTGCAGCTCGCACTATGCGACGGCGACCGGGACAATTGCGTCTCGCCCGCAGCCCTGAAACTGCTCGCCATCGTCGACCAGGCCCGCGCCCGCGACGGCCGCGCGCGCCTCGGCGAGGCCAACCGCGCCGTCAACCTCGCCATCCACGCCGCCGATGACGGCACCGACGACGTCTGGAGCTCGCCGCTCTCGACCTTCGCGCGCGGCGCCGGCGATTGCGAGGACTATGCTATCGCCAAGCTGGCCGCGCTGCGGCTGGCCGGGGTGGCCCCTGAAGATCTCCGCATCGTGGTGGTGCGCGACATCCGCGCCGGCGAGGATCATGCGGTTGCCGCTGCCCGGCTCGACGGCCAGTGGCTGATGCTCGACAACCGCCGCATGGCGATGGTCGGGGATGACGCAACGCGGAGCTACCAGCCGCTGTTCGTGCTCCACCAGTCGGCGGTGATGAAATACGTCGACGAGCCGATCCAGGTCTCGATGGCCTCCGAGGCGCGTTGATCGCGCGCAGCCTGGGTGGAGCACAGCGAAATCCGGGACTCTGAGCACTCGCACCGCCCCCGGATCAGGCTTGCGCTCCGTCCGGGCTACAGACATCCCACTTCCCAGAAACCCATTTCACCGCGCAAGACCACACGCTAGCATAGTGCCTTCCGTGCGGGGGCGAGTGGAATGCGATTCATCGTGCTGTCCGTGCTTGCGCTGCTGGCATCGCCGGCGGCGTCCGCGTTCGCGCAATCCGGCGGTACGATCGCCGACAGGCTGCCGCTGTATGCCAAAAACAACTGCCAGCAGATTCGCGACCCCGGCAATCAATTGTTTTGCGGCGATGCCGGGCTTGCCGCCGCCGCCGAAAAGCTGAGCATCGCAATCGAGGCGCGCCTCGCCCGCCTGCCCGATCGTCTGCCTGCGATCGAGGAGAATGCGATCTGGGTCCGCAACCGCAACCTTGGCTGCGGCATCGTCGGCCAGACCGCGATCCGCGCCGACGAATTCGACCGCGTCAGGGCCTGCCTGCTCAGGGTCACCGAGGAGCGCACCGCGATCGTGCGCGATCCCGATTTCGACTGCCTTGCAGCCAACACCGCTGCCGGCGCGGTGATCTGCGCGGATCCGTCGCTGGCGCTGGCCGAGGCCGAGCTCAATGGCCAGGTGCTCGGCCTGATCGGCAAGTTGGACCCGACCGCGGCACGCTTTGCCTTCGCCGAATATGGCCGATGGACGCGCGAACGCGACCGAAAATGCAATCTGGTCGGCAAGGAGAACGTGCCGCTGCAGGAGCTGGAATCGGCGGAGGATTGCCTCGCCGAGCATCTGAAGCGCAAGACCGAAGACGTCCGCGCCGCGAAGGGCGATCCCAGGAAGGTGTTCGGCCGGCAGGTCACGGTCCGCATCCCCGACACCGACGCCGTCGACTTCTGCGCCGCGCGAATTCATGCGGCCAATTCATGCGGCAACTTTCTTCGAATCAACCGCGTCTATGCGCTCGACAGCCAGGTGACCGATCAGGAAGCGCAGGTCACGGGCGAGATCGAGATGGTCGTGCTGGCGCCCTTTACCCTGTGCAGCAAGGTGGCCTCGACCTGCACCGGCACCTGCTGGGACGCGCGGACGGGTCGGCCGCAGCCAGGCGCCGGCAACAAGGAGCGCTCCGCGGACGCCTTCAACGTCACGCGCCGCCTGCGGATCCAGAGGACTTTCGCCTTCGTCAAGGCCGCCGACGGCTGGCGCTGCCGCGAGGACGAGCTGGCCCCGGTGAATTCGGGTACGGCGAGCGGGGGATCGTAGGGTCCTCTCCGCGGTGCGCATCTTCCTTCTCCCCTTGTGGGAGAAAGTGGCGCGCAAGCGCGCCGGATGAGGGGTTCTTTCCACGCGCAAGACCGTTCGTGAGGATAGAGACCCCTCACCCGGCTCGCCGCTGCGCGGCGATCCACCCTCTCCCACAAGGGGACCCACAAGGGGAGAGAGTGCACCGGTCGCTCGCGAGAGATCAGAACATCAGATTGTCCTTCACCAGCACCCAGCGTCCGCCCTTGACCTGCTGCACCTGGGTGATGGTGTTGGCGAGGTGGTCGGTCTTGGAGAACTTGGTCGGCGGCGAGTTGAAGATGTCGAGGAATTTCTCGCCCGACTCGAGCGCATCCAGCATCTTCTGGCCGGTGAGTTCCTTGCCGGCTTTGTTCGCGTAGAACGCAAACGTCATCATCGCATTATAGCCGATGATCGCCTGCGTGTTGGCGTCAGCATTGAACATCTTCTTGTAGTTGACGAGCCAGTCCTTCACCTTGCCCTTGGCGGTGTCCTCATAGGGAATCTCGAAGCCGCTGGCGGCATAGAGCCCCTCGACCGTTTCCTTGCCCAACGCAGGAACCTCCATCACGTTGGTGGGAGTGGCGCCGAGGAAGGTGACGTCCCAGCCCAGCTTCTTGGCTTCGCCCATCGCCCCGATGGTCTCGCGGAGCACGGTGCCGAGCACGACGAGGTCGCAGCCGTCGGACTTCATCTTGGCGATCTGCGCGCTGAAATCGGAGGCGCCACGCTTGTAGCTCGTGATCGAAGCCGGCTGCGCCTTCATGGCGGTAAGCTGCTGATTGAAGCCGTCGAGCACGTTCTTACCGTACTCGTCGTCCTGATGCATGATGCAGGGCTTCTTAAAGCCCTTCCACTCTATCATGTACTTCACCGCGGCCCGCGTGCTCTCGACGTAGGGCAGCAGGTTGTTGAACTTCAATCGCTCCTGCGGCTTGGCCGGATCGAACTTGAAGGTGAACTCGGCCGCCGTCAGCGGGAAGAGCTGAAGCACGCCGGCATCGAACAGGATGTCCTGCGCGGCGAGCACGGTCGGCGACCCCATCGGCCCGACCATCGCGAAGATCTTGTCGCGCTCGATCAGCTTCTGCGAAGCCAGCACCGCCTTCTTCGGGTCATAGCCGCTGTCCTCGACGACCAGTCGAATCTTGCGGCCATGGATGCCGCCGGCGGCGTTGATCTCCTCGGCCGCCATCTTCAGGCCGTTTGCGACCGGAACGCCCCAGCCCTTGATCGGACCCGACAGATCCTGATGCGTGCCGATGACGATCTCGGTTGCCGAGATGCCCTCATTGGTGACCTTGGTTTGCGCTGCGGCCGGCAGACAGGTGAGCACCACGGCACTCACAGCAAGGCCGAATGCGCTGAACGATTTCGACATTGACGTCTCCTCTCCTAAAGGCCCGTGTTGGACGAAGGGCGGGGGCCACGGCTCCTTCGCTTTCTCGAATGCGACGTTTCCTTTTTGCGCATGCTCTTCCCGGAAAACCGGTTCCCACTTTCCCGGGCAAGCGCATGGTCACGCCACCGCACGCTCGCGATACATTGCTTCGATTTCGGCGGCGTAGCGCTTGTTCACGAAGCCGCGCTTCAGCTTCATGGTCGGCGTCAGCTCCTCGTCCTCAGGGGTGAGCTGGCGCTCGATCAGGTAAAACCTTTTGATGGTCTCGACGCGGGCAAAGTTCACATTGACCTGTTCGATCTCGCGCCAGATCAGATCCTGAATCTCCCTCGCCCGGCACAGGCTGGCGTAGTTGGTGAAGGGAATGTCGCGATCCTGCGCGAACTTCTCGACGTTCTCCTGGTCAATCATCACGAGGCAGGTGAGATAGGGCCGCTTGTCGCCGATCACGACCGCGTCCGAGATGTAGGGCGAGAATTTGAGCTGGTTCTCGATCTCGGACGGCGTGATGTTCTTGCCGCCTGAGGTGATGATGATGTCCTTCATCCGGTCGGTGATGCGCACGAAGCCTTCATTGTCGATGGTGCCGACGTCGCCGGTGTGCAGCCAGCCGCGGGAATCGATCGTCTCCGCGGTCTTCTCCGGCTGGTTCAAATAGCCCATGAACAGGAAGTCGCCCTTGACCAGGATCTCGCCCTCGGGCGACAGCGCGACCTCGCCCCAGGGCACCGCGGTGCCGACCGAGCCGAGCTTGATCCTGTCCGCGGGCATCATGGTGGCGACCCCGCAATTCTCGGTCTGGCCGTAGACCTCGTGCATGTCGATGCCGAGCGCCAGATACCAGCGGATCAGCTCCGGTGCGATTGGGGCTGCGCCGGTGAACGCGATGCGGCAACGGTCGAGCCCGATCATGCGGCGAATGTTGCGGAACGCGACCAGATAGGCGATGCGGTCGGCGATGCGCAAGCCTAGCGGCGGCGCCCTGCCCTCGAGCCGGTACTCCACCATGCGGTAGCCGACGGCGATGGCCCGGCGATAGACCCATTGCTGAAGCGGCGTCGCGTCCTTCAGCGCGATGGTGATGGCGGAATAGAATTTTTCCCAGACCCGCGGCACCGCCAGAAAGGCGGTCGGCTGCACCTCGCGTAGATTGTCCAGCACGGTTTCCTGGCTCTCGGCGAAATTCATCACCGAGCCGAGCGCGACGGAGATGTAATAGCCGCCGATGCGCTCCGCGACATGGCAGAGCGGCAGGAACACCAGCCGTTCCTCGTCCTCTTGCGCAGGGATGAAGTCGTTGGCGTGCCGCATCTGGTGGGTGACGCTGCGGTTGGCGTGCATCGCGCCCTTGGGCGGACCTGTTGTGCCCGACGTATAGACCAGGATCGCGAGATCGCCGGCGCTACGGCTCTCGATCATCTCCTGCCACAGCGCCTCGCGGCCGACCATGTGGTTGCGGCCGAGCGCACGAAATTCGTCGAGCGACATCACCATATCGTCGGAGAAGCCGCGCAGGCCCTCCATGTCGAACACGATGATCTTCTGCAAGCTCGGGCAACGCGCGCGGCAGGTGAGGATCTTGTCGAGCTGCTCCTCGTCCTCCGCGAAGATCGCTTTCGTGCGGGAATCGTTGACGAGATATTCGACCTGCGAGGAGGAATCGGTCGGATAGATTCCGCTGGAGACGCCGCCGGCGCACAAGATGCCCATATCGGCGTAGACCCATTCGGGGACGGCGTTGGCGATGACGGAGGCGACGTCGCCGGGCATGAAGCCGATGGCGCGAAGCGCGTAGGCGATCTCTTTCGAGATCTCGAGCCACTGGCGCCAACTTGTCGGCTGCCAGATGCCGAACTTCTTCTCGCGGATCGCCGGCCTCTCGCCCCGCGTCTCGGCGGCCTGCAGAAAGCTCTTCGCGATCGTATCAGCGACCGTCAGCACCGCCGGTCGGGCCATGCGCGTCTCCTCCTTGTCGCGTGCCTCCGCTGCCTGCCTTGCCGGCGGTCTCTAATTGCGGATGGCAAGCTCATCCTACTGCCAGCTTGTCCTCACCGCCACGTCTTCTTCTTTTTCCAGCGCCGCTCGCCTCGCGCACCCGCTTCCTTGGCGCCAAGGTAGAACTCCTGGATGTCCTGGGAATGCATCAAGCGGTCGCAGGTGTCGTTCATCACGATTCGGCCGATCTCCAGCACATAGCCGTAATGCGCCGTCTCCAGCGCCACCTTGGCGTTCTGCTCGACGAGCAGGATCGACATGCCCTGCTCCTCGTTGACCCGGCGGATGATGGTGAAGATCTCCTTCACCAGCAGCGGCGACAGGCCGAGCGAGGGCTCGTCGAGCAGGAGAAGCGTCGGCCGGTTCATCAGCGCCCGCCCGATCGCGAGCATCTGCTGCTCGCCGCCGGAAAGCTGTCCGGCCGGCTGGTTGATGCGCTCCTTCAGGCGCGGGAAATAGCCATAGACGCGCTCGATATCCTCCGCGACGCCGTCGCGGTCCTTGCGCGGATAGGCTCCCATCATCAGATTCTCGCGCACGGAGAGGAACGGGAACACTTCGCGCCCCTCCGGCACGTGGCTGAGGCCGAGCCGCACGATCCGGTCGGCTTCCATGCGCTGGATCGGCCTTCCCAGGAACTCGATCGTCCCCTTCTGCGGGTCGAGAATTCCCGAGATGGTCTTCAGCACCGTGGTCTTGCCGGCGCCGTTGGCGCCCAGCAGCGTGACGATGCGGCCGCGCGGCACCTCCAGCGAGATGCCGCGGATCGCCATGATCGGCCCGTAATAGCTCTCGATGTTCGAGAGCTTCAGGATTGTCTCGGGCGTCGCGGTCGCGTCCATCGCCTCAGGCTCCCAGATACGCAGCGACGACGTCGGGGTGCTGCTGCACCTCGGCCGGCGAACCCATCGCCAGCACCCGGCCGTAATTCAGCGCGATGACGCGGTCGGAGACGCGGTTGACCAGCGACATGTCGTGCTCGACCATCAGCACGGTGACGCCGAGCTCGTTCTTGAGGTCACGGATCCAGAACGACATGTCGTCGGTCTCCTCGACATTGAGACCGGAGGACGGTTCGTCGAGCAGGATCAGTTTCGGCTCCGAGCACAGCGCCCGCGCCAGCTCGATCACCTTGCGCACGCCGTAAGGCAGGCCCGAGATCAGCTTGTCGCGATAGGGCTCGAGATCGAGGAATTCGATGACCTGCTCGACCCGGCGGCGGTGCACCTTCTCGTTGGCCCGGACGCTAGGCAGGAACAAGAGCTCCTGCCAGAGCTGCGTGGTGGAATGGCGGTGACGGCCGACCAGGAGGTTCGACAGCACGGTCGCGTTCTCGAACAGCTCGATGTTCTGGAAGGTGCGGGCGATGCCGAGCTTGGCGATGTCGTAGGGCGCCTCCTCGGTGATGTCCTGGTCCTCGAAGAAGATGCGGCCGGAGGTCGGCCGGTAGATCCGCGAGATCAGGTTGAAGATCGAGCTCTTGCCGGCGCCGTTGGGCCCGATGATCGAGAGAATCTCGCCCTTCTCGACCGCGAACGAGACCGCGTCGACGGCCTTGAGGCCGCCGAAATGCAGCGAGAGGTTCTCGGCGCGAAAATAGCTCATCGGTTGCGCTCCGACTTCACGTAGATCTTCTGCCGCTTGAAGGTGGCACGCTTGTAGAGCGGGAACAGCTGGAAGAAGAGCTTGATCTTGAGCCAGCGGCCGTAGAGCCCGAGCGGCTCGAACAGCACGAACAACACGATGATGATGCCGTAGATCGCCCCCTTAAGGCCGTTGAGCGAGGCGAAGGCCGCAACGTTCGCCTGGATGTTGCCCGCAGTCGTCGTGCCGGCCCCGAATGCCGCGGCGATGCCGGCGATGATGCCGGGCATGTCGTCCTTCAGATAGGTCAGGAACGGGTCGATCATCACGATGAAGATCGCGCCGAGCACGGCGCCGTGCAGGCTGAAAGTGCCGCCGATCAGGATCACGATGATGAACTCGATCGAGAGCTGGAGCGTGAACATCTCCGGCGAGATAAAGGAGAGCTTGTGCGCGAACAGCACCCCGGCAAAGCCGGTGATCGCCGCCGAGATCGCGAACGACTTCACCTTGTAGAGCGCGACGTTGACGCCCATGCTGCGCGCCGCGGTCTCGGAATCCCGGATCGCGACGAAGGCACGGCCCGTCGGCGAGCGTAACAGATTGAGCGTTCCGACGATGGTGAGAACCAGTACGGCAAGGCAGAGGTAATAGAAGGTCGGGCTGTCGCGCGGCACGGTGACCCCGAGCAGCGACAGCGCCTTGACCCGCATGCCTTCGTTGCCGTGGGTGACGCTCTCCCAACGCGCCAGGATCTCCTCGACAATCAGGGCAAAGGAGATGGTGGCGATGACGAGGTAGATGCCGGTAAGACGCAGGGCCGGAAACCCGACCATCGCGCCGATGATCCCGGTCAGGAGCCCGGCGGCGAGGAAGTACACCGGAAACGGCACGTTGTATTTCTGCAGATACGCGGCCGTGTAGGCCCCGATCGCGAGGAACGCGGCGTGCCCGAGCGAGGCCTGGCCGGTGAATCCGGTCAGGATCAGCAACGCCACGCCGACGATCGCGTAGATGCAGACGAAGACGAGCTGGCTCATCAGGTAGCTGGAGAGCACATGAGGTGCGATCAGCAGCAGCGCGAGCAGGACGCCGTAGGTGACGATGTAGCCCGAATGCGGGAACAGCTTGATGTCGTCCTCGTAGTCGGTCTTGAACATGAACCGCATGGCGTTCAGACCTTCTTGCGGACGTGGAGGCCGAACAGGCCTTCGGGCTTCAGGAGCAGCACGGCGAGCAGCACGAGGTAGGGCGCGACGTCCTTCCAGCCCTCGGGCAGGTAGAAGCCGGCCATGCTCTCGATCACGCCGATCAGGACGCCGCCGACCACTGCGCCCGGGATCGAGCCGAAACCGCCGAGCACGGCGGCGGGAAACGCCTTCAGGCCGAGCACGAGGCCGACATTGGAGTGGATGAAGGTGATCGGGGCCAGCAGCACGCCGGCACAGGTCGCGACCGCCGCGCTGATGGCCCAGACGACCGACACCACGCGCTTGACCGGAATGCCCATGTAGTAAGCAGCCAGCATGTTCTCGGAGCTGGCCCGCATCGCGGTGCCGAGCATGGTCTTGTTGAAGAACAGCCACAGCAGCGTGCACAGGATCATCGTCGCCGCGATCACCGAGAGCTTGTCGTAGGCCAGCACCAGCGAGCCCATGCGCAATACGCCCTGGCTGAACGGGGTATCGATCTTCAAATCGTCGGTGCCCCAGATCATGCCGGCGACCGAGCGAAGGAAATAGCCGAGGCCGATCGTGACCATGATGATGGAGAACTGGGGATAGCCGAGGATCGGCCGCACCACCACGCGCTCCGCCACCATGCCGAACAGCGCCATGGCGGCCACTGCGCCGGCAAAGCCGAGCCAGTAGTTCAATCCCATCATGCCGATGAAGGTGAAGGCAAAGAACCCGCCGAGCATCATCAGATCGCCCTGGGCGAAATTGACGACCTCGGTGGCCTTGTAGACGAGCACGAAGCCGAGCGCGATCAGGCCGTAAACGCAGCCGAGCGCAACACCGCTGACCAGCTGCTGAACGAAATCCAGCATCGCCGCGCATCCTCCCCGATGCAACCAACGGCTCTTTTTGGCCGCTCAACCGCATCTTGTGTCCAGTCGCTACGCAGTCGTTTCGCCGCGTTAGCTCCATTTGTCCGGAATCAATTCAGCCTGATCGCTCGCGCGCTGTCAACAAACGGTGACTTGTGGGCGTGGCCCGCCCTTAGCCAATCCGGATGACGGAATTTGCGGCAGTGCGATTCACGGCGCCTCAATATCTTCGGATCATGGTCTCGGGCGATGCGAAACCGGATGGTGTGGCCGTCATGAAGCCGGACAGCTCGGCGCTGGAAGTTAAGGGGTTAACGAAGCGTTTTGACCGTCTGGCGGTGGACAGCCTCGATCTCACCATTCGCGCCGGAGAATTCTACGCGCTGGTCGGTCCCAACGGCGCCGGCAAGACCACGACCTTGCGGATGGTTGCAGGCCTGCTGCGCCCCGACGCCGGCGCTGTCTCGATCTTCGGCATCGACGCGCTGGCCGACCCTGTCGGCGCCAAGCAGGTGATGGCGTGGGTCTCCGACGAGCCGATGATCTACGACAAGCTGACGCCACTCGAATATCTCGAATTCGTCGCCGGGCTCTGGGGCATCGCTCCGGCGATCTCGGAGCCGGTGGCACAAGAGCTGCTCGGCTCGCTCGGGCTCGAGGCGCACCGGCACGAGCGCTGCGAGGGCTTTTCCAAGGGCATGCGCCAGAAGGTCGCTCTCGCAGGGGCGCTGGTGCACGATCCCCGCCTCATCATCCTCGACGAGCCGCTGACGGGGCTCGACGCCGTCTCCGCCCGCCACGTCAAGGGCCTGCTCAGCGCGCGCGTCCGCGCCGGCTGCACCGTCATCATGACGACCCACATTCTCGAGGTGGCCGAGCGCATGGCCGACCGCATCGGCGTCATCGCCTCCGGTCGCCTGGTCGCGGAAGGCACGCTCGCCGAGCTGCGCCAGCAGAACGGCCATGCCGACACCAGCCTGGAAGATCTCTTCATCGCGCTGGTGACGCTTCAGGCCGCGGCATGAGCTCGGCAACCGCGCTGTCCTGGTTTGCCCGTCACGAGCTGCGGCTCGCCTGGCGGGAATGGTTCGCCATGATGACGGGCGGCCGGCGCAAGCGGGCGCGCGTTGCCGTGGTCGGCCTGCTCTGCTTCGCCGCGCTGCTGCATTTGCCGGCCTGGGCGGTGATCGGGCGATTCGCCGACCTGCAATTGCCGCTCGACAAATCCTCGCTGATCGTGATCTCGGCGACGATCTTCCTGGCCTGGACCTTGATGCTGTCGCAGGCGATCGAGTCGGTGACGCGGGTATTCTACGCCCGCGCCGATCTCGACCTGATCATGTCCTCGCCGGCGCAGCTCGCCAATCTGTTCTCGGTCCGCATCGCCGCAATCGCGCTGACCGTCACCGTGCTGGCGCTGCTGTTCTCGACGCCCTTCATCGACGTGCTGGTGATCGGCGGCGGCGCGCGCTGGCTCGCCGCCTTCGGCGTCGTCATTGCGATGGGCCTGTCCGCCGCGGCGATCGCGATCGCCATCACCATTCTCTTGTTCCGGCTGATCGGCCCGGCGCGAACGCGCCTGATCGCCCAGATCCTCGCCGCGATCATTGGCGCAGGCTTCGTGATCGCGCTCCAGATCGCCGCGATCATGTCCTACGGCACGCTGGCACGCTTCACCATCCTGACCTCCGGCAGTCTCGCCGCCCATGCACCCGAGATCGACAGCATCTGGTGGTGGCCGGCGCGGGCAGCGATGGGCGACCATGAGGCCCTGCTGCTGCTTCTCGCGCTGGCTCTGGTTCTGCTCGGCGGCGTGATGGCGATCTTCTCGCACCGCTTCGCCGACACCGCGATCGATGCGGCGGCGTATGGCGCATCCGGCCGCGTCCGCGCCAGGGAGCGCCCGTTCCGCGGCGGATCGCGCCAGCAGGCGCTGCGTCGCAAGGAATTCATGCTGCTGTGGCGCGATCCGTGGCTGATCTCGCAGACCTTGATGCAGCTGCTCTACCTGGTGCCGCCGGCGCTCCTGCTCTGGCGCAATTTTGCCGACAGCTCCGCGGCGCTGACGCTGATCACGCCCGTCATCGTGATGGCGGCAGGACAGCTCGCCGGCGGGCTCGCCTGGCTGACGATCTCGGGCGAGGACGCTCCCGACCTGGTCGCAACGGCGCCGCTGATGCCATCCGGCGTCATTCGCGCCAAGATCGAGGTCGTGCTGATCGCCATTGCCGCGATCTTCGGCCCGCTGGTCGCTGCGCTGGCCTTTGCCTCGCCGTCCCAGGCCGCGATCAGCGCCGGCGCGATCATCGTCAGCGCGGCCTCCGCGACCGCGATCCAGCTCTGGTTCCGCGTTCAGGCAAGGCGCAGCCAATTCCGCCGCCGCCAGACCTCGTCGCGGCTGGCGACCTTCGCCGAGGCCTTTTCCTCGATCGGCTGGGCCGCGACGGCGGCCCTGCTGCTCGCCCTGCCGCTTGCCGGCCTCATCACCGGCCTGATTACCGCGGGTCTGGTTGCGATCACCTGGAAGTTAGCCCCCGGGCGGACCGTGACGGTGCGACACTGACGCGCTGTTGATCACTGGCTGTTGGCCACGCGCTGCGTTGCACGCTAGACTTCCCCTGACATCATTGGGGATGGATGCATGCGGCGACTGGTTTCGGCGGCTCTGGCGCTGTTCGGCGCAATCCTCTCACCTGCCCTCGCGCAGCAGCCACTGCGCAGCGAATGCCTGGCGATGGCCAATGCCGCGCCGCGGGTCATGTCCGTCGCGTACCGGAAAGCGGCCGCCTCGCCCGAGGTCGAGATCACCTATGCCGGCCATTCCACCTATTTCATCGACACGCCCGGCGGCCTGCGCATCGCGACGGATTATAGCGGCGCATACCAGGTGGGACGGCTGCCCGACGTCGTCACCATGAACCGGGCGCACAGCACGCACTATTCCCTGTATCCGGACAAGCGAATCCCCCACGTGCTGCATGGCTGGAGCGACGACGGCAAGCCGGCGATCGTGTCGCAGCGCATCAGTGACACCATCATCCGCAACGTCACGACGGACATCCGCCGCTATTTCTCCGACGATCTCGGCAGCGACATGCTCCGCGACGGCAATTCCATCTTCATCTTCGAGGCCGCCGGCCTCTGCATCGGCCATCTTGGCCACCTCCATCACAAGCTGGACGACAGCCATTTTGCCCAGATCGGACGGCTCGACATCGTGATGGTGCCGATCGACGGCACCTACACCATGTCGCTCGACGGCATCTCCGAAATCACCAAGCGGCTGCGCGCCTCGGTGGTGCTGCCGATGCACCGCTTCGCCACCCCGCTCGACGACTTCATGCGGCGGATCGGCCAGCAGTTCGAGATCGACCGCCGCATCGAGCGCTCGTTCCGGATGTCGCGGGATGCGCTGCCGCCAAAGCCGACCGTGATCATCCTCGACGGCGTCTGAGGCGCAATTTTCTCCAAGCCGGCCGGCGGATGGTCATGCTGATCTCCTCGCAACAGGAGATCAGCATGAGCGACTTTGCCCGATTATTGCACGCCGACGCAGCCAACCCCGAGCATGCCGAGGCACTCCAGCTCTATGGCCGCTTCATCGGCGACTGGGACGCCGAGATCACGGCCCATGGAGTGGACGGAACGAAGCACACCGCCCCTGGCGAAATCCATTTCGGCTGGGTGCTCGAAGGGCGCGCCGTGCAGGACGTCTGGATCATCCCCCGGCCCGCAGGCGCGCCGGCGTTTCCGATCGCAGGCAACTGGTACGGCACCACGCTACGAGTCTATGATCCCGCCCTGTCCGCGTGGCGCATCTGCTGGTTCGATCCCGCGCGCTGCGTGTTCCGCCAGCAGATTGGCCGCCCGCACGGCAACGACATCGTGCAGGAAGGCACGACCGAATCCGGCGAACTGACGCGCTGGAGCTTCACCGGGATCACGGACGGCTCGTTCCATTGGCTCGGCGAGGCCAGGTCCGCAGCAGCGAAGGACTGGCGGCTGATGGTGGAGGTCAAAGCGCGACGGCGCAGGCCATGAGCATCGGCCAGCCATGATACCGAAACGAGAAGAGGGGCCGGGATGTCGATCCCGGCCCCTCTTCGTCGTGGCCGCTGGGAAGCGTCCTTGAAGCCTTATTGTCCCGTCAGCCGGCACCCATCAGCGAGGCCGGACGGGGCGCGCCTGTGGAAACGAACATCCTCTTAAGCTTGTTGACGACGCGGATCAGGAAACCGATCATCACCGGATTGGTCTTGCGGCAGAAGGCGATCTTCTTGACGTGCCCTTCGACGTGCCATTTCGCATGCGCGCCGTCGCGGAAGAAGATGACGTCGCCGGGGCCGTAGCGCTTGGGCGGCATGCCGTCGCTCTCGAGCACGATCGATCCCTCCATGATCATGATCGTCTCGTCGATGTCGTAGTACCAGTTGAAGCGCCCCTCGGTGCAGTGCCAGACGATGGTCTGGGCGGTGCGGTCTTCGCTGGTGGACAGGACGCGCGAGCGCGCGACCGGATGACCCTCGATGATCCAGGAGGGCTCGATCGGACTCGGCTCGAGGTCCACATTGAAACTGCCGACTTCAATCAATGCCATTTGCTTCCTCGGAAATGATATTTTGCGGCCGGCTCCGGCCGGGAGTGTCTCGAAAGATGCACGGACGCTAGTCGCCCGTTTCTAATTCTTTCTTACATCGATTTCGAGAATCCGCCGGAAGCAACACGTGCAGACGGTTAACGTCACAATTCCCGTGCAAATCCGCGGACATGACCAGGTGAGTCCCGGGTGCGACAAAGTGCGCGGTGGTATTAAAATGAAGCCGCGAGGCCGTTGCGGTCGATGTTATGGAGGCCGTCGGCGCGGCTCGTCCGCGACCGAGGAGAGTTACCGCGGGCTACTTCGCCCACTCGCCCTTGCGGAAGACAGGGACCTTGCTGCCGTCGGCCAAAATGCCGTCGATGTCGGTCTCGGCCGAGCCGATCATCCAGTCGATGTGGATCAGGCTCTGGTTGCCGCCTTGCGCCGCGATCTGCTGCGGCGTCAGCTGGGCGCCGTTGACGAAGCACTTTGAATAGCACTGGCCGAGCGCGATGTGCGAGGCCGCGTTCTCGTCGAACAGCGTGTTGTAGAACAACAATCCGCTCTGCGAGATCGGCGAGGAATGCGGCACCAGCGCCACCTCGCCGAGGCGCCGCGCGCCCTCGTCGGTGTCGAGCACCTTGTTCAGCACTTCGGCGCCGCGCGAGGCTTTGGCGTCGACGATCTTGCCGTCCTCGAAGCGCACCGCGATGTTGTCGATCAGCGTGCCCTGGTAGGACAACGGCTTCGAGCTCACGACATGGCCGTAGACGCGGCGGCAATGCGGCGTGGTGAACACCTCCTCGGTCGGAATGTTCGCGTTGCAGCTGATGCCGTTCTTGGAGAGCGAGGCCCCGCCCTCCCATTCGTGACCGTCGGCAAGGCCGATGGTGAGATCGGTGCCGGGACCCGAGTATTGCAGCGCGCGGAAGCGCTGGCCGTTGAGCCAGTTGGTACGCTCGCGCAGCACCGCATTGTGGGCCGCCCAATTGCCCATCGCGTCCTCGCGATCGACGCGGGACGCGGCGAAAATCGCATCGGCGAGCTTGCCGACGGCGACGTCCTCGGGATCACCAGGAAACACCAGCTTCGCCCAGGACGCGCTCGGATAGGCGATGATGTTCCAGTTGGTGTCGAAATTGACGATCTTCTCCAGCGCGGGCTGATAGGCCATCGAATTCGCCTTGCTGGCGCGCGCCACCTTGGAAGCATCCTCGCTCGACAGCAGCATCGGATTGTCACCGACGATGGCGAGCCGTGCAGTGTTGTTGGAGAACGCCTTGGCCATGCCCTCGTAGAGCCAGCCGGCGGCACGATCGAAGCTGTCGTCGTGGCCGTTGCGGTAGCGTGCCAGCGTGATCTCCTCGTCCGACAGGATCGGCGTCACGAGGCCCGCGCCGGCCTTGTAGGCGTGCACGGCGATCCGCCGCACCAGCGGCAGCGCGATCGCGGGCGCCGTGAGAAGCAGATCCTGTCCCGGCCGCAAGCCCAGGCCCACCTTCACCGCCACCTCGGCCAGCCGGTCGAGCTTCGCCGGATCGATGGGAGTGGAGATATTGCGTTGGTCAGTCATGCCGGGCCCTCTGCCGAAAGTCGCTCACTCAATCTAAGCCTAGCATCACGAGACACAAGTATGCGAGCGCCTTGCGACACATGAAAGATACGCGGTTTCACGCATTTTGGTTTTCAACGCGTTGCCGATTTCAGCACCCGGTCGACCATGGCGGGCGCGAGCCCGAGGTAATTTCTTGGTGAGGTGAGCGCCTCGATTGTGGCGCGATCGATCCGGCTCGATATCCGTGTGTCTGCGGAGAGCGAATCGGCAAGGCTCATTCCCGTCTCGTTGGCCTGACGGCAGGCATCATAGACCACGTCATGCGCCTCCTGCCGCCCGATCTGCGGCGCAAGCCCCATCATGACCGCCTCCGCCACGATCAGGCCGCGGCTGATTGCGAGATTGTCGTTCATCTTGGCGTCGTCCACGATCAGGCCCGCCAGCGCGAACTTCGCCTGGTGCAACGCTCCGGCGGTCAGCACGAAGCTTTCGGGGATCGCCATCCATTCGGCGTGCCAGGGGCCGGTGGCACGCTCGAGATCCTGCACCATGGCATCGAGCATCAGGCCGGCGTGCTGACGCACCGCCTTGGACGCCGCCAGCATCAGCTCCGCCGAAATCGGGTTGCGCTTCTGCGGCATGGTGGAGGAGGCGCCGCGGCCCTTGACGAAGGGTTCGTAGACCTCGGCGAACTCCGTCGAGGCCATGATCATGATATCGAGTGCGATCTTGCCGAGCGAGCCGGTGACGAGCGCCAGGAAATTCACCGCCTCTGCAAAGCCGTCGCGCGCGACGTGCCAGGTCGAAACGGGAACGCCGAGCTTCAGCTCGACGCAGAGCGCCTCCTGCACCTCGAAGCCCTTGTCGCCGAGGGAAGCCAGCGTTCCGGCAGCACCGGCGAACTGGCCGACCAGCACCCGTGGCTTCAGCTGCGCCAGCCGCTCGGCGTGGCGGTCGAACATGGCGAGCCAGATCGCGGTCTTGTAGCCGAAGGTCACCGGCAACGCCTGCTGCAGATGGGTACGGCCCGCCATCGCCGTGTCGCGATGGCGCTTCGACAGATCGGCGAGAATCCCGCGCAGCACGGCGATGTCGCGCTCGACGATCTCGAGCGCGGCGCGCAGCTGGAGCACCACGGCGGTGTCCATGATGTCCTGCGTGGTGGCGCCCCAATGCACGTAGCGGCCGGCCTCGCCGCATTGCTTCACCATCTGATGCACCAGGGGGAGGATCGGATAGCCGACGATGTCGGTCTCCTGCCTGAGAAGATCGAAATCGAGCCCGGCGACATTCGTTCGCGCCGCGATCTGGTCGGCGGCGTCCTTCGGGATCACGCCGCATCTGGCCTCCGCCTTCGCCAGCGCCACCTCGACCTCGGCATAGCGCGAGATCGTCGCGACGTCCGAGAACACCTCGCGCATCTCAGGCGTGCCGAAGGCGTCGCGAAACAGCAGGGAATCGAGCACGGTGGTGGAGGCGTGGAAAGCGGGCATGGGCGTTTCTTCGTGGTTCGTGTTTGGGGGCGAAAGCACCTTACGCAGGCGGCGCTGTTCGGCAATGGACAAACTCCGATAGTCTCGCCGCTCACGCCAAAGTAGCGCGTCCCTGGAATGACGACGCCCATGGCGTCGTCCAAATAGGACGAAATCCCGTCGTGGGTTTATATTCCATCCGTGGGCGGCATGGCTGCCATCACGCAATCGCGATGAACCAAGCGCCCCCTTCGGCAGACACATGATTTTCGACCCAAATTTCATTTTGTCTTTTCATTCGACCGATTTCGCAATGAGGCCTGAGTTTTCGACGTGCAGTTTCTGTTCCGGGACCATCTTCTGGATACCGACCGGCGCGAGCTGAGCCGCGAGCAGGTTCCCATTGCCGTGGAGCCGCAGGTTTTCGACCTCGTCGTCCACCTCATGCAGAACCGCGACCGGGTGGTCAGCAAGGACGAGCTGATTGACAAGATCTGGCACGGGCGCAGCGTCTCCGAATCCACTCTGACCAGCCGGATCAACGCCGCGCGCAAGGCGATCGGCGACGATGGCGCGAGCCAGGCGCTGATCCGCACCATCACCCGCAAGGGTTTCCGTTTCGTCGGCGACGTCCAGACGCAGCTCGGCACCGTCACGCCGGAGCCGGTCCGCATCGCCGCGCCTCAGGCAGCCTTCGCGCTGGCCGAGCGGCCTGCGATCGCGGTGCTGCCTTTCAGCAATATGAGCGGCGAAGCCGAGCAGGATTATTTCTCCGACGGCATTAGCGAGGACATCATCACCGCGCTGTCCAAGCTGCGCTGGTTCTTCGTCGTCGCGCGCAACTCCTCCTTCGTCTACAAGGGCCGCGCCGTGCACATCCACGAGGTCGCGCGCGAGCTCGGGGTGCGCTACGTGGTCGAAGGCAGCGTGAGGCGGAGCGGAGAGCGGGTCCGCATCTCGGCCCAGCTCAACGACGTTTCGACCGGCAGCCACCTCTGGGCCGAACGCTACGACCGCGAGCTCGCGGACATCTTCGCCGTCCAGGACGAGATCACCGAGGCGATCGTCGCCGCCATCGAGCCGCAGCTCTATGCCGCCGAGAGCTTTCGCGCCCAGCAGAAGCCGCCGGGCAGTCTCGATGCATGGGACCTCGTCATGCGCGCGCTGTCGCATTACTGGCGCAGCACGCGCGAGGACAATGCCGCCGCGCAGAGGTTATTGGAGCAGGCCGTCGCAATCGATCCCGCCTACGGCAAGGCGCTGGGCCTGCTCGCGACCAGCCATATGTTCGGCGCCCATATGGGGTGGGCCGACATGGCGGCGGCCGTGCCGGTCGCCGAACGCGCGGCCCTCGCGGCGGTGGAAGCCGATCGCGAGGATGCCTGGGCCCATCACGGCCTGGCCTACACCTATCTGTTCCGCCGCCGCTTCGACGATGCTCTGGCAGAATTCGAATTGGCCTTGAGGCTCAATCCGAATTTCGCGATGGCGCACGCCTTCCATGGCGTGACGCTGTGCTATGCGGGACGATGGCAGGACGGCGATGCTGCCGCCCGGCGCGCGCTGCGGCTGAGCCCGCGCGATCCGCTCGCTGCGATCTATTGCGGTGTTGCGGCCTATGCCCGCTTCGTCGGCCGCGACTACCAGGGCGCCGTCCAGATGGCGCGGGAATCGCTGCGCCAGCGCGGCGATTTCGTCGGCGCGCACCGCGTGCTGACGGCCGCCGCCGGCATGCTCGGCGATCCCGTGCTCGCGGCCTCCGCCCTGGAAAGCCTGCGCCGCGCCCAGCCGGAAGTCTCTCTTGACTGGATCACCCGCGAGCTGCCGATGCTGCGGGACGAAGACCGTGCGCATTATCTCGAAGGCCTGCGGCGCGCGGGCATCAAATAGCGGTGGCGCGATGCGGATCGCGGACGTCTGCTCGGTGCACGGCCGCAGCGGTCTAGACGCTAATCGTCGTCAGCCCCGAACAGTCTGATTTGCGGAACGCCGCTGCGCGGACGGCCGGCGTAGTCGCGCGACTCGGAGTCTTCGCGGATGTTGCG
Source organism: Bradyrhizobium sp. FW305-F6 (assembly GCF_058782905.1). Taxonomy (NCBI): domain Bacteria; kingdom Pseudomonadati; phylum Pseudomonadota; class Alphaproteobacteria; order Hyphomicrobiales; family Nitrobacteraceae; genus Bradyrhizobium; species Bradyrhizobium sp. FW305-F6. The sequence goes on from NZ_JBYSYD010000002.1 coordinate 1,447,826, forward strand.
CGCGACGTCGTCCCAATCGGTGCGATCGCGCATGCCGCGCGGCTCGCGGGACTCGGAAGAATAGCGGCGCTCGGTCCATCGCTCACGACGCTCGGCTCGGCGTCGTTCGGTCGCCGCGCGCCTCACGTCCGACTCCCTGGCCTTGGCGTAAGCATTGTTCAACGCCGGCGACGGCTCGGTCGACGCCACTTGCTCGGCCGGCTTTGCGGGCTGCGGCGGTGACGATGCAGGGGCGGGCCTGGGCGGCTCGACTGCAGCGGCCTGCGAGGGCTGCGGCGCCGGGGGGCCAGCATTCGCTTGCGGCGTTTGCGTGTCAGGCTTTACGGCTTCGGGCTTTGCTGCGGCCTGAGCGGGCGCCGCGACGAGCGTGCCGAAGGCCTGCGAGCCGGTGAGATAGTTCACCCGCTCGGACGGCGCATTGGTGGTCGCCGTCACCGGAGTTTCCGTGCGTTGTGCCAGCTTGCTGGTGTCCGGGCCCTGCTTGGGCGTAACCGGGTTCATGATGTTGCCGGCGACGATGCCGCCGCCGAGACCGATGGCGATGGCCGCGACGATGGTTCCGGCACCGACAAAATAGGCTGTCGAGGCGCGCATTGATCCACTCCCTCTATAGGGCGAGCAACGCACGTTGATTGCCGGATGTTCCTGGTACGCGAAGCAGTTCCCGAAGGAACTTGCGCATCAGATCTGCTGCGCGACCTTCTCCAGCCCGATGATGCGGGCGAGCTTGCGCACTTCTTCCTTCTGGTCGTCACGCAACTGGAACAGCAGCGGCATTGCCGCCGACTTCAACTGCTGGACCTCGTCGCAATTCGGATCGATCGGCACGCCCGGCGCATTCGGGTTGGAGAGCTTGTTGGCCGAAATCTTGCGGACGACGTTGCGGAGCGCGGTCTCGACCGATGGCCAATAATATTCCTGCGACGACGAGAGCTTCAGGCGATCCCTGATGCCCGAGATCTGTGCGTCGGACAGCAGCGTATAGTTCCTCTGCGGCGGCGGCTTGACCGCCACCTTCGGCTTGGCCGCGGGGACCTCGACGGTGGGAACCTCCGCCGCGGCGGGCGCCTCGTGCAGGCTCGGTTTCGGCATCGGGAAGTCGGAGGGCGTGGCGGCGGCAAAGGCCTGGCGCAGCGGCTCGGCCAGGACCGGAGCCTGGGCGAGCTTGTCGGCGGCGACCTGGACCGGCTCGAATGCGGCCGAGGCCAGTGCCAAAGTCGGAATCAGACGGTCGGCCTTGGCGGCGCGATTGGTGGCGAGCGGCTTGGCCGCAGGCGGCTCCGAAATCATCTCCGCGCTGACACTGGGTACGCTGTCGCGGCCGAGAATGGCGGTCGTCGCTGCGCCGAGGACGAGAAAGCAGGTCAACACGGTGATGGTGATGGCTTTGGACAAACGTCTCTCCGGGAGCGACCGCTTCACGACTTTGTTAACGTTGCCGGGAAAAAGGGCACGAATTATGGCTTGAGTGTGCCTTCGTTGCGACAATCGCTGTGCCGCCGGCGACACCCTCTAAAAGTGCCAACGAAATCAGGCGGCTGCTGCCAGGTCGTAGGCATCCTGGATGTCGGCGACGATTTCCGAGGCCTCCCAGACCGCACGCGGCTCGACCGATTGCAGCGTCACCGTCCAATTGCCGCCGCGGCGGGTCCGGGGAACGCTGACGACGTCGAAGCGGACGTTGCGGCACAGCGGGTGACGGGCCAGCGCATGGGCCACCCGGACGCGGATTTCATCCAGCGTCGCGGCTGTCTTGCTGTTGAGATAGTCAAAATCCATCGCCTGTCCCCCTCTCGTCCTGATTGGCGGCCGTGAAGGGATTCTTGGCGGGCGATGGTTAATCTGCCGTTAAATGGGCGAGGCCGGAGAGCGCGGAATTAACCGTGATCGGGAGATGGCGGCTGGTCACGCACGGCCTGCCGTCCCCCCGCCTCACGATATTCGGCGGCTGTCCGCGCGACGAGTTCGCCGACGGCGAGCACGTCCGTCACCCCCGATGCGGAGTGGCCGGCGCTCCAGATGTCGCGCCAGCGCTTCGGCCGATTCTCGCGTGCGGCGACGTCGATGTCCTTGGCGATGTCGATTGCGCCGCGCGCCGGCAGGTCGTCCGGATCAAGCCCGGCCGCGACGATCGACGGCCTCAGCATGTTGGTCTGCAAGCCCGTGAACGCGGTGGTGAGCAGGACATCGTCGGCACTGCTGTCGACCAGCATCCGCTTGTAGCGGTCATCCGCCATGCTCTCCCGCGTCGCGATGAACTTGGTCCCCATATAGGCGAGATCGCAGCCCAGCACTTCGGCGGCATGCAGCGCCTGGCCGTCGCTGATGCCGCCTGCAAGCACGATGATGCCGTCATAGAATGCGCGGACCGCGCGGACGAAGGCGAATGGATTGAGCCAGCCGGTCTGGCCGCCGGCGCCGGCGGTCAGCAGCACCAGCCCGTCGGCGCCCGCTTCGGCCGCACGTTCGGCGTGACGGATCGAGGCGACATCCGCCAGCACCAAAGCGCCGACATCATGCAGCGGCTTCAGCACCGGCGCGGGTGAGCCGACCGAGGTGATGACGATCTCCGGCCTGTGCCGCAGCAGCACGGCGAGATCCTGCCCCAGCCGCGGGTTGGAATGGTGCACGATCAGGTTCGGGCAGAGCGGCGCGGCCTTGCTGCTGGTTTGCTCCTCGTGCTGCCGCAACCGCGTCTCAATCTCCGTGAGCCATTCCTCGAGCTGTTCCGTGCCGCGGCAATTCGCAGTGGGAAAGCTGCCGATGACCCCGTTGCGGCAGGCGGCGACCACGAGCTCGACGCCCGAGATCAGAAACATCGGCGCCGCGATCAGCGGCAGACGAAGACGGTCGCGAACGCGGTGCAGTCGATCCGGCGGCATGCATGCCTCCCTCTCGCGGGCTTTGTCGTTTGCTCCCGCATTCTCTGTGCTAGCGTGGCCCGCAACATTGGCACGCAAGAAGCCGGTGACAAAGCGACGAGGAAACATATGTCTGATCCGCTCCACGCATCCTCCCCGGCTTGTGCGCAGACGCTACGTGCACTGTCGCGCTATCCCGGCCGCACCGCGTTCGCCTGGCCCGGGGGATCGCTGAGCTGTCAGGGCACGCTCGATCTGATCGGCCGCATCCAGGGCGTGTTCATGCGTCTCGGCCTGCAGCCCGGCGCGCGCGTCGCCTTCCTCACCGCGAACCGCGCCGACACCTGGTGTGCCGGTGTCGCCGCGCAATTGGCGCGGCTCTGCATCACCTGGCTGCATCCGCTGGGATCGCTGGAGGACCAGCTGTTCCAGCTCGAGGATTCCGAGGCCGAGATGCTGGTGGTGGATGCCGCCGCCTTCCGGGATCGCGGCGGCGAGCTCGCAGCGCGGGCGGAGCGGCTGAAGGCGGTCTTCACCATGGGACCGGCCGGCTACGGCGTCGATCTCCTGGCCGCGATCGAGACCGCGGGACATGCGAGCCCGCTGTGCCTCGCCGGCCCCGACGATCTCGCGACGCTGAACTACACCGGCGGCACGACAGGCAAGTCCAAGGGCGCGCTGCGCTACCACCGCGAGAATGCCGGCGCGGCGGGCGCGATCCTCGCCGACTTCGAGATCCCCGAGGCCGCCCGCTATCTCACGGTGGCGCCGATCAGCCACGTCGCGGGCACGAAGGTGCTGCCGACCCTGATGCGCGGCGGCACCGTGCACATGCTGAAAGGCTTCGACCCCGAGGCGGTGCTGACGACGATCGCACGCGAGCGCATCAACTTCACGCTGTTCGTTCCGACCATGATCTACGTGCTGCTCGATCAGCCCGCGCTCGGCAAAACCGATCTCTCCTCGCTCGAGCTGGTGCTCTACGGGGCATCGGCGATGTCGCCGAGCCGGCTGCTCGAAGGCATCGAACGCATCGGCCCCGTGTTCTCGCAGCTCTACGGACAGACCGAATGCTATCCCGTCTCGGTGCTGCGCAAGGCCGATCACGATCCGAACACCCCGGAGCTGTTCCTGTCCTGCGGCTTCCCGATCGCGGCCTGCGAAGTCAGGATCCTCGACGACGACGACCAGGAGGTGAAGACGGGCGAGGCCGGCGAGATCTGCGTGCGCGCGCCGCACGTGATGGCGGAGTACTGGAAGCGGCCCGACATCACCGCCGAGACGCTGAAAAATGGCTGGGTCCACACCGGTGACATCGCGCGCAGGGACGAGCGCGGCTACATGTTCATCCTCGACCGCAAGAAGGACATGATCGTCAGCGGCGGCTTCAACATCTTCCCGCGCGAGGTCGAGGACGTGCTGTCGCAGCACGCTGATGTCGCGATGGTCGCCGTCGTCGGCATTCCCGACGAGAAATGGGGCGAGGCGGTCACCGCCATCGTTGTGCCGCGCGAGGGCGCAAGGCCCGACCCGGACGAGCTGATCAATCTGGTGAAGGCGCGAAAAGGCCCGGCGCATGCGCCGAAGCAGATCCAGTTCGTCAAGCAATTGCCGATGACCGGCGTCGGCAAGGTCGACAAGAAAGTGCTGCGCGCTGGCTTCTGGAGCGGGCGGGACCGGATGGTGGGGTGAGCGCCGTTACCTCTTCTCGATCACCAGGCTCTGCACCGCGCGCCCGAAATAGCCCAGCCTGTCCGCCAGCCGCGACATCGCAAGGCCGGCGCCGTCGGGGCCGATCCAGGATTCGCCGTCGAGCAGGATCCACTCGCCGACCGGCTGGCGCGCGAAGCTCACGGTGAGGTCGGCGTTGATGTAGGTCCAGGCGCGGAAGTCCAGCGTCGAGGCGGTGCCGTTGGAGAAGTCGGCGGCGACCACGGCGCGCATCGCCTGCGAGATGGCCTCGCCCTCGATCAACGGATGGTCGACGCGAAACCAGATCGCCCCGGAGCCGGCTTGGCCGAAGCGGCCGCGCGCGGCGCGCATCGAGACCGATCGCACGAACGGGCTGGTGGCGGCGTGGGCGTCCTCGACCAGCGAGTCCTCCGGCAAGGGCAGCGTGACCGGCAGCTCCTTGACATGGTCCGGCAGCGGCTGCCTTTGGCGTTTGATCTTGAGCACGGTGGCACCAACCACCTGCACGCCGTCTGCGAGCAGCTTGATCTCGCAGAGCTGGATCTTGCGGCCCTCGCGCAGTACCTCGGTCGCGATCGTGAGCGGCGCCACCGGCACCGGGCGCATCAGATCGATGGTGACGCGCGCGATCTCCATCGGCGCCGCTGTCGGGATGCGTTCTGCCGCCCACGTCACCAGCGAAGCCGGGGCCGAGCCGTGCTGCATGCGCCGGTCCCAGGGACCGGCCGCATCAGGGCTGGTGACGACGCTGTTGCCGTCGACGCGGTAGATGGCGGTCATATGTTCTCTGTGATGCACGATCGGAGTTCAGAAAAAAGTGTCGTCCCCGCGAAGGCGGGGACCCATATTCCCAGGGAGAAGTGGCGGCGCGAAACCAGTATCCACGAGTCTTCGCCAAACTACTCCCTGTGGTTATGGGTCCCGGATCTGGGCTTCGCTTGTCCGGGACGACAATAGCTCATAGCGGCGGATCGATCGCTTCCTCGTACTCCTTCTTGAAGCGCGCGATCAACTCGGCCGCCGGCACGACCTTGTCGATGCTGCCGATGCCCTGGCCGCTTCCCCAGATTTCCTTCCAGGCCTTCGGCTTGGCGCGCTCGCCGGAAGCGTCGGTGCCGAAATTCATCTTGGACGGATCCGAGGTCGGCAGGTTTTCGGGATCCATGCCGGCCGCGAGGATCGACGGCTTCAGGTAATTGCCGTGCACGCCGGTGAAGAGATTGGAGTAGACGATGTCGTCGGCGCTGGAGCCCGCGATCATCTCCTTGTACTTCTCGACCGCGTTGGCCTCCTTGGTCGCGATGAAGGCCGAGCCGATATAGGCGAAGTCGGCCCCCAGGATGCGCGCGGCGCGGATCGCCTTGCCGTTGCCGATGGCGCCCGACAGCGCGATCGGGCCGTCGAACCACTGTCGCGTCTCGGCGACGAAGGCGAGCGGCGAGATGGTGCCGGCATGGCCGCCGGCGCCGGCCGCAACCAGGATCAGGCCGTCGGCGCCCTTCTCGATCGCCTTGTGCGCGAATTTCTGGTTGATCACGTCGTGGAAGACGATGCCGCCCCAGCCGTGCACCGCCTGGTTGAGCTCCTCGCGCGCACCGAGCGAGGAGATGACCATCGGCACCTTGTACTTGGCACAGAGCTGCATGTCGTGATCGAGCCGGTTGTTCGACTTGTGCACGATCTGGTTGACCGCGAACGGCGCCGACGGCCTGTCGGGATGCGCGCGGTCATAGGCCGCGAGCTCCTCGGTGATCCGTGCCAGCCATTCGTCGAGCAGCTCCGGCGGCCGCGCATTGAGCGACGGAAACGAGCCGACCACACCCGCCTTGCACTGCGCGATCACGAGATCGGGCACCGAGATGATGAAGAGCGGCGAGCCGATCACGGGGATCGACAGGCGCCCTTTGAACAGGGCAGGCATGGACATTGCGGAGCGATCCTCTGTTGGCCGGTCAATGGAAGGTTGAGCACCATACCAACAAGGCAATCTTTCCACTGTCAAGTATTGCGTTTTGGCGTCGGGGCGAAGGCGGCCGCCAATTCCTAGCTGCGGAATTCGCCTCTCGTCATTCCGGGACGGCGCGAAGCGTCGAGCCCGGAATCCATTGGGCGTCAGCACATGCGGCAAGATGGATTCCGGGTTCGCGCTTCGCGCCCCGGAATGACGAAAGGGAGACCAGCCCCTAGTCGATCAGATCCGGATTGATCAGCCGCTCGAACGAGAACATCTCGTCCCACTTCTCCTGAGTCAGCAGCTTGCGCTCGACCACCACGATCTGGTGCAGCGACTTGCCCGTCTTGTAGCCCTCGCGCGCGATCTCGGCGCATTGCTTGTAGCCGAGCAGCGGCTTCAGCACCGTGACGATGCCGAGCGAGTTCAGCACCATGTTGCGGGTGTGCTCCTCGTTGGCGGTGATGCCGACGACGCAATTTTCGCGCAGGCTGTTGACCGCGCGCTCCATGGTGAGGATCGAGAAGAACAGCGCGAACGAGATCACCGGCTCCATCACGTTGAGCTGGAGCTGGCCGGCCGAGGCCGCGAGCGTCACCGTGGTGTCGAGCCCGATCACCAGGAAGCTGGTCTGGTTGACCACCTCGGGGATCACGGGATTGACCTTGCCGGGCATGATCGACGAGCCAGGCTGCAGCTGCGGCAGGTTGATCTCGTTGAAGCCGGCGCGCGGGCCCGAGGCGAGCAGGCGGATGTCGTTGCAGATCTTCGTCAGCTTGCTCGCCGTGCGCTTGAGCACGCCCGAGAGCTGCACATAGGCGCCGGTGTCCGAGGTCGCCTCGACGAGATCGCCGGCGAGGATGAAGTCGACGCCGGTCAGCGCGCTCAGATGCCGGACCGCGAGCCTGGGGTAACCGGCCGCGGCCGTGACGGAGGTGCCGATCGCGGTGGCGCCGAGATTGATCTCGCGCAGCAGCGCGCGGGCTTCCGAGATGCGATCGACCTCCTCGCCGATCGTGGTGCCCCAGCCGCGAAATTCCGCCCCGAGCGACATCGGCACGGCATCCTGCAGATGCGTACGCCCCATCTTCAGCACGCGGTCGAACTCGCGGCCCTTGGCGAAGAAGGCCTCCTGGAGCTGGCGCAGCGCGGTCATGTAGCTCTCGAGCCGCAGGATCAGCGCCAGGCGAAAGGCGGTCGGATAGGTGTCGTTGGTCGACTGGCCGTAATTGACGTGATCGTTCGGACTGACGTGCTGGTAGTCGCCCTTGGCGAAGCCGAGCGCTTCCAGCGCGAGGTTCGCGATCACCTCGTTGGCGTTCATGTTGGTGGAGGTGCCGGCACCGCCCTGGATGAAATCGGTGACGAACTGATCCATCATGTCGCCGGCGATGACGCGGTCGCAGCCGAGGATGATGGCATCCGCGATCCTGGCGTCGATCGCGCCGAGATCGCGATTGGCCATGGCGGCGGCCTTCTTGACGTAGCCAAGCGCCTTCACGAAGTAAGGCTCCTGGTTCATCGGAATGCCGGTGATGTGGAAGTTCTCCTTACCCCGGATGGTCTGGACGCCGTAATAGATGTCGTCGGCGATCTCACGCTGTCCGAGGAAGTCCTGCTCCGTCCGGCTCATTGGCGCTCCTTGCTGCTTGCGCGCGCGACCATCACGTCAGTTCTGACATAGTGCACTGGTCACGAAAGTATCGGTGCGGCAGTCGTCCGGCTTACGCTGCCGGCCTGGGATCAGGACCTTGGCCGAGCATTTTTCGGAGGAGTCGGCGTTCAGGGACTTGCCCTCCCTGTACCCCTTGCCCTGGCAGAGTTGATCGGCCGCCTGCTTGCAGTCGGGCGCGCCGTTGGAGGAGACCGGGCAAGCCACCCGCCCCGACACCATGGTCGAGGGCTTGGCCAGCCGCGACAGGTCATTCATGGTTTCGCTGGGGCTTTTGATCGGCGGCAAGAGCGAGGGCAGCTTGTCGAACAGCTTGCCCATCTCGTTGATCAGTCCGGGATTCTCCGCTGCCGCCGGCGGCGCAGAGGGAGCGGGTGAAGATGGTGGCGGCGCGGCCTGCGTCCCCTGCTCCCGGAGGCCGAGCGAGGGCGGCGCAGATTGCGTCCATCCCGCCCCGCCGGCACCGAGCAGGAGCGAAAGCATCGCAAGCGTCAGTGTTGCCGGTCGCAGGACCGGATGGCCGGATCGATCCGTCATGACCCCAACCGTAGCCGAACCGGATGCAGCGGCAAAGCGCAGAGCTTTAGATCAGCTTGATCGCCACGACGAAGCCGAGCACCAGCACCGCGGCGCCGACCGCCACGACAAGACCGAGATGCCGTTCGATCCGGACCCGGATCCAGTCGCCATAGCGGTTGAGCAGGATCGCCACGAGGAAGAATCGAATGCCGCGGGCAACGATGGAACACAATATAAACAGCCAGATGTTGTAACCAGCAAAGCCCGACGCAATTGTAATGAGCTTATATGGGATCGGCGTAACACCCTTACCGATAATGATAAGGGCGCCGTACGCGGCGTAGGATTCGCGAAACGCATCCATTTTGCCGCCAAGCCCATAGAAGTGGATCAACCACTGGCCGACAGAATCGTAGAGCAGCGCGCCGATGGCATAGCCGACCACGCCGCCGAGCACGGAGGTCGCGGTGCAGACCGTGGCATAGAGCCAGGCGCGCTGCGGACGCGCCAGCGACATCGGAATCAGCATCACATCCGGCGGGACCGGAAAGAAGGAGCTTTCGGCGAAAGACACCATGCCCATAATCCAGAGTGCGTAGGGTTTATGGGCGGCGTCGATGCACCAGTCGTAGATACGTTTCAGCATGGCGCCGCGATGAAGCACCACGGGACGGATTTGTCCATGCCGAGATTGAGGCGAAACGTGAGGATTCTAGTGGCGCTTGCGCGCCGCGCGCCCTTCGAGCGCGACAATTGGCCGCCTGGCCGCAACGCGCGGTGACGCGACTTTGGGCAACTTCATGGGTGATTTCGGCAGCTTCTCCGCAATGCCGAGCATGTCTTCACGCCGGCTCATCTCGCGCCAGACGTCCTCGGGCCGCACTCCGGCCGAAGCCCACAGCACGGTGAGATTGTAGAGCAGATCGGCGCTTTCCCGGATCACGGCCTCGCTGTCGCCGTTGACCGCATCGATGACGACTTCAATGGCCTCTTCGGCCAGTTTCTTCGCCATTTTGGAAGGCCCGCGCTGAAACAGCCGGGCAGTGCGCGATGTTGCCGGATCAAGATGCCTGGCCGCGAGCACAGCCAGGTAAAGCCGCTCAAGCGAATCACTCATGTACTCAAACTACTCTAAACAAATGGCGGGCGTGTTAACGCACGACAATAAAAGCAGAAAACGGGCCGCCACGGCAATCGCGACGGCCCGTTATGGTCAACCCATGAATTACCGGGGTTAGTAGCAGTTCTGATAGTAGCCCTGGCCGCAATACTCGGACGGAGCGGTGCCGCCATAGCGCTGATACTGGAAGTTCGGGCCCGGACCGTAATAGGGACCGTAGGCAGGGCGGCTGTAATAGACGGGACCACCGTAGCCATAGCCCGGACCGTAATCATAGGCGTAGGCGTCACGGGACGCGGCGATGGCAAGACCGGTGCCGATGGCAGCGAATGCCGCAGCCGCGGCCGCGCCGCCGCCGCCGCCGTGCCAGTGGCGGCCGCCTGCATAGGAAGCGGTCGGGGCAATTGCGGTCAGCGCAAGCGCCGCCGCGGTGGCCAGAACGGCCTTTCGGCCCGCAAACTTGGAGAATCGCTCGAACATGTCTTGGGCCCTCCTTTGGGACCTGAAATAGACGCCTGCGGACAGGCTCATGCCTCTCAAACCCGCATGACCTAATTTGGGTTCCCCACCCCCAACACAAGCTGAACGGGGTTGCGTAACGATGCCGCAACGCCGCTCATCCGCCGTTCATGTTGGTGCGCGCACGCTCGTTGCGGGCCGGCGCTGCGAGCGTCACGAAATCATAACAATGCGGACCGGCGCTATCGATGGCAGGATTCAAGACGATCGCCCTTCACGGCCTGCTGGCCCTCGCAATCTCGCTCGCCGCATCGACTGCGCACGAGGCCATTGCGGCCGAGAGCGTCAGCGCGGTCCAGTTCACTTTCGACCGTCCGATCGATGCGAGCGTGGCGCCATTCTTCCTTGCAGCAAAAGACGGCCGCTTCGGCGCCGAGCATCTCAACGTATCCTTCACCACCGCGTCCGGATCGCCGGAAGCGCTCGCACGCGTCGCCAAAGGCGACAGCGAGCTTGCGCTGGTCGACATCAACGAGCTGATCCGGTTTCGTGACAAGGACGACGCCATGCCGGTCAAGGCGGTGTTTGTGCTGTTCAACCGCGCTCCTTACGCGATCATCGCGCGCAAGAGCCGCGGCATTCACCTTCTGACCGATCTCGACGGCAAGTCCGTCAGCGTCGCCGATGGCGATCTGTCGATGCGGCTGTGGCCGGCGCTGGCGCAGCACAACGGCATCAACGCATCGCGGATCAAATTCCACAAAATCAGTGCGGCGGTGCGGGAGCCGATCCTGTCCGCGGGACAGGTCGATGCCGTGGCCGGCTTCAGCTATCTCTCGGCGGTGAACCTGCGCGATCGCGGCGTGCCCGGAGCCGATCTCGTCGTGATGCGCTTTTCGGACTATGGCTGCGAGGCCTACGGCTTTGCCGTGGTGGCCAGCCCGGCCTTCGCCGCAGCAAAGCCGGATGCCGTGAAGGGTTTCCTCCGCGCCCTGGTCGCCGGCATCAACGCCGCCGTCAGGGAGCCGGCGCGCGCGGCGGAAGAGGCCGCGAGCCGCATCGAGGGCGGCGACCGCAACCTCGAGCTTGACCGCCTGCGCACTGTCCTTGCCGATAACATCCTGACCGACGAGGTCAGGCGCAATGGCCTCGGCGGCATCGACCCGGCGCGCCTCGAGCGCTCGATCGGCCAGATCGCGCAGGACTTCAAATTCCGCAAACGCCCGGTCGCGCGCGATGTCTTCGACGGGCAATTCCTGCCGCCGGTCGGGGAGCGGCTGCTCAACTGAGCAAAACCAAAAGCTTCCGCTGTATGCGGCCGCGATCCCTGTTTAGACTAAGGGCTCCATTGTCCACCGATTCCTCGTCCGCATGTCCATCCTCCGTCTCTACACCCGCGTCATCGAGCTGCTCGGCAAGGAGGCGCGGCTGGGCTGGCTGCTCGCGGTCGCCAATCTGCTGCTCGCAGGCTCGCAATTCGCCGAGCCCGTGCTGTTCGGCCGGATCATCGACGTACTCTCGGGCAAGACGGTAGCAGGCTCCAACTCGGCCTGGCCGTTCCTGGCCGCCTGGGTCGCGTTCGGGCTCTTCACCATCGCGTGCAGCGCGGTGGTGGCCTTGCAGGCAGACCGGCTTTCGCACCGCCAGCGCCAGGCGGTGCTGACCGATTATTTCGAGCACATCCTGCAACTGCCGTTGACGTTTCACTCCGGCACTCATTCGGGCCGGCTGATGAAGGTGATGCTCAACGGCACTGACGCGCTGTGGCGGCTGTGGCTCGGCTTCTTCCGCGAGCACTTTGCCGCGATCCTCTCGGTCGTGGTGCTGCTGCCGTTGTCGCTCTATTTGAACTGGCGGCTCGCGATCCTGCTATTCGTGCTCTGCATCGTCTTCACCGCGCTGACGACCTTCGTGGTGCGCAAGACCTTCGGCATGCAGATGGAGGTCGAGGAGCGCTACAGCGAACTCTCCGCGCGCGCTTCGGATGCGCTCGGCAACGTCGCGCTGGTGCAAAGCTTCGTGCGCGTCGAATCCGAGGTCAAGGGGCTGCGCTCTGTCGCCGACGAGCTGCTCGCCGCGCAGATGCCGGTGCTGTCCTGGTGGGCGCTGGTGACGGTGATCACGCGCGCCTCGACCACCATCACGGTGCTGGCGATCTTCACCTTCGGCATCGCACTGCACGGCCAGGGGCTGACATCCGTCGGCGAGATCGTGATGTTCGTGAGCTTCGCGACGATGCTGATCCAGAAGCTCGAGCAGGTCGTGAGCTTCATCAACAACGTGTTCATGGAAGCCCCGCGCCTGCGCGAGTTCTTCAACGTGCTCGACGCCGTGCCCGCGGTGCACGACCGGCCCGACGCGATCGATGCCGGAAGGCTGTCGGGCCTCGTCGAGTTCAACGACGTCACGTTCTCCTATGACGGCAAGCGGCCGGCGATCGAGGACCTCACCTTTACCGCGCTGCCCGGCCAGACCATTGCACTGGTCGGCCCGACGGGCGCCGGCAAGTCGACCGCGATTGCGCTGTTGCACCGCGCCTTCGATCCGCAATCGGGCGTCATCAAGATCGACGGCATGGACCTGCGCGGGGTGACGCTGGCCTCCCTGCGGCGGAACATCGGCGTGGTGTTCCAGGAAGCGCTGCTGTTCAACCGGTCGATCGCGGAGAATCTGCGCGTCGGTAAGCCGGACGCGACCGAAGCCGAGATGCGCAAAGCGGCCGAGCGGGCGCAGGCGCTCGAGTTCATCGAGCGCAGCGGCAGCTTCGAGACCAATGCCGGCGAACGCGGCCGCATGCTCTCCGGTGGCGAGCGCCAGCGCCTGTCCATCGCCCGCGCGCTGCTGAAGGACCCCCCGATCCTGATCCTTGACGAGGCGACCAGCGCGCTCGACGCCGTCACCGAGGTCAAGGTCAACGCCGCTCTCGACGAAGTGATGAAGGGCCGCACCACCTTCGTGATCGCCCATCGCCTCTCCACCATCCGCAACGCCACGCGGATCCTGGTGTTCGAAAATGGGCGCGTGATCGAAAGTGGAACTTTCGATGAACTCGTGGCCAAGGGCGGCCATTTCGCCGAGATGGCCAAGGCCCAGTTCATGGTGCAGGAGAACGCACGGGCCAGTGTGACGGCCGCCGAGGCTGCCGCGACAGCCGTCAATTCCCCCTAGCAAGTCCCGGGAGGACCGTCGAAATTCGGCCTACTTCGTTGCGGAATACCGCACAGATCCCCTATTCTCGACGCACCAGCCGGTATAGGTTTGCGGCGCCGCAAGCGGCGGCGCTGGATTTCAGAACCGACACTCAGACCACGAGAGCCGGCCTCATCAGGCGGATCTCCAAGGACCGGAATCGGATAGTGCACGCCCTTCGCCCGCTGCTTCGCAAATCCCTATTCAACCTTTTCGCCGCGGGCCTCGCATGTGCCGCGTCGCTCGCGCCGCGTATGGCGAGCGCCGAAGCACTGCTGCTGATCGAGGCCGACAGTGGCAAAGTGCTGCAGGCCGAGAACGCGACCATGCCCTGGTACCCGGCCTCCGTTACCAAGATCATGACCGCCTATGTGACGCTGAAGGCGGTCAAGGACGGCAGGCTGACGCTCGATTCGCTGCTCACGGTATCGCCGACGGCGGCCTCGCAATCGCCGTCGAAAATGGGGTTCCGCCCGGGAACGCAGGTCACCGTCGACAACGCGCTGAAGATGATGATGGTGAAGTCGGCCAACGACATGGCCGTGGTGCTCGCCGAAGGCGTCGGCGGCTCGGTCGACGGCTTCTCCGCGATCATGAACGACACCGCGAAGAAGCTCGGCATGACGCAGACGAGCTACGTCAATCCGAACGGCCTGCCCGCCGACGGCCAGATCACGTCGGCGCGCGACCTCGGCATTCTGGCGCGCTCATTCCTGCGCGACCTGCCGGAATACGAGTACTTCGTGCACATCCCGGCGATCCGCTTCGGCAAGCGCGTCACCGGCAATTTCAACAAGCTGATCGGCCGCTATCCCGGCGCCGACGGATTCAAGACCGGCTTCATCTGCGCCTCCGGCTACAACCTCGTGGCATCGGCGACGCGCAACGGCCGCCGGCTGATCGCGGTGGTGCTCGGCTCCAGTTCCGGCACCGCGCGCGCGGTGAAGGCCGCACAGCTGTTGGAGCGCGGTTTTGCTCAGGACAATCTCACCTGGCTGCGCCCCTCGCTCGGCACCGTCGAAAATCTCGTGCCGGTCGACGCCTCACCGCCGAACCTCCGCGACGAGACGTGCGGACCGCACCGCAAGCGGCCGGCCAGCGACGACGACGGCGGACTGATTGCGGCCAATGGCAGCGCGCCCGGATCGGCCTCGGCCACGGGCGGCGAAGCCCAGATCACGTTCTTTACCGCCGGCCTCCAGCCGCCCCTGATGAGGGCTTCCGAGCTGATGGCCTCGGCCCCCGCGGCGACGGAGCCCGTGCTGGTCTATACCGGCCCGACCCGCACCGGCACCGCCCTGATCGCGGCGGTTGCCGCCGACGCCGACCAGCAGGCCGCGTCCAAGCCGCGTGGCAAGAAGTCGCGCGTCGCCAAGAAGCCCGACGCCGCCGAGACTGCGGCGGCCAAGCCGGATGCCAAGCAGACTGACGGCAAGGCGGCCAAGCCGGCCACGCCTCAATCGGCCGCAATCAAGCCTTCCTCAACCACGCCCGCCGCAAGCAAGCCGGCTGGCGCCAAGCATGCCGCGACCAAGCCGGATGCGGCGGCGAAGCCTGCAGAGAAGCCTGCGGCCGGCGATCAGGCGGCGAAGCCCGCCAAGCCCAAGGCGGCCACCAACCCCGCCGCGACGAAGCCTCCCGCCGCGGCCAAGCCGGCCAACAACAGTTAACGCCGCCCGGCATTGAACCACAGCTCCGCTTTCGCACCTGCGGCAGCGGGATTTGCGATGATTCCAGTGGCTACGCCCCGACCTTTGCCCTAAGTCACGACGGCTTGCCACCTGTTCCGGCAAGCTGGATACTGGCGGTAACGAGGCAAGCCCGAGACGCAACGGGCTCAGTGAGATGAGGGGAGTTTCCATGGAGCGCATCTGGCTCAAACATTATCCGCCCGGCGTGCCCGCCGATATCGAGCCGACCCAATACGCATCGCTGGTCGATCTGCTGGAGGAGAGCTTCACCAAGTTCGCCGACCGCAAGGCGTTCATCTGCATGGACAAGTCGATCAGCTATCGCGACCTCGACCAGATGTCGGTCGCGCTGGCTGCCTATTTGCAGGGCCGCGGGCTCCAGCGCGGCGCGCGGGTCGCGCTCATGATGCCGAACGTACTGCAATACCCCGTCGCGACCGCCGCCGTGCTGCGCGCCGGCTACGCGGTCGTGAACGTCAATCCGCTCTACACGCCGCGCGAGCTCGAGCACCAGCTCAAGGATTCCGGCGCCGAAGCCATCATCGTGCTGGAGAACTTCGCCCACACCGTCGAGCAGGTGATCGCGAAGACGCAGGTCAAGCACGTCATCGTCGCCAGCATGGGCGACCTGCTCGGCTTCAAGGGCGTGATCGTCAATCTCGTCGTCCGCCGCGTCAAGAAGATGGTGCCGGCATGGTCGTTGCCGGGCGCAGTGGCCTTCAACGACGCTCTCTCGGCGGGCCGCGGCATGACGTTCAGCAAGCCGAAGCTGTCGCCGGGCGACGTCGCCTTCCTGCAATATACCGGCGGCACCACCGGCCTCTCCAAGGGCGCCACGCTGCTCCATCGCAACATCGTCGCCAACGTGCTGCAGAACGACGCCTGGCTGCAGCCGGCGCTCGCCGCGCCGCCGCATGTCGATCAGCTCATGATCGTCTGCGCGCTGCCCCTCTATCACATCTTCGCTTTGACGGCCTGCTACCTGCTCGCGGTGCGCGCCGGCGGCTGCAATCTCCTGATCCCCAACCCGCGCGACATTCCCGGATTCATCAAGGAGCTGGCGAAATACCAGGTCAACAGCTTCCCGGCCGTGAACACGCTCTACAACGGCCTGATGCACCACCCCGACTTCAAGAAGCTCGACTTCTCCAAGCTGAAGATCTCCAACGGCGGCGGCATGGCGGTGCAGCGTCCCGTGGCCGATCAGTGGAAGGCGGTCACCGGCTGCTTCATCGCCGAAGGTTACGGCCTGTCGGAGACCTCGCCGACGCTGACCTGCAATCCCGCGACCGCAACCGAGTTCACGGGCACGATCGGCATCCCCGTGCCGTCGACTTACATCTCGATCCGCGACGACGACGGCAACGAAGTCCCGCTCGGCCAGGCGGGCGAGATCTGCGCCAAGGGCCCGCAGGTCATGTCGGGTTACTGGAACAGGCCTGACGAGACCGCCAAGGTGATGACCGCCGACGGCTACTTCCGCACCGGCGACATCGGCATCATGGACGAGAAGGGCTACACCAAGATCGTCGATCGGAAGAAGGACATGATCCTCGTCTCCGGCTTCAACGTCTACCCGAACGAGGTCGAGGAAGTGATCGCGAGCCATCCCGGCGTGCTCGAATGCGCGGTGATCGGCATCCCTGATTCCAAATCGGGCGAAGCGGTGAAGGCCTTCGTGGTGAAGAAGGACCCGAACCTCACCGCCGACGCGGTGATCACGTTCTGTCACGAGCAACTCACCGGCTACAAGATACCCAAGCACATCGAATTCCGCAGCGACCTGCCGAAGACCAATGTCGGCAAGATCCTGCGCCGGCAGCTGCGGGACGAGAAGAAGGCCGAAGCCGCGTAAGGCAATCTGCCGGTCAGTCCGAAGGGGCGCCTAGCGCCCCTTCGTCATCGCCGGGAGCGCTTGCGACGAAGTCATCCTCCGCAGCGACATGTGTCGATGCTTCGCTTTGCTCGCAATGACGAGAAATTAGCCAACCGGCCCCTATCACCGCCCGTTTGATGCCGTTTACCTCCTGCGGTAAAATGCTCTAGAACAGCTCCGGCCCTTTCCGAGGAGAAACGAACGATGGCGATCCAGATTGGCGACAAGCTGCCCGAGGCGAAATTCCGCGTGATGACGGCGGAAGGCCCGCAGGTGAAGACCACCGACGATATCTTCAAGGGCAAGAGGGTGGCGCTGTTCGCGGTCCCCGGCGCCTATACCGGGACCTGCCACAAGATGCATCTGCCGAGCATCTTCCTCAACGCCTACGCCATGAAGGACAAGGGCGTCGACAGCATCGCCATCGTCTCCGTCAACGACGCCTTCGTCATGAACGCCTGGAAGCGCGACACCGACCAGCGCGACGAGGCCATTTTCCTCGCCGACGGCAACGCCGATTTCACCAAGGCGATCGGCATGGAGCTGGACGCCTCCGCCAACGGTCTCGGCATCCGCTCCAAGCGCTATTCGATGCTGATCGAGGACGGCGTGGTCAAGAAGCTGAACCTCGAGGCGATGCCCGGCAAGGTCGAGGTGTCCGGCGGCGATACGCTTCTGGAGCAGCTGTAGGCTTTTGGCCCAACTCCTCCAAAGGATGACGTCATGCCCGGGCTTGTCCCGGGCATCCACGTTCTTGATTGCGTGAAGAAGGCGTGGATGGCCGGGTCAAGCCCGGCCATGACGAGTGGAGAGGCGAGCGTCCCCTACTCCCGCACCCGCTGCTGCAACCGCGCCTGCACGATTCCGTCCCGCGCCAGCTGGTCGGCGCGCTCGTTTTCGGGGTGGCCGGCATGGCCCTTGACCCAGTGCCAGCGAACCTCGTGCTGCTTCAGCGCGGCGTCGAGGCGCTGCCATAGCTCGACATTCTTCACCGGCTTCTTGTCGGCGGTGCGCCAGCCGTTGCGCTTCCAGCCGAAGATCCAGCCGGTGATGCCTTGCCGGACATACTGGCTGTCGGTGTAGAGATCGACCGAGCACGGCTTCTTCAGCGCTTCGAGCGCGGAGATCGCCGCCATCAATTCCATCTGGTTGTTGGTGGTGTGCGGCTGGCCGCCGTTCAGCTCCTTTTCCTTGTCGCCGAACCTCAGGATGGCGCCCCAGCCGCCCGGACCGGGATTCCCGGAGCAGGCGCCGTCAGTAAAGATGGTGACAACGGGACGCTCGCTCACGCCACCAGCCCCGACGGAATCAGCCCGTAGTCCCGCGCGCTCGTCACGCTCTGGTGGAAGCGCAGCTTGCGGGCATATTCCAGGGGGTCCTTCGGCTTGACCAGCGCGCCCGCGGGCACGTTGAGCCAGTCCACCAGCCGCGTCAGCAGGAAGCGGATCGCGGCACCGCGCGCCAGCAGCGGCAGCGCAGCCTCTTCCGCTTCGCTGAGCTTGCGCACCCGGCCATAGGCGTTGAGGAAGGCGCGCGCCTTGGTGACGTTGAAGGAATGATCCGGCTCGAAGCACCAGGCGTTGAGGCAGATCGCGACGTCATAGGCCAGCATGTCGTTGCAGGCGAAGGTGAAGTCGATGATCCCCGAGAGCTTGTCGCCGAGAAAGAAGACGTTGTCGTTGAAGAGATCGGCGTGGATCACGCCTTCGGGCAGATCGGTCGGCCATATGCCGCTCGAGAGATAGTCGAGCTCGGCCGCGAGAAAGTCGCGCAGCCCCGGCTGCACCTCGTCGGCGCGGCTCGACGCCGCATCGAACAGCGGCCGCCAGCCCGCGACCGAGAGCGCATTGGCGCGCCGGATCGCAAAATTCGCACCGGCCAAATGCATCTTCGCCAGCCCCTCGCCGACCCCCGCGCAATGGGCGGCGATCGGTTTGCGCGGCCAGACGCCTTCGAGAAAGGTGATGATCGCGGCCGGCCGGCCGGCCAGTTCGCGCAGCGCCTCGCCGTCGCGCCCCCTCACCGGGAGCGGACAGTTGACGCCATGCTCGGCCAGATGAGTCATCAGCGCGAGGAAGTATGGCAGGTCGCTCTTCGCCACGCGCTTTTCATAGAGCGTGAGGATGAACGATCCTGTCGTCGTGTGCAGCAGGAAGTTGGAATTCTCGACGCCCTCGGCGATGCCCTTGTAGGAGAGCAGTTCGCCGAGCTCGTAGTGTTTCAGGAAATCCGCGAGTTCGTCGGCGGCGACGTCGGTGTAGACCGCCATAAAGGTCTACTCGGCGGCGGCTTCGGGGCGCACCTGACGCGGCAGCGGGAAGAACTCGTTCTCCTCCGCGGCCGATACCGTCTCCACGTGCAGCGTGTAGCGCTCGGCGAAGGCGTCCATGATTTCCTCGACGATCACCTCGGGCGCGGACGCACCGGCCGTGATGCCGAGACTCTTGATGTTGCCGAACTTGCTCCAGTCGATGTCGGTGGCGCGCTGCGCCAGCACCGCGATCTTGCAGCCCTCGCGCTCGGCAACCTCGCGCAGGCGCTGCGAGTTCGACGAATTGGGCGCACCGACGACGATGAGTGCATCCACCACGGGTGCCACCTTCTTCACCGCGAGCTGGCGGTTGGTGGTGGCGTAGCAGATGTCCTCCTTGTGCGGCCCATTGATGTTCGGGAAACGCTCCTTGAGCAGCGCCACGATCTCGGCGGTATCGTCGATCGACAGCGTGGTCTGGGTCACGAAGGCGAGGTTGTTGGGATCCTTCGGCGTGATGGTCTTGGCGTCCTCGGCGGTCTCGATCAGGGTCACGGCGCCGGGCGGAAGCTGGCCGAGCGTGCCGACCACCTCGGGATGGTGAGAATGGCCGATCAGGAAGATCTCGCGGCCGCGCTTGAAATGGATCGCGGCCTCGCGGTGCACCTTGGTCACCAGCGGGCAGGTCGCATCCAGCGAAAACAGATTGCGGGACTGGGCGTCGGCCGGAACCGATTTCGGCACGCCGTGGGCCGAGAACACCACCGGTGCGGTGGCGTTTTCGGGGATTTCAGCCAGTTCCTCGACGAAGATGGCGCCCTTCTTCTTCAACCCGTCGACGACATACTTGTTGTGCACAATCTCGTGGCGAACATAGACAGGCGCGCCGTATTTATCGAGCGCCCGTTCCACGGTGTCGATCGCCCGGACCACGCCGGCACAGAAGCCGCGGGGAGAACAAAGCACGATCTTGAGGTCTGGCTTGGCTGACATTGAGCGATCTCGTGACCGAATCACCCGTTTCGCCTTCTGGCGGGGGCGATCGGGATGGGAATGGGCTTAAAACTGTCGGCTTGAACGTTACAGCGGTTCAAAGGGAATTGGGCCCCCTTTCGGGCGGTGTCAAGGCACTATCTATAGCAGAAGCATTGCATGGCTACCCCCTCCGGGCTTATATAGCCCGAATTCCCTGTCATCGCTGATGACCACCGGTTTCGCCTCCAGAGGGGTGGGCGAAGCACAAAGGAGATTTGCCATGAGCAACGCACCTCTGATGCCCAAGGCGACCGCCGTCTGGCTGCTCGACAACACCGCGCTGACCTTCGACCAGGTCGCCGATTTCACCAAGATGCATCCCCTCGAGGTGCGCGCAATCGCCGACGGTGACGCCGCCCAGGGCATCAAGGGCATGGATCCCCTCTCCAATGGCCAGCTGACCCGCGAGGAGATCGAGAAGGGCGAGAAGAACCCGGATTACCGGCTCCGCCTGCAGGAGAGCAAGGTGGTGCTGCCGCCCCAGCCCAAGCGCAAGGGCCCGCGCTACACCCCGGTTTCGCGCCGTCACGAGCGCCCGAGCGCCATTCTCTGGCTGCTGCGCAGCCACCCGGAGCTGAAGGACGCGCAGATCATGCGGCTCGTCGGCACCACCAAGAGCACCATCGCCAGCGTGCGCGATCGCACCCACTGGAACACGTCCCAGCTCACCCCGATCGACCCCGTCACGCTGGGCCTCTGCTCGCAGATCGAGCTCGATTTCGAGGTGCAGCGCGCCGCCAAGGAAAAGCCGATCGACGCGGCCTATGGCGGCGCCACCCTGCTGCCGGCCTCAGAGACCACCCGCAAGGACGAGTACGAGCCCGCGGAGAAGTCCAGCGACGACCTCAATGTCGATGCCGTGTTCGCCAAGCTGAAGACGCTCGGCGGCAAGAAACACGAGGAAGAGGAGGAGTAATTTCCTCCTTCGACGATCGACCGCGCGAAAAAAACGCGGCAGGGAAACCTGCCGCGTTTTTCGTGTGAGATCGCAGGCGTCGAGACTAACGCCGCAAGCGCCTCAGAACTTGTAGGTCACACCCGCACCGACCAGCCACGGATCGATGTGCGCGGTACCGGTGACCGGGATCGCGCCGTTGACCGTGGCCGAGTAGTTCGGCTGGAGCCACAGCTTCTTCACGTCGACGTTGAGGCCCCAATGCTTGTCAAGCATGTAGTCGAAGCCGAATTGCACGGCGCCGCCCCAGGCGTTGCTGACATGCAGGTTGGTAACAGTGAGGCCGCCGAACGGGATGTTCGACGCCGAATTGTTGAAGAACACGGTGTAGTTCACGCCGGCGCCGATATAGGGCTTGAAGGCGCCGAAATTGGTGAAGTGGTATTGCAGGGTGAGCGTCGGCGGCAGCAGCGTAGTCTTGCCGATGTCGAGCCCCTGGAGCGTGCCAGATCCGGTGAGGTGATGCCGCGTGACGCCGAGGATCAATTCGGCCGCAATGTTCGGGGTGAAGAAATAGGAGATGTCGAGCTCGGGGACGACCTGGTCGCTGATGTGAAGGCCCGAGTTCGGCGACGACAGGGCGGGCACGCCCGTCACATTGACCGTGCTACCACCGCCGTCCGGCAAAACGCCGAGGACGCGCAGACGGATCATCCAGGGATTCCACGCCTCCACCTTCGGCTGCGCCTTGGTATAGACCGGCAGATCCGCGGCTTGCGCCGATGCAAGCGCGCCGCCGAACGCAGCGGCGAGCACTGCGATCCGTGCGGCATTTCGAATAGTCCTTCGCATTGAATTCCCCTTGAGAGCCATGCGCGCCCCGTTGCGCGATCACAGCTGTCAGAGCAGAAACAGGGCGTCTTCGGATTTGACCTGAATCAAAATTGGACTGACGCGCCATGAATCAGGTCCGGCGTTGCACATCTGCCACGGCAGACGACAATGCGAGGGACTTGCACGGTACTCGAGTGGGCGCGCGCGACATTGGCCGCGGAGAACCGCGATCGCTTCAGCTCGGCACGTGCAAACGCGCTTAGACCGCTACGGCCGCACGGGATTGTTCAGCATGTACTCGCCGAGATCGCGCTGCCGGCGGTCGGCGCGCGCGACGGCGCCGTTGCGCTGAACGTCGCGGTCCTTGCGGCAGGCCACGTATTCAGGCGAGCCTTGCGCGTAGCCCCGGCTCTGGCACACCGCGTCGTCATCGTCGCCGCCCACCGCCACCGGCGTCTGGTAGCGCGCCGAGCAGGCGGAGAGAGCGAGGGCGAGACCTAGGGCGGTCAGCAGGCGTGGCGCGGCGGCGAGTGGCATACAAGGTCCCCTATCGGCCGGCCCTGTTTAGCGCGGAATGCGGAGATTGTAAGTCCCCGGAGGCTGTTCCGCGCGCTGTCATTCCCAGCGAAGGCGGAGCATCCACTACGCAGCGGTGGTCATTGGGTCAGATCATTTCGGCCGCGGAGTACTGGATCACCCGCCTTCGCGGGTGATGACAGCGGGAACGGCGCGACAGCGTCCCACCAGACCAAGTTCACCTCACACCCGCCCCTTCAGCGCCTCGCCGATCTCGTCGAGCGCCTTGGGATCCTCGATCGTGGCCGGCATGGTCCAGGAGTCGCCGTCGGCGATCTTCTTGATGGTGCCGCGCAGGATCTTTCCGGAGCGCGTCTTGGGCAGGCGGCCGACGGTAATGGCGAGCTTGAAGGCGGCGACTGGCCCGAGCTTGTCGCGCACCAGCGCGATGATCTCCTTCTCGATCTCGGCGGGCGGGCGCTTCACGCCCGCTTTCAGCACCAGGAAGCCGCAGGGCACCTCGCCCTTGATCGCGTCCTTGACGCCGAGCACGGCGCATTCGGCGACGTCGGGATGCGAGGCCAGGATCTCCTCCATGCCGCCGGTGGAGAGCCGATGCCCGGCGACGTTGATGATGTCGTCGGTACGGCCCATGACGAAGACGTAGCCGTCATCGTCCTTGTAGCCGGCGTCGGAGGTTTTGTAATAGCCGGGGAATTCGCTCAGGTACGCTTCCTTGAAGCGCTCGTCCTGATTCCACAGCGTCGGCAGACAGCCCGGCGGCATCGGCAGCTTGATGACGATCGAGCCCATGGTGTTGGGGCCGACCGGCTTTGCCGCTTCGTCGACGACATCGACCTGATAGCCCGGCATCGGCACCGTCGGCGAGCCGTGCTTCACCGGCAGCATGCCGAGCCCGACCGGATTGCCGGCGATGCACCAACCGGTCTCGGTCTGCCACCAATGGTCGATCACCGGCACCTTCAGCTGCTGCTCCGCCCATTCCACCGTCGGCGGATCGGCGCGCTCCCCGGCGAGGAACAGCGTGCGGAATCTGGAAAGATCGTATTGCCGGATGAATTTGCCTTCGGGATCGTCCTTGCGGATGGCGCGGAACGCGGTCGGCGCGGTGAAGAATGCCACCGCCTTGTGCTCGGAGATCACGCGCCAGAACGCGCCGGCGTCGGGCGTGCCGACCGGCTTGCCCTCATACATGATCGTGGTCGCGCCCTGCAGCAGTGGCCCGTAGACGATGTAGCTGTGCCCGACCACCCAGCCGATGTCGGAGCCGCACCACCACACCTCGCCCGGCTTGACGCCATAGAGGTTGAACATCGACCATTTCACTGCGACCAGATGCCCGCCATTGTCGCGCACGACACCCTTGGGAATGCCGGTGGTACCCGAAGTGTAGAGGATGTAGAGCGGATCGGTGGCAGCAACGGGCACGCAAGGCGCGCTCTTGCCGTCGTTTAGCGCCTTGCGGCGCAGGCTGGCCCAGTCGTAGTCGCGGCTCGGCGTCATCTCGCAGGTGAGCTGCGGACGCTGCAGCACGATGCAGGCCTTGGGCTTGCTGCCGGCCAGCCTGATCGCCTCGTCGAGCAGCGGCTTGTAGTGCACGATGCGGCCGGGCTCGATGCCGCAGCTGGCGGAGAGGATGAGCTTCGGCTGCGCGTCGTCGATCCGTGTGGCGAGCTCCTTCGCGGCGAAGCCGCCGAACACTACCGAGTGCACAGCACCGAGCCGCGCGCAGGCAAGCATCGCGACCACCGCCTCCGGCACCATCGGCATGTAGAGGATGACACGGTCGCCCTTGGCGACGCCGAAATCCTGCATGATGGCAGCGAGCGCCTGGACCTCTTTCAGCAGCTCGGCATAGGTGAGCTTGGTGACCGATCCCGCCAGCGGTGAATCATGGATCAGCGCGACCTGGTCGCCGCGGCCGCGTTCGACGTGGCGGTCGAGCGCGTTGTAGCAGGTGTTGACGACGCCGCCGGCAAACCAGCGGCCGTAGGTGCCTTGCGCCGGATCGAAGATCTTCTTCGGCGGCTCGATCCAGTCGATCTCCTTGGCCGCCTCGGCCCAGAAGCCCTCGGGATCGGCCAACGAGCGCGCATGGACCTCGTGATAGAGACTCTTGCCCTGGATATTCATTCCCGCGCTCCCGTTCCCTTTATTCGCCTGGCTCCGACCCTTGTGGCAGGGCAGGCGCCCCGCCATGACCAGGATCAATTGCCGGCCTTCTTGTCAGCCTATTTTCGCGGGAACGGGCCGCGGTTCAAGCCGAAAAGGGCGGGTCTTTCCCCACCCTCCCCGCTCGCGGCAGGGCGATCGCATATGGAAGCGATATCGCCTGTGGCCATCCTTCGAGACGCCCGCCCTTGGCGGGCCCTCAGGATGAGGACCGAGTGCGTTGCGCCAGCTTCAAGGAGCACCGATGCGGCTTAGCCTCATCCTGAGGGCCCGCCGGAGGCGGGCGTCTCGAAGGACGAGGCGTGCGCTCAGCTCGCAAAGCACCCTATGCGATTGCCCCCCGCAGACGGGCAGAGGCGAAGAACGCCTAGCTGTCCATCGCATTCAGCTTCTGCAGGCGATCCTGCATGACCTTCTTCAGATCATAACCGGGACGACGGAAACTCGCATCGCGCGCGGCCAGGAATTCGCGCTGGGATTTTCGCAGACTGTTAGCGGAGCGCTTGCTCGCGGATTTAAGCGCACGCTCATAGGCCTCGGCGATCTGGCGGTCGAGCACGCCGAGCTGCGGATCGGCGCAGATCACCTTCTCGACTTCGCGTTTTGCGGTGGCGCAATCGAACGAGGGGTTGCTGGGGGTGGCGTTCAGCGCACGGGCCGGCTCGTCGCCGAACTTCGCGATTTCGGCGATCATCAGGCGGCGGCCGTTGGTCGCGTTTTCATTGGCGGGATCGAGCCGCAACGTCGCCTCGTAGTCGGCCAGCGCTTTCTTGCGCTCGCCCATCTTCTTGTAGAGCACGGCGCGATTGTTGTAGGTCTTTGCGAACTTCGGATCGAGTTTCAGTGCGTCGTTGTAGTCCGACAGCGCGGCCCCGAGTTCGCCCTTCATCTGGTAGGAGTCGCCGCGGTTGGTCAGGAAGTTCACCCGCTGTTCGAGGCGGATCGCCTGGTCGTAGTCGGCGATCGCCTTGTCGTACTCCTTCATGGCGGCATAGGTGAGACCGCGATTGTCGAAATACTCAGGCACCTTTGGATCGAGCCGGATCGCCTCGCTGTCGTCCGCGATCGCCTTGTCGAGCTCGCCGAGCTTCTTGTAGGCGGCGCCGCGGGTGGTGTAGCTGCGCGGCCGGTTCGGATCGAGGCGCAGCGCCTCGCTGAGATCGGCCACGGCCTTGGCGTAGTCGCCTTGCAGATAGAAGGTCGCTCCGCGGTCGGACCAAGCCTGGGCGAAATCGGCCTTCAGCTTGATGGCCTGATCGTAATCTGCGATGGCGCGGTCGTAGCGATGCTGGTTGGTGTAGACGACGCCGCGAAGCTGGTAAGCTTCGGCAGCCTGGGGCGCGAGCTCGATCGCTCTCGTCAGATCCGCCGCGGCACGATTGAGGTCGCCGCCGGCCGTGCGCAAGAGGTCGCCGCGCACGCGCCAGGCAAGAGCGTTCTTGGCATCGAGCGCGATGGCGCGGTCCAGATCGCGCAGCGCTTGCGACAGGCCCCCGGAGGTCCGGGCATTGGCTTCGGCGCGAGCGACCAGCGCCAGGGAGCGCTCCGATGCCGGGTTTGCCGTCTGGTCGATGATGGCGTTGCACGCGGATATCAGGTCTGCGGGAGCAGCCTTGCTGTCCGGCACGCAATCAGCTCCGGCAACGGCCGGTACGATGAAGGCAAGGCTCATCGCCGCGCCGAGGAAAATGGCGCGAAGAGAGCTTTTGGCAGGCGAAAGCGCTTGCGCGGAGGCTAGAGTACCGCACATGACATAGGGCTCCGTGACGTCGGGTTCTCACCGTTGTCGCAGCTCGCAGGGGATGGGTTCAAACCGGACCTGAGAGGGGGGTGCGAGCTCTCCCTCGCCTCGCACGCGGCAGGGCAATCGCATATGGTGTGAATGATGCTTCGGCGTTGGGACTGCGCTCCCTCCCCCGCTTGCGGGGGAGGGTTGGGGAGAGGGTGTCTCAGCGGCGGGATTGTCGAGAAATGCTATCCCTACGCGGCGAGAGCCCTCACCCGCCGTGCTCTGCGAGCGCGTCGGCCTCTCCCGCAAGCGGGAGAGGCGGAGCAAGCCCGCAGACCGCCCCTGTGAAAGCATATGCGATTGCCCTGCCCTACGCGGGGAGAGGCAAGGACTCAATACCCGTCCACGCCGTTGAGCCGCTGCAGGCGCTCCTGCATCGCCTTCTTCAGGTCATACCCCGGCCGCCCGAATTCTGCATTGCGGCGGGCGATAAACGCGGCCTGCTCGCGCTGGAGCGCCTTGGCCTCGTCCGGATTGCGCGCCTCCCCGACCGCGCGGGCATTGGCGGCAAAGACTTCGCGATCGAGGTCGGCAAGCTCGCGATTGGCGCAGATCGCCCTTTCCACCGCGCGACGCGCGCGCGCGCAACTGAAACTGGGCTTGCCGGCGAGCGCCATCTGCGCGCCGATCCGTTCGAGCTCGCGCGCCATCGCCTTGTGATTGGCCTTGGCCTTTGCGTGGTTGGGATCGATCCTGAGCGCCGCACCGAAATCCTGCACCGCCCTGGGCTTGTCGTCCTTCCTCAGCCAGAGCTCGCCGCGCGCGTTGAAGATATCGGCGAGGCCCGGATCGAGCGAGAGCGCGCGGCTGTCGTCGGCAATCGCGCGATCGATCTGGTCGTGCCGTGCATGGAGCGCGCCGCGCGCGATCAGCGCCTTGATCAGGTCCGCCTTCGCCGTCTTCTCGTTGTCGATCACGGCCGCGCAGGCCGCGGCGGCCTTGTCCACGTCGTCGGCAGCAGCCGCCGCGAGGCAAGACTCGAGATCGACCTGCACCACCGCAACCGGCTCGCCGCCGGTCGCAGCATCGGCGGGCGCGAGCGAGAGTGCGGAGAGCAGCCCGGCGCCGAACAAGGGAATGAGAAAACGCATGCTCGTTTGCAGTCGAAAGTCCTGTGTCGGGGCGTTTGTCTTGAGCTCTTGCTCTGGAACCGTACTATCCAGCATACGGCGGGATTGGTGCCGGCTTGTGGCGCCGCTCAAACCGGCTTCGGGGATTATCGTGTCGACATTCGAGTGGATCATCGCGCTGTTGCTCGGCGCCGTTGGCTTATCGGCGCTGGCGCGGCGGATCAAGGTCCCCTACCCGACCTTTCTCGCCATCGGCGGCGCGCTGATTGCCTTCGTGCCGTCGAGCCCGTCCTGGGTGCTGGAGCCGGACCTGGCCCTGGCCCTTTTTGTCGCACCGGTCCTGCTCGACGCCGCCTTCGACACCTCGCTGCGCGATCTCCGCAACAACTGGGTTCCGGTCTCGACTCTGGTGGTCGCCGCGGTCGGCCTGACCACGGCCGCCGTCGCTTTCGTCGCGCACCGGCTGATGCCTGACATGCCATGGGCGGCAGCGGTCGCGCTTGGCGCCATCGTGGCGCCGCCCGATGCGGCCGCTGCGGTTGCGATCCTGAGCCAGGTCAAGCTGCCCTATCGGATGGTCAAGGTGCTGGAGGGCGAGAGCCTGCTCAACGACGCCAGCGCGCTGCTGATCTACCGCATTGCCGTCGGCGCAGTCGCCACCGAGCACCTGACCTGGAGCCAGGTCGCACCGACCATGGCACTGGCTCTGGTCGGCAGCGTCGTCGCCGGCCTTGCCGCAGCCCGCCTGATCTCGCCCATCATGGAGCGCGTGACGGAAGCGCCGAGCGCGATCATCGTTCAGTTCGCCACCACCTTCATGATCTGGATCGCCGCCGAGCATCTCGGCCTGTCCGGCATCCTCACCATCGTCGTCTACGCCATCACTCTGGCGCGCACCGCGCCGGCGCGCATGCCGGCGCGGCTGCGGGTGCCGTCCTATGCAGTCTGGGAGACGATGGTGTTCGTGCTCAACGTGCTCGCCTTCATGCTGATCGGCATGCAGATGCGTCCGATCTGGACCCGGCTGGACGCGGACGTGCGCTGGGAATATTGCGTAGCCGCCGCCTGGATCCTGCTCACCGTGGTGCTGGTGCGGCTGTTCTGGGTGACGTTCTACCGCGCCACGCTGCGCGCACTGGTCGCGCGCGGGATCTACCATCCGAAGGATCCGAAGCAGGTCGCCTCGGCGAAAGGCGGGTTCATCATCTCCTGGTGCGGCATGCGCGGCCTCGTCACGCTGGCCACCGCCTTTGCCCTGCCGGAGAACTTTCCCTACCGCGACTTCATCGTCTTCATCGCCTTCGCGGTGGTGCTGGGGACACTGGTGATCCAGGGCCTGACGCTGCGGCCGCTGATCCTGGCCTCCAAGCTCCGGGACGACGATCCCGTCGGGATCGAGGTCGCCCGCGGGCGCGCGGCCGCCTATCGTGCTGCCCTCGAGGCGATCGAGAGCGATCCATCGGAGGAGGCGGAAATCCTGCGGCTCGAGTATCGCGCCATCCTGATGCAGGCCGAGGCCGATCCGACTGGCGGCATTGCGAACGGCGAATTGCCCGCCGATCCCCTGCGCCGCCGTGCCATCGAGGCCGCGCGCAAGGCGATCTTCGAGCTGCGCGCCACCGAGGTGATCGGCGACGACGCCTTTCACCGGCTCGAAGAGCAGCTCGATCGCGCAGAATTGAGCGCGGGGGGATGATGTCTCTCTGCGGTCGTCCCGAAACAAGCGCGCCTTAAGCGCGCAGATCCGGGATGACGGCGAACTTTGGGGCGTTCAGCAACGTGCGCCAGGTCACACAGAAACATCCCGAACTTTGAACCAAGCCCCGCCGACCCAGACTCACCCCTGATGACGACCCTGATCGACGACCGTCGTGTCCGCGCGCGTGATGCGTCGCCTGCACGATATTTTTATCTCAACATGGCGCTTGCCTGCGCCGCCACCGCCTTCCTCGGCTTCGCACCGACCTATTGGGTGCCGCTCGCTCACCGGACATTGTCCGCAAGCCCGGTGATTCATTTTCACGGACTCTTGTTCTTCACCTGGTCACTCTATTTCGTGCTCCAAACCTGGCTCGCGGCCTCGGGCCGCGTGGTCAACCACCGCTCGTTAGGCATTGCCGGCGTCTCGCTTGCGACCGCAATGGTCATATTTGGCTTCTTCGCGTCCGTAACCTCGATGAAGAACGCCGCGGCACTTGGGAAGGCCGATGCAGGCGTTGCCTTCTCGATCGTGCCGATGAGCGGCATCGCGTTCTTTGCCGTGGTGTTCGTGCTGGCGATCATCAACACGCGCAGGCCCGATATCCACAAGCGCCTGATGCTGCTGGCCGCGGTCTCGATCCTAGACGCTGCGATTGCGCGCTGGTTCCTAACCTTCCTCGCGCCGCCGGGACCGCCCGGCCCGCCGCCGGTGCCGGTGACGATCGCGCCGGCCGTCGTCGCCTCGCTTCTGCTCGTCGTCGCCATGGTGCGCGACTGGCGCAGCGAAGGCCGCGTGCATCCGGTCTACATCTACGGCACGCTGGCGCTGCTGGCGGTGAAGGTGCTGAACTGGCCGATCAGCGAGACGGCCGCTTGGCACACCTTCGCCGGCGGCATCCTGGCGCTGGCGCAATAGGCAGCAGCCAACACCTCCGCTGTCGTCCCGGGTTCGCGCGTTGCGCGCCCGGGACGACGGCGGAGATTGGAGCTACGCCCCCGCCTTGCAGGTGATGCCGCCATCGACCACGAGCTCGATGCCCGTCACATATTTCGCTTCGTCGGAGGCGAGAAACAGCGCGGCGTTGGCGACGTCGAAGGCATCGCCCATGTGGCCCATCGGCACCTGGGCGTCGCGCGCGCGCCACATCGCTTCGACATCGCCCTTGGCATAGCTGGCGGCAAGACCTGCGGAATGCTCGACCATCGGCGTCTTCATCAGGCCGGGCAGGATCGCGTTGACGCGGACATGATGGCGCGCAAACTCGATCGCGGTGGTGCGCGTCATCTGGTTCATCGCCGCCTTCGAGGCGCCGTAGGTGACGTATGAGATCCCCATGTGGCGGATCGAGGCGATCGAGGAGATGTTGATGATCGAGCCGCCGCCCTGCTTCACCATGACGGGAATGACGTGCTTCATGGCGAGATAGGCGCTCTTGAGGTTGACGCTGAAGACACGGTCCCAGCTCTCCTCGCTCACCTCGACCACGCTGCCCATCTCGGCGATGCCGACATTGTTGTCGAGCACGTCGATGCGGCCATGGGCCTTCAGGCACGCCGCCACCATCGCCTCGATCTCGCTCGCCCGCGACACGTCGGCCGTGAACGCCGTCGCCTTGCCGCCTTCGCCGGTGATGATCTCTGCAGTCTCCTTGGCCGCCGCACCGTTGCGATCGACGCAGAACACCTGCGCCCCCTCGCGCGCGAAGGTCACCGCGGTCGCCTTGCCGTTGCCCCAGCCCGGTCCGATCGAGCCGGCCCCCACCACCATCGCCACCTTGCCCTTGAGCCGATCCATTGGGTTTCTCCTTTGTTGTTATTCTTGTAGCCCGGATGAGCGAAGCGATATCCGGGGACAGGGGTCCCGCGTATCGCTCCGCTCATGCCGGCTACGGACTGTCGCAAATCTTCATCGTGGTGACGTTAGCACCGATGGGATGCCCGACAATCTCCGACAGCGTCCGGCACTTTCCGTCGTGGCACAGCCGCCATTCGCCGGCTGCGCCTGAATTGCCGAGCACGACCTCCTGCATGGCGGCTCGTTGCGGGCGCCATTGAAACCAGCCGTCGACCAGCCGCGCCTCGGGCGGCGGCTCCATGCCGGGGCCGGTGCCCTTGACGCGGGCCTGCACCAGTTCGAGCCCGGCAGGCGTCACGCGCCAGTCCTCCTGCCATTCGACCTTCGCGATCGAATGCGTCCAGCTGAGCGTGAACGCCGACAGAGCCAGCGCCTTCACGCCCGCTGCCGTTGCCAGGCAGAGGCTCACACCGCCTCGACCGGCGCCGGCGGTCGCTGCCGCCATTGCCACAGCACGAGGGCCGCAGCGAGCACGAACCCCGCGGTGTCGCTGAACGGGAATTCGCCGAGCAGGCAGAATGCGCCTCCGAGCGCGACCAGCCGCTCGATCAGCGTCAGCCGCGTGAACAGGAAGCCGATCGCGACCATGCCGAACAAGCCGATCGCCACCAGCGCCTTCAAGCTCGCCAGCGCCACTGCGCCATAGAAGCCGAGCTTGGCCGCCATGGGATCGCCCGCCTGCAGCATCAAGGCCGGCGAATAGACGAAGATGAACGGGATGACGTAGCCGGCGAGCGCGATGCGCATCGCCTCCCAGCCGATCTTGTCCGGATTCTCCTTCGCGATCGGCGCCGCCGCAAGCGCGGCCAGCGCCACCGGGGGTGAGAGGTCGGCCATGATACCGTAGTAGAACGCGAACATGTGGCTCGCGATTAGCGGCACGCCGAGTTTGGCCAGCGCCGGCGCGGCGAGCGCGGCGGTGATGATGTAGGTCGGGATGGTCGGAATGCCGGTCCCGAGCAGGATCGACAGCAGCATGGTCATGACCAGCGCCAGGAACAGGCTCTTTTCGCCGAGCCCGATCACCCAGCCGCCGAAGATGGTGCCGACGCCGGTCTGCGACATCATGCCGATGATGACCCCGACGATGGCGCAGGCCATGCCGACGGTGATGGCGGATTTCGCGCTCTCGGCCAGCGCATCGCGGCAGGCGCGCAACGCCGCAAAGCCGCCGCGCACGAAGGCCGTGATCACGATCAGGCCGACGACGACCGTCGCGACCGGCGCAATCTGAAGACCGTCCCGCGACAGCGCGGCGACGACGAGCGCGAGCCCGATCCAGAAAATGTAGCGGATCACGTTGGAGGAGGCGCCCGTCGTGATGGCGGTGCCGAGGATCAGCGTCACCGTCAGCGCAAGGCCCATGCTGCCGGCATAGAGCGGCGTGAAGCCCTCGAACAGCATGTAGACCAGCGCGGCGAGCGGCAGCACGAGGTACCAGCGCGTCACCAGCGCTCTCCACGCGCTCGGGATCTCCGAGCGCTTCATGCCGACGAGACCGTGCTTGCCGGCTTCCAGATGCACCATCCAGAACGCCGATGCGAAATAGAGGATCGCGGGGATCGCCGCCGCCTTGACGATCTCCGAGTACTGAACCCCCAGCGTTTCCGCCATGATGAAGGCGACCGCGCCCATCACCGGCGGCATGATCTGTCCGCCCATCGAGGCCGTGGCCTCGACACCGGCGGCGAAGGCGCGGCGATAGCCGAACCTGATCATCAGGGGAATCGTGAACTGGCCGACGGTGACGACGTTCGCAACGCCCGAGCCCGAGATCGTGCCCATCATGCCCGAGGCGAACACCGCGACCTTGGCCGGTCCGCCGCGGGTTCTGCCGAACAACCCGAGCGATACGTCGGTGAACAGCTGGATCATGCCGGCGCGCTCCAGGAACGAGCCGAACAGGATGAACAGGAAGATGTAGGTCGCCGAGACGTAGATCGGCACCCCGTAGAAGCCTTCCGTGCCGAACGACAGGTGGGTGATGACCTGGTCGAAATCATAGCCGCGATGGTTGAGCGGCGACGGCAGGTACTGGCCGAAGAACCAGTAGACCAGGCACGCGCCGCACATCAGCGGCAGCGCCGCGCCCATCAGGCGCCGCGTGCCCTCGAATATCAGCACCGCCAGCAGCGTGCCGACCACGAGATCGAGCCGGGTCGGATCGCCGTCGCGCGCGATCAGGTCGGCGTAGAAGATCCACTGGTAGAGGCCGCAGAAGAAGCCGGCGCCGCCGATCACCCAGCCCAGCGCACGGCCGACATTGCTCTTGGCCGTGAAGTTGGCGATCAGGCCGAAGGTGAGGAGAACGAGGAAGCCGACATGGACGCCGCGCACCACCTGGCTTGGGAGATAGTTGAAGGCGGCGACATAGAGCTGGAACGTGGCGAAGGCGATGCCGATCCAGTAGGCGAGCCTGCCCCACCAGCCGGGACCGAAGCCTTCCGGAAAACCATGCTCGAAATTGTCGAACTCGACTTTTACTTTCTCGGGCGCAGCTTCAATAGCCTCTGCCTGCGACATCGATATATCCCCGCGCCGTTAGAACAAGGGCACCGTCCCCGCACACGTCATGGCCGGGCTTGTCCCGGCCATCCACGGTTACGCTGCCTCCAAGAACGTGGATGCCCGGGACAAGCCCGGGCATGACGATACGGAGAGAACCGATCTTACTTGATCAGCCCCTTCTCCTTGTAATAGCGGATCGCGCCGGGGTGGAGCGGGACCGGGCTGCCGGCGGCCGCGGTCTCGAGCTTGATCTCCTTGCCGGCCGCATGCGCGTTGACGAGTTCCGGCAGCGATTCGTAGACCAGCTTGGTCATCTGATACGCGAGATCGTCCGATACCGCGGAACTGGTGACGAGATAGTTGATCACGGCAGCCGTCGGCACGTCCTTGTCCTGGCCGGCATAGGTGTTGGCGGGAATCGTCGCCGCGACGAAGGGCGGGCCGATCTTGTCGACCGTCTCCTTTGGCACCGACACCACGGTGATCGGGCTCGAGGTCGAGAGGTCCTTGAGGGAGGCGACGCCGAGACCGGCCGATTGCAGCGTGGCGTTGAGCTGCCGGTTCTTCATGAGATCGACCGATTCGGCGAAGGGCAGGTATTCGACCTTGCCGAGATCCTTGTAGCTCATCCCGGCTGCGGCCAGGATCGCGCGCGAATTCAGCTCGGTGCCCGACTTCGGCGCGCCGACCGACAGGCTCTTGCCCTTGAGATCGGCCAGCGTCTTGATGCCGGACTCAGTGGTCGCAACGATCTGGATGTAGTTCGGATAGATCGCACCGATGGTCCTGAGCTTGTCGAGCTTGGT
This sequence comes from Bradyrhizobium sp. FW305-F6, assembly GCF_058782905.1. Lineage (NCBI taxonomy): Bacteria > Pseudomonadati > Pseudomonadota > Alphaproteobacteria > Hyphomicrobiales > Nitrobacteraceae > Bradyrhizobium > Bradyrhizobium sp. FW305-F6. The sequence goes on from NZ_JBYSYD010000002.1 coordinate 1,482,309, forward strand.
CTTGAAGCCCGCCTCCTCCTCGCCTTCCCAGGCGGCTTTGAGCGAGTCGCCGAGCGTGAACGCCAGCTCGCCGCGGCCCTGCTGCAGCAGGATCAGGTTCTCGACCGATGCCTTGGTGGCCTGAACCTGCGTCTTGACGTTCGGAATCTTGTCGCCGTAGATCTTTCCGATCGCGACCCCCAGCGGATAGTAGACACCCGAGGTGCCGCCGGTCAGCACGTTGATGAAGGATTGCGCATGCGCGCAAGGTGCCGACGCCGCCAGAGCGAGAGCCGCGGCCACGCCGAAAATCGTTCGTTTCATGGTTGTTTTACTCCCCAAACCGGCGCCGAAATTGACCGGATGAGGCATGCGGGTCAACCCATCCAAAAGATAAAGCTGAGCTGCGGTAAACGGCCGATCCGATCGATTTTTCGGGAACTTCGCGGCTGCGGCGACGTGGCGCAGCGCTCACCGCTCCCGAGACGACGCCCCCCTCACTGGAACGTCATGTCCAGGCACTTGGAGATGTCGGAGCCGAGGCCGGAGGAGATGATGATGCAGCCGCGCACCTTCTGCGCAGTGACGTCGGCGGCCCAAACCGCATAGCCGCCAGGGCCGAAGAACGAGTTGGTGTTCGGCGGCTCGGTCTCGGTGGCGTCGAAATCGTATTTGCCGTCGGTGTCGAAGATGCGCGGCTTCTTGGTGCAGCCGCCGTCGGTCTGGACGTTGATGACTTCCTTGTTGTCGCGCGTCAGCGCCAGCGAGACCTGGCAGCGGAAATATTCCGAGGTCCTGGTGTTGAAGAGATAGGTGTAGGACTTGCAGGTCGCCGTGTTCAGCTTGCCCGGGGCAAGGCCGCGGCTGCACGAAATGCGCTGGTTATGGCTAAGTTGATAGTCATCTGCCCAGGCTGCAGGCGCCAGCGCCGGCATCGACACGACGGCAGCCCAGCAAAGCTTGATCACATGGCGCATTCGAATCATCCCTACCGATAATTTTGTCGAGTTGCGTTCTAGACGGAAAGCGGAACATAGTCGCGAGGGGACCAAGGGAAAATCACAAGCTGCTGGGCAAGACGTGATGCGCTGCGGCGCTTTCGCGAGTTGACCGGGACACGGCGTTCGTGATTTGTTCAATCCTGGAATGTCCCGACCGTGGGAGGATGGGATGACGGCATTTTCAATGGCATTTCCAATCAAGACATTTGCAATCGCCGCGGCGCTCGGCACCTTCGCAGGGCCGACGTTTGCGCAAAGCGTAGCGACGCCGTGGGAGCTCAAGCCGGACATGGGCTACGCCTATGACCGGGAAGGCAAGACCTACTCCTACAAGATGGGCACCAGCAATGCCGGCGAACTCTTTAAGGGCGCCAAGAAGGTGCCGAAGGGCACGCTGTTCTTCATCGGCCAGAACGGCCAGCTCTACATGCGCAGCGGCCCGTATCTGGAGGGCGACGGCAAGTTCAAGTTCGGGCCGGATCAGTAGGTGTGGGGCTAGCGGCCGAAGGTGCCGCCTCACCCTCGGTGTCATCGTCCGCGAAGGCGGACGATCCAGCATTCCAGAGGCCATTGGGATCCAGACGAGAAGCCGCGGCGTACTGGATGCCCCGGTCAAGCCGGGGCATGACCGCGTTGGATAGCAGGACAAGCTAAAACGCCCCCGCCAGCTCCCTTGCGCCGGGTTTGCCGCTGTTCACGTCCATGCGCTCGTCCGTCACCCGCAGCAGCTTCGCCACCGTGTTGTGGCGGATCGCGACCGGGTTGCGCTCATAGCCGCCGCGCTGGAAGAAATTCGAGGTCGGCACCTGCTCGCGCATCGCCTGCGGCATCGTCACCATGTCGAGGCCGGTGCCGTCGCCGGTGAGGTTCATCATCTCGAGTTCGGCGGCGGAGAGCGGGCGGGTGTGGCCCTTGGCGCGGGCAAAATGCACCGAGGTCAAGAGCTTGTGGGTTTGCAGCATCGGCCCGATGTCGACGTCGAGCACCATCGCGTGCATGGCCCAGCCTTGGGGCGTGCTGCCCATTTTCTCGTGCTCCGACCAGGTGTCGGGCACCGACTTCGCGTGGGCCACCATTTTCTTGAGGACACCGAACTTGTGCTCGAGCGCATGCCGCGCCGGCCCCGACGTTTTCGTCACCTTCTCCGAAAGCGCGCGGATCAGTTCATGGCCCTGCTCGGCCAGCAGCTCGACGCTGTTGGTGGTGAGCAGCTGATTGTAGCCCATCGCGGTCGAGATCGCGCGCTTGCCGCCGTGCTCGATGCCGGCCTGCACGTCGTAACTGCCGGTGCCGCCGGTCTCGAACGCATAGACCCGCACCGCCTGCTCGCGCGTCAGGCCGTGGGCCAACGCGTAGCGCGCATAGGCGCGCTTGAACTCGAGCTCGCTGGACGGGCGCTGCGGCGTGAAGTGGTAGAGCTCCTGCGCCGCGCGCAGGAAATCGGTGACGACGGGGATCGGCTTGCGGGGCGGCCGGTCCGGCGTTTCCTCCGGCTCCGGATTCACCGGCCGCTTCGGTCCATTGTATAGCGGCGGATGCTCCAGCACGTAATCGTCGAGCGTGACCTGCTGCCCGCTGCGCCGCTTGGCGTTGCGGCCGCGACGCTTCTCGGAGATCTGGCTCCAATAGGCGCTGGCCTCGGCGTCGAAGGCGGCACGCGCCGCCTGGTATTCCGCAAGCTTGCGGCGATATTCGAGCACGGCGGGCGAGGCGCCCGCGCCTTGCGCGAACAATTGCGGCAGCAGCTGGGCCTCGGCGTCGCGGACGGCCGGCGTGATCAGGACGAGCGCAAGTGGAACCAGCGCCAATGTATTTCGAATCGAATGATGCATGCTGCCCTCTTAGCAGGCATCCGGTAACCGTCACGTTAACGCGCCGTTTACCATCTCATTTCCAGGCGAACACCGGCTGTTCCAGATCGGTGACGCGGGTGTGCCGCCCCGCCAGCACCTCGCGGAACTGATAGATCAGCGCCGCTGTCGGCGCGTGGATCAGGCTCATCTGGTGATGGAAGCGGATGACGCGGCGCGCGCTCTCGGGGATCGCCACGAAATCGAAAGCGTCCTCGCGCTCAATGGTGGCGAGCGCGATGCGATGGACGGAAGCGACTTCGTCGGGATTCGGCCTGATCGCAGTGCTGTCGGCGGCCCAGACCACGACGGGAGTGATCAGATAGCCCGAGCGGGTCGGATAGTCGTCGAGCGTGCCGAGCACGTCCGCATCCGTCAGGCGAAGGCCGAGCTCCTCGTCGAGCTCGCGCAGCGCCGCCTCGATCGGCGTTTCGCCATGATCGCAGCGGCCGCCCGGCAAGGCCCATTGACCGCCATGCGCGCGCAGATGCGAGGCGCGCAGCGTGAGCAGCAGCGCCGTGTCGTCGCCTTCGCCTGCTGCGGTCAGCGCGACCGCCACCGCGGCACGCTTCAACGCCGCCGGCGCAGCGCCCTCCGGCAAACGCGCGAAGGCGGTGCAGGCTGCCGCGATATTCCGCCGTGTGGCATCGTCGAACGGTCTCATGATGCTTGACTACACCACGTCCCGCCTCGATGAAACGAGAACGCAAGCACAGGAATGGACGAGATGACCAACAAGACCGCCGCAAGGCTGAAATCGGAGGGCTGGAGCATCCTGGACACCACCGGCTTCCTGCACCTGATCGGCCCCTTGTGGGAGCGCAAGGTCGATGGCCATTACGAGTTCGCGCTCGCGACCGAAGACAAGCACCACAACCGCCGCGGCATGGTTCAGGGCGGCGTGATGATGACGTTCGCCGACCGGACCTGTGGCATGACCGCCCGCTACGTCTCCGGGAAGGACTACTTGGCGACGGTGCAGCTCGACACTCATTTCGTCGAAGCCGGCCAGATCGGCGACCTCCTGATCTCCCGTCCCCGCGTGGTGCGCTCGACACGAAGCCTGATCTTCATGAGCACGGAGGTGACGGTGGACGGCCGCTGTGTGGTCATGGCGAACGGCGTGTTCAAGATCCTGAAGGGGCCGGGGTAGCTGACGGCGAGCCCGGGGTAAGCCCACCGCATCCTCCGTCGTCGTCCCCGCGAAGGCGGGGACCCATAACCCCAGGGAGTAGTTGCCACACATGCTGCTTACTCCGAGTCTTCGCCAAACAACTCCCTGTGGCTATGGGTCCCGGATCCGCGCTCCGCTTCGCTATGCTGGTCCGGGACGACAAGAAGAGACGGCATTGCTGGATCGCGCTGTGCTCGCAATGACGAGATGACGCGACTATGCTGCTGTCCGAAACGCACCGAGGATCCGCCTATGCAATACCGTCAGCTCGGCCGCAGCGGCCTGAAGGTGTCGCCGATTTGTCTCGGCACCATGATGTTCGGCGGTCCCACCGATGAGGCCACCTCAAAACGGATCATCGACAAGGCACGCGGCGCCGGCATCAACTTCATCGACACCGCAGACGCCTATTCGAAAGGTCTGTCCGAGGAGGTCGTCGGACGCGCGATCGGCGGCAATCGCGACGCCTGGGTGCTCGCGACCAAGCTCGCCAATCCCATGGGCGACGATCCCAACCGCGGTGGCCTGTCGCGGCGCTGGGTGTTGCAGGCTGCGGACGAAAGCCTGAGGCGCCTCGGCACCGAGCACATCGACATCTACTATCTGCACAAGGAGGACCACGCCACGCCGCTCGAGGAGACAGTGCGCGCGATGGGCGACCTGATCCGCGCGGGCAAGGTGCGCTATTTCGGCGTCTCCAACTACCGCGCCTGGCGCGTTGCCGAGATCTGCAACATCTGCGACCGGCTCGGCATCGACCGGCCTGCGGTGAGCCAGCCCTACTACAACGCCATGAACCGCATGCCGGAGGTCGAGCACTTCCCGGCCTGTAGCTATTACGGCCTCGGCATCGTGCCTTATAGCCCCCTGGCGCGCGGCGTCCTCACCGGAAAGTACAAGCCCGATGCGGCTCCAGACACGGAGACGCGCGCGGGCCGCAATGACACCCGCATGATGCAGACCGAATGGCGGCCGGAATCGCTCCGCCTTGCGCAAGAGATCAAGGCCCACGCGGAGAAGAAGGGCATCACCGCCGGCCAGTTCGCGGTGGCCTGGGTGCTGAACTCCGCCTTCGTCTCGTCGGTGATCGCGGGTCCCCGCACCGGGGAGCAATGGGACGGCTACATCGGCGCGCTCGACTATCGCTTTACCGCCGAGGACGAGGCGCTGATCGACCGCCTGGTCGTGCCGGGCCATCCCTCGACACCGGGCTACAACGATCCCGCCTACCCAATCGAAGGGCGGTGGGCGCGGACGGCGTGAGGCTGGGAGACGACGATGTCACATGAAGACCGCTACGGCCTGCCGCTCTCCACCTCCTCGCACGAGGCGGCGGCCGCCTATCGCGACGGCATCGACCTCATGCTCGCGGGCTGGACGGGCACGGCGGAGATGCTGGAGCGAGCGATTGCGCTCGATCCGGATTTCGCGATGGCCCATATCGCCCGCGCCCGCGTGCATGCCTTCTACCAGCAGGGCGATCTGGCACGGCAGAAGGCGACGCTCGCACGCGAACTGGTGGCCAGGCGCGGCTCGATGCGCGAGCGTTCGCATGTCGAGACGCTGGCGCTCGCGATCGAGGGCCGGCTGCCGGACGCCATCGCATCGACGCTGACACATGTCGACGCATGGCCGCGCGATGCGGTGGTGCTGTCGCTGCCGCTCGGCGCGTTCGGCCTGTTCGCCTTCTCAGGCATGGCCGACCATGATCGCGCCCGTCACGAGCTGTGCGAGCGCGTCGCGCAGCATTACGGCGAGGACTGGTGGTTCCTCACCATGTCCGGCTGGGCGATGACGGAGAACGGCGACGTCGTGCGCGGCCGCGCCGTGACCGAGCGCGGCTTCAACCTGCGCCGGCAGAACGCCCACGCCGCGCACGCGGTGCTGCATGCGATGTTCGAGGATGGATCAATCGAGGCGGCCGATCGCCTCGTCGACGAATGGATCCCGACTTACGACCGCGACGGAATCCTGCACGGCCACATTCGCTGGCACCAGGCGCTCGGCGCCCTCGAACACGGCGATGCGGCGCGGGCGCTTGCGATCTACGCCGACGTGCTTCAGCCGTCGGTCACGCAGGCGCCGCCGCTCAACGCGGTCACGGACAGCGCCTCGCTGCTATGGCGCCTGTCGGCTTACGGCCACGCCGTGCCGAAGGCGCTGTGGGTCGAGGCCGATGCCGCCGCGCAACGACTGTTTCCAAAATCGAGCCTGTCCTTTGCGGACGTGCACATGGCGCTGTTCGCGGCCGCGACACAGAACCGAGAGGCGCTGGCCGAGCGCCTTGCGGTGATCGAGCAGCGGCTCGCCGACGGCAAGCTGCCGGCCGGCCCGGTGGTGCCGGCGATCTGCCGCGCGCTCGCGGCCTTCGCCGACGAAGATTACGTCTCGTGCGTGCAAGCGCTCGCGCCGGTTCTCGGTGAGGTCGTGCGGATCGGCGGCAGCCATGCCCAGCGCGAGCTGATCGAGGACACCTATGTCGTCGCGCTGATGCGAAGCGGCGAGCTGCCCCGCGCCCGCGCCCTGCTGGACGCCCGCCTGCACCGCCGGCCGTCGCTTCGTGACACGCGCTGGCAGATGGCGACCGGCTAGCTTTGCCACGAAAAAAACACCAGTCTGGCGGCAAGTGCCGGCCGGACGGGGTAGGCGATTGGGGCGAATCGCCGTTGGGGGTATGACGCGGTGGTATTCCAGACGGGTGTTGCTGAACAAACGGGATCGCAACCAATTTGCGGTTCGATGGTTATGGTGCGGGAATTTCCCCCCGCCGCGGCCCCCTGGCACACGAGCCTGACCATGCGCCTCTGCCGACCGGTCCTCGCCGTCCTGGCCATCAGCTTGGCAAGTCCTTGTTTTGCCGAAACTTCCGAACCGATCCGGGTCAACAATCCGCCGGCGCAGCAGAACGCCTTCATCGACCTGCTGGCGCTGATGTCCGGCCATTGCAAGACGCTTGAGGTCGCCGGGCGCACCTATGCCTGCAAGACCGTCGCTTACGCCCATGGCGACAAGGGCCGGGTCAATTTCGCGGTCGCGGTCGACGATCCCTCCGACGACAGCCATGTGGTGTCGTTTTCCGGCGAGAACGGCAAGCGCGCCGACGACAATTCCTACGAATTGCCGATCGACCGCATGCTGCTCAACTCCAAGCACCGCCCGAGGGTCGACGGCCTGCCCGTGCCGGCCGAGCAGACATCCATTGGAGTCTGCCGCCAGACGGGCAACTTCGCCGCCAGGAAGGTGAAAGACGTCACCTGCTCGGCGACCGACAACGAGGGCCGCAAATACGAGCTCCTGTTCGTCTCCGACGGCTCCCCGGTCAGCGTGCGACGCATCCGCCAGTCGGCACCGTCGATCCAGGACCCCTTCAAGTAGCTCCATCCATCACGCGAACGCCTTCTCCAGCGTCGCGAAGATCACGGCCAGCGACTTGTCGTGCCGCGTCACCGGCGGCACCGGGCGCTCGATCTTCATGAGTTGATAGACCGCCATCTGCGCCGCACGCACCGAATATTCGACGGTGAACACGACGTCGTCGGGGATTTCGACGAACTGGCTGACGAAGGCGAGATTGACGGAATTCTTGGGCACCGGCAGCGGCCGATCGGCCAGGTTGCGCGGCATGAACATGCTGGTGATGTAGGGCATGCGGCAGGGGATGCAGATCGCATCTTCGAAAACCGCGGGATCGAAGTTGAGATGGCCGCAGAGCTCCTTCAGGATTTCGGCGCCGCCGCAGTCCGACATCGGCTTCGCCACGAAATTGCCGACGCGATCGGGATGCAGCGCATAGCCCCAGAACACCTGGACGTTGTTCGGTTGTCCCGCGAAATGCGGCTGGCGATAGAGCACGACCGATATCAGCCAGTTGGAGTCCTTGAACGTGACGAGACCGCCGGTGCCGGCCCTGTTTCCGGAGAACGCTTCCATCCGGTCGAAGAAGCCGGGATCGCGGCAGGTGACGGTGAAGGACAGCCAGTAGGATTCGGGGATCGAAGTGTTGAATGCTGAGGGATTGCCAAACTCCGGCCGTCCTTGCGCGATCGTCTCCCACAACGCCCAGCCCTGGCTGTCGGCCTTGGTCAGGCGCGGCGGCGGCTCGGTCATCGTGCCCAGGCTGGAGGCGTCCGTCATCGACCCGTTCTGGAAGAAGACGATGTCGTCGTCTTCGAGCCGGACATTGGCGGTGCGGCTGTCGCGGTCGAGCGTAAGCTGACGCACGCGCAAGCGCGCGCCGTCGGCCTCGAACGCCATGTCGGTGACGCGCGTGCCACGCACGAATTGCACGCCTTGGCGCTTCAGCCAGTCGGTCAGCGGCCGAACGATCGCGTCATACTGATTGTAGACGGTGCGCTTGACGCCGCCGAGCGTTTCGATGCGCGGAAACTCGTTCATGAAGCGGTGCAGATAGCGCTTCAGCTCGACCGCGCTGTGCCAAGGCTGGAAGGCGAACGTGGTCTGCCACATGTACCAGAAATTCGATTCGAAGAATCCGGGCGACAGCCAGTCGGTGATACGGCTGTTGCCGAGCGTCTCCTCCGAGGCCTCGGTGAGCCGCAGCAGCTCGAGCCGGTCGCGCGCGGAGAAGCCCATATGCGAGACATCGATCTTGAAGCGGTTGCGATCGACCAGACGTGCCCTCGAATGCGCCGGATTCTCCACGTTGAACGCGACCGTCTCGTCCCGCACGCTGAGGCCGGGATGTTCGAGCGAGGGAATGCTCGAGAGCAGATCCCAGGTGCATTCGTAATGGTCGGTGGTGAGCATGCGCCCGCCGCGGAGCGAATAGGCGCCGTTCGCAAGCTGCGCGCCGTCGAGGCTGCCGCCGACCAGCGGCTGCGCCTCGTAGATCACGATGTCGCGCCCGGGCAGCTGCGCATCGCGAACCAGAAACGCGGCGCCCGCGAGCGACCCAATGCCGCCACCGATGAAATACGCCTTCATGACCTGCCTCGATTGCATTTCGAATGTCGCGTCGACAGTGCATCCGGCGACGACGATCAAAGTTGCGCTGGATCAAGCGCGACATGCATGCAGATCACGTTCAGGTGAGTCGCCGTCGCTGCTCGTGCTCGCGCGACGCGACGTTTCATTGCATTGAATCGACGCGCAGCAGCCCATCGCCGAGGAGAGGCTGCGCTGTGTTCTGAGCTCGAGCTCGCAATAGCTCTTCATGGCGACGATGGACGCGGGAACGTTCAGTCGTTCACACACGTTAACAAACGTTCAGCTTGGAACTGTATCTGCGTCGTTTCGACGCCCGCCAGGGCCGGAACGTGCTGCACGCTCATCTGTTGTCGCACGACATTCAACTGGAGTGATGACATGAAGTATCTTTTTGTCGCGATGGGTTTGGGCGCTGCGGTTCTTGCCGGCGTATCCTCTGCCAATGCGGCCGACCGTCCCAGCGCGAAGCAGACTGCCCAGACCGAGCAGTCCACCGACATCAGCGCGCAACGAAGGCACCACCATCACGGCCATCGCCATCATCACTGGCGCCACCACGGCCACCATCGTCCGCACTACCGCAGCTACGGTTACTATCCGCGGCACCATGGCTACTATGGTGGCGGTCCGTACGGCTACTACCGCGGCGGTGGTCCCGGCGTGACCTTCAGCTTCGGCGGTGGACGCTGGTAAGATAGACACTAGACTTGCCGAGATAAAAAAGGCCCGCAGCGATGCGGGCCTTTCGTTATTCCTGCAAGATCGCCAGCGCCGCCTCCTGGCCGCTTGCGAGTGCCGCCTCGACGGTGCCCATGTCGCGGCCGCGATAAAGTGCTTCGCCGGAGAACAGCAATGGCCCGTCCGCACGTCCGAGAAGCTCCTGGGCGTTGCGCGTCCGTGGTGTTGCCCACGAATAGGCGCCGCGCGCGAAGCGGTCATGCGCCCAATTGATCGCAGCCGCCGCCACCAGCTCACGCGCGATGTCGTTGCGCGGCAGGCCGAAGATGGCAGCGAGCGAGCCAAGCCCGGCATCGATCAGTGCTGGCGGGTCGAGGCTTGCCAGCTCCGTCGTGCGCGGGCCGCCGAACCAACCCGTGAGGACGGGATGCTGGTCCGGGTAGCGTGTCCACCACACGGGAATGCTCTCATCAGACAGCAGGAAGGTCATGCTCGCGAGGTCGTGCTTACGCTCGCGCCACCATGGCCGGGCGAAGCGCAGCAAAATCTTGATGACGTTGCCGAAGCCGATGTCGTCGGCAGCCGCAAGCTTGGCACGCGCACTCTCCGGCAAGGAGATGTCGCGTAGCAGAGGCAATGGCACTGTGAGGATCACGCGACCGCAGGCGTGCACTTCGCCTTCGGCGCAGCGAACGACCACCGCGCCGCCCTCCTCCGAGATCGCCGACACGACGCAGCCGAGGCGGATGATGACGCCGCGCCTGCGACAGTCGGCCGCCAGGAAATCGATCATCGCACCGTAGCCGCCATCGATACGCGCCTGCGGCGCGTGCCCGCCGTCCATCCATTCTGCTCGCAGTGCCAGCGTGGAGGCGCGTTCGGGATCGGCCGCGTCGTAGCCTTCGACCATTCGCTCGATCGAATGGCGCATCGGCGCGTAGTTGTCGCCTGCAAAATGCCGGCGCAGGAAGTCGGCGACGGTGAGGTCGTCCTTCAAGTCCCGCAGTTTGGCGTGAAGCTCCGCTTCGTGGGGATCGTGACGATCCTCGCGCGCGAGCTTCTTGCCGTCGAAGCGCCACCGCTCACCTTCGATCTCTTGAAATGACAGTCCAGCCTGAAGCAACAGTGCGCGCGTGACCGGCGCCTCGCCATGAACGAACTCGGCGCCGCCATCGGCGGGATAGCCGAACTCCGAGGCCGGCAGCGGATGGATGCGGCCGCCGCAGCGCTGGCGCGCCTCCAGGATCGTCACCTTGCGGCCTGCACGCGCCAATTCGCGCGCCGCCATCAGGCCGGCTGCGCCCGCACCGACGATAACGATGTGCTTGGATTGATCTGACATGCCGGCGCTTCACCTCGCCGCTGCTGGCGGAGCGTTCTCGATCAGGTATCGCAACAGCAGGCCGAGCTGCCGCGTGCTCGCCAGCGGACGCCAGCGGCTGGGATGCGTACGGCCGTCGCGGCTCGAGTGCATCAGGCAGATGACGCAAGGCTTCACGAGATTCTCCGTCTCTCAGGCCGCCGATCCGCCGCCGGCTGTTTCCTTGGCGGGATCGCTCGCGATCACCGCCAACGGGTTGAGCCTTGGCGGCGCGACGAGCTGGAGCGTGTTGGTGTCGCGGTGATTGAAGGGCGCGCCGCGCACGAACAACTCGGTCTGGATCAGATAGGTCCAGCTGCCGTCATTGTTGAAGGTGATGTCGCAACGGTAGGCATCGGTGCGAAAGGCCTGCTCCAGGAAATCGGTCGAGCAAATCCCGTAGGCGGTGTCGCCGCGCTTCGCGCTGACGGAGATCGTCCTGTCGTCCGGCCCGGCCTTGCCCGAGGCCAGCAGCACCTGCCCGCGCGGTATGGCAAGGGTCTGCATGATCAGCCCGGTCGCGGGCTCCCACAACCAATAGCCGACCTGGTCGTGGAAGGTGATGTCCTCCTCCGGTGTATTGATGTGGATGTGATAGCGCAGCCCGTAGAGCAGCTGCGGTCCGTTGGCCTGCGGATCGATCGGATCCATGCGGATGCGCTCGATAAAGGTCCTCCGCTCCGGACCGTCCGCCTTCGGATTGACGTCGATGCCCTTGTCCGCCTGCCAAGTGCCGGCAAGACGCCGAAGCGGGCCGAGATTGGCGAGGCTATCGGGCGAGACGTCCTCGGGCTCGGTGAAGATGTCGGCTGGAATGGGAAGCATGGCTGTCCTCGCGGGGAAGGCTACGAAGAACAGCCATAGCACGCAGGCGCGACTGCGGCGCGTGCGCGCGCCTGACAGTTGCGAATGGACTTAGGCGCTACGTGCAGGCGGCAGCCGGCACAGAGAGAGGCTGCGCAACTGAGCTCGCGCCAGAGCCCCGCGCTCAGGCCGCTTCGGAAACCGATTTCGCACGCTGCTCGAGCACGCCGATCGTCGCGACCAGATTGTCGCGTCGGGCGCGAAGATTGGCCGCAAGCAGCGGATAGGTCGGCTGGTTCGGGTCAAACATCCCGGCACGAGCCTCCTCCTCGAGAATGTCGGTGTTGATCAGCCGAACGCGCCACCACAAATCGGCGATCAATGCGTCGAGCCTGAGTTCATCAGCAGCACCAGAACGGGACACTTTTTGCATCACTTGCCTCAACCTGAAACGGCCCCTCCGCGGAGGCCAGAGCTTGGATCCTGACTGAGCAAGCGGGATGCCAGGGATGGAGGGACGCACGGGCGGGCGCCTTCGGAGGCGGGTAATGGCCATTTCGCAGTGATCCGGCGCCGGTTCCCACTCGTTCTAGCCCCAGAGGTCGCTTGTCGAGGCGCTATGATCGCTGCTATCCGGGCTATAGAGGTGCCAATCCGGGCTGAGGCGGGTTACCCCCGGAGGCTTCCGGCGCGGCCGTCGATTGGTGCGAGCAAAGGGCCGAAGGCAAAGGTGGACTGGGCTGATTTGATCGGGCGCGTGGCCTCTCACCACGACAAGGAGGCTTTCAGGCGGCTGTTCGAGCATTTCGCACCCCGGATCAAGGGGTTGATGCAGAAGGCCGGGTGCAGCCCCGACGAGGCCGAGGAGATCGCACAAAACGCCATGATCGCCGTGTGGCGGAAGGCGGGCCTGTTCGATCCTGCCACCGCGGGCGCGGCTGCCTGGATATTCACGATCGCGCGCAATCAGCGGATTGACCTGCTCCGCCGCAGGGCACGGACGGGCCGCCTGGAAGCCGTGTCTGATCTGCCCGATGCACCGGACCCCGCCGAACCGGCCGATGCGGTCATGTCCCGCGTACAGGACGCCGCACGCATCGAGTCCGCCATCAAGCAACTCTCGGCAGAGCAGATCGCCGTCGTCAGGTTGTCGTTCATCGAGGAGAAGGCGCACCCTGAAATCGCGAGCCTGCTCGGCATCCCGCTCGGGACGGTCAAGTCGAGAATCAGGCTGGCGATGAACCGGTTGAGAGACGTATTGGACGAAGAAGCATGACGATCAGCCACCATCCGCCTGAAGAACTTCTGGCCGATTTCGCGGCCGGCAAGCTGGAAGAGGCCCATCAGCTGGTCGTCGGCGTGCATGTTGCGGGATGCCCACGATGCGCCCGCTTCGTGCGCGCCATCGAGCAGCTTGCTGGCGCGGCGCTGGAAGAGGCCGAGCCGGTGCCGACCGCCCCAGATGCGTTCGACCGCATCATGTCGCGAATTGATGAATCTCCGGCCGACGCAAAAGCGCCGCCGCTTGCGGCCGACATGGACCACGATGTTCCGCCGGCCCTGAGAGGCTATCGCATCGGCAAGCGTCGGCGCGTGGCGCCGGGCCTCAGCATGCGGCCGATCGAGCTTTCCGGTTCCGGTACGGCGCGCGCCTTCCTGCTTCGGTCTGCGCCGGGCTCGCGCATGCTCGAGCACACCCACACCGGCACCGAGCTTACGCTCGTGCTCGAGGGCAGTTTCAGCCACGAGGGCGGACGCTTTGGTCCCGGCGATTTCGACTATGGTGACGACGAGGTCGACCATCGTCCGATCGTCGGCGACGAAGGCCCCTGCCTCTGCCTGGTCGCGATGACCGGCGACCTGCGCATGAACGGCTTGCTCGGCCGTTTGATCGGGCCCTTTGTGCGGCTGTAATTCTCGTCCGCCCCTTCCTCAGGAGTGATCTGGGCCTGCGCCCAAAGCGTTTTCAAAGAAACGCAAGGGATACAGGACATGGCCTGTTCGAGCCTGGCAAGTCAGGTGCAAGGCGAGAAATTGCCCGAACTGCTGGCGCGCGTGGCCTCGGGTGAGGCACGAGCCTTCGCGGAACTTCACACCCTGACACGAGGCAGACTGCGCCGCATTGTGCTGGCCGTTGGAGCTTCGCCTCATGACGTCGACGATATTCTCCAGGAAAGCTTTCTGAAGGTTTGGCGCAACGCGGACCGGTATGATTCCGGACGGGCTCCGGTCATGGCCTGGATGTCCACGATTGCCCGGCACGCCGCGATTGACCATCTGCGGGCGCGAAGACAGCCGACCTTCGAGCTGGACGAGGCTATTCTGGTTCCAGCGGTTTCCGGCCCGTCACCTGTCGGGGATTTCGACTACGCCAGCGCCGAACCGATCGCACGGGGGGCGTTGGCTCGCCTGCCGGAAGATCGCCGCAGGCTGGTGGCCTTGGCCTACCTCGAAGGCGAGAGCCGGGCGAGCCTGTCACGGCGCTTCGGCGTACCGGTCGGCACCATCAAGACGTGGTTGCACCGAACCATTATGGCCGTGCGCAAGGATTGCCTCGCGGCATCTGCCGCAGCCTGAATCCGGAGGATGCGCGCATGGCCGCGAAAATCATTGAATTTCCCGAGCGTAGGCACGAGGACCGGCTTGTCGCCTCGATCGCACGGCTGGAGGCCATTGTCAGAGAGGTGGAGCGGGTTGCGGCCGACGATCCAAAAGCCGGCCTCGATGCAGTCCTTGCTGCGATGGAACGCATGGGCCATCGGCTGGTCGATCTCGCATGCCTGTTGCTCGACGAAGAGAAGAGAGCGCAGGCTCAGATGGCGTTCATATGCCTGACCGACAAGATCGCGGAAACCAGAGACACTTTCGAGCGACCTGACCGGGGATCATCGACCTGATTGGCCGGGTATCGTTGCCCGGATCAACGCCACTTCGCTCCGTCGAGCAGCGCCTGCTCAGTGGGCCAGCTTATGCGCGACGAGGTATCCGACCCAGGAACTGAAGCCCGCGAGCAGCGATCCCCAGCAGACGTCCGCAAGCGTCAGCCCGGTCGACCAATTCCGCAGGGTCGCCTGATTGGTGAGATCATAGGTTGCATAGGTGAAGCAGCCGAGCAGCACGCCGGAGGTCAGGGCGCGCAACGCGCTTCCGTCTTGCTGCGCCGGCAGCACGGCGAACCAGAGCAGACCGATGGGATAGAGCAAATAGAAGACCGCGGCGGCGGCGAGGTTGGGCTCGGCCCGCAACATGTCGCCCAGCACCGGCCGGTAAAGCCGCTCGACCATGATGTTGAGCCAGATCATATCGACTACGACGAAGGTCACGGCCACGGAGAGGTAGGTGAAGAGAAGATTCATGTCCGCGGTCCCCCGTGCGGTTGCTTCTTGCCGATTGTCGCGCCGGCAGCAGGTAACGCGCGAGGCGCTATGCCGGATCACGTCCGGGCGCTCACTTCCGCGGCCATGGGAAGAATGCGTTGGTCCGCGCCTGATATGCCCGATAGAGATCGCCGCGCGACTTCAGCATCTGTTCCTCCAGCGGCGGTATCCCCGTCACGTGCACGAGGATCCAGTACATGATCGCCGGCGCGGCCAGGCTGGCCCAACCCCAGGGGTATCCGGGCGAGAGCGCGATGACCGGGTAAGCCAGCCACCCCAGCCATTCGAAGAAATAATTCGGGTGTCGCGACCATCTCCAGAGGCCCACGTTACAGACCAGCCCGTGGTTGGATGGGGAGAGCTTGAACCGGTGCAATTGCTGATCCGCCAATCCCTCGCCCGCGATAGCCGTGAGAATGATGAACGCTCCGACATAGTCCTGCAGCCGCAATCCAGGCTCGGGCGCGTGGGCCGCGAGGAAGATGGCGAACGGCAGCGGCACCGAAACCAGCGCCTGCGATTGCAGGAACAGGAACATTCGGCGAGGGGCCGCCGCCCCCCATTGGCGCGCATAGTTGGCATAGCGCGGATCGTCGATGCCTGCCGCCGCGCGGCGTGCAATGTGCGTACCCAATCGCACCGACCAGAGCAGCGCGAGGCCGGCCACGAGCACACGGCGTGCCGGCGAGCCGTCCTCCAGAGGCCACAGGGCGGCGACCGCACCAACGAGGCCGTTCGCATAGGACCAGATCGCATCGACCCATCCGGAATTTCCGGTGCGCTGCTGAACGACCCAGGCCAGTCCCATCAGGAGACACAGGGCCAGCGCAATGCCGCCGATCGCCTGAAGATGCACAAGAATCATGCCGACACCAACATTAACCTCCCCTCGATACGTCCGCTGCGGGAGCCGGTTTCGCTTCGGCGGCAGGTATGTGCGTCAAGGGTAAGGTGATCCGCATCATCGCGCCAAACGTTTCCAGACCGATGGTTTCACCGACCGTGGTAGACGGTATTGCAGTGGGGGCGACAGCGAATGCGTTTGGCCGTGATCGGGACGGGGATTGCCGGCAATGCTGCCGCGTGGCTCCTGTCGAAACGCCACGCCGTGACAGTCTACGAGCGCGAGCTGCAGCCGGGGGGACATAGTCATACCGTTCGCGTCCAATATGACGGAGAGCCCGTCGATGTCGACGTCGGCTTCATCGTGTTCAACGAGGCGAATTATCCACAGCTGACGGCGCTGTTCGCCCATCTCGGCGTGACCACCGTCGAGACCTGCATGAGCTTCGCCATGTCGGCCGATCATGGCCGTTTCGAATGGCGCGGCGGCGGCGAGACCCTCTTGCAGACGGCCTGCGGCCTGTTTGCACAACCGAGCAACCTCGGGTCGCCCTCCTATTTTCGCATGCTCGCCGAAGTCCTGCGGTTCAACCGTCAGAGCGTGACGGACTTGCGCGCGGGCCGCCTGCACGGGCTGACGCTCGGCGAGTATCTGAGCAGGGAATCGTTCGGGCCGCGCCTGTTCTCCGACTATCTCGGACCCATGGGAGCGGCGATCTGGTCGTCCTCGTCGGCCGACATCCTGTCCTTTCCGGCGGAGAACTTTGTCGCCTTCTTCGACAATCACAAGCTTTTGCACCTGGGCCGGCCGCGCTGGCGAACGGTCGAAGGCGGCAGCCGGCGCTATGTCGACAAGCTCACCGCTTTGTTCAAGGACAACATTCGGCTAGGCTGTGCCGTGACGTCGGTCAACCGGGCGGAGCATGGCGTGACCATCCGCGACAGTCATGGCGGTGTTGAAACCTACGATGCCGTGGTCATGGCCTGCCACAGCGATCAGGCCCTGGCGGCGCTGTCGGATGCCGACGCCCACGAACGGTCCATCCTCGGCGCGATCAAATACGCTCCCAACACCGTCTATCTGCATCGCGACCGCAATCTCATGCCGAAGCGCCGCCAGGCATGGGCGTCCTGGAACTTCCTGCAATGGCCGCGGCAGACGGCCGTCCAGAACGACGTGGCGGTGACCTATTGGATGAACCGGCTGCAGGGCATCGACGACCGCAAGCCGTTGTTCGTCAGCCTCAACCCGCCTTTCGAACCGGCACCTCATCTGACATTTGCGAAATTCAGCTTCGACCATCCCCAGTACGACATGGCTGCGTTCGCGGCGCAGCGACGGCTCCCGGCCATTCAGGGTCGGCGCCGGACCTGGTTCTGCGGTGCGTGGACCGGCTACGGCTTTCACGAGGATGGCTTGCAGGCCGGCATCTCCGTTGCCGAAGCACTCGGTTGCGCGGTTCCATGGCGGCAGCCGGACTCGTTGCTGGTCCAGGCAGCCGAGTAGCGTGATGGCCCGCACGAAAACTGCCGAAGCCGAGAATGCGACAGCACCAGCGGCGCTCTACTGGGGAAAAGTGATGCACGCGAGGTGGCGGCCGGTGCAACACCGGTTCACCTACCGCGTGATGAACCTGTTGATCGACCTCGATCGCTTGAACGAAGCGGATCGCCAGTCCCGACTGTTCGGCGTCAATCGAGCGGCCCCCTTCAGCTTCCACGAGTGCGATCACGGCGACGGTAAAGGCGCGTGCCTGAGCCAGCACGCCCGACGATTGGCGGCGGAGCGCGGCGTCGACCTCTCGGGCGGTCGCGTTCTCCTGCTCTGCTATCCCAGAGTCCTGGGCTACGTGTTCAACCCGCTTTCGGTCTACTTCTGCTATGCGGCATCCGGCGATCTTGCGTTGTTGATCTACGAGGTCCGCAACACCTTCGGCGAGACGCATTCCTATGTCGTGCCCGTGCAAGACGCGCCACCGGGCCGCGCCATCAGACAGGACCAGGCGAAAGAGTTCTACGTTTCTCCCTTCATGGAGATGGGAACACATTACCGCTTCAGCATTTCTCCACCCGGCCAGGATGTGACGATCCGGATCGTGCAGACGGGGGAGCAGGGCGCGATGTTCGCGGCAGCATTTTCTGGTCGACGTCGTGCTCTGACCAGCCGCTCGCTACTGGCGGCGCTCTTCGCTCTGCCCTTCCTCACGTTCAAGGTCATTGCAGCCATTCATTGGGAAGCGATGCGGCTTTGGCTGAAGGGGGTCCCCTACCTGCCCCGCTTGAAACAACGCGAGACTTGACCATGGACCTCGCCGCCGCTCGTCACTCTCTTCAGTTCGATGGGGTTCCATTCCTGGGTCGCCTCGCCTTGCGCCTGGCATCGCAGCTCAAATGCGGCACCGTTCATGTGCACCTTCCTGACCGGAGGCTTGTGACGTTGCGCGGCGAGCTTCCGGGTCCGTCGGCCACGATCGAACTTGGCAATTACAGGTTCGCGCGCAGCCTTGTCCTGGGCGGGGACATCGGCATGGCCGAAGCCTACATCAGAGGCGATTGGACCACGCCCGATCTCACCCAGCTTCTTTATCTCTTCTGTCTCAACGAAGACCTGGTCGACAACGCCTTTGCCGGGAACCTGCTCGTCCGTTTATGCCGGCGGGCGCTTCATCGGCTGCGCCGAAACACGAAAGAGGGCTCGAGGCACAACATCCACAGGCATTATGATCTCGGCAACGAGTTCTTCGGGGCGTGGCTGGATTCCAGCATGACCTACTCGTCGGCCCTGTTCTCGGCCGAGACGGCCGACCTGCCCGCTGCTCAACGCCACAAATACGAACAGCTGGCAAAGGCGATTGAACTGCAGCCCGGCCAGAGCGTGCTCGAGATCGGATGCGGTTGGGGCGGTTTCGCCGAGTTTGCCGCAAAGACTTACGGCGCCAACGTGCTGGCGCTCACCATCAGCGAGGAGCAGCACGAATTTGCCCGCCGGCGGATTCACGAAGCCGGGCTCGCGGAAAAGGTCGAGGTGAGGTTGCAGGATTATCGGGACCAGGATGGCCGCTTCGACCGCATCGCTTCCATCGAGATGATCGAGGCCGTCGGCGAGCAATTCTGGCCGGCCTACTTCAGCCAGCTGTCCCAAAGGCTGAAACCGGGTGGGCTGGCAGGCATCCAGGCAATCACGGTCCGCGACGAGCTGTTCGACAGCTACCGGCAGCGCGTGGACTTCATTCAGCGCTACATCTTCCCGGGCGGGATGCTGCCTTCGGCCACCATCCTGCGCTCGCTCGGCGAACGCTTCGAGATGCCTGTGGTTCGCGAGCGCGTCTTCGGACAGGATTACGCGAAGACGCTCGCACTTTGGCGCGACAATTTCAGCCGGGCCTGGACCGACCTCACCTCGCTCGGCTTCGACGAGCCGTTCCGCCGGCTCTGGGAATATTATCTGTGCTACTGTGAGGCCGGGTTCAGGGCCGGAAAGATCGACGTCGGGCAGCTGGTGTTTGCAAGGCGGGGATGAGGCGGGCTCAGGGCGGCGGACATGGAGACGTCTGCCACGAGGGAATTGGACGCACCGGCCATATTTTAAAGCGAGGTCGCGCCGGCAAGGGGGCGATCAATATTCCCGGACGCGGCATCCGACTGCAGCAGACGAGCTCCGGGCCAATCCCCGCTGCGAATGAGGCGTTCGACGACGTCGCGCAGGAGATCGCCAACCTTGCGGACCGGGCGGCCGGGATTGCTCCTGGTGGCCACATAGCTGCGCAATTTGATCGATGGCTCGATCGGCAGAATTTGCGCACGTTCCGTCGGTTCTTCCGTTGCGAGCGCCACGCGCGGGAGAATGGTATGGCCGCGGCCTTCGCGCGCGAGGGCTTTGAGCTGCCCCACGGAGTTGATCTGCGCCCCGAATTTCAGAGCGAGATGATGAGCCTTCGCGGTCTTGCTCAGCAATGGGCGCACGGGGTGCTCGCCATCGGTCGTGTAGATGAGCCAGCGGGGGAGTTGCTCCAATGCAATGCTCTGGCGCCCCGCTGCCTCTTCGCCAACTCGCCCGAACAACACCAGTTCGTCCTCGGCAAGCTCCGTCAGC
The DNA here is from genome assembly GCF_058782905.1 of Bradyrhizobium sp. FW305-F6. Lineage (NCBI taxonomy): Bacteria > Pseudomonadati > Pseudomonadota > Alphaproteobacteria > Hyphomicrobiales > Nitrobacteraceae > Bradyrhizobium > Bradyrhizobium sp. FW305-F6. The sequence goes on from NZ_JBYSYD010000002.1 coordinate 1,502,415, forward strand.
GACAGGCCGTCGGCCTGGTCATCGCCATAGAGGATGCCGGTGTCGATCTTGCCCGACCGGAGCCAGCCGCGCAGGTCGCCCGTCAGACCTTCGAACACATGGACTTGCGCGCCTGGAAACTTGAGCTCGAGAGCCTGCAGCAGCGGCAGCGTCAGCACCGAGGCCATGCTCACGGGAATACCGATGGTGACTTCCCCCGCCACGTCGGCGGCTTCTTGCACCTCGCGGCGAGCCAGGTCGAACTGGGCACGGATCTGGCGGGCATGATCCAGCAGGATCTCGCCGCAGGGGGTCAGCGTCACACCGCGCGCGTGACGGAACAAGAGCTGGACCCCCAAATCGGCTTCCAGGGCCGCAATCTGGCTCGAAAGCGCCGACTGGGCGATGTTGCCACGCGCAGCAGCCGTCGTGATGCATCCATGAGTCGCAACATTCTGAAAATGCACGAGCTGTTTGAGATTCATGGGTGCGCCATTGCAGCCGGACCGATCCGTCAGCGATCTTAAAATCAGATCGCAGTCAGCGCAATTTACTGTTTGATGAATTTTAAGGCAGGCCCGAAGATTGCCTCGCCGGTTAGCAGACCGTTCCAGAGGGAATATGACGAGCAGCAGAAATCACAACGGCCGGTGGAGCCGTCGCGACGTCGCCAAGGGGTTGCTGGCCGCACCCTTCATTCTGTCCACCGCGGCCCAAGCCCAGTCGTCCGCGAAGTACGAGTTTGGCGTGGCCGGCATCGACCCGATCTACAGTGCGCCCTATGTCGCGTTCAAAAAGGGATACTTCAAGGAAGCCGGCATCGATGTGGGCTATTTGAATTCCCAGAGCGGACCGCGCACCAAGCAGATCCTCACGGCGGGGCAGGTGCTGGTGGGATGCAGCGGCGTCAACGACGCCCTCGCCACCACCGTCGCCGGCAAGCCCACCACGGTCGTGTTCGGGCTTGATCGCAGAATTACCTACGCGAACATCCTGATCCGCAAGGAAGACGCCGGCAAGTTCAAGTCGGTCGCCGACCTCAGTGGTCAGCGCCTGGCCGTGACCCAGCTGCAATCGGCCACTTGGCTGATGGCCGTCTTCATCACCGAGAAGGGCGGCGCCAAGGATGTCGATATCCGCGGCCTCGGCGACTTTGCGACCATGCTCGGTGCGCTGAAATCGAAACAGGTGGCCGCGACGATCGCGACCTCGGCCATGCTCGAACAGATGAAGGGCGAGGACTGGGCGGTGCCGCTGTTCAGCATCGGCGACGATGCCAGCTGGAAATCGACCTTCGGCGGCGATGTCCCGGGGATCGGCTGCTACGTCCTGCAGGAACAGATCGAGAAGAATCCGGCAGCGATCCAGGCGGCCGTCACCGGCCTCGTGAAGGCGCAGAACCTGATAAACTCCAGTACGCCCGAGGAGCTCGCCGAGCTGCTGCACGAAGACTACATGAACTCGCTGCCGAAGGAGACCGTGAAGAGCGGCCTGACCTTCTACAAGCAGAACGTCTTCTCGCCGGACAACATCATTTCCGAGGCCAGCTACGCGCTTCTCTCCGACATCATCAAGGATCGTCAGTTCACGCCCGACCAGATGGCGAAGATTCCTTACAAGTCGGCGATCAACATGGAGTTCGTGCGCAAGGCGCGCGCGGCATGAGCGCGATGATCGAGCTTCGTCACGTCGGCAAGTCGTTCGAGAGCAAGAGCGGCGAGATCGTGAAGGCCGTAGGCGACGTCTCCCTGACCATCGAGAAGGGAGAGTTCGTCTGCATCGTCGGACCGTCCGGTTGCGGCAAGAGCACGATCCTCAACATGATCGCGGGCTTCATGCCGCCGACCGCAGGCGAGATCCATGTCGACGGCGCGCGCGTCGATCGCGACGTGCCGGCTTCGCTCGGCTACATCTTCCAGAAGGACACGGTGCTGCCCTGGTACACGGTCCGGCAGAATGTCGGCCTCGGCCTCAAATTCGCCGGCGCGGCCAGGAAAGACACCGACAAGAAGATCGACCGGCTGCTGCGGCTCGCGCATCTCAGCAACTTTGCGGACGCTTATCCGCATCAGCTGTCCGGCGGCATGCGCCGCCGGGTCGCGCTGTGCATGAGTCTGGCGGTAGATCCGAAGATCCTGTTGCTCGACGAACCGTTCGGCGCCCTCGATACCCATACGAAGACACATCTGCACAGCGAGCTGCTCGAGATCTGGCGCGAGCTCGGCCAGACCATCGTCATGATCACGCACGATCTCGACGAGGCGGTCACGCTCGCCAGCCGCGTCATCGTTCTGTCGTCGCCCCCCAGCCACATCCTGCTCGAAGAAGTGATCGACATTCCCTATCCGCGCGACGTCTTCGAGCTGCGGCAATCGAGCCAATTCACCGCTCACATCCAGCGCGTCTGGAAGGTGCTCGGCAACCAGTTCAGGGCGGCAGCATGAGCAGCGACCAGGTGCAGATCGCCGGCCCGGAGATTTCCGCAGGCCGCGCGTCCAGGACGCAGCCGCGGCGGCGTTCGGCCGGCGGCTTGCGGATCACGCTCACGCAAGTGCTGATCCTGGCGGTAGCGCTCGGATTGTGGGAAGCGCTGACGCGCATCACCTGGTTCCAGCAGAATACGATCTTTGACCCGTTCTTCATCAGCCGACCTTCGCTGATCGGCGCACGCATCTGGCAGTGGATGCAGCCGGGCAAGAACGCCATCTGGCCCCATCTGGCGTCGACGCTCTATGCCACCGGCTTGGGTCTGCTGGTCGGCACGGCGTCCGGCTTCGCCGTCGGCGTGATGCTCGCCCAGAGCCGGTTCTGGGCCAAGGTGCTCAACCCCTTCATCGTCTCGATGAACTCGATGCCGCGCATCGCCTTCGTGCCGTTGATCACGATGCTGTTTGGCCTCGGTCTTGCCTCGAAGGTCGTGACCGCGTGGTTCATGGTGTTCTTCCTCGTCTTCTTCAACACCTACAAGGGCGCGAACAGCGTCGAGCAGGAACTGGTGAATTTCTGCCGGACGCTCGGCGGCCGGCGGTCGCAGATCCTGTGGCGCGTGCGCATTCCGACGGCTGCGGCATGGACCTTCGCAGCGCTGCCCAACGCGATCAGCTTTGCGCTGATCGGCGTGGTGCTTGCCGAGTTCGTGGGTTCGACGACCGGCGTCGGCTATCTCCTGACGACGGCGCTGGCGACGCTCAATGCGACCGACATGTTCGCCTCGATCGTCATCCTGAGCCTGGTCGGCGTGGGTCTCGTATATCTGATCAGCGCGATCGAGCGACGACTGCTGCATTGGTCCTCCGAATTCCGCAACGATTGAGGCGCGCATGCCGAGCAGCAATTTCGTCAAGACGGCTTGCCCGCACGACTGTCCGAGCGCCTGCGCGCTGGAAGTGGAGCGCTTGTCCCCGACCCGCATCGGACGCGTCCGCGGCAGCGCCGAGAACAGCTATACGTCGGCCGTCTGCTGCACCAAGGTGTCGCGCTATGCCGACCGCGTGCATCATCCCGACCGGCTGGCGCAGCCGATGCGGCGCGTGGGCGCCAAGGGATCGGGTGATTTTGCGCCGATCAGCTGGGATGACGCGCTCGACGAGATTGCGGACCGGTTCACCCGCGCGACACAGAGCCATGGATCCGAATCCGTCTGGCCCTATCATTCGGGTGGCAATATGGGCGTCATCCAGCGCTGGGGGCTCGACCGGCTGCGGCACGCCTTCCGCTATTCGCGTCAGCAGACCACCATCTGCGTGACGCCGGCGGAGTCGGGCTGGAAGGCCGGCATCGGCGAATTGCGCGGCTGCGACCCGCGCGAGATGGTCGATGCCGATCTGATCCTGATGTGGGGCGGCAATCCCGTCTCCACCCAGGTCAATGCGATGACTCACATCGCGCGCGCACGCAAGCGCGGTGCGAAGCTGATCGTGGTGGACGTCTATCGGACGCCGACCATCGCTGCGGCGGATATCGCCGTCATCGTCCGCCCCGGCACCGATGCCGCCCTCGCGCTCGGCATGATGCACGTCCTCTTGAAGGAAGGATTTGCTGATGAGGCCTATCTCGCGGGGCTGACAGATTTCGACGAGGACGTGAGGCGTCACATCGAGAGCTGGCCGCCGGAGCGGGCGGCGCAGGTGACGGGCGTCGACGTCGCGCAGATCGTCGAGATCGCACGGCTTTACGGACAGACCAAGCGCAGCTTCCTGCGCCTCGGCTTCGGCTTCACCCGCTCGCGCAACGGCGCCGCCAGCATGCACGCGGTGTCCTGCCTGCCGGCGATCACGGGTGCCTGGCAGCACAAGGGCGGCGGCGCGTTCTTTCTCGCGCTCGACAATTGGCGCCTCGACACGACGTTGGCGCATGGTCTCGACATGCGCGATCCCGACACGCGCATTCTCGACCAATCGCGCATCGGCGCCATCCTGACCGGCGACCCGGTCGCCCTCAAGGGCGGGCCGCCGGTCGCCGCGATGATCATGCAGAATGCCAACTCGGCCAATGTGGCCCCGGATAGCCGCAAGGTGGCCCAGGGGCTCGGCCGGGAAGACCTGTTCCTTTGCGTGCACGAGCAGTTCATGACGCCGACGGCGCGCTATGCCGATATCCTGCTGCCTGCGGCGATGTTTCTCGAAGCGGACGACATCTACTACGGCCTCGGGCACACCTACATCACCGCGGGCCCCCGCGTTCTCGACCGCTATCGCGAGAGCTGGACCAATCACGAGGTGGTCTGTGGCATCGCGCGGCGGCTGGGATCCGATCATCCGAGCTTTCGCATGAGCGCGTTCGAGCTGATCGACAAGACGCTCACTGCGTCGGGACGGGGAACGGCGGCGGAGGCCTTCGGCACCGGCTGGGTGGAATGCGCCGAACCGTTCGACGACGCTCATTTCACCCATCGTTTCGCGACCGCGGACGGCAAATTCCATTTCAAGCCGGATTGGGCCGGGATCGGCCCGTACGGTCACGGCATGCGACCCTTGCCCGACTTCATGGAGAACTATGAAGTTGCCGACAGCGAGCACCCGTTCCGTCTCGTTGCTCCGCCGGCGCGGACCTTCCTCAACACCACCTTCACGGAAATCGAGAGCTCACGGAAGCGCGAAGGCGCGCCTCACGTGATCATCCATCCCGAAGACGCCGCGCGCCAAGGCGTGGCCGATGCCGACATCGTGCAGATCGGCAATCGCCGCGGCCGGCTCGAACTGCCGGCGAAGATCGACCAAAGCGCTCGTCCCGGCGTCGTGATCGTCGAGGGAATCTGGCCGAATGCGGATTTCTCGGGAGGCCTTGGCGTCAACCAGCTGATTGGCGACGATCCGGTCCCGCCAAACGGCGGCAGCGCCTTCCATGACACCGCGGTCTGGATGCGTCGGCCGGGTCAGGATGCGGTGATCGGAAATAGCTGAAGAACCGCGCCGCGGACATCCGGGCCGAAACCTGAGCTGCACACCGGCCTGCGTTCCACCGGCGGCTTGGCTACGCAGCTCGGTTGTGAGAGCCGTGGTGCCCAGGGGCGGGCAACGAAAACTTATTAATTTCTGACACGTAGCATAAAGTCGGACACCTGCTCGTCACATTGATCTTCATAGCATTTTTGGGCCGTTGTCCCACCAGCACACTATCGCGAGATCAAAACTGGCGGGGGCCAAATCGTCTCCAAAATTTCCACCAATTTCACCGCCTAGCCCACTGCTACAATGGCGATTTTGCGCTGCAAGTTAAAGATAATTTGCCGGGCAACAGATGTGCCCGCGATGCGCCACGAACGCTGACATCCCGCTCATTCGCCTCCAGATTGCTGCATTGACAATATACATCTTTTTAAAGCAGATTACCATACTCGCGCAAAACGGGAGGCATAAATGGCCGACAACAAAAAGTCTCTGAAAATCGCTAACACCCAAGAACTAACTAAAGAGAAGATTGCGGAAATCAGTAAGATACTTGCGGACATTGAAGCAGGAAAAATCAAACCATCCCTGTTCAGCTTGCACGTCAAGGTTTGATATGCCGAACGCAGGCGCGAGGGACTGGTCAAGCCACATCGACTACACCTCGCGCTTGTTTATTTTCAAGGTTGCGAACTTTTGCAATATCAATTGCTCATATTGTTACATGTACAATATGGGAGACCGATCATTCGAAAATCGACCTCCTACAATGTCAAGGGCGGTTGCAGAAGCCGCAATACATCGAATTTACGAATACTGCCTAGCGCACAACATTTCTGAAGTCGTAATTACGCTGCATGGCGGCGAACCTCTTTTGGTGAAGCGGTCCTGGTATCTCTGGTTTTTTGCTATGGCCAAAGAAACGTTCGGGGACCTCGTGAATGTCGATTTTGCGTTGCAGACGAATGGGCTTTTGCTCACGGATGAGTGGATAGATTTCCTCATTGAGCATGAAGTCGGCTTCGGGATCAGCATTGATGGCCCAGCGCACATCAACGATAAATTCCGCGTCGATCATAAGGGTAGAGGGACCTATGAGCGAGCCGAAGGCGGAATTAAACGTTGCGCGGGTCGGCGTGATTTAGCGGGAAAGTGGGGAATTCTCGCAGTGGCAAACCCAGCCTATTCGTCAGTCGAAATTTTCGATCATTTACGACAACTAGGTGTAAGTAGGTTTGATTTTCTGCTGCCAGATTACAATCACGACGCTCCCCCGCCGTGGAATGCTCAACAACTGACTGACTTTTATACCCGGCTATTCGATCATTGGTATCGTCAGAACGACCCCGGTGTTCGAGTGAGATTTTTCGAAGCCATCATCAAAGGCCTGCTTGGTCAACCGCCGGGCATAGATGCCCTTGGCGTTCATCCAGTTTCAGAAATTGTGATCGAAACGGATGGGGGATTAGAACCCCTAGACGTGCTCCGCACCTGCGCGAATGGTTTCACTAATCAGGGGCTTAATGTTTTGAGCAATACAATAGACGACCTCCGCAACACTGAGGTTTTCCGGCTCGGTCTGCTCAACCAGAATGATTTGCCTCAGACCTGCAAGGATTGTGAAGCTTATGAAACTTGCGGAGGAGGGTATTTACCTCATCGATATGGCCGTCACACGCAATTCAAGAATGAGAGTATCCACTGCGAGACACTTTTGAGCCTCATTCGATATATTCACGCAGTGGTCTCAGACGATTTCGCGCGCGCAAACTTGCTGTAAGGGAGCAAAGATGGATGTGCATTTGTGCGCAAAAAAAAACGGCAATCTAGTCTCAGTTTGGGACGTTGAAACCCTGAGAGTTGCAGCGGCCAATCTTCCTATCAGCCATCGCAACATTGAGGAATTTGACCTCCAAACAATGAACTTCTTCGCATCGTACGACGATGCTAACTTGAAATCTTTTATCGATCATATGTGTCGTATTGATGCCGCAGACGTCAGGACCCCCCTCATACTTTCTTCGAACGGCGACATCTTTGACGGTATGCATAGATTGGTAAAAGCGTGCCGATTGCAAATGGCGGAAATTGCGATCGTACAATTTAGAACCGATCCTCCCCCGCTTCGAATTATCGAGGTGTAATCGCAAAAATGGCTGCAGATTTCCGGCGTGCACAGCGGCATGCATTTCAAGGTTACGGTGACAGTGCACTCAACTGTGATTTTGCGGCCGCTCGAGCTGAAGCCAAGGCTGCGACCCATCACTATAATTTGCCTGCCCTCGCCGCGCTCGGCCGCTACCTTCGATTCTCGGGCAAGCGGCCGAGCCGGCCGATCGAACTGGCCAACGAGAGAGAGGGGACCCAAGGGCGGAATCGAACCATCCGGCTTCGCCCTTCGGGCTACGCCGGGACGAGCTCTCGCTCGGGGGGTCTTTGGGTTACGGAAGCACCGAAATTAAATGGTGCCCAGGGGCGGAATCGAACCACCGACACTGCGATTTTCAGTCGCATGCTCTACCAACTGAGCTACCTGGGCGTGCTCCAACAGAGGGGCCAAAGCCCATCGAGCGGGCGGTTTATAGTGGGCTCGGGGCGGCCTGTCCACCCGGCTTCGCCAAGAGGCTTCGCCGGGCGCGGCCCGGCTGTGCACAAGGTGGGGTGGCCCGGGTGCGACTGGCCGATTTGGCCTGCAAACGATTGGAATTATTTGTCTATTCTACGTCGTCGGTGTCGTCGTCGCGGCCGGGGATGACGTAGGAGCCCTTCAGCCAGCGGTTCAGGTCGACGTCGCGGCAGCGGGACGAGCAGAACGGGCGGGTCTTTTCCGACTGCGGCTTGCCGCAAATCGGGCATGCCTTCGGCGGGCCGGCGGACTTTTCGACTTGGTCATTCATGAGGTCGGCAGCTTACACGGGGTGAACGGCTTCAAGCGCCTGTCGGCTAACGGGTTCCCGGAGCGGCGGCGTAGGGAGCCGGTGGGGCCGCTTCTACTATGCATGGGGTTGTTTTCGCGGTTTTGTTCGGGCCGCGGCCTTCGGCTCACACGGTGGTGGTGTTGAGCCAGCCGAAGCGGATCGGGAAGCCCTCGCCGCCGAGCAGCGTCGTGGTCTCGTAGAGCGGCAGGCCGACGACGTTGGTGTAGGAGCCCACCATCTTCACCACGAACGAGCCGGCGATGCCCTGCACGGCGTAGCCCCCGGCTTTGCCGCGCCATTCGCCGGAGCCGATATAGGCCTGGATGTCGTCCTCCGAGAGGCGCTTGAAGCGGACGCGGGTCTCGACCAGGCGCTGGCGGAAGGCCTCGCGCGGCGTGACCAGGCAGATCGCGGTGTAGACGCGGTGGTTGCGGCCCGACAGCAACCGCAGGCACTGCGCGGCCTCGTCCACGAGGTTGGCCTTGGGCAGGATGCGGCGGCCCACCGCCACCACCGTGTCGGCAGCGAGGATGAAGGCGCCGCGCAGCTCGTCGTCGAGCTGCACCGATTTGAGCGCGGCATCCGCCTTGGCCCGCGCGAGGCGGTTGGCGCAGGCGCGCGGCAGCTCGCCCCGTCGCGGCGTCTCGTCGACGTCGGCCGGCCGGAGCGCATCCGGCTCGATGCCGGCCTGGTTGAGCAGCGAAAGGCGCCGCGGCGAACCGGAGGCAAGTACGAATTTGGGGCGGCCGAGCATCAGGTGATTTGGGGGATGGCAGCAGGGGTGAATTGCGCGCGGAACCTATCGGAAGGGGGCTGATTTCACAACCCGGGAACCCGAGGTTTGGTGATTCGAGGCTTCGGCATGGAAGTGCCTGCATCCTGTGACGCCGGTGTAACGGGCGCCGCATGCTACCCGCTCGCCGCGCCCGTCTTGGCGAACCGACGGCGGATGCGCATCAACAGCTGGTCGCAGACCTCGCGGTAAGCGGCGAGCTTCTGGTCGCGGCTGCCTTCGATGGTGGTGGGATCCTGCGTCGGCCAATATTCGACGTCGGCGGCGAGCGTGCGGGTCAGCTCCAGAGCCTTGTGATGCGCCTCGGGCGAGAGCGTGATGATGAGGTCGAAGTTCAGTCCCTCCCAGTCCTCCAGCTCCTCGAAGGTCTGCGGCTTGTGGCCCGAGATGTCCTGGCCGAGCTCGGCCATCACGGCGACTGCGAACGGATCGAGCTCGCCCTTCCTGTTGCCGGCCGACTTCACGTAGAGGCCCTGCGGAAACATGTGCAGCAACAGGCTCTCGGCCATCGGCGAGCGCACGCTGTTCATCGCACAGGCGAACAGCACCGATTGTGGATCGCGTGCGCGTGGCGGACCCGCCATCGCGCTCAGCCTCTTTTGATAGAGGGCATGGCCTTGTCGGAAAACCGCTGCACACTTTTCCGGGCCATGCCCTAACCCTTCCAATGCAGGACGGTGATGAGCGTGAACAGCCGGCGCGAGGTCTCGAAATCGACCCGCACCTTGCCCTTCAGCCGCTCCTGCAGCGTGCGCGATCCCTCGTCGTGGATGCCGCGGCGGCCCATGTCGATGGCCTCGATCTTGTCCGGCGTCGCGGTGCGGATCGCCTGGTAATAGCTGTCGCAGATCATGAAATAGTCCTTCACGATCCGCCGGAACGGCGTCAGCGACAGCAGATGCGCGACGACCGGCGTGCCGTCCTCGCGGCGGATGTCGAACATCAGCCGGTTGCCGGTGATGCCGATATGCAGCGTGAACGGGCCCTTCCCCTCCGCGCCCTCGGGCGCGAACAGGTTTTGCTCGATCAGATCGTAGATCGCGATCGCCCGCTCGTGCTCGATATCGGGACCGGAACGGCCGATCGATTCCTCGTCGAGCGTGATGCCGACGATGCGGTTGGCCGTGTCGTCCTGAGCGGGCGGCTTTGTCATGACAGGTTGAGGCGCAATCCAATCGAGCGCGAATGGGCGTCCAGCCCCTCCGCCTTGCCGAGCGTCATCGCGGCAGGTCCCAGCGCACGCAATTGCTCGGGGCCGCATTTCAGGATCGAGGTACGCTTGATGAAGTCGTGCACCGACAGGCCTGAGGAGAACCGCGCCGAGCGCGCCGTCGGCAGCACGTGGTTGGAGCCGCCGACATAATCGCCGATCGCCTCGGGCGTATGAGGGCCAAGGAAAACCGCGCCGGCATTGCGTATCTTCGCGGCGAGTGCGTCGGGATCGCCGGTCATGATCTCGAGATGCTCGGCCGCGATGGAATCCGCCAGCGGGATCGCCTCGTCGAGGTTTTTCACCATGATAATGGCGCCGAAATCGGCCCAGGAGCTGCCTGCGATCGCCGCGCGCGGCAGCGTCTTCAGCTGCGCTTCGACCGCCTTCTCGACGTCGGCGGCAAGGCGCGCCGAGTCCGTGATCAGGATCGACTGCGCGCTGGAATCGTGCTCGGCCTGCGCCAAGAGGTCGGCGGCGATCCAGTCGGCGTTGCCGGTGTCGTCGGCGATGACGAGCACCTCGGAGGGGCCGGCGATCATGTCGATCCCGACCTTGCCGAACACCAGCCTCTTCGCCGCGGCGACATAGGCGTTGCCAGGCCCGACGATCTTGGCGACCGGCGCGATCGTCGCGGTGCCGTGCGCCAGCGCGGCGATCGCCTGCGCGCCGCCGACCCGGTAGATCTCGGTGACGCCACCGAGATGCGCGGCGGCCAGCACCAGCGGATTGAGCTTGCCGTCCGGCGAGGGGACCACCATCACGAGCCGCGACACGCCGGCGACTCTTGCCGGCACGGCGTTCATCAGCACCGAGGATGGATAGGCGGCCGTGCCGCCGGGCACATAGAGGCCGGCGGATTCGATCGCGGTGTAGCGCCAGCCGAGCTCGACGCCGAGCGGGTCGGTGAAGCGCTCGTCCTTCGGCAGCTGGCGGCGGTGATAGGTCTCGATCCGGTCGCGCGCGAACGCGAGCGCATCGAGCGTCGCAGGCTCGCAGGCCTTGACCGCAGCTTCGATCTCGGCGGCGGTGACGCGCAAGGAGGATGCGCTCAACGTCAGCCGGTCGAACTTGGCCGTCGCCTCGAGCAGGGCGGCATCGCCGCGCCTGGCGACGTCATCGACGATCGCGCGTGCGGCCGCCTCGACGTCGGCCGAAGCCTCGCGCTTGGCTGCGAGGAAGGCGGCGAATCGCTGGTCGAAATCGGCGCTGCTGCGGTCGAGGCGAACGGGCATGTTTCGCTTGGCTTCCGGCTGGTCTTGAGGGGCGGATCGGCGCACCCGGTCCCCTGCTCAATGGCGCGGCGGGGAAGCGGCGTCAACCCTCGGAAGGTGCCGGTCCAGCGACGGCCAGGCCGGATTTGGATCGGCATACCGGCCACTTCACCCCTCCGCCTCAAGTCCCGTTCCCAGCGCGTCGGCCCCGAGGTCGGTCAGCTCGCACTCCAGGCACTCCACATCCAGGCGGATGGCACCGCCCTGGGCGAACAAAAGCAGGGCGCTGCCGCCGGGCTCCTCGTGGCGCCCTTCCTGGGGGTGAAACTCAATGCCGACGAGGTCCAGCACCTTGTCCGGCGCATCAAGATCGATGTTGCGCGCCTTGCAGGCGAGCACACGGTCGAAACGAAGCGCGGCGACCAGCCGCCGTGGCTCTGCCTCGCCCTCCAATGTCTGCTCCCAGTCCAGCCGGCTCATGCCGACCACGAGCCGCTTCTCGCTCTGCCGCCAGATGATGTCCGACGCCACGACTCGGGCGTCCTGGACATGGGTCGAGATCACGGCGAGATCGTCGGCATCGAGCGCGATCAGTTTGAGCTGGGGCGACATCGCCGGCGCTTCTCCTGGTGGGGACGGGACTCAACGCGCGCGAGCCCCGAAATTTCCACCAAGTTAAGCCCTGGCCCATCTTGCCGCTACGCTGCGAGCGACCCTTTCCCACAACAAGGGAGGTTCAGGCCTGAAGCGCTCACTCCTTGAAGAACGCCAGGAGATCGGCATTGATGGTCTCGGCGTGCGTGGTCGGCATGCCGTGCGGAAAACCCTTGTAGGTCTTCAGGACGCCTTTCTTGAGCAGCTTGGCCGAGAGCGGGGCGGAATCGGCGTAAGGCACGATCTGGTCGTCGTCGCCGTGCATCACCAGCACGGGCACGTTGATCTTCTTGAGATCCTCGGTGAAATCGGTTTGCGAGAACGCGACGATGCCGTCGTAATGCGCTTTCGCACCGCCCATCATGCCCTGGCGCCACCAGTTCTGGATCACCGCTTCCGACGGCGTCGCGCCGGGGCGGTTGTAGCCGTAGAACGGGCCGGCGGGGAGGTCGCGATAGAACTGCGTGCGGCTGGCCGCAAGCTGCTTCTGGAGATCGTCGAACACGCTCTTCGGCAAGCCGCCGGGATTGGCCGCGGTCTGCACCATCAGCGGCGGCACCGCCGAAAGGATCGCGGCCTTGGCGACCCGGCTCTCGCCGTGACGGGCGATGTAGTGCACGACCTCGCCGCCACCGGTGGAATGGCCGACATGAATCGCGTTCTTGAGGTCGAGATGCGCGGTGAGCGCGGCGAGATCGTCGGCGTAATGATCCATGTCGTGGCCGTCGGCGACCTGCGCCGAGCGGCCGTGGCCGCGGCGGTCATGGGCGATGACGCGGTAGCCGCGCGTGACGAAGAACAACATCTGCGCGTCCCAGTCGTCCGCCGACAGCGGCCAGCCATGGCTGAAAACGATCGGCTGGCCGGCGCCCCAGTCTTTGTAGAAGATATCGACGCCGTCTTTGGTGGTGATGGTGGGCATTGGGGGGCTCCTCTTCAAGTTCGAGTCATTCCGGGGCGCGCGTTGGCGCGGACCCGGAATCTGGGGATTGCTAAATCGAGATTCCGGGCTGCCCCGGAATGACGAGGGGGTGCCGATCAGGCAAACGCCATGGGCTTGTACCTGCGCCAGGCGCCGATGGTGAGCACGACGAAGAACACCAGCACGACGCCCTGCACGACCGCGAACACCGGGCCCGACGGCGGCGCCGGCGGCACGGCGGGCGCGAGCGCGGCGAGCGCCGGCACTTTCAGGAACGACTGGATCACCAGCACGAAGACGTTGAAATACAGCGAGATCATCGCGGTCACGATGTAGACCGGGCGCCAGACGCCTTTGAGCTTCATGCCATAGAGCGCAAGGCAGGCGACCGCGAGCAGCACCAGCGAGATGATGCCGATGATGTGCGAGGGCAGCAGCTCCTTGAATGGAAACAGGAAGCCGGTGGCGCTGGTGAGAATGGTGAACAGCAGGAAGATCGCAGTGAGGCCGGGCATGGGCTTCGAGCCGAGCAGGCCAAACATCACGACGAGGCCGGCAACGATGGCAATCAGGCTGATGATGACATGGATCAGCGTAAGAGCAGGCAGGCTCAATCCAAGGACCACGACATTTCTCCTCGTCTCTCCATCAGATGCGAAGGATGGTATTACGGTCCTCATCGGATTGCCACATGCGTTGTCGTCACATGCACGAGCAAAGCCATGCGCCATCGTGCAAATCGACAACGCGCATGGCTGAATCTTTTGCACCGCTGTCACAAACGACGGCAGGTTTTCGACGAAAGTTGAATCGAACCTCACACGTTCTTGGTGTCGAAGATCAGGATGTCGGCGCCGCCGCTGGCGAATTTCGGCACGTCCGCGCCGGTCGCCTTGCCTTCCTCGCTGCCAAAGGCGGCCTGAATGTCCGCCACGCTGTCGAAGGTGAGAATGGCGACGAGGTGGATGCCGGAAGGACCTGCGGGAGATGCGACCGGCCCCTTGCTGACGGCGTAGTTCTTCAAGCCGGGAAGTTTCTTCGCGAGCGGAATGTGCGTCTCGGCATAGTGCTTGTCGAATGCGGCAGCGTCCTTGGGTGTCTTGTAGAGCACGACGATTTCGGCCATTTGGTCCTCCCGTGAAAATTTGTTGTGTTTGGATCCTCATGGTGAGGAGGCGCGTGAGCGCCCCTGCGGACGACGCTTGCGCATCGCCGCGCGAACCATGAAGGCCCGGGTCGTCGGTCCGGGCCTTTATCCTTCGAGGCACGCGCCAAGGCGCGCTCCTCAGGATGAGGGGATAGTCTGCAGGATATGGCGCAATGGCAAGTCCCATTCGACTTGCCTTTCTCTTGTCTTGTCCTTGACTAAAGCGCCGGTTTTGCGGCGTCGCCGAGGTAGCCGTGCAGGGCGGCCACCACCTGCGCGCCCTCGCCGATGGCGCCCCCGACGCGCTTGACCGAGCCGGAGCGGACGTCGCCGACGGCGTAGACGCCGGGCACGGAGGTTTCCAGCGGCGCCACCAGCTTGCCCTGGTTCTGCTCGGACTGCGCGCCCGTCACGACGAAGCCGCCGCGATCGAGCGTGACGCCGCAACCGTCGAGCCAGGAGGTGGCGGGATCGGCGCCCACGAACAGAAAGAGATTGCGGATGTCGGCGCAATCCACATCGTCCGACAGCCGGCTCTTCCAGTGGATACGGCGCAGCAGCGAAGCCTCGTCGCCTTCGAGCGCCGTGATCTCGGTGTTGAACATCAATTCGATGTTCGGCGTCGCTTCGATGCGCTCGATGAGATAGCGCGACATGCTGGCGCCCAAGCCGCCGCCGCGGATGATCATCAGCACGCGCTTCGCGTGCCCCGACAGGAACACGGCCGCCTGCCCTGCCGAATTGCCGGCACCGACCAGCGCGACTTCCTCGCCGGCGCAGAGCCGCGCCTCGACGGGCGAAGCCCAGTACCAGACGCCGCGTCCCTCGAACTTGTCGAGGTTGGCGATATCAGGCCGCCGATAGCGCGCGCCGCTCGCGACCACCACTGCGCGCGAGCGCAGGGCATCGCAGCCATCGAGCGCCACCGAAAACGCGCCGTCCTTGCGCGTGCAGTCGAGCGCCTTCACCGTCACCGGAATCATGATGTCGGCACCGAATTTCTGCGCCTGGGTGAAGGCGCGCGCGGTGAGCGCCTGGCCGGAAATGCCGGTTGGGAAGCCCAGATAGTTCTCGATGCGCGCGCTGGCGCCGGCCTGGCCGCCGAAAGCGCGGGTGTCGAGCACGGCGACGGAAAGCCCTTCGGACGCCGCATACACCGCGGTCGCGAGCCCGGCGGGACCACAGCCGACGACGGCGACGTCGTAAATGCGCCCATCCTTGGTGCCGCCGATCATGCCGATGGCGCGTGCCAGCTCGGTCTCGTTCGGATTGCGCAGCACCGACCCGTCGGTGGTGACGACCAGCGGCCAGTCTTCGGGCTTCGGCGAATAGCGCGCGATCAATTCGGCCCCGTCGCGCTCGCGATCGGGATCGAGCAGATGGTACGGCTGTCCGTTGCGGGTGAGGAACCCCTGCAAGCGCACCACGCCGGCGGAGTTCGACGGTCCGATCAGCACGGGGCCGCCGGCGCCGTCCTGGATCAGATTGACCCGGCGCAGGATCAGCGCCCTCATGATGCGCTCGCCGAGCTCGGCCTCGGCAACCAGCAGCGCGCGCAGCCGGTCCGGCGGCAGCAGCAGCGTCTCGACATCGCCCTCGGCGCGCCCGTCGACCAGCGCCGGCCGGCCGGAGAGCTGGCTGAGTTCGGCCAGGAATTGCCCCGGCCCCTGGTCGATCACCGGGGTGACGTGACCAAGCCCGTCGCGCTGGGTGATGGCGACGTGCCCCTTCAGCACGACGAACATGCCGGGCCCGGGCTTGCCGGTCTCGAACAGCAGCTCGCCATCCCGAAAGGTGCGGATTTCGCCGAAGTGCCTGATCCGCTCGATCTCGGCGGGGGTCAGCGCCGGAAAGGTCTGTTCGGGTCGGGTGAACCGCAGCATCTGTGCGTCACGGTCTGTTCGTTGCGTTTCGTCCTGCCCGATTGCCACTGCATGCACTCCAAATTCCTGGCCGCCGTCCCTCAACCAGAGGTCTTGCCGGCGGCCCCCTCATTTAGGGAACCATCGTCGTTCTGCGAGGGGTCGGTGATCGCGGCGCGTTCCCGCGCCTGCACCTTCCGCCGCTTCAGGTTCTCGCGCAGCGCCGATTTCAGGCGGTCGTCCCGGGACGCCTTCGCTGGCCTCGCACTCTTGTCGGTCTCGTCAGCCATCCCGGCTCCATCACGGCAATCGGCAGCAGAATGCCATCGAACTGTGGCAGCTCAAGAGGGGGACGCGACGCGATCGTGCGAAACGCGAAATCGCGCAAGTCGGGCGTCGCGCACAACTGGCCAGCTGGCCGGGGATACTGGCCCCCGAATCCGCAGAAACTCGGTACGCGCGAAAACCGGCATTTTGGCCCCGATATCGACCCAAATTTCTGGTTTTGACACGGCTTGCAAGCTTGCACCGGAGGGGGGCTTGTGGCAGATATCGGCCCGCTTGGTACGCCCTCGGGCGCCCGATTCTTCACCAGCACATGCTGCCGTAGCTCAGTGGTAGAGCACTCCATTGGTAATGGAGAGGTCGACAGTTCAATCCTGTCTGGCAGCACCAGCCCTCCCCTAATGTAGCGAGCCCTCCACCCGGCAGCGAGCCCGCAACATCCACGGATGCGATCGTGATCACACGTTCCCTGCCCTATGAAGGACTGCTCCACGAGATCGTCGAGCATCATGGCGTGCTCTATCTTGGCGGCATCGTCCCTGAGAATACCGGGCTCGACATGGCCGGGCAGGCCGAGGATGTGCTGCGCCAATTGAAGACCCTGCTCGAGGGAGCCGGCTCCGATCTCTCTTGCGTTCTGCAGGTGACCATCTTCATGGCCGATCTCGCCGACAAGCCCGCGTTCAACCAGGTGTGGAAGCGCACCTTCACCGCAGACAATCTGCCGGCGCGTGCCGCGATTGGCGTTGCGGATCTCGGCCCGGGCGTCAAGCTGGAGCTGACGGCGATCGCCGCACGCCGCTGATAAGGGCGACATCGGGAAGGCGAGAAAGCTCGGTCGGTTTGGGTCGCGAGACTGCGCGGTCATTCCTGTGTTCACACATGAAACAGCGTTCCCGCGGCGCAAAGCGTCCGGGTTTTGCTGTTTTCCTTGACTCTCTTTCTGTGAAGAGAGCGCAGGGAAGGCCGGGTGCCGGCTGGCACCCACGATCCGCTGCGCTCAGGTATTTGCACACGCAAATGCGCAGGCGGACAACAGGTGGGCCGGAGAACACCCGACCTTCCCTGCGCGATGGGTTGACGGCTTATGCGCGCTCTCCCCGGAGCCGAGTTCGTTCTGGCCTCCGTCGCCTCGCGAATTGGCGATGTTCCGAGACCCGGTTGGGCCCCGACGCATCTCCGCAAGGCTTGACCGTAGCAACGACGGTCAGGACGACGCGCTTTCGCCGTACGCAGCTTCCGGCTCTGCCAAGAGGCCTCGCCGGATGTTGGCGCCGTCCGTCCGCACGCTGTTGGACCTCACGAGGTTCATCTCGCCCTGGTCCCGCCTCGCATGCCCGACGCAGCCGCGTCCACCGCACCCCCGCCCACGTTCGTTGCGACGTACGATCGCCCCTCTCCTTGGGCCGGGATGCGCGACAGGTACCGCAATTCCGAATTTCGGTAAAGTGGAATATTTCCGCGGGCGGGGATTGACAGGGGAGCCGCGCGGAGGGGGTGTTTTGCCCGACAGGCCAGTAGCGTTGCGGCCGACATCAGCTTGCGGTCCGCGCCTTCTTGAAAATTGCGCTCACACGGCACGTTGACCCCGCATTTCTTGGTGATAGTCTTTTCGCTCGCGACATGTCCGGGAGGACACAATGGGATGGTTCGACCGCCTGTTTGGAAGGATGTCGGAGCCGACGACCCCTTTCCTTGCGAGATTTCGGCGCAAATCAAAAGCACCCACCGATCCTGATCTTCTGAAAATCGCCAAGGACCGGAAGGGGAGTGTGTCCCGCAGAGCCGTCAGGGACGAGTATAACCGGCTGGTCCTCGAGAAGTACGCGCACGACAAGTCGTGATCGCCAGGGTCCGTCGAGGGATCTCGACTAGCCCGTAGGATCAGTAGAGAGAAGCGAAACCCATCGGCTCCCTTCGAGCCACGCACATGATGGGTTTCGCTACTGAGCGCGCGCCTCGTCCTTCGAGACGCCCGCCATTGGCGGGCGTCTCGAAGGATGCCACAGGCGAGATCGCTCCCATATGCGATTGCGCGGCTATCATACGCGATCAATTGTCGTTATCCGCCGCGTGTCTCGCGAAGCGATCGTCTGCCCGGCGCAGCCGGCGGCACAGTTCGCGATTGATGTTCTGCAGGACGATCACGTAGGCGTGGATGTCGGCCTTGTAGCAGGCATAGAGCTTTTGGGCCGTCAGCTCGTACAGCACCGTCGGCGCCTCCGCGACGACCGTGGCCGAACGGTTCTGCATTTCGATCAGCGTCATCTCGCCGAAGAAGTCCCCCGGCTGCAGAACGGAAATCGGGATGACGCCGCCTGCCTTGGTCCGTTTGCTCACCGCGAGCCGGCCGGACTTGACGATGAACATCGAGCGCCCCGGCTCGCCCTCGGCCACGACGGTCGCGTTGGCATCGAAGCCGCGCTCGACCAGCATCGAGATCAAGAGGTCGAGGCTCGCCTCCGAAAGACCGCCGAAGAACGGCGTCGCGAGCAGGAACGCTTTCAGATCGGGAGCCGTGACCGTCATGATGCGAAATTACGCGCCGTCGCGGACTGCGGCAAGCAGCTCGTGGCCACCAGGCTACTGCTGCGCTGGACTCTCCCCGCGCAGCGTCCTTCGCTTTCGCCAAACCTGCAGATCGACCATGGCCTTCACGGTCGCCGCGAGGGCGGCTGCGCACAGCACGGCTTTCGAAACTGTCTCCATCGTCCCCTCGATCAGGAGGCAATGGACCACGCTACCGACCACGATGACGATCGCCAACGGCATGTGAATGATGCGCCAGGTTCGCAGGCGCAGTCCCAACCGCCGACGCAGCAGAGCCAGCAGCGCGACGATGAAGAGGGCCCACATCGCCGTCACCCCGTAGGGAGTGAACGGCGTCGGCGAGGCGTAAGTCAGGGCGTCGATCATGTCGGGCGGGCTGGTGAACCAGAGGCCGGCGACGTGGATCACCACCGCCGCCACCAGCGCGCCGCCGATCCAGTGATGGACACGCCTGCCGCGATAGGCCGACAGGCCCGGCAGGTAGCCGCCGACCAGCAAAGGCTGAACCAGCACGAGGCCGAGCGCGACGATCCCGGCAAAACCGGCGAGGATGTAGACCGGACCGCGCCATGCGAGCTGCTCGCTCGTCGCCGCAAGCGCGACCGGCACGCCAATGGCCAAAGCCAGGGCGACCCAGATCAGGATCACCCGCGCCGATCTCCACCCCGTCATTCGCAGGTCCGGTCAGGCCGGCTGAAGCACGAAGTGCGCTTCGAGACTGGTTTCCTTGGCGCTCCGCATCACCGGCCGCAGGAACACGGTCTTGAACTCACCGCTGTCATAGGCGAGGTGGCCGTGCGGCTGGCCGAAGATGGGAATGATCTGCGGCATCTCGAGCCGGAACTTGCCGTCCTTGTCGGTGAGGGTGGCGCCATGACTGTGCGGCTCGTGCTCCTGCCCTTCAACCGTGTGCGCCCAGATCTGGATGCGCTGCCCGGCGAGCGGAGCGCCGTCGCCGGCGCGGCGGACGGTGCCGCTCATCCAGAAGCCGCCCTTGCCGATCCGCTCCACGACCGCCGCGCCCTTGCGGTAATTGTTCGCCCCGCCCGACATCGTTTCGGTCGGCGCGAGGCCAGCCGCACGCGCCGGCACCAGCAATCCGGACACGCCCGATGCCAGGACCCCGGTTGCGAGGACGGAGCCGCCAGCGGCGAGCAGGCTCCGGCGGTTGATTTCGACCCTGCTCATCTCGGTTCCTCCTGGCGGCCATGCCGTTCGTCCGCAAACTACAACAACACATGCGGAACGCCCAATTGGAAGGAAGGGCGCCAGAGGCCGCAATAACAGTGTTGTGACCGTGGTGGTGCCAATCGAGCAACCCCGGACGGTGCGCTGCGCCGCCAATATCCCGATTACGCGGCGGGTCGTGCAGCGCTCCCGCCATTGACATCCTATATGTGAGGCACCGCGCGCCGTGCGCCCCTCTCGGATGCCCTCACATGATCCCCTTCTCCCTCCTCGACCTCGCACCCATCCGCCAGGGCGGCGATGCGGCTGAGGCGTTTCGCAACTCGCTCGATCTCGCGCAGCATGCGGAGACATGGGGCTACAAACGGTTCTGGCTCGCCGAGCATCACAACATGACGGGAATCGCCAGCGCGGCGACGGCGGTGGTGATCGGTCATATCGCGGGCGGGACGAAGACGATCCGGGTCGGGTCCGGCGGGATCATGCTGCCGAACCATTCGCCGCTCGTCATCGCCGAGCAGTTCGGCACGCTGGAATCACTTTATCCGGGACGGATCGATCTCGGGCTCGGCCGCGCGCCGGGCACCGACCAGTTCACCGCGCGGGCGTTGCGGCGCGACCTCGCCACCAGTTCCGAGAACTTCCCGCACGACGTCCTGGAATTGCAGGCTCTGCTCGGCGACGTGCAGCCGAACCAGGCGATCCGCGCCGTGCCCGGCATGGGCACCAAGGTGCCGCTGTGGATTTTGGGATCGAGCACCTTCGGCGCGCAGCTCGCGGCGATGCTGGGGCTGCCGTTCGCTTTCGCCTCGCATTTCGCGCCGCAGATGATGCTGCCGGCGCTGCGCGAATACCGCGCCCGGTTCGAGCCTTCTGCGCAGCTCGACAAGCCCCATGCGATGGTCGGCGTCAACGTGTTCGCGGCCGACAGCGATGAGGAGGCGCGAAGGATGTTTTCCTCGCTGCAGCAACAGTTCATCAACCTGCGCCGCGGCACGCCGGGTCCGCTGCCGCCGCCGACTGGCGACATGGACGCGCTGTGGTCGCCGGCAGAGAAGGCCGGCGTCGCCCAGTCGCTGTCCTGCTCAGCGGTGGGGACGCCCGATATGGTGGAAGCGAAGCTGAAGGCGCTGATTGCAGAGACCGGCGCGGACGAATTGATGACGACCGGGCAGATCTACGACCACGCCGCGCGGCTGCGCTCGTTCGAGATCGCAGCCGAGGTGCGGGAGAGGCTGGCGAAGCAGCCGGTGGTGTGAGGCACAATCGTTGCGGCGAAGGAGGTGCGCTCCCTCCCCCGCTTGCGGGGGAGGGCTGGGGAGAGGGTGTCTCCGCAATGAGACAGTCCCCAAGAGGAGAGAGCCCTCACCCCGACCCTCTCCCGCAAGCGCTATCGGATTCACACATCTCGAAAAGAGAATCTTCTTCAATGAGTTAGCTGAAGGCCGATATTGGGCACTCACATGCGACGGAACCGAAGCGAGTGACTCGAATGACTCGCATTTCCGGATTGGCGGGCAGAAGGCTCCGACAGAGATGTGTGAACATAGTAGCCCGCAAGCGGGAGAGGGAGCGCACTGTGCGCTTGGCGAGGAGCTCAGCCCAATTCTTTCATGGCCTAATCCGCAAAGCCGAACAGCTTGGCGGGATTGTGCACCAGGATCTTCTCGAGCTCGGCCTGATCGGGCGCGTAGCGGTACATCAGTTCCAGCAGGTCGGCATCGTTCGGCGGCTGCTTGACCGAGACCGGATGCGGCCAGTCGCTGGCCCAGACACAACGGTCGACAGCGGCCTCGATATAGGCGCGCGCGATCGGGATGACGTCGTCATAGGGCGCGCCGGTCTTCGAGGTCTTCTCGCCGAGCGAGAGCATGACCCAGAAATTACCCTTAGCCAGCAGCTCCAGCATCTTGCGCAGGTTCGGATCGGCCTTGCCGGCTTCGGGATCGGGGCGCGCCATGTGGTCGATCAGCACGGGGACGTCGAGGTTTTCGTACTTGGCGACGCTCGACATGATGCCGTCCTTCTCCGGCTGGATCTTGACGTACCAGCCGAGCTCGCGGATGCGGGCGATGGCACGGGCGAAATCGGCGTCGGACAGCACGGCGCCGAGCTCCTGGCGGAAGCTGAAGCGCGCACCGCGCACGCCTGCGTCGTGCAGCGTGGCGAGATAGGAATCGCTGGCTTCGGCAAACACCAGCGCGTTGGCGCAGCCGCGATAGTTCGGGCCCATGGCTTTGAGCCCGTCGAGCACGACGGCGTGGTCGGCGCCGTAGGTGGTGGTCTGCACGATGATGCCACGCTCGATGCCGAGCGCCTTGTGCATGCGCAGTGCCGCTTCCCAGGTCGCGGTCGGCATCCGATAGGCCGCGCCGGGACGCTCCGGATATTTCTCGATCGGACCCAGCACGTGAAACTGGCTGTCGACGGTCTTGGGCGGCGGTGCCTTGCTCGGCCGGCGCGGATTGGGATCGAACGGCAGATAGGTCGGCATGCGCGAAAACTCCTTTAGTCGATCACGGCGGTGAAATCGCACTGCACCAGCGCGCCGCCATCCATGTTGTCCATCGGCAGCGCGTGGCGCGCGGGGCGCGAATGCTCGTCCGGAAACATCTTCAGCCACTCGACGTTGACGGGGCCGCGATTGCCGCGGTCCTTCAGCCACACCGTCATCTTGATGATGTCGTCAGTCGTGCCCCCGGCAGCCTCCACCGTCGCCTTCATATGCGCGAACATGTTGGCGCATTGCGCATCGAGGCTCTCGGGCATCGCATTGGTCGCGGGGTCGCGGCCGAGGATGACGCCCGACATCACGAGATTTCCGATGCGGCAGGCGTTCGGGATCGGATTGACGTGCTTGAAGCCGCCGATATGGATGCTCTTGCGCCGCGTTTGACCGGTCATGGTTCGCTCCCTGCTTGTTGTTGCTTCAGACGAACTGGCACGACACCGAGCCGAAGGCACCGTAGTCGGCGTGGAAGGTGTCGCCGCGGCGGATGTCGACCGGGCGCGTGAACGAGCCCGCCAGCACGACCTCGCCGGCGGCCAGATGCTCGTCATGCGGCGCGAGGCGGTTGGCGAGCCAGGCGATGCCGTTGGCGGGATGGTTGAGCACGCCGGCGGCAAGCCCGGTTTCCTCGACCTCGCCGTTGCGGAACAGCAGCGCGCCGATCCAGCGCAGGTCCGCATCCATCGGGCGGATCGGCCGGCCGCCGAGCACCAGCGCGGCATTGGCCGCGTTGTCCGAGATCGTGTCCATGACTTTGCGCGCCTTGCCCGTCTCCGGATCGACGCGGTGCATGCGCGTCTCCAGGATTTCTAGCGCGGGCGTGACGTAGTCGGTGGCGTTGAGCACGTCGAAGATGGTGCAGTCGGGACCGCGCAGCGGGGCTTTCAGCACGAAGGCGAGCTCGACCTCGATGCGCGGCGCGTGAAAGCGGTCGAACGGAACGGGCGTCGCGTCGGCATAGAACATGTCGGCGAACAGCACGCCGTAATCGGGCTCGCTGATGCCGACCGCGTTCTGCATCGCCTTCGAGGTCAGGCCGATCTTGTGCCCCTTGATGACACGGCCGCGGCCGAGCTGGAGCCTGGTCCAGGCGCGCTGCACCGCATAGGCGTCCTCGATGCTGAAGTCGGGGTACTCCTTCGTGAACATCGGGATCAGCGATTTCGTGCGCTCGGCTTCGTCGAGGCGCGCGGCAAGGCGTTCGATCGTCGCAGCATCCAGCATGGTCTATTGCTCCGCGGCCACGGTGTTACGGAGCACGCCGATGCGGCTCGACTCGACCTCGACCACGTCGCCGGCTTTCAGCCAGCGCGGCGGGTCGAAGCGCGCGCCCGCCCCGGTCGGCGTGCCGGTCACGATCATGTCGCCGGGCTTCAGGGTCGCGAAGGTGGAGAGATAGGCGATCAGGACATCGAACGGGAACATCAGCCGCTCGGTCGTATCCTGCTGCCGCACCTCGCCGTTGACGCGCGTGACGATGTCGTGCGGGCCACGCGGGTCGAGCTCGTCGGCCGTCACGATCCACGGGCCGATGCTGCCGGAGCGATCGAAATTCTTGCCTTGCGTGACGTTGAACTTGCCGTGGCGCAGCCAGTCGCGGATCGTGCCTTCGTTGCACAGCGTCATGCCGAAGATGTGCGACCACGCCTTCTCCCGCGGGATGTGGCGGCCGCCCTGCCCGATCACGATGACGAGCTCGCCTTCATAGTCGAGCTGGTCCGAAACCTTGGGCTTCTCGATCGGTTGGCCGGAGCCGGTCATCGAGGACATGCTGCGCACGAACAGGCTGGGATATTTGGGCAGGTCCGAACTGTCTTTATATTCGGCGTTGCGCTCGGCGTAGTTGACGCCGATGCACCAGAGCTTTTCCGGCGCCAGCACCGGCGGCAGCAGGACGAGCCGGTCCAGCGCATGGTCCGGCTTCTGCCCGGCGACGGCTTCCTGCGCATCCGCGAGCGCGTTGGCCGCGATCAGCGCCTTCACGTCTGAATAATCACGGCCGATGCGCCTGGTGAGATCGACCACGCCGCCGTCCACGGCCGCGCCATAGCGCGCCTCGCCGTCCAGGAGATAGCTCAGCAGTCGCATTGTATTTCCTCCGATGATCTTGGGCGGCAGCCGGCGAAGAGGCCCGCGCGCTCAGTCTTTCGATTTGGGAGTCTGGAAGACGGTGTTGAGCGTCACGATCTCGCCGAGGCGGGCGTAACGCGGGCCGCCGATGCGCGCGATCGGGTCGAGCGCTTTCGTCTCGACCTTGCCGTCATTGACGAGGCCGTCGCGCAAATGGAACATCACGACCTCGCCGACGATGAGCCGGCTCTTGGCGTCGCCGAATTCGAGGCACTGGCGGAAGCGGCACTCCATCGCGACGGGTGCGGCGGCGAGCCGGCGCACCTTGACGAGATCGCAGGGCAGCGTTTCGAGCCCGAGATGCTCGACCTCGCTGATTTCAGGCGGATGCTCGACAGAGCTGTCGTGCACCGCATTCATCAGCGGCGTATCGGCGATGTGGATCACGTACTCCTCGGTATCGAGGATGTTGTGCGCGGTGTCCTTGTAATCAGCGCCCTTGCGGCCGACGCTGATGGCCAGCATCGGCGGCTTCTGCGAGACGAAGGTGAAGGCGCTGAACGGGGCGAGGTTGAGCACGCCCTTGGCTGACAGGCTCGTGACCCACGCGATCGGGCGCGGCACCACGATGCCGGTCATCAGGCGGTAGATGCGCTCGGCACCGAGTTCGGCGGGATCGATCCGCATCGATCAATCCGCCCTGATGTTGGCCTTGCGCACCACCGGAATCCACTTGGCGTCCTCGCGTTCGAGATATGCCCTGAATTCAGCCGGTGTCATCGGCGTGGCCTCGCCGCCGAGCTTCTCGAACTTCTCGGCAATGGCGGGGTCCTTCAGGATCGCGACCAGCGTCTCGTTAAGCTTGTCGACAATGGGCGCCGGCGTGCCTGCGGGCGCGAACAGGCCGGTGAAGGTCTGGCCGTCGAAATCCTTGTAGCCGAGCTCGGCGAAGGTCGGCACATCAGGCAGCGACTTCAGCCGGTGCGGGCTGGTCACGGCCAGCGCGCGGAACAGGCCGGCCTTGATGTGCTGGAGGCTGACCGTGAGCTGGTCGAAGGCGAACTGCACCTGGCCGCCGAGCAGATCGTTGATCGCGGGCGCATTGCCGCGATAGTGCGCGGTGACCCATTGCAGCCCGAGATTGGACTGCATCAGCTCGCTGAGAAGATGGTTGGTGGTGCCGGGGCCGGGCGAGGCCATGGTCAGCTTGCCGGGCTCGCGCTTGGCGAGATCGAGGAATTCCTTGAGGGTCGTCGCCTGCACCGACGGATGCACCTCGAGCACCAGCGGCGTCATCGAGATGGTCGAGATCGGCAGGAAATCCTTCTTCCAATTATAGGCCTCGCGCTTGTTGATCTCGGTCGCGAACAGCACCGGACCGTTGGCGCCGACGAACAGCGTGTAGCCGTCGGGGGCCGATTTCGCGAAGGCTTCGCCCGCGATCATGCCGCCGGCGCCGGCCTTGTTCTCGATGATGAAGGGCTGGCCGAGCTTTTCCTGCAGCTTGTCGGCGACGATGCGCGCCGCGCTGTCGACATTGCCGCCCGCGGGATAGGGCACGATCAGCTTGACGTTGCGCGCCGGCCATTCCTGGCCCGATGCGGGGCCGGCCAGCATTGCAGTGACGGCAGCTATGGCAATCCAGATTAATCTCATGTTAACCTCCCGGCGACGCTACGAACTCAGTTCGAATGCCCGACGTCTCGCATGGCATTCCGTTTGGGCCGCAATCTCCAGATGCGCGCTTGCCCTGTCGAGGGAATTGTGGCGTTCTTGTCCATAATATGGACAAGAGGCGTTCACCGAAATCCACTCCAGGCGCCGAGGAACCGCGCCCGGGCGCGCAGGCGATCCGGCGCGCGCTGGCGGTGTTGCGCATCCTTGCCGCAGGCCGCGAGGACGGTGTGCCATTGGCCGAGGTGGTCCGCACGACCGGCCTCAAGCGCCCGACCGTGCATCGCATCGTGCACGTGCTGATCGAGGAAGGCATCGTCGAGCGGCACGCGCGGACCGGCCGCTACGCCATCGGCAACCAGGTGCCGGAGCTGGCGCTGGCACGGCCGCGGCCCTCGCGGCTTATGGTCGCCGCAAATCCGTCGCTGCAGCGCGCGTCCGCCGAGATCGGCGACACGCTGTTCCTGACGGTGCGCACCGGCAACGATACGCTGTGTGTCGATCGCCGGATCGGCATCTATCCGATCCAGGTGCTGTCGATCGAGGTCGGCGCGCGCCGGCCGCTCGGCGTCTCCAGCGCCGGCGTTGCCATCCTCGCCGCGATGCCGGCGCAGGAGGCGCGAAAGATCGTTACGGCCAACGAAAAGAGGTTCGAGGCCTACCGGACCGATGTGGCGACGGTGCTGGGCGAGATCAGCGCCGCGCGGCGTCTCGGATACGGCATGAGAGAGATCGGCCTGGTGCAGGGCACCAAATCCATCTCGACCTGGATCAAGACCCCCGACGGGCAGCCGGCCGCAGCGATGACCGTCTCCGCGGTGCGGACGCGGCTCGGACCGAGGCGCGAGCAGGAGGTCGCGGAGATCCTGCTGCGGGAGGCGCGGAATATCGAGCAGGCGATCGGGGGATAAGGCGGGGGCGGCGCCGGTTCTTCGCCTCTCCCGCTTGCGGGAGAGGCCGACGCACCCCGGGCGACGCGAAGCATCGTCCCGAGCGCGGCGGGTGGAGGTGTCTCGCCGCACGGGGGCGTCCTCTGTTCACCTCGATGATCCCAGCGCGGAGACACCCTCTCCCCAACCCTCCCCCGCAAGCGGGGCAGGGAGCGCACCGTCATCGGCGCTGTCAATGGCTGACTTCATGCGCGATCTTATGGCACAACGCGCCATCGTCGATGGACCAACGAGGCCCCGCATGCCCGCGCCGAAACCGCCTGCCTTTGAGACCCTGAGCCTGCATGCCGGCCAGCATCCGGATCCCGCAACAGGCGCTCGCGCCGTGCCGATCTACCAGACCACGTCCTACGTGTTCCAGGATTCCGACCACGCCGCGGCGCTGTTCAACCTGGAGCGCGCCGGCCACATCTATACGCGCATCTCCAACCCCACCACGGGCGTGCTGGAGGAGCGGCTCGCGGCACTGGAAGGCGGCGTCGGTGCGATCTGCACGGCGAGCGGCATGGCGGCGCTGCATCTTGCCATCGCGACGCTGCTCAATGCCGGCGACCACATCGTGGCGTCGAGCTCGCTGTATGGCGGCACCATCAACCTGCTCGCGCATACCCTGCCGCGCTTCGGCATCACCACCAGTTTCGTCAAGCCGCGCGACCTCGACGCGTTCCGCGCAGCGATCCGGCCGAACACGCGGCTGGTGATCGGCGAGACCATCGGCAATCCCGGGCTGGAGGTGCTCGACATCCCGAAGGTCGCGGCGATCGCCCATGACGCGAAGATCCCGCTCTTGATCGACAACACCTTCGCCACTCCCTATCTCAGCCGTCCGATCGAGCTCGGCGCCGACATCGTGATGCATTCGGCGACCAAATGGATCGGCGGCCACGGCATCGCGATCGGCGGCGCCATCGTCGACGGCGGCCGTTTCGACTGGCGTTCATCAGGCAAGTTCGCCGTGCTGACCGAGCCCTATGGCGGCTATCACGGCATCGTTTTCGACGAGCAGTTCGGCACGGCCGCCTTCATCATGCGCGCCCGGACCGAGGGCCTGCGCGATTTCGGGGCTTGCCTGTCACCGACCAACGCATTCCAGCTGCTTCAGGGCATCGAGACGCTGCCCGTGCGCATGGACCGTCACATGCAGAACACGCATCTGTTGCTGGAGGCGCTGAAATCCAACAAGGCGGTCGACTGGGTGCTGCATCCCTCGCTGGAGACGCATACGGACTATCAGCTCGCCAAGCAGCTCTTGCCGCGCGGCGCCGGCTCGATCGTCTCCTTCGGCATCAAGGGCGGGCGGCCTGCGGGCCGCAAGTTCATCGAGAGCTTGCGCATGATCAGCCATCTCGCCAATGTCGGCGATGCCAAGACGCTGGTGATCCACCCGGCCTCGACCACGCATCAGCAGATGGACGCGGAGCAGCTCAAGGCCGCGGGTATCGGCGAGGAGCTGGTGCGGCTATCGGTCGGCATCGAGACGGCAAGCGACATCATCGACGATCTCGCGCAGGCCCTGCGCATCTCGCAAAAGGTCTGACGCCATGAAGCTTTCCGTCAACGGCACTGAAGTGCTCGCCGCAACCGGCGGCCGGGACTTCGACAAGTCTCTGCCCGCGGTCGTCTTCATCCACGGCGCCGGCTTCGACCATTCGACCTGGGCGCTGCACACGCGCTGGTTTGCGCATCACGGCTTTGCAGTCCTGGCGCCCGACCTGCCCGGTCACGGCCGCTCCGCCGGACCCTCGCTCGGCAGCATCGCCGAGATGGCCGACTGGACGGCGGCACTGCTCAATGCGGCAGGCGCCGCGAAGGCGCATTTGATCGGCCACTCCATGGGCTCACTGATCTCGCTGGAGACCGCCGCGCGGCATCCCGACAAGGTCTCCGCGCTGAGCCTGATCGGCACCGCCGCGACCATGACGGTCGGCCCGGATCTGCTCAAAGCAGCAGAGGCCAATTCGCAGGATGCCAACGACATGGTCTCGATCTGGGGCCTCGGCTTCAACGCCGAGCTCGGCGGCAGCCTCGCGCCGGGCCTGTGGATGCATGGCGGCGCCCAGGCCGTGCTGAAGTCGTGCGAGCCGGGCGTGCTGTTCAGGGATCTGTCCGCGTGCAACTCCTATACGAATGCGCTTGCCGCCGCGGCAAGCGTGAAGGTGCCGACGACCCTGATCCTCGGCGAGCGGGACATGATGACGCCGGCCAAGGCCGGCAAGGCGCTCGCCGCCGCGATCCCGCATGCAAAGACTGTCGTGGTGCGAGGGGCCGGCCACATGATCATGGCCGAGCGGCCGGACGAGCTGCTGGCGGCGTTGAGAGCCTGAGGGATTCGGAGGAAGACCGCTTCGACGGCGTTCTTCCTCGCGTTTGCTTCATGAGCCCGGCGTCCACTTCCAGACGATGTCGGAGACGTTGACCGGCTTCGGGATCAAGCCGAGCTTTGCGAAGCGATCGGCGACTGCCTGCTGGTTCCTGACCATCTCGGCGTCGAGCGGCACCACGCGATAGTTGGAGCGGGCGACGAAGCGCCTGATGGCCTCGATGTCGACGCCGGTCGCTGCCGCTTGCGCCTTGGCCACCTCCTCATGGTGCGAGTCGGCCCAGACGCCTTCGGACGCAAAGGCCGCGTTGAGCTTCGCAACGAGCGACGGATACTTGTCCACGAAGTCCGAACCGGCGATGTAGAACGCGTTCGGCTTGTGCACATCCTTGTCGAAGGCGATGACGCGGGCGTTTTCCTTCAACTCGGCGAGCGCGAGGTACGGATCCCAGATCGACCAGGCGTCGACCGAGCCCTTGACGAAGGCCGCCGTCGCGTCCGCCGGCGCGAGCGGTGCCGGCGTAATGTCGGACCAGGACAGGCCGGCCTTCTCGAGCGAGGCGACCAGGAGATTGTGCGCGCTCGATCCCTTGCCGAAGGCGACACGCTTGCCCTTGAGATCGGCCAGCGTCTTGATCGGCGAGTCCTTCGGCACGATGATCGCCTGGGTGTTGCCGTCCGACTTCACCGCGGCGACATAGCGGATCTTGGCACCGCCGGCCTGCGCAAAGATCGGCGGCGTATCGCCAACGAAGCCGAAATCGACGCTGCCGACATTGATGGCCTCGAGCAGCGGCGGGCCGAACTGGAAATCGATCCACTTGATCTCGACCCCCAGCGGCTTGAAGGCGTTTTCGAGCGTCTGGCGCTGGCGTACCGCCGGGAAGAAGCCGCCCTTCTGGGTGCCGATGCGAATCTCTGCGGGCTTGTCCTCGGCGCGCACGGGTGAACCCGCTGCACTTGCCAGCAGCAGAGCGCCGGCGATGACGTGTCGTCGCGTGATCATTTGCGAAGTCCTTTCGGTCTGCTGGTACTCAGATTGAGAGAAGGTGCCGGCGCTCCGCCAACACGGCGCGTGCGGCGCGTTCGGCGTCGCGGGCCGAGCGGAACTGACGGCCTTCGAGGCTGTCGAACAGGCGCTCGGATGAGAAGAAGCGGAAGCCGCGCTCGTCGCTGGCGATGATGCCGGCAGTACGGTCGTGCACTTCGATGATGTAGGCTTTCGGCATGGCTGCTCGTTCGCCGAACGGGTCGGCGCTCCTGTCAAGAGATTGCGATCGGGACTTTTGGCTCGGCAATCAGCAGCAACAACAGGCGCCGGTCGCGGCCGAGACGCAGCGACGCATCATGCGCTTGCGCATGTCGCTTCTCACTCGCTGGTCATTGGATGTCATGCGGCGGCTCTCGGCTCGACGATGCAGTTTCGATGTTTCGAATATCGAGGGATTGGCCTGTTCGGTCAATGAAATGGCTATCCATATTTGGCCCGGTCGCGTGCGCGCACTTCTCCGCGTGCGAGCCGCTGCAGACGAAATCATCTCGCGATGATGTCAACGCGCAGGGAACCATAGCGTGGTACCGTTGCCCCGAGAGACGCAAAAGAAAGTACGGAGGACGGTATGACGGATGTTCTGAAGGGACGCACGGCGCTGGTCACCGGCGGATCGCGCGGAATTGGCGCTGCCGTCTGTCGCGCGCTGGCCGAAGCAGGCGCGGCGGTGGCGATCAATTGCCGCGAGAGAATTGGCCAAGCTGAAGAGCTTGCAGGCGAGATCGTCAAGCAGGGCGGCCGCGCCATCGTGGTCGCCGCCGATGTCTCGCAGCGCGAAGCTGTGGCCGGAATGGTGGAGCGCGTCACGGCCGGGCTCGGGCCGATCGATATCCTGGTCAACAATGCCGGCATTGCGATCACGCGCGGCGTCGACGATCTCACCGAGGACGATTTCGACCGCACCATCCTCGTCAACCTGAAATCGGCGTTCCTGTGCACACAAGCGGTGCTGCCATCGATGCGCGTGCGGACATGGGGCCGCATCGTCAACATCTCCTCCGGCGCCGCGCGCGGGGCGGGTTCGATTGGCCCGCACTACAATGCCTCAAAGGCCGGCATGGAGGGTCTCACGCGAGGTTATGCGGCGCGGTTGGTGAAAGAGGGCATCACCGTCAACGCGGTGGCGCCGTCATTGATCGAGACCGACATGATGAGCGGCCAGCCGGCGCTCGTCAGCCGCATCCCGCTCGGCCGCTTCGGCACGGCGGATGAGGTGGCGAAGGCCGTGATGCTGCTGGTCGACAACGCCTACATGACTGGACAGACCATCGCGCTGAGCGGCGGGATGTCGTTTAATTAGAGCGCGTGGCGCCGCGGCGCACCTTCATCCAAGCTCGGGGAATGCTGTAGGGTGGGCAAAGCGAAGCGTGCCCACCATTGTGTGTGACTGGTGAGAACTCGTGGGCAGGGCGCAAATGCGCCTTTGCCCACCCTACGAATCTTCTCCCTTGTGGGGAGGGGTGGAGTTCACCACATCGTTGCCGCCGCGCGGTCGGGCCAGATGCGATCGTATTCTGCGCCGCCGACCTTGTTGTCGCTCATCTCGGCGAGGATCTGGCCGGGTGTCGGCAGCGTCCTGGGGTCGACGCGCTTTTCGGGATTCCAAAGGTCGGAGCGGACGATGGCGCGGGCGCATTGGAAGTAGATTTCATCGACGTTCATCACCATGACGCTGCGCGGGGCCTTGCCTTCGACCTTGAACGAGGTCAGCAGCGCCGGATCAACCGACAGATGCGCGCGACCATTGGCCCGCACCGCATTGCCCGAACCGGGGATCAGGAACATCAGCGACACACGGGGGTCGCGCACGATGTTGCGCAGGGAATCCACCCGGTTGTTGCCGCGGCGGTCCGGCAGCATCAGCGTCTTGGGATCGTGAATGCGGACGAAGCCGGGCAGGTCGCCGCGCGGCGAGCAATCGATGCCTTCCGGCCCGATGGTGGCGAGCGCGGCGAACGGCGCCTTCTCGATGAAGATGCGATAGAGCGGGGTGACATGGTCGGCGACTTTCACGGTCGAGGCGTCATTGGTGGCGCCATAGATGGCTTCCAGCTGTTCGACCGTCTCGATCACCGTCATTCCGCTCTCCTTGTGGTACGGCTGCTAGTCGTGCCAGCCTTCATTCCTGATCACGCGCACCAGCTGGCGGCCGTGATAGTCCGCACTGCCCGCATTGAGGATGGTGACGTCGGCATTGGCCGAAGCGTCGTCGACACTGCGCGCAAGGCGATCGGTGATATTGCCGTCGCTATGCCGGGCGCGCGCGGCAAGCCGCTGCGCCAGCACGTCCGGCGGTGCCGTGATCGCGACCACCACGACATTGGCATAGGCCCGGCGCAAGGCGGCGATCACGGTGCGTGAAACGTTGACGACGACCGCGCGACCCGCGCGAATGTCGTCGTTTATCTCGGTCGGCAGCGCATAGGCGTGTCCATGCGCCTCCCAGTGTACGGCGAAATCGCCGTGATCGCGCGCGCGGCGGAATTCGTCCTCGTTCACCGCGATATTGTCTTCATCGGCTGACGACGCGCGGGTCACGATGCGGCGGGGGAAGACGATGTCGGGATCGTCGATGCAGGCCGTTTGCGCCAGACGCAGCAGCGTGTCCTTGCCGGCGCCGCTGGGACCGACCACGAGCACGAGCCGGCCGGGGCCGATCGCAACCGCCTCTTCCCGCGCCGTGGTGGCCATCTCGCTCATGCGACGCGGTGTCCTTCGCGCCACACGCTGCGCACGACGGGAACGTGGCCGGCGACATGCACGCGGATCAGGTCGGCGCGCTTGCCTGTCGCGATCTCGCCGCGGTCGGTGAGGCCGACGGCCTCGGCGGGGGCCTTGGTCACGGTGCGAACCGCGGCCGGAAGGCTGATCGCGGGCACATGCTCGGGCAATTGCAGCGCGGCCATCAAGAGGCTGGACGGGATGTAGTCCGACGACAGGATGTCGAGCAGGCCTTCGTGCGCAAGATCGACCGCGGCGATGTTGCCGGAATGCGAGCCGCCGCGCACCACGTTCGGCGCGCCCATGAGGATGTCGATGCCGGCCTGGTGCAGGCTGCGCGCGGCTTCCAGCGTGGTGGGGAATTCCGCCACCGAGACACGGTCGCGCACGGCGTCCGCGACGTTCTCCTCCGTGGTGTCGTCGTGGCTGGCCAGCGGGATGTTGTACAGATGCGCCAGAGCCACAATCTCGCGCATGTTGGCCGCCGCATATTTCTTCTGATACTCGAACCGTCTTGCGAACAGCTCGTCGAGTTCGGCATCGGTCTTGCCGCCGCCCTTGCCGCGATAATAGTCGCGCAGCTTCACTTCGTCGCGGAACTGGCGCTGGCCCGGCGTGTGGTCCATCAGCGACATCAGCTTGACGTCGGGGCGGTCGATCAGCTCCTTGGCCTCCTCGACCACGCTCGGCATCGGGATTTCGCAGCGCAGGTGCAGGAAGTGATCGGCGCGCAGCAGGCTGGCCTCGCGCGCCGTGGTGATCGCGGCGGCGAGAACGCCGGCGCGGCCGTCGACCTCCTCGGCGCCGTCCTCGCGCCAGACCCGGAGCGAATCGAACACCGTGGTGATGCCCGAGGTCGCAAGCTGGCCGTCATAGGAGATGACGGCGGCGACAGGATTCCAGAACACCTTCGGGCGCGGCACGTAATGCGCTTCGAGATGGTCGGTGTGGAGCTCGATCAGGCCCGGCATGATCAGATCGCCGCCGGCGTCCTCCGCGCCGGCAGGTGCCCTGCCTTCGCCGAACTCGGCAATGCGGCCTTCGGCAACAGCGAGCCAGCCCTGCTCGATCACCCGGTCGGCCAGCACGATCCTGGCGTTGGCGATCACGGCTTCTTTCGGCTTGGCATTCATTTCCTTGTCCTTCAGGCCGCGGCGGCAAAGCTGGTGACGTCGACGACGCGGTCGGCAATCAGATGCCGGATTTCGTCGTCATGGACAATGGCGACCATGGCGACGCCCTGGCGCTTTTTCTCGGCGACCAGCTCGACCACCACGGCGCGATTGGCGGCATCCAGCGAGGCGGTCGGCTCGTCCAGCAGCAGGATCGGCAGCTCCGAGATGAAGCCACGCGCGATGTTCACGCGCTGCTGCTCGCCGCCCGAGAACGTCGCGGGCGGAAGCTGCCAGAGACGCTCGGGAATGTTGAGACAGCGCAGCAGCTCGCCGGCGCGGGCCTGCGCGTCGGCCCGGCTCATGCCGTTGACGATCAGCGGCTCGGCGACGACGTCGATGGTGGCAACGCGCGGCACCGCCCGCAGGAACTGGCTGACATAGCCGATCGTAGCACGCCGCACGTTGAGCACTTCGCGCGGCTCGGCGGTGGCGAGGTCGATCACCGTGCCGCGATGGCGGATGCCGATGCGGCCGCTGTCGCAGCGGTAATTGCCGAAGATCATCTTCAGGATCGACGATTTGCCGGCGCCCGAGGGTCCCGATAGCACGACACACTCGCCCGGATTGACCTGGAAGGTCACGCCGCACACGACCGGCAGCTCGATGCCGCCCTGTAGGTGCATCGTAAAGGTCTTCTTGGCGTCGGCGACGTCGATCATGGCGGTCATCGAAAAGCTCATCTTGAAAGGTTCATGGCGGCAGAATCGAGGAGACGAGGAGTTGCGTGTAGGGCTCGCGCGGGTCGTCGAGCACCTGGTCGGTGAGACCGGTCTCGATGACACGGCCGCCCTTCATGACCATTACCCGGTGCGACAACAGGCGTGCGACCGCGAGATCGTGGGTGACGATGACGACGGCGAGATGCAGCTCGGCGACCAGGCTGCGCAGGAGATCGAGCAGGCGCGCCTGCACCGACACGTCGAGGCCGCCGGTCGGCTCGTCCATGAACACCAGACGCGGCTCGGTGACCAGGTTGCGGGCGATCTGAAGGCGCTGACGCATGCCGCCGGAATAGGTGCGCGGCGCATCGTCGATGCGCGCGACATCGATCTCGACGCGGGTGAGCCAGTCGGAGGCGGTGTCGCGGATGCGGCCGTAGTGATTCCAGCCCACCGCCATCAGCCGCTCGCCGACATTGGCCCCGGCCGAGACCGCCATGCGCAGGCCCTGCGCGGGGTCCTGATGCACGAAACCCCAATCGGTGCGAAACAAGAAGCGCCGCTCGGCTTCACCGAGCGTCGTGAGATCGCGGGTGACGCCATCGCGCATCCGATAGGACACACGACCTGCGCTCGGTGCGAGCTGGCCCGACAACATCTGCAGGAGCGTCGACTTGCCCGAGCCCGACTCCCCGACGATCGCGAGCACCTCTCCGGGATAGAGCTCGAAGGACACGTCGCGGCAAGCATGGATGCGGCCGAAGGACTTGCTGAGCGAATTTGCGATCAACAGCGGCTCGTCGTTCTCAACCGGATTCTGCTCAGCCATTCGCGCCCTCCTGCGCCTTCTCCTTGTACGGCGCGGCGCTCTGGCTGCCGTGATGGCCGGCGGCTTGCCGGCCCTCGCAGTAATCGGTGTCGGAGCAGACGAACATGCGGCTGCCCTTGTCGTCGGTGACGATCTCGTCGAGATAGGAATTTTCCGTCCCGCACAACGCGCAAGGGGCGTTGGAGCGGTACGGCTCGAACGGATGGTCCTCGAAATCGAGCGATACCACCTGCGTGTATGGCGGGATCGCATAGATGCGCTTTTCGCGGCCTGCGCCGAACAATTGCAGCGCGGGACAATTGTCCATTTTGGGATTGTCGAATTTCGGCGTCGGCGACGGATCCATCACATAGCGCGCGTTGACTTTCACCGGATAGGCATAGGCGGTCGCGATGTGGCCGAAGCGGGCGATGTCCTCGTAGAGCTTCACATGCATCAGGCCGTATTCGGCGAGCGCGTGCATGCGCCGCGTCTCGGTCTCGCGCGGCTCGAGGAAGCGCAGCGGCTCCGGGATCGGCACCTGATAGACCAGCACCTGGCTCTCGTTCAGCGCCGTCTCCGGGATCCGGTGCCGGGTCTGGATCACGGTTGCCTCGTCCGTCGCCGTCGTCGTCGCGACGCCGGCGGTTTTCGCGAAGAACTTGCGGATCGAGATCGCGTTGGTGGTGTCGTCGGAGCCCTGGTCGATTACCTTGAGCACGTCGGCGGGACCGAGGATCGCGGCCGTGACCTGCACGCCGCCGGTGCCCCAGCCATAGGGCATCGGCATCTCGCGGCTGGCGAACGGCACCTGATAGCCGGGGATCGCGATCGCTTTCAGGATCGCGCGGCGGATCATCCGCTTGGTCTGCTCGTCGAGATAGGCAAAATTGTAGGTTGGCGCGTTCATTCCGCGGCTTCCTTCATGGCGTCGGGCGCATTGGCATCCGCAAACTCCTGTCGCAGCTTGCGGAGCAGGCCGAGCTCGGACTGGAAGTCGACATAGTGCGGCAGCTTCAAGTGCTCGACGAAACCGGTCGCCTGGACGTTGTCGGAATGCGACATCACGAACTCCTCGTCCTGCGCGGGAGCCAGCGCCTCCTCGCCGAGCTCGCGGGCTCGCAATGCGCGATCGACCAGCGCCATCGACATGGTCTTGCGCTCGCTCTGGCCGAAGGCGAGTCCATAGCCGCGCGTGAAGCACGGCGCCTCGGTGGCGGAGCCCTTGAACTGGTTGACCATCTGGCACTCGGTGAGCTCGATGGCGCCGAGCGGCACGGCGAAGCCTGCGTCCTCCGCGAAGAACTCGACCTCCACCTCGCCGAAGCGGATCTCGCCGGCGAAGGGATGGTTGCGGCCATAGCCGCGCTGGGTGGAATAGCCCATCGCGAGCAGAAAGCCCTCGTCGCCGCGCGCGAGATTTTGTAGGCGCAGGTCGCGCTCGGCGGGGAAGTTCAGCGGCTCGCGGGTGAGATCGCCAATGCCGGCGCCGTCCTCCGCCTGCGGCGAGGATTCGATCAGCCCGTCGCGCCCGAGAATGTCGGTCACGCGCGGCGTTGGCGCGGTGGGCGCTTCAGCCGTCGCCGGCGCGTCGGGAACGAAGCCTTCCGCGAGCGCGGGGTCGAGCAGGCGATGGGTATAATCGAAGGTAGGCCCGAGGATCTGACCGCCGGGAATGTCCTTGAAGGTGGAGGACACCCGCCGCTCCACGCGCATCGCGCCGGTGTCGACCGGCTCGCTGGCGCCGAAACGCGGCAGCGTGGCGCGGAAGGCGCGAACCAGTAAGATCGCCTCGATCAGGTCACCGCGGGCCTGCTTGATCGCAAGCGCCGCGAGCTCGCGATCGTAGAGCGAGCCTTCGCTCATGACGCGGTCGACGGCGAGGCCGAGCTGCTCCGAGATCTGGTCGAGCGTGACCTCCGGAACGCTGCGGTCGCCACGCCGCTTATGCGCGAGCAGGCGATGGGCGTTGTCGATGGCGCGTTCGCCGCCCTTGACTGCGACATACATGCTTTCAGCTTCCCTTGCTCACGATGCGCGTGGTGCGCGGGATCGCGACCACGGCGTCATCGGCGACCAGGACCACGTCGATGCCGCGCGGAAACAGCGCCTCGTTGACATGCAGGCGCTCGAACAGGTCGAACGGCTTGAACGACGCCAGCAGCGCCGCGACACCGTCGATGCCGGGGCCGCGCAGCTCGAAGCTCCGGCCGGAGGCGAGGCTGTCGACCTGAATGATCAGCGTTGTCGAGCGGTCCGGATATTCGCTGGTGCCGAGCGCGAAGCGATCGAGCGCAGGCAGCGCACCACCGTCGCCAATGAGCGCGAATGAAGCGATCGACGAATCCTGCACGACCGGCGCGCCAGTGTGGAACTTGAGCCACTTCGTCACGTCCGCGCTCTCCGCCATCCGCGCGTCGAGCCAGATTGGCGTGTCGTGGTCGAACAGCGTCAGCGCGATCGCGGCGGTGCCCCGCATCATCGTATCAGGCGTACCCGGCATCGGCACGATGCGCTGGACCGAGCCCGGCCGCGCCATCGCGTCCATGACCGAGCGAAAGGTCGATTGCGCCGACAACACCTTGTCGGCGAAACCCGGCGGCAGTTCCGCAATCGTGGTCATGATCTCACCCCTCACCGCGCACCATGGTGTAGAAATCAACCTTCGTCGCGGCGGTTTCCGCCGCCGCCCGTTCACGGCGAATCATAAGCTGCTCGCGCAACGGCGCGATAACGCCGCGCTCGACGGCGGCGCTGAAATCGCCGGACTGCACCAGCGCGTCGCACAGCGCGATCAGCCGCGCCTTCTCGCCGTCCCGCCCGAGCGTGTAGCCGAAGCCGACCTCGCCGCTGGCAAGCCGCACCGCCGCGCGCGACACCGTGGCCTCACCGAGATTGAACGGCGCGCCGTCGCCGCCGACCCGGCCGCGCAGCATGACGAGGCCGTTCTCGGGCTGACGCAGATCCTGATGCTCCGGCAAGGGCAGGTCCAAGGCCAAGTCGCGGAGGCGGGCAGCGATCTCGCCCGCCTCCGCGTGCGCCAGCACGGCCATCGCGGCCTTGCGCTGGGCTTTCTGGTTATTGTGCTGAGCCACCTGATTCACCGAACTTGCCGCACCGAAGTTGTCTATGATAATAGACAACTTCATACGAGCACGCCATGACTGTTTCGTGACAAATCCGTGATTTCTGGGCTAGGCTGACCGGCGATATGAGCATGCAAGACACTGCATCGTCCGGCGTGGCGCTATGGCGCCTCGTTGCCGACGGCATCGAGCGCGGCATCGCGGACGGCCGCTTTGCGGCCGGTGACAAGCTGCCTGGCGAGATGGAGATCGCCGAAACCTATCGCGTCAACCGGCACACCGTGCGGCGCGCACTGGCAGCCCTTGCAGAGCGCGGCCTGGTGCGGGCCGAACGCGGCAGCGGAACCTATGTCGAGGCGCAAAAGCTCGCCTATCCCTTGCGCTCGCGCACACGCTTTTCCGAGATCGTCGGCGCCGAGGGCCGCGAGCCGCATGGCCGGCTGATCGAGGCGACCGAGGACGTCGCGACGCGCGAGCTCGCGCGGGAGCTGGGACTGAAGACCGGCGCGCCCCTGGTGCGGATCGAGGCGATCCGCCTCGCCGATCGCACGCCGATCTGCGTCTCCACCACCTGGCTGTCGGCGGAGCGGTTTCCGGACGCCGGCGCCGTGTTCGCCGCGACGCGCTCCATGACCAAGCTGCTCGAGCATTATGGCGTGCGCGACTACCGCCGCGGCGCGACCCGGATCACCGCCGGCATCGTCGACGCGACCGACGCGGCGCGGCTGGACCTGCCACTGGGCCGGCCGATCCTGGTGGTCGACGCCACCGATCTGGATCTCGACGGCAAGCCGCTGGTGACCAAGCATTCGCGGTTCGCGGCGGAGCGGGTGGAGTTTCTGGTGGAATCATAGGGACCCTCTCCAAGAAACCGGAGCCGTAGGGTGGGCACGCTGCGCTTTGCCAACCCTACGAGACCTACGATCAGGCCACCGCCCTTCGCCCGATGATCGCGAAGCGCAGCTTGCCGGAAATCCAGTCGATCGACGATACCGTTATCAGGATCAGCAGGATCAGAAACGAGACCTTCTGCCATTCCAGCACCCGGATCTGTTCGGCGAGCTGGAGGCCGATGCCGCCGGCGCCGACGATGCCGATGATGGTGGCCGATCGCGTATTCGACTCGAAATAGTAGAGCACCTGGCTCAGCAAGACCGGGAATACCTGCGGCAGCAATCCGAACCGGACGCTGTGGAGATGGTTGCCGCCCGATGATCGAACGCCTTCCGCGGGGTTCTTGTCGGCGACCTCGATCGCTTCCGAGAACAGCTTGCCGAACGTTCCGAAATCGCTGCAGATCACGGCCAGGATGCCGGCAAACGGCCCCAGCCCCACAACGCCGACCCAGATCAGGGCCCAGATCAGGGTATCGACTCCACGAATGGTATCGAGACCACGGCGCGTCAAGACGTGGATGATCCGGTTTGCTACCACGTTGCGCGCCGCCAGCAGGGATACCGGCAGCGCAAGCAGCGCGCCGCCCAGCGTGCCGAGAAATGCGATCGACACCGTCTCTCCGAGCGCATGCAGATATTTCAGGACCTCCGCCCAAGAACCGGGGTTGGGCGGCAACATGAGCTGGACGAATTCGCCCAGCCTGACCATGCCTTGGGAGAGCCGGTTAAAGGGAATATCGAGCTGGACGATCCCGAGCAGGAACAGCCCGACCGCACCGCCGACCAGTATTGCGATCCTTCCCCGCTGCCACCAATCGGTCCGGAAGACGTCGGGATACCGTTCGGCAATGCCGGCCCGGTTTTCAAAACTGAAGGAGCTCATCGGGTGCTTCCCTCCAGCCCCAGCAGGCGGTGTCGCAACTGTTCCGTCAGGAAGTCGATCAGCATGACGGTAAGGACGATGAGCAGCAGGATGGCACTGACGTCGGTGTAGTAGAACTTGCGGACCGCCTCGATCAGATCCTGGCCGATCCCGCCGGCGCCGACGAAGCCCATCACGGCAGCGCCGCGCACGTTGATCTCGAACCTGAGCAAGGCATAGCTCACGAAGTTCGAGAGGACCTGAGGCAACGCGCCGAACCGAACGACCTGAACCCAGCTGCCCCCGCTTGCCGCCACCCCTTCGACCGGCTTGCTGTCGATATTCTCGACAACCTCGGCGAATTGCTTGCCCAACGCTCCAGCGGTATGGATTGCAATCGCCAGAACACCCGGCAGCGGCCCGAGACCAAAGGCCAGCACGAAGATCAGGGCAAACACGATCTCCGGCACGGTCCTGAAAAATTCCAGAACGCGCCGGGTGACGAAAACAGTCGTTCCTGATTTCACGAGATTGGCCGAGGCGAGGAAGCAAAGTGCGAAGCCGCACAGCGCACCCGAGAGGGTGCCCATATAGGCGATCAGCAACGTATCCCCGAGAAGCCGTGCCCAGCGCCGCAATCCCCAGAGCCAGTCCGCCAAATCGCTCCATGCGGTCGCGAACGAAAATTTGGGTGCGATGCTGATGAAATAGGCCGGGAAGCGCCAGAAGTTCTCGACGAAATTTCCGAGACTGACCTCGCCCATCCAGCCCGCTGCAATGGCAACGGCGATCAGGACGGCGGCACCGAGCCACACGCGCCGGCGCTTGGCGGCAATTGCAGCCGCATAACGATCGGCAAGCTCACGCAGCCTGGCTTCTGGAAATTCGGGAACTGCTGTTCGCATGGGATGTTCGGAAGAGGCGACGGGCAGATCTTGCGATCTGCCCGCCTTGTCCAACACTTCGTTTCCCTCAGGATTTCTGCTTGCGAATGCTGTCGACAAACTTGGTCAATTCGATCACGGCCTCATACGCCTTGTGGTCGACCTCGACATAGGGCAACTGCTTCCCCTCGTAGATCTTGTCGAAAGCGGCCTTGTCCTTCACCGAAATTTCCAGCACGGCTTTCTTGATCGCCGCCTTGAGGTCGTCAGGCAGGCTGCTGAGATAAGCCATCGGCGAGTTCACAATCTGCTCGGACTTCATGATGATCTTGAAATCCGCGGCCTTGGCCATGCCCTTCCGTTCCATCCGGAGCAGGTTCGATTCCTTCTCGTCGTTCCACCAGTTGAACGCCGCTTCGCAGGTGCCCTGGGAGAGCCCGATCACCGCGTTTTCATGGCTCCCCGAGTAGACCACCTTGGCGAAGAACTTTTCCGGGTCGATGCCCATCTTGTTCATCGCGAAACGCGGCACGTTGTTGCCAGAAGTCGAATTAGGATCGACGAGGCAGAGGTTCTTGCCTTGCAGGTCCTTGATGTCCTTGTAGCTCGAATCGCTTTTGACATAGAGAACCGAGTAATAGCCTTTGGTGCCGTCGCCGTTCACCTCGATCGCGAAAGGTTCGACCTTCGCGCCAATGATGTAGGCACGCGCGTAGGATGCCGGGCCGTACATCGCGATGTGAATGTTTCCTGCACGCTGACCTTCGATCACCGCGGCGTAGTCGTTGGCAATCCGCAGCGTGACCTTGGTTCCGAGCTCGCGGGACAGGTACTCCGTCAGAGGCGTCCAGCGGTTGGTGGTGCCGGAAGCATTCTCGTCGGGGACTTTTGCGAAGATCAACTCAGGATATTTTGCCTTCCAGTCTTGAGCCGCAGCGGCGGAAACTGAGAATGCCAAGGCCGCCGCAGCGGCAACGATCGTACGACGGTCTATCATGACGTCTCCCATTTCAAGGTTATGAACTGTCGAGTTCCGGCTCTACGCTAGGATCAAATTCAAAGAAGCAGCGATCAGGCCGCGGCAACCGTGCCGAGGGCAGGAACTGCCGCTCCGACCGATCCATTCCCGGGCGCAACATCCATGACTTCATTCGCCTCGAGATCGTACAGCTCGCGCGCGATATGATCGGTCAAGGCCGCCGGCGCGCCGTCGAACACGACCCGCCCCGCGGCCATCCCGATCAGGCGATCGCAATAGCTGCGGGCCAGATCGAGCGAATGCAGGTTGCAGAGCACCGTGATACCGAAGTGCTTGTTGATGCGCAGAAGCGCATCCATCACGATCTTGGTGTTGCGGGGATCGAGCGAGGCGATCGGCTCGTCGGCAAGGATAATGTCGGGCTGCTGAACCAACGCCCGCGCGATCGCCACGCGCTGCTGCTGACCGCCTGAGAGCTGGTCGGCGCGCTGGGCCGCGATGGCAGCCATGTCGAACTGCTCGAGCGCCGACATTGCGATGGCCTTGTCTTCTTCGGGCCAAAGCTGCAGCAGCGACCGCCATGTCGGCACCATCGACAGCCTTCCCATCAGGACGTTGGTGAGCACATCGAGCCGGCCGACCAGGTTGAATTGCTGGAAGATCATCGCCGAGCGCGCCCGCCACTGCCGCAGCTCCTTGCCGCGCAGCGCGGTGACGTCGGTGCCGTCGAACAGGATGCGCCCTCCGCTCGGCGTCACCAGCCGGTTGATGGACCGCAGCAGCGTCGACTTGCCGGCACCGGATCGCCCGATCACACCGACGAAGCCGCCGGGGGAAACTTGAAAGGAGGCGTCGTCCACGGCGGCTTTTGCGCCGAAACGACACGTCAGACCATCCACCACCAGCATGCAGGGCTCCAGATTGGCAGGAGCCAACCGCTAACCCCCATGCTTGACACTTGTGTGACAGCGACGTTGCGCTGCCGCAAACCTGCACGCCTCGTCCCCTGTCATCTCTTTGTCATGACATCGTCGTCAAGCCGCTTGAAGAGGGACGCCCGTCCTCACGCACCGGATGCAACATGGTTGCCAAAGCCCTTTCGGTTCAGCCGACCATCGATCCTTCGGCGAAGCTGCACGAGACCAGGTTAGGCGCGTATACCGAGGTCGG
The DNA here is from genome assembly GCF_058782905.1 of Bradyrhizobium sp. FW305-F6. Lineage (NCBI taxonomy): Bacteria > Pseudomonadati > Pseudomonadota > Alphaproteobacteria > Hyphomicrobiales > Nitrobacteraceae > Bradyrhizobium > Bradyrhizobium sp. FW305-F6. The sequence goes on from NZ_JBYSYD010000002.1 coordinate 1,546,338, forward strand.
CGCACGCACGATCCTGCACGAAGTGGCCATGGGCGATTACTCCTATGTCGTCAACGATTCGCAGATCACCTACACGACCATCGGGAAGTTCTGCTCGATCGCGGCGATGACGCGGATCAATCCCGGCAACCATCCGATGCAACGCGCGACCCAGGCGCATTTCACCTACCGCTCCAGCGCCTATTTCGAAGGCGAGAGCGACGACGCCGCGTTCTTCGACTGGCGGCGCCAGCATCACATCCATATCGGCCACGACGTCTGGATCGGCCACGGCGCGATCGTGCTGCCGGGCCGCAACATCGGCACCGGCGCGGTGATCGCCGCCGGCGCCATCGTCACCAAGGACGTGCCGGCCTACACCATCGTCGCCGGCAATCCAGCCCGCATCGTGCGGCGGCGGTTCTCGGAGGAGATCGCGGGGCGTCTGGCCAAGCTCGCCTGGTGGGACTGGGATCACGACAAATTGCGCCAGGCGCTGCCCGATTTCCGCACGCTCGGGATTGAAGATTTTCTTGCGACATACGAAGCACAAGCGAGCTCTCTCACCAATCCTTCGGCCAGCAAACGAAGCGCGCTCGCGTGACAGACATATTCCTCGAAGGCGGACGGGCCCTGATCGGCACCGAGTTCGTCGAGACTTCGCTTCTCGTGTCGGGAGCGGAGATTGCGCAGCTCGATGGCTCTCGCGGCCGTGCGCGGCTAGCGATCGATGCCCGTGACCTGCTGGTGCTGCCGGGCATCGTCGACCTGCATGGCGATGCCTTCGAACGGCAGATGATGCCGCGCGCCGGCGTCGACTTTCCGATCGACGTCGCGCTGGCGGACAGCGACCGCCAGGCCATTAGCAACGGCATCACCACCGTGTTTCACGCCACGACCTGTTCGTGGGAGCCGGGCCTGCGCAGCGCCGACAATGCGCGTGGCCTGATGGAGGCGATCGAGCGGCAGCGTCCGCAATTCGCCGCCGACACCCGCTTCCACCTGCGCCACGAAACCTACAATCTCGACGCCGAGCCTGAAATCAGCCGGTGGCTTGCCGAGGGCCGCGTCGACCTGTTCGCCTTCAACGACCACATGGACGGCACCGTCGCCGACATGGCCAAGCCCCGCAAGCGCAATCGCATGGTGGAGCGGACCGGATTGTCGAGCGAGGCGTTCGACCGCCTGGTCGAGCGCGTGGTTTCGCGCGCCGACGAGGTGCCGGCTTCGGTATCGCGGCTGGCTGCAGTCGCCCGCGCCGCGGAGGTGCGGATGCTTTCGCATGACGATGCGACACCGGCGATGCGCCGGGAGTTTCGCGAGCTCGGCGCCGACATCGCGGAGTTTCCGATCAACGAAGAGACGGCGAAGGCCGCTGCAGAGGCCGGCGATGCCATCGTTTACGGCGCTCCGAACGTCGTGCGCGGCGGCAGCCACACCGGCTGGACCAAGGCATCGGACATGATCGCCAAGGGCCTCTGCTCGGTGCTGGCGTCGGACTACTACTATCCCGCCCAGCTGCTCGCCGCGTTCCGGCTCGCCGCCGACGGCGTGTTGCCGCTGGCTCGGGCCTGGGACCTGGTCTCCGCCGGCCCGGCGCGCGCGACCGGCCTTGCCGATCGCGGCATGCTCGCGCAAGGACGCCGCGCCGACATTCTCCTCGTGGACGCCAGCGTGCGGCTGCGTCCGCGGCTGATCGCGGTGATCTCGGGCGGTAGGCTGGTGCATCTCACCGATGCGACACGGCTGCTCGCTGCCGTAGCGGCGCCTCGCGGGGCTGTCGTCGCGGCTTGAATTGGTTATGCTTCGGCGATGACAAGCTTTCCCCGCTACGCGATTTATTTCGCCGCAGGCAGCGGCAGTGCCCTCTCCCGCTTCGGCGCCGAGCTGCTCGGTTACGATGCCTATTCGGGCGAAGAGGTTTCGTTTCCGCAGCCCGCAATGGAAGTCGCGCCGGACTGGCGCGACATCACCACCGATCCCCGCAAATACGGCTTTCACGCCACGCTGAAGGCGCCCATCGCACTGGCGCCGGGCAGGACCGAAGCAGAGCTGATAGCGGCCTGTGCGGCATTTGCCGGCAAGACGCGGCTGCGTCCGTTGATCCGCCCGGTCGTTGATTCCATCAGCGGCTTCATCGCCGTCATTCCGGCCGAGCCGGTCGATGCGCTGCAAGAGCTCGCCGCCGATTGCGTCCGCGCATTCGACTCCTTTCGCGCCGCGCTGACGGCGGAGGACCGCGCGCGGCGCAGGCCGGAGCGGCTGAGCGAGCGGCAGCGCGACTATCTCGACCGCTGGGGCTATCCTTACGTGATGGAGGAATTCCGCTTCCACATGACGCTGACGGGACGGCTGGATACGGAACGGCGCGGACCGATCCTTCAGATGCTGCGGATGAGGTTTGCGGCGCTGCCGATCGAGACGCTCGAGATCGATCGGATCGCGTTGTTTCGGCAGGATGACGCGAAGGCGCGGTTTCGCATCATCGGCGAGTGGACGCTGGCTCGCTAGCCGGGATCGCGCAACACACTCAACCTCCGTAGGGTGGGCAAAGGCGCGGAGCGCCGTGCCCACCACCTCTATCGACGGAGACAGATGGTGGGCACGCTGCGCTTTGCCCACCCTACGAAAGCGCGTCTGTCCCCTATTTCCCCCACCGCAGCGCCAGCGCGTCCCTTTCCTTGGCGAGCTCGAGCAATCCAGCGCGCGTTGCCGGATGCAGCGGCTGCAGCGGATGGCGCACCGCCTCCGACTTGATCACGCCGCCGGCCTGCATCATCACCTTGCAGGCGATCAGGCCGCATTGGCGGTTCTCGTAATTGATCAGCGGCAGCCAGCGCTCATAGGCGGCCTTCGCCTCCTCGCGCTTGCCTGCGAAATAGGGATCGATGATCTGGCGGATGCCATCGGGATAGCCGCCGCCGGTCATGGCGCCGGTGGCGCCGGCATCGAGATCGGCGAGCAGCGTGATCGCCTCCTCGCCGTCCCAGGGACCCTCGATGTCCTTTCCGCCGGCCTCGATCAAGCTGCGCAGCTTGGCGGCGGCACCGGGCACCTCGATCTTGAAATAGCGGATGTTGGAAAACTCGCGCGACAGCCGCGCCAGCAGATCGACCGAGAGCGGCGTGCCGGCAACCGGCGCATCCTGGATCATGATGGGAATGTCGATTGCGCCGGAGAGCACCTTGAAGAATTCGACGATGCCCTTCTCGGGGACCCGAAAGGTCGCGCCGTGATAGGGCGGCATCACCATCACCATGGCGGCGCCCGCCGCTTCGGCCTGCTTGCTGCGCGCCGCACACACGGCCGAGCTGAAATGCGTGGTGGTGACGATCACGGGAACCCGGCCGGCCACATGCTCCAGCACCGCATGCATCACCGTCTCGCGCTCGGCATCGGTGAGCACGAACTGCTCGGAGAAATTGGCGAGGATGCAGAGGCCATGCGAGCCGGCATCGATCATGAAATCGATGCAGCGGCGCTGGCCTTCGAGGTCGAGCTCGCCGCGCTCGTCGAAGATGGTGGGCGCGACCGGGAACACGCCTCGATAGGGGCGCTGAGCCTTAGGTGCGGTGACCGGCATCGAAACTCTCCATCCCTGATATGTCTTACGTCTGGCGCCGCGCTCGCGGGAGCGAGGCGGCCCAGATGTAGCCAACGCGCGGATCGGCGGCAATGCCCGCGCGAGGCAGGATTAAGAGAGGAAGGAATCAGGCCGTCTTCACCGCGCCCAGGAAGCCTTCGACCGCGACACGGAGACGATCGGCGTCCGCCGACATTTTCTTGACGGACTCCGACAGCACCGTGCCGGCGTTGCCGGTCTCCTGGTTGAGCCGGGCGACGCTGCCGATGGTGTCGGTGACCTCGCGGGTGCCCTGAGCGGCCTGCTGGAAGTTGCGCGAAATCTCGGTGGTGGCCGCGCGCTGCTGCTCCACCGCGGCGGCAATCGCGGTCATCTTCTCGTCGATGCCGCTGATGGCGCCGCCGATCGAACGGATGGCGGCGACGGCCTGGCCGGTGGCGCCCTGGATCTCTTCGACCTGGCGCGAGATCTCTTCCGTCGCCGTTGCGGTCTGAGACGCGAGGCTCTTGACCTCGCCGGCCACCACGGCGAAACCACGGCCGGCTTCTCCGGCACGCGCCGCTTCGATCGTGGCGTTCAAGGCCAGCAGGTTGGTCTGGGCGGCGATGGCGTTGATCATCTTCACGACCTCGCCGATGCGGCTTGCGGTCTGGTCGAGTATCTCGACCGTCGCGTTGGTCTGCTCGGCCTGCGCGACGGCCTCGCGGGCCTCGCGCGCGCTGGATTGCACCTGGGCGGAGATCTCGCCGACGGACGCGGACAGTTCCTCGGTCGCGGCAGCGATGGTCTCGAGATTGTTGGTAGCCTGCTCGGCGGCGGAGGAGACCGCGGCGGTCTGGCTGCTCGATTCCGTGACCAGCGAGCGCACGCCGCTCGCGGTCGCATCGAGTTCCCGCGTCGAGGCCGCAACACTCTGGATCACCGCCTGCACGGTGTCGTCGAAGCTGCGGCAAGCCGCATCGACAGTGCCGGAACGGGCAAGCTGCAGCGCCTGCTGCGATTCGCGTTCCTGGCCAAGGCGTTCCGCGGTTGCCGCGCTCTCCCGCAGGCTTTCGAGCGCGGCAGCCATGGTGCCGAACTCGTCGGGATGCCGGGATTGCGGCACCGGCGTCGCATAATCGCGCGCGCTGATGCGGGCGATGGCGTCGAGGATCGCGCGCACCGGGCGCATCAAGCGGTTGCGCACCACGAACACGCCGGCGAGGGTCACGGCCAGTGCGAGCAGGAAGCCGAAGGACTGCATAATGAGATTCGTGAGGGCCTTGGCCTGAAGCGCCTCCGCGTGCGCAATCGACAGGTCGAGCGCCTTGCTCGCGACCGCGACGATGGACGCGAACGGAGCCTGGCACAATGCGTTCCATTCCGAGGCCGGCATCGCCGGACGACCGCTGCCATCCAGGTTCCTGGTGATATCGCCGATCTGCTTGAGGGCTCCATCGGTCTTGGCGCGCGCTTCCTTGGCCGTGTTGACGAGGTCCGGCGCCACGTCAGGCGCAGCCAGCAGTTCCTCCATGCCGGTCCAGCCGGCGTTGACGATGCCGTTCCAGCCCGCGACGGTCTGCTTCTGGGTCTCATCGAGCGGCTTCGAGCTGTTGATGTTCGGGCGCAGCGTCGAGCACTGGATGCCGTAGCGGTCGCGCACCTGCCAGGCGAGGCGGCGGGCCTGGATCATGCGGGCGATGTAGGGATCGTTCATCCAGGCGCGGTTCGACACCGCGGTGGACGCGAGATTGGCGGTGTCGATCACCTTGGTGACGGAATCGTACCAGGGTGCGGTTCGCTCCACCTTGCGCTCGGCGCGCGGCAGCTTGGCCTCGTCGTAGAATAACTGGAATTTCGGCGCGGTTTCGTTCCAACGTTGCTTCAGCGTTGCTGCGAGTTCGTCGCGCCGGGCGAAATCGATAGTGGAGAGCGCGGCGGCGATGGCGTCGAAGCCGGCCTGCTCGGCCTTCTCGACAACGCCGAGCTTGGCGCGCGGATCGTCCTCGCCGAGCAGCGCGCTCTGGGCATCGCCGCGATTGCTGCGCAGGGCGACCACACCATGGAAGATCGACTTGTCGGCATTCGCCAGCCGTTCAGTCTCCAGGCTGTCGCTGTAGCGGTTGAAGGCACCGCCCATCTGGATCGCCGTGCTGGTCAACGCGCCGGCGGCCAGCAGGGTCATCAGGACCAGGAGGAGCGTGCTTACCGAATTCTTAAAAATGGACATGGGTCGGGGGACCTAACTCTCGGGAAAGGCCACCTTGCACCGCGACATGCCAAAGTTCCGTTAAGGTTTTCGTTGAATCCGAGCGATCCAGCCTGCACCCATTCCGGGCCGCCTATCCAACCCTGGTAAAATCCGGCGGCCGGCGCTCGGCGAAGGCGGTAAACGCCTCGCGCGCCTCGGCGGTGCGTAGGCGCTGCGCGAACTGCTCGCCTTCGGCTTGCATCTGCGCGACCAGCACCTCGCCGTTGCGCATCAGCTTCTTGGTCGCGGCGAGGGCGCCGGCCGGCTGGCTGGCAAGGCGCTGCGCCAGGGCGAGCGCTTCGGCATCGAGCCTGTCGAGCGGCACGACACGGTTGGCGAGGCCCCATTCCAGCGCCGATTTGGCCGGGACGGTTTCGCCGAGCGCGAACATCTCGTAGGCGCGGGCGTGGCCGATGCGCGCAGGCATCAATAGGCTGGAGGCCGCTTCCGGCACCAGGGCGAGGCTGACGAACGGCGTCGACAGTTGCGCATTGTCGGCAAGCACGACGAGGTCGCAATGCAGCAGCATCGTGGTGCCGACACCGACCGCGCGGCCCTGCACAGCGGCGACCAGCGGCCGGGTGCAGCGCGCCAGCGACTGGATGAAGCGCACGACGTTGCGGCTGCCTTCCGACTTGCCGGCTGCGACGGCGGCGAACTCGCCGACGTCGTTGCCGGCGGTGAACATGTCGCCCTCGCCGCGGATCAGGATCACCCGCGCCGACGGATCGAACTCGGCGGATTCGATCGCATCCGCCAGCTTGCCGTACATCGCATCGGTCAGCGCGTTCTTCTTGTCGGGACGCGCCATTGTCAGCGTGAGAATTCCACCCTTGTTCTCGATCCGGACGTGCTCGGTCATTCGTCTGCTCCGTGTTATTCGTCTGAACTTCTTGGAAACTTGTCCTGAATGCTCGTCAGCCAGCGCGCGACGATGTCGATCTCCGCAGCCGTGAATCCTTCCGTCAGCGCCGCATTGACTTCCGCCGCGCCTGCTTTCGCCTGCGCCAGCGCGGTCCGCCCCTTCGGCGTCAGCCAGATGCGGAAGGCGCGGCCATCCTCGCGGTCGGTCCGCCGCTCGACCAGCCTCGCCGCAGCGCTGCGATCGACGAGGCCGGAGATTCCGGCCGGCCCCAGATCGAGGGCCGCGCCCGCCTCGCCGATCAACACGCCGTCCTGCCTGCCGAGGACGAACAGCAGCCCGGCCTGCGCCGGCGTCACCTCGCTCTCGGGCCGCGCCGCCATCCAGCGCTGCAGGCGGCGATGTGCGACACTCAGCAGGTAGATCAGCCGATGGTGCCTTGCGCCGGCCTCTTTATTTCGCATACGAAATAGATAGCCGGACACGAGGCGGCTGTCAAACGCGCGTTTTCCTACCGCGCGCAGGTAAAGCTGGACGCCTCCGCTACCGGGCCGCTCTTGTGGCGCGGCCAGGAAGGCCAGCGGCACAACGGCAGCGCACGCAGTGTCGCGAACGACGGCGCCTCGACCTTCTGTTCGCTGACTTCGAGATCACCCGGCGCCTTGCCGTTCTCGACCCAGTCGACCAGCACGCTCAGCATGTCGACATTGGCCGGCGCGCCGGAGCCGACATGGTCGACGCCCGGCGCGGTGTAGAGCCGCGCGAACTCGGCCGTTTCGGCCTTCCCCATCTTGCGCTCGACGCTCTCGAAATAGCGAATGCCGGCATAGGGGCTCTGGGCGTAGTCGGCCATGTGCTCGAGCATGATCAGCCGGCCCCCCCGCGCGCGGAAACGGCTGAGATCTGGATCGGTCGAATCCATCAGTTTCGACACTTCGAGCAGCCGCGCCTTGTGCTCTTCCACCTTGTAGGTGGTGACATCGAGCCTGGGATCGCGGGCGAACACGTATTGAATGCCGCCGGCGCCGTAGATCCAGGCGATGCCGTTGTTCGGCGCGGGCGGCTGTGCTGGCGGCGCGGTCCCGAGCCACCACGCGACCCAGCCGCCGGTCGGGCCAATCGCGGGGATGTCCTCGCCGGAGACGCCCCAACCCGGATAGTCGTCGAGACCGTTGGCGAGCGCGAAGGGGAATTTGTAGATGGCGTGCAGCGTGTTGATCGCCTTGATCTGGGGATCGGTGAGACAGTGATCTCCGCTCTGGCCCGCCGCGCAGCGCAGCGTCTCGACCTTGAATGCCGTCTTGCACGCGACGGGATCCGCGACCAGCGCGTCGTCGGAGCCGTCGGCCTTGTCGCAAGCCGCGCGCACGGCATCGCCGACCAGCTTCACCTGCGCCGGATTGATCCAGCCCTCGCCCATGGTCACCAGGCCCGAGCGCGTGCCGGCGTGTTGCAAGCCGACCCAGTTGATCACGGGCACGCGGGCGAAGATGCCGTCGAAATCGTCGGGGTAGCGCTGCGCCATGGTAAGGCCTTCGCGGCCGCCTTCGGACGAGCCCATGAAGTACATTCTCTCCGGCTTCCTGCCGTAGGCGCGCTCCATCAGCGCAACCGCCGCATCGCGCACCTTCTTGTAGGCGCGATGAGCGAAATTCTCGAACGCCTCGTCGTTCAGCGCGAAGACCTGCGGCGGCTCGCCCTGCTTGGTCTCGTGGCCGGAGTCGGTGCCGTAGGTGACGAACCCTCGCGCGAGCGGCGAGGGCTTGTCGAAGGGATAGGCCGGCGGCAGCGCCAGGCCGGTGATCAGCACGCCGTTGAAGCCGCCGCCGCCATATTGCAGCGAACGGCCGTTCCATTCGACCGGAAGGTTGACCTGGAACTTGATCGGCGGTGCCCTGGGATCGGTGGGGTCGATGTGTCCGAGCACCTTGCAGAAGCGCGGATTGGCCGGCGTGATGCGCCCGGACGGCGTCGGCCCACGCTCGGCCACGGCGAGGGGCGACGGCGCCTGCAACGTCGCGGCGTCGATCTTCATGGCATCAGCGCCGCCGATGAGACTCTTGCAGACGGTCTCGGCGTCTTCCGCCAGCGTCGCCGCCGTGGCGCAATGCGCCCCCAGCAAGGCCGCCGCGCCGACAGGCAATGCGTAGAGCTTCGCACGCAGTTGCGCCATCATTTCCTCCTGTTTCTATTGTTGTTTGCTCAGGAGGCCGCATTGAAGTCGACCGCCGGCCGGCCGTCAATGATGCGCTAAAGCGCGATGAGATTTGGATGAATCGTCATCGCGCTTTAGGTTGTTGTTTGTGCATGATCTTTCCGGAAAACCGCTTCGCACTTCTCCGGATCATGCTCTAATGCTCGAACACCAGTCTCGCGCCGACCGTCCCCTCGAGGCTGCGGATCTGCTGGAGCAGCTCGCTGGAGTCATGGCCGCCGAGATCGGCGTCGAGCACGACGTAGCCGAGGTCGCCCGCCGTCTCCAGATATTGCGCGGCGATGTTGATATCGCGCTGGAGGAAGACCTCGTTCAGCCGCCTCAGCATGCCCGGCACGTTGCGATGGACATGGCTGAAGCGCGCACCGGAAGGACGAAGATGCAGTTGCACTTCGGGGAAATTCACCGCGCCCATTGTCGATCCCGTGACGAAATAGTCGACCAGCTTGCGCGCGACCTCGCCGCCGATCCGCTCCTGCGCCTCCTCGGTCGAACCGCCGATATGAGGCGTGAGGATCACGTTCTCGAGACCCTGCAGCGGACTGTTGAAGCGATCCGCGTTCGAGGACGGTTCGACCGGAAACACGTCGACGGCCGCACCGGCGAGATGACCCTCGCGCAAGGCGCGCGCCAGCGCATCGAGATCGACCACGGTGCCGCGGCTGTTGTTGATCAGGAACGAGCCAGGCTTCATCGCCCGCAGCTGCTTCTCGCCGATCATGCCCGCGGTCTCCGGCGTCTCCGGCACGTGCAGGCTGACGACGTCGCTCTGCGCCAGCAGCTCGTCCAGCCTCTCGACCGGCTCGGTGTTGCCGTGACGGAGCTTGTCGGTGCGGTCGAAATAGATCACGCGCATGCCCATGGCTTCGGCAAGGGTCGAGAGCTGCGAGCCGATATTGCCGTAGCCGACGATGCCGAGCGTGCGGCCGCGCACCTCGCGGCTGCCGGTCGCCGACTTGTCCCAGCCGCCCGCATGGGCCGACACCGAGCGCGGAAAGATTCGCCGCAGCAGCATCACGATCTCGCCGATCGCGAGCTCGGCGACGCTGCGGGTGTTGGAGAACGGCGCGTTGAAAACGGGAACACCGCGCTTGCGCGCGGCCAGCAGGTCGACCTGGTTGGTGCCGACGCTGAAGCAGCCGACCGCGAGGAGCTGATTGGCGCTCCCAAGCACTTCGTCGGTGATCTGGGTGCGCGAGCGGATGCCGAGCAGCGATACGCCCTCGAGCGCGCGCCGCAGATCCGCGCCGTCCAGCGCCTTGGGCAGCCGCTCGACATTGGTGAAACCGGCGCTCCTGAATAGGTCCAGGGCACTGTCGTTGACGCCTTCGAGCAGCAGCGCCTTCGCGCTTCGCTCGGGGCTTTGGCCTGAGGCGGACATCATGTCTCCAAAAATGGCGGCTTTGCCTGAGGCTCATAGACCGCCGAGGAGGGCCAGCACAATAGGGGCTGATACGGAGATGGCAGGCGAAGCCCTGCTTGGTATCCCAGCGGCTCCGCCTTCGTCTCAAATCACGTAAAAACCGTGCGTGCCGTCGCGGCGGAGCTGCTCGACGAGGCCATATTCCCAATCGAGATAGGCTTGCATCGCCTTCTCCGCGACGTCGGTGCCTTCATAGGGCCGGCGGTAGCGGTGGGCCGGATCGGGCTTAGGCAGCACGTGCGGCGAGCCGATCTCCAGCGCGCCGTCATAGCCGCCTTCCAGCACATAAACCTCCCAGCCCATCTGCGCCAGCCACGACGCCGTCATGTCGGCACGCACGTCCTTGTCGTCGGTCAGGAGAATGCGCGCGCCTCGCACGGGTGCGGCCATGTCGGTCTCCTGGACCAGCTGGCCGCCGGGATAGTGACGAAAGCCCCGGATGTGGCCGGCGGCATAGTCTTCGGCGTCCCGCACGTCGAAGCGATAGAGCGTGCGATCGGTCTGCGCGAGCAGCGCCGCCATCTCGCGCGTGCCGATGTGGCGAACGCCCGCGCGATAGGCAACATCGCGCGCATTGGCAGGACCGCCCTCGAACGGTCCGATCGCGCCGCGCCTGTCGGCGCCGTGGTCGAGCGCGTGCTTGGCCAGCGTCCAGCCGATGGTACCGTTGCGCAGCGCGCGCACCTTGTTCGGCACGCCGGCATTGATCAGCGACTGGGTGCCGATGATGGAGCGGGTGCGGCCGGCGCAGTTGACGATGATGGTGGTCTCGGGATCGGGCGCGGCCTGCCCTGCCCGCAGCACCAGCTCGGCGCCGGGCACGCTCACCGAGCCCGGGATGTTCATGGTCGCATATTCGTCGAAACGGCGGACGTCGAGGATGGCGATGTTGGCCTTGTCCGCGATGAGCCTGGCCACTTCGTCGGCGCTGAGCGAGGGCGTGCGGCGGCGCGACTCGACCAGCTCGCCGAACGCCTTCGAATAGGAGTTGACGTCTTCGAACACCTCGAACCCTGCATCGCGCCACGCCTTCAGCCCACCGTCGAGTGCGCTGACATTGGAGTAGCCAAGTGCAGCCAGACGTTCGGCGCCAGTCGCGACCAGCCCCTCGCCGTCATCATAGAGCACGATCGCAACGTCCTTGCGAGGTAGCCTGACCTCGGCCTCTGCCGCGATGCGGTCCACCGCCATGTTGGCGGCGAACAGCGGATGGCCGGTGGCGAAGGCGGCCTCGTATCTGGGATCGAGCAGCGCAATTTCTTCGCGCAGCAGCAGGGCGCGGCGGATATCGGCGGGGCTGATGGTGGGAAGCTTCATGGCATGGACCCTGGGTAGGACAGGCCATGGGCTTTTGAACGATTGAGAGCGCGTTGGCTAGCCTTCTCGGCTTACTCGCCCGGTAAGAGCCGCCCGAGCGGCGGCTGTGCCGGGCGCCGCAACCTGCGGCGCGACAGATAGAGCAGGATTCCGGTGACCGAGAACAAGGGCATCAAGATCGCGGCAATCATGAACACCAGCTTGCCCGGCCATCCCAGGATTGCGCCGCGATGGATGTCGTAGATGGCCGCGATGATCTTCTCGCCAAAGGTCTTGTCGGCGTAGCGCTCGGCGGAGACCTTTTGCCCGGTGACGGCATCGATGCGGAATTCATCGCGCGTGGTCTCGAGCAAGGACGCCTTGCCCCACGACCGGATGCGGATCGTCGTGCCCTGCGTCGGCAGCGTCAGCAACGCCTTGGAGAAACGGTCGCCCTCCTCGCGCTGGAACGTCATCCAGGCCTGATCGAATCCGATCGGCGGCGCCGGCTCGGAGCTCGCCGTACGCGGCGGCTTCGCCGGCATCCTGGGCTGCATCTTCGCGCCGCCGGCGTGCGGACGTGCGAGAAGCCAAGTCACGCCGTCCTTGTACCATTCGAAGGAGAAGAACAGCCCGGTGAGCGTCATCGCCAGATAGACCGGCAGGACCCAGGTGCCGATCACGGCATGCAACGACCGGTGCAGTCCGCGGCCGCTGAGCCCGAGATTCGGCTTCAGCCAGATCTTCACGCTGCCGCCCCGGCGCGGCCAGCGCAGCACGAGGCCCGAAACCAGCATGACGATGAGGCCGAGTGCGATCGATCCGGTAATCGGGCGTCCCCAGCCCTTGCCGTCGCCGGGAATGAGCAGCCAGCGATGCAGCCGGCGCACGGTCGCGAAGAACGCCTCGCCACGCGGCGAACCCAGCACGCGCGCGTCGTAAGGATCGACATAGAGCGAAGCCGGCCTTCCGCCGTTGTCGTCTCGCGCGAAGCGGACATGGGCCGCTGCCGCAGGATCGCTCGACAGCGTGACGGCCGAAACCTTGCCGAGATCCTGCGCCGCCTTCAGACGCGCGACCAACACGTCCGGCGTCAGCGCCGGGATTTGACGTGGTGGGACCTGCATGATCCCGGCATTGAGTTGATCGACGATCTCGTCCTCGAAACTCATGATCGCGCCGGTCAGCGCGATCAGGGCGAGCACCAGCGCGAGGACCAGGCCCGCAATGGAATGGACCTGGAATAGGACGGCCTTGACGGTATGTCCCAGCCGTGCCGCCATGGCTAGAATTTCACGGTAGCTGACAGCGAGACGCGCCGCGCATCGCCGATGGCGACGTTGAGATTGTTGACGGCGGAGGAGTAATAGACGGTATCGAACAGGTTCTTGACATTGAACTGATAGATCACCGGCGTGCTCTGGTATTGCATCTCGTAGGTTGCGAAGATGTCGGCAACCACATAGGACGGCAAGAAGAAGCTATTGATGGCATCGCCGGGTCGGTCGCCGACATAGCGCGCGCCACCGCCGAGGCGGAGCTGGCCGGGCAATGCGGTGCCGAAGTCGTAGACCAGGTAGAGCGATGCAGTGTTCAAGGCGACGTTTTGCAGTTTCTTGCCGAGCAGCGTCAGGTCCTCGGACGTCGTGACGCGGGCATCCGTATAGCCATAGCTTCCGATCAAGGCCCAGCTGTCGGTGAGCCTGCCGGTGACGTCCAGCTCGACGCCGCGCGAGTGGGCGCGGCCGACGGTGTGGAGCTCCACGATGCCGGCGCTGTTGGTCTTCGTCGTCTGCACGTTTCTCTTGTCGAGATCGTAGAACGCCAACGTGCCGGAGATGCGCTTGTTCAGATCGAACTTTACACCGGTCTCGTATGAGACACCTTCCTCGGGCGCGACCCGGGAGTCGATCACGACGCCGATCGGCGCAATGGTCGAATTCGGCTTCAGTGACTCGGTATAGCTGGCATAGAGCGAGATTTGGTCGGTCAGCTTGAAGATGGCGCCGCCGAGCGGAAGCACCTTGTCCTGGGACACGTTGGTGTTGGTGTTGAACGGCTTTCCGCGTCCGGCGATCTGCTCATAGTCCATGTAACGCGCGCCGCCGACCAGAGCAAAACGCTCGGTCAGATGCAGCGTGTCCTGGACGAACAGCGACCACTGGCCGAGCTTGTCGGTCTGGGCGCTGTCGGGGTTCGAAGCGGTCGTGCCCGGCCCAATGAGGCCGTAGACGGGATTGTAGACATTGAAGACGGGCGTTGCCTGCCGGATCAGGACATCGCGGTAGATCGTGCGATACTGGCCGTCGCCGCCGAACACCACGTCGTTACGCATGTTGCCGAGCCAGAAACTGCCGGAAATGTAGGACGTTCCGTAGCTGACGTTACTGAGCGAACTTCCCGTGCCATCGTTGCTGCGCGTCTCGGCGCCGGTCGTGAAGTTGATGCCGGTGATACGGAGCTGGTTGGCGCTGAAGGTTTCGGTGTTGTAGCTATAGCCTGCGTGGAGCTTCCAATCCTGGTTGAAGCGGTGCTCGATCGAGGCCTGCATCAGGTCTGAGGTGCCCCAAGTGTTGTTGAAGGGCTCATCCAGCCGGCGTGTCGCGGGCACCGCGAGCGGCGCCTTTGTCACCGGGTTGAACGCGGTGCCACGATCGAACGGGTAGATGAACTCGCGATGCTCGTAGTTGAGCTGCACCGTCGTGTCCTGGCCGTACCAGGCCAGCGACGGCGCAATCAGCATCTCGCGGTGACGGCCGAAATTGCGCCAGTAATCCTCGCTGACGCCATAGCCGATGAAGCGATAGGCGAGGCCTTGATCGCCGATCGGACCGGTGATGTCGAGCAGGCCGTCGGCGCCGGTCTTGGAGGCGCTGAAGGCGGAGCCGAGCAACGTGACGGAGCCGTGCTGATAAAGTTCCGGCCGCTTGCTGATGGTGTTGACGATGCCGCCGGGATCCATGATGCCGTAGAGCAGCGAGGCTGGCCCCTTCAGAACCTCGACGCTTTCCACGGCGGGATTGAGGCTGCGGCCCTGCACCAGCGGCATGCCGTTGCGCATGATCGAGCCGTCGCGATTGTCGCCGAAGCCGCGGCGGATCACGGCGTCTTGGCTGCCCGCGAGCGTGTTGGTCTGGGTGATGCCGGAGACATTGATGAGGGCATCGTCGATGTTGCGGGGAAGTTGGTCTTTCAACACCTGCTCGGGCACGACGTTGACGGCCTGCGAGGTGTCGAGCGGCGAGGCGCCGCTGCGCAGCGTGGTCGAACTCGGCATCGCGCGATAACCGAGCTTTGCGGCTTGTTGGGCGGCGGCTTCCGCCGCTGCGCGTTCCGCAGGCGTCGGCGCTGCGGGCGCGGTGTTTCGATTGCGCCGGCGCGCAGCGATCTGCGCGCGGCGTGTTGACTGGTCCGATGCCCGCGCCGGCCTGGACCGCTGCGCCGGCGCTTCGACCGTCACCGGCGGCAACGCCGATTGCGCTTGCGCGGACGTCATGTTGGAGGGACATTCAGCGAGCAGCACCGCCGCTCCGATGAGAAGACCGGCACTGCTCTTGCCGGCACGATGACGGTGGCCGCTGCCGCGCTGGCCACCCACGAAGGCACGCACTTTTATTCCACTTCAAGTCAAGAACGCAGAAGTGTGCGCCTGTAACAGTGGCTACGAGCGAAGAGAACCGCAGCCGAGCTTGAATCGCTCTAGTATTGAATCGTTCTAAGTGTCGAACGGCGCCGAACGTCAATCTCCGATTGGATCTAGCCGCGATCACGGCACGCTGTGTGGGAATTTGCGGAAGCGTGCCGCGAGCGTGCGCGATCTCACGCGATGGCAGGCGCGATCAACTGCTCCAGCTTTCGCTTGTAGGCGATGCCGTCGGACGAGGCGCGAAGCGGCGGACGCACGCGCAGCCAGCCAGCATCCCCCGTCTGCGCCGCCAGGATCGCCTTCAAGGTCGCGACCAAGGACGGCGTCTTGACCACGATGTCGGCCGCGGCCTGCATGCGCGCCTCGGCGTCCTTGCCATCGAGCATGTCCTTGACCAGCTCGGGCGCGATGTTGGCCATGCCGCAGATCGTTCCTGCGCCGCCCGCGGCGATGGCACGGGCGATGTCGGCTTCGTTGCCGACGGTGACGGCAAGCTCGGGCACGGCTGCGCGGAATGCCTGAAACTGCTTGAAGTCGCCGCTCGAGTCCTTCAAGCCGGCGACCTGCTTGCCGTAGCGCTTCCGCAAGTTCGCGGCGACCGTCGCCGGGATCGCGACGCCCGACACTTGCGGGATGTGATAGAGCGAGGCGCGCAGCCGTTCGTCGGCGACACCATCGATGATCGCGGCAAAGGCATCCTCGATGCCTTCGGCCGTGATGCTGCGGTCGAAATAGGGCGGCAGCAGCAGGACGTGGCGCAGACCGAAACCAAGCACGGCGCGCGTCAGCGCGATGCTGTCGCTGATGGCGGGAAAGCCGCCGCCGATGCCCATGCGTTCCGGTGCGATACCTGCCTCGAGCAAGGCTTCGATGGTCGCGACGCGTTCACTGACATTGAACGAGGTGCCCTCGCCGGTGGTGCCGAACAGCACGACGCCGTCGACGCCCTTGCCAAACAACTGCTTGGCGTGAGCGGCGAGCTTTGCCGAGTCCACGCTGCCGTCGCTCGCCAGCGGCGTCGCCGACGCCACCCAGAACCCGCGAATTGCCTCCATCATCCCATCGGCCTTTCTGCTGCCACCCAACCAAGCCTTTGATTCCGAGGAGTCTTAAGGCTGGGCTTTAATCATTGTTTTTACTTTACTTTCCATCTTGTACCTTACATACAAGGCAGAGGCAAATTCTTTTCACCCTTGCGGCGCGCATGAGGCGCAGCTGGTTTCGGAGGAGGTCTGGCATGGACATCGCGGCTCCCGTCGCACGCGCTGACCAAGTGCTCGTTGCACTTCGCGAAAGGCTCGGCGCCGCCGCGGTGCTCACAGGCGCCGATGTGCCGGCGCGCAATTGCAACGACTGGAGCGCGAGCCTGCCGCAGACGCCGCTCGCGGTGATCAGGCCAGCCGATGCGCAAGGCGTGGCCGCTGCGATTGCAGCCTGCCGGCAGGCGCGGCTTCCATTCGTGCCGCAGGGCGGACTGACCGGCCTGTGCCGCGGCGCTTCGCCCGAAGCCGGCTGGGTCGCGATCTCGCTCGAGCGCATGACCGGCATCGAGGAGATCGACCCTGCTTCCGCAACCATGACGGTGAAGGCGGGCACGCCGCTGGAGACGATCCAGAAGGCCGCGGACGAGGCCGGCTTCTTCTTCCCGCTCGACCTCGGCTCGCGCGGCTCCTGCGCCATCGGCGGCAATCTCTCGACCAATGCCGGCGGCAACCGCGTGATCCGCTACGGCATGACCCGCGAGCTGGTGCTCGGCCTCGAGGTGGTGCTGCCCGACGGCACCATCATCACCAGCCTCAACAAGCTGATGAAGAACAACGCCGGCTACGATCTGAAGCATCTCTTCATCGGCTCGGAAGGCACGCTCGGCATCATCACCCGCGTGGTAATCAAGCTGTTTCCGAAGCCGCGCTCGACCATGGCCGCACTGTGCGCGCTGAAGGATTACGATGCCGTGCTCGGGCTGCTCGCCGCCGCGCGCTCGGGGCTCGGGCCGCTGCTGTCGGCGTTCGAGGTGATGTGGCCGGATTACTGGGACGTGATCACGAATCGCGCCGGAGTGAAGCCGCCGGTCGCGCCAGGTCATGGGCTCTACGTGCTGGTGGAAGCACAAGGGACCGACGAGAGCGTCGACGCGCCGCGCTTCCAGAGCTGGCTCGAGGAGCTGATGGAGCGCGGGCTGCTCGCCGATGCGGCCGTCGCGCAATCGCTGGCGCAGACGCAGGCCTTCTGGCGCGTGCGCGACATCTGCGCCGAGTTCGGCCAGGTGCTGGGGCCGCACATCTCCTACGACATCGGCCTTGCGGTCAAGCGGATGGACGAATTCGTCACGCGCTGCAAGGCGGCGCTGGCCTCGGGCATCGAGGGCTGCGAGAGCGTCTATTACGGCCATATCGGCGACGGCAACCTGCATCTCGTCTCCTGGGTCACCGGCCTCTCCGTCGCGCAGCAGCCGAAGGACGAGATGGACGCGATCATCTACGGCCTGGTCCGCGACATGGGCGGCAGCGTCTCCGCCGAGCACGGCATCGGCACCTTGAAGAAGCAGTGGCTGGGCTATGCCCGGAGCGAGGCCGAGATCGCGCTGATGCGCACCCTGAAGGCGGCGCTCGATCCCGATCAGCTGCTCAACCCCGGCAAGGTGGTCTGAGCCCGCCATGCGATCGCTCAAGCTCGATGCGCCGAAATCGCTGTCGCAGCGGGTGATGCAGCGGCTGCGCCAGGCCATCATCGACGGCGAGTTCGCGCTTGGCGCGGCCATCTCCGAGGAGATGGTGGCGAGCGCCTTCGGGGTCAGCCGCACGCCGGTGCGCGAGGCGATGGGCCAGCTGCAGGCGCAAGGCCTCGTCGTGATCCGGCCGCAGGTCGGCAGCTTCGTGTTCACGCCGAGCGCCGAGGACATCGATGCGCTCTGCACCTTTCGCATCGCGCTGGAGCCCAAGGCGGCCGAGCTCGCCTTCCGTCACGATCGCGACAGTGCGATTGCGGCGATGAGCGCGGCAATCGCGGCGATGGAGCCGGCGGTGACGACAC
The DNA here is from genome assembly GCF_058782905.1 of Bradyrhizobium sp. FW305-F6. Classification (NCBI taxonomy): domain Bacteria; kingdom Pseudomonadati; phylum Pseudomonadota; class Alphaproteobacteria; order Hyphomicrobiales; family Nitrobacteraceae; genus Bradyrhizobium; species Bradyrhizobium sp. FW305-F6. The sequence continues at coordinate 1,564,605 of NZ_JBYSYD010000002.1, forward strand.
AGGACAATATCGCCTATGGCCGCGCCGACGCCGCCTTTCACGAGGCGCTGTTCGCCCATTGCGGCAATCGCTATCTCGCCGAATCCTATCAGCTCGTCTCCGGCCGCGTCGCCGCGCTCCGCACCAATCTGACGTCGCCGATCGACGTGCGCACCCGCACGTCCTTCGACGAGCATCGCGAGCTGCTCGATCTGTTCGCAAGCGGCGAGCTCGCCGCCTTCGAAGCGCTGATGACCACACACATCACCAATTCGGGCAGGGTCTATGCCAAGGCGCTGAAGGTGGATTGAACGCCGTCACGGCTTCTCCTTCGCGCCAGGCCTGTCCAAGAAATCCAGCGCCGTGTTGATCTGCTCAAGCTGGTGCTCGATCTTGTCGCGATCCTCGGCCGCCGGCGCCTTCTCGAGCTGTTCCACGAGCTTCTGCTTTCGCAACAGCAAGTTCTCTATGACCGTACTCACAGCTTCCCCATCGCCAGAGGTCACATCACGAACGCCGGAACGATGGAGGCGCGCGCGACCCGGGCCCGGGTCGAACCCTCGACCAGAATGTTCGCGGAGCCAGGTTGGTTCCTGAGCTCCAATGGGCTGTCGACGAGGACGGAACCCTAAGTTCGGTACCGCCACACCGATCGGTTGAATTCGCCGGCTATGGGGCCTATGCGTAGGCGCCATGGACATCCAGATGATCACCGCCGACAGGCCCCTGATGGCCCGGGCGCAGCCGCGCAAGCCGGCGCCGTTCCTGCCCATGAGCCGCGCCGAGATGGATGCGCTCGGCTGGGACGCCTGCGACATCGTGCTGGTGACGGGGGATGCCTATGTCGACCATCCGAGCTTCGGCATGGCGATCATCGGCCGCCTGCTGGAGGCGCAGGGGTTCCGCGTCGGCATCATCTCGCAGCCGGACTGGCACTCGGCCGAGCCGTTCAAGGCGTTAGGCAAGCCAAAAGTTTTCTTCGGCGTCACCGGCGGCAACATGGACTCCATGGTGAACCGCTACACTGCGGACCGGCGCATCCGCAGCGACGACGCCTATACGGCCGGCGGCGAAGGCGGCAGGCGACCGGACCGCTGCACCGTGGTTTATGCCCAGCGCTGCCGCGAGGCGTTCAAGGACGTGCCGATCGTGCTCGGCGGCATCGAGGCCTCGCTGCGCCGGATCGCGCATTACGACTACTGGTCCGACAAGGTGCGCCGCTCGGTGCTGGCCGACGCCAAGGCGGACCTCTTGCTCTACGGCAACGCCGAGCGCGCCGTGGTCGAGGTGGCGCAGCGGCTTGCCGCAGGCGAGGCGCCGCGCGCGCTCGACGACATCAGGGGCGTCGCGCTGTTCCGCAAGGTCCCTGCGGACTACACCGAGCTGCACGCCGACGATCTCGATTCCGCCGACGAGGGCGCCTCGCGCGAGAAGGGGCCGACCGTGATCCGCCTGCCGTCGCTCGAGCAGGTCGAGCACGACAAGGAAGCCTATGCCCGCGCCTCGCGCGTGCTGCACCGGGAGAGCAATCCCGGCAATGCGCGGCCGCTGGTGCAGCGCCATGGCGACCGCGATCTCTGGCTCAACCCGCCGCCGATCCCGCTCACCACCGAAGAGATGGACGCGGTCTACGATCTGCCTTACGCACGCGCCCCGCATCCGTCCTATGGCGATGCGCGCATACCCGCCTGGGAGATGATCCGCTTCTCGGTGACGATCATGCGCGGCTGCTTCGGCGGCTGCACCTTCTGCTCGATCACCGAGCACGAGGGGCGCATCATCCAGAGCCGCTCGGAAGGATCGATCCTGCGCGAGATCGAGCGCATCCGCGACAAGACGCCCGGCTTCACTGGCGTCATCTCCGACATCGGCGGCCCCACCGCCAACATGTACCGGATGGCGTGCAAGGACCCGAAGGTCGAGGCGGCATGCCGGCGGCCGTCCTGCGTCTTCCCGGAGATCTGCCCGAACCTCAACACCTCGCATGACGACCTGATCCGGCTCTATCGCAAGGTGCGCGAGACCAAGGGCATCAAGAAGGTGATGGTCGCCTCCGGCGTGCGCTACGACCTCGCGGTCGAGAGCCCCGAATACATCAAGGAGCTCGTCACCCATCATGTCGGCGGCTACCTCAAGATCGCGCCCGAGCATACCGAGCGCGGCCCGCTCGACAAGATGATGAAGCCGGGCATCGGCGCCTACGACAAGTTCAAGCGGATGTTCGATCAAGCCGCCGAGCAGGCCGGCAAGAAATACTATCTCATCCCCTATTTCATCGCGGCGCATCCGGGCACGACCGACGAGGACATGATGAACCTCGCGCTGTGGCTGAAGAAGAACCGCTACCGCGCCGACCAGGTGCAGACCTTCCTGCCCTCGCCGATGGCGACGGCGACCGCGATGTACCACACCGGCGTCAATCCGCTGCGCGGCGTGCGCCACGGCGGCAGCGACAAGGTCGAGGCGATCAAGGGCCTGCGCCAGCGCCGCCTGCACAAGGCCTTCCTGCGCTATCACGACCCCGACAATTGGCCGGTGCTGCGCGAAGCACTGATCGAGATGGGCCGCCGCGACCTGATCGGCTCGCAGCCGCATCAGCTCGTCCCCGCGCATCAGCCGCCCGGCACCGGCAAGGCCGCCGGCACCAAGCGCCCAATGCGGCCCGGAGGCAGGACGCAGCGGTTCACGACCAAGGGCCTGCGGGTGATGAAGTAGCGGGAGCCGGATTCGGGCGCGGGTCGGTGGCGCTTTCGCGCCTGCCGAACAAAAGCGCGAAAACAACCCCATGCACAGTAGGCGGGGGTAGCAAGATCAACGGCTTACGAGCGCGATGCGATTGGCGAGACCTTCGAACCGCAAATCGAGCATGATCTGCCCCGGAAAATCGCCGATTTCCGTTTTTACGAAAATTTCGCTTGATCGTCGGGCAAACCAGGCGTATGATGCCATTATCGCGGAACGTGGATGAAGCGAACCCGTCTTGCTCATCCGGATCGACCCCTTGAGCTCACCCCGCGGCGTCCGAATCCCCGGCTAGGCTTGCTGGCTCGCGATGAGCCGAAACTCCGCGCCTGGCCTTGTTCTTCGTTTCAACGCCAAGGCAAGCTCCGCGTAACGAAGCGAGCAATTAGAGACGTTCTAACAATCGATCCAGAAGCGATTAGATCGCCGCTGCAAAGATCGATGCGCGTTGCAGCTTGGCGTCATCGAACTCGTGACAAATCGTCGCGATGATGGCGCAAACGCTGCTGCTGCGCACCGAACTATAGAAGTTCTAATTTCGCTGCGTTGCTTCCGATCTTTCAATTCCATAGCAGACGATCTGCTGAGTAATTGGGGGCGTTGGTGAGCAACATTCAGAACTACAAGAGCCGCATGCTTGTCGGAGCGGCCATCGGTGCCTTTTCGCTCGGTCTGACGGGCGCTGCTGTGACGGAGAGCCGCGCGCAGAGTTCCGCACCGCAGGCGTTGCCGCCGGTGACGGTCGACGCGCCTCAGCAGCGCGCACGCGTCACGCGCAGCAGCGCGCGGCCGCGCGGTAACGTCCAGCGCGCTGGACGCGATGTGTCGAGGCAAGCTGCGCAAGCTCCATCGAATGCTCCCGTTACCACAATGGGAAGCACGCGGACGCTCGGCGCTCCGGCGCCTGCCTACGCTGGAGGTCAAGTTGCCCAGGGCGGAACTCTCGGCCTGCTTGGCAACGTGAGCGTCATGAACACGCCCTTCAGTGTCGTCAACTACACCTCGCAATTGATCGAGGATCAGCAGGCACGGACGGCGGCGGATACGCTGATCAACGACTCCTCGGTTCGTCTCACCACCGGCCCTAACGGGTTCGACGACACCTTCCAGATTCGCGGTTTCCCGGTGAACGCGACGGACGTCGGCTTGAACGGACTTTACGGCCTGGTGTCCTCCAGTCGCGTTCCCGCCCAGATCATCGAACGCATCGAGTTGCTGAAGGGGCCCGGCGCACTCATCAACGGCATCGCTCCCGGCGGCACGGTTGGCGGCGCCATCAACATCCTCACCAAACGCGCCGGAGAAATTCCCTTCACGCGGGTGACGCCGTTCTTCATGAGCGCCGGCCATTATGGCCTGCACGTCGAGACCAGCCAGCGCTATGGCGAGAACAAGGAGTGGGGCGTCCGCTTCAACGGCGTGGGCCGCAATGGCGAAGCCACGATCGACAACGGCAACTGGAGGGGTGGTCTCGGTGCGCTGGGCGTCGACTATCGCGGCGAGCGCCTGCGCTGGACCGTCGATGCCATCTCGCAGAACGACGATACCGAGAACTTCCGTCCGCAGATCGGCATTCGAACGACGGTACCGTTCATTCCGGCTCCGCCGGACCCGCGCAGCACCTGGTACCCCGGAACATTGCTGAAGCAGCGGGACAATACCATTGCCACGGCGGTCGAGTATGACATCTCCCAAGCGATCACGGCCTATGCAGGCATCGGCTACCGCGAAGGCGAGAATTACCAGACCTTCCCCGACTCCCGCGTCACCGGCTTCCCAAGCGGGGCGGACGCCCTCGGCAATTTCCGTCTGATCAACGCCTATTACGATTCCTACAGCAAGACGACCAGCGGCAATGCCGGCATTCGGTCGCGCTTCGACGTGGGGCCGGTCACGCACAGGGTGAACTTCGCCTTCACCGGCTACTTCCAGGAAAACGGCAACGCCTATGTTGCCAACACGCCGGCGCAGTCGGTGCCGTCGAACATCTACAATCCGGCCCCGCTGCCGGTGGTCACCGGCGCGCGTCTCCCGCCACGGCTGGCCAACGAGATCCTGCTGCGCAGCTTCGCGCTTGCCGACACCATGTCGGTGCTGGATGAGAGGGTCCTGCTCACGCTGGGCGCCCGCCATCAGCGGGTCGAGCAGGATGCGTTCAGCACCGCGACGGGGCTCAAGACCAGCGACTATGGCGCGGAAGCCGTGACGCCCCTGGCCGGGGTCGTCGTCAAGCCGCTGCAGAACGTCTCGCTCTACGCGAACTACGCCGAAGGCCTCAGCCAAGGCGTCATCGTTCCCGCCGGCTTTGCCAATACCGGGTCGATCCTCGCGCCCTACAAGTCCAAGCAGCAGGAAGCCGGCGTCAAGGTGGACTGGGGCACCATCACCACGACGGCAGCCGTGTTCCAGATTGCGCGGCCGAGCCTGGTCACCACTGCCGCCAACGTCCGCGCCTACGACGGCGAACAGCGCAACCGCGGTCTTGAACTCTCGGCCTATGGCCTTCTGCTGCCCGGCCTGCGCGGCATGGCGGGCGTTACGTTCCTGCGTCCGGAGCTGACCAATCCGGCCACGGCCTCAGAGCGCGGCAATGATGCCGCCGGTGTGCCGAACGTGACATTCTCGGGTTCCCTCGACTGGGATGCACCGTGGGTGACAGGCCTCGCATTCAACGGGCGCGTGATCCACACCGGTAGCTCCTACCTGACGAATGCCAACCTGGCGTGGCAGCGTTTCTCCAGCTGGACCCGGTATGACATCGGTGCGCGTTACGCGACCGTCCTGAACGGCCGCCCCGTCACGTTCCGTGCCAATGTCGAAAACCTGTTCGACAAGCGATACTGGCTGACCAGCGGCGGTTTCCAGACCGTTGGCGCCGGCCGCACCTTCCTGCTGTCGGCGGCGTTCGATCTCTGACCGAACGTCCCCGATGGCCGCAGCAAGAGCATCCGCAGACGGATGATTTGCTGCCGCCGAGCGTCGTAACTTCGTCGGATCGCCGGGGCCTCGCGCGCCCGGCGATCTCATGTCAAATTCGGGTTTTGTTTCGGGTGCCTGTCATGATCAAGCGTTTCGCCGTCTCCATTGTCCTGCTTGCAGCAGTGTTGCCTGCGCAGGCGCACCAGATCTGGATCGAGCAGGCCGACGGCCAGAACGCGATCGTTCGCTTCGGCGAATACGGCGAGAACCTTCGCGAGGTCTCGCCGGGCCTTCTCGACAAATTCGGCAAAGTGACGGGCAGGCTGATCTCGACCAGGGGTGAGCAGAAGTCCGATGCGACCAAGACCGGCAAGGGCTTCACGCTGCCGTTCGCGGCCGCCGCAGGCGAGGCCATCGTGGCGGAGGACGCCAGCTATCCGCTCTATGTCTGGAAACAGCCGGGCAAGGACGTCAACAACTGGTTCTATCCGGCGGCCCGCTACATCACCAGCTTTGCCGCGCAGCAGCCGAAGCTCGTGTTCGATCTCGTGCCGACCGGCCAGGAAGGCCAGTTCAAGCTGGTCTTCAAGGACCAGCCCAAGGCCAAGACAAAGGTCACGCTGGTGACGGAGTCGGGCTGGCAGAAGGAAGGCCACACCGACGAGCAGGGCCTCGTGACATTCGATATGCCCTGGCAGGGCGTCTATGTGGTCGAGGCCAGCTTCAATGACCGCAATGGCGGCGAACGCACTGGGACGAACGGCACCGAGAAGTACGATGCGGTGAGCTATTCCACGACCGTAACCTTCGTGAACGCCAAAGGCCTCGCGCCGATTCCGGCCGGGCCCCCTGCAACGCCCGGCAAATGAACGCTTTGATCCGACAGGTCCGGTCGACCGGGCCGCTGATGTCCCGCATCATTGCGGCGGTGTTCGGCGGCTATGCATTGGCAGCGCTCGCGAGCGTGGCCGTGCTGGCACTGCCAATCAGCAAGCCGCAGGCCGTGCTCACGGGCATGCTGGCCAGCTTTGCCATCTACGCAGGTGCCGTGATCTGGGTCTTTGCCGCGCGCAGCGCCTGGAGGTCATGGGCGGGCTTGATCGTCGCGGCGGCGATGCTGGCGCCGCTGGCATGGTCTGTTGGCTGAGGAGCGGCGCGTGAAAGCCGACAAGGAAGCGCAGACGGCGGGCCGCGGTATCCGCCAAAGCATGTCCGGTCTGCACACCTGGGCGGGCCTGCTGCTCGGCTGGGTGCTTTATGCAATGTTCCTGACGGGCACGGTGTCCTACTTCAAGGACGAGCTTTCGCAGTGGACGCGGCCGGAATTGGCGCGGCTGTCGCAAGTTCCTGATCAGGCCGCAGTGGCGCAGCGGGTTGCCGATGAACTCGGCAACGTCGCCGCCGGAAGTTCGCAGTGGAGCATCCGGCTGCCGGATGGCCGCAGCAACAGCGTCTATGCGTTCTGGCGGACGCGTGGCCAGGGCCAGCGTGCGTTCGGCGAAGCCAATTTCGATCCCGCGACCGGTCAGAAAGTCTCCGCGCGCGAGACGCAGGGCGGCGAGTTCTTCTTCCGCTTCCACTTCCAGCTTCACTACCTGCCCGTGGTGTGGGGTCGATGGATCGCCGGCATCGCCGCGATGTTCATGCTTGTCGCCATCATCAGCGGCGTCATCACCCACAAGAAGATCTTCGTCGATTTCTTCACCTTCCGCTGGGGCAAGGGCCAGCGCTCGTGGCTGGAGGCGCACAACGCGCTGTCAGTGTTCGGATTGCCGTTCCATTTCATGATCACCTATACCGGCTTGGTGACACTGATGGCGCTCTACATGCCCTGGGGCGAGAACGCGGCGTTCAAGACGCCGGCCGAGCGCCAGCAGATGACTGCGGAGCTCAGCGTCTTCATCCAGCCCGGCAAGCCCAGCGGGCAGAAGGCTCCGCTGGCGTCGGTCGAAGACATGGTGCGGCACGCGCAGGAGCGCTGGGGCATGGGTAATGTCGGACGCGTGACCTTCGTTCATCCCGGCGACGCCGCCGCACGCGTGGCGGTGTCGCGCGGAGACGCGGGCCGTGTTTCGATGAGCCCACAATACATGGAGTTCGAAGGCATCACCGGCAAATTGCTGAACGTCCGCGACAGCGTCGGCGCCGCCGCCGAAACCCGGGGAGTGCTCTACGCGCTCCATCTCGGGCGCTTCAGCGACACCCAAACGCGATGGCTGTATTTTTTCGTCAGTTTCATGGGCACGGCCATGGTGGGCACCGGCCTCGTGATGTGGACAGTCAAGCGGCGCAGCCGGCTGCGCGATCCGGAGCGCCCGCATTTCGGCTTCCGCCTCGTCGAACGCCTGAACATCGCGAGCGTTGCCGGCCTGTCTATCGCGATGACGGCATTCCTGTGGGCCAACCGCCTCCTGCCGCACCCGATGGAAGCCCGCGCCGACTGGGAGATCCATGCATTCTTTGCAGTCTGGACTCTGACGCTGCTGCACGCCCTGCTGCGTCCGGCCAAGACGGCCTGGATCGAGCAATTATGGGCGGCGGCTGCGCTGCTATTCCTGTTGCCCGTCCTCAACGCGCTGACGACGCAGCGGCCGCTGTGGCACAGCCTGGCGCAAGGCGACTGGGTGTTCGCCGGCATCGACATCATGTGCTGGGCGCTCGCGCTGCTCCACGTCGTCCTGGCCGTTCGCACCGCCAGGAATCAGGCCGTCCGGCAGTCGAACCGCAAGCCGAAATCGCAGGTGCCGATCGCCATTGCGTCGAGCGGTGCGGCAGAATGATCCATCTAGTCGCTCTTGCGCTTTGCCTCGCGGGCTTTGGAGCGCTGGCTTTCGCCACGCACCGCCAGCAGCGCGATATTTTCGGAAAGGCGCTGCCGCCCGTGACGACCCATTGCCTGCGGGCCGCTGGCGCGAGCGTCCTGCTGCTTGCGCTCGCCAATCTCGTGACCGCAAGAAGCTGGGGCATGGGTCTCGTGATGTTCAGCGGTCACACCACGATGGCTGCCGCCATCGTGTTTTGTGCGCTGATCGGGTGGGGCAGACTAGTTGCGCGCACACCGCGCAAGCGGCAGCGCGCCGCCGGTGACCTTCAAACCTGATCGCATCATGCTTTAGATGTCGAGCACGACCTCGCCCGACACGGCATCGGTCATCCCGCGGCCGTTGCCCTGGTCCTCGAGCATCTGGCCGTTGCACAATGGGTGGTCAACGAAGGCGTGAGCAGAGGCCTCGACGGCAGCCTGCGTTCGACACCGATTCCTACCACCAGTTCTCGACCGACTTTTACCTGCGGCGAGACGCCATGCAATGGTTTGGGATCAGTATACGACGGACGAAGCGGAGCGCGCAGAGGCGACCGCGTCGCCGCTGCGCGCCTCGGTGGATCAGTTGGCTGGGCTCCCGCACGCCCCTTCACCACATTTAAACCTTAAGATTCTACGAAGAGTGGTCACCCACGAGGCCGCAGAACCATGCCAACCGCCTTCGTACAGAAGCCATCCGTGGCCTTCCGGCAATGAAGGCCTGGCAGACCAGCTGCATTGTGGCTGTTCTCGCATCCGCGGGAGTCTGTCTGACTGCCGCTAACAGACCGGCCGCGACGTTGCCGGATCTCATGTCGGAAGCGACAGCGAGCATACCGGCTGCGGGGCGCATGGCGCCTTCCGCGAACCTGGTGACGGAGGCCATGTACGCAGAGGCATCCGCCAGACTTGCGGCAGCGCTTCGGGCGGAAAGAGCAGAGCTGGGCTCGGTGACGTCGGCCGGTTCGGCGCCGCTACGCACCGAAACCGAGATCGTCGATGAACCCGCCGCGCCGAAATTGGCGTCGTTGGGACAGGATGTCGTCCAATCGCTGCCGCCGGAACGCGATCCGTCGAGCGGTGCTCCGAAAGCGGCGGCGACGCAGGATTTCCGTCATCTGATCTACTACCTCTGGTCCGAACTGCCGCCCGCCGAGAAACCGGCGGAGATCGTCTTGCGTGCGTTGAAGGACATTCCGGTGGGGACACCGACCGAGGAGATCAAGCGCGCTGCCGATGCGTTTGGTCTCGATGTCAATTTCATGATGGCGGTTGCCAAGATCGAATCCGGTTTCAACCCCAATCAACGCACCGGGTCGTATATCGGGCTGTTCCAGCTGAGCCATTACGAGTTCGGGAAGTTCGGCTTCGGGGAGATCCGCAGTCCGCGGGATAACGCCGTTGCGGCCGCCTACAAGATCATCACCGAAGGCGTCCAGTTCGAGTGGATCACGCGCCGCAAGCCGGACATGAGCGATCTCTACCTGATCCATCAGCAGGGCTGGGAAGGCGCTGCCGAGCACATCAGCAAGCCCGCTCGCCTCGCCTGGAAATCGATGTGCGCCAGCAGCGAAGGCAAGGAAAAGGGTGAGAGGTGGTGCAAACGCGCGATCTGGGGCAATACGCTTCCGGCCTTCAAGCGCAGCTGGAAATCGGTGGACAACGTGACGTCAGAAGCGTTCGTCGGCATGTGGCGCGGCCGGGTCGCCGAATTCTACGGGAAGTATGTGGCGACGGCTGCGGCGGCGGCAAGCCAATAACTTCGTCGGCAGCGCCGCGCCACGCTTGTTGCCTATAGCTCGCAGATCGGCAGAGCGCCAGCGAACCCATCAACCCTCCGCCTGTGGCGAGGCATGATGGGTTTCGCCATCGCAGGCCGGCGCTCGCCTGCTACAGCGCGAGCACGGCCTCGCCCGACACGGCATCCGTGACGCCGCGGCCGTTGCGGGCCGGCCATCTGGCCTTCCCGTCCCGGTGCGCGTCGACGAAGGCGGCTTCCGCGCCGGGCTTCACCTTGATCTTCACCACGCCTTATCCGTGGTACCGCTCCAGCAAGCTCCTCTCCACCTTGCAGATGTAGGTGTACTTCGGATTGACCACCTGCGTGCAGCGGGCTTCTGCGATCTGGCCCAGCAGCATGTAGCCTTCGGGCGCCGGAATCTTCCAGTCGTCCTCCATCCAATAGACCATCTCCTCGAACGCGATCCGCATCGCGTCTTCGAGCGGGCGAGCGCAGCCCAGCGTGCAGATGTGGGTCGCGGTCTCGATGCGCGGATGATTCAGCCTCGCGGGGGCCTTGGCCAGCGAGACCTCGACGGTGAGATTGGCCGCGATCTCGATCGCGCCCATTCCGTTGCATTCGCCGTCGCCCTGGATGGCGTGACAGTCGCCCAGGAAGAGATGCGCGCCGTCCTTGTTGACGCGGAAGAAGATGCTGTTGCCCGTGGTGATCTCCTGGACGTCCATGTTGCCGCCATGCGTCCCGTTGTCGACGGTGAGAACCGCTCCGTGCACAGGGGCGACACCGGCCACGCCGATCATCGGCTTGACCGGCAGGCGCAGATGCTCGTTCCAGTGCACGTGGCCGTCCTTGACCTCGACAACGCGTGTCTGGATGCCGAATTCCTTGCGCCTGACCCAATCGGGAAACATCCCAATGCCCGGCCAGAGCGCCGTGAAGCCGAGCTTGTCCAGTTCCATGTTCACGACATCGAGACGCAGCATGTCGCCCGGCTTTGCGCCGCGCACCTCGATCGGTCCGGTGGCACCGTTGACGAACGGCATCGTCACGTCGGCTTCGGTCAATTGCTGTCCGAGATGACGTATGGTGCCGTCATTGGCATTGATGGCGCATTCCACCACGAAGGTTTCGCCGGGCTCGACGCTTGCGATGAACTTGTCGTCGCCGGACAGCGCGTATTTGATGTTGCCGGCCTTGCTGATGCGCTTGGACATGGTCTCTCCCCTGGACATTTTGCGGATGTGGCAGTTGCGGAACTCAGGCCTGTCGGCGCCAAGGCATCAGCAGCCGTTCGATCTTGCCGACCAGCCAGGTGAGAACCAGCGCGAGCACGATCGTCACGACCAGCGCAGCAAAGACCTTGGGGATGATGTAGAGCGATCCGGCTTTGAAGATGGCGTGTCCCAGCCCCTCGGACGACGACATGAACTCGCCGACGATGGCCCCGATCAGAGCGAAGCCGACCGTCAGCTTCAGCCCTGCGAAGATATCGGTGAGCGAGGCCGGGATCACGAGCTTCCGGAAGATCTGGAATTTCGAGGCGCCCAGCGTCTTCATCAGATAGATCTGGTCGCCGTCGACGCCGACGGCTCCCTTGTAGGACGTCACCAGCGCGACGATCACCACCGACAGGGTCGACATTGCAACTTTCGAGACCAGCCCGGTGCCGAACCAGATGATCACGATGGGCGCGAGCGCGATGATGGGAATCGAGCCGAGCGCGATGACGAACGGTTCGACCACCCGGGACACGAAGCGCGAATACCAGAGCGACAAGCCGAGCAGGGTACCGACCAGGTTACCCATGAAGAAGCCGAGCAGCGTCTCCATGCCGGTGACCGCCGCATCACGCCACAGGCTGCCGTCCTGCGCCATCTGCATCAGGAAGCCCGCGATCGCCGACGGCGATCCGAACATGAAGGCGGCCGGGCTGCCCTTCGGCGTGGCGCGTTCCCACAGGACGAGAAGAGCGATCAGAATGAGAATTTGAGTCGCCAGCACGGCGATGCCGAAGCGCGCGCGCTTCCACTTTGCACGGGCCACCGGCGACGGAACGCTTCCGGCAGGCTTCGACGCGTCAACCATGCTGGTCTCGATATCCGTCGTCATTGGATCGCAACGTCGAGATCGGCCCAGATGCGCCGGACGTAGCGGCTGAAATCCGGGTTTTCGCGCAGCGAGATGACGTCGGCGCGATCGGAGCCGAGCTCGATCTCGTAAACCGCCTTCACCGCGGTCGGCCGCCGCGTCAGCACGATGACGCGATCCGCGATCGAAACCGCCTCCTCGATGTCGTGGGTGATGAGCAGCATCGAGCGCCCGCCTTTGCGGACCAGACTGACCATGTCGCTCTCGATGAGCAGCTTGGTCTGGAAATCGAGTGCGGCGAAGGGCTCGTCCAGGAGCAGCACGTCGGGATCATTCACCAGCGTGCGCGCCAACGCGACCCGCTGCCGCATACCGCCAGACAACGTCGCGGGATAGTGGTCGGCAAACCCATGCAGGCCAAGCTGGTCGAGCATGGCCCGGCTGCGGTCTTCGGCCTCGACGGCAGGAACACCCCGGATCTCCAGGCCCAGCATGGTGTTGGCGAGCGCCGTGCGCCACGGGAACAGGAGATCCTTTTGAAGCATGTAGCCGACGTTCTGGGGCTGACCAACGACCTGCCGACCGTGCCAGCGGATGCGGCCGGCATCGGGCGCCAGCAGACCACAGAGCGTGTTGAGCAATGTGGTCTTGCCGCAACCGGAAGGACCGACGATGCTGATGATCTCACCCTTGCGCAGTGTCAGGCTGAGATCGGCAATCACCGGCACGACCTGCCCGTTGAAGTCGTAGCTTTTCGCGACGTGCTCGACGACGAGCGGGAGAGCGGTGCCGTTCACGGCCTCGCCCTCACCAGGCCTTGAATGTGTGGCAGCCTCAACGCTCATTTCAGGCTGGCAATCGCCTTTTCGGCAAACGAGTTGTCGATGATCTGATCGAACGGGACTGATCCCTTGGCATTGCCGAGGTAGATCTGCATGTCCATCAGGTTCTTCCACTGATCCTGCTTGGTAATGACCGATTGCGCCGGGATGAGATATTTCAGCTCGGCGTCGATCGCCTTGTCGACGACGTCGCCGGGAAGATCGGGGAATTCCTTGCGGGCGACTTCCTTGGCGAAGGCGGGATCGGCGTAGGTCTTGCGCGAGGCCTCCTCGAAGGACGTGACCAACGCCTGCACCATGGCAGGGTCCTTCTGGAGCGTCGAGGGCAGCACCATGATGCCGGTATTGCAGAACGGCCCGACATAGTTCGAGAAGTCGAACACGACCTTGGCGCCTTGAGCCTCTGCGGCGGCGACGCTCGGTTGATAGGCGACCGCCATGTCGGCCTGCCCGGCCAGCATCGCCGCGATCTCGGTGCCCGGATTGACTGGAACGATGGTCGCGTCGGTGCCGAGCTTCAGGCCGGCTTTCTCCAGCATCCGCTTGGTGACGCTGAAATTGGTGTTGGGCTCGGGCGACGTGACGATCTTGAGACCCTTGAACTCCTTCGGGTCGGTGATCGGCTTGAGCGTCTTGGACACGCCGAAATAATGCGCGCGCTGCACGACCGTACCGACCACGACGCCGGGGCCCCCGTTCTCGCGGGAGATCTGCGCCATGGTCGCATCGCCAATCGCGAAATCCGCGGAGCCGCCGAGCACGGCCGCAAAGGTCTGGGTGTCGCCGCCGGCGGCGGTCACCTTCATGTCGAGACCGTTCTTCTTGAAGATGCCGGCATGCATGCCGACGTAGAGGTTGATGTAGCCCAGATTGTGCACGGCCTCGCTGAAGCGAACGGTCTTGAGCTCGGCGGCAGAGGCCATGCGGGATCCGAGCAGCGGCGCGGCGCCGATTCCGGCGGCGGCAACGGACGAGGCGGCAAGGAAGGTGCGGCGGCTGAGCGCGCGGCTGCTCGGCGCAGCGGGACGAACACGGTCGGTCATGGCGCTGACTTCTCCAGGGAAATGCTGACGGGGCGGCTAAAAGACTAGGCGCCGACCCGTCCGCATCAAGCCGAAATAAGCGACGCGATTTGCTTGCGATTTGGCGCGGCTCCTCAATATGTCGCGCCATTGACGCAGAGTGCCGGTGCATGGCCTGAAGACGCGGCTTTGCTGCCTGCCGCCGCGTCGCGCTGCCGAATTCAGCACCGCCTGCGAACGGTTTTCGTCATTTCTGACATTTTGACTGCACAAAAGATTTGCAGGCCGCGTAGCGTATAGCCACGCCGTCAGCGACCGCCGCTCGCGACTACGGGTTCACGCGCACCGACGAGAAGCGGCCAGTCAAGGCCCCACCGCATTTTTCGGCCGCGATGCGGCTCGCCCGGGTCGGCTCGCGCGGCATCGCCGGGGATTGCAAAGGAACCTCGTCCTTCCTGGCGCCGCCCTCCGCCTTGCGCAGAAGCTCGAAGAGATTATTGACCAGCCCACGCAAACGCAGATTTTCCGATTTGAGATCGTTCATCCGCTGGACGGCGGGAACATCGAGCGTGCCGAAGTTGCGACGCCACCGGTAGAAGGTACGCTCCGTGATGCCGGCGGCCTTGCAGATTTCTGCAATGGACACCCCGGAACTCGCCTCGGCGAGGAGATGAATGATCTCACTCTCGGTGAATCGGGATCGCCTCATCGTTCTCTCCATCGGCCCGTCATTTGCAGAGGCTTGAACGCCGGCCCCGCGCCGGGCCTGAGGCCAGTATAACCAAAGGATCGCCGGCGCCTAGAATATCCGAGAACGATTTTGCCGGTCGCAGCCGTGGCGATCCGGGCGAGTTGCTCTTGGAGCCCAAAACCGCCCGAACAGCTACGCCTGGAGTTGTCCAATGCAGCGCCGACACGAGATACCCGCGACGCCCGAAAACATGGTGTGGGGCTATTTGGACTGCAGCACGCCGCCTGTGCTCGAGGTCAGTTCCGGCGACAGCGTGACATTGCACAGCTTCCCGGCCGGAGGAAAGGAAACGCTGCCGGACGATCGGTCTTTGATCCCCGAAGACTATCTGCTCGCCCTGAATACCATGCAGCCCGGGCCGGGGCCTCACTTCATCACCGGGCCCGTCTATGTGCACGGTGCCAATGTCGGCGATACGCTCCAGGTCGACATCCTCGACGTGAAGGTGCGCCAGGACTGGGGCTTCGTGTCGGTCCTTCCTCTGCTCGGAACGCTGCCGGACGAGTTCACGGATTATGAAACGATCCATCCCAGGATCGACCGCAAGCGCGACGTCTGCATCATGCCGTGGGGCACGGAGATCCCGCTCGCTCCCTTTTTCGGCATCATCGCCACTGCCCCGCCACCGAGCTGGGGCCGCTGCGGCTCCCCCGTCCCGCGCGCGTTCGGCGGCAACATGGACAACAAGGAGCTGCGGGCCGGCACGACGCTGTATCTGCCGGTGTTCAACGAGGGGGCATTGTTTTTCGCCGGCGACGGCCACGGCGTGCAGGGCGACGGCGAAGTCTGCATTACCGCGCTCGAGACCGGCGTGACCGGGACGTTCCGCCTGACCGTGCGCAAGGACATGGACATCAAATGGCCCTTTGCCGAGAGCGCGACGCATCTCATGTCGATCGGCCTCGACGAGGATCTCGACGATGCCGCCAAGCAAGCGGTCCGGGAAATGGTCAAGCATGTCTGCGCACGGACGAACCGAACGCGCAACGAGGCTTACATGTTGTGTTCGCTGGCCGGCAATCTGCGTGTCACGCAACTCGTCGACGGCAACAAGGGCATCCATATGCTGTTGCCGAAGGCGCTGCTGTAGCGGCCCGCCCAGGCACCGAAGTCAATCTTCGAGCACGGCTATCGCCAGTGGCCTCGCCCTGCGTCGCCAGGGGCTTGACCTTCGCTCAGATATGTAACATGTAAAGTTACATGAAACGCGACAGCCGCCTGTCCGGCGTGCTCCATGTGCTGCTGCACATGGCGCAGCAGCCTGGGCCCTTCACGTCCGAGACTCTGGCCAAAGCGATGGACACCAACCCCGTCGTGATCCGGCGCATCATGGCCGGGCTGCGCGAGCTTGATTACGTGCGCTCCGAGAAGGGGCATGGCGGCGGCTGGACGCTCGCCTGCGACCTCTCGAAGGTGACGCTGCGCGACGTCTATGCCGCGCTCGGCAGCCCGTCGTTGCTGGCGATGGGCAACCGGACGGAGTCGCCCGGCTGCCTCGTCGAGCAGGCCGTCAATGCCGCGCTCGACCAGGCCTTTCACGATGCTGAGGCGCTTCTGCTGCGGCGCCTCGGCGAGGTGACGTTGGCGATGCTGGGCGAGGACCTGCGCAAGCGGCTCGGGTCTCGCAAGATCCAGGACATCAGCGCGCATCGCGCGTGAACAGTTCCAGTCACAGGACACCATCATGACCGACATTCAAACTGCATTCTCTGATCCGCAATTCGTGGCGAGATACACAGATGGGCCGCGGCGCTTCGTGCCGGGGTATGAGTCCATGCAGGCCATGGCGGCAATTCTTCTGGCCGAGCGCGCGCGCGACGATGCGCAGATCCTTGTCCTTGGCGCCGGCGGCGGTTTGGAACTGAGGACGTTTGCGCTGGCGCATCCCACCTGGCGCTTCGACGGCGTCGACCCGTCCGCGGCGATGCTGGCGTTGGCCGGGCAGACCCTGGGAGAGTTGGCCCCGCGTGCACGCCTTCACGAAGGCTATATCGAAGATGCCCCGGAAGGACCGTTCGACGGGGCCACCTGCCTCTTGACCCTGCACTTCGTCGATGTCGCCGAACGCCGCCGCATTGCATCCGAGGTTCGCCGCCGCCTGAAGCCGGGCGCACCGTTCGTGATCGCGCATCTGAGCGCGCCGGACGGCGATGAGGAGCGCCCGCGATGGCTGTCGCGGTACTCCGCATTCCTGGCAGCCTCCGGCGTCGAATCCGAGCAGGCGGCGGCTGCCAAGAATGCCGTCACCAACCATCTGCGTATTCTGGCACCCGCGCAGGACGAGGCGATCCTGCGCGAGGCCGGCTTTTCCGACCCGACGCTGTTCTATGCCGGATTCGCCTTCCGCGGCTGGGTGGCCTACGCCTGAGCGCACGCGAAACGGCGCGCGGGCGTCACCGATCCACCGGCAGGCCCGGACCGAGATGGTAGCGGCTGGAGAAGAACACCAGCGGCGTGGTGTCGCGATGATCGCAGGCCGACACTTCCGCAATGATCAGCGTGTGGTCGCTGACGTCGATTTGACGTGTCACCTCGCATGCGAACCAGGCGATGCAGCCCTTCAGACGCGGCAGGCCGTCGACGATGTCGTAGTCCGGCGTGGCGCCGGTGTTCGGCTGGCTCGCGAAGTGCCGTGAGAGGTCCCGGCCATGGTCGGGCAGGACGTTGACGCAATAACGCCCGGTCGCCGAGATCGCGCGATGCATGCGGCCGGGCATGACCGAGACCAGCACGGTCGGCGGCGACAGGCTGACGGTGACGAAGCTGTTCGCCGTCATGCCGCAGACACGGCCGTGCTCGTCGAGCGCGGTCAGCACCGCGACACCGGTGGCAAAGCGCGAGGCCGCCTCGCGGAAGGAGGCAGGATTGGCGCGCTGCATGTCGCCTCCCGCTCGCATCGCTCTCACGCAATGGCCCTGACCGGCTCAGGCGGCGCCGACATCCGCTCGATCCAGGCGTGGATGCGCTGCGGCGAGGAGATGCGGTCCCATTGCCGGTCCGGGTAGTTGAAATTCTCGGTGAATTCGTTCGCCAGCGCCGGATTCTGGCTCATCGCGCCGATCAGCATGCCGAGCGCTTCGCTCGGCGGCTGCAGCATCACGTTGGTCCAGCGCGAGGCCGCCAGCACGCGATCCTGCCGCTTCAGGTCGATCGTCTCGCACAGGCGCGCGTCGAGCGCGTCGGCGTTGACGATCTCCTCGCCGAGCACGAAGGCCGCGTAGGAGGCGACGTTGGCGCCCTGCCCCATCATGGGATCGACGACGGCATGGACGTCGCCGAGCGCGATCGCGCATTTGCCGTCGTCGAACTCGACCACCGTGTTGCGCACCGTCGGCACCACGCCGCCTTGCAGCAGATCCTGCGGCTGCGCGAGATCGAAGCGCGCGGTATCGATGCGGTCGTAAGTGGTCGGGTGATGCCTCTCCAGCTTGCCCAGCAATACGTTCAGGAAGTGCTTCGGGTTGTCGTCGTAGCTCAGCGCCGCGAGTTCCTCCATGTCGCCGCCGGGCACGTTCTCCATCAGCAGCGCATTGGCGATGCCTCCGAAGGTGACGGTCGGGATGACGATCATCTCGCCATGCCCGGGAGAGACCGACAGCGTGACGTTCATGGGGTCGGGCTGCCGCACGCCGGTATAGAGCCCGACGCAGAGCCGCCGTTGCGGCTGCGAATAGGGCGTGTGCTCGGGCCGATAAGAGAAGAGCTGACCGAGCGGGCCCTTGCCGGTCGAGACGACCAGCAGATCGAACCGCGCCACCAGGGGACGGATATCGCGCTCCTCGATGCGCCGATACTCGATCCTGCCGCCGCGATCGGTGAAGTCCTGCATCAAGGCCGGCAGATAGATCCGGTAGTCGACCGCGCGGCTCGGCTTGGAGAAATCGCCCCGAAAGCTCAGAGGCTGCGGAAAATTGAAGACGTGGTCGTGGTAGTAGTAGTGGTCTTTCCGATCGGGCCAGTGATTGACGCCGAGATAGTCCTCGCGCGCGAGCGTCACGTGGTGATGCGCGACCGTGTTGAGCAGCCGCATGTCGCGGTAGTCCTCGGGCGGACGGTCGGTGATGACCGTGGCGTCCACGCCATGCTTTTGCAGGTAGAGCGCGAGATGCAGGCCGGCGATACCGGCGCCGACGATTCCGACGTTGCGTGCCACGTGACTCCCTCCCGATTGCTTGTTTTGAGGGAACCTAGCGGCCCGACATGTTGCCCGCCATGGAATATATGGGATATCATTTATTCCGGACCGGAATGAATCATGGACCGTATCGATTGCCTGCGCGCATTCGTTCGCACCCTCGAGGGCGGCAGCTTCTCGGCGGCGGCCCAGGAGCTCGGCCTCGGCCAGCCCGCCATCAGCAAGCGCATCGCGATGCTGGAGAGCGAATTCGGCACGCAGCTGTTCTTGCGCACGACGCGCACGCTCAAGCCGACCGCCGAAGCCCATCGCATTTACGATCTCGCGCGGCAAATCCTCGATAGCTTCGACATGGCGCGCTCGAGCGTCGAGCAGGCAGCGCCGCGTCCCAGCGGCACGCTCCGGATCGGGGTGCCGTCCTCGTTCGGGCGGCGCTACATGATGCCTGTCATTGCCGAATATGTGCGGCACTATCCGGAGGTCCGGATCGACATCCGCTTCAGCGAGCGTTTCGTCAATCTGGTCGAGGAAGGCATCGAGCTGGCGCTGCGGATCGGAAAGCTGGAAGCCAGCACGCTGGTTGCCCGCCGGCTCGGCACCGTGCAGCGCTATCTCGTCGCAACGCCGACCTATCTGCACGGCCGTCCGTTGCCGCGCACGCCCGACGATCTCGGCTCGCACCAATGCATCGTCTATTCACGGCTGTCACCGGCCCAGCAATGGGCCTTCGACTCCGAGCATGGCCGTCACGTCGCGTTCATCAACGGACCCATTCATGTCGACGATGCAGACGCGATGCAGGAGGCGACGATGCATCATCTCGGCATCGCGATCCTGCCCGAATGGAATGCCGCCGCCGGCCTGCGCAGCGGAGAACTCGAGCATGTGCTGCCCGACTACAGCATCGCCGCGCTTCCGCTGCATGCGGTCTATCCGGAGACGCAGTGGATGTCGCTGCGTGCGCGCAGCTTCCTGGACCTGCTGGTCGCGCGCGCCGACCATTTTTCGCCAGCGTGGCCGCGTAGCGCAGCACCGGATGAGACACTCCGCTGAACGCGATGCTGCGACGTATCGCCACGCATAGCCCGGTCATTAACTTTTTCAGAGAAATGGAATTTCCAAATTCCGATCGGGAAATGGGCCTCGTCGCCTGAATCAAGGCGACTGCTTACTTTTCCCGGTGGCTGGATGCCCGGTCGGGATCAACAATCTGATGTGGATCAAATTGGCGACCGTACTATCACGGTCCGCTCTCTTAACGGCCGCCGGGTTCCCAAGGCGTAAAATGACGCATGCATTTTTTTCGGGAGCCGGCAGGTGGTGAAACTCAATCGCATTGGAAACAAGCTCGGCGCTGCGGGATTGCTGGGCATCCTGCTGGCCGGGGGAATGCTCGCCAACCAGATGATCTCCGAGGCCTCGATCACCCGCGCGAACGAGCGGGCGACGGTCCAGTCGACCATCGCCGAGCACACGCTCGAGGCCAATGTGGCGCTCCGCAGGATGCAGCTTTCGGTCCGCGACGTACGCTTGTCGTCGACCGCACCGGACGTTGAAAAGCACGCCAAGACGCTCAACGATGCCTACGAGAGGATCAAGAAGGAGCTTGGGATTTCCATCTCGCTCATGGTCCGCCCCGAGAACAAGGCGAGGCTGGAGCGCGTCGCCGGGCTGGCGGACCAATACGCCAAGGCAGCATCGGACCTTGCCGAAACCCAGCTCAAGATCTTCCAGATCACCGGCAAGCGCGCCGAATTTACCGCCCATTGGAGCAAGACCTTCGACGGCGCAATGTCCTCGCCGGCTCTGGCCGCGGCGCCAAACCGTCCGGAGCTCGAGAAGCTGCTCTGGGAAGCCGATTCCATGTTCAATGCCATGCGCGCCGCGACTTGGCGGTTCGCAGCGACCGGGGACGAGAACCAAAAGCGCACGATCGAGATGCGGAGCGCCGCGATGACGAGCGCGCTTGGGCGGGCGGCGAAGGTCGCCTCGGATTCCAAGGAACTGTCGTCGCTGATCGCAGCGTTGTCCGCTGACGCCAAGGCTAATGGCGCCGCAACCGCGGAGGCCACAAAACTCGAGGCGGTCAAGAAGGATCTGGTCGAGGTACAAACACTGCCCCGCGCGAACCAGGCGATCGAGCTGATGCGCGAGGCGGTGGACGTGGCGGAAAAACGCGCCACCGAGAGCCAGGCTGAGGCGGCTGCGCAGCTCAGCCAGAGCAACCGGATTTCGTTCGCCGCTTCCGTGGCCGTCATCCTGTCCTTGATCGGCGCCGTCATCTTCACCTTCGTCGGCGTTGCTCGCCCGCTGAGCCTGTTGAATGGGGCCTTGGGCCGGCTGGCAGGCGGCGAGCTGAACGTCGAGATTCCCGGCGCCAATCGTGGCGACGAGGTCGGCGATATTGCCAAGACCGTCGTGGTCATCGGCCAGAACGCCGAACAGAAGGCGCGTGAAGAGGCCGCAGCCCAGGCCGAGCAGGAGCGCAGGGCGGCGCAACAGCGCAAAGCCGACATGGTCAAGATGGCCGACGACTTCGAAGGCGCAGTCGGCGAAATCGTCGATACCGTCTCGTCGGCTTCGACAGAGCTCGAGGCCTCCGCGAGCACGCTCACGGCCACCGCGGAGAGGGCACAGGAGCTGACGACCGCGGTCGCGGCGGCCTCGGAGGAAGCATCGACCAACGTCCAGTCCGTCGCCTCCGCGACCGAAGAGCTGACGAGCTCGGTGGTCGAGATCAGCCGCCAGGTGCAGGAATCGGCGCGCATCGCCAACGATGCGGTCGGCCAGGCCCGAAGGACGAATGAGCAGGTGGCAGACCTGTCCCGTGCCGCAGCGCGCATCGGCGATGTGGTCGAGCTCATCAACACCATCGCGGGGCAGACCAACCTGTTGGCGCTGAACGCGACGATCGAGGCCGCCCGGGCCGGTGAGGCCGGACGTGGGTTTGCAGTCGTGGCGTCCGAGGTCAAGGCACTCGCCGAGCAAACGGCAAAGGCGACCGGCGAGATCGGCCAACACATCGACGGCATCCAGCGCGCGACGCAGGAGTCCGTCGGTGCGATCAAGGAGATCAGCGGAACCATCGAGAAGCTCTCGGAGATTTCCGCCACGATCGCCTCGGCTGTCGAGGAGCAGGGTGCCGCAACCCAGGAAATCTCGCGCAACGTTCAGCAGGCCGCGCAGGGCACGCAGGAGGTCTCCTCGAACATCACCGACGTTCAACGCGGCGCGAGCGAAACCGGCTCGGCATCCAGCCAGGTGTTCTCTGCGGCGCGGTCGCTGTCGAGCGACAGCAACCGGTTGAAAATGGAAGTCGGCAAGTTCCTGGATACAGTGAGATCGGCATGAATGGGTGAACCGGCCCGCGTCACCGCGAGCCGGACTTCATGAGAGATTCATTCGGAGGGAGCACCGTGGGAGATCTGGTACCGTTTCGCTCGGATGTCGGACCTCGCGAGCCGCGCGCTGGACCGCTGGGCGCCGCCATCGAGGTATTGAACACGAACAAGAAGCTCGCGCTCGCGATTCAAGAAGCGGCCGACCGTTTCCTGCAACTGGAAGAGGCGATGAGTTCCGCAGGCGACTCCCACGAACGATCCATTGCCGAGAGGGTCAGGGCGCAGGATTCGGATCGCATGCTCGTTTCGATGCGTGAACTTCTCAATACCATTACGGAGTACGCCGAGGGCGTACGCCACAAATTGGACGAGCCCCAGCAGATTTCGCGGCAGGGATATTCAGCGGATCTCAGCGAGTGACCTCAATGCGCAGAATCTTTTTCAGCGAGAAGCAGAAATGACCGTGTCGATGAACGAGTTGGTGGCAAGCTTTCGGAAGATGGCCGACGATGCCGAGCGACGCGCACGAGCGAGCGGCGTCGATCGACTGACCCAGGCCAATCTCATCGATGCAGCCGCAAAGTGCCACTGGCTGGCAGGTGAAGCGTCTGCGTTGTGCAGCAAGCTGGGCCAGGTCCCGGCGGCTTGCGACACATGCCTGGAGAAATGCCTCAGCCGGCAGGGAAGCCTCTTGTCTCCGGAGATGACCGAGGACGGCGGACCGTATCACTGGACTTCGGCGATATCCGGTCCTGATGGCCTGCGTTGGCTGAGAACGACCGGTCCGACCAGGTCCGGCTTGTGATCGCAGCGGCATTCCGACGTTAACCCTGTCAGCAGATGATTGCGGCCGGGCCGGCCGCCGCCGGCAAAGTTGCCTCATTGGCATGGAGAATTTTCAGCAGCACGAACCTCTGCCGGAGGCGAAGTATGCTGAGAATGGCGTTGTTGGGCCTCCTCATCCTGTTGAGCGCAGGCGTGCTGTCGGCAATGGAACTGAGCGCTCCACCCCGTCGCGCGGTCGCGATGGTCCCGCCGCCGGCCGAGCAGAGCGCGAGCATTCCGCTTTCGCAGGAGACGCTGGCGAAGGCAGATCGCCTGGACGTTGCCGCGGTTGACGGCGCAACGCCGACGCAAGCAGTTTCGGCCGATATCCTGGTTGCTCGGCAGGAAGCGCATGCCGGTTCACCCACGCCAGCGCCGGCGCCGACGGTCCGTCCGCGAAGCAAACCGAAGCCGATCGCGAGGACCGCTCCCCCCAAGCAGAAGCCGGCGGAGATTGTGGTCAAGCGGACCGCCCATGTGCAGCGTGCAAAGACTGCCGGCGGGACCGAGCAATGTCGGCTCAAGGCGTTCGGCGGCTTGCTCAAGGCCCTGAATATGACCGGCTGCGAAATCTGAGGCCGCCTCCACGGCGTGCAGGTGGAGGTCGAACGACCTGACGGCGTATTGCGATCCCCGGCCAGATTCTCTCGGGAGCGCTGAGCGCGTGCGCCTTGCCCGCATATTTCCCGCAGTCGATGTCTCGCAAACTCGTCCGATCGGCCATATGTTGCCCGCATGAAAAAGATTGGATTCCTCTCCTTCGGGCACTGGACGCCCTCGCCGCAATCGCAGACGCGCTCTGCGGCCGACACGCTGCTGCAATCGATCGAGCTGGCGGTCGCGGCGGAGCAACTCGGGGCCGACGGCGCCTATTTCCGCGTGCATCACTTTGCGCGCCAGCTCGCCTCGCCGTTTCCGCTGCTCGCGGCCGTCGGCGCCAGGACCAGCCGGATCGAGATCGGCACGGCCGTGATCGACATGCGCTACGAGAACCCGCTCTACATGGTGGAGGACGCCGGCAGCGCCGATCTCATCGCCGGCGGACGGCTGCAGCTCGGCATCAGCCGCGGCTCGCCGGAGCAGGTGATCGACGGCTGGCGCTATTTCGGCTATCGCCCGGCCGAAGGCGCGAGCGATGCCGACATGGGCCGGCGCCATGCGGAGGTCTTCCTCGACCTCTTGCGCGGCGAAGGTTTCGCCGAACCCAATCCGCAGCCGATGTTTCCGAATCCGCCGGGGCTGCTGCGCCTCGAGCCGCATGCGCAGGGGCTGCGCGAACGGATATGGTGGGGCGCCGGCTCGAACGCGACCGCGGTGTGGGCGGCCAAGCTCGGCATGAATCTGCAGAGCTCGACCCTGAAGAACGACGAGACCGGCGAGGCCTTTCACGTGCAGCAGGCGGCACAGATCCGCAGCTTTCGCGCGGCATGGAAAGAGGCCGGCCACGCGCGAGAGCCCCGCGTCTCCGTCAGCCGCAGCATCTTCGCGCTGATGGACGACCGTGACCGCGCCTATTTCGGTGGCGAGCGCGGCGGCGAAGACCAGATCGGCTTCATCGATCCGCGCACGCGCGCGATCTTCGGGCGGAGCTATGCGGCCGAGCCCGATGTGCTGATCGAACAGTTGCGCCAGGACGAGGCGATCACTGAAGCCGATACGCTGCTACTGACGATCCCGAACCAGCTCGGGGTCGACTATTGCGCGCACGCGATCGAGGCGATCCTGAAGCACGTCGCGCCGGCGCTGGGGTGGCGGTGAGGAAGAAAGGACTGGTCACACCATCGAGCCGGCTTGATCCGTCGGTCGCATTCTCCTCTCCGCCAGTCGAGCGCTTCGAAATAAAACGGGAAAAAGTGGCAAAAGTTCCGTGTTCCGCGGAACGGCCAGGCTGATGACGAGTTCATCGCAGCGCCGCATCCAGCGGCGAAGGAAAATGCGATGAAGAAGCTCATGCTGATTTCGACCGCCGCTCTGCTCGTCGCGACGAGCGCGATGGCGCAAACCACGGTGACCACGACGACCGGTGCGGGCCACGGCGCTGCCGTGCAGATCGAACCGGAGTATCGCACCAAGATCCGGACCTACGTCACCGAGCGTAAGATCCGGCCGGTCGAAACGCGCGAAAAGATCGTTGTCGGCTCAGCAGTGCCGCGCGAGGTCGAGCTTGCGACCGTTCCGAGCGACTGGGGTCCCTCGCTCACCAAGTACCGCTACGTCTATTCGGGCGACCGCGTGATGCTGGTCGATCCCCAGACCCGCATGGTCGTCCAAGAGGTGGACTGACTCTACGCCAAGGCGGGCCGTTCATTGCGGCCCGCCTGCGCAAGGCTTTCGGTCCACTTCGCGGTAACCCCTGATGCCCATCATTCGATATTTCGTGTTTGCCGGCGCGTTCGCCGTGGCCCTGCTGTTTGCGCTCGATCGAACTCTTCCGCCGCTTGCGACGCCGTCCGCGACACCAGGTGTCGACCGGACGGTCATTCGTATCCGCTCCGCACGCACACTGCCCGAGAAGATCGTCCTGGACACGTCCACTAGCTTCGCCGCTGCGGCTGCGTCGCAGCGGATCGCCGGCGAGGCGCCGCACCATTCCGCGCGCGATGCCTTGGCGATGGCCGAAACACCATAGGCGCGCAGCCCCGAGGGCGCGCCGCAAATGAACACGCAATGAACGATCGACACGAGCGCCGCCGCCGCGGTGCGCGTTGCGGAATTGCATGAAGCAGCACTCGCGCATCAACACGTCGGTAAAGAGGAACGTTTCCCTGGATTGCCACTTTATCCCGAGCCTGATTGGCGCTCTGTTTTTGGAAACCCACTGGAGGAAACCGATATGAGAATCCTGAAGCTTTCTGCGGCTGCGGCCGCGCTGTTGGCCGGCACGGCACTCGCCGTTGCGCAATCGAGCTCGACGGTCGGCACCGGCGGTTCGTCGGCCGGCGGCGGCACCAGCAACTCGACCGTCGGCACCGGCGGCTCCTCGGCTGGCGGCAGCGGCTCAGGCTCTGCCTCGACGCTCGGAACCGGCGGCTCGTCGGCCGGCGGCGGCACCAGCAGTTCGACGGTCGGCACCGGTGGCTCTGCAGCGGGGAGCGGTTCCGGCAGCGGCTCGGCTTCGACGCTCGGCACCGGTGGATCCTCGGCCGGCGACGGCAAGAGCTCGTCCAGCGTCGGCACCGGCGGCTCCGCGGCGGGCTCCGGCTCGAACTCCGCGTCGACGGTGGGCACCGGCGGCTCGTCAGCCGGTGACGGCAAGAGCGGCTCAACCGTCGGCGCCGCCGGCTCATCGGCCGGTCATGCCAGCGACAGAGGCATGGAGAAGGGCAAGGGCCATAACAAGGACGAGATGAAGAAGAGCAAGGACTAATGCCTGGACCGGGAGCGGCAGCGATGCCGCTCCTTCGTCTTTGTTGGAGGAGAACGCGCATGAACAGATCGATCATTGCGATCGCAGCGCTGGCCCTGCTGGGCAGCGCGGCTCAGGCAGCAACCATGGAAAAGACCGGCAAGACCGCATCCGGAGAAACCTGCAAGGTCACGGTCGAGAAGCATGCGGACGGCAGCATCACCGCGGCCGGCTCGTCGCATTCGGGCACAACCGGATCCGCCTCGTCGAGCGGCGCCCTGTCGAGCTCGAGTTCGGCTGGCGGATCATCGGTGAATGTGCAGGCAGGCGGCGGCAGCGTATCGAGCTCCTCGTCGACGGCGGGTGGCCCCGGCTCCACCAGCGCCAGCACCATCACCGTCAACGGCTGCACAATTTCGACCTCGTCACCCTAGCTTCGTGGAGGATTGGACATGAGAACTTTGCTCACGACCGCGGTGGTCGCGCTTCTCGTCGGCGCCGCTTCACCCACTCTTGCTCAAAAGAGCATCACCGGCGGCAGTGGCGGCTCGGCAACAGCCGGCGGCACTTCGGCTTCGACGGTCGGCACGGGTGGCACGTCCACCTCGCCGTCCGGCAGCACGGGTTCGTCGATCGCGGCCGGCGGCAGCGCCGCAGCGGCCAGCGGCAAGGCACAGACCGGCGTCAGCATGAACAAGGGCAACGGGCCGGTCATGAACTCCAACGCCCGGGCGCAAGCTCATGACGGCGGCACGTTCAGCCGTTCGCACACGCGGACCAAGGTCAAAGCCGGTGAAGAGGTCGGCTCGACCACCAAGACGATGTCGCATGTGCCGGGGTCGAAGCCGACCATGTCGAAGACCACAACGACGGCGCGCTAGGGCCTCATGCCATCCTTCGAGACGCCCGCTTTGGCGGGCTCCTCAGGATGAGGGCGGAATGCGCGGCAGCAGTTTCAACGGGCACTGCGCTGATCGGCCTCATCTGAGGAGGCGCGTCAGCGGAGTCTCGAACGACGAGGCGTGCAGGCAGGCCGGCGCCACAAATCTTAGGAGATAACCGGCCTGCCTGGGCAGCTTTTCGGTCTCATGACCTGCTTCAGCCACCATGCAGGCTGCGGCTGATCCGGGTGACGACGGCGTCCCACCGCTGCTTTTGGCTCGCTGGATAATTGATCAGAACGCAATGCACGAACCGCTGCGAGACATTGCAGCGGTTGTACCAGATCTTGTCGCGCTTGATGCTCGACACCACGAAGAAGGTCGGCGTGATGCGTTTGTAAATGATTCCTCGAGGGGGATTCTTCCCGGCGAGGAATTCGGCCGGCGAGAGACCTTGCTGGTTCTCGACGGCCTGCACAGTGAGGTCGGCACTGCGGTCGTAGCTGCGAAACTGCTGTCCATACCCGTCAGGCTTGCCGGCGTGCTCTGTAAAGATCGAGGCGGGAATGTCGACCGAGGTCCCGGATTCCGGGACGTGGTAGGTCCTCCAGCCGTTTGCCGAGGCAACCGAGGATGTCGCGCAGAGCGCTATGATAGCGGCAACCAGTGTCTTCATGTCGGTCTCATCAGTCGCGCGGAGCCAGTTGCAGCTCCATTAGGGCAATCCGTTGCAGATCCGCGACATTGCGTTCGCCCGCGTCGGCGGTCCGCAGGATCGACTCGGCGAGCACGTTGACATGAGATGCATGCACGGGCTCCGGCAAGCTGGCAACCGCTGCCTCCAGGGCGCTCGTCATGATGTCGATCACCTCGGGGGAAAATTCGGCGTTGGAAAAGTTCTTCATGGTGTGCGCCGGCCGCTGGATGCGGACCATGGGTCCAACGCCGGGAAAAAATGGAAGTTCCTTTGGAGGTGCGAGGCCCGGCGCAATTGTCCAGGTCAACCGGCGGGCCCAAGGAAGCCGATAGCAACATCGCGCGGCCGGCCGACGACGGCCCAAGCGTGTCGGTTAAACCGCAAGGCCCAATGCGTCACCCTCGGGTCGCGACGCGGCTGGGCCGGCGGGCACGTGATTGACGACGAGGCCGATCGGCACGGCCACGTATTTCGACAGCGCGGCGGTGACGCGGCGCATCGCGGACGAGCCGAGCTCGCCGGCACGCGCCACCAAGACGATCAGGTCCGCGTGCGCTGCCAGACCGACGGCGTCGGGCTGCAAGGCGAGATTGCCGGCGTGGACGATGATCAGGTCGAACTCCGACCTTATATCGTCCTCGGGCCGCGCATCGGCCTTGCGGCCGGCACTGAGGAGCTCGTCGATGGACTGAAGTCCGGCCGTGGTCGAGCCGTCGTGCCATTCGGTCACCGGCGGCTGGCTGCCGGCGAATTCCGGCTGAAGCCGGATCAGCACGCTCATCATGCCGCGATCGACGGCGGCGCGATTGAGTCCTCGCGCAACGGTGTTGCCGCCGGCGCTCTTGCCGACCGACAGCACCAACGCGACCTTGCAGCCGCGCACCGGCACACGGTCGATGCGTTCGAGCAGCGGCCGCAGATGGGAGCCGAGATCGAGCTCGGCCGCCGCGCTGACCGGTCTTTGCCAGACGGTGCTGATCTGCGCCCCGGGCGCCAGTTCGGGGATGCGGGCCCAGACCGGAAGGCCGGGCATCGCCTCGGCCTGGCGCAAGGCAGCGGCCGGAGGCTGGATCTGCCGGCCGGGCGCATCCTCCGCTGCGGCGGAGGCCGGCGCCTGAACGGACGCCGGCGCGTCGGTGGACCGGTTCGCCATCACCGCAACGGCGGCGGTCGACGTCAGCAGCGAACCGATCACCAATGCCGCGAGCAGCAAGGCGAGCGGCGGACGCGTCGAGCGCACCGGCGGAATGGCGAGCGAGGCGACCTTGGTCTGGGACGCCTGCAACTGGCGCTGCTCGCTGGTGGACTTGAACCGCGACAGGAACTGCTCGTAGATGTTCCTGTTGGCTTCGGCGTCGCGCTGCAGCTCTTGCAGCTTCACCAGCGCCTGGCCGTCGATCAGCATCTTGGTCTCGAAGGCCCTGAGCTGCTTTTCCAGCGCGTTCTGCTGCTCGAGCTGGGCCTCATATTCGGATTTCGCCGTTTCGATGTTCTTCTTCCGCTCGATCTCGATCTGCCGGTTGATGTCGGCGAGCTGGCTGTTGGAGATGGCGAGATCCGGATGGCGGTCGCCATACACCGCCTTCTTCTGCGCGATCTGCTCGGTCAGGGCCGAGCGCTGCGCGCGCAGCATGCCGAGCAGGTCCTGCTTCACCGGTCCTTCGACATTGGCCTTGAGGTCGCGTTGCACTTGCTCGTAGCGCGCCTTGGCCTCCTCCGTGCGCGCACGCGCAGCGGAGACCTGCTGGGTGAGATCGGTCACCCGCAATTGCTGCGTGGTGGATTCCTTGCCGGCGTTGACGATCTTGTGCTCGAGGCGGAAGGCCGCGACGGCGTCTTCCGAGGCGCGCAGGCGCTCGCTCAGCGTCTTCAGCCGGTCCTGGAGCCAGCCGGCCGCCTCGTCGGTCGCCTCGGTGCGAACGCGGCCCTGGCTGGCGACGAACGCCTCGGCGACGGCATTGGCGTAATAGGCGGCGCGATCGGGGCTGTTCGAGGTGAACGAAATCGCAATGACATAGGTGAGCCCGCGACGGTTGATCTCGAGGCGGTTGCGGAATCGTTCGAGCAGACGCGTCATGTCGGTGTAGCCGCGCGAGATGTCCTCGTCGTCGGCGATCTTGAGCTGCTCTATCAGGGGGCGCAGAAAGCCGTCCGATTTGGCGATCTCGATCTGGCTCTGCAGCGCCGCGGTGTCCTGGCCAATGCCGGGCAGCACCTCCTGGTCCGAGGTCACGCGCAACTCGCGGGGATCGAGCACGACCAGCGCCGTCGCGGCGTAGCGGACCGGAAGAACGATCAGGGCCACGACGCCAAGGGCGAACAGCGCCGCGGCCAGCGTCAGGATGCGCCGGCCATTCTCGCGCAGAAAGGCGAGCGTGCCGGAGACGGTCAGCGATCCCCCGATCAGGGCCGGCGCGGCGCCGTCAGGCACCCTCGCAGCGCGCGGCGAATCCCACGAAGCCGCTTGCTCCGTCGGGGCGATGCTTCGCGGAGATGCGCGGCTACCGGACGCCATGGGGTGAGACTCGAAATCAACTGACTGTCACAGCTCAGAGGCTTTTCACACCGTAAATATCCATGGTTAACCGGCGGTTACGGCTGGGCTCGCCCTGGGCGGTGAACGAATCGTTAGCGAGACGCGCGACGGCCTGCATGCCTCCGCAGAGCATGGTCCATCCGGTGTCCAGGATCTCGATCTCGTGGCCGCGGCGCTTCAGCCGATCAGTGCGCCGTCGCAGCAGCCTGAATCGCCTCCGACATGATCTCGAGACCGCGATCGATTTCGGTCTCGGACACCGTGAGCGGCGGCGCGATGCGGAA
The DNA here is from genome assembly GCF_058782905.1 of Bradyrhizobium sp. FW305-F6. NCBI lineage: Bacteria > Pseudomonadati > Pseudomonadota > Alphaproteobacteria > Hyphomicrobiales > Nitrobacteraceae > Bradyrhizobium > Bradyrhizobium sp. FW305-F6. The sequence goes on from NZ_JBYSYD010000002.1 coordinate 1,595,537, forward strand.
TACGCCGCCCATGCTGGGCAATTTGACGATGTTCATGCTGAGACCGCGACGCATGGTCTCCTCCATGATCCGCGCGCCGAGTTCGAACCCCGGCGTCTTGGACTGCCGGTCGACGACGATTTCGAGACCGAGCAGAAGCCCGCGGCCCCTGACGTCGCCGACGCATTCGAACTTTTGCTGCAGCGACAGCAATCCATCCCGCAGCCGGTTGCCCCTGGCGGTTGCCTGCGCCACCAACCCGTCGCGCGCGACCACGTCGAGCACCGTGACGCCGATCGCGGCGGGCAAGGGATCGGAGACATGCGTGGTGTAGAACAGGAAGCCGCGCTCGAACGCGGTCTGCTCGATGGCCTTTGTCGTCATGACCGCGGCGAGCGGCAGGCCGGCGCCGAGCGTCTTCGACAGCGTGAGAATATCGGGCACCACACCGTCACGCTCGAAGGCAAACATGTGCCCGGTGCGGCCGATTCCGGTCTGGGCTTCGTCGAGGATCAGCAGCATGCCGCGCTGCTCGCATTTTTGTTTCAAGGCGGCGAGATAGCCGAGCGGCAGTTCCAATATGCCGCCGCTGGAGAGGATCGGCTCGGCGATGAAGGCCGCCAGATTACCGGTCGACTGGCTGTCGATCAGTGCAAACGCATCGTCCAGCTCGGTCTGCCAGTCGTTGCTGCCGTCGATGTTCCTGAAGCGCGGCCGATAGGCGTTCGGCGCGGGAATGACGAACGATCCGACCGCGGCCGGCCCATAACCGCGCCGGCCCGCGCTGTAGGTCGCCGACGCCGCCGCGCCGGTCATGCCGTGCCAGCTCTGCGCGAAGGCGACGATTTCGTGCCTGCCGGTGACGAGCTTGGCCATCCGGATCGCCGCTTCATTGGCTTCCGCGCCTGTCGTCAGCAGCTGCACGCGGTCGAGACCGGGCGCAAGCGCAGCGAGACGCTCGGCCAGCGTCACCACCGGACGCGAGAGCATGCCGCTGAAGAGATGAGCGACCGCACCCATTTGCCGTGCGACCGTGGCGACGATGTCGGGATGGGTGTGCCCGAGCACGGCGCTCATCTGTCCCGAGGTGAAGTCGAGAATGGCGCGTCCGTCGGCGTCGTAGACGAAACTGCCGGCTGCACGCTCGATGATGACGGGCTCGAAACTCGGCCCATAGCGGGTCAGATGCGTGTTGGCGGACGCCCAGAAATCGGGATCGGCATTCAAGGTCATGACAGCCACCTGCGCGTAGGGACGTCTAACCTCTAGTCAGGAATTTGACTTCAGGCTAATTGATATAATTCAATCTAGATATCAATCTTCCTGATGTCGATGCTGGATCTCATCCTTCTGAGGAATTTCGTCGTCGTGGCCCGCACCGGCTCGATCAGCCTGGCGGCCTTGCAGATTGGCCGGACACAATCCGCGCTCAGCATGCAGATGCAACGGCTGGAAGAAACGATCACGCAGCCGCTGTTTCACCGCAGCGGATCCGGCATGAGGCTGACCGCAGCCGGCGAGAAACTGCTCGCCCACGCCGAGACATTGCTGGCGCAGCACGACGAGATTCTCGCCGACATGAGCGGCGCGGGCCTCAAGGGGACGCTGAGCCTCGGCTGCCCGGAGGACTATTCGATCGCTTTCCTGCCGGCACTGCTGAAGGGATTCTGCGCGCTCCACCCCAATGTCGAGCTGCGCATGGTCTGCGCACCGACCTCCGAGCTGCGCCCGATGCTGGCGCGGCGCCAGATCGACGTGGCGCTGGTCTCGCTGTCCGATGCCGGAGCGCGCGAGGTGATTCGCGAGGAGCGCTTCGTCTGGGTCGCGAACGAGGCCGAACCGAAAATACTGACGCAAGATGTGCTGCCGCTGGCGCTGGCGGCACCGATGAGCCTGGACTACCGCGCCGCCTGCGCCGCGATGGACGCGGTCAATCGGCGCTACAGGGTCGCCTACGCGAGCAACAGCCTCGCCGGCCTGATCGCGATCGCGCGGTCGGGTCACGCGATTAGCGTCCTGACACGAACCGCCGTCCCGTTCGATCTTCACGTCGTCTCGGCCGGACTGCCCCTGCTTCCGACCATCGGCATCGCGCTCGAATTCTCGGAGGCGAAGCCCTCGCTGCTGGCGACGACGCTGGCCGAGCACGTCCGCACAGTGCTGCCCGGATTGAAGACCAAGGCAGCGATCGATTAGTGACGCCGCGCGTGCGCGGCGAGCGCAGCGCTCAGCTGATGTTCAGGAGGATCCGCCCCGACGTGCCGCTGCGCATCAGATCCAGCGCGGCGTTGATGTCGTCGAGCGCGAACTCGTGGGTCACGATGCCGCGGTAGCTCACCTTGCCGGCGTCGCTGAGGCGAACCAGGCGCGGGATGTCGCGCGCGGGCTGGCATTGACCGCCTTCCGAGCCCTTCAGCACCTTCTCGAAGTGCAGCGGCAGCGTATAGATCTCGGCCTTCTCGCGGGGCACGCCGACGAGGATGCAGCGGCCTTTCTTCGCCGTGATCTCGTAGGCAAGCTCGATCAGGGCTTTGACGCCGGTGGTCTCGACGACCTTGTCGGGGCCGTCGACTCCCGTGATGGAGCGCACCTCCGCGGCCACGTCCGTCACCGCTTCGGAGTTGATGGTGTGGGTGGCGCCGAAATCCTTCGCCATCGCCAGCTTGTTGTCGAGGCGGTCGATTGCAATGACCGGATAGGCGCCGACCATCGCGGCGAATTGCACGATGTTCAATCCGACGCCGCCGACGCCGAACACGACGACGGCCTCGCCGATGGCGATCTGCGCATCGTTGTTGACGACACCGAGCGCGGTCGTCACGGCGCAGCCGAGCAGCGGCGCGCTGGTGCGGTCGATCGTGGCGGGCACCGGCGTGACGCGATTTTCCGACACCACGGCATATTCGTTGAACGTGGTGACCCAGCCGGCATTGAGGCGCTTGCCACGCCAGGAATAGGCCGGCGTGTTGGACTGGATGCCCTTGCCCGGCCGCCAATGCATCACGACGGTGTCGCCCTGCCTGCAGGAGACGACGCCGGGCCCGGTCTCGACCACGGTCGCCAGCGCTTCGTGCCCCAACAGATGAGGCAGGAACTTGTCGACGCCCTTGACGGCGTCGATCTCGTTGATCTGCGCGCCGCAGATGCTCGACGTGTGCACGTGAACCAGCACCTGACCGTGCTCGAGTGCATCAGGCAAGTCGAACTCGTCGACGATCAGCGGCTTGCCGGATTCGACGAGAATCGCCGCCTTGGCTGTCTTGATGTCCATGGATCGCGCCCGGTCACTCGAAATAGATGAATTCGTAATCGCCGGTGTAGCCGAGCTTGCCGTACAGCCATATCCACTCCGACGTGTGCAGGATGGACTCCGCCGTCAGCGCCCAGCATTCCAGGTTGTGCAGCTCGGCGACGGTCCGGTAGGCCTCGACCATGACGTATTTGTTCTTGCCGACCCGCTCGATCTCCTTCAGCGCCGCATCGAGCTCGTAGAGCCTGAGATTGTGCAGCGTGCCGAGCGAGATGACGAGGTCGAAGCTGTCGTCGCCATAGGGATAGACGTCCTGGGCGCGATAGTTGAAGAGGTACGGCTTCACCTGCTCGTGCGAATTCGCAAGACCATGCTTCGAGATGTCGAAGCCGGTGACCTTCAGGCCCGGCAGGATCTTCTGCATCTCGTAGAGCAGAAAGCCCTTGCCGCAGCCGACGTCGAGCACGCTCGACCCATCCTTCAGGCCGTAGGTCTCGATCAGCGCCTTGGCGACGGGAGCCCAGCGCCCCTCGATGAAGCGATAGCCGCCATAGCCGAAACGGCGATCGCCGTCCCAATAATCGGCCTCGTATTCGCGCGCCTTCAGCGAGCAGCCGATCTTGTCGTCGTTCATGCGGCCCATGTAGTCGCGCTTGGTCGCGGTATGCAGCGGCGTCACGATATTCAGCAGTCGTCCCATTGAGCCCTCGGATTTCGGCGCGCATTGCAATAGTCGCGATACGGCCGGGAACCGTGAATCGCAACCTGCGGCTTTTTTCTAGCATCGGCGTCCGCGAACATCATTGTTTCAAATCAATGATGGGAACTCCCGTCGCCCCGCCGTAGGCCCTCGGCACGGACGAGTCAGCGCTGAACGAGATGTCTCGTGTTCCGCGGCGCCTTAGCCATCGTTCACTTCTGCGACTTTGTGAGGCTAGCGCCCACGCTGGGGGAACGGAGCAGGCAACCGGCCGTTGCTCCATTATCCTCAACAGCATGGAGCCAGACATGACAATCCGGAGAACTTTCGTCGTCCTCACCGCCGCTGGCGCGCTGCTCTCGACGGCTGCATCACCCGTGCTGGCGGCGCCTTTGCCGATCGCGAGTCCCGCGGCCGAGTCCGGCGTGCAGCAGGTGCAATACAGGCGCTGGCATGGACACGGACATCGCCATGGCTATCACGGGCATCGTCACCGCAATTACGGGACCGGTGCAGCCGTCATCGGCGGCCTCGCAGCGGGCGCAATTATCGGCGGTGCGATCGCCAACAGCCAGGCTCAATCCAACGCAGCGTCCTACTGTGCGCAGCGCTATCGCTCCTACGATCCCGGCTCGGGAACCTACCTCGGCAACGATGGTGTGCGCCACCCCTGCCCGTAACGTGAGTGCGGCAGCCTCCTCGCGGGGCTGCCGCGTCCAGCGCGTCTTGATTCCATGCTCGCTCGCGCTATACATCCGACCATGATGTTCATCTCCACATTCTTCCCGCTGATCTGAACGGCAGAACGTCGTTCCGGCGCAGTCGCGCCAGTGAGATCAAACGGCTGCGCTCTAGGCGCCGGCCGAACGGAGAATGTGTGAATGCCCAAGACTGAACAGGCTGGCCTGACGCCTCGTCAGGTCCAGAACTTCATCGACGACGGATTCGTCAAGATCGAGAACGCCTTCAGCAGCGACCTCGCAAGGCGGTGCAGGGAGGAGCTGTGGGCGGATATCGGCCTGTCGCCGGATCGCCCGGAGCATTGGACTCGCCCGGTGGTCCGGGTGGCCTCCAAGGCGACGCCGCCTTTCGTCGAAGCTGCCAACACGCCGCTTCTGCGCCTGGCCTATGATCAACTCGCCGGCGAAGGCCGCTGGCTCGCGCCCAGCGGGCTCGGAACCTTTCCGATCCGATTTCCGTCACCTGAAGCCCCCGGTGACGACGGCTGGCACGTGGACATGAGCTTTGGCACGGCCAACGCGGATTTCATGGAATGGCGCGCCAATGTAAAGAGCAGCGGGCGGGCGCTGCTGATGCTCTTCCTGCTCTCGGACATCGGCGCCGACGATGCGCCCACGCGGATCCGGAAAGGCTCGCATGCGACGATCGCGCGGGAGCTGCTGCCCTATGGCGAAGCAGGCGCAACGCTCCGGCAGCTCGCCGCCGAAAACTGGACGTCGACTCAGGATTGCGAGATCGAGCTGGCGACCGGCGCGGCCGGCAGCGTCTATCTGTGCCATCCATTCCTGGTTCATGCCGCGCAACCCCACCGGGGAGAGCAGCCGCGCTTCATGGCACAGCCACCGCTGCTGCCGAAGGGCGAGTTCGATCCGGCGCTGCCGCCTTCGCCGGTTCAGATCGCGATCCGGCGGGCCTGCGGGCTGACGGTATAGTCGGACGGCATCCGGGGCCGATCCCGGATCGCTCAGAGCTGATCGTGCAACGCAGAGCACTTGGGGATCGGTGCGATGTCGTCACAGCTTCCCATACACCCGCGCGGCGACGGCCTTCAGGCGCTCGACCGAACCGGACTGCGGATGCGGCTTGACCGGGGCGAACAGGATCGAAGCCTGCCTGCCGTTCTTCCAGACATAGATGGTGACGGCGTTGCCGTTGCCCTTGGTGCAGGAATGCTCGCCGAACGCTTCGCGGCCTAGCTCGGGGATCGCCACGTGCGTGCACGGCCCTGCGCGTTTCATCATGCCCATGGCGGTGTCGCGCGAGGTCGCGATCACCGCGACGGTCATCGTGTTGGCCTCGCGATCGAACATCATGCAGCTGCCCGCACCGGTGCGCTGCACCGTCAGCGTGCCCGCGTCGAGAAAGCCGTCGGCATCCGCAACCGTGAGCCACTCGCAATTGCCAAACCGCTCGCTGCTCCTGCTCACATTGGCGATGGCAACGCGCGCGGCCTCAGCGACCGGCCCAAGCAGCGCGTCGTCGGCGCGCCGGCCGATCGGATAGACGCTGATCTGGAGAATGTAATCGCCGGACAAGGCGACGACCGAAGCCTCCTGGCGCCCCGCACCGGCCGCGCTCGTTCCGCCCTGCCCTTCCTCGCCGATCGCGACCACTGAGCTCAGCTTCATGCGCTCACCTAGCGTCTTGACGAAGGTCGCGTACAATTCCCTGGCGCGGTCCTTGTCGGGATTGCGAAACACGGAGAGCATCATCGTGTCGCCGCGCCCGGCCTGGTAGATGCAGCCGCGGCCGTCCTGATTGGAAATCAGCGACCATTTCAGCGCCGGCATCGCGGCGGCGAGCTCCTTTGCGCTGATGAACGGGCAGGTTTCGGCAGCGTGCAACGGAAGCGGAGCGGTGGCGATGGCAAGCAGAGCGAGACAGGAGAACAGGCGATCAATGGTGCGCATGGAACAAGCTTACTATCGAAAATGGCGCGCATTCATGACATAGTCGAGCGCATATTTCATTGAAATTGTAATCTAAATCCACCCGCGACTGTACCGGAGCGACTGGCCCGTCAACGGACAGATGCCCTCTGAATATTTACGATGGTGCCGCAATTCCAATGATCGCAGTTTCCCGAATCGTAATTTCCCCGGTAGCATTCTCCGGGGCAAGCTCGCAAGGAGTGTGATTCATGAATGCGGTGTTGGAGGTTTATGACGAGCGGAAGCCGGGCGCCGCGCGCGAGTTGCGCCACCGGATCGAATTGCCGACTGAACGAATGACCGCCCGAGACCTCATCCGCTGCCGCATCGAGGCGGACGTGGCCATGCACAATGCGCTCGAACGCTCGCGCCTTGACGGGAAAATCACCGCCGAGCGTGGTGCTTCCGACGGATGGTTGGTCACGCCGAATCCAATCGAGCGAACCCTGAACGGACCGCGCGAGGTCTACGGTCCGGGCTCCTATCTCGACCTGATCGAGAGCGAGCGCTTGATCGCGGTCGCACTCAAGGCATTTGCGCGTAACGGTTTCTTCATGATCTTCGACGGCCGTCAGATCGTCGACCTCGACGAGGTCTTGTCGGTCGAGCACACCAGCACCGTGACTTTCCTCCGCCTCGTGCCGCTGGTCGGCGGCTGATCCGGATGCCCGAATATCCCTACGATCGGTTCGCCCATTTCCCGCCGGCGCAGGGCTTCGTTGCACGCGTGCGGAGCATCTGGTTCTCGACGCGAAATTCAGTTTCGAAAAGGATTTCGCATCTCAGAATGCGCCTGAGTGCGTGGTGGTATCGCCGAAAGCGCGAACCAATCGTAGCGTTCGATCTGCGGACTGGACAGCCCGTTCTCGCGGGCCTTCCAAACAGGGTCGACGAGCGGATCGTAAATTGGAACAGCTTGACTGAGCTCAAGGCCCGTGCCGCCGACTCTTACGAGCCGACAGGCCGTCGGCATGCCGAAATCCCGATGCTGATCTACGAAGGTGAGGAGGCCTGGGCCGAGCAACTCCCTGAGGTTATCAGGCTCATGACGTCCGAGGAATACGCCCGCCGCGTCTGCCACCTGCTGGCGACAAACCGCATTTCACACGACGAATACCGCACGCTTACGGGTTTGAGCTGGTAGCCGCGACGGTGCGCACATGCGATCCGTCCAAGGAGCGTGCCAGTCATACCATACGCTTCTTGAAGGATGATCATTCATGGCGCTGTTCGACCCGTTGAAGCCGAAGGTGCGGACTCTCGAGGATTGGTCGCCGGACACGCCTCGCGCACGCATCGACATGGACGCGTTGTTCGCCGACCTGCGCCAGTCGGGCGTGGCGACGCTCGACGGCTTCCTGAACGAGTGCCTCGACGGCGACCGGCTGCCCTTTCAGGTCGACTACCTTCGAGTATCGCGGATCGCCAACGAACTATCCGAGACCGACAGGCTGCAATTGTTCGGCCGCGGGGCGCAGATCTCGGCGATCATCACCGATATCAACCTCAAGTGGCCCGGGACGCTTCGGACGGACAAAGCTCGGTTGTGGGCTCGCCTGCTCGATTATGCCGTGCATTCAATTGTGGACACGAAGGTCCAACTCGACGACCCGACGGCCGCCGCTCTGGGACGCACCGCGCACATCAGCGCACGGATTCCCGAAGACTCGGCCACCAGAATGCATCTGCTGTACGTAGCCGAGATCCTTGCCGGCTGCACACCCGTGCCCATGAGCGACGCGCAACGCCAGGTCATCGCCGATGTTGCCGACCTGATCGAAGGCTTCGCTTGGGCTCCCCATCGTTACGCAAACGCGATCCGCGTCGTTGAGCCGTTGTATCATCGGCTTGGGCGCACATTTTCTGACGGCGTCCTGTTTCAGCGCAGAGAGCGAGCGAGAGAAACGGCGCGTTTGGCCATCGTCCATGTTTGCGAGGGGACACGTTCACCGGTCAAGGACTTGATCGAGACGCTTCATCAGCCTTCTCCGGACAGCAAGGCGCAGCAAATTCAGAATTCTCTGGCAGCGGAGATCCTGGCGTCTTCACCTTCGACAAAGGGAGAGGCCCTCGCCATGATGGCCGAGGCGAGCCGCCGCAAGGACGCGCTTGTAGCGGGCGAGGTTGGCAATTTTCCACCTTATTCGGAGTATGCCGACTACGCAGCCATTGGTCATATTACCTATCATGGATCCGGTCCATTCTCGAATCTGTTCCGCCAGTTGCTCAAGACCAAGCTCGTCACCAGCGACGCGGCGGCGGTCACCTTGCTCACCGCCATGCCCGGATTGGAAATCTTGCAGGATGTTCGCGTCATCAACGCTGTGATCGCAACGATGAAGACCGAAGCAGCTCCGCAAACCAGAGCGGCCGCCAGCGCATGCCTTGCGTGGCTCCAGGGAAAATTTCCGACCGCGGCTACGACCAAGCAAAGGTCGTTTCGCGCACAGGCCATTCCCCGCCTCAAGGCCGCGCTTCACACCACTGACGGCAAGCAGGCGACCGAAGAGCCATTACCGCCGCGTCCCGAATTGAAGGGTTGGTCCAACGCCCCTGCGTTCGAAAAAGCCCTCACGGCCTATTATGGCGACCTCAATGATCTCAGAAAATGCACCCTGCAGGACGTCGCCTTTGTCGAAGACTATCTGAAGGGCCCTGCGCAGCCCGACACGCCCTACAAGGTCACGGAAGAGACGACACAGGAAAGATTCGACGAAGAATGGGCGATCAGCCATTGGCATGCGGGGAGGCGATGGTTCTCCGGCGTGCTCCTGAATCGGATGCGGAAAGCCGCTAAGATCCCCGCAGAATTTCACGCCGCTTGGAAGGCGCTGCATGTTTGCGCCTACCAACTCGAGGGCAAGAGCACGCCTTCGGAGAAGTGGCGGAAGGCAGCCCGCCCCTCGGTGTCCAATCTGAACGCCGAACAGCGGATCGTGTTTCTGACCACGATCCTCGACGTCTTGAACCCCGAGCAGGGTTTCCCGACCGATCCGCTTGCGCGCGCGGTGATCTACATCTCGGCCGACTGGGCGCCCGATGCCGTCGGACCGATCCTGACGCGCCACGCTCAGAAGATCTGCTTCGAAACCGTTCCCGGATTGGGCATGCGCAACGAGCGCCTCGGCAACGCCTGTCTGTGGGCCCTCATTCATCTGCCCGATGGCGGGGGCGTGCGCTATCTCGCCCGGCTGCTGGCGCGCGTGAAATATCCCAAGGTGAGAAAGCGCATCGAGGCCGCACTGAACGAAGCCGCGGCAAAGGCGGGCATCACCCGGGGCGAACTCGACGAGCTATCGATCCCGACGCATGATCTCGACGCGCGCGGCACCACTGAGATCGCCGTCGGCGACGGCGCCGCGCTTCTGTCGATTACCGGCACAGCCTCGGTCGACGTTGCGTGGCGCGCGGCAAACGGGAAGATCTCCAAGTCGGTCCCGGCCAAGCTGAAGGAGAACAAGGGCGCCATCAAGTCGGTGAAGACGTTCGCCAAGGAGATCGAGGCCGACCTGTCCGTCCAGCCGCAACGCCTGCAACGGCTCTGGCTCGATGAGCGGCGCTGGCCCGCGGAGACCTGGCGGCAACGCTACGTGCAGCATCCGCTGCTCGGCGCGCTGAGCCGCCGGCTGATCTGGAACGTCCATCATGGCGACGAGCGCGTCGCCATGCTCTGGTCGGGTGAGGGCATGAGCGACGTCAGCGGCAGGCCGGTCTCGATCGATCGCGCGGAGATCACGCTCTGGCACCCGATCGGCTGCGATGTCGACGAGGTGATGGCGTGGCGAGCTAGAGTCAGTGCGCTCGGCATCGTGCAGCCGTTCAAGCAGGCGCACCGGGAAGTCTATCTCGTCACCGACGCCGAACGGCGCACCGGCGCCTATTCGAACCGTTTTGCCGGGCACATCGTCAAGCAACATCAGCTCATGGCGCTGGCCCGCCTCAATGGCTGGGTGGTGACGCATCGGATCTGGGCCGACACGCCCAACGACCAGCCGACCCACATCGTGCTGCCGCGGCAGGGCCTTGTCGCCGAATTCTGGACCGAGGGTGCCGGCGGCGATGATCCGGAGGTCACCGATTCGCAGGCCTATCTCTATCTGACGACCGATCAGCTTCGCTTCTACCGGATCGCCAATCCCGCCGAAGCCGCCTCCGCTCACGGGCCGCAACGGGTCGCAGTCGTGGATATCGCCGATATCCCGCCGCTCGCGCTATCGGAGGTGATGCGGCATTGCGACTTGTTTGTCGGCGTGGCCTCGGTGGCGAACGATCCCAACTGGGCCGATGGCGGCCGAGATGCTAATCATCCCAACCAGTGGCGTCGCACGATCGGCGCCGACTATTGGCAGACACAGGCTTTCGGCGACCTCAGCGTGATGGCGGAGACGCGTCTTGCATTCATGACTGCCCTTCTGCCGAGCCTGGCGATCGGCAAGGTCTCGCGCATCGTCGACGGCAAGTTCCTGCGCGTCGAGGGCAAGCTGGGCGCCTACAAGATCCATCTTGGCTCTGGCAACATCATGATGGAGCCAACCGACCAGTATCTGTGCATCGTCCCGGCGTTCGCCAGCGCGGACGATGTGCGCCTGCCATTCGAGGGCGACAATATGTTCTCGATCATCCTGTCGAAAGCAGCGATGCTCGCAGCCGACGATCAGATCACCGACCCCAGCATCCTGAGCCAGCTCAAACGTTGACGCGGCAATCCTATTACGCAGTTCCCGGTGCCTTCGCCCGCGTCAGGTCGTTGAGGAACTGCTCCATGAGCGGCTTGTTGCCGAACCGGCGATAAGAGCGCTCTGCCTCCAACGAAAATGTCGGTTGGGACCCTACCAAGCTTGCCATCGTCAGCTGCGCCGCTTCTATATCGCCGCGCCGCCCTTGCAGCGCAGCCTGGATCAGCAGGCAGTTGGCATCGCGCGGCGCCCTGACAAGGCATTCGGAGATCACGCTAGCCGACTCATCGCGACGATCAGCGGCGTAAAGCGCCTGACCATGCACATAGGCGTAATATTCCGGTGCCATGGGATGAAGCCGACGTGCTCGCTCGGCATTGGCAACGGCGTCAGCGTAGTCCCCGAAGCGGACTTGCGCCTTTGCCAATGCCATCATGCTGTCGGGGTCATTGGGATTCAGTTCGACGGCGCGCTTGGCGGCCTGCAAGCCGCCCGCATAATCGCCCTGCACCGCCAGCCCGAAGCTGATCACCTGATAGCCGAGCGAGAGATTGGGATCGAGGCGCACAGCCTGGCGCGCTTCGCTGAGACCCAGTTCCAGCTCATGCGCCGTCGCCCGACCATTCGACCTCCTGGCCACATCCGCGATGTAAGTGAGAGCCAAGCCCGCTCGGGCGGCGGCATAGGCCGGGTCCATTTCCAGCGCGCGCTGATACATGCCGCGTGCCTCCACAAGTGCTTCCGCATCCTGGACGCCATGCCGGTATCGATGACGAGCCCGCAGGAGAAGATCGTAAGCCTGAAGGTTGTCGGTCGGACGTTGCGCGGCAGCGATGGCTTCACTTCGGCCGATATACGGCGCGAGCTGGGCGACGATTTCCGTGGTTAGCTCGCTTTGTACGGTGAAGACGTCGGCAACCTGCCTGTCGAAGCTGCGCGACCAGAGATGCGCGCCCGATTTCACGTCGATCAGCTGCGCCGAGACGCGAAGCCGCTCTCCCTCGCGGCGCGCGCTGCCTTCCACCACGTAGGAAACGCCCAGCTTTGCCCCGAGCTTGCGCGTATCGCTTTCTTGCCCGCGCACGGCATAGGTAGAGTCGCGCGCGATGATCTGAAGCTCGGAATTCCTTGCAAGCGCCGTGGTCACATCCTCGGTCAGCCCGTCTGCGAAGTACGACTGGTCACCGCCCATGGTCGCAAAGGGCATGACCGCAACTGACGGCCGCGGGTCGGCGCGGGTCTGGTCGAAAGACAGCGCGGCCGGGAGCCGGCTGACCATCGCCGCCAGGGACAGCGGCTGGATTTGGGTGCCGATGAGCACAAGGGCTATCGCGGCGACGCCATACGACCAGCGCGCAGCGGTCCCGCGTAGAACGCGCGGGACTTTTCGCCAGCGAGACCACGAGGATTGCGCGCGTCGTACCCGGTAGACATTGAGACGCTCGGGAATGTTTTTGGCGCGCCTGCGGCCCACACGCGCAAACACCTCGCCGCGATTGCGATCTGCGGCCATGACGACAGCGCCGCTGACGAAGATGCTACCGGGATCGGCCATCGCCTCGAGCCGTGTGGCGACATTGACGCCGTCGCCGTACATATCGCCATTATCCTCGATGACGTCACCGAGGTTGATGCCTATGCGCAGCTCGAACGGGGCGTTGTCGAATCCTTGCTGGATGGCAGAGCCCGCATCGACGGCTTCGTTGACGCTGGGAAACATCGCCAGAAACCCGTCCCCGGTCATCTTGAAGATGCGGCCACCATGCTGCGCGACCGTGGGTCCGATCAGATTGTCGAAGACCGTGCGCAGCTCTTTATAGGTGGAGGCCTCGTTTTCGGCCATCATCAGGCTGTAGCTGACGATGTCGGCAGCCATGATCGCGGCGAGCTTGCGTTCCATCAACGGTTCCCCGGTCCCATGGCCAAGCACAAACTGAATTGGGGACATTCGCCCCCCAGCTTGAAACTAAACCTTCCAATCCGCATGGGGTTATCAACACACCTCATATGTGCGTGAGTAATGAGACCCGTGCGGCAGCACGCAGGCAGCGGCGCTCCGCGCATTTGGCTGATTCTGAGTTTCCCTGCGGGTTCCCGTATAGGCAGCCTTGAGCTGAGGCCGGAAAGAGCGGCTCGTCACACTTTCGGAGCGGCTTCGAGCCCGGTCCGATGCTCATCCGCACGATGGGCAGCTGCGTTCATGGCCACGGGGAGCCCGGGCGGGCTCAGCGACGGGCCGTCGTCACCGCCCCTGATATTCGGCCCAGCAATCCGCCGTCTCATAAACGCGGACCGCCCACAGCTGCGGCAGGCCTGGCTTCAGCCGGTCCCAGATCCAGATCGCGATGTTCTCGGCGGTCGGATTCTCCAAGCCCCCGACCTCGTTCAGGCAATGGTGGTCCAGCGCGCCCATGATGTCGGCGAAGCTTTTTTCGATATCGAAGAAGTCGGCGACGAAGCCGGTGTGCGGATCCACCGGTCCGTCGAGCTGGACTTCGACCCGATAGGAATGACCGTGCATCCGGTGGCACCGGTGAGTGTCGGGCACGTTGGGCAGCCGATGCGCCGCCTCGAACTTGAACGCCTGCGATATCCTCATCCAGCTCCTCACGCGGCGTGGCCCATCCGGCCTGGCCACCGGATGCTGCCTTGTCCTGACTTTCCGTCAAAGAATGGCGCGCCCGGAACGATTCGAACGTCCGACTCTCAGATTCCTAGTCTGCCATGGTTGCGAGTTGCCTTAGCTCGTCATCACCAACCTGACAAGCGCGGTTCTGCGGCGCGATTAACCATCTCGCGTCGCTCTTTGAGCCAGATGGACTTTTTGAGAGTCCCGACGGACGATTTGCTCAGATCATCATTCAGAAACCTGACGGGACGGAACGTCGAAAGGCTTCGGGGACGTCCCCGCCCGGCCACGCGTGACAGCTCTCTTAATTGCGTCGATCCGATCGCGGAGCACTCTCACCTTCGCGCTCCAGTTTGTAGAACGGCGCCTTCATCCCCGGCAGGGTGATCGTCGTGAAGCGATAATCTGGCACCGAAATAGTGCTGATCAGCGAAAACGGGCCGGTCGTGGATGGAGCCGAGTAAAGATTGTAGTCTACGCCGGGTTCAAGGATCGACGTATTGATACTGAGAACTTCGTTCACAAGCGTCGCCTGCGTACCGAAGGGTCTTGCCAGCGGATCGCCTATGAAGACGCCTTGGGACGGCTGTCGGACCGATTTCGTGTAGGCCTCAAGGGCTGTGTTGCCGAGGAAATAGTTCTTCACGAGGACTGAAGCGGCGGGAAATTTGTCTGCATATGCACAGGGCTCGGTCACCGTGCCGTAACTTGCTGCGACCCCAGCTTCGAGCCAGCGGAGTGCGCTCATTTGATTCGACCCGAACAAATCACCTCCGCCCGAGGTAAGCGAGTCCGCCAGAGCCCCAGGAATATAGGTGTTTGTGTTGAGACCTGGGACGTTCGCCAATCCCGTCTGGTAGAACAGGATATCCTTGGTGTTTTTGACTTCCGACGGCCCACCTGGTCTCGAACGGTCGTAGTAAGTCATCCTGAGTGCTTCTGGACGATTCCAGTTTTGAACAGTTGCCTGGAAGTCGGGATATCGAGGCATGCTCCTCGCATTGTCAGCGGTTCTCACGAACCAGCCGTTCCCTCTCGGAAGGCTTCGATCCGCCTTCAGGCCCTTGTCGATCGTCGCTTTTACACTCGCCGCGCTTTCACCTGCGAGCATCATGGCTGGGCGAATGCGAAAATCCGTATATGGCATTGTCGATCGTGAATCGTAATACGGATTGAGCGGGGTGCTGTCACAACTCCTGCTCGTGAGGTACTGCATATCTATTCCAAAGGCGAAGGCGCTCGTGATTGAATAATTCGTGGGGTAGTAGTTGAAACGCGCGATGCGAAACGGCTTACTCCAGGAAATCACAAACGCCTGAATTTCCGGACCTGCCTGGGCATCCACCTGCCGCTTGAGCGCCGCGAACTCCGCAGGATCAATACCGTTATTTGCAGGAAGTCCGGGAAAGATTTTGTCTTGCTCGAAACTCAAATGAATCATGTTCCGGTTGGGAAGATTTCTCACCCGCTGATAGTAGCTCGCAACCTCCACCGACTGCGGATCGTTGTCATTGATCAGGACCGCAACTTCTGAACTTTGAATGCCAGACCGCGGTACGGATAACGTCGCCACGACTGAGGAGTTTGCATCAAGCACATTCACAGATTCAGTGAGCGACGGGGTCTGTGCAGCTGCGAACGACGGCAGATGCGCGATCGCGACAAGAATAATTGGGACAAATCGTTTTCCGAAATCGCAGCCGTTCTGAATCTTTGCGACCGCGGCTGGGTCGGCAACCCCGCCGCAGCCCCCTACGCTGCCAGGTCGCACTCGCTGCGGACGCGCTGCCAAAGAAAAAAGTAAATGGACCATCCCGCCTCGTCGATTGACTTGTATACCTGATCTCCGTTCGAGATCTGACCGGATGAGCAAGCGATCTTCAATTCGAGAACTCACCGCCAACAAAGTTTGCCAGCCAACTGCAAACCACGCCCTCTCCCAAAACAGAAGAAGACGGCAAAGGCGTGAGATTTCAACGAGGCAAATGGCGCGCCCGGAACGATTCGAACGTCCGACCCTCAGATTCGTAGTCTGATGCTCTATCCAGCTGAGCTACGGGCGCGTTTTTCGCAAACAGCGCGGGCATGGACCCGCAAGCAGCCCCCGGCGGAGCCGGAGGGGTGCGAAAGAGCGCTCTGACTAACCGCTCTTGCCCCGATTGGCAAGGTCCGGAAGGGGGAGATTTTTGCGCATTTCCGCATCTCAGGTCGTCATTCCGGGCGCGACGAAGTCGCGAGCCCGGAATGACGGACGCAATGAAGATTGCCCGGCTCGGTCGGCCTCTGGCCGACCTACGCCCTCTGCCGCTCGTTGCGGATGGAGAGCAGTTCCACGGGGCGGTCGGGGATCACGATGCGGAAGGTGGCGCCGATGGTGCCTTCGACGAGGTGGATGTCGCCGCCATGGGCGCGGACCAGCTCGGCGGCAATGGCAAGGCCAAGGCCGCTGCCGCCGGGGCGACCGGAGGTCTGGAAGGCCTCGAACAGGCGTTCCCGGGTCTTCTTGGGGACCCCGGGGCCGGTGTCGGAGATCTCGAGAATGGCGACGGCGCCCTCGCGCTTGCCGGTGATCCGGATCTGCTGCGCCCCACCCTCGCCCGCCGCATGGCTTTCGAGCGCCTGGGCGGCGTTTCGGACGAGATTGAGCAGCACCCGGAACAGCTGGTCGGGATCGGCATCGACCGCGAGCCCGCGCTCGATCGCGGCGACCCAGGCGATCGAGGCGTCGGAGGCGAGACCTGCGGTCTCGCGCACCTCCATCACGACCGGCTCGATCAGGACCATGCGGCGATCGGGCGCGGCCTCCTGGGCGCGGCCATAGGACAAGGTCGACTGGCAGAAGGCGATGGCGCGCTCGAGCGAGCGCACCAGCTTGGGCGCAAAGCGCTGCACCCGCGGATCCGGCACGCTGGCCAGCTGGTCCGACAGCAGCTGGGCCGAGGCGAGCAGATTGCGCAGGTCGTGGTTGATCTTGGACACGGCAAGGCCGAGCGCGGCGAGCCGGCTCTTCTGATTCAGCATCGACATCAGGTCGCGCTGCATGTCGGACAATTCGCGCTCGGCGACCCCGATCTCGTCGCTGCGCTGGCTCGGCACGATGATGCCGGCCGAGCTCTCGGGGTTCTCGTGGAAGCCGACGAGGCTCGCGGTCAGCCGCCGCATCGGACGGACGAAGAGATAATGGAGCGCAAGATAGACGAGACCCGCGGTCAGCACGGCGATGATCAGCGCGACCACCACGAGGTTGCGGGAGAAGCGGTACATCTGCTTCCGCAATGGAAGTTCGTCGGTGACGATCTCGATGAACTGGGCATTGCCAACCCCGGGACCGACGATGCGGATGGCCTGGTTGCCGGTCTCCAGCATCATCCGGAACGAGCCGGTGATGGCTTCCCAGG
Organism: Bradyrhizobium sp. FW305-F6; assembly: GCF_058782905.1. Taxonomy (NCBI): domain Bacteria; kingdom Pseudomonadati; phylum Pseudomonadota; class Alphaproteobacteria; order Hyphomicrobiales; family Nitrobacteraceae; genus Bradyrhizobium; species Bradyrhizobium sp. FW305-F6. The sequence goes on from NZ_JBYSYD010000002.1 coordinate 1,612,841, forward strand.
CCGTCATGTCGCGCAGGTCGAGGTCATGCTCGATGGCGGCCGGAATGTTGTCGCTGGCGAGCAGCCGGCGCTGCTGACCCATCTTGATGGCGACGGCGCGGGCATTGATGCTTTTCAGGATCTCCCGCGACAGCGAATCGGGAACCATGCCGAGCGGCGCGGCATCCAGCACCAGCGCAGCGGTATTGGCCGCCGCGACACGGTCGTTCAGCCGGTTGACCCAGAAATTGGCGATGGCGGGCACGTAGAGCAGCACGGCGGCGATCATCACCAGGGGAACGGTGAGCAGCAGCAGCTTACCGGACAGCCCGAGCCCGCGCGAGTTGCGGGGCCGCGTCGCCGGCTGGTCCGGCTGATCCAGGTCCTGGATCGGCTGGCGATCTGTGGCTGCCACGAAGTTCGCCCCTGTTGGCCTTTGGCTGGTGGAGGATGCGACCGGCCCCGAGTTCGGTCAAATTACGGATCGCTAATCTGCCGAGGTGTGATGTAAGCGCTGATATCGCGAGTCGCCACCTCTAGGGTTAAAAACCCCTTGCAGACCGCGATATTCACCGGAAGCGTGCGCCTGTGCGGCGTTGACGAGAACAAGGCACTCCCTTATAAGCCGCGCCAACTGTCCGCGATGACCCGGTGTGACGCCGGGAGCGGCTCTCTTGGGGCCGAAAAGGGCCCGTTTGGGCCGCATCTTCCGGACTTTACCTTCACTTCTACAGGCAAATTGCCCGGTCAGCGGAGAAAAACCCGTGAAGCGGACTTATCAACCCAGCAAACTGGTGCGCAAGCGCCGTCACGGCTTCCGTGCCCGTCTCGCCACTGCCGGCGGCCGCAAGGTTCTCGCCGCCCGCCGCGCCCGCGGCCGCAAGCGTCTGAGCGCCTGAGCCGGACCCCCTTTTGGGATTTCATCATGGATCGGCTGAGGCAGCGGGCGGATTTCCTCGCCGTTGCCAATGGCGCGCGGGTGAATAGTCCCGCGTTCGTGCTTCAAAGCCGCTCCCGCGATGATTCCGGCCCTGCCAGGATCGGCTTCACCGTCACCAAAAAGAACGGCAACGCCCCCGAGCGAAATCGCATCCGGCGCAGGCTTCGCGAATTGGTGAAGCGGCTCGATCCGGTGTCGATCCAGCCCCATCACGATTATGTCCTGGTCGGACGAAAGGACGCGCTCTCGCGCGACTTCGCCACCATGCTCGACGATCTGCGCATAGCGTTCACGAAGCCCGCGCGGCATACGGCCAAAGCCCGCGGCCAGAGGCCAGGCCCCGCTCCCGCTGCCAGCCGCAAACCGGATTGATGACGAGACAATCGAGATGACCGACAATCGCAATACCATCCTCGCCGTCATTCTGTCGGGCCTCGTCCTGATCGCCTGGCAGTACTTCTACAACGTGCCGCAGATGGAGAAGCAGCGCGCCCAGCAGCAGGCGCAGGCCGAGCTCCAGAAGGGCACGACGCCGCAGCCGGGCGCGTCGGCGACGCCAGGCGGCGCGCCGGCAACGCCGGGCAGCGCACCGCAGCCCGGTGCGGCCCAGCCGTCGACGCCGGCCGTGAACCAGGCCCAGCCCGTCATTGCGCGTGAGACCGCCATTGCAGCGAGCCCGCGTGTCAAGATCGAGACGCCGCGCATTGCCGGAAGCATCTCCCTAAAGGGCGGCCGTATCGACGACATCGCGCTGGTACAATATCGCGAGACGGTCGACCCGAAATCGCCGCCGATCATCCTCTATTCGCCCTCGGGCACGGCGGAGCCCTATTACGCCGAGTTCGGCTGGGTTGCGGCGACAGGCGTGACGGCAAAGATGCCGGATGCGCAGACCGTCTGGCAGCAAGAGGGCAGCGGCAGCCTGACGCCGTCGACGCCGGTGGTGTTGAAATGGGACAATGGCGACGGCCTCACCTTCCGCCGCACCATCGCGGTCGACGACCATTATCTCTTCACCATCAAGGACGAGGTGAGCAATGTGGGCAATGCGCCGGTCACGCTGTACCCGTTCGCGCTGATCTCGCGCCACGGCGCGCCGCATGTCTCCGGCTACTATATCCTGCATGAAGGCCTGATCGGCTATCTCGGCGAACACAGGCTGCAGGAATATGCCTACAGCAAGATCGACGAAGCCAAGCAGGTGAACTTCAAGGCCACCAATGGCTGGCTCGGCATTACTGATAAATACTGGGCCTCCGCGCTGCTGCCGGACACCAACGCCCAGCTCCAGGCGCGTTTCTCGTCGAACCCGGTCGGCAAGGCCCACACCTACCAGACCGACTATCTGCTCGACCCCGTCACCGTCGCGATCGGCGGCACCGCGACGGCGAACGCGCGGCTGTTCGCAGGGGCCAAAGAAGCCGGCGTGGTCGGCATCAACTTCCCGCTCGTAGGCCTCGGCGGCTACAACAAGGCGCTTGGCCTCAATCAGTTCGACCTGCTGATCGACTGGGGTTGGTTCTACTTCCTCACCAAGCCGATGTTCCTCGGCCTCGACTTCTTCTTCCGCTTCTTCGGCAATTTCGGCATCTCGATCCTCCTCGTGACCGTGATCGTGAAGCTGTTGTTCTTCCCGCTGGCGAACAAGTCCTACGCCTCGATGGCGAAGATGAAGTCGATCCAGCCGCAGCTTTTGGCGCTGAAGGAGCGCTACCCCGACGACAAGGTGAAGCAGCAGCAGGAGATGATGGAGATCTACCGCAAGGAGAAGATCAATCCGGTCGCCGGCTGTCTTCCCGTGCTGATCCAGATCCCGGTGTTCTTCGCGCTCTACAAGGTGCTGTTCGTCACCATCGAGATGCGGCACGCGCCGTTCTTCGGCTGGATCAAGGACCTCTCGGCGCCGGACCCGACCAATCTCTTCAACCTGTTCGGGCTGATCCCATTCGATCCGACCACGATTCCGGTGTTCGGCCATTACCTCGCGCTCGGAATCTGGCCGATCATCATGGGCATCACGATGTGGTTCCAGATGAAGCTGAACCCGACGCCGCCGGATCCGACCCAGCAGCTCATCTTCAATTGGATGCCGCTGATCTTCACCTTCATGCTGGCCGGCTTCCCGGCAGGTCTCGTGATCTACTGGGCCTGGAACAATCTGCTCTCGGTGATCCAGCAGAGCTACATCATGCGCCGCAACGGCGTGAAGGTGGAGTTATTCGACAATCTCAAGGCGACGTTCGCACGGAAAGCGACGTAGGTCTCTCCCTCAGTCATTCCGGGGCGATGCAAAGCATCGAACCCGGAACCTCGAGATTCCGGGTCTGGTCCTTCGGACCATCCCGGAATGACGGTGCAACAAAAGAGCTTCGCATGACTGACGACAAAGATGCGAAGCTGATCGAGGCCGGGCGAAAACTGTTCGCACGCGACTGGCAGTTCATCTGGGCCTCGCCTTCGATCGAAACGCTGCCGCCGATGGCGGGGCTGGAGATCGCGTTTGCGGGGCGCTCCAATGTCGGCAAGTCGAGCCTGATCAACGCGCTCACGGGGCGCAACGCGCTGGCGCGCACTTCGCATACGCCGGGCCGCACCCAGGAGCTGATCTTCTTCGAGGTGCCCGGGAAAACCGACCTCCGCCTCGTCGACATGCCCGGCTACGGCTATGCCAAGGCGCCGAAGAGCCAGGTGGCGTCCTGGACCGAGCTGATCCACAAATTCCTGCTGGGACGCGCGTCCCTGGCGCGCGTCTACGTGCTGATCGACGCGCGGCATGGGATCAAGGATGTCGATCTCGACGTGCTGAAGACGCTCGACCGTTCCGCCGTCAGCTACCAGATCGTGCTGACCAAGACAGACCAGGTGAAGGCCGCCGAGCTGCAAGCGCGCATCGCCGAGACCGAGGCGGCGCTGGCCAAGCATCCGGCCGCGTTCCCGACCGTGCTCGCGACCTCGTCACGCAGTTCGACCGGCATGGAGAGCTTGCGCGCAGCGATGGCGAAGCTCTTGGAAGAGCGGAGCAAGTAATGGTGGCCTACCGCCTCCTGATCGGGCTTGCCGGATTGATGGGCGCCGCCGGCGTCGCGCTGGCCGCGGCCGCCGCCCACGGCGCGGATGCGAGCCGGCTCGCTTCCGCCAGCGCCATGCTGCTGTTTCATGCAAGTGCCGTATTGGCGACCGCAGCTCTGCTGGCGCGCAGCCTTCTGCACGGCGGAATTGGCCTCGTTGCGGCGTTCGGCCTCGTAACCGGCGCCGCGCTGTTCGCGGGCGACCTCACCTTGCGGCAATATGCCGGGCACGCGCTGTTTCCGATGGCGGCGCCGACCGGCGGAACGGTGATGATCGCGGGCTGGCTGGCGCTGACGCTGGCGGCGGTGGTGGCGAAAAAGTAGCTCGCTCTTTCTTACCCTCCCCTGGAGGGGGAGGGTCGGCTCATGTTGAGCATAGCGAAATATGAGCCGGGGCGGGGTGATCCCTCCACTCGGGCACTGCTCATCGCGGAGAGACCGTCACCCCACCCCGCTCGCGCTGCGCGCGATCGACCCTCCCCCTCCAGGGGAGGGTAAGAGCGAACACCACGCTTTGCGCCTCGCGTGCCAATCGGATAGAACGCGCACCATTCGACCCGCCAGCGAGACCGCGACATGACCGACATCTCCCCGCTCGACCAGGCCCGCATCCTGTCCGAAGCGCTGCCGCACATGCAGCAGTATGACGAGGAAACAATCGTCATCAAATATGGCGGCCATGCCATGGGCGACGAGGAGACCGCGAAGAACTTTGCCCGCGACATCGTGCTGCTCGAGCAGACCGCGATCAATCCGGTGGTGGTGCATGGCGGCGGGCCGCAGATCGCGACCATGCTCAAGCGGCTCGGCATCGTCTCCGAATTCGCCGCGGGCCTCCGCATCACCGATGCCGCGACCATCGAGATCGTCGAGATGGTGCTGGCCGGCTCGGTCAACAAGCAGATCGTCGGCTACATCAACGAGGCCGGCGGCAAGGCCGTGGGCCTGTCCGGCAAGGACGGCAACATGGTGAAGGCGTCGAAGACGACGCGCACCATCGTCGATCCCGATTCGAACATCGAGAAGGCCATCGATCTCGGCTTCGTCGGCGACCCCGAGAAGGTCGACCTCACGCTGCTCAACCAGCTGATCGGCTACGAGTTGATCCCGGTGCTGGCGCCGCTCGCGACCTCCAAGGATGGCCAGACGCTGAACGTCAACGCCGACACCTTTGCCGGCGCCGTCGCGGGCGCGCTGAAGGCCAAGCGCCTGTTGCTGCTCACCGACGTGCCCGGCGTGCTCGACAAGTCGAAGAAGCTGATCCCGCAGCTCTCGGTCAAGGACGCACGAAAGCTGATCGCCGACGGCACCATTTCGGGCGGCATGATCCCGAAGGTGGAGACGTGCATCTACGCGCTCGAGCAGGGCGTCGAGGGCGTCGTCATCATCGACGGCAAGATGCAGCATGCGGTGCTGCTCGAGCTCTTCACCAACCAGGGCACGGGCACGCTGATCCACAAGTGATAGACGAGAACCCGAGAGGTGCCGTGATCGCCGGGCTTGTTCCGCCTGCGCGGCCGAAGCCGCTTCGGCGGGGCGAAGGCCCGGGCATCCACGTGTCTCGTCTTACACAGTCATTCCGGAGTACCCGAAGGGCGAATCCGGAATCTCGAGATTCCGGGTCTGGTCCTTCGGACCATCCCGGAATGACGGGATCGCAGCGACCCCGCCGTTCCCCCCTCACCCGCTTCCTGATGACGCTGCCGGCCGCAGCAGTCTCGTTCCTTTTCTCCTCCGCGCCCGCGATCGCCGATCTCAAGATCTGCAACCGCATGTCCTATGTTGTGGAGGCCGCGATCGGCATCGACGACAAGGCGGCGACCGCGACGCGCGGCTGGTTCAGGATCGATCCCGCCACCTGCCGGGTGGTGGTGCAGGGTACGTTGACGGCCGACCGCATCCTGCTCAACGCCCGCGCCCTCGGCGTCTACGGCGCGTCCCCGATCCCGCAGAGCGGCAGCGACATGCTCTGCGTGGCGCAGGACAATTTCGTCATCGCCGCGGCGCGGCAGTGCCGCAGCGGCCAGACCCAGGTTCCGTTCACGCAGGTGACGCCGACCCAAGGCGCGGACGGCAACCTTATTGCCTATCTCGCCGAGAACTCGGAATATGACGACGAGCAGGCGCGCCTCGCCGGCATCCAGCGGCTGCTGGTGATCGCCGGCTACGACGCAGCGCCGATCGACGGCGTCGACGGGCCGAAGACGCAAGCTGCGCTCGCCGCGTTCCTGAAGAGCCGCGGCTTGTCGCCGGACATCGTCAGCTCGCAAAATTTCTTCAAGACCATGGTCGATGCGGTGCAGACGCCGTCCGCCAGCGGTCTCACCTGGTGCAACGACACGCCGCACAAAGTGATGGCGGCGATCGCGACCGACGACGGCAAGTCGGTGACGAGCCGCGGCTGGTATCGCATCGATCCCAGGACCTGCCTGCATCCGGACGTATCGGGCCAGCCGAAGCAGATCTTCAGTTTCGCGGAAGCGGTGGACGCCGACAACCGCGTCGTCAAGCTGAAGGACCGGCCGCTGAACTGGGGCGGCGACAGGCAGCTCTGCACGCGCGAGACCAAGTTCGAGACCAGCGAGCAGGCCGATTGCGGCGCCCGCGGATTTGCCGCGACGGGCTTCATCGCCGTGGACATGTCGAGCGGCGGCAAGACGCTGCGGTTTGCAGTGCCGTGATCGAGAGGATTCGATGAACTTGCCCCGCACTTTCGACCACGTGGACACCTGGGTGTTCGACCTCGACAACACGCTCTACCCGCATCACGTCAATCTGTGGCAGCAGGTCGATGCGCGGATCGGCGAGTTCGTGTGCAACTGGCTGAACGTCGACCGGGAGGAAGCGCGCAAGATCCAGAAGGACTACTATCTGCGCTTCGGCACCACGATGCGCGGCATGATGACCCTGCACGGCGTCTCCGCCGACGACTACCTCGCCTATGTCCATGAGATCGACCACTCGCCGCTGGAGCCGAACCCGGAGCTCGGCGCGGCCATCGCAAAGCTGCCCGGCCGCAAGCTGATCCTTACCAACGGCTCGGTCGACCATGTCGACGCCGTGCTGGCGCGGCTCGGCTTCGCCGGCCATTTCGACGGCGTGTTCGACATCATCGCCGCTGGGTTCGAGCCGAAGCCGGCGGAGCAGACCTACCGCAAATTCCTCAGCGATCATTCGGTCGATCCGACCAGCGCCGCCATGTTCGAGGACCTCGCCCGCAATCTCACCGTCCCGCACGCGCTCGGCATGACCACCGTGCTGGTGGTGCCCGATGGCACCAAAGAGGTGGTGCGCGAGGACTGGGAGCTGGAGGGCCGGGACGCCGCCCATGTCGACCACGTCACGGATGATCTGGCGGGGTTTTTGGCGGGGCTCTCGCGCTAGGTCCGTAGCCCGGATGAGCGAAGCGACATCCGGGATCGGCGCGGGCGGTCCCGCATGTCGCTTCGCTCATGCGGGCTACGAGCTCCGAGTCTTCGCCAAACGGCTGACTGTGGCTATGGGTCCCGGGCTCGCGCTTCGCGCGCCCCGGGACGACGGCGGAGTTTGCCTTGACTCCTCCCGCCAAATCCCGAAAAAGCGCTCCAATTGATGCGAAACCACGCTTCCCCAGAGGAAATCCCGATGTCCCTTGCAGCCCTCGAATCCACCATCAACAGCGCCTTCGACGCGCGTGACGGCATCTCGACCACGACCAAGGGCGAGGTGCGCGAGGCCGTGGACCAGTCGCTGGAGATCCTGGACAAGGGCGAGGCCCGCGTTGCCGAGCGCGGCACTGATGGCAAGTGGAAGGTCAATCAATGGCTGAAGAAGGCGGTGCTGCTGTCCTTCCGCCTCAGCGACATGGGCGTCATTCCCGGCGGTCCCGGCAAGGCGAACTGGTGGGACAAGGTGCCCTCGAAGTTCGAGGGCTGGGGCGAGAACCGGTTTCGCGACGCCGGCTTTCGCGCGGTGCCGGGCGCCATCGTCCGCCGCTCGGCCTTCATCGCCAAGAACGTCGTCCTGATGCCGTCCTTCGTCAATCTCGGCGCTTACGTCGATGAGAGCACGATGGTCGACACCTGGGCCACCGTCGGCTCCTGCGCCCAGATCGGCAAGCGTGTGCACATCTCCGGCGGCGTCGGCATCGGCGGCGTGCTCGAGCCGCTGCAGGCCGAACCCGTCATCATCGAGGACGACTGCTTCATCGGCGCGCGCTCCGAGGTGGCTGAAGGCGTGATCGTGCGCAAGGGCGCGGTGTTGTCCATGGGCGTGTTCCTGGGCGCCTCGACCAAGATCGTCGACCGCGAGACCGGCGAGATCTTCATGGGCGAAGTGCCCGAATATTCGGTGGTGGTGCCCGGCGCCCTGCCCGGCAAGCCCATGAAGAACGGCGAGCCCGGCCCCAGCCTCGCCTGCGCCGTGATCGTCAAGCGCGTCGACGAACGCACGCGCTCCAAGACCAGCATCAACGAGCTGCTGCGGGATTGAGTTCGCGCCGCGAACCCGAACCTTTCCCCGTCACCCTGAGGCGGCCGCTCCTTCGGCGGCCCTCGAAGGGCGACGGCTGGCGGCTGCGTCTCGGCCGTTCATCCTTCGAGGCTCCCGGCGCGATGCTTCGCATCGCGCCACTCGCACCTCAGGATGACGGGTTTGGTACTGGATCGAACCCACGTTCCCTCCATCGCGACCAATGTCCGGGCGGCCCGTTCCGCCCGGAGCCACTCGCTTGGACTGGACCTGGTACCTCTTCCGCTTCAACGGCCGCATCGGCCGCGCCAAATATTGGCTGGCCGGTCTGATCATCCTCTGCTGGATGATCTTGATGGCCGCGATCATAGCGGCGTTCGACTCCCGCCCCTTCCGCTTTTCGGTCGACGACATCTTCAAGGTCGTCGATCCCGAAACCTATCGAGATGTATCTCGGACCGACCTCCCGCTGATCCTGGTCAAGCTGATCGGCACGCCGCTTTTCACATGGGTGTTCGCCGCGACCTCCGTCAAACGGCTTCATGACCGCGACAAGAGCGCCTGGTGGGGGTTGCCCTTCTTTGTCGTGCCCGGACTCATCAACCAGTTCCTGGACCGGATCAGCAACGATCATATCGGCTTCACGCTCGGGCTGATCTCGTTCATCCTCGCGACCTGGGGCGGCATCGAGTTGCTGTTCTTCCGCGGCTCGAAGAAGACCAACCGCTTCGGCGCCGATCCGCTCCACGTCGCGCCCAAGGGAAGGCCGGGCTGGGATCAGCAACGTGAGCTCGAAATGCCGGCGCAGAAGGCTGGCCCACCGCCGCAATGGCGTGTTAAGCCGGAAGCATGACCGATGCTCTGTCCATTGCCCGCGACCTGATCCGTTGCCCCTCAGTCACTCCGGCCGATGCCGGTGCGCTCGGGGTGCTCGAAAAAGCTCTCGGCTCGGCCGGCTTCACCTGTCACCGCGTGACGTTCAGCGAGGAAGGCACCGCCGACGTCGACAATCTATACGCGCGGATCGGCAACGAAGGCCCGCATATCACCTTCGCCGGCCACACCGACGTGGTGCCACCGGGCGACGAAAGCGCCTGGAGCGTGGGCGCATTCTCCGGCGAGGTGAAGGACGGTATCTTGCATGGCCGCGGCGCGGTCGACATGAAGGGCGGCATCGCCTGCTCGGTCGCCGCGGCGCTGGAGCATCTCGCGTCAAATGGCGGCAAGCCGCGCGCGGACGGAACGGGCTCGATCTCCTTCCTGATCACCGGCGACGAGGAAGACGTCTCCATCAACGGCACCATCAAGCTGCTCAAATGGGCCGCCGAACGCGGCGAAAAATTCGATCATTGCGTGCTCGGCGAGCCCTCCAATGTCGAGACGCTCGGCGACACCATCAAGGTCGGCCGCCGCGGCTCGCAATCGGGCACGCTCGTGGTCGACGGCGTGCAGGGGCACGTCGCCTATCCGCATCGCGCGGCCAACCCGGTGCCTGACATCTCCAGACTCATCGTAGCGATCTCCGACGAGCCGCTCGACCATGGCAGCGCGCAATTCCAGGCCTCCAATCTCGAATTCGTCTCGGTCGATGTCGGCAACAAGGCCTTCAACGTGATCCCCGGCGAGGCCCGCGCCAGATTCAACATCCGCTACAACGACAACCACACCCAGGCGAGCTTGCGCGAGCTGGTCGAGACGCGCCTCGCAAAGGCCTGCGGCAACCGCATCAAGGCCCGCATCGTCTGGGAGACCTCGAACTCCAACGTGTTCGTCACCAAGCCCGGCCCGTTCACCGACCTCGCGGTCGCCGCGATCGAGGAGGTGACGGGCCGCAAGCCGGAGCTGTCGACATCAGGCGGCACCTCGGACGCGCGATTCATATCGAGTTACTGCCCCGTGATCGAGTTCGGGCTGGTCGGCCAGACCATGCACCAGATCGACGAGCGCGTGCCGGTGACGGATCTGGAGAAGCTGACGCGGGTGTATCGCGGGATCCTGACGCGGTATTTTGCTTGAGGCACTGTTGCCTCCACAAAGAGAGCTGTCATCGCCCGACTTGAATCGGGCGATCCAGTATTCCAGAGACAGTTTTGATTGAGCCGCGAGGCCGCGGCGTACTGGATGCCCCGCCTTCGCGGGGCATGACACTGAGGGTGTGGCAGCAGCGCGCCTCACCTCAATAATCCACCTGCATCAGATACAGCCCTTCCGGCGGGGCGACGATGCCGCAGGCGGCGCGGTTGCGGGCGGCGAGAGCGGCGGAGAGATCGTCTGCCGTCCAGCGGCCCTCGCCGACCCAGACCAAGGATCCCACCATCGAGCGCACCTGGCTGTGCAGGAACGAGCGCGCCGAGGTGATCACGGTGATCTCGCGGCCGTCGCGGATCACGTCGAGCTGGTCGAGCGTCTTCTCCGGCGATTTGGCCTGGCACTCGGTATCGCGGAACGTCGTGAAATCGTGCTTGCCGAGCAGGCGCTGCGCCGCCACATGCATCGCCTCAGTGTCGAGCTTGCGCGGCACGCGCCAGGCGTGGCCTATATCGAGCGCGAGATTGGCGCGGGTGTTGACGATGCGATAGCGGTAGTGGCGCTTGATGGCCGAGAAGCGCGCCTCGAAACTGTCGGGCACGATCTCGGCTTCCAGCACCGCGATCGGATGCGGGCGCAGATGCGCGTTGAGCCCGTCGCGAAAGCGTCCCGGCGGAAACTGCTTGTCGACGTCGACATGCGCGACCTGCCCGCGCGCATGCACGCCGGCATCGGTGCGGCCCGCACCATGCACGCGCAAATCCGTGCCCGTCATGGCTTTCACGGCAGCCTGTAGCGCGCCCTGCACCGACGGCAGCGTCTCCTGCACCTGCCAGCCGAAGAACGGCGCGCCGTCATATTCGATGGTGAGCTTGTAGCGGGGCATCTATCCGATCTTGTCCGGTGTCATTGCCGGGCTTGACCCGGCAATCCATCGCCGAGGAAAGACTCTTGTTAGAAGATGGATACGCGGGTCAAGCCCGCGTATGACGAGGTGGCTAGCCGAACTTCGATCCCGCCTTCAGCGGCACGCCGCGCAGGAAGTCCGCGGCCTGCATGCGGGCCTTGCCCTCGCGCTGCAGCTCGATGATGCGGATGGCGCCGTCGCCGCAGGCGACGGTAAGCTGATCGTCGAGCACGTCGCCAGGGGCGCCGGCGCCTTTCGTCAATTCACAGCGCAGGATTTTTACGCGCGCACCGTCGAGCTCGGCCCAGGCGCCGGGAAACGGCGACAGGCCATGGATGTGGCGCAGCACCGCGCGCGCCGGCTTGGTCCAGTCGATCCGCGCCTCGGCCTTGTCGATCTTGGCGGCATAGGTGACGCCGTCCTCGCTCTGCTTTTTGAGCTGGAGCCCGCCGCGGTCGAGCGCGGCCATGGCGCGCACCATCAGATCGGCGCCCAATCGGGAGAGCCGATCGTGCAAGTCTGCCGCCGTCATGCTATCGGTGATCGCGACGCGCTCGGCCATGGCAACGTCGCCGGTATCGAGGCCGACGTCCATCTTCATCACCATGACGCCGCTTTCGGCATCATCAGCCATGATCGCGCGGTTGATCGGCGCGGCGCCGCGCCAGCGCGGCAGCAGCGAGGCATGCAGATTGTAGCAGCCGAGCCTGGGCGCATCGAGGATCGCCTGCGGCAGGATCATGCCGTAGGCGACGACGACGGCGGCGTCGGCCTCGAAGGCGCGAAACTCGTCGAGCACCTCCTGCGTCTTCAGCGTCTTCGGCGTCAGCACGGGGATGCCGAGTTTTCGCGCGGCGTCCTCGACCGGGGTCGGCTGCAATTGCAGGCCGCGCCGGCCGCCCGGCTTCGGCGCGCGGGTGTAGACCGCCGCGATCTCGTGGCCATGCGCGACCAGCTCGAGCAGCGTCGGCACGGAGAAATCGGGCGTGCCCATGAAGATCAGGCGGAGGGGCATGTGGCGAGACAATCCTCGAAACGAGCAAGGTACTCGTCATGGCCGGGCTTGTCCCGGCCATCCACGTTCTTCCTGCTCGCGGCGGCAAAGAACGTGGATGCCCGGCACAAGGCCGGGCATGACGGCGAAGGACGTGGCCTACTCCACCGCGCGCTTGGCGGCTTTCTCGAACTTCTTCATGACACGGTCGCGCTTGAGCTTCGACAGATAGTCGACGAACAAGACGCCGTTGAGATGGTCGATCTCGTGCTGGATGCAGGTGGCGTAGAGGCCCTCCGCATCCTCCTCATGCACCTTGCCGTCGAGATCGGTGAAGCGCACGCGCACCTTCGCCGGACGCTCGACCTCCTCGTAATATTCGGGGATCGAGAGGCAGCCTTCCTCGTACACCGATAGTTCCTCGGACGAGGCGATGATCTCCGGATTGATGAAGACGCGTGGCAGCGGTTTGGTCTCGCCGTTCTCGTCGCGCTTGGCGAGATCCATGGTGATCAGGCGCAGCGGCTGCGCGACCTGGATCGCGGCGAGGCCAATGCCCGGCGCGTCATACATGGTCTCGAACATGTCGTCGGCAAGCTTGCGGATCTCCGAGGTGACCTTCTCGATCGGCTTGGAGACCAGACGCAGCTGCTTGTCGGGCAGGATGATGATTTCTCTGAGGGCCATGGCCGCGATTTAAGCCCCAGGCTGAATGCGGTCAATGCGGGCAGGAACCTGTTAACCTCTCGCTAACCATAAAACTTCAGACGTCGTTAACCATAAAAATTAGGGGTTGATTAACCATAAATGTTCCCTCTTCGTTCGCGAATGCCGGCGAATCGCGCTAGAAGGGCACATGAACGAGATCATCTTCCTGCTCGGCGACTGGCCGGTGCGCACGATCGATGCGCTGATCGGCTTTGGCATCCTCGTCCTCATCCTCTTGGTGGTGATTGCGGTCGTGATCGCGCGCTCGGGGCGGCGCGGCGCGGAACTCGCCATGGCGAACGCGATCCGGGCCGACGAGCTTGAGGAACGGCTGAGCGAGGTGCTGCGGGCGCAGAGTGAGTCGTCGGGCCGGGTCGATGCCATGACCCAGGCGCTCGCCGGCCGCCAAGCCGAGATGGCGCGCGCCGTCAACGAGCGGCTTGATTCGGTGACGCATCGGGTCGGCCAGTCCATGGAACATTCGACCCGCAACACCATGGACAGCCTCCGCGCGCTGCATGAACGGCTCGGCATCATCGACAGCGCTCACAAGAACCTCACCGACCTCACCACGCAAGTGACCACCTTGCGCGACGTGCTCGCCAACAAGCAGTCGCGCGGCGCCTTCGGCCAGGCGCGGATGGAGGCGATCGTCCAGGACGGGCTGCCGAAGGGTGCCTACGAGTTCCAGTTCACGCTCTCCACCGGCAAACGCCCGGACTGCGTCGTGTTCCTGCCCGATCAGCGCCCGCTTTGCATCGACGCCAAGTTCCCGCTGGAGGCGATGACGGCGCTGCACGACGCCCGCACCGACGAGGAAAAGCGCGTCGCCACGCAGCGGCTGCGCGGCGACGTGATGAAGCATGTCAGCGACATCGCGGAGAAATATCTCGTCGCCGGCGAGACCCAGGAGATGGCGCTGATGTTCGTGCCGTCGGAATCGGTTTACGCCGAGATCCATGACGGCTTCGACGACGTGATCCAGAAGGCCTATCGCGCTCGCGTCGTGCTGGTGTCGCCCTCGCTGTTGATGCTCGCGATCCAGGTGATGCAGCAGATCATGAAGGACGCGCGCATGCGCGATGCCGCCGACCAGATCCGCACCGAGGTGATCAAGCTCGGCGACGATCTCGGCCGCCTGCGCGATCGCGTGCTGAAGCTGCAGAAGCATTTTGCCGACGTGAACGAGGACGTCCGCCAGGTGCTGATCTCCGCCGACAAGATCGAGAAGCGCGCAGGCCGAATCGAAGAGCTGGATTTCAGCAAGAGCGATGCGCCGGAGGCTCCGCGGCTGGTGGCGACGGGAACGGCAGAGCTGTTCCCGCGGAAGCTTCAGGCGGGGGAGTAGGGCACACTGTCATGCCCCGCGAAGGCGGGGCATCCAGTACGCCGCAGCGGAGGTGATTGAACCGGGTCGCCGGTGAGTACTGGATCGTCCGCCTTCGCGGACGATGACGGCGGATGGGAGGCGGCAGATGGGCGCACGCTGCTACTACGTGTACATCCTTGCCAGCAAGATTGGTGGAACGCTCTATATCGGGGTGACGAACGATCTCATCCGCCGCGTGGCGCAGCACAGGTTGAAGGTCATCGAAAGCTTCACGGAGATGTACGACGTCACCCGACTTGTTTACTTCGAACAATTCGACGATCCCGAGAACGCGATCAAGCGGGAGAAGCGGCTGAAGAAGTGGAATAGAGCGTGGAAGATTCGATTGATCGAGCAGCATAACCCAAACTGGGATGATCTCTATCCCGGGATAGCCGGACCACCATAACGCCGTCATCTCCCACGACTGTCATGCCCCGCGAAGGCGGGGCATCCAGTACGCCGCGGCAGTCGTGATTGAGTCGAGACGTTGGCGATTACTGGATCGTCCGCCTTCGCGGACGATGACCGCGGTGAGGTGGAGAGAGCATCCGCCCCACTGAGCTTCGAAGAGTCTTTTCCCCCAGAATCTGCTAACACGCCCCCCATGACCGCACCCGACGCGACTTCATCCGCCGCAAGCTCGGCCCCCGCGCCCTCCTGGCGCGACAGCCTTGCCGTTTACCTGCAGCCGCGGGTGCTGATCGTGCTGTTTCTCGGCTTCTCCTCCGGCCTGCCGCTGGCGCTGTCAGGATCGACATTGCTGGTGTGGATGGCCGAGGCCGGGGTCGATCTCGGAACCATCGGACTGTTTGCGCTGGTCGGAACGCCCTACACCCTGAAATTCCTGTGGGCGCCGCTGGTCGATGCGCTGCACGTGCCGTTCTTCACCCGCGCCTTGGGACGCCGCCGTGGCTGGCTGGTGTTTTCGCAAGCCCTGCTGATCGGCGCGATCCTGCTGTTGGCGCTGACCGATCCGGCGCGCTCGCCGCTGTTCGTCGCGCTTGGCGCGCTCCTCGTCGCGACGATGTCCTCGACGCAGGACATCGTGGTCGATGCCTTCCGCGTCGAGAGCCTACCCGAGAGTGAGCAGGCCGCCGGCATGGCCGCCTATGTCGCGGCCTATCGCATCGGCATGCTGATATCGACCGCGGGCGCCTTGTTCATCGTCACCGGCTTCGAGGCGATCGTTCCCCGCGGCGCCGCCTGGATGTGGGGCTATGTGGTGATGGCGGCTCTGGTGCTGATCGGCACGGTGACGGCGCTGGCCGCCACCGAGCCCGCACAATCCGAGCGCGCCGAGGCCGCCGCGCGGGGAGAGGACGCGCTCACGCGGGTGTTCCATGCCGCGCTTGGCGCGTTCTCGGAATTCTTGCGACGCAAGGAAGCATGGGTCGTGCTCGCCTTCGTCGTGTTGTTCAAATTCACCGACGCGTTTTCCGGCAACATGACCGTGCCGTTCGTGATCGACATCGGCTTCACGCGGAACGACTATGCCGTGATCGTCAAGGGCGTCGGCATCGTGGCGACCCTGGCCGGCGGTTTTGCCGGCGGCTTCGTGGCGCGGCGCTATTCGCTCGCGACCAGCCTGTGGATCGGCGGCATCGTGCAGGCGATGTCCAATTTGTCGTTCTCGTGGCTGGCGCTGGTCGGCGTCAACGAATGGGCGCTGACCCTCGCCATCACCTCCGACAATTTCTGCAACGCCATCGGCACCGTGATCTTCGTCGCCTATCTCTCGGCGCTATGCCAGAACCCGCTGCACACCGCCACTCAATATGCGCTGCTGACGGCGCTCGCCGCCGTGGGACGCACCTATCTGTCATCGGGCGCAGGCTATCTGGCGAAGGCCACGGGCTGGCCGATGTTCTTCGCGATCTCCGTCCTCGTCGCCATCCCCAGCCTGATGCTGCTGGCTTACTTGCAGAGGCGCGGGCATTTCGAGACGCTGGAGCAGGTGCGGGTCTAGAATTCCCCTCTCTCTTTCGTCATTGCGAGCCACCGGGTCCGCGCGAACGCGCGGCCCGATGACAGGCTCCGCGAAGCAATCCAGACTGTCACCGCAGTGGCAGTCTGGATTGCTTCGTCGCAAGGGCTTCTCGCAATGACGGCGGAGACAGCGGCGCGCGCCCCTTACTGCTTCCTGACCAGACTCCATTTCGTGATCACGGCCTCGCTCATCTGGCCGGCATCGCTGGCGCAGGCGATCTCGTCGACCTTCACGGAGATTTCCTTGCCGACGAACGATTTCAGCTGCGTGGTCTGCGCTTCGCTGGAGGTGACGAGCTGGAAGGTCTCGGGGCCGGTCTCGAGATTGCACAGCCCGTTCGGCGGCGGCAGGCGCCGCGGCTCAGAGGTGATCTGGTAGGTCGCGACGCGCTTGCCGTTCTTGACGTCGCGGACCTTCATCGCGTTCAGCTCGCCTGAGAGCACGTCGCCGGTGTTGATCGGCTTGCCGGGCTTGGACGGCGGCGTCTCGTCACCCTGCTGCGCCGAGATGGCCGGGCTCACCAGCACCGTCATCATCGCGACCAAAGCCATGCGCGTGGCGAAAAGTTTCGTCATGTCGTCCGTTCCGTGAATCTATGGAGGGGAATTCTTGTTATGACGCGTTTTCTTCACGCGAACCGGTACCCACTTCGCTCGAAAACGCTCTAGAACAGGGTCCGCTGCCGCATGGCAGCCGATAGCGTACCTTCATCGAGATAATCAAGCTCGCCGCCCACCGGAACTCCATGGGCGAGCCGCGTCACCTTCACATTGGCGTCCTGAAGGAGATCGGTGATGTAATGCGCCGTGGTCTGGCCGTCCACCGTCGCATTCAGCGCCAGGATGATCTCATGCACCTGCGAATCATGCGCGCGCGCCACCAGCGCGTCGATGGTGAGGTCCTGCGGGCCGACGCCATCGAGCGGCGACAATGTCGCGCCCAGCACGTGATAGCGCCCCTGGGTGGCATTGGCCCGCTCCAGCGCCCAGAGGTCGGCGACATCGGCGACGACGACGATGATGGCAGGATCGCGCTTCGGATCGGTGCAGACGGTGCAGGGATTTTGCGTATCGATGTTGCCGCAGGTCTTGCAGACCTGGACCTTGTCCAGCGCCACCTGCATGGCCGAGGCCAGCGGCATCATCAGTGCTTCGCGCTTCTTGATCAGGTGCAGCGCCGCGCGCCGCGCCGAGCGCGGGCCGAGGCCCGGCAGCCGCGCGAGCAGCTGGACCAGCCGCTCGATTTCAGGACCTGCAACAGCGCCCATCTGCTAAACCATGTTGCGATCATTGCGCCGCAAGGACGGTCGCAAACCTCTCCCATCGGGAGAGGTCGCGCCGAAGGCGCGGGTGAGGGGTTCCGTACCCTCGTGGGAGCTGAGGCCCCTCACCCGATTTGCGCTGGACGATGCTTCGCATCGCCAGGAGCAAATCGACCTCTCCCCGATGGGGAGAGGTGAGCCGAGACCGCGGACAGATCGATTCAACGAAAAGAATCCCATTACTGGCCGAACAACCCCGGGGGCAGGCCGAGGCCGCCGGTGAGGGCCTGCATCTTCTCCTGCATCGCGGTCTCCGCCTTGCGGCGGGCATCCCCGAAGGCGGTGACGAGCAGGTCTTCCAGCACCTCGCGCTCCTCCGCCTTCATCAGCGAAGGATCGATCTTGACGCCCTTGACGTCCATCTTGGCAGTCATGCGCACGGCGACGAGACCGCCGCCGGAGATGCCTTCGACCTCGACGTTGGCGAGTTGGTCCTGCATCTCCTGCATCTTGGATTGCAGCTGCGCCGCCTGTTTCATCATGCCGAGAAAATCAGCCATGGGTGCTCGTCCTTGAATGAATGGCTCAGAGATCGTCGTCGCCGTCGGAACCGTCGGGCGGATCGTCACTGCCATAGTCGGCATTGATATTGGTCTCCGGCGCCTCTGGGGCAAGCCTGCGGACCTCGACGACCTTGGCGCCGGGGAAGCGCGACAGCACCTCCTGCACGCGCGGATCGGCTTCCGCGGTACGGGCATGCTCCTGCTTGGCGGCCTGGTTCACCGAGCGCAGCGTCGGCTGGCCCTGCTCGTTGGAGACCACGATGGTCCAGCGCCGGCCGGTCCACAGCTCGAACTTCTTCGCAAGCTCCGAGATCATGGTCTTGGAGGCATTGGGCTCGAGCGCGACCTCGAGGCGGCCCTCCTCGAAACGGACGAGGCGCATGTCGCCTTCGAGCGCGCTCTTGGTCATGATGTCGCGCTTCTGCCCCGCTAGCGCGACGAGCTGGGTGAAGCTCGTGATCCGCAACTGCGGCGCCGCCCCTTGCGTGTCAGGCGCAGGCGCTGCCATCTGCGGCCGGGCGCCACCGCCGAACGCTGATGGCGACGATGTCGCCATGCGCACAGGCGCGGCCGAGACCGGCGCTGCAGAGACCGGCGCAGCGGAAGCCATCGGAGCGGCCGGCGCACCGCTGCGCGCGCTGCCGCCGCTTGCGACCGGCGAGCCGCCGCCGTTCTGCTCCAGCATCCTGATGGCTTCATCCGGCGTCGGCAGGTCGGCGACATAGGCGATGCGCACCAGCACCATTTCGGCCGCGGCGGCGGGCCGCGTCGCGGCCTGCACCTCGGCGATGCCCTTGAGCAGCATCTGCCACATCCGCGACAGCACGCGCATCGAGATCTTCGAAGCGAAATCCTTCGCGCGCACGCGCTCGGTCTCGCCATAGGCGACGTTGTCGGCGGTCGCCGGCACGATCTTCACGCGGGTGACGAAGTTGACGAATTCGGCGAGGTCTGACAGCACGACGACGGGATCGGCACCGACATCGTACTGGTCGCGAAATTCCTTGAACGCCGCGGCGATGTCGCCGCGCGCCAGCGAATCGAAGAGGTCGATGACGCGGGTGCGGTCGGCAAGGCCCAGCATCTGCCTGACCGCGTCGGCCTTCACCTGGCCTGCCGCGTGCGCAATGGCCTGATCGAGCAGCGACAGCGAATCGCGCACCGAGCCTTCGGCGGCGCGCGCGATGATGCCGAGCGCCTCCGGTTCGATCTCGACGTTTTCCTTGGCTGCGATGTTTGCGAGGTGCGTCATCAGCACGTCGGCCTCGACGCGGCGCAGGTCGAAGCGCTGGCAGCGCGACAGCACGGTGACCGGGACCTTGCGGATCTCGGTGGTCGCGAACACGAATTTGGCGTGCTCCGGCGGCTCCTCCAGCGTCTTCAGGAAGGCGTTGAACGCCGCCGTCGACAGCATGTGGACTTCGTCGATGATGTAGACCTTGTAGCGGGCGCTGGCGGGGGCATAGCGCACGCTGTCGTTGATCTGGCGGACGTCGTCGACGCCGGTATGCGAGGCCGCGTCCATCTCCAGCACGTCCATGTGCCGGCTTTCCATGATCGCCTGGCAATGCACGCCAAGCGTCGGCATGTGAATGGTCGGGCCCTTCACCGAACCATCCGGCATCTCGTAGTTGAGCGCCCGGGCCAGGATGCGGGCGGTGGTGGTCTTGCCGACGCCGCGGACGCCGGTGAGGATCCAGGCCTGCGGAATGCGCCCGGTCTCGAACGCGTTGGAGACGGTGCGGACCACCGCCTCCTGGCCGATCAGGTCGTCGAATGAGGAGGGACGGTATTTGCGCGCCAGCACCCGGTAAGGCGCGTTGCCGGCCGGGCCGGCGCTATCAGGATTTTGGGGGGCGCCAGCGTCGGTCATCGGTCGATCCGCAATAGAAGTCTCTCTCGGCCGGCTTTTGCGGAAAGGAGCGCGCTGGCGGGAGACCCGCCGGCGCTGGTTCGCTCGGAAAAACAGGTAGGAGACTGACGAGCGACCCGATCCGGACCTCGTTAGGGCTGCTTCCTTCCGGACCTGACCCGGTTGGCGAGTGGCTCGTCCACCGCCAATCTCCCGGTGCCTATTTGGGGCCAAAGGGAGCGGAAAGCAAGCGGGTATCGGCTCGAACCATTGAGGTCTGCCCAGACTCCGGGCAATTCCCGGCTTGCCTAGCTGCCAGGCTGTGCTTTCGTCGCATGGACCAGCTTGCTAAGAACGCCCGGTGGAACTCCAGCCAACCAGAAAAGCGATAGATCCCAATGGTTACACGTCGTGATGTTGCATCGATTGTCGGACTTGGTGCCATGACCGCGGCCGCGCTGGCTGCGCCGGCCGTGGCCCAGACCGCCGATCCCAGCGAATCGACCTTCGCCCGCATCCGCCGGACCAAGAAGATGCGGATCGGCGCCGTCGGGGGCGGCGCGCCCTATTACATGAAGGACCTCACCTCAGGCCAATGGAAGGGCTTCTACATCGACATCGCCAAGGGGCTGGCCGACGACATGGAGGCCGAGCTCGAGATCACCGAGACCACCTGGGGCAATTCGGTGCTGGACCTGCAGGCCAACAAGATCGACATCTTCTTCGGCCTCAATCCGACCCCGAAGCGCGCGCTGGTGGTCGATTTCTCCGTGCCGGTGTTCAACAATGCCTTCGGCATCCTCTGCAAGAAGGACTTCAAGCCAAAGAGCTGGGCCGAATTGAACTCGCCCGACATCAAGATCGCGGTCGACCAGGGCTCCTCGCACGACCAGGTGGTGAGCCGCCTGACGCCGAAGGCGCAGATCACGCGGCTCAAGACCGCCGACGATGCTACCGCCGCGCTGCAGACCGGCCGGGTCAACGCGCAGTGCCTGATCACCATGCTGTCGCTGACCGTGCTGAAGAAGAATCCCTCGCTCGGCCAGCTGGTGCTGCCGACGCCGATCTTCGCGACCACGTCCAATGCCGGCTTCCGCCGCGAAACCGACAAGACCTGGCGCGACTACGTCAACACCTGGATCGACTTCAACAAGGGCCTCGGCTTCATCCGCAACGCGATCATCACGAATATGGAGTTGGTGGGCGTGACGGAAGCGGACATTCCGCCGGGGGTTTCGCTGTAAAGTGCGATGAGTTTGGGTCGAGCTCCGTCGGCACGCTCTGCTCCGCTCCCTCTCCCGCTTGCGGGAGAGGGCGGGGGAGAAGGTGTCTCCGCTGGAAAGACTCCCCAAGAGGATAGAGCCCTCACCCGGCGCTTCGCGCCGACCTCTCCCGCAAGCGGGAGAGGTGCGCCGAGCCCGAGGCTCGCGCTGTCCAAGCCACTTCGCGACTGAGGTCCGAATAAATATGTATCAGTGGGACTTCGGCATCCTCTGGAGCTATCGCTGGCTCTTTCTCAACGGGCTCGGCGTTACCGTCGGCTTCACCATCGTCATCGTGGTTTGCGGGCTGCTGTTCGGCCTGCTCGGCGCGTTCGGCAGCCTGTCGCGTTTCAAGGCGTTGCGCCTTCTCGCGCTCACTTTCATCGAGGCGTTTCGCTGCACGCCGATCCTGGTGCAGCTGATCTGGTTCTATTACGCGCTTCCGATCCTCGCCGGTGTCGAGATGACACCGATCACGGCTTCCGCGCTGGCGCTCTCGCTTTATGGCGGCTCGTTCTATTCGGAGATCATCCGCGGCGGCATCGTCTCGATCGACAAGGGCCAGTCGGAAGCCGGCGCCGCGCTCGGCATGACTCCGAGCCAGAGCATGCGGCGCATCGTGCTGCCGCAGGCGATCAAGCGCATGATTCCGGCGCTGATGAACCAGTCGATCATCCAGTTCAAGAACACCTCGCTGGTCTCGGTGCTGGCGGTGCCGGACCTCGTCTATCAGAGCCAGGTCGCGGCCCATGACAGCTACCGGCCGCTGGAAACCTACACCGCGGTTGCGGTCGCCTATGCGGCGATCCTGATTCCGCTCACCATCCTCGTTCGCCGCGGCGAGAAGCGATTGGCGGTCGGCGAATGAGCGAGATGCCGAAAATCGAGATCCGGTCCTTGCGCAAGAGCTTCGGCAGCAACGAGGTTCTGAAGAACATCAATCTCGATGTCGCCAAGGGCGGTGTGGTCGCGCTGATCGGCCCGTCGGGTTCCGGCAAGTCGACCCTGCTCCGCTGCATCAATCTGCTGGTCGTGCCCGACGGCGGCAGCGTCCGCGTCGGCGACACAAGCTTTGCATTCGGCGACGGAGCGAAGCTTCCTGATGTGAAGGCGCTGGCGAAATTCCGCGCCACCACCGGCATGGTGTTCCAGCACTTCAACCTGTTCCCGCACATGACGGCGCTGCAGAACGTGATGGAAGGACCGGTCACCGTGCGGCGCATGGCCAAGGCGGACGCCGAAACGCTCGCGCGCGCACAACTTGCCAAGGTGGGGCTCGCCGAGAAGGCCGACCAATACCCCGCGACGCTCTCCGGTGGGCAGAAGCAGCGCGTCGCGATCGCGCGAGCGCTCGCCATGGAGCCTGACGTGATGCTGTTCGACGAAGCGACCTCGGCGCTCGATCCTGAACTGGTCGGCGAAGTCCTGAACGTGATCCAGCAGCTGGCATCCGAAGGCATGACCATGGTGATCGTGACCCACGAGATCGCCTTTGCCCGCGAGGTCGCCGACCGCCTGATCTTCATGCGCGACGGAATCGTGGTTGAGGAAGGTCCGGCGCGGCAGGTGATCGACAGTCCCAAGGAAAGCGCGACACGTGCCTTCCTCAGCCATTTCCACCGCACCGGCGCGCTGCCGCCGGCAAATACAGTATCGTGATGTCCGAAATCGATCGCGTCTATCTCGTCACCGGCGCCGCCAGCGGCATCGGCCGCGCCACTGCAAAACTGCTCGCCGCGCCCGGCATCGGGCTTGTGCTGCACACCCGATCCAACGAGGACGGACTTAAGGCGACCAAAGCGGATGCCGAAGCACGTGGTGCGGCCGTTGCAACATGCCTCGGCGATCTCGCCAACGAAGTCGCCGTGACGCTTGCGTGCGCGACGGCGCACCTCGATTTCGGTCGGCTTGACGGATTGATCCTGATTGGAGGCCACGCCCGTCGCGGCAGCGCGATCGGCACGCCGGCCGATCAATTCATGCAGGCAATGGACGAATCCGCTCTCGCCTTCACGCGTTTCGTGAAGCTTGCGCTTCCGCAACTCCGTGCTGGGCGCGATGCGCGGATCGTCGCCGTATCTTCCTTCGTCGCGCACGCGATCCGGCCCGAATTCGCGCCCTTCGCAGCGACGGCCGCCAGCCGCTCTGCACTGGAGGCGCTGGTACGCCTCACCGCGATCGAGCTCGCGAAAGACGGCATCACCGTCAATGCGGTGTCGCCGGGCCTGATCGTCAAGGACAGACCGGGCGAGAGCCGCCTCTCGCCGGAGCAGATCGCCGCCACCGAGGCCTTGATTCCGATGGCCCGCCGCGGCCGTCCCGAGGAAGTCGCAGAAATCATCGCCTTCCTGGCGTCACCGAAGGCGTCCTACGTCACCGGCCAGGTTTGGCACGTCAATGGAGGCCTGACATGACCGAAGCAACCGTCGAACGTCTCAGGCTGTTCCTGATCGAAAGCCCGATCAGGATGGCGCGCCTGCAAGGCGTCGGCAACGTCAAGGGCACCGTGAAGCGCGTGCTGATCGAGCTCACGTCAAGCGACGGCGTGGTCGGCTGGGGCGAAGCGGCGCCGTGGGAGGTCTTTACGGGAACGCCGGAAGCAGCCTTTTCGGCGCTCGATATCTACTTGAGGCCGATCGTGCTTGGCAGGCCGGCGCGGCGTATTCGCGCGCTGATGGCCGAGCTCGACCGCGCGCTGGTCGGCCATGCCGAGGCCAAAGTCGCGATCGAGATGGCGCTGCTCGACATCGTCGGCAAATCGTCGGGCCTCTCCGTCGCCGACCTCCTGGGCGGCCGCGTGCGCGACACCATCCCCCTTTCCTTCTCGATCGCCGATCCCGATTTCGCCGCCGATCTCGAGCGCATGCGCAAGATGGTTCCGGATGGCAACGTCATCTACAAGGTCAAGACCGGCGTGAAACCGCATCGCGAGGACCTCGCGCATCTCGACGCAATCCGGAAGGAGTTCGGCGACAAGGTCGATCTGCGCGTCGACTACAACCAGGCGTTGGCGCCGTTCGGCGCCATCAAGATCCTGCGCGACGTCGAAGAGTTCGCGCCGACCTTCATCGAGCAGCCGGTGCCACGCAAATATCTCGACGTGATGGCGCAGCTCACCGCGGCGCTGGAAACGCCGGTGCTGGCCGACGAGAGCTGCTTCGACCGCCGCGACATGATGGAGGTGGTGCGCCGCGAGGCCGCCGACGCGGTCTCGATCAAGCTGATGAAGGCCGGCGGCCTGTTCGAGGCCCAGGCGATCATGGCGATTGCCGATATTGCCGGCCTGCCCGGCTATGGCGGCACGCTGTGGGAGGGCGGCATCGGGCTTGCCGCCGGCACCCAGCTGATCGCGGCAACACCGGGCATCTCGCTCGGCTGCGAATTCTACATGCCACATCACGTGCTCACCGAGGACGTGCTGGAAGAACGCGTCGCCAACCACGCAGGCCACGTGGTCGTGCCTGACGGCCCGGGCCTCGGCATTCGCGTCAGCGAAGCCTCGGTCCGCGCCAACGCAAGAGTGCTGGCGGAGGCGTAAGGGCACCCCCACGACCACAAGCTCTGTCGTCGTCCCGGGGCGCGCAAAGCGCGAGCCTGGGCGCTTGTCCGGGACGACGAGCGTGTATGCAGTTGGCAACCTTCCCCTTGCTAACGCCCTATCGTATGGTCGCTCCAAACAAAGCCCGCTCCCATCGGGCCGTCCGGAAACGCATATGCCCGAACCCGCCTGGTCGCTGCACTCCCGCCTGAAAGAGGACACGATCGACATTGGCGATCTGCCGCTGTCGAAGGTGCTGGTCATCAAGGACGCCCATTACCCCTGGCTGCTGCTGGTGCCGCGACGACCCGATGCGGTCGAGATCATCGATCTCGACGAGGTGCAGCAGGCGCAGCTGATGACCGAGATCTCCCGCGTCTCGCGCGCGCTGAAGGAGATCACCAAATGCGACAAGCTCAACGTCGCAGCCCTCGGCAACCTCGTGCCGCAGCTGCACGTCCACATCATCGCACGCCGAACCAGCGACGCGGCCTGGCCGCGGCCGGTGTGGGGCGTGATGCAGCCGCTGGCGCACGACGCCACTGAAGTGCAGAATTTCATCAGCGCGCTTCGCCGCAAGATCTGGTTAGGTTGAAAGAACGAGAAATGTCAGCATTCGATGCGTTTCCGCTGGGGCAGCCGGCCTTCGTCACCAACATTCTCGACCGCGCCGCGCATCTGCGCCGCGACGACGAGAAGCTGTTCGCGCTGGAGCAGAAGCCGTCATCGCGCGCTTACGTCGTCCATCGCGACTCGCTGCTGGTGAAGCGCGAGGGCGACAAGGTGCGCGCGCTGCTCGGGATCGACGAGGCGCTGAAATGCGGCGCAAATCCAGGCACGATCTTTCTGGGCCTGCGCGATGGCGCGGCCGTGTTCGGCATGGGGATGTCGCAGGCGGCGGCCGAGAAGCTGGTGGGACGCGAGGACTACACCACAACCGAGCTGCGCGGCATGGCGATGCAGGGCGCGATCCCACCCGAGGAGCTTTCGGCGATCGCAATGGCAAAGTCGATGGTGAGCTGGCATCAGCGCCACGGCTATTGCGCCAATTGCGGTGCGCGCAGCGCGATGAAGGAAGGCGGCTGGAAGCGCGACTGCCCGGCTTGCAAGGCCGAGCATTTTCCGCGCACCGACCCCGTCGTGATCATGCTGGTGGCGTCCGGCGACAAATGCCTGCTTGGCCGGCAGAAGCAGTTTCCGGCAGGGATGTATTCCTGCCTCGCCGGCTTCGTCGAGGCGGCCGAGACCATCGAGGACGCGGTACGCCGCGAGATCTTCGAAGAGTCCGGCATTCGCTGCACCGACGTGCAGTATTACATGACCCAGCCCTGGCCCTATCCGTCGTCGCTGATGATCGGCTGCAGCGCGCGAGCGCTGAACGACGACATCATCGTCGATCGCATGGAGCTGGAAGACGCGCGCTGGTTCACGCGCGATGAGGCGGCCAAGATGCTGACGCGGACGCATCCGGACGGGCTTGTCGGGCCGCATCCGTTCGCCATCGCTCATCATCTGCTCGGCCGCTGGGTGCACGACAAGAGCAGTTGAGTCGAACGACGATGGCCGGCACCGCGCCGCGCATCCTTTGCATCGGCATGCCGGTGCGCGACGTCATCCTGCGGGTCGAGGCACTGCCCGAACGTGGCAGCAAGGCGAACGCCAGCCATCTCGCCGAGGTTTGCGGCGGCAACGCGCTGAACGCCGCCATCGCGATGGGGCGACTTGGCGGCCGCATCGCGTTCGCAGGTCCCATGGGCGATGCGCGGGAGACGTCGAGCGCTTTCATTCTGGCGCAGATGGCGCAGGAGGGCATCGACACCACGCACATCGTGCGCATGCCTGGCCTGAGCACGCCGGTCTCGGCGATCATGATCGAGCCCTCCGGCGAGCGGACGCTCACCATCTATCGCGATCCCGCGCTGTGGACCGTGATGCTGCCCGAGGCCGATGCGTTGCTCGCCGATTGCCAGGCGGTGCTCGTCGAAAGCCGCTGCGCGGCGTTCGCGACCTCGCTTTGCGCCGAGGCCCGCCGGCGCGGCATTCCCGTCATCGTCGGCGTCGACCGCGCCATGGCGCCGCAGGACGGCCTGCTCACGGCCGCCTCGCATCTGCTTTTCGCCAGCGCGCAGCTGCAGGAGACCGCTGGCATCGCTGACGACGGCGCGGCCTTGAAGCGCCTGGCGGAGTTGACTCCGGCCGTCCTCGCGGCCACCCGGGGCCCGCGCGGCACGATCTGGCTGAACCAGGCGGGCGCGCTGGAGGAGGTGCCGGCGTTCCCGGTCCAGGCGGTCGATACGCTCGGCGCCGGCGACGTCTTCCATGGCGCATTCGCGCTCGGCCTCGCCGAGGGCAAGGGGTTGGGGGAGGCGATGCGATTCGCCGCGGCCGCCGCAGCGCTGAAATGCACCCGCCATGGCGGCGGCTTTGCCGCCCCGCAACGCCTTGACGTTGAAGAGTTTTTGCGGGGCCGCCGATAGAGCTATTCCACCGCCGCGCCGGGATTCTAGGCTTGCGGTGGAATGATTTTCTCTATATCACGGAAATCGGCCCCTGAAATGGAACAAAGTTCTTCAGATGACTGATGCCGCCGTCCAGCTCCCCGAGACCAGCCGCCGCCTCGATGCCATCGACCGTAAGATCCTGATGGTCCTTCAGGAGGATGCCTCTCTCTCGGTGGCCGAGATCGGCGACCGCGTCGGCCTGTCCTCGACCCCCTGCTGGAAGCGTATCCAGCGGCTGGAGGCCGACGGCGTGATCATCAAGCGCGTCGCCCTCGTCGACCAGAACAAGATCGGGCTCGGCATCTCCGTGTTCGTGTCGGTCGAGAGCTCCGACCATTCCGATGCCTGGCTGAAGAAGTTCGCCGAAGCCGTCAGCGCCATGCCGGAGGTGATGGAGTTCTATCGCATGGCCGGCGACGTCGACTACATGCTGCGCGTCGTGGTCGCGGACATGCAGGCCTATGACGTGTTCTACAAGAAGCTGATCAGCGCGGTGCCGCTAAAGAACGTCACCTCGCGCTTCGCGATGGAGAAGATCAAGTCCGTTACCGCGTTGCCGATTCCCGCAGTGGTGACGGCCTGACGCCGATTACCCCCCTCGACCGAAAACGCTTCAAGCCGGCTGAAACACCGGAAGGGTGACGCTGACGCGCGTGCCGCCGCCCGGCGCCGCGTCGATCGCGATCGTCCCGCCATGGGCCTCGACCAGGCTGCGAACAACGGCGAGACCAAGACCGGCGCCGCCGGTTGCGCGATTGCGCGACTTCTCCAGCCGGTGGAACGGTTCGAGCACGGTCTGACGCTGATCGGCGGGAATTCCGGGACCCTCGTCGCCGATCGACACCACGACGGCACCGTCCTTGAGGGCCGTGCGCACATGCGCGGCATGGCCATAGGCGAGCGCGTTGTCGATGATGTTGGCGAAGACCCGCCTCAAAGCGAGTTGGTCGCCGAGCACGACGACGTCGCGCGCTCGCTCGTCCGTGACCAGATCGACCGCCGCTCCCTGGGCATGCCTGTCGTTCACCTCAGCGGCCACCAGCGCGGCGAGTTCGACCATCTCCTGAGATAGTCCGCCGGCACCCGCCCGCGTCGACAGCAGCGCGTCATCGAGCAGGCGGATCATGTCGTCGATGTCGGCGACCGCCCGCTGCCGCTCGGCGTCGTCGGGAATGTGCTCGACGCGCAGCCGCAACCGTGTCGCAAAAGTCCTGACGTCGTGGGCGATGCCGCCAACCAGCGTCATGCGCGCACGCAGCATTTCGGCAAGCCGCCCCTGCAAGCGGTTGAACGCGGCGATGACGGCACGGATCTCCGGCGCACTGCGACGCGCATCCGGCAGCGGCGGCGGATCGGCCGACAGATCGACACGGTCGACGGCGGCGGCGAGCCGCGCCAGCGGCCGCGTCTCGCGCTGCATGACCAGCAGCGCCAGCAGGGCAACGATCGAGCCGAACAGGCCTGCGCCGAAACCCACGGGCAGCCCGAACTGGGTCACCGGCAGGCGGGTATAGGCGTCGATGACCAGCAGATCGCCGCTGCGCAGGCCGATGCGGAATTCGATCGCGTTGGCCATCAGCCGCGCGAGGCGGGGAAACAGCCGGCTGCCCCGATGATCCGACGGCGGCACGATCTCAACGGGGCGGCCCGCAAGGCCCGCCGCATAGGTCTCGCGCAGTTCCTGCTGATCCGGCGGCGTCTCGCCGCCGACCGGCGTGCCCGACGGCACGATCCGCACGGTGAACTGCGGCGAAGACACCGCGTCGAGCACGGCCTGCCGCGAACCCGCATCCGTTCGCTCCAGGAGCGCCGCCAGCGCATCGAGACGCGCGGGCGAAGGCCGGGTCAGCTCGTTCTCGCGGAGGGTCGTCCGGTAAAATATCGCGACGACCACGGTAGTCACCAGGGTAATCCCCACCAGTCCGATCAGGGCGAGCCGCGCCGCAAGCGTCACGCGCAGCATCACGACACCTGCTTGACGGTCGCGGTGAACAGATAGCCGCCGTTGCGCACCGTCGTGATCAGGTTGGAGCCGGGACTTGCACCGTCGAGCTTGCGGCGCAGCCGCGAGATCAGCATGTCGACCGTGCGGTCGAACGGCTCCGCCGAGCGGCCGCGGGTCCAGTCGAGGATCTGGTCGCGCGTGAGCACCCTTCGCGGCCGCTGCACGAAGCAGCCGAGCAGATCGAACTCGGCGCTGGTCAATTGCAGCTCAGGCGCCTCGGCCTCGGTCGTCTCGACACTGCGCGCGTCGAGATCGATCACGAAACGGTCGAAGGCATAACGCCGGACCAGCGGCTTGGCCGGAGCTCCGTTGGCCCTGCGCAGGATGGCGCGAACCCGCGCCAGGAGCTCGCGCGGCCCGAACGGCTTAGTCAGATAATCGTCCGCGCCCATCTCGAGGCCGACGACGCGATCGATCTCATCGCTCTTGGCGGTCAGCATCAGGATCGGCAGGGAATCGTCGGCGCGCAGGCGGCGGCAGATCGACAGCCCGTCCTCGCCCGGCAGCATCAGATCGAGGATGACGAGATCGGGCCGCAGGCGCTGGAGCATCGAATCCATGGCCTTGCCGTCGGCGACACAGGCGATCTCGAACCCCTCTCGCCGCATGAAATCGGCAACGAGGCGGCTGATCTCGGGATCGTCCTCCACCATGAGAATCGTGGCTGCTTGCGCGTTCATGGCTGCATTGTGGGCAACGGCTCGCGTCAGGCAAGGGCGCGCGCGCCGTTGTTACATAGTGTTACACGGGTCGGACAAAGCCATAAAAATCGTTTCGTTTCGGCAATGCGGCGCACACGCAGCAGCCCCAGTCTCCTCCGCACGGCTACCCCTCTCGGCAGCCCCAGAAGGAGACGACGACCATGACCAAGCTTTTCCTCACCTCCCTCGTCCTCGGCACCCTGTCGGTCGCGGCGGCGGCCGACGCCAATGCCTGGACGCGGTCGGCGACAGCGACCGGGCCGCGCGGCACCTCGCACGTCACCGCGACGGGAAGCTGCGCCAACGGCAGCTGCACGCGCAACGTGACGCGCACCGGTCCCGCCGGCAACACCTACACCCGCACCGGCACGGTTTCGCGCTGACGCAACGCAGCCGTCGCCGCGTCAGCCCCGCGCGGCGACGGCCGACCTCATCCAATCAGAAAGGATCCGCGCCGTGCCCTCGATTTTCCGTTCTCTGCCGCAAGCCGCAACCATCGTCGTCCTCGGCCTTGCAACCTCGACCCCCGTGCTCGCCCAGACGCAATTGCAGACGCAGATCACGCCGCAGATGCGCAGCGAAGCAAGGGCCATCATGCAGGCGTGCCGCACCGACCTTGACCGCCTGTGCAGCGGCATTGCACCGGGTGGGGGGCGCATCATCGCCTGCCTGCAATCCCACGCCGGCCAGCTCTCCTCGTCCTGTGCGCAAGCCCTGCCGCGCGCGCAGGCGCTGCGGGACAATGCCGTCAGTACCGGCGCGGTGCCGAAATAGGAGAATGCCGTGGGCTACGCTTCGCTTCTGCTCGACCCGATTCTCAGGCAACTGATCCTCGCAACCGCGCTCGGCCTCATGCTGCTCGAATACGGCATCGGACGGCTTGCGCATCGCGACACCCACGACTGGCGCGAAAGCGCCGCCTCGTTCGGCGTTGCGCTGGGACAGAACCTGCTTCGCGCCATCGAGGCCGGCCTCGTCGCCGTGCCGTTCGCGTTCCTGTACGAGCACCGGCTGTTCGACTTCACGCAGACCGCCCCGCCTGCGCTCGCGGGATTATTCCTGGGCAGCGAGTTCCTGTATTATTGGCAGCATCGGGCCTCGCATCGCATTCGCTGGATGTGGGCGACACATGCGGTGCATCACTCGACGACGCGGCTGAACTTGACTGCGGCGATCCGGCTCGGTTGGACCGGCAACATCTCGGGCAATTTCCTGTTCTTCCTGCCGCTTGCGCTGATCGGATTTCATCCGATCGCGATCGTGGCAATGCTCGGGATCAACCTGCTCTATCAATTCTTCATCCACAGCCAGTTCGGGCCGAAGCTCGGTGTCCTGGAATGGGTGCTCAACACGCCGAGCCACCATCGCGTGCACCATGCCTGCAACGAGACGTGCCTCGACAAGAACTACGGCGGCATCCTGATCGTGTTCGACCGCCTGTTCGGGACCTTTGCCGAACATCCCTCCGACCAGCCGCTCCGGTTCGGCCTCGTCGGCGGCGTGCAATCCTTCAACCCGATCCGGATTGCGCTCGGCGAATGGATCGCGATGCTGGGCGACGCCTGGAAGGCACGGGGAGCGGGCGCGAAGCTCCGCGCCCTGTTCGGCCCGCCCGGAGGCTGAGCGCGTTAGAGCATGATCCGGAAGAGTGCGAAGCGGTTTTCCGAAAAGACCATGCGCAAACAACAACCTAAAGCGCGATGACGATTCATCCAAATCTCATCGCGCTTTAGCGCTCAGATCTTCTGATTGTACTCGCCGACCTCGGGATGCGTGCGCAGCACGCTGTTCACCATCTCGAACATGTCGTGCATGCGCTGCTCGGAGACCGGGCTCTCGACCACGACGACGAGCTCGGGCTTGTTGGAGGAGGCGCGCACCAGGCCCCAGCTGCCGTCCTCGACCGTGACGCGCACGCCGTTGACGGTGACGAGATCTCGGATCGCCTGGCCCCCAATCTTCGCGCCTTTGGCCTGCAGGCTTTCGAAGTGCTTCACCACTTGGTCGATGACGCCGTATTTGGTCTCGTCGGCGCAGTGCGGCGACATGGTCGGCGACGACCAGGTTTTCGGCAGCGCATTCTTCAGGTCGGCCATCGACTTGCCGGGCGCACGGTCGAGCATGTCGCAGATCGCGATCGCCGAAACCAGGCCGTCGTCATAGCCGCGGCCATAGGGCTTGTTGAAGAAAAAGTGGCCCGACTTCTCGAAGCCGGCGAGCGCGCCGGTCTCGTTGGTGCGGCGCTTCATGTAGGAATGGCCGGTCTTCCAATAGGCGGTCTTGGCGCCCTGCTTCTGCAATACGGGATCGGTGATGAACAGGCCGGTCGATTTCACGTCGACGATGAACTGCGCGTCCTTGTGGATCGCCGACATGTCGCGCGCCAGCATCACGCCGACCTTGTCGGCAAAGATTTCCTCGCCGGTGTTGTCGACGACGCCGCAGCGGTCGCCGTCGCCGTCGAAGCCGAGGCCGACATCCGCCTTGTGATGCAGCACCGCATCGCGGATCGCGTGCAGCATCTCCATGTCCTCGGGGTTCGGATTGTATTTCGGGAAGGTGTGGTCGAGCTCGGTGTCGAGCGGGATCACCTCGCAGCCGATCGCCTCCAGCACCTGCGGCGCGAAGGCGCCGGCGGTGCCGTTGCCGCACGCTGCGACCACCTTGAGCTTGCGCTTAAGCTTCGGACGGGATGTGAGGTCGGCGATGTAGCGCGCCGGATAATTCTCGTGGAACTGGTAGGAGGCGCCGTCCTTGTTCTTGAACTCGGCGTTCAGGACGATCTCCTTCAGCCGCGTCATCTCGTCCGGACCGAAGGTGAGCGGACGGTTGGCGCCCATCTTCACGCCGGTCCAGCCATTGTCGTTGTGCGAGGCCGTGACCATGGCAACAGCGGGCACGTCGAGATCGAATTGCGCGAAATAGGCCATCGGCGTCACCGCGAGGCCGATGTCGTGCACCTTGCAGCCCGCCGCCATCAGGCCGGAGATCAGCGCATATTTGATCGAGGCCGAATAGCCGCGGAAATCGTGGCCGGTGACGATCTCCTGCTTGACGCCGAGCTCGGCGATCAGCGCGCCCAGCCCCATGCCGAGCGCCTGCACACCCATCAGGTTGATTTCCTTCTGGAACAACCAGCGCGCGTCGTACTCGCGAAAGCCCGTCGGCTTCACCATCGGCTCGGATTCGAAGGCGTAAGTGTTGGGCAACAAGACGGATTTCGGCTTCGGGAACATGGAAACGGTCTCGTCAAAAGAGCGGGAATTGATGCAGCCTTAGCGAATGCCGGGCCGCAGCGGAAGGCGGGAATGAAGGCTTATGGCCGATAATTGCGGCAGTTTGGTAACGAAGAAACGTTACCGCGAGGGCGGTCAGGACAAAGATATCTTCCTGATCTGACGGTCGTGCGGGCCGATGAGAGCGGCCTATTGCTCCAGCACCATCTGGCCGTTGGAATACTCGAAACGCTTCAGGCGGGACAGGAAGGAGAGGCCGAGGAGGTTCTCCGAGAGCGCCGCATCCGGCAGCACCATGGCATCGACGTCGCGCACGATGAGGCCGCCGACCTCCAACATGGCGATGCGGGTGCGCGCGGCCTTGATGGTGCCGTTGGCGGTCGTGACGGTCGCATTGTACTCGCTGCGCGACGGACGGAGCCCGAAGCGCGCGGCCGAGGTCTCGTTCAGCGCAACCACGGATGCGCCGGTATCGACCATGAAACCCATGCGCTGGCCGTCGATCCGGCCCTCGGTCTGGAAATGACCGCGGCCGTCGCGCGGGATGCTGAGGCTGCGACCACCCGCCGGTGCAGGGGTCGCGACCGCGACGGTGGTGCGAGGCGCCGAGGTTGCCGAAGCAGAGCTCATCTTGTCCGCCATCTGCGCCATGAAGGTGCCGAGGCCGATCATGATGGCCGCTAAGATCATTATGTTACGCATCACACCACATCCGGGCCGAAAGCCCGATTTCACCACGCGCCACGCCCGTCCGCGAGCGGAGCCAGGCCGGAGCCGATGTCATTTTGACGAAAAGGATGAGCGGATGGTTAACGGGCCGCCCGTGTTATCACGTTCCGCGCGGCTTCGCCCGCCTTGTCGGCACGGCGCTGGCGGGATCGTCGGGCCAGGGATGGCGCGGATAGCGGCCGCGCAGGTCGGAGCGCACGGCGGCGTAGCTGCCGCGCCAGAAGCCGGGAAGGTCGCGCGTCACCTGCACCGGACGCTGCGCCGGCGACAGCAATTCCAGCACCAGAGGCACCTTGCCGGCCGCGATCGAGGGATGGGTGTTGAGGCCGAACAATTCCTGCAGCCGCACCGCGATGGTCGGCCCCTGCTCGGCCTCGTAGTCGATCGCCAGCACGCTTCCCGTCGGCGCCTCGAAATGCGTCGGCGCCTCGCGGTCGAGCCGCGCGCGCATCTCCCATGGCAACAGCGCCATCAGCGCGTCGGAGAGATCGCCGGCCGAGATGTCCTTCAGTGCGGTCTTGTCGTAGAGCGCGGGCACCAGCCAGTCGTCGCGCCGCGCGATCAACCCGGCATCGGACAGATCCGGCCAGCTGTCGCCCTCGGCCTTGCGCAGGAACATGACACGGTCGCGCCACTGCTTGGCGGCCTTCGACCAGGGCAGCCGGTCGAGTCCCGCCGCGATCAAGCCATCCGCAAGGATGCGCGCGGTGTCCTCGGATGGCGACACGGCGAGGGTCGCTTCGGACAGCGTGATCGCATGCAGCACGCGCTTGCGCCGCGCCCGCAGCGCCATTGCGCCGCGGTCGAACGAGATCTCGTCGGCGGTCTCGATATGCTCGGTGAAATGGCTTTCGATCTCGTCCTGCGTGATTTGCGCCGCGAGCAGGACGCGTCCGCTCGCCGCGGTGCCGGTCATCTCGCCGATCGCGATATAGGGCGCGCGGGCGAGCGAGGAGGTCTGCTCGACAGACGCGCCACGGCCGTTCGCGAGCACGAAGCTGCCATTGCCCCGGTTGCGCGCGACCCGGTCAGGAAAGGCATAAGCGAGCATCAGGCCGGTCGAGAGATCCTGCGGCGGACCGGGCTGCTCCGAGGCCGCCACCTGCGAGGCCCAGCGCCGCGCGAGGTCGCGGGCGCTCGCAGCACGCGGCGAGCGGTCGCGGCGGAACTGGTCGCGCCGATGCTCGAGATCGACACTGTCGCCGCCGAGGCCGCGCTCGGTGATGATGGCGGCGATCTCGGCGGCAGCCTCGCCTTCACCCGCGCGATGCGAATCCACGATCATGCGCGCCAGCCGCGGCGGCAGCGCCAGGGCACGCAGGCTCTTGCCTTCTGCGGTGATGCGGCCGTCGCCGTCGAGCGCGTTGAGCTCGGTGAGAAGACTCTTTGCCTCCTTCCACGCGGGTCCAGGCGGCGGATCGAGGAACGACAGGGCCGCGGGATCGCTGACGCCCCATTGGGCGAGATCGAGCACCAGCGACGACAGGTCGGCGCTGAGGATTTCCGGCTGGCTGTAGGGCGCGAGCGAGGCGGTCTGCGGCTCGTCCCAGAGCCGGTAGCACACGCCCGGCTCGGTGCGGCCCGCGCGGCCGCGGCGCTGGTCCACCGCCGCGCGCGAGGCGCGCACGGTTTCGAGTCGCGTCAGCCCGATATCGGGCTCGTAGCGCGGCACGCGGGCAAGGCCGGAATCGACCACGATGCGCACGCCCTCGATGGTGAGCGAGGTCTCGGCGATCGAGGTCGCCAGCACCACTTTTCGCGAGCCCTTCGGCGCCGGCGCAATGGCACGGTCCTGCACGGCGGCATCGAGCGCGCCGAACAGCGGCACGATCTCGACGGAGGCGTCCTGCACGCGCTCGCCGAGGAAGTTCTGGGTGCGCCGGATTTCGGCGGCACCCGGCAGGAAGGCGAGCACCGAGCCGCTGTCGGCGCGCAGTGCAGAAGCGATCGCATCCGCCATCTGCCGCTCGATCGGCGCATCCGCCTTGCGGCCGAGATAGCGCGTCTCGACCGGAAAGGCGCGGCCCTCGCTCTCGACGACGGGCGCATCGCCGAGCAGCCTCGCCACGCGCGCGCCATCGAGCGTCGCCGACATCACGAGGATGCGCAGGTCCTCGCGCAGACCCGCTTGCGCATCGCGCGCCAGCGCGAGGCCCATGTCGGCATCGAGCGAGCGCTCGTGGAATTCGTCGAACAGGACGGCGGCAACGCCCGACAGTTCGGGATCGTCGAGGACCTGCCGCGTGAAGATGCCTTCGGTCACCACCTCGATGCGTGTGGCGCGCGAGATCCTGGAGCCGAAGCGGACGCGATAGCCGACGGTGTCGCCGGTGCGCTCACCCAGGGATTTCGCCATGCGGTCGGCGCTGGCACGCGCAGCGATGCGGCGCGGCTCCAGCACGATGATCTTCTTGCCCTTGGCCCAGGGCGCGTCCAGCAGCGCCAGCGGCACGCGCGTGGTCTTGCCGGCGCCGGGCGGCGCCACCAGAACGGCGGCATTGCTGGCCTCCAGCGTGCGCGAGAGGTCGTCGAGCACGGCATCGATCGGGAGGGGCGTATCGAAGCTGCGGGGCAAGATCTATCCACTCGTCATGCCCGGGCTTGTCCCGGCCATCCACGTCATCGACCAGAAAACAGACGTGGATGGCCGGGACAAGCCCGGCCATGACGAATTTATGTGGAGCTGGGAACGATCAGCCCTGCACCGGCGGCCGACCGACGCTCTCATAGGTGAAGCCCGCGGCTTCCATGTCCTCGGGGCGGTAGATGTTTCGCAAGTCGACGACGACCGGCTGCGTCATGGTTGCCTTCAGCCGGTCGAGATCCAGCGCGCGGAACTGGACCCATTCGGTGACGATGACCAGCGCATCCGCGCCCTGCGCGCAGGCATAGGCGTCCTCGCAATAGGTGATGTCAGGCAGCTCGCCCTTGGCCTGCTCCATGCCGACGGGGTCGAACGCCTTCACCTTCGCGCCCATGTCGATCAGGCCTGTGACCAGCGGGATCGACGGCGCATCGCGCATGTCGTCGGTGTCGGGCTTGAAGGTGAGGCCGAGCACCGCGACGGTCTTGCCTCGCAGATTGCCGCCGAGCGCCTGGCTCACCTTGCGCGCCATCGCGCGCTTGCGGTTCTCGTTGACCGCGAGCACGGATTCGACGATGCGCAAGGAGACGTCGTAGTCCTGCGCGATCTTAATCAGCGCCTTGGTGTCCTTCGGGAAGCAGGAGCCGCCGAAGCCGGGACCAGCATGCAGGAACTTGGTGCCGATGCGGTTGTCGAGGCCGATGCCGCGCGCGACCTCTTGGACGTTGGCGCCGGCCTTCTCGGAAAGATCGGCGATCTCGTTGATGAAGGTAATCTTGGTCGCGAGGAACGCGTTTGCGGCGTACTTGATCATCTCGGCGGTGCGGCGCGCAGTGAACATCAGCGGCGCCTGGTTCAGCGACAGCGGGCGATAGAGGTCGCTCATCACCTTGCGACCGCGCTCGTCGGAAGTGCCGACCACGATGCGATCAGGGAACTTGAAGTCGCGGATGGCCGCGCCTTCGCGCAGGAATTCGGGGTTGGAGGCAACCACGACGTCGGCGCTGGGATTGGTTTCGCGGATGATGCGCTCGACCTCGTCACCGGTGCCGACCGGAACGGTCGACTTCGTCACCACCACGGTGAAACCCTGCAGCGACTGCGCGATCTCCTTCGCAGCGGCGTAGACGTAGGAGAGATCGGCATGCCCGTCGCCGCGGCGCGAAGGCGTGCCGACCGCGATGAAAACGGCATCGGCATCGGCGACCGGCTTCTTCAGATCAGTCGTGAAGTCCAGCCGCTTGGCCCTGACATTGTTCGCAACCAGCTCGTCGAGGCCGGGCTCGTAGATCGGAATCTCGCCGCGGTGGAGCGCTGCGATCTTTTTCTCGTCCTTGTCGACGCAGGTGACGTCGTGGCCGAAATCCGCAAAGCAGGCGCCGGACACCAGTCCCACATAGCCCGTGCCGATCATCGCAATACGCATGAAAAGTCCCTGTCTTAGATTTGGTTAACGAAAATGAAACCCCGACGCGGGGCGGTTTAGCATTTTCCCGAGGGGAAGGAACAGTCCGCATGAAAAAAGGGCGGCACGGGACTTGAACCGGTAAAGAAGTCGGAAACCGTGGAGGCCCCACACTGCCCCACACCCGCACAGGACGGGCGGAACACGCCTCGAAAAGAGACATGATGGCACCATCAGGCACAATCCCAGTCAGCGGAGGCGTTAACGCCAAAGCTGCCGCACGTGTCGACTGGGTCGATTACGCCAAGGGCATCTGCATCATCATGGTCGTGATGATGCATTCGGTGCTGGGGGTCGAGCTTGCCGCTGGGCAGACCGGATTCATGCACGTGCTCGTCGCCTTCGCAAAGCCGTTCCGGATGCCGGATTTCTTCCTGATTTCGGGCCTGTTCCTGTCACTGGTGATCGATCGGGACTGGCGAACCTATCTCGACCGCAAGGTGGTGCACTTCGCCTATTTCTATGTCGTCTGGGTGACAATCCAGTTCGGCTTCAAGGCGCCGGCCTTCGCGGCGGAGACGAGCTGGGGCGCTGTCGGCTTGCTGTACCTCGAATCTTTCGTCGAGCCGTTCGGCACGCTGTGGTTCATCTATCTGCTGCCGATCTTCTTCGTCGTCACGAAACTGACACGCAAAGCTCCGCCGCTCGCGATCTGGCTCGTCGCCGCCGCACTGGAGACGGCACGGATCACGACCGGCTGGACCGTCATCGACGAGTTCTGTGCGCGCTTCGTTTATTTCTATTCGGGCTATCTGTTCGCGCCTTACGTGTTCGCGCTGTCGGATCGGGCGCGCAGTCATCCGGCACTCGCGCTTGCCGCGCTCGCGACCTGGGCACTGGTCAATGCCGGCCTCGTCGCGTCGGGCGCCAGCGAGTGGGCGATCGTCTCGCTCGTGCTCGGCTTCGCCGGCGCCTGCGCCATCATCGCGACCGGCGCGCTGCTCGCGCGCGCGCAGTGGCTGAACTTCCTTCGCTTCTGCGGCGAGCATTCGATCGTGATCTATCTCGCCTTCTTCCTGCCTATGGCGGCGACCCGAACGCTGCTGCTGCGCACCGGCGTCATCCCCGACATCGGCACCGTGTCGTTGCTCGTCACCATCGCCGGCGTGCTCGGAGCGCTGGCGATCTGGCAGGCCGCGCTACGCCTCAACGCCCGCTTCCTGTTCGAACGGCCCGACGCGTTCTGGATCGCACCGAGGAAAACGGGAGCGGTGTTGCAGGCAGCGGAGTAGCCGCACTCTTGGTGACCGGGCGATCCAGTACGCCGAGGCGCCAGCAATTGAACCGAGAAGCCGCGGCGTACTGGATTCCCCGCTTTCGCGGGGAATGACAGCGGAGGGTGCGGGAACGACGGTGGGGATAGCGGCAGCATCAAGCCAAAAATCCACCTCCGAAGGCTGTCAAAATCCGCAAAAATTCATACATTGCGGTCCATGCCCAAGACATCGCAGAAGACCACCGCCAAAGCTGACACCAAGGCCGCGCCGAAAGCTGCCGATACCAAGCCCGCCGCGACAGCTGCTGCCAAACCGGTCGCGGCGCGGGCGGCCGGCAAGGGCGACCACGTCTTCCTGGTCGACGGTTCCTCCTACATCTTCCGCGCCTATCACGCGCTGCCACCGTTGAACCGCAAATCCGACGGGCTCCAGGTCAATGCGGTGCTCGGCTTCTGCAACATGCTGTGGAAGCTGCTCCGTGAGATGCCTGAGGACAACCGGCCGACGCATCTGGCCATCATCTTCGACAAGTCGGAAATCACCTTCCGCAACAAGATCTATCCCGACTACAAGGCGCACCGGCCGCCGGCGCCGGATGATCTCATCCCGCAATTCGCGTTGATCCGCGAAGCCGTGCGCGCCTTCGACCTGCCCTGCCTGGAACAGGTCGGCTTCGAGGCCGACGATCTCATCGCGACCTATGTGCGGCAAGCCTGCGAGCGCGGCGCCAGCGCCACCATCGTGTCTTCCGACAAGGATTTGATGCAGCTCGTCACCGACTGCGTCACCATGTACGACACCATGAAGGATCGCCGCATCGGCATCCCCGAGGTGATCGAGAAGTTCGGCGTGCCGCCGAACAAGGTGGTCGAGGTGCAGGCCCTCGCGGGCGATTCCACCGACAACGTGCCCGGCGTACCCGGCATCGGCATCAAGACCGCGGCGCAGTTGATCACCGAGTATGGCGATCTCGACCAGCTGCTGTTCCGGGCCGGCGAGATCAAGCAACCGAAGCGCCGCGAGGCGCTGCTCGAGAATGCCGAAAAGGCGCGCATTTCCCGGCAATTGGTGCTGCTCGACGACAAGGTCGACCTCGAGGTACCGCTCGACGACCTCGCGGTGCACGAGCCCGATGCGCGCAAGCTGATCGCCTTCCTGAAGGCGATGGAATTCACGACGCTGACGCGGCGCGTCGCCGAATATGCGCAGATCGATCCCGCGAACGTCGATGCCGACCCCGGCTATGCCAGTGGAGCCAGCGTGTTCACGCCGCTGCCGCCCTCGGACGTCGTGCCCGCGCCGGGCGCCGACGCGCCGGTGCAAGCCCGGCCGAACCAGCCCAACAGATCGGCCGGCAAGGAAGACAAGGCCGCGAGCCCGAAGGGCGCGCCGGTCTCGCTTGCCGCCGCGCGGGAAGAGGCGCTGCGCAAGCTACCGGTCGACCGAGCCAAGTACCAGACGATCAAGTCGCTGAAGGAGCTTAACGCCTTCATCGCGCGCATCCACGATACCGGCCATGTCGCGATCGGCATCAAGGCCAATTCGATCGATCCGATGCAGGCCGATCTCTGCGGCATCGCCCTGGCGCTGGCGCCGAACGATGCCTGCTACCTGCCGCTGGCGCACAAGCAATCCGGCGGCGGAGCAGGCCTGTTCGATGCAGGCCTCGCGCCCGATCAAGTCAAGCACGCGGATGCCATCGAAGCCCTGCGGCCGGTGCTGGAATCGGCCGGCATCCTCAAGATCGGCTTCGACGTCAAGTTCACCGCCGTGATGCTGGCGCAGCACGGCATCACGCTGCGCAACATCGACGATGCGCTGCTGATCTCCTACGTGCTCGATGCCGGCCGCGGCTCGCATGCGCTGGAGCAGCTGTCCGAGCGTTGGTTCGGCCATGCCATGCTGAAGGAGGGCGAACTGCTCGGCAGCGGCAAGGGCAAGATCACCTTCGACCAGGTGCCGATCGACAAGGCCGCGCCGCTGTCGGCGGAAGCCGTCGACGTCGCCTTGCGCGTCTGGCGCGTGCTGAAGCCGCGCCTGGTCGCCGAGCACATGACCGCGGTCTACGAGACGCTGGAACGGCCGCTGGTCTCCGTGCTCGCGCGCATGGAGCGCCGCGGCATCTCGATCGACCGTCAGGTGCTGTCACGCCTCTCCGGGGACTTCGCCCAGACCGCAGCCCGCGTCGAGGCGGAGATTCAGGAACTCGCGGGCGAGCCCGTCAATGTCGGCAGCCCCAAGCAGATCGGCGATATCCTGTTCGGCAAGATGGGACTATCCGGCGGCACCAAGACCAAGACCGGCGCATGGTCGACCACCGCCCAGGTGCTCGACGACCTCGCCGAACAGGGCCACGATTTCCCGCGCAAGATTCTGGAGTGGCGCCAGGTCTCGAAGCTGAAGTCGACCTACACCGACGCGCTGCCGACCTATGTCAATCCGCAGACACATCGCGTCCACACCACCTACGCGCTGGCCGCAACCACCACTGGGCGGTTGTCATCGAACGAGCCGAACCTTCAGAACATCCCTGTTCGTACCGAGGACGGCCGCAAGATCCGCCGCGCCTTCATCGCCACGCCCGGGCACAAGCTGGTGTCGGCCGACTATTCGCAGATCGAGCTGCGGCTGCTCGCCGAGATCGCCGACATCCCCGTGCTGAAGCAGGCGTTCCGCGACGGGCTCGACATTCACGCCATGACGGCATCGGAAATGTTCGGCGTGCCGATCAAGGGCATGCCGAGCGAGATCCGCCGCCGCGCCAAGGCGATCAATTTCGGCATCATCTACGGCATCTCGGCGTTCGGCCTCGCCAACCAGCTCGGCATCGCGCGCGAGGAGGCCTCGGCCTACATCAAGAAATATTTCGAGCGCTTTCCCGGCATCCGCGCCTACATGGACGAAACGCGCGACTTCTGCCGCAGCCACGGCTACGTCACCACGCTGTTCGGCCGCAAGTGCCACTACCCCGACATCAAGGCCTCGAACGCCTCGGTCCGCGCCTTCAACGAGCGCGCCGCGATCAACGCGCGGCTCCAGGGCACCGCTGCCGACATCATCCGCCGCGCCATGACGCGCGTGGAGGAGGCGCTCGCCGAGAAGAAGCTGTCGGCGCAGATGCTCCTGCAGGTGCATGACGAATTGATCTTCGAGGTGCCGGACGCCGAGGTCGAGGCGACGCTCCCGGTCGTGCAGCGCGTGATGCAGGACGCGCCATTCCCGGCCGTGCTGCTGTCA
Organism: Bradyrhizobium sp. FW305-F6; assembly: GCF_058782905.1. Taxonomy (NCBI): domain Bacteria; kingdom Pseudomonadati; phylum Pseudomonadota; class Alphaproteobacteria; order Hyphomicrobiales; family Nitrobacteraceae; genus Bradyrhizobium; species Bradyrhizobium sp. FW305-F6. Next base: position 1,655,424 of record NZ_JBYSYD010000002.1, read on the forward strand.
GTGCCGCTGCATGTGGACGCGCGCGCGGCCAACAATTGGGACGAGGCGCATTGATCTTTTCTTCATCTCTCCCCGCAAGCGGCAGGGCAACCGCATATGGTTTTTCGAAAGACCTGAGCACGCGCCTCGCCCTTCGAGACGACCGCTTCGCGGTCCCTCAGGGTGAGGCTAAGCAGCACCGGTGCCGTTGAAACCAGCGAAACGCATGCGGTCCTCATCCTGAGGGCCCGCCAACGGCGGGCGTCTCGAAGGATGGCCACAGGCGAGATCACTCCCATATGCGATTGCCCTGCCGCCTGCGGTCTGAACACGGGGAGAGGTCGGATCGCCCTTGCGATCCGGGTGAGGGGGTACAGGTCTCACCATCATCTCACGTGTGGAGAGAGCCCCTCACCCCCACACTCTCGGCGCGAGCGCAGCTCGTCGCGGCCCCGTAAGAACGGGCGAGGGGGCGCACCGAGCTCGACGCACCACCACACCCGATTGTCCTCCGAGCAATTGCGCGATGGCCCGGCAAGACCTTGCATATTAGAACCGTGCCGTCCCCCGCACCGGTTCGCCCATGCCCCACACCTCCGCCCTGCTCGGCTTCGCCCTCGTCAGCCTCGGCCTCGTGCTCACGCCGGGACCGAACATGATCTACCTGATCTCGCGCTCGATCACGCAAGGGCCCGCGGCGGGCATCGTCTCGCTCGGCGGCGTCGCGCTCGGCTTCGTGTTCTACATGCTGTGCGCGGCGTTTGGCATCACGGCGCTGCTGCTGGCCATTCCCTTTGCCTATGACGCGCTGCGCTTTGCGGGCGCCGCCTATTTGCTCTGGCTGGCCTGGCAGGCGGTGAAGCCGGGAGGTCGCTCACCGTTCCAGGTCAGGAAGCTCGCAGTCGACAGCCCGCGCAAATTGTTCGCGATGGGCTTCATCACCAACCTGCTCAATCCGAAGATCGCGATGCTGTATCTGGCGCTGCTGCCGCAGTTCATCGATCCCGCCGCCGGCAGCGTGCTGACACAGTCGCTGGTGCTTGGAGCGATCCAGATCGCGATCAGCGTCAGCGTCAATGCGATGATCGCGCTGGCCGCCGGATCGATCGCGCTGTTCCTGGCGAACCGGCCGAGCTGGATGCTGGTGCAACGCTGGCTGATGGGCACGGTGCTGGCCGGGCTCGCGGTGCGGATGGCGGTCGAAGCGAAGAAGGTGTGAGGCGCAACGCTGTCATGCCCCGCGCAGGCGGGGCATCCAGTACCCCGCGGGGTCTCGGCTCAATCACTGGCGTCACGGAGTACTGGGTCACCCGCCTCCGCGGGTGACGACAACGCTCAGCGTCAATCCAGCTTTGCCTCCATGCCCCGCTTCACCGCCGGGCGCGCCATCAGCGCCTCGTACCAGCGCTTGACGTTGGGGAAATCGGCCAGATCAACCTTGTGGCGAGGATGACGCCAGGCCCAGCCCAGGATGGCAAAATCGGCAATCGAGAGCTCGCCGGCAACGAAGTCGCGCCCGTCCAGACGGCGGTCGAGCACGCCATAGAGCCGGCGCGTCTCGGCCATGTAGCGCTTCAGGCCGTAGGCGCGGTCCTGCTCGTTCTCCAGCGCGATGAAATGGTGCACCTGGCCGGGCATCGGGCCGAAGCCGCCCATCTGCCACATCAGCCATTCGTAGACAGGGATGCGCTGGCCAAGCGATTTCGGCAGGAATTTGCCGGTCTTTTCGCCGAGATAGAGCAGGATGGCGCCCGATTCGAAGATGCTGACCGGCTTGCCGTCCGGCCCCTCGAGGTCGACAATCGCTGGGATCTTGTTGTTCGGGGAGAGCTTGAGGAACTCAGGCGCCATCTGCTCCCCCTTGGTGATATTCACCGGGATCACCTTGTAGGGCAGCCCCATCTCCTCCAGCGCGACCGAGATCTTGCGGCCGTTCGGCGTGTTCCAGGTGTGCAGCTCGATGGTCATTTTGGGCACTTCCTCCCTGAGAAATCTGGGCATCCACCTAGCGCAGAAGGTCGCGCCCCCACAACCGGCGGCCGCGGGATGGCCGATCCCTGTTGACGGGGAGCGCCCCCTCTGGAATGTCGCCGCCGTGCCGGATAAATTCCGCTTCCTCCAAAAACCCTGTTCGAGGGAACGCCGTGTCGAAATCAGCCTCCCGCGCCCGCCTGTTCGAAATCATTCGCCGGCGCTCATTCGGCCGCGGCGAGGTGACGCTCGCATCGGGCCGCAAGAGCGATTTCTACTTCAACCTCAAGCCGACCATGCTCGACCCCGAGGGCGCGACGCTGCTTGCCGAGCTCACCTACGAGGCGCTGAAGGACGACCAGCTCGATTTCATCGGCGGGCTCGAGATGGGCGCGGTGCCGCTCGCCGGCGCGCTGGCGCAGATCTCCTGGATTAAGGGCCATCCGATCGCGGCGTTCTTCGTGCGCAAGAAGCCGAAGGAGCACGGCGCCAAGCTCGCGATCGAGGGCCTGCCCAAGGGCGAGACGCTGGCCGGCAAGCGCGTCGTGATCGTCGAGGACGTCACCACCACCGGCGGCTCGGCGATGAAGGCAGTGGAATCCGTGCGCGAGGCCGGCGCCAATGTGGTGCTGGTGCTGACCATGGTCGACCGCGAGGAAGGCGCCACCGACACCTTTGGCGCTGCCGACCTGCCGTTCCGCTCCCTGTACAAGGCGTCGGAATTCTTGAAGTCGTAGCGATTCTCGCTCCCGCGTCCCGGGCGCGCCGCAGAGGGCCCCGGCGCTGCCCTGCTTCCGAGGTACGACGGCGAAATCCGCGCGCGTTCAACCCTCATTTACCATCCGGTCTTATGGTGAATCATGTGCTGAGATCCTGAGGTCTCAGCCGGTTCAGTAGCGTCGGGTGGAGTGAACGTTGCGTACAGTCCTGTCCCATGCGCGCCGTCGCGCGATGCTTGTGGCCGCCAGTCTGGCAGCCCCGCTGCTCGCGGCCCCTGCCCCTGTCTCGGCCGAAGGCCTGTTCGATTTCCTCTTCGGCGGAATGCAGCAGCAGCGGCCGCAGCGCGAGGTGCCGCAGCAGACGAACTCCTATGCCGATCCCTTCACCGGCCAGCAGAATGCGGCGACACCGCAATATGTGCCGCCGACCCGCTCGGCGGCGGCCGGCGGCTCGGGCCCGGCCTTCTGCGTGCGCAGTTGCGACGGGAAGTATTTTCCGCTGATGCGCGGCCTCGTCTCGGCGGCGCAGATGTGTCAGGCGTTCTGTCCCGCCAGCGCGACCAAGGTCTATTTCGGCTCCTCGATCGATGGGGCCTATTCGCAGACCGGCGAGCGCTACGCCGACAGCGAAAACGCGTTCGCCTACCGCAAGGCGTTGCGCGCCGACTGCACCTGCAACGGCCGCGAGCCGGCCGGCCTCGCCCCGGTCGATCTCGCGCTGGACTCCTCGCTCAAGGCCGGTGACGTGATCGCCACCACCGACGGCCTTGTTGCCTATACCGGCGTTCGCGTCGGCAACGACCAGGCTGCGGATTTCACCCCGGTCGCCTCCTATCCCGGCCTCACCGCGCAGGTTCGTGCCCGGCTCGGCGAGATGAAGGTGGCACCGGTGCGCGCCGAGACGGTGTCGGCCGATGCGCCGGCCGCAGAGATCGTGCACGAGCCGCTACCGGATGTGACGGTACCGAAGACGGCGGTGCAGAAGCCGGCGAAGCGGGCGGGGTTGGAGTAGGGATGACGGCCGCCGGCCGTCACCTCCCGATGATCACCCCGATCACGTTTGGGGCGGACAGATATTTCTCCTCGATCGCCGCGCGCGCGGCGGCGCGGTTTTCCGGCGTCAGGAGACCGCGCTTCTCGGCCAGGATCATCCAGCAGAAGCCCCACCAATCGGTCAGCATGCCCTGATCGCCAACGAGGTCATAACCCTGCTCGGCCGCGAAGATGCGCGCATGCGCCTCGTCCAGCGTGTCGAGAAACAGATGGTCCTCGGTCGAGAACAGATCGTCGCTGATGTCGTCGATCGTGTAGCCCCAGATCGACTGGCACACCGCATTGAACTCGCGATCGAACTGGTCGTCGTCGACGGCGTAGCGCAGTGCCGCTTGATGCAGCCGCGACAGCGAGCGCGCGAAATCGGCGATCCGGGTGAGGGCAAATTGATCAAAGGCGATGGTGGACATGTAGTCCTCGCAAAGTCTGACAGACGCTAGATATTGTGTCGGCAACGCGCCGAATCACAATGATATATCAAAGACTTGCTAAAGTGTTCTTAATTTGTTCTGGAGAGGTACCGAACCTCAAAGGCAGCGCGACGCCGCGATGGCGTGGACGCGGCGATCGCCGAGGAGATGGGCGACAAAGCCGTTCTTCGGAAAGATCCTGGTGAAGGCGGCATCGCGGATGCTGAGGCCGCCGGCATAGGCGCCGAAGGCGGGCATCACGGCGCGCGTGCCGTCACAGGCGAAGCAGCGGCGCTCCATCGAGCGGCCGCGGGCCGAGACACGCGCCTTCGGGTGCAGATGGCCGGCGATCTCGCCGTGCGCGCCGGTCGGCTCGTGGCGGAAGGTGATCGGGCCGATCGCGACTTCGTCCGCGACGGTGCCGCCGAGATCGCGCGGCAGCTTGGGATCGTGATTGCCCGAGATCCAGATCCAGTCGCGGCCGGTCTGGAGTGCGGTGACGGCATTGCGGTCGTCCGGCGACAAGCGCTCATGCGCGCTGCGGTCGTGAAAACTGTCGCCGAGCGCAATGACGATTCGCGGATCATGGCGGGAGATGACAGCAGCGAGCCGGCCGAGCGTCGCGATGGTATCGTAAGGCGGCAGCAGCACGCCGCGCGCGGCGAAGCTCGACCCTTTCTCCAAATGCAGGTCGGAGACGACGAGCAGGCGCTGCTCGTCCCAGAACAGCGCGCCGGAAAGATCCGCCGCGAAGGTCACATCGCTAATCGTGACCCTGGAAACGCGCATGTCCTCGACATCCCCCGAAACTAGCGCGCCTGCCGTCACGTCTTACCCGCCTCGATCCATTGCCTCTTTGACGAGCTCGTCGGCGGCTTCGGCCAGGAGCTCGTCTGCAGCTTCGCCATAAACTGACTCGCGGCCGATTTCCAGCATCACGGGCACCGCGAGCGGGGAGACGCGGTCGAGTTCCCTGTGCGTGATGCGGCCGTGGATGCGCATCAACATGTCGCTGAGGCGGCGCAGATCGAGCAGGCCGGTGGCGGCGTCGGCGCGGGCGGCGCGCAGCAGCACGTGATCCGCCTGGTGCTTGCGCAGCACGTCATAGACGAGATCGGTCGAGAACAGCACCTGGCGGCGGCTTTTCTCTTCGCCGGTATGCCGCCGCGCGATCAGGCCGGAGATGATCGCGCAGTTACGGAAGGTGCGCTTCATGAGCGCGGATTCGGCAAGCCAGGCTTCGAGGTCGTCGCCGAGCATGTCGGGATCGAACAGTGCGTTGAGATCAATCCGGCCGCCCCGGATCATGAAGGAGAGATCGCCGAGCCCCCAGATCGCCACCGCATATTCATTGGCGACAAACCCGAGCGGCCGCGCACGGGCGCGCTCCAGCCGGCGCGTCAGCAGCATGCCGAGGGTCTGATGCGCAAGACGCCCCTCGAAGGGATAGCAGACCAGATAGTGCTTGTTGGCGCGGGGAAAGCTCTCGACCAGGAGCTCGCGCACGGCCGGCACCTGGCTGACGTCCTTCTGCAGCGACAGCCAGTCGCGCACCTGCTCCGGCAGGCCGCCCCATGCGCGGCCATCGTCGAGCAGGCGGCGCACGCGCTCGGCGAGATAGGTCGAGAGCGGAAACTTGCCCCCCATATAGGACGGCACCTTGGGGTCCTTGTCATGCGCACGCGAGACATAGACCTGGTCCTCGACCAGCGTTTCGTAGCGCACCACCTCGCCCGAGAACACGAAGGTGTCCCCGGGCGAGAGGCCCTCGATGAAGGCCTCCTCGATCTCGCCGAGCAGCCGGCCGCCGCGCGCGATCACGCCGGTCGAGCCGCCGGATTTTCCGGTCCCGCCGCCGCGCGAGCGCACCAGGCGCACCTTCAGCATGTCGTCCTCGACGATGGTGCCGACATTCATCCGGTAGCTCTGCCGTACCTTGGGATTGGCGACGCGCCAGCGCCCCTCCTTGTCCTGCTTGATGCGGGCGAAGCGCTCATAGGTCTTCAGCGCGTAGCCGCCGGAGGCGACGAAATCGACGACGTCATCGAAATCCTGCCGCGACAGGTCTGCATAGGGCGCGGCCGTGCGGACCTCGTCGTAGAGCTCATCGCTGAAAAAAGGCTCGCCGCAGGCGCAGCCGAGCACGTGCTGTGCCAGCACGTCGAGCGCGCCGGTGCGCAAGGGCGGCGTGTCCTGCGCGTTCTCGGCGATGGCATCGATCGCGACGCGGCACTCCAGCACTTCGAACCGGTTGGCCGGCACCAGCACCGCGCGCGAGGCTTCGTCGAGCCGATGGTTGGCGCGGCCGATCCGCTGCATCAGGCGCGAGGAGCCCTTGGGAGCGCCGATATTGACGACGAGATCGACATCACCCCAATCGACACCGAGGTCGAGCGAGGAGGTGCAGACCACGCCGCGCAGCCGGCCCGCAGACATCGCGTCCTCGACCTTGCGGCGCTGGGCGACATCGAGCGAGCCGTGATGCAGCGCGATGGCGAGGCCGTCGTCGTTCATGCTCCAGAGATTCTGGAACAGCATCTCGGCCTGGCTGCGGGTGTTGACGAAGACCAGCGTGGTCTTGTTGGCCTTGATCAGCTCGTAGATCTCGGGGAGCGCGTGGCGCGCGCTGTGGCCGGCCCAGGGCAGGCGTTCGCGCGTATCGAGCATCTCGACCAAGGGCGGGGCAGCACCGCCGGCGACGACGATGTCGGCCGCTCGCTCCTGGCCGCCGGGCTGCGGCACCAGGAAGCGCGCGAGCTGATCCGGCTCGGCGACGGTCGCCGACAGGCCGATGGCGCGCATCTGCGGCGCCAGCCGCCATAGCCGCGCGAGGCCGAGCGACAGCAGGTCGCCGCGCTTGGACGTCACCAGCGCATGCAATTCGTCGAGCACGATGCGTTTCAGCGAGGAGAACAGGAACGGCGCGTCGTCGGACGAAAGCAGCAGCGCGAGCTGCTCGGGCGTCGTCAGCAGCACGTCCGGCGGATAACGCCGCTGCCGCTGGCGGCGCGAGACCGGCGTATCGCCGGTGCGGGTCTCGACCCTGATCGGCAAGCCCATCTCGGCGATCGGCCGCTCCAGATTGCGTGCGATGTCGACGGCCAGCGCCTTGAGCGGCGAGATGTAGAGCGTGTGCAGGCCGCCGGCGCGTTGCAGATCGCGGCCGGCCGAGACGAGCCTTTGCTTCGCACCCGCGGTTCGTTCCGCCGTCTCCGTCGAAAGCTCCACCAGGGTCGGCAGGAATCCCGCCAGGGTCTTGCCGGCGCCGGTCGGCGCGATCAGCAGCGCCGAGCGGTCCTCGCGGGCCTTTTCCAGCAGCGCCAATTGATGGGCGCGCGGCGACCAGCCGCGGGCCGCGAACCACGCCTTGAAGCGGCCGGGCAGCAGCGCGGCCGGCTCGGCCGATTTTGGGAGGATACGGGGCGGCACGGCATGACAGGTAAGCCGTAGGAATGGCTTCGTCGAGGGGTGCCGCCCTCCCCGCCTGCACGAGGAGGATTATCGCATAGGCATCTTCCCCGCTTCGAGCGCACGCCTCGCCCTTCGAGAAGACCGCTTCGCGGTCTCCTCAGGGTGAGGTTAAGCAGCATTGCGCCCGTTGCGACTGCTGCCGCGCATTCCGCCCTCATCCTGAGGGCCCGCCAAGGGCGGGCGTCTCGAAGGATGGCCACAGCGGAGGTCCCTCTTACACGAAGAGGGCGAGCGCTCTCACGCCGTGACCGGCACCTGATCGAGGAATCCGGTCACGCTTCTGATGCGCCCGTTCTTCAACGCGACGAAATCTGTTCCCTTGATCGGGCTGTCGGCGCCTTCGGGACCGAGGCCCCAGGAAAAGCGGATGTGGTCGCCGTAACCGTTGGGCTCGCCGATCAGGTGGAATCTGAAATCGGGAAAGCGCTGCTGCACGCCGGATATCAGAGCGTCGATGCCGTCGGGCCCGTCGCCCTTCATCAGGGGATCGACATAGCTCGCATCCGGCGTCCAGTTTTCGCCGAGCAGCTCGCGGCGCCGGCCGGCCGAGCGCTCGTTCCAGAGCTCGATATAGTTGCGGGCGATGGTGACGGGATCGGTCATGTTGCTCTCCTTCGATGACGCCGTGTCCGGCTGACCGTCACTATCGAAGGTCCACGCGCGTTGATCGATTACCTCGGAGGTCATCAACGCGCGTGAAGATTTCGCGAGAATTACTTCGCGGCCGTCACCATGATCTCGACGGTGTATTGCGGCGCCGCCAGCTTGGCTTCGACGGTGGCGCGCGCAGGCGTATTGCCGGGCGAGACCCAGGCATCCCACACTGCGTTCATCTCTGCGAAGGTCTTCATGTCGGTGATGTAGATCGTGGCCGAGAGCAGCTTCGACTTGTCGGTGCCGGCCTTGGCAAGGTGGCCGTCGATGGTCGCCAGGATGTCCTGGGTCTGCTTCGTCACGCTTTCGCCGGCCGCCTTGTTGGCGACGACACCGGCGAGATAGACGGTGTTGCCGTGCACGACGACCTGGCTCATGCGCGGGCCGGTTTCGAAACGCTGGATGCTCATTGGGGATCTCCTCACTGGAATGGCGGCCCTGTCTAGCCCAGCACCTCGCGCTCTGCCACCCCAGGCGCGCATGCATCTGAAACGATGCATGCGCCATTCGCGACAAATCAGCCCACCGCCTTCGCTGCGGCGCGGCCGGCATTGCGGCCCGAGAACAGGCAGCCGCCGAGAAAGGTACCTTCCAGCGAGCGATAGCCATGCACGCCGCCGCCGCCGAAGCCGGCGGCTTCGCCGACGGCGTAGAGGCCGGGAATGACGCTGCCCTCCTCGCCGAACACGCGGGAGTCGAGGTCGGTTTCGAAGCCGCCCAGCGTCTTGCGGGTAAGGATGTTGAGCTTCACCGCGATCAGCGGCCCATGCGCGGGATCGAGGATGCGGTGCGGCGATGCGGTGCGGATCAGCTTGTCGCCGATATAGCGGCGCGCATTGTGAATGTTCATCACCTGCGCGTCCTTGACGTAAGGGTTGGCGATCTCGCGGTCGCGTGCCTCGATCTGCATCCTGATATGGTCGAGCTTGAGCAGGTCGCTGCCGGCCAGCTTGTTCATGGCGGCAACGAGGTCCTCGAGCTTGTCGCGCACGATGAAGTCGACACCATAGCTCTTGAACGCCTCCACCGGCGCCGGCGCGCCCTTGTTGGTGGCGCGGCGCAGGGTCATGCGCCAGCTCTTGCCGGTGAGATCGGGGTTCTGCTCCGAGCCCGACAGCGCAAACTCCTTTTTGATGATGCTCTGGGTCAGGATGAACCAGGAATAGTCGTAGCCGGTCGACATGATGTATTTGAGCTGGCCAAGCGTGTCGGAGCCGGGGAACAGCGGTGCCGGCAGCCGCGTGCCGGTGGCGTCGAACCACATCGAGGACGGGCCGGGCAGGATACGGATGCCGTGGCGCGGCCAGATGGGATTCCAGTTCTGGATGCCCTCGACATAGTGCCACATGCGGTCGCGGTTGATCAGCCGCGCACCGGTCTTTTCCGTGATGCCGATCATGCGGCCGTCGACATGCTCGGGAACGCCGGAGATCATGAACTTTGGCGGCGTGCCGAGCCGCTGCGGCCAGTTCTGCCGCACCAGCTCGTGATTGCCGCCGATGCCGCCGGAGGCGACGATGACGGCCTGCGCCTTCAACGCGAACTCGCCGATCACGCTGCGCGAGGAGCTCTTGCCGCGCTCGACATTGTCAGGCGCGAGGACGGCGCCGCTGACGCCATCCACCGTGCCGTTGGTGAGGGATAGCGCATCGACGCGGTGACGGAATTTGAACACGAGCCGGCCGCTCTTCACCGCCCCGCGCGCGCGGCGCTCGAACGGTTCGACGATACCCGGGCCGGTGCCCCAGGTGACGTGAAAGCGCGGCACGGAATTGCCATGGCCCATCGCATCGTAACCGCCGCGCTCGGCCCATCCGACCACGGGAAAGAAGCGATGGCCCATCGCGCGCAGCCAGCTGCGCTTCTCGCCGGCCGCGAAGGCGACATAGGCCTCCGCCCATTGGCGGGGCCAAAAGTCCTCGTCGCGGTCGAAGCCGGCGGTGCCGAGCCAGTCCTGCATGGCGAGGTCGAAGGAGTCCTTGATGCCGAGCCGGCGCTGCTCCGGCGAATCGACCAGGAACAATCCGCCGAACGACCAGAATGCCTGACCGCCGATCGACTGCTCGCCTTCCTGGTCGACCACGATCACGCGCTTGCCTGCGTCGGCAATCTCGGTGGCCGCCACCAGGCCCGACAGCCCCGCGCCGACGACGATGACGTCCGTTTCTTCAGCCATGCGTTCCCCCCTCCACCCTGTAATTGCCCGGATTGAAGCCAGCGGTTGCAACTGAGATCAAGAGTATGATCCGTAAGACCTCGTTAACTTGTTCCACTTCGGGAAAGAGACCGGCCGGGTGCAGCGCGGACGCAACACTGGATTTGAATTTGTTTTGAGGCGGCCAGCCTGCCTAGACAAAACCTCGGTTACGACCGACGCTAGCCGTGCATCACCACCTGACACGCAGATTCGAATTCGACTGGGGCGGGGGACAATGAGGTTTCTGACGGGGTTGCTTGCGTCGGTTCTCCTGATCGCGGGCATGGGGGCTTCTCACGCGGTGGTTCGGATCGCGGATGACCGCGGCGGCCGGATTGGAACCTACGTCGACAAATACCAGGACCTCAGGCAATCAGGCGAAACCGTCATCATCGACGGCCTCTGTGCCTCGGCCTGCACCATCGTCCTCGGTGCCATTCCGCACGACCGGATCTGCGTGACCTCGCATGCGACGCTCGGCTTCCACGCCGCCTGGGATTTCGGCGCCAATGGCCGCGCCGTCACCAATCCCGAAGCAACCCAGATGCTCTATGCGATGTATCCGTCGCAGGTGAAGCGCTGGATCGGCCAGCGGGGCGGACTCACCCACCGCATGCTTTTCCTGAAGGGCAAGCAGCTCGAGGCCATGTACAAGCCCTGCTACATGGACGCACAGGCCTCGACGGCCAAGCCGGCCCGGCGATCGCTCCCGCAGGCGGAGCCACTCGAATCCGCCCGCGGCCAGCTGCTGCACTGATCTTCGTGGCCTGACGGAAGTCTTTTCCCCCTGCCGGCGGCGTCTTGCCGGCAGGCGGGGCAAAGCCTATCTGAAAGCCTGGGAACCGGGGCCTTCGCCCCGATCGTCGTCATGGCTCGACCACTGCATCCAGCGCATCGACTATCGGACAATTCGCCCAATGCCGGCCGGATGCCATTCGTGCTGCTGTGGGCTGGCGCAGTCATCGGCGGTCTCGCCGTGACTGGAGCGCTGGCGCTCTGGTTCCACTACGGCAGCCAGGTGTTCTTCGAAATGATCAGGACCGGCCTGGCCGCCTGCTTCTGACCGCGACAGGAAGTTTTCCGCCCATGAGCTCCGCCACCCGTCCGCTGGTGATCGCGACCGCCTTCGCCGCAAGCCTCGTTGCCGGGCTGCTGATCATGTTCTGGGCCATGGGAGGGGTCAGCAAGGTGGCGCAGCCGGCCGCGATCGGCGGGCCATTCCAGCTGACCGACCAGAACGGCAAGGCCGTCACGGACAAGAGCCTGAGGGGCAAGCCGACCCTGATCTTCTTCGGCTACACCCATTGCCCCGACGTCTGCCCGACCTCGCTGTTCGAGATCTCGGAAGTGCTGCGCGCGATGGGCAAGGATGCCGACAAGGTCAATGCCATCTTCATCTCGGTCGATCCCGAGCGCGACACGCAGGCCGCGATGAAGGACTATCTGTCGAGCTTCGACCCGCATCTTCAGGGCCTGTCCGGCGATCCCGCCGAGACCGCCAAGGTCATCAGCTCCTACCGGGTCTATGCCAAGAAGATCCCGACCAAGGACGGCGACTACACCATGGACCACACCGCGCTGATCTATCTGATGGACCGCGAGGGGAGGTTCGTCTCGCCCTTCAACCTGAAGCGCACGCCTGAAGAGGCGGCGGCGGATCTGAAGAAGTATCTTTGAAGGCCTCGGCCGCGCGCGGCTGCTTCTCTGTCGTCATGGCCGGCCTTGACGGCGGAGTGAGCTTCACCTTGGCCACAATCGGCGCTCGCGTTCCCGGCGGGATGGTCTATAACGCCCTCCGATCCCAACCAAATTCTTTCATTCCCAGCCGATGGCTCCATCGCAACAGGCGAAATCGTCCAAATCTGCCCGTGGCTTGCTGGCGGGGCTGGCGGCCAGCCTTTGCCTGCTCGGCGGCCTCACCGAGGCGGGCGCGCAAGCCCCCGCCAAGCAGGCCCCGGCGGCCCCTCAGGCCACGCCGCAGGTTGTGCCTCAGGCCGCCCCGCAGGCCGTCCCCGGGTTCTGGGACCCAAGGCGGCGCCCCGAACGGCCGGACCTGTCGCGCCTGACCGTGATCCGCTTTTTGACCGAGACCGACTATCCGCCGTTCAACTTCACTGGTGCCGACGGCAACCCGGCCGGCTTCAACGTCGATTTCGCCCGCGCGCTGTGCGAGGAGATCAAGGTCACCTGCACGGTGCAGATGCGCCGCTTCGAGACGCTGGTCGACGCGCTCACCTCCAACCGGGGCGATGCCATCATCGCCTCGATGGCGGTGAGCCCGCAGCTGCGCGCCCGCGTCGACTTCACCGATCCCTATTACCGCGTGCCGGCGCGCTTCGTCTCGCGCAAGGACGCGGTGATGCCGGAGATCCGGCCCGAATATCTCGAGGGCAAGAAGGTCGGCGTCGTCGCCGGCTCCGCGCATGAGGCGTATCTGAAGGCGATGTTCACCGACGCCGAGTTGCATGCCTATCCCAATGACGATGCGTTGCGCGCAGCTTTGCGCAAGGGCGAGGTCGATTTCATCTTCGGCGATGCCATCTCGCTGGCGTTCTGGATCAACGGCACGGATTCCGGCGATTGCTGCGCCTTCTCCGGCGGTCCCTTCGTCGAGAGCCGCTTCTTCGGGGAAGGCATCGGCATCGCCGTGCGCAAGGGCAACGACGTGCTGCGCCAGGCCCTGAACTGGGCGATGTTCCGCGTCTGGGAGAAAGGCCGCTACACCGATCTGTGGCTGCGGTATTTCTCGGTGAGCCCGTTCTAGCCATCGTCGTTGCTCCTTCCGCCGTCATTGCGAGGAGCCCTTGCGACGAAGAAATCCAGACTGTCGCCGCAGAAGCAGCCTGGATTGCTTCGCGGAGCCTGTCATCGGGTCGCGCTCTGCGCGGGCCCGTTGGCTCGCAATGACGGTGCAAGAGGCAATAGCGCCCGCAAAATTGCATTTGGCCCGGAAATCGCTATTTTCCGCGGCCCGGAGGCCCCTGATGTCCGTTATCGATCTAGCCGCGAACCCGAGCGATTTGCGTGCGCTCGCCGAACAATCCAACGCCTGGCCGTTCGAGCAGGCGAAGGCCATTGTCGCGCGGCTGAAGAAGAACCCGAAGGACGAGGTGCTGTTCGAGACCGGCTACGGTCCGTCCGGACTGCCGCATATCGGCACGTTCGGCGAGGTCGCGCGCACCTCGATGGTGCGCCACGCCTTCCGCGTGCTCACCGAGGACAAGATCAAGACCCGCCTGCTCGCCTTCTCCGACGACATGGACGGCTTCCGCAAGGTGCCGGACAACGTGCCCAACAAGGAGATGCTGGCTGAACACCTCGGCAAGCCGCTGACGCGCGTGCCGGATCCGTTCTCGAATGAGTACCCATCGTTCGGCCACCACAACAATGCGCGGCTGCGCGCCTTCCTCGATCATTTCGGCTTCGACTACGAGTTCGCGAGCTCGACCGACTACTACACGTCGGGCCGCTTCGACGCGACGCTGCTGAAGATGCTCGCCGCCTACGACAAGGTGATGGAGATCATCCTGCCGACGCTCGGCCCCGATCGCCGCGCGACCTATTCGCCGTTCCTGCCGATCAGCAAGACGACCGGTGTCGTGCTACAGGTGCCGATGATCAGCCGCGACGTCGCGGCCGGCACGGTGACCTATGTCGATCCTGATACGAACCAGGAGGTCGAAACGCCCGTCACCGGCGGCAACGTCAAGTGTCAGTGGAAGGCCGATTGGGCGATGCGCTGGGTCGCGCTCGGCGTCGACTACGAAATGGCAGGCAAGGATCTCATCGACTCGGTCAAGCTCTCCGGCGCGATCGCCAGGGCGCTCGGCGCAACTCCGCCCGAAGGCTTCAACTACGAGCTCTTCCTCGACGAGAAGGGCCAGAAGATCTCGAAGTCGAAGGGCAACGGCCTCACCATCGACGAATGGCTGCGCTACGCCTCGCCGGAATCGCTGTCGCTGTTCATGTATCGCGAGCCGAAGGCGGCCAAGCGGCTGTATTTCGACGTCATCCCGCGCAACGTCGACGATTACCAGCAGTTCCTCGACGGCTTTCCCAAGCAGGACGGCAAGCAGCAGCTCGGCAATCCGGTATGGCACATCCACACCGGCAAGCCGCCGAAGGGCGACATGCCCGTCACCTTCCAGTTGCTCTTGACGCTGGTGTCGTCGTCGAACGCGGAGAACGCCGAGACGCTGTGGGGCTTCATCGGCCGCTATCGGCCCGGCGTGAGCCCACAAACGCATCCGAAGCTGGATGCGATGGTCGGCTACGCCATCAACTACTATCGCGACTTCGTCGCGCCGACGAAGCAGTTCCGCGTGCCCACCGACACAGAACGCGCGGCACTCCAGGATCTGCGCGATGCGCTGTCGCAGCTCGCGCCGGACGCCTCGGCCGAGGACATCCAGAACGTCGTCTACGAGATCGGCCGCCGCGAGCCGTTCCTCGACCAGGTCAAGAAGGGCAAGGACGGCCGCCCCGGCGTGACGCTGGACTGGTTCAACATGCTCTACCAGGTGCTGCTCGGCCAGGAAAAGGGCCCGCGCTTCGGCTCCTTTGTCGCGGTGTATGGCGTGCAGAACGCGGTCAACATGATCGACGGCGCGCTGGCAAGGAGCGCGTGAGCGCGCTTCCTCTGTCATCGCCCGGCTTTGACCGGGCGATCCAGTACGCCGCGGCAGTGGTCATGAATCGAAAGGCCGCGGCGTACTGGATTCCCCGCCTTCGCGGGGAATGACATCGACTACTTTGGCGAAGCAGCGGAGTGACGCCGCTCAGATCGAGCGCAGCACGTAGCGCCGGTTGTCCTTCTGAACCGGGCGCGCGTTCATCGGATAGAGCTTTGCGAACGAGGCGACATCGCTTGCTGCCACCTGGATGGGGGTGGTCAGCAACAGCCATTCGACTACTTCCGAGCAGGGCGGCGTCGTCAGCGACCCGGGATAACGGTAGTAGCTCAGCTTCGTTGGCAGCAGGGCGTGCGGATCGATGCCTGCATCGGCCTTCACCGCGGGGCCTTCCGCCGCGGGCATGGTCCTGACGATCTTGCTGAACGCCGGGTTGGGCCTGCGCTCGGCCATCAGCACGCCGACCACGGCGAGCCCACCGGCGTCGTTGCGATGGACGAAATGCGCCTCCATCGGGAAATTCTTGCCGCCGATCATGTGCTCGCTCGGGCGATGGAAGTGCACCTGAAGCAGCTTGTACTTGACGTTGCCGAGCATCAAGCTGCTGCCTTCGGCGAAGTTGAGCTGGATCGTGTGCCCGTTGTTGACGATGGTGTCGGCGCTCCTGCCCCAGTTCAGTTTGAGAACAGGCAATTGCGACTTGATCGACCCCTCGATGTCGATCGGCGACTGTTGCGCGCCGACCGCGCAGGCCTTGTTGGCCGCATCGAGATCGCCCCACTTGGCCGGACCGCCGGCGCCCTCATAACTCCAATGCGTGCCTTCGGCGGCGAAGGCCGGCTTGCAGAGCGGACATAGTGCAAGACCCGCCAGGGCCTTCAATGCGTGACGGCGATTCATCGTATTCCCCTAAAATAAAGCCGGAAGCCGTAGTATCTGCCGGAACCTATGCGAGAGGGCCGGTGAGTCGCAATGGAGATCGGGACGAAATGCGGCCCGCAGAAATGCGGATCACAAAGCCGCACGGGTCATCATCACTGGCTCGTCCACACGATTCGCGCGATCCACGCCACTTCGCCCGACGCAATGGATCGCACGGACTGCGATGCACCGAGCGACTGCAGCTCCAGCGCCTTTGCGGTACGGCGCTTCAGCGTTGCGATCGTCAGCTCGCCCGCTTTGCTCCTCACCAGCACGCGATCACCTTTGCGCTTGGGCGCGCCGGGCGAAACCAGTACGATGTCACCGTCGCGATAGACCGGTGCGAGCGCATTGCCGGAAATCCTCAGCGCAAAGGCGCGGCTATCCTCGGTGGCGGGAAGCGCGATCGCGGTCCAGCTCCTGCCGGAGGGAAGGCCGACCTCGTCGAAAGCGCCGCTCGCCCCGGCCTGCGCGAAGCCGAGCAACGGGACCGAGCGGCCGTCGCCGGCGCCATCACCGTCGATCAACTTCGCAAAGCTGTCGATCGAGGCGCCGGCCGCAGCCAGCGCCTTCGCGATCGATTCGGTCGAGGGCCAGCGCTCGCGGCCGTCGGCGGTGACGCGCTTGGACCTGTTGAAGGTGGTGGGGTCGAGCCCGGCACGCTTGGCAAGGCCCGAGGGCGACAGTCCGGCGCGCGCCGCCAACCGATCCAGCGCGGCCCAGATCTGGTCGTGAGTCAGCATCCTCTGCGCTTTGGCCTGTCCGACCATGGAAGGTCTAGCCCGTCGCAACTCAGGAAAACTATCCTCAAATCAAGCGGTTTTCCGTTTTCCGCGCAAGAGGCGGCGGACGACAGCGTCTACAAGCGAAGCGGGTACCGGTTCGCCTCGAGAAGACATGTCAAAACAACAACCTGGAGCCTTTCCGCCCCGATTTCACCGGAACGGTAAGGCTTGAGGTCTTGAGTTCGGAAGGGGCGGCCTTTACGGTCGCGGCCGGGTTTGAAGGACCCGCGAGAGACCAAAAAACTCAAAAGACTCAAAGAACAAACAAGGCTGCGGTAGCGGTGGTCAAGATCTACAAAATCTGTCCGGCCTCGGCCTGGCGCGAGGCGGAACGGCAGGGTGTCTACCGGGGCAGCGCGGACGATGCGCGCGACGGTTTCATCCATTTCTCGACCGCGCCCCAGCTTTCCGAGACCCTGCGCAAGCACTATTTCGGGCAACGCGCGCTGTTCCTGGTCGAGGTTGACGGCGATGCACTCGGCAGCGAGCTGCGCTGGGAGCGCTCGCGCAATGACGAGCTGTTTCCGCATCTCTATGGCGAACTCGATCTCGGCGCAGTGATCGGCGTGATGAACCTCAGCATGCGCTCCGACGGCGGACACGACGTTCCGGAGCTTGCTCCGTGATCCGCGCGTTCGACGCCTTTTCGCTGCCGGTGCTGCGCTGGCTCGACCCCGAGGACGCCCATCGCCTCGCGATCCAGGGCCTGCGCTTCCTGCCGCCGACCAAGCCGCGCGCCGATGACCCCAAGCTCGCGGTGCGCGCCTTCGGGCTCAACTTTCCCAATCCCATCGGCATGGCGGCCGGCTTCGACAAGAGCGCCGAGGTGCCGGACGCGCTGCTGCGGCTCGGCTTCGGCTTCGTCGAGATCGGCTCGGTGACGCCGAAGCCGCAAGAAGGCAACCCGCGGCCGCGGCTGTTCCGGCTCGAACGCGACGAGGCCATCATCAACCGCATGGGCTTCAACAACGACGGCGCGGACGTCGCACTGCGCCGGCTCGCTGCGCGGGCGCAGCACGGCGGCATCGTCGGCGTCAATGTCGGTGCCAACAAGGATTCGCCCGATCGCGTCGCCGATTACGTCAAGCTGATCGAGACCTTCGCGCCGGTGGCGAGCTATTTCACGGTCAACGTCTCCTCGCCGAACACGCCCGGCCTGCGCAATCTCCAGGAAGGCGCACTGCTCGACGAGCTCCTCGCGCGCGTGATCGACGCGCGCGAGCGCGTCAGGCAGAAGGCCGGCGACACGCCGGTATTGCTCAAGATCGCTCCGGATCTCAGCCTCGCCCAGCTTGACGACGTCGTGCAAGTCGCGCGCTCGCGCCGCGTCGACGGCATGATCGTGTCCAACACCACGATCGCGCGGCCGAGCACGCTGCGGGAGCAGACCCGGGCGAAGGAGCAAGGCGGCCTGTCCGGGCGGCCGCTATTCCGTCTGTCGACGCGCATGGTCGCTGAGACCTATGTCCGTGTCGAGGGCGCGTTCCCGTTGATCGGCGTCGGCGGCGTGGACTCCGGTGGCGCCGCGCTGACCAAGATCCGCGCCGGCGCCAGCCTGATCCAGCTCTATTCGTCGCTGGTTTACAAGGGCCTCGGTCTCGTCGACGAGATCAAGCGCGACCTCACCTCGACGCTGCTCCGCACCGGGCGGGATTCGCTGTCCGAGATCGTCGGCGCCGATGCCGCGACGCTGACCGCGGAAGACTGGCCGGGGGTGTGAGGCCCTTCCAGTGCCCCGGACGCAGCGCAGCGCGCCGACTTCGGCGTGGTGCGCTACAGAGCCGGGGCCCATGTGGCGGCGCTCTGGGTCCCGGCTCTGCGCAGCAGCGTTTCACGCTGCAGCGCGTCCGGGACATGAACATTTCCTCGCAGCGCTCGCCTACGGTCTCGAGAACGTCGCCCGATACAGCGCCTGGTATCTCGCACCTTGCAGGCCACCGCGCGCGACGTAGAACGCGATCAGCGCGCACCACAGCCCGGTGTTGCCGAGGGATTGCAGCGCCAGCCAGACGCCGAAGAAGATCGCGAGCGAGGCCAGCATCAGATTGCGCATCTCGCGCGCCCAGGTGGCGCCGACATAGATGCCGTCGAAGCCGAACGCGAACACGCCGGGGATCGGCGCCAGCACGATGAACGGCAGGAACTCGCGCGCAGCACGGCGAACTTCCTCGCTGGCCGTCATGACATTGATCAGGTTGGGACCGAACAGCGCGAACAGCACCGAGACGACAATCGCGAAGCCGAGTCCCCACAGCAGCACCAGTCGGGTGGAATCCAGGAAACCTTTTGCGTCGCGTGCCCCCAGCGTGCGGCCGCAGAGTTGCTGGGCCGCGTTGCCGATGCCGTCGAGGAAGAAGGCGCTGACCAGCAGGAAATTGTTGAGAACGGAGTTCGCCGCCAGCGTCACGTCGCCGGCGCGCGCGCCCTTGGCGGTGAAGAACAGGAACACGGCGATCAGCGCCGCTGTGCGGATCAGGATATCGGTGTTCACCGCCAGCAGCCGCATCAGCTTTTCGCGGTCGAACAGCGTTGCACGGGGGACGGCGAAGCCACCGGCGGCGAAGCGTCGGCACACGATCAGGCCGAGCACGAAGCCTGATGTCTCCGACAGCAGCGCGGCGATCGCTGCGCCGGCGATGCCGGTGTCATAGACCAGCACCAGCAAAATCGTCGCCGCCATGTTGACGAGGTTGATGACGACCTGCAGCGCAAGCGCCGGATTGGCACGGCCTTGTCCCACCAGCCAGCCGAGGATGACGTAGTTGGCGAACGCGAACGGCGAGGACCAGATCCGGATCATGAAGTAGGTCTTGGCGGCCCGCGTCACGCCGTCGCTGCCACCCATCAGGTCGAACAGCACGCCGGCGAGCGGAAGTTGCAGCACGATCAGCGCGAGCCCGATCAGGCCGGCGACGATGAAGCCGCGCACCAGGATCACGGTCTGCTCCCGCGTCTCGCCGGCACCGAGCGCCTGCGCGGTAAACGCCAGCGTGCTCATGCGCAGGAAGCCGAACAGCCAGAACAGGCAGTCGAAGATGATCGAGGCCATCGCGACGCCGCCAAGCAGCGCGGCATCATCGAGCCGCCCGATCGCGGTGGTCGAGACCACCCCGATCAGCGGCGTGGTCAAGTTCGCGACCATGGCCGGTCCGGCAATGGCGAACACTTGTCGGGAGCTGATCCTGGGATGAACCGGCGCGTGCATGTCAGAACACGAGCACCATGCCATCTTCGGCGGCGAGGTGCTCGACCTCACCCAGGCGCGACAGCATGTCGTCGCTCATATGGGTGAGGACGAGACGTTTTGCGCCGATTGCTGGCAAGTGCTTTTCCAAGGTCTTCAGGCTGAGATGGTTCTTGGCCACCTTCTCGTACATATAGGCCTCGGCAATGAAAAGGTCCGCGCCATGCGCCAGCGGAATGAGCGTCTCCGTCCATTCGGTATCGGCGCTGTAGGCTAGCGTGCGACCCCCGGCCTCGACGCGGTAGGCCAGGAAAGGTCCGCCGGATTCGCCGTGCACCACCGGATAGGGCGTCACCGTCACCGCGCCGAAGATCCGGCTCTGCCCGGGGGCGAGTTCGACGACATCAAGCTCGAAGCGCTGCCTGGTCTTCGAGGAGTGCTCGAATAGCGCCTCCATCACCTCGCGCAGCCGCCGCTCGATGCCTTGCGGGCCCGCGATCGTGAGCGGCCGCGTCCGCCGCGAGAATTGCGCGTCGAGCAGGAGGAACGGCAGCCCGGCGAAATGGTCGCCGTGGAAATGCGTGATGAGGACGAGATCGATCTCGTCGCAAGCGATCTCCAGACGCTTCAGCGCCGGCAGCGCCGACGCGCCGCAATCGATCAGGAAGCTGGCCTCGCGCCCGGAGACGTGGAAGCAGGTGTTGAGCCTGCCGCCGGAGCCGAAGGCGTCACCGCAGCCGACGAAACGCAATTGCATCGGCTGCGAGCTCCCAAATCCTCACCGGCCGCGCGGCGCGCCGAACACGCGCGACAGCAGCCAGATCGGGATCACGATGACCGCGCCGAGCAGGAAGTAGCGCCACAGCCAGTTCACGGTGTCGAAGCCGAGATCCCAAAGACGCTGGAACAAGAGGCGGATGCTGTAGAGGATGTTCCAGGGATCGAACCCGATCGCCGCCAGCACGACGCCGACCAGGATCGAGAGCAGCACCAGCCGGAACGCGACGGCCAGCGGCGAGCCGCCGAGAAAGCGGTGCAGGCCGTCGCTGCGGCCGGCCGGCAAATCTCTGACGTCTTGGACCATCGCAAACTCCCGAAGCGGATTCGAGCCCATTATAGGCACGGCGAGGGACATGGGGAACCCGCAAGGGGCCGTCAATCGGGTTACCGGAGTTTAATTCGGGCATACGCGCGCGTCTGTTGTGGCGCGCTGCTGGCCGTGGGCGCGTCACCTCTCCCACGAGCGGGAGAGGTCGGCGCGTAGCGCCGGGTGAGGGCTTTCTCCTCTAGGGGGTACTCTTGATAATCCCACCGCGGAGACATCCCTCTCCCCAACCCTCTCCCGCGAGCGGGAGAGGGAGCGGACCGTTGTCTTGGCGCGCATCGAGCCTCACACCTCGATCTCCGCCGCCTCGCCCTTCAGCATCTTCTCCAGCGTCTCCAGCCTGTCTGCTTCCCGTGGCGGCTTGTCCCAGCGCAGGCGGCTGATGCGGGGGAAGCGCATGGCGACGCCGGACTTGTGGCGCGGCGAGCGCTGCAGGCCCTCGAAGGCGACCTCCAGCACCAGCCCCTGGTCCGGCTCGTGAACGACATGGCGAACCGGGCCGAACTTTTCCGTGGTGTTGCGACGGACGAAACGGTCGATCTGCAACAGCTCCTCGTCGGTGAAGCCGAAATACGCCTTGCCGACCGGCACCAGCTCGTCGCCGCTATCGCGCGCGGTCCACACACCGAAGGTGTAGTCGGAATAGTAGGACGAACGCTTGCCGTGGCCGCGCTGTGCGTACATCAGCACGGCGTCGATGATGTGCGGGTCGCGCTTCCACTTCCACCACTGGCCCTTCGGCCGCCCCGGCAAATAAGGCGCATCGCGCCGCTTCAGCATGACGCCCTCGACGGCATCCGCATCCTCGCCGGCGCCGGCGCTCGCGGGATCCGCGCGCACGGCGGTCAGCGCCTCCCAGCTCGTGAAGGCAATGGTGGGCGACAGATCGATGCGGGAATCGTCGAGCTTTCTGATGAAGATTTCCAGCCGCTCGCGCCGCTCGGCAAAAGGCAGCTCGCGCATATCGTTCTCGTCGTCGCCGAGCAGATCGTAGGCGCGCAAGTGAATGGGAAACTCCTTGATCAGCTTCGGGGAGACGACCTTGCGATTGAGCCGCTGCTGCAGGACGTTGAAACTCTGCACGCGGCCCTCGCGCAGGATCAGAAGCTCGCCGTCGATCGCGCCGGGCAGGCGCAGCGACGGCACGAGATCCGGAAAGCTCCCCGTGATGTCCTCGCCGGTGCGCGAATAGAGCCGCGCCGTGATGTGCCCGCGCTCGTCGCGGCCCGCCACCGCCTGCACGCGGATGCCGTCCCATTTCCATTCGGCGATGTAGTCGGCGGGATCGAGCGCGGCGAAATCGCTGTTCTCGATCGCATGCGCGAGCATCACGGGACGGAACGGCGCGGGGTCGCGATTGATCGGCTTGTCTGCGCGCCCCTCCAGCCAGGCGAACAGCTCGAGATAGGGCGGTGCAAGGCCAGGCCAGACCAACTCGACCTCATGCGGGTCCTTGTCGCCGAGCGCGGCGGCCGCGGTCTTGGCAAGGCGCGCGGAAATGCCGATGCGCAGTGCGCCGGTGACGAGCTTCAAGAGCGCCCAGCGACCGGTCTCGTCGAGCTCGTCGAGCCAGCGCTCGAGCTGCCTCGGCAGCTCGCTCTTGCCGAGCGTGCGCAGCGTCGTGACGACCTCGGTGAGCGTCGGGGGCGGTGGGTTGTTGTGGGCGGCGAGCGCCGTCTTCGGCCACATCAGCGCCACCGTCTCGGAGAGGTCGCCGACATAGTCGTAGCTCAAACCGAACAGCACCTCGTCCGTGCGCGATGCGATGAGATCGCGGATCAGCGCGGGCTTGGCGTGCTTGAAGCTGAGCGCCCCGGTCAGCGCGGCCAACGCGTAGCCGCGGTCGGGATCGCCGGTCTCGCGGAAATAGCCGGTGATCAGGCGCAGCTTGTTGTTGCGGCCGGGCTCGTAGGCGAGCCGGTCCAGGAGTTCGGCGAAGCGGTTCATGCCTCGCCCTCGCCTTGAAGCTGGGCCTCGCCCTCTTCCTCATCGCCATAGCCGACG
This sequence comes from Bradyrhizobium sp. FW305-F6, assembly GCF_058782905.1. Taxonomy (NCBI): domain Bacteria; kingdom Pseudomonadati; phylum Pseudomonadota; class Alphaproteobacteria; order Hyphomicrobiales; family Nitrobacteraceae; genus Bradyrhizobium; species Bradyrhizobium sp. FW305-F6. The sequence goes on from NZ_JBYSYD010000002.1 coordinate 1,678,508, forward strand.
AGATCGAGCGGCTGCGCTTTCAGGCCCTTGCTCCGGCACCAATGCACCAGCGCATCTTCCTGCCCGTGGGTGACCCAGATCTCGCCTGCGCCGGTCGCGCCGATGGTGGCGGTGAGGCCGTCCCAATCGGCATGGTCGGAGATCACCAGCGGCAGTTCGACGCCGCGCTGCCGCGCGCGGGCGCGCACCCGCATCCAGCCCGAGGCGAACGCGGTGACGGGATCGGGAAAGCGCCGCGTCCAGAGGTCAGACGTCGCCGAGGGCGGCGCCAAGGTGATGGTGCCGGCGAGCGCCGCCTTCTTCATGCCCTTCGCCGGCCTGAGCTCGCCGAGTTCGATGCCGCGGCTCTGATAGTAATACGTGATCTTCTCCATGGCGCCGTGCAGATAGATCGGCGCGTCGTAACCGGCCTGACGGATCAGCTTGATCACGCGCTGTGCCTTGCCGAGCGAATAGGCGCCGACGAGATGCGCGCGTTCCGGAAACAGCGCGACGGAGGCAAGCAGCTTTTTGACCTCGGCGCTCGCATCGCCATGCCGGAACACCGGCAGGCCGAAGGTTGCCTCGGTGATGAAGACGTCGCAGGCCACCAGCTCGAACGGCGCACAGGTGGGGTCGGGCGCGTCCTTGTAGTCGCCCGAGGCGACGATGCAGGTATCCTTGCAGGTCACCGCGATTTGCGCCGAGCCGAGCACATGGCCGGCCGGATGAAACTTGACCTTGACCTCGCCGAGCCGGACCTCCTCGCCATAGCGGATGGCTTGCGTCGATCCGGCGAAATTTTCGCCGTAGCGCAGCCGCATCATGTCGATCGTTTCCTGCGTCGCCAGCACGGCGCCATGGCCGGCACGGGCATGATCGGAATGGCCGTGGGTAATTACGGCCCGCTCCACGGGACGGACAGGGTCGATATGGAAGCCGCCGGGCTTGCAGCACAGGCCGGCGGCAACTGGCAGCAGGATGTCTTGGGGACGCATGTGAGACATATAGGAGGCAGCCGCTCCAAATTAAGCTGTCCTGCGCGCTTGACCCGCGCATTCATCCTCTTAAAGAGTCCTCGTTTTGACGAGATAGTTCCAATGCCGCTCCGCCTGTTCCAGTCCTCCGGCGACCTCATGGCCGACCGTCGCTTCGAGTTCGCGCGCGACCTCCAGCTCAAGGGCGATCTGGCCGCGGCGGCCGATCTGATCGAGCAGGCCATCGAGCTAGCACCGAACTTCACCTCGGCCTGGTTCACGCTCGGCGAGATCCGCCAGCAGCTCGGCGAACGCGACAAGGCGATCGCGGCGTTCCGGAAAGCGCGCGAGTCCGATCCTGAGGATCAGCACGGCGCCGGCCTGCACCTGATACGGCTTGGCGACACCGAAATGGCGGAGATGCCCAAGGCCTATGTGCAGGCGCTGTTCGACCAGTACGCGCCGCGCTTCGAGCACGTGCTGGTCAACGACCTCGGCTACCGCGCCCCTGGCCTGATCTTCAAGGCGGTGCTGGCGGCGCGCGTTGCAGCGAGGAAGCCGGCCTTCTTCAAACGCACCATCGATCTCGGCTGCGGCACCGGACTTGCAGCCGCGGCCTTCGCCAGGCAGGTCGATCATTTCGTCGGCATCGATCTCTCGCCCGGCATGATCAAGCAGGCGCGCGCGACGAATCTTTATGCCGAGCTCGAAGTCGCCGACATGATCGAAGGATTACGCACCAAGAGTGACGCGAGCGCAAACCTCGTCGTCGCTGCGGATGCGTTCGTCTATCTCTCCGATCTCGCGCCGGTGCTCACTGAAACCAGGCGCGTGCTCGCACCAGGCGGCGTGCTCGCCTTCACGGTGGAGACCTACGACGGCAGCGGCATCGTTCTCGGCGCGGGCCTGCGTTATGCCCACTCGGCGGAATATGTCCGTGGTGCGATCGGCAGGGCCGGCTTGAAGCTGCTGACCCTGGAGCCGGCCTCGCCGCGCACCGAGAACAACGAGCCGGTGAGCGGCCTCGTCATCGTCGCCGAGAAAACTTGAGTCTAGGCGCTGGCACCTTGCGATTTTGAGCGTCATTGCGTCGCAAAGCGGCGACTTCCCACTTGCGAGCCGAGCTGCGATGCCAGCACAATGGACTCGCTAGGGAGAAACAAACAATGACGAAGAATCCATCGCGGCGCGATTTCAGCGCTGCTGCGCTCGCCACCATCGCCGCATCCACCTTGCCCGCGCCGTATGTCTGGGCCGCGGAGAAGAAATACGATGCCGGCGCCAGCGACACCGAGATCAAGATCGGGCAGACCGTGCCGCATTCCGGGCCCGGCTCGCTCTACGGCGTGCTCGGCCGCATCGGCGAAGCCTATTTCCAGATGCTGAACGAGAAGGGCGGCATCAACGGGCGCAAGGTCAAGTTCCTCACCATGGACGACGCCTACAGCGCGCCGAAATGCGTCGAGGCCACGCGGCGGCTGGTCGAGCAGGAAGAGGTGCTCGCACTGTACGGCTCGCTCGGCACCGCGCCGCAGACCGCCGTGCACAAATACCTGAACTCCAAGGGCGTGCCGCAGCTCTTGCTCAACACCGGCGCGTCGAAGTGGAACAACCCGAAAGAGTTCAAATGGACGATGGCGGGCCTGCCGCTCTATCCGACCGAGGCCCGCATCCTGGCGCGGCACGTCGTCGCCGTGAAGCCGAACGCCAAGGTCGGCATCCTCTACCAGAACGACGATTTCGGCCGCGACTTCCTCGGTCCGTTCAAGAAGGTGCTGGCCGATGCCGGCGGCACTGCGCAGGTGATCATGGAGCAGACCTATGATCTCACCGAGCCGACCGTCGATTCCCAGCTCATCAATCTCTCGAAGTCGGGCGCCGACGTCTTCTACAACATCTCCACGGGCAAGGCGTCCTCGCAGTCGATCCGGAAAGTCGCCGAGCTCGGCTGGAAGCCGCTGCAGCTGCTGTCGGCAGGCTCGACCGGCCGCTCGATCCTCAACGCCGCGGGCCTGGAGAACGCCACCGGCATCGTCGCCATCCGCTACAACAAGGAGGTCGGCCTGCCGAAATGGGAGAAGGACCCGGACGTGATGGCGTTCGAGGAGCTGCGTAAGAAGTACACGCCGGCGATCGATCCCGACAACACCATCGCCTTCGCCGGCTACGGTCAGGCCGTGACCATGGGCGAGATCCTGCGACGCTGCGGCGACGAGCTCACCCGCGCCAACGTGCTGAAGCACGCCTCGACGCTGGCCGGCTTTCATTCGCCATACTTCCTCGACGGCGTCACCTACAGCTACACGCCCGACAATTACACGCCGATGAAGACGCTGTTCATTTCCACCTTCACCGGCAAGGACTGGGACATCTCCGACAAGCCGATGTCGGAGTAAAGTCGCGGAGCGGCTCGTTCACCTCTCCCGCTTGCGGGAGAGGTCGGCGCGAAGCGCCGGGTGAGGGCTTTCTCCTCTAGGGGATTGTCCCATTGCGGAAACACCCTCTCCCCGACCCTCTCAGGCCAATCGCATATGGGGCTTTGAAAGATCCGAGCGCGCGCCTCGCCCTTCGAGACGACCGCTTCGCGGTCCCTCAGGGTGAGGCTGAGTGGCACCAGTGTGCGCTGAAACCAGCCCAACACGCTTGGTCCTCATCCTGAGGGCCAGCCAACGGCGGGCGTCTCGAAGGATGGCCACAAGCAACATCGCTCCCATATGCGATGGTCCTGCGCAGGCGGGAGAGAGAGCGCACCTTCGTCTTTGCAGCGATCGAGCCTCATTTCATCGCGCTCTAAGCGGGGACACCAACCGATACGCAGCCTTGGCGTTCACACCAAAAGCCTTGTCCCGCACACGGCTGCCAAGCCTCGCCAGGCAATCCTCCAGCGCGGTCTTGATCTCGCCGTAGCTCCCGGCGAGCAGGCACACCGGCCAGTCCGAGCCGAAGATCAGCCTGTCCTCACCGAAGCAGCTCGCGGCGTGCGCGACGAATGGAAACAGGCGTTCGGCATCCCAATTGTCCCAGACCGCTTCGGTCGCCAATCCCGAAATCTTGCACCAGACATTGCCGCACGCGGCCAGCGCGGCGATGAGCTCGACCCATTCCGCGCTGCCGCCTTCGGCGATCGGCGGCTTGGCGGCGTGGTCGAGCACGAAGCGCGCGTCCGGGAAGGCCTGCGCGGTTGCGATCGCGGCGGGCAGCTCGCGGCTGCGAACGAGTAAATCGTAGGTGAGATCGCGGGCGAACACAGCCGCAAGGCCGCGCTGGACGTCCTCGCGCCGCAGCCAATCAGGATCGGCCTCGTCGTGCACCTGGTGGCGGATACCGACGAGCTTGTCCCCGCCCGGCAGAGCGCGCAGCCGCTCGAGCGTTTCGTCGAGCGCGCCATCGGTCAGATCGGCCCAGCCGACCACACCGACGACGAAGGAATTCGCCTGCGCGACGCGCAAGAACTCCTCGGTCTCCTCCAGAGAGGAGCGGCATTGCACCACGATGCTGGCCTCGATGCCGCTTGCCTGGAGCAACGGCGCGAGATCGGCCGGACCGAAGGCGCGGCGGATCGGCGCGAGTTCAGGCGCGTCCATCCAGGGATAGTCGGCGCGCACCGGGTCCCAGAAATGCTGGTGGGCATCGATGATCATGCCTCACGCTCCCGCCGGCAGCGGCGCGCGCGTATCGACGAGCTTCCGCGCACGCAGCTCCTGCCAGAACGCGGCCGGCACCGCCAGCTCCGACATCGCGATGTTGTCGGCTACCTCGGCCGCGTTGCGCGCGCCCATCACGGCGACCGTCACTGCCGGATGGGCCATGCAGAACTGGAGAGCTGCGGCTTTCAGCTCGGTGCCGTGCTTGCGGCAGAGCGCGTCAAGCTCCAGCGCGCGCTCAACCAGCGCCGCATCGGCGTCCTGATAGTTGAACTTTGCGCCGGTGTGCGGATTGGCCAGGATGCCGCTGTTGTAGATGCCGCCGAGCAGAATGCCGATGTTCTTCGCCTGACAGAGCGGAAACAGCGCAGCCAGCGCGCCCTGGTCGAGCAGCGTGTAGCGGCCCGCGAGCAGGAAGCCATCGACCGGCACCTCCTCGGCAAAGCGGACCAGCATCTCCGACTGGTTCATGCCGGCACCGATCGCCTTGACGGTGCCGTCCTCGCGCAGGCGCTGGAGCGCACGGAAGGCCCCCGTGACGGCTTCGTCATGGTGATCGTCGGGATCATGCACGAGCAGAACGTCGACGCGGTCGAGCCCGAGGCGACCCAGGCTCTCCTGGACCGAGCGCATCACGCCGTCGTAACTGAAATCGAACACCGGCCGCTCGCGCGGTGTGCCCTTGTAGTGTTCGTCCTCGCCGTGCGCGCCATCTGGTGCGCGCAGCAGGCGGCCCACCTTGGTCGAGATGACGTAGGAGTCGCGCGGCTGTTCCCGCAGAAAAGCACCGAGCCGCCGCTCTGCGAGGCCGAAGCCGTACAGCGGCGCGGTGTCGAAGAAGCGGACGCCGAGCGACCAGGCGCGTTCGATCGTGGCTTGCGCATCGGCGTCGCTGACGGGGGCGAACAATCCGCCGAGCGGGGCGGACCCGAGCCCGATTGAGGTGACGTCGAGAGCGCCGAGCCGTGACCGTTTCATTTCCACGCCTTCCAACAGTCTGGCTTCCAGCAATCATCACCCCCGCTCGCGGGAACCGCAAGCGGGGAGATATGCAGGAGCGCCGGGGCCGATAGCGCTCCTACTTCAACATCTGCGCAACGTTGTCCTTGGTCACGAGGTCAAGGCCGGTATAGACGATCTCCGGCACCTTCTCGCCCTTCTTGATGGCAAGCAGCGTGTCCATCGCCTTCTCGCCCATCTCAAACGGACGCTGGCCGACCAGCGCATTGGCATAGCCGTCGCGCAGCAGTTCGAGCTGCATCTTCAGCGTATCGGCGACGACCAGCGTGAACTTGCCGGAATCGATGTCCTTCTTGTTCCTGCTGGCGAAGGCCTTGAAGCCTTCGGGGGCAAACATCGGCCAGCCGCCGATCGGAACGATGGCGGCGAGATCGGGCGTTGCGGTGCGCATGTCGGTCATCTGCTGGACGGCGAGCGCGGGATCGTCGTTGCAGAAGGTCGGTGAGCCCGCGACCTCGGTCCATTTCGAGCCCTTCAACGCCTCGCGCACGCCGTCGACGCGCTCGGCGAGGTTCTTGGCGCCGGGACCGCCCGAGACCATCGCGTATTTGCCACCGTCAGGCCGCATCTTCAGCAATTGCTTGCCGAGCGCGACGCCGAACTCCTTGTTGTTGGTGCCGATATAGGCGATGCGCTTGGAGCCCGGCGCGTCGGCATCGAAGGTGATGACCGGAATGCCGGCGGCGGTCGCCGCCTCGATCGACTTGGTCATGGCCGCGACGTCGGCGACCGAGATGGCGAGACCATCGACCTTCTGCGTGATGAAGTCCTGGATGATCTGGGCTTGCGTGGCAGGCTCGTGCTCCACCGGGCCCTTGTAGATGCACTCGATGTTGCCGAGTTCCTTGGCGCGCTTCAGGCAGCCGTCGCGCGCGAAATCGAAGAACGGATTGTTCATCGCCTTCGGCACGATGACGAAGCGATAGTTCGCGGCGAATGCCGGCGTTGCCATCATTGCCACGGCGATGCCGGCCAGAAGCAGTTTCCTCATTGTCTCCTCCATCCTTGTTGGTGCCTATCCTCTCGAAAGCGCCGGGAAGCGGACAGGCGGCGTTTTATTTGCCTTCCCGAGATGATGTCATTTCAGCTCATCCGCGAGCGGATGCGGTCGACCAGCACGGCCAGGATGATGATCACGCCCACCAGCGTCTGCTGCCAGTAGGAACTGACTTGTGCCAGTACGAGCCCATTGCGGATCACCTCCAGCAGCACGCAGCCGACGATCGCCCCGAGCGGGCCGCCGATGCCGCCAGCAAGATTGGCGCCGCCGATCACGGCCGCCGCGATCACGTTGAGCTCGTAGGACGTCGCCATGTTGGCCGGCGCCGACCCGAGCCAGCCCGAGATGATGATGCCTTGCAGGCCGGCAGCGAGCGCGCAGATGACATAGACCTCGATCTTCACCCGGACCACCGGGATGCCGGTCAACTCCGCCGCCTTCTCGTTGCCGCCGAGCGCGAAGACATGGCGGCCGAACGAAGTGTGGTGCAGCACCACGGCCATCGCCAGTGCGAGAATCACGAGATAGATGAACGGCACCGGCACGCCGAGCACGTCGCCCGAGGTCGCTGCGTAGAAATAATCGGCGTCCGGCCCGCCCGGAAAGCTGCCACGGCCGTTCGAGACGACATAGCCGAGCCCGCGCACGATCGAGAGCATGCCGAGCGTGGTCACGAAGGGCGACAGGCCGAGCACCGCGATGCAGAAGCCGTTGACGAGGCCCGCGATCAGCGCGACGCCGAGACCGGCTACGACCGACACCAGCAGGATCAGGCCGGGTACATTGGCGAGCACGGTCTTGCCGTCGGCGGCCATGTGCACCAATGGCGAGCCGGGCGCGGACAGCTCGGTCATCACCATCGAGGTGATCATGGCCGAGAAGCACATCATGGAGCCGACCGACAGGTCGATGCCGCCGGTGATGATCACGAAGGTGACGCCGAGCGTCGCAATGGCAATGAAGGAGAAGTTCTTCGCCACGTTCTGCATGTTGCCTTGGGTGAAGAAGTAAGGGCTGGCGAAATGCATGATCACCAGCAGCAGCGCCAGCGCGAGCAGGACGTAGCCGGTCTGCGAGGCGAAGATGCCGCGCTGCCACCACCTGATCTTGCCGACATTGGTGAAGCTGATCGGGGACTCCATGGGCATGGCCATCACGCCGCCTCCTTCGCGCCGGTGATGAGGGCGGTGACTTCCTCCGGAGAGGTCTCTTGGATCGACTTGTCGGCCCGCTTCTCGCCGCGACGCATGACGATGACGCGGTCGCACACGGCGAAGACATCGGGCATGCGGTGCGAGATCAGCATCACGGCGACGCCTTGCTCCTTCAGCCGGTGAATGAGGCCCAGCACCTGCTCGACCTGGCGCACCGAGATCGCCGCGGTCGGCTCGTCCATCATGACAAGCCGGGCATTGGACAGCCGGGTGCGCGCGATCGCGACGGCCTGCCGCTGGCCGCCGGACATCTGCCTGACGAGATCGTCGGGGCGTGTCTCCGAGCGCAGCTCGCCGAACAGCTCCAGCGCGCGCGCCGCCATCGCCTTGTGGTCGAGCAGAGCGACGGGTCCGAATTTGCGCTTCAGCTCGCGGCCGAGGAACACGTTGGCGGCGGCCGTGAGATTGTCCGCCAGCGCGAGGTCCTGATACACGACCTCGATGCCGACGGCGCGAGCATCGACCGGCCGGTTGAAATGGACCGTATTGCCGGCGAAACGGATCTCGCCGTGACTGGGGCGGAAATTGCCGGCGATGATCTTGACCAGCGTCGACTTGCCGGCGCCGTTGTCGCCCATCAGGCCGACCACTTCGCCCGGCTGGACCTGCAGATCGACGCCGTGCAGTGCGCGGATGGCGCCGAACTCCTTGCCGATGCCGGAGAGCTCGAGGACCGGGGTCACGTCAGCATGTGCCATCAGCGGACTTTCCTCAGACATGACGGTTGACCAGGGATTCCAGGTATTCCTGCCGGCCCGAGCGCGGCTGCGGATCGAAGCCGGGCGCAAGCGCACGGTCGGCCAGATCAGCGAGCGACCGCTGGCCGGCGAGAATGGCGCGGCCCTCGGGGCCGGACCATCCGTCGTAACGCTGCGCAAGCGGCGCGGTGAGCACGCCGGCATCCAGCATGTCGGCAGCGGCGAGGAACGCCCGCGCGCAGGCATCCATCGAGCCGACATGGGCATGGATGAGATCATCGGGATCGATCGATTGCCGCCGGATCTTGGCATCGAAATTGAGCCCGCCCGTGGTGAAGCCGCCGTGGTTCAGGATCTCGTGGAACACCAGCGTCAGCTCCGGCACGTTCATCGCGAACTGGTCGGTGTCCCAGCCGAGCAGATCGTCGCCGCGATTGATGTCCAGCGAGCCGAACACGCCGAGCGCCTCGGCCAGCGCGACCTCGTGATGGAAGGAATGGCCGGCAAGGATCGCGTGGTTCTGCTCGATGTTGAGCTTGACGTCCTCGAGCAGGTCGTAGCGTTCGAGGAAGCCGTAGCAGGTGGCGACGTCGAAATCGTACTGATGCTTGGTCGGCTCCTTCGGCTTGGGCTCGATCAGGATCGGACCTTTGAAGCCTATTCTGTGCTTGTGCTCGACCACCAGCGAGACGAAGCGGCCAAGCTGGTCGAGCTCGCGCTTGAGATCGGTGTTGAGCAGCGTCTCGTAGCCCTCGCGGCCGCCCCACAGCACGTAGTTCTGGCCGCCGAGCCGGTGCGTCACCTCCAGCGCGGCGCGGACCTGGCCGGCGGCATAGGTGAAGATCTCGGGGTCCGGATTGGTCGCCGCACCCGCCATGTAGCGGCGATGCGTGAACAGGTTCGCGGTGCCCCAGAGCAGACGGACCTTGCTCGATGCCATTTTCCTTTCCAGCAGATCAGCTATGGCGTTCAGATTGGCGACGGACTCGGTGAGCGAAGCGCCTTCCGGCGCGACATCGACGTCGTGGAAGGTGAAGTAGGGCACATCCAGCAGGCGGAACAGCTCGAAAGCGGCATCGGCCTTCGCGCGCGCCATCGCCATCGCATCGCTGCCATGGTGCCAGGGCCGCAAAAAGGTCTCGCTGCCGAACGGATCGCCGCCGGGCCAGCACAGCGAATGCCAGTAGCAGACTGCAAAGCGCAAATGATCTTCCAGCCTGCGGCCATGCACGAGGCGGTCCTTGTCGTACCAGCGGAAGGCGAGCGCGCTGTCTGTCTCCTTGCCGCCGAAGGCGACGGGTGCGCTTGCATCGAAGAATTTGGTTGGCGCGTTCACTTAAAAAGACTCCTTCAATGCGGGATAAAGCGCGCGCCAATGACGATAGGCCTCGTCATAGGCCGCAGCGACTGACGCGCGGGGCGTGAAGCTCGCGAGCCGCCGCGGACGGGTGCAGACCTCTGCGGGGTCTTCGCCGGTGGCGGCGAGCCGGCCAAGCCTGGCGGCGCCGAGCGCGGCGCCCACCTCGCCTTCCTCGACGCGATGGACGACAATGCCGAGCACGTCGGCGCAGACCTGCGCCCAGATCGGCGAGCGCGAGCCTCCGCCGACGAGATCGAGTTCGGTGATCGGCCCGCTGGCCGCGCTGAGCGCCGCCAGATTGTCACGGGCCGCAAAGGCCACGCCTTCGAGCACCGCCTGCACGATCTGGCCCCGGTTAGTCGCGCTGCGCAGGCCGACGAACGCGCCGCTGGCGGCAGCATCGTTGTGCGGCGTGCGCTCGCCGTCGAGATAGGGCAGGAATTTGATCGGGCTTGGCCCATTAACTCGCTCGCCGAGCGGCGCCAGCAGCGCTGCAGCCGGAGTCTGCATCACGGCTGCGAGCCAGGCGAGCGAGGCCGCCGCCGACAGCATCACGCCCATCTGATGCCAGAGGCCGGGCAGCGCATGGCAGAAGGCATGCACGGCCGATGCCGGCGCCGGGGCGAAGCGATCGGTGACGCGGAACAGCACGCCCGACGTCCCCAGCGACAGGAAAGCATCGCCGGGCGCGATGGCGCCGAGCCCGATCGCGCTCGCCGCATTGTCGCCGGCACCGCCCGCAACCACGACGTTTGTCGACATGCCCCAACGTTGCGCGTAATCGCGCGCGAGCACCGCGCTCACCGCATTGCCCTCGACGAGACGCGGCATATGGTGGAGATCGAGGCCGGTGGCGTGCAGCAGCAAAGCCGACCAGCGGCGAAGGCCGACGTCCAGCCACAGCGTGCCCGCGGCGTCCGACATGTCCTCGACCATCTCGCCGGTGAGGCGATAACGGACATAGGCCTTTGGCAGCAGCACCTTTGCGAGGCGGTCGAACGTCCCTGGCTCGTGCCGTGCCACCCAGAGCAGCTTCGGCGCCGTGAAGCCAGGCATCGCCAGATTCCCGGCGATCGCGTGCAGCGATGGACAGCGCCGCTCCAGCGTGGCGCATTCGGACTGCGAGCGGCCGTCGTTCCAGAGGATGGCCGGACGCAGCGGACGGCCGTCCTCGCCCAGCAGCGTCGCGCCATGCATCTGGCCCGACAGCCCGATGCCGCGGACCTGCGCGACGTCGCGCGGATGGCGGGCGGCGAGGTCGTCGACCGCGCCGACGGCCGCATCGACCCAGGAATCGGGATCCTGCTCGGACCACAGCGGCGCGGGATGCGACAGCGCAAGCTCGCGCGCCGCCGTCGCGACGACCGCGCCGGCTTCGTTCACGAGTACCGCTTTCACACCGGATGTGCCGATGTCGATCCCGAGATACAAATCATCCTCCCTTCTTCCTGCCGCGGTGCGCGATCTTGCGTCGCTTTCTCCGTAACGGGCCGTTGCCGAATTCACCTGCCGCTAGGGCAGATTGTCCCGCATCACGATGTCGATCCTGATCTTCTCCTGCTCGCTCAAGATCGGCTCGCCGCGGGCGAGCGCGAGCAGCACGCGGACGGCCGCGCGCGCTTCATGTCCGGGGTTCTGCGAGATCGCCGCGTCCATCAATCCCTGCAACAACAGCCGCCGCGTCAGCGCGGTGACGTCGTGCCCGACGAACACCACGTCGTGGCGACCGGCATCGCTCAATGCCTTGGCAACGCCTTGCGTGCCCGCGCCGACGTTGTAAAGGCCGACGATGTCGGCATGCTCGCCGAGCAGCCGCGTCAGCAGTTGCTCGGAACGGTCGTCCTCGTCGCGCCCTTCCAGCACTGGCAGCACATCGAGGTCAGGAAATTCCGCCGTCATCACCTGGTTGAAGCCGAAAATTCGCTCGGCATGGTCGCGCAGCCCCTGCGATCCCGCGACGATCGCGACCTTGCCGGACCTCTGGCCGACCAGCCGACCGACCAACGCGCCGGCGGTGCGGCCCGCCGCGATGTTGTCGATGCCGACATAATGATGCCGGCGCGAGGACGGCACGTCGGAGACCAGCGTCACCACCTTGGTGCCGGCATCGACGAGATCGTTGATGGCGGCGCGGACGATGGGGTGGTCCAGCGCCACCACGGCGACGCCGTCGTAGCCGCCCGACAGCGCTTCCAGCGACGATGCCAGCACGGGGGCGTCGAACACGTCGGTTGCGATCATCTCGACATGGAGGCGGCGAGCCGACAGCCAGGCCGCCATCTCGCCGAGATAGGCCTCGATCTGCTGCATGAACGGGTTCGGCCCCGACGGCATCACGAACGCAAAGCGGCGGGCGCGGCCGCGGGCGAGCTCGGCTGCGGCCACATGCGGCTGGAACGAATTGCGTGCGATGGCTTCCTTGACGCGCCGGACCGTATCCGGGCGGACCCCCGGCCTGTTGTGCAGGACGCGATCGACCGTGGCGAGACTGACACCGGCCTCGCGGGCAATGTCCTTCAGCGTTAGCGCGGTCGCGGTGAGGGTCTCGGCCATGACTGAAGGCTAGCAGAGGTGTTTTGAGGTACGCAACTCATTTTGAGGAAATGAACGTCATTTGCCTTGCCCCGGTGCCGAGCAACAGTTGAAGAAATTGAGGCCTGACGCCGGACCGCCGGCTCAGCTGGCGCTCAGATCGAGCGTCAGGAACAGGCTGTTGGGATCCTCGGCGTAACCCTCGAAGGGGCTGCAGAGGACGAAGCCGTGCGCCTGATAGAGCGCATGGGCCGGCCTGAAATAGGCCCATGAGCCGGTCTCGAGGCTGAGCCGCCGCAAGCCGCGCGCCCGAGCTTCCGCGATGATGTGACGGAGCATCTGGCCGCCGAATCCGCGCCGCCGCGTGGTCTGGAGCGTGTGCATCGACTTGACCTCGCCGTGGCTGGCCGAGAGCGTCTTCAGCGCACCGGTGGCAACGAGTTGATCGCCGTCCCAGCCGGTCCAGAACGCGACATCGCTCGCCCGAAGGCCCGCCAGATCGAGCGCATGGGCGCTCCCCGGCGCGGTCTGCGCCCTGGCTGCGGCGACGTGATGATCGAGCAGCGCGATGACACGGGGATCAAAGGTGTCGCCGGTGCGGATCTGCATCGTCATGATCTCCACGCTCTCACATCTTGCCGTAGGAGGCGCCGCGCCGCGTGATGATGACATAGCGCGCATCCTGCTTGGTCTCGTTCTCGAACATCACCGCGCGCATCACGTCGAAATCCAGACAATCGCCCTCACGCAGCCGCACCGCCTTGGCATCGATATGCACGGCGATGGTGCCCTCCAGCATCAAAAGCTGCTGGGTGAAGGCGTTGCGGCCCCAGGGGCTGTAGGACACCCGGGCCCCCGCCGGCAGGTCGACGACGATGATCTCGATGCCGCTCGCCGCATCCGGCGGCGAAGCATGCCGCCGGCGATAACCGCTGTCAGGGTCGCGCCAGAGCGGCTGATCCGCCAGCCGCACCAGGCGCTCCGGCGGCTTCGCGGTGAGCGCGACGACATCGCTGAGCGTGACGTCGAGCGCCGCGCAGAGCTTGTTCAGCAGCGCCGCCGTCGCACTGCTCTGCGCCCGCTCCACCCGCCCGATCATGGCCCGGCTGACGCCGGAGCGGCCTGCAAGCTCGTTCAACGTCATGCCCGCCTGCGTCCGCAGCGTCTTCAGGCGCCGACCGATGGCGCGATCGAGTTTTTGCTGGTCCATGGGTTTCATTGCAGGCGTCGCCGGGCATCGTACCGAACACGGATCGAGAGCTTACTACGGAGCGCCATGAATCCCGGATGTCTGAGGCGAACATATTAGAATCTTGGACGGCACCGCCACCCGGACGGATTCGGCTCCGCCAGGCATTAACCCTCTGCCTACCCATTTTTCTCATTGGAGAAGATCGCCTCGATATCCTGCCTGCCATCGAGCACTCGCATCTCAGCCCGGTCATCCTTCAAGCGGTAGAAGACGATTTGCGGAGCGGCGGCCAGCGAACGCAAGCCTGACCGGATTTCATCGCGTGCCCGCCCCGCGAAGGGGAAATCCTCGATGAGGGTGACGGCCTTCCCGATCGCGCGCAATATCTTGTCGGCGGTCCCGGTTCCTGCCGCGTCGGCGTAATAATCCCAAAGGCGATCGATATCCTCGACAGCTTCCGGTGACCAAATGACCGGAAGCCTATGCTCCACCATGCCGTGAGTTCTTTTCGCGAAGAAACTCTTCCATATTCAGGGTCTCGCCCTTGCCTGCATCGAGCGAATGGATGCCCCGGTCGATTTCAGACCGAAGGGCGCCGAGCTTTTCGACATGCGAAAGCAATTTCCGGCCAATCTCTTCCTGATCGGCGGCCGGTAATCGGGAGATTTGCGCAATCGCTTGTTCGAGTGTCCTGACCATGGCTTGAGCCTACCATATAGTGGTCGGATCGAAAACTTGGAGCGGGCGAAGGGAATCGAACCCTCGTATGCAGCTTGGGAAGCTGCCGTTCTACCATTGAACTACGCCCGCGATGCGCGCCTTGCGCCCCACTGATTAGCCGAGACGGCGTCTGCCGCCAAGCGCTTTGGCGCCGCGGCCCGGACGCTTGTTAATGTCCTGGAAAGATTCCAGGTGCGCCGGATTGTGGCGGTGTTATGATCTGATGTCTGGGCGAAACGTGCACTGAGTGGGGCGTGTGCATGGCGGGGCGGGCGTACGCGATATTCGACACGGCGCTGGGGCGCTGCGGCATCATCTGGAGCAGCACCGGCGTGGTCGCCGTGCAACTGCCGGAGGCGCGGGAGATCGATACCCGCCGGCGGATTTTTCGGGTTCATCCCGAGGCGCGCGAACAGCGCCCATCTGAGAACGCCGAGCTTGCGATCGAAGGCATCACAGGCCTGCTGCAAGGCAGCGATCCGGATTTTTCCGAGGTCAGCCTGGACGCCAGCGGGGTGCCCGGTTTCAATCGGCGCGTCTACGAGTTCGCCTGCACCATTCCCCGCGGGGAAACGCGCACCTATGCCGAGGTCGCCAGGGCGCTGGGTGCCTCCGGCGCGGCATATTCCGTAGCGCAGGCGATTGCGAAGAATCCCTTCATGCTGATCGTGCCCTGTCACCGGGTGCTGGAAACAGGCAATTATACCGACCGGCTCTCGCCCTATGGCGGCGTGATCTCCAAGCGCCGGCTGCTGGCGCTGGACGGCGCCCATCCCGTCGCCAGCAAGACGCTGTTCGAGGTGCTGCTCCCGGTTGCTCCGCCCCGCGCGCCCACCTAGATAAGGCGGATGGACGCGACCACCCTGCTGACGACGCCGTCGATGGCCGTCTCCGAATTCCGCTGCGATGCGGGGCCGGACGAAAGGCCGTTTCCCGAGTGCCGCACTGGCCACTCCATCGCCTATGTCCGCTCCGGCAGCTTCGGTTGCCATTGCCGTGCCGGTTTCTTCGAGCTGGTGGCGGGCTCGATGCTGGTCGGCGCCCCGGGCGAGGAATACACTTGCACTCATGAGCACGTGTCCGGCGACGTCTGCCTGTCGTTCTTTCTCGGCGAGGAGCTTGTCGACTCCCTCGGCGGACGGCGCGAAGCCTGGCAAATCGGCGCGACGCCTCCGCTGCCCGAGCTGATGGTGCTCGGCGAACTCGCCCAGACGGCAGCAGATGGCAACAGCGACCTTGGGCTCGACGAGATCGGCCAGATCCTCGCTGGCCGGTTCGTCGAAATCGTCTCGGGCAGAGCGCGCAAGCCGGCGACGCCGACCGCACGGGACCGCCGCCGCGCGGTCGAGGCCGCGCTGTGGATCGACGACAACTCGCATGCGGAGCTCGACCTCGAGCAAGCGGCAAAGCAGGCGGGCCTCAGCCCGTTTCATTTCCTGCGGCTGTTCTCGCGCGTGCTCGGCGTGACCCCGCATCAATATCTGGTGCGCTCGCGGCTGCGGCACGCCGCGCGCAGGCTCGCCGACGAAGACATCGCCGTCACCGACATCGCCTATGACGTCGGCTTCGGCGATCTCTCCAACTTCGTCCGTACGTTTCATCGCGCCGCAGGCGTGTCGCCGACGAAATTCCGGCAGGCGTCGAAAGGGGAGCGCAAGATTCTCCAAGAGCGTCTCGCCCTCAACTGACTAGGGTCGTCTCCGGCGCGCGCCATCCGCGGCGCGCTTTTCGCAATGGAGACGAACATGTACGACCACATCGGATTGCGCGTTGCCGATCTAGACGCAGCCACGCGCTTCTACACCGCGGTGCTGGCGCCGCTCGGTTACGTCCTGTGCTCCAGCGGCGACGGCTATGCCGGCTTCGGGCCGAAGGGCGAGCCGGCGCTGTGGCTGCACCTGAACAAGGGCCGGAAGGCCGACGGCGTCCACATCGCCTTCCGCGCCGGGGATCATGACGCGGTCAAGGCGTTTCATAGCGAGGGCATGAAGAGCGGCGGGCGTGACAACGGCGGCGCCGGGCCGCGGAAGGATTACAGCCCGACCTATTATGCGGCGTTCCTCATTGATCCCGACGGCAACAATGTCGAGGCGGTTTGTCCGTAGAGGCGCAGGCCATCGCAGCACAAATGCCGTCATTCCGGGATGGCGCGTAGCACCAGCCCCGGAATCTCGAGATTCCGGGTTCGGCTCTTCGAGCCGCCCCGGAAGGACTTCCGACGCTGGCGGCGGCCGGATCATTCACTGTGAGTTGTCTCACAGAAGCCCGCCCTCGGCGGCCGTAACCATGCCCCCGTGCGTCCGGTTGGCTCCGCTCTCCCGGCGGCGCCACGCACGTGAGGAGCATGCCATGAGAGGTGCGGACAAGGTGATCTGCCAGGCGGCCGCCGTGCTGCTGCTGTTTTCGATCTCGAGCGTGCCGGCAAAGGCGCAATTCCTCGGCGGCGGCGGTGCTGGCGGCGAGGACATGATGACCCAGATGGCGCCGGTGCTGGAGATGATGAAGGCGAAGATGGGCAAGCGCCGCTTCGCCATGTTGATGCAGACCATGGGCCCGATGATGAGCCGCATGATGGAGAACGGTGGCGGCGGGTTCGGCGGCATGATGGGTGGCGGCCTTGGCGGCATAGGCGGCGGCGGCTTCGGCGCGCCCAACTATGGCGGTTACACGCCGATGAGCGGTGGTTATATGCCGGTCGGGATCGGCAGCATGGGCGGCGGCGACATCATGGGCATGCTCGGCGGCACCGGCGGCAGCGACATGATGGCGATGATCCCGCAATTGATGCGGCTCGCCAATACCGGCGGCGGCCATCGCCGCCACAAGCGTCGCTAGTCGACAACAAGAGCAGGCGCGACCGCGGGCTTGCGCTCGTGCGGTCCCCAGCGTGTCAGCATCACGCTGGAGCATGACAGCAGGCCGAGCACGACCATCGAGCTCGCGGCCAGCCAGAAGAAGCTCTGCGCGCTGGCCTCGTGCGTCGACAGCCACCAGCCGACACCCGCGATGTAGATCAGCCGCGCCGTCTGCGCCAGCACGGGACCGATCACCTTCGCCGCGCCTTGCGAGGAGAAATACATCGTCGTGGCAAGGCCGAAGAAGGCGTAGAACGGTCCGACCGTCGAGAGATATTGATGGCTCGCCGCGCGTACGGCTGCACTGTCCGTGAACATGTTGATCCAGAGATCGGGAAACATCGCAACGAGGCAGGCCGGCGCGCCCACGGCCACGAAGGCGGCAGCACTGGCGATCCAGGCGACGCGCCGTGCGCGCGCGATGCGGCCTGCACCGATTGCCATCCCGACCATCGGCACACAGGCGATGCCGAACGAGAACGCGATCGAGGTCAGCAGAAATTCGAGCCGCGCACCGATGCCGTAGCCGGCCAGAATCGCGGTGCCGAATTTCGCCAGCATGTGGGTGAAGATCGAGATCGTCAGCACCGATTGCAGCGGCGAAAAACAGGCGACGGCGCCGACCTTCAGGATGTCGAAGAACATCGCCCATTGGACGCGCAGGCCGCGCAGCTTCAGAGTGATGCGCGCGCGGCCGGAGAACAGGTACCAGCTCATGATGCCGATGTTCATGATGTAGGCGATCAGCGCGCCGGCGGCGACGCCGCGCATGCCAAGCTGAGGGACCGGGCCGAGCCCGAGGCCGAGCGTGCCGCCGAGCACGATCTGCCAGGCCGCCGAGTTGAGGATCAGGAACGACGGCAGCTTCATGTTGCCGGTGCCGCGCAAAATGCCCGCCATGGTGTTGAGCAGCCAGGGCAGCACAGCGCCGCCGAAAAACACCTGCGTGTAGGCGATCGCATGCGTCAGCACTTCACCGCGACCGCCGAGCATTTCGAGCACTTTCGGTCCGAAGATCAGCATGCCCAGCATGAAGACGAGGCCGAAGCTGATGCCGATCAGCAGGGCATGCACGGCAAGCGTGCCGGCGCGCTCGCGATTCCCCGCGCCGAGCGCACGCGCGATGGCCGAAGCTACCGCGCCGCCCATGGCGCCGCCGGACATCGTCATGGTCAGAATGATTGTCGGAAACACCAGCGCCATCGCGGCCAGCGCCTCGACGCCTAGCCGACCGACATAGGAGGTTTCCGCAATCACCACGCAGATGCCAGCCGACAAGCCGATCGCGTTGGGCCAGGCGAGCGAAAGCAGCGTGCGCAGGATCGGCCCGTCCGTGAGCGCGCTCCTGACCGACGGCGGAGGCGGGGGCAGCGGGCGCTCTTGCTCATCGACCGGGATTTCGGCGATGTCGGACATGTCCTCTCCCGGGCACGGGCGCCGTTTGCGGCGCGGCATTGAACAGGTGCCAATATCTATTCGCGCCCACGGCGCGACACGGGCTTAGCACGGCCCAGCGCGATTCCGCCTGCGCCGGGTGCAGGCGTGCTCTGCGACAGCACATCTCGATCGTGAAGCTACCCGATCGTCCAAATCAGCGGCGGCCGGCCGCCTGCTGACGGCCGCAGATGCACACCGATATGCCGCCCGCATCCCGCAGCGAGGCCCTCGACCAGTCCCTCCAGCACCTTCGCGCAGCCGGGATGATAGTCAGCGATGTCGTCCATCAGCTTCCAGCTCTGCTGGCCGATTTCGAACGTGCCTTCCGATGATGTCATCTCGGCCGCATCGTCCTGCGCCGCGAACAGCGCATTCAGGAACGATGCGAATTCTCGCGCGCCGCCGCGACCCATTGCCAGCGCCGCCGCGACCTCGTCGAAATACTGCATGCCGATCAGCTTGCCGGTGAGGCGCAGCAGGTAGCCGGCGTCCTCCGGCCCGAACAGCTGCACCATCACGGGAGCGGCCGTGCGCACATATTCCATCGCGTAGTTGCGATAGGCTTTCTCCAGGCGCGGCCTTGGCCAGCTCGCGACCGGCAGCGCCGGCGCAGTCTTCGCGTCGAACAGCGGCGCTTCGAGGTGACGCGCGAACACGAGCCGCTGATCGACTTCGAGCGAGTGGTCGTATTGACAATAATAGCCTTCGAGCCCGTCCTGGCCGTCGACGCTCTGCTTGGTGCAGACGAAGCCGAGCCTGAGATCGCCGAGCGCGACGCCGTTGTTGGCGTGCCAGCCGCGCAACATCGCACGCGAGACCTCGCCGGGAATGCCGCAGATCGCGGTGCCCTTCCAGATCCAGCGCGGCGGCGGATAGCGGATCCAGGCTTTTGTGTCGCTCTCGTACATGTACTCGACGTGCACGCCGCCGATCCAGTTGGAGAGGTAGTGATATTGCGCGGCGGCGACCGCGGGCGGCAGATGATCGATCCCGAGCTTCTTCAGACCGGGAAGGAAGCGCTCCTGCTGCTGGCGGCGGAAGACGCGGAAAACGAACTCGGCGGCGTCAGCGGTGCCGCGGCGCGTGACGACGGTGAGGATGAGCCCGGTGAAATAGGCGTGATAGAGATCGGCGACCGCGCGCCAGCGCTTCCATTGGGCTTCTTGCGCTGCGTCTGATGCGGCGGCCATGTTCGCTCCCGATCTTTGATTTTGATCGAGTGTGTCACCGCAGCTTGCCGCAGGCAACATGACCCCCATGCAGGGCGCCCTGCGCGGCCGCCCGCCAATTCCGCTTCACGAAGTTTGCGGCGGCGGCTGTCATCGCCCGCGCAGGCGGCGATCCAGTATTCCAGAGGCAGTTGCTATTGAACTCGAGGGCCGCGGCGTACTGGATTCCCCGCCTTCGCGGGGAATGACAGCGCTGGATTATCGCTACACCCGAAAATGCTTGGATAGTTTGAGGCCCTGCGCCTGGTAGTTGGAACCGATACGCTGGCCGTACATCGCGTCAGGGCGGCCCAGCATCTTCTCGTAGACGAGGCGGCCGACGATCTGGCCGTGCTCGAGGATGAACGGCACTTCGCGCGAGCGCACCTCCAGCACGGCGCGCGCGCCCTGCCCGCCCGCGCCGGCATAGCCGAAGCCGGGATCGAAGAAACCGGCGTAGTGCACGCGGAATTCACCGACCAGCGGATCGAACGGCACCATCTCCGCGGCGTAGTCCGGGGGCACCTGCACCGCCTCTTTCGACGCGAGGATGTAGAACTCGCCGGGATCGAGGATCAGGCTGCCGTCGGGCCGCGCCGAGATCGGCTCCCAGAATTCCTCCACCGCGTAGCCCGCGCGGCGATCGACATCGACGACGCCGGTGTGGCGCTTGGCGCGGTAGCCGACGAAACCGCTCGCCTTCTCGCCGGACAGATCGACCGAGACGGCGACGCCGCCGGACAGATCGGCATCGTCGATGTCGACCAGACGTTCGCTGGCGTGCAGCGCATCGAGCTCGTCGGCATTGAGGATGGCATCGCCGGTGCGGAAGCGCACTTGGCTGAGGCGCGAGCCTTCGCGGACCAACACCGGAAACGTCTTCGGGCTGATCTCGGCATAGAGCGGGCCGTGATAGCCGGCGCCGATCATGTCGAAGCGGCGGGTGCCGTCGGCGATCACGCGGGTAAAGACGTCGAGCCGGCCGGTGGAGCTCTTCGGGTTGGCGGCCGCGACGATCTCCGGCGGCAGCGCGAGGCTCTCCAGCAGCGGCACGATGTAGACGCAGTTGGTTTCCAGCACCGCACCGTCGGCAAGGCTGAACTCGTGCAGCTTCAATTCGTCAATACGCTCGGCCACGGTGGCGCCGGGACCGGGCAGGAAGCTGGCACGGACGCGATAGGCGATGTCGCCGAGCCGCAGATCGAGGCTGGCCGGCTGGATCTGGCTCTCGATGAAGTCGTAGGCGGGCAGGATGAGACCTTCTTCCGCCATCGCCGCGATCATGCGGTCGGGCAGGATACCATTGGCGTCGGCGGCGACCGTGAACGTCAACCGGGGGTCCTCATCAGGGCTCAAACGCATCCGGACATGCCGGGAAATACAGGTCTTTTACGGCTATCCGATGGACGCCTTGACGGAAAGGGCATTGCGGAATATGAGCATCACTTATCCCGTGGTGATTTGAGCCGGCCGGCTTGCAGCCACGTTAAATAAGTCGCTAAACAGGCCGGGGACCTCTGTGATCCCGGCCCGTGGAGATATCCAGGCCGGTTTTTTTGTGACCGTTTTCGACGCGGCGGTCATGTCGGAGGTACCTATGTCGAAGTCGCCTGCTGCCTACCGTCCCGAAACCCGCCTGGTCCATTCCGGCACCCTGCGCTCGCAATTTGGCGAGACGTCTGAGGCGCTGTTCCTGACCCAGGGCTACGTCTACAACAGCGCCGAGGAGTGCGAGGCCCGGTTCAAGGGCGAGGATCCCGGCTTCATCTATTCGCGCTACTCCAACCCCACCATCGCGATGTTCGAGCGCCGCATGATCGAGCTCGAAGGCGCCGAGGCCGCCCGCTCGGCCGCAACCGGCATGGCGGCGGTGACAACCGCGATCCTGGCGCCGCTGAAGGCCGGCGATCACGTCGTGGCCTCGCGCGCGCTGTTCGGCTCGTGCCTCTACGTGATCCAGGACCTGCTGCCGCGCTACGGCATCGAGACCACGCTGGTCGACGGGCTCGATCTCGACCAGTGGCAGCGCGCGCTGCGGCCGAACACCAAGACGTTCTTCCTGGAGAGCCCGACCAACCCGACGCTGGACGTGCTCGACATCCCCTCGATCGCCGAGATCGCGCACAAGGGCGGCGCGCGCCTGGTGGTCGACAACGTATTCGCGACCCCGATCTGGCAGAGCCCGCTGGCGCTCGGCGCCGACGTCGTCGTCTATTCCGCGACCAAGCACATCGACGGCCAGGGCCGCTGTCTCGGCGGCATCATCCTGTCATCGGAAGCCTTCATCGCCGAGCACATCCACAACTTCATGCGCCAGACCGGCCCGTCGATCTCACCGTTCAATGCCTGGGTCCTGCTCAAGGGCCTGGAGACGCTCGGCGTGCGCGTGCGCGCGCAGACTGACACGGCCGGGCGCATCGCCGAGGTGCTGGCGAGCCATCCCAAGATCTCGCGGCTGGTCTATCCGGGCCGCGCCGATCATCCGCAGGCGGCGCTGGTGAAGAAGCAGATGCGCGGCGGCTCGACGCTGGTCGGCTTCGAGGTGAAGGGCGGCAAGCAGGCCGCGTTCCGCGTGCTCAACGAGTTGAAGCTGGCCAAGATCTCCAACAATCTCGGCGACGCCAAGAGCCTCGTCACGCATCCGGCGACCACGACGCATCAGCGCCTGAAGCCGGAAGACCGCGCCGCGCTCGGCATCAGCGAAGGCTTCATCCGCTTCTCGGCAGGGCTCGAGCATGCCGATGATCTGATCGAGGATCTGACCGCGGCGCTGGAGAAGGCGTGAGACGACGGAGGTCTGGTAGGGTGGATTAGCCGAAGGCGTAATCCACCTCTTCTGCATCCGCGGGGAAAGACAGTGGTGGGTTACGGCTTCGCCTAACCCACCCTACGCAGCCTACGGCAGCGTGCCTACATCGGCCGGTACGTCCTCACGTCCGCCGGCACGTTCACACCCAGCTTGATCTGGCCGACCGAACGGATGATGTCGTCGCCGAGCAGCTGGGCGAAGCAGGCGTAGCCCCAATCGTTCATGTGCAGGCCGTCGGCGATGACGAAGTTCTCGACCGGGATCGACTGGTTCTCGTGCCAGTCGCGCATCACCTCGAAGCGCGGGAAGATGCCGACGTGGCGAAGCTCGGCGACTTTGCCGAGCATGTTGATCATCTTGCCGGCGCTCTCCTTGCGCTGGTTGACGGCCGGCGAATATTGCGGATCGACCAGCACGATGTCGGTGCCGCCCGCGGCCTGGATGCGGCTGATGCCTTCCTCCACCAGCTTGACGGTCTCGCCGGGATCGAGATTGCGAAGCACGGCGTTGGTGCCGACCTGCCAGATCACGAGATCCGGATGCCTGTCGATCACCTGCGTCTGCAGGCGCTTCATCATCTCGGGGGCATCCTCGCCGCCGACGCCGGCATTGACGACGGTGATGTCGGCGGTCGGGTAGTGCCGGCGCAGCTGCGCGGCGAGACGATTGGGGTAATTGAACTCCGGCGAGCTCGCGCCGAACCCTTGGGTCGACGACGAGCCGAACGCGACGATGACGACGGGCTGGCCGGCGACCAGCTTACTTGCCACGTGGGGCAGTGAGCCCACCGCCTTCGAGCCGCCCTTCGGCGGCAGGCAGGGCACGCGGTTGAAGATGTCGGCGGCGGACTTCGCGACCTCCTTCACCTTGTCGATGGCGCGAGACGTGACGCCGCGCGGCTCGGACGACCTTGCGGCAACGTTGGTCTGGGACGGCGGAGCGGGCGCAGGATCAGCCGACTGGGCGGGTGCGGGGGTCGGCTCTGCGGCTGGCGTCTGCGCATGCGAGGCCGGCGTCAGCAACAACAGCGCCGCCGCGGCGGGCACGGCCAGCCATGTCGTCAGGCAAAAAGGGCGGAGAGAACTCATTAACGCTAGACCTCAATTTTGCTGCTGCGCCGGCTCCAGACGGGCTGCGTCG
Source organism: Bradyrhizobium sp. FW305-F6 (assembly GCF_058782905.1). Taxonomy (NCBI): domain Bacteria; kingdom Pseudomonadati; phylum Pseudomonadota; class Alphaproteobacteria; order Hyphomicrobiales; family Nitrobacteraceae; genus Bradyrhizobium; species Bradyrhizobium sp. FW305-F6. The sequence continues at coordinate 1,702,293 of NZ_JBYSYD010000002.1, forward strand.
ATCACGAACTGCGCCAGTGACCGGCCAAGGCAATCATGGACCTGCTTCGCAAGCTCGGGCCCGCGGGACGGGCTGAACAGGTCGAACTGGCCCTGATCATTCCACTGCCGCATGATCGAGAAACGATCGAACAGCGGGATGTCATGCTCCTGCGCCACCACGCGCATATTATCTAGGAAAGGCTGTGCCGAAATCATCGTTTCGGTGCGGGGACTGTACTGCAAATTCATCAAGACGACGTCAGCCCCTGCCTTTTGCAGCGCAACAACACCGTCGGTGACCGCGCTACGAAATTCGTCGGGATCGATGGATCGGATAGCATCCACGGTCCCGGTCTGCCAGATCACCAAAGTAGGCGTTTTTGCTTCCATCAGCTTAACGAAGGTGGACGCGGTCTCCTCTGCCGTTTTCTTGCTCTGTATTTCTACGGAGACGTGCACGACCTCGGACGGCGGCAGCTTTTCCTTGAGGATCGCCTCCATGCGCGCCGGGTATGAGCTGCTTTCCGACGACGGAATCGTGGTCGAGCGGCTGCCGATGACCAGGATATCGAGCGGTTTGCCGGCCTTGACCGCATCCGCGACCTTGGGCAGCTGGCTTTCGCTGGAGAGCAGATAGGACGGCAATTCGCAGGCCGCGGGCACAGGGGATGTGGCAGGTGCGGCCGTGGTGGGTGAGGTCGTGACAGGCGTGGACGCGGCATCGCCCGCGCGCGCCAGGGGCGCGGCGAGGCCACAGCATAGCAGAACCAGGCTCAGGAGAACCTTCGCCTTCATCAGCCCCCTCCCGCCAGATCGGCGTTGCCGACGGCGTTCTTGGTTTTCGCACCGCTCTTGTCAGCCACGCGCTTGTACCATGAAATCACCCAGGCGACCCCCCACATGATCAGGACTCCGGAGAGACTAATCAACGCATGCATGGCCGGGCCGCCGGAGACTTCGGCAAGCACGAAATGGCCGGCAAAGGCCAGGAAAACGCCGAGGCAGAAGATCTCGAGGGAATGCTGCCCGCACAGGATCAGCGGCCGCAGCCAGGGCGACTTCAGGCCCGGCCAGTCCCGTGGCAGGAAGCGCACCGTGAGCGCGGCCAGCGCCAGGAAATGGATGAAGCGCAGCACGTCGAGGTCGGTCTTGTTGATCGGATACATCCACTGCTCGATCCGCTTCGGCATGAACAGGGAGAGCTGCGGCACATACCAGGTCAGCGTCACGTAGAACGCCGCGACGAGATAGGCGATCGCCATCCACATCGTAACGCGTGACGACAGAATGCGCGACATGCGCCGCGCACCTCCGAGCGCACACCATGCCCCGAACACGAACAGCAATTGCCAGGCAAAGGGATTGAAGGCCCAGAAGCCGTTCGGATAGGCCGACAGATAGAGATCGTACTCCCAGGTAACCGCGTAGAGCAGCACCGAAAGCCCGAGCGTGACGTCGGGCCGCCACTTCATCGACCACAGGATCAGCGGCAAGGCCAGCATCAGCACGATGTAGAGCGGCAGCACGTCCATGTTGACGGGACGAAAACGCAGAAGCAGCGCCTGCACGATGGTGACATCGGGCTGCTTGAGGAAGTCCATGATGCCCATCTCTTCGGTATAGAGCGGGTTCTCGAAGCGAGTCGCCACGTATGAGATCTCGGCGAGGAAGATCGTGAACAGGAAGACGTGGGCGACGTAGATCTGCCAGACGCGGCGCAGGATGCGCGCGGTGGCGATAAGTACGCCGCTCTCCAGCATCGCGCGGCCGTAGACGAAGGCCGCGGTGTAGCCGGAGATGAAGATGAAAATCTCCGTGGCGTCGCTGAAGCCGTAATTGCGGATAGTGAACCAGGTCAGCAGGCTCGCCGGCAGATGGTCGATGAAGATCAGCCACAGCGCGAGCCCCCGGAACAGATCGAGCCTAAGCTCGCGCTCGCCGATGGCGGGCAGCGTGATGGCCGGCGCGGCCGCGCGCGGCCTCGTCCCCGCAGGCTTGGTCCCCGAGATGGTCGATCCCGTCACCTGGTCGGCAATGCTCATCGGGGCTCAAAACCCTTCCGCAAATCGACGTTTCAAGCAGTGTACCGGCCCCGCCGATCTCTCGCAAAGCGGCCGCACGCAGCGAGGTCTCCTACCCTTCCAATTCTGGCGGGACGATGTCGCCTAAGCCGCTTGAGGGGTTTGGTTCCCGGCGGCGGATTCGGTATGATGGAGGTCATGTACCGCGCCGTGACCCGCCAGATTGAAGTGACCGTCGAGCCGAACTTTGTTCCGGAGCAGTCGTCGGCCGACCGCTCCCGCTATTTCTGGTCCTACACCATCGTCATCACCAATTCGGGCGACGAGACCGTCCAGCTCAAGACCCGGCACTGGATCATCACCGATGCCTCCGGCCGCCAGCAGGAGGTAAAGGGCGAGGGCGTGGTGGGCGAGCAGCCGGTCCTGGCCCCCGGCGAGCGCTTCGAATACACCTCCGGCGTGCCGCTCTCGACCGCCTCCGGCTTCATGACCGGCCGCTACCAGATGGTCAGCGAGACCGGCGAGCGCTTCGAGATCGACGTGCCGGCGTTTTCGCTGGACAGCCCCGACAGCAAGCGCGTGCTGAACTGACCCGCCGCTCTGGCGGCAAGCGCAGCACGCCCACATTTTCGGTCGTCCACCGAGCCGTTCTTCACATCACGCGGATCGGGAACACCATCCGAACGCCTCGCCCGGCAGGAAAGAGGGCCTCGAGCACCACGGTATCCGATCCGAGATAGCCACGCTGCGAGGTGTAGACGGCCTCGACGCCGGGCACGCGGCGGCGGTTGCAGACGCTGCGGATATTGCTCTCGGCGAAACGCGGAAACACACCGATGTTGCGGATCTTGACGCTGCCGTGCTCGGGCGCCTGTGCGACCCGCAGCACGACCGTACCAGCGGAGGTGCAATCCGGATTGGTGGCGGAGGCCTGATAGAGCATCAGCGGCCGGCCGGAAGCGACCACCTTGCCGGCGGGCGCCGCACCGACCGACAGCAACAACGCAGCAAGCACGCCCAAGACAATTCGCATCGTATCCCCCAGCCCCAATTGGACAGGATGATACACGCCGAAATTGCCCTGCGTCGAGAGAGCACGCAGGTTTGTGGGGACGGCTCTTTAGAATTCTTCTGACGGTGGCGGCGTCAGCGAAGGACGAGTGCTTAGGCGTCCTCCACGCCCGCCTCGTGCGGCGTGAACTGGTAGACCGACGAGCAGAACTCGCAGGTGACGACGACCTTGTCGTCCTTGACCATTGCGGCGCGATCGTCGGGCGAGAAGCTCTTCAACATCGAGGCGACCGCATCGCGCGAGCAGGAGCACCGCGCCTCGAGCGCCTGCGGATTGAACACGCGCACGCCGCGCTCGTGGAACAGTCGGAACAGCAACCGCTCGCCCGAGAGTTCGGGATCGATCAGCTCGACGTCCTCGACGGTCTCGATCAGCGAGCGCGCCTCGACCCAGGCGTCGTCCTCGGCAACGCTGTGCACCTCGGTGCCTTCAGGCGCATCACCGGGATGCAGGTCGGCCTGCCGCGCGCGCTCCGGCGCTTTCGGCAGAAACTGCATCAGCATGCCGCCGGCGCGCCAGCGATGCTTGCCGCCGTCGTTCGAGCGCCATTCCTCGCCGACCGCGAGGCGCACGCGCGTCGGGATCTGCTCGGAGCGCAGGAAATATTCGTGGGCGGCGTCTTCGAGGCTGCCCCCGTCGAGCGCGACCAGCCCCTGGTATCGGCTCATATCCGGACCCTGGTCGATGGTCATGGCGAGATGACCGCGTCCGAGCAGCGTGCCGGAATCCCTCGCCGTGCCCAGCCGCGAGGCATCGAAGCGGGCATAGGCGCGCAGATGGTCCGGCGCATTGTAGTCGACCACCAGGAACGACACCGGACCGTCGGTCTGGGCCTGGAGGATGAAGCGGCCTTCGAATTTCAGCGCCGAGCCGAGCAGCGTCGTCAGCACGATGGCCTCGCCGAGCAGCTTGCCGACCGGCGCGGGATAATCGTGCTTGGTGAGAATGTCGTCCAGCGCCGGGCCGAGCCGGACCAGTCGCCCGCGCACGTCGAGCGCGTCGACCTCGTAAGGCAGCACGGCATCGTCGATCGGAACCGCGGATGGCGCGCGAACCGGGCCTTCAGGCCCGGCTTTCATGTCAGGGGATTGGGAAACCATGGCGCATTATCTGGGGTCGGAGGGCGGAAATGGAAGGGGCGTGGGGAACCTCAAACTCAGTGTCGTCCCGGGGGCGCGCAAAGCGCGAGCCCGGGACCCATAACCACAGGGTGACGTTATTGCGCGAGATGACAACTCCGAGTCATCGCCAAACTCAATCCTGTGGCTCTCGCGACGAGCGCAAGCGCTCGCGCGGAGGTCCCGGATCGGCGCTTCGCTTCGCTGCGCTTGTCCGGGACGACAATTGCTTGTGAGGCCGCAGCCGGGCTTCCAGCGCACCTACTTCACTGCGTCGAAACACCAGGCCAGAATGCCCTTCTGTGCATGCAGGCGGTTTTCGGCCTCGTCGAACACGACCGATTGCGGGCCGTCGATCACCTCATCGGTGACCTCCTCGCCGCGATGCGCAGGCAGGCAATGCATGAACAGCGCATCTGGCTTGGCCAGCGACATCAGCTTGCCGTTGACCTGGTAGGGCTTGAGCACGTTGTGGCGATGCTCGCCCTCCTTGTCACCCATCGACACCCAGGTGTCGGTGACGACGCAATCGGCGCCGCGCACGGCGGCTTCCGGATCGGTGCCGAGCACGATCGGCGCGCCGGTCGCCTTGATCCAGTCGCGCATCGCCTTTTTCGGCGCGAGCTCCGGCGGCGTCGCGACATTGAGCTGGAACTTGAAGCGCTCGGCAGCATGGGCCCAGGACGCCAGCACGTTGTTGTCGTCGCCCGTCCAGGCCACCGTCCTGCCCTCGATCGGGCCGCGATGCTCCTCATAGGTCATGAGGTCCGCCATCACCTGGCAGGGATGCGAGCGTCGCGTCAGCCCGTTGATAACGGGCACGGTGGCGTTGGCCGCGAGCTCCAGCAACGCGTCGTGATTGAGGATGCGGATCATGATGGCGTCGACATAGCGCGACAGCACGCGCGCGGTGTCGGCGATGGTCTCGCCGCGGCCGAGCTGCATCTCGGCACCGGTGAGCATGATGGCTTCGCCGCCGAGCTGGCGCATGCCGACGTCGAACGAGACGCGGGTCCGCGTTGAGGGGCGCTCGAAGATCATCGCCAGCGTCTTGCCTTCGAGCGGCTTGACCGGCTGCTGCGCCTTCTGCTTCGCCTTCATCGCGGAGGACGCCGCGAGCATGCGCTTGAGCTCCGACAACGGCAGCTCGTTGATGTCCAGAAAGTGCTTCGGGGTCTTGTTGGGCGTCTGGCTCATCAGCTTGCCGCCCGCTTGGTCTGGCTGGACGAGATCGCAGTGCAGGCACGTTCGAGCCTGATGACGCTGTCCTCGATCTCGGCTTCAGTGACGATCAAAGGCGGCAGGAAGCGCACGACATTGTCGCCGGCACCGACGGTGAGCAGTTTTTCGGCGCGCAACGCCGCAACCAGATCGGCGGAGGGCACCACCGCCTTGATGCCGACCAAGAGCCCCTCGCCGCGCACCTCGCTGACGATGCCGGGGTGTCGGTCAACAACGGAGGCGAGCTTCTGCTTGAGCAGCAGCGACATCTTTTGCACATGGTCGAAGAAGCCGGGCTTGAGCATGACATCGAGCACGGCATTGGCGGCCGAGATCGCGAGCGGATTGCCGCCGAAGGTCGAGCCGTGCGAGCCGGGCCCCATGCCGGCGGCCGCCTCCGCGGTCGCCAGCACCGCGCCGATCGGGAAGCCGCCGCCGAGCGCCTTGGCCAGCGACATCACGTCGGGTGTGACGCCGGTACGCTTGTAAGCGAAGAGATCGCCGGTGCGGCCCATGCCGGTCTGCACCTCATCGAAGGCGAGCAGGAGGCCGCGCTCGTTGCAGAGCTCGCGCAGCGCCTTCAGGAAGCCGGCAGGCGCAGAACGAACGCCGCCCTCGCCCTGGATCGGCTCGATGAGAATGCCGGCGGTGTGCGGGCCGATCGCCTTCTTCACAGCCTCCAGATCGCCATGCGGCACCTGGTCGAAGCCGTCCATGGGCGGACCAAAGCCCTCGAGATATTTTGCAGATCCGGTCGCAGCGAGCGTCGCCAGCGTGCGACCGTGGAAGGCGCCCTCGAAGGTGATGAGGCGATAGCGCTCCGGATGCCCCTTGGAGAAGTGATGGTGGCGCACCAGCTTGATCACGCCTTCCAGCGCCTCCGCGCCGGAATTGCAGAAGAAGACGAAGTCCGCAAAGCTCTCGTTGCAAAGGCGCGCCGCGAGCTTTTCGCCGTCCGGGCTCTGGAACAGGTTCGACATGTGCCAGAGCTTCGTCGCCTGCTCCTGCACGGCCTTGACAAGCTCCGGATGAACATGACCAAGCGCATTCACCGCCACGCCCGAAGTGAAATCGAGATAGCGATCGCCGTTGGTGGCGATCAGCCAGCAGCCTTCGCCACGCTCGAAACCGAGGTCGGCCCTGGCGAAGACGGGGAGCAAATGCGGCGCTGCGCTGTTAGTCATGACGGCCACTTGAATGTTGCGGACGGTATGACGCGCGCATTGCGCAACGCACCACTGACCGGCCCCGGAAAACGAAACGTGCCGCCTTTTAAGGGCGGCACGTGGCACTATCTTATGCTTGGCAAGACGGGTGTCAATGCCACCCGGAAAGCCTCGCGAAACGCTGAATCCGTAGTCTTGCGGTGCCGATTTTGCGGGGTTTTCACTACGGAACATGTGGAAGCGAGTCTGCGGACTCTTGCGCGAGAGTCACGCCATATTGTAGCGTTTGGACTGTCAGATACGACATCTCGTGCAGCAGTTCTGATCCCAAGAGTCCTCATGTACCGGCGTAACGTTCGGGCGTCTTGAGCGCGCCCGGCGAGCCTTAAGGGATTCTGGCGGCACGGGTTTTTCACGGCTTAGGCATTCGCTGCGAAGGCCCCAGGATGGCAGGCGCGCAGCGAGGGAAAGGGTGCAATGACGGTTTTGACCTGGTCCGATGATCGCGTCGAGCAGCTGAAAAAGCTTTGGGAGGCCGGACTTTCGGCCAGCCAGATCGCGGCGGAGCTCGGCAATGTGACCCGCAACGCCGTGATCGGCAAGGTGCACCGGCTCGGCCTGTCCGGTCGCGCCAAGAGCCCGTCATCGGCAGCGCCGCGGCCGCGGAAGGCGCGGCCCGCGCAGCACATGATGCGGGTGACGCGGCCCGTCGCGCGCGGCAACACCGCGCTGGCGCAGGCCTTCGAGGTCGAGGTGGAGGCAGAGCCTGTCACCTACGACAACGTGGTGCCGATGAGCCAGCGGCTGTCGCTGCTGGAATTGAACGAGGCGACCTGCCACTGGCCGGTCGGCGATCCCTCGAGCCCGGATTTCTTCTTCTGCGGCGGCAAGGCGCTCTCCGGCCTGCCCTATTGCGCCCAGCATTCGCGCGTGGCCTATCAGCCCGCAGCGGACCGGCGCCGCGCAGCACCAAAGCCGGGCACGCGGTGAGTTCGTTAATCTACCTGATGGCAGTCGTGAAGCGATCACGGCTCCAGTAACTCGGTGTCATCCCCGCAAAGGCGGGGATCCATAGCCACAGGGCGCAGTCGTTGCGCGAGATGGTCATTCCGAGTCTTCGCCAAACCTCGTCCTGTGGTTATGGATCCCGGGCTCGCGCTGCGCGCGCCCCGGGATGACGGCGAGATTGAAGCCGCAGCTCGCTAATCCGAGATCAAGAAACTCAGGTCTGCTCCGCCTTCGCGAAGCGATCGTCCAGCGCGTAGCCGGCGCCGCGGACGGTGCGGATCGGGTCCTGCTCGCGGCCTAGGTTGAGCAGCTTGCGCAGGCGGCCGATATGGACGTCGACGGTGCGCTCGTCGATGTAGATGTCGCGTCCCCAGACGCTGTCGAGCAGCTGCTCGCGCGAGAACACGCGGCCGGGATGCTCCAGGAAGAACTCCAGGAGGCGATATTCGGTCGGGCCGAGGTCGATCGGCCGGCCCGAGCGTGCCACGCGGCGCTTGTCGCGGTCGAGCTCGATGTCGCCATAGGCCAGCACGGTGGCGAGCCGCTCGGGGCTGGCGCGCCTGAGCAGGCCCTTCACGCGGGCGAGCAGCTCCGGCACCGAGAACGGCTTGACGATGTAATCGTCGGCGCCGGTCGCAAGTCCCCGCACCCGCTCGCTCTCCTCGCCACGCGCGGTGAGCATGATGATCGGCAGCTGCTTGGTCTCCGGGCGGGTGCGCAGGCGCCGGCACAGCTCGATGCCCGACAGGCCCGGCAGCATCCAATCGAGCACGATCAGGTCGGGAATGTGCTCCTTGAGGCGGGTATCGGCATCGTCGCCGCGCATCACCGTCTCGACGTCATAGCCGTCGCCTTCGAGGTTGTAACGAAGAAGCTCTGTGAGAGCTTCCTCGTCCTCAACCACCATAATGCGTGCGCCCATGGTGTCGTCGCTCCTTAAGGTCTTCAGGTATTCGGTATCGTCGTGGCGAAGGTCGTCATGTCGCCCTTCGGCCGCTTGTCGGTGATCGCCTGGCCCTCGATCATGTAGAACACGGTCTCGGCGATGTTGGTGGCATGGTCGCCGATCCGTTCGATGTTCTTGGCGCAGAACATCAGGTGGATGCAGAACGAAATGTTGCGCGGATCCTCCATCATGTAGGTGAGGAGCTCGCGGAACAGCGAGGTGCAGATCGCGTCGACTTCCTCGTCGCCCTTCCACACCGCCATCGCCGCCGGCAAATCGTGCGCGGCATAGGCGTCCAGCACCGACTTGACCTGCTGTTGCACGAGGTCGGTCATGTGCTCCAGGCCGCGGAACAGCTTCAGCGGGTGGAAGTCCGTCTCCAGTGCTGCGACGCGCTTGCCCATGTTCTTGGCGAGGTCGCCGATGCGCTCGAGATCGGTCGCGACGCGCATGGCGCCGACGATCTCGCGCAGGTCCACCGCCATCGGCTGGCGGCGGGCGATCGTGAGCACCGCGCGCTCCTCGATGCGCTTCTGCAGCGTGTCGATATCGGTGTCGGTGGCGACGACGCGCTGGCCGAGCGGGACGTCGCGGCGGATCAGCGCGTCGACGGAATCGACGATCATGCGTTCGGCGATGCCGCCCATTTCGGCGACCAGGCGCGTGAGTTCCTGGAGGTCGCTGTCGAAGGCCTTTACGGTATGTTCAGAACCCATGTTCCGTCTCCTCAGCCGAACCGGCCGGTGATGTAATCCTGCGTGCGCCGGTCTGTCGGCGACGTGAAGATCTTGCTGGTGTCGTCGAACTCGATCAGCTCGCCGAGATACATGAAGGCGGTCTTGTCGGAGACGCGCGCCGCCTGCTGCATGTTGTGGGTGACGATCGCGATCGTGTAGTTCTCGGACAGTTCCTGGATCAGCTCCTCGACCTTGGCGGTCGAGATCGGATCGAGCGCCGAGCAGGGCTCGTCGAACAGGATCACCTCGGGCCGCACCGCGACGGTGCGGGCAATGCAGAGGCGCTGCTGCTGACCGCCGGAGAGCGAGAGGCCGGAGGCGTTGAGCTTGTCCTTGACCTCGTTCCACAGCGCGCCGCCACGCAGCGCCTTCTCGACCCGGCCGTCCATCTCGGATTTCGAGATCTTCTCGTAGAGACGGATGCCGAAGGCGATGTTCTCGTAGATCGTCATCGGGAACGGCGTCGGCTTCTGGAACACCATGCCCACGCGCGCGCGCAGCAGGTTGAGGTCGAGCTTGGGGTCGAGGATGTTGGTCTGGTCGAGCAACAGCTGACCGTCCGCGCGCTGGCCCGGATAGAGATCGTACATCCGGTTGAAGATACGCAGCAGGGTGGACTTGCCGCAGCCGGACGGGCCGATGAAGGCCGTGACGCGGTTGGCGCCGAGCACCAGGTTGATGTTCTTCAGCGCGTGGTGATCGCCATAGTAGAAGTTGAGGTTGCGCGCCGTGACCTTGGCGGGCGCCTCGGGAAGCGGCTGCGAGCCGGGGTGAACGGTCGGCGCACTGACGGAAACAGACATTTCACTCATTTCGGAGTCCTCTCGGCGCCGATGATGCGCGCGCCAATGTTAAGGGCAAGCACGGTCAGGGTAATCAACAACGCGCCGCTCCAGGCGAGCTGCTTCCAATAGGCGTAGGGGCTCTGCACGAAATTGTTGATGGTCACCGGCAGGTTGGCCATCGTCTTGTCCAGGCCCAGGCTGAAGAACTGGTTCGAGAGCGCAGTGAACAGCAGCGGCGCCGTCTCGCCGGCGACGCGTGCGGTGGCGAGCAGCACGCCGGTGATCAGGCCGGCCCGTGCCGCGCGATACGCGATGCGCTTGATCACCAGCGAGCGCGGCAGTCCCAGCGCGCTGGCGGCTTCACGCAGCGGATTCGGCACCAGCAGCAACATGTCCTCCGTGGTGCGCACCACGACCGGGATCACGATGACGGCGAGCGCCAACGCGCCTGCAATCGCCGAGAAGCCGCGCATCGGCACCACCACCGCGCCATAGATGAAGAGGCCAATGATGATCGAAGGCGCCGACAGGAGAATGTCGTTGATGAAGCGGATCACCGAGGTCAGCTTGTCGTTGCGGCCGTATTCGGCAAGATAGGTGCCCGCGAACATGCCGAGCGGCGCGCCGATGCCGACGCCGATCGCGGTCATGATCAACGAGCCGACGATGGCGTTGCGCAGGCCGCCCTCGGTCGATCCGGGCGGCGGCGTGTCGGCGGTGAAGACCTGGAAGCTGAGCCCGGCCAGGCCGTTGTAGAACAGCGTGACCAGGATCAGCGCGAGCCAGGTGACGCCGAACGCGGCGGCTGCGATGCAGAGACCGCGAATGATGATGTCTCCGCGGCGGCGGCGTGCATAGATCGGGTTCATGGCTTCACTTCCCGGCCTTGGTTTCGAGGCGCATCAGCATCAATCGGGCGGCTGCGAGCACGAAGAACGTCAGCACGAACAGGAGCAGACCGAGCAGGATCAGGCCGGACTGGTGCAGGCCGTCGCTCTCGGCGAACTCGGAGGCGATCGCCGCCGAAATCGTCGTGCCCGGGGCGAAGATCGACGAGGAGATCCGGAACGAGTTGCCGATGATGAAGGTCACCGCCATGGTCTCGCCGAGCGCGCGTCCCAGCGCCAGCATGACGCCGCCGATGATGCCGACGCGGGTGTAGGGGATCACCACGCTGCGGACGACTTCCCACGTGGTGCAGCCGACCCCATAGGCGGCTTCCTTCAACACCGGCGGCACCGTCTTGAAAACGTCAACCGAGATCGAGGTGATGAAGGGCAGCACCATGATGGCGAGGATCAGCGCGGCGTTGAACAGGCTGAGATAGGACGGGGGACCGGCGAAGATCGCGCCCAGCACGGGAACGCCGTCGAACACGCTGATCATGAATGGCTGGAAGGTGTTGGCCAGGAACGGGCCCAGCACGAAGAAGCCCCACATGCCGTAGATGATCGAGGGAATGCCGGCGAGCAGTTCGATCGCCATGCCGATCGGGCGGCGCAGCCATTGCGGACAGAGCTCGGTGAGGAAGATCGCAATGCCGAGACCGACGGGAATGGCGATCAGCATCGCGATGAAGGAGGTGACGAGCGTGCCGTACATCGGCCCGAGCGCGCCAAGCACAGGCGGATCGGCCGAAGGGGCCCAACGCTGCGTCCACAGGAACGACAGGCCGTATTCCTTGATCGCCGGGAAGGCGCCCACGATCAGCGAAATGATGATGCCGCCGAGAATGAGCAGCACCGAGATCGCAGAAAGCCGCGTGATCCAGTAGAAGGTGACGTCACCCAGCTTGAACGCGCTCAACGCCTTGGCGCGGTCATACGGTCCGGCAGCATCAATTACATTGCTCTCGACAGCCATCTCAGCCACGCCGATCCCCTATTTTACGTCACGCCATATACACGCCGCCAATAGAGGCGGTCATGTCGACAATCTGTCCCGCGCGCTCGGGAAAGTTTAACCGGGCCCGCGAGGTGCGCGGCCCGATGGGAGATACTCCCAACGGACCCGGAATCTCGAAGGCTCCGGGCTCTCTCGCTTCACTCGCGCCCCGGAAATACGGGGCGCGAGCTTCGCGACGGTGCAATCAGCTCTTAATTTCCGACGACCACGTCTTCTCGATCTGCTTCACGACCGAGTCGGGCATCGGGATGTAGTCGAGCTCCTCCGCCATCTTGTCGCCCTTCTCGAACGCCCACTTGAAGAACTTGATGGCTTCCTGGGATGCCGCCTTGTCGGTCGCATCCTTGTGCATCAAGATGAAGGTCGCACCCGTGATCGGCCACGACGTTTCGCCCGGCTGGTCGGTCAGGATCACATAGTAATTCTTGGAGCCGGCCCAGTCGGCATTGGCGGCTGCAGCCTGGAAGGCCGCAACGGTCGGCTGCACGGTCTTACCAGCCTTGTTGATCAGGGCACCGTAGGTCAGCTTGTTTTGTTTGGCATAGGCATACTCGACATAGCCGATCGAGTTCTTGGTCTGGCTGACATTGCCCGCGACGCCTTCATTGCCTTTGGCGCCTACACCCGCTGGCCACTCGACGGCGGTACCGGCACCGACCTTCGTCTTCCACTCGGCATTGGTCTTCGAAAGGAAATCGGTCCAGATGAACGTGGTGCCGGAGCCGTCCGAGCGACGCACGACGGTGATGGCGTCCGAGGGGAGCTTCACCTTGGGGTTAAGCTTGGCGATCGCTGGGTCATTCCACGTCTTGACCTTGCCCAGATAGATGTCGCCCAGCAACTCACCAGAAAACACCAGCTCGCCCGACTTGATCCCTTCGAGATTGACGACCGGCACCAAGGCACCCATCGCCTGCGGCCACTGGATCATTCCATCCTTTTCAAGTTGCTCGGACTTGAGCGGCATATCGCTCGCGCCGAAGGTCACGGTCTTGGCCTGGATCTGCTTGATGCCGCCACCGGAACCGATCGACTGGTAGTTCAGACCGTTGCCCGTCTCCTTCTTGTAGGCGTCAGCCCACTTCGAATAGAGCGGGAACGGGAAGGTCGCGCCGGCACCCGTGATGTCAGCGGCAAGCGCCACCGTCGTCGATGCGGCGACCAAGCCGACAGCGACCATCGTCTTGATGAAATTCATGCTGGTCTCCATACAGGGGAGCGAAGCGCCATCAGCGCCCGATCGCGCTCCCCGCGCCGCCCCGTTTAGGAGCGGACCGCTGTGCTTTTACGAAGGTTACGTGACAGTTGGATGACACAGTCAATCCATTGAAATCACTGAGATTTCAGCTCGCGACGGGAGCCTTTCCCTGAGGAAAACAAGCGGTGAAGGTGGCGCCCTGTTTGGGCACGCTTTCGATCAGAAGCCGGCCGCGATGACGGTTAAGAATATGTTTCACCAGCGATAATCCGAGCCCGGTGCCGCCCTGCGAGCGGCTGTCGCCGACATCGACCCGGTAGAACCGCTCGGTCAGCCGTGGCAGATGTTCCGGAGCGATGCCCGGGCCGAAATCGCGGACCATGATCCGGATTTCCTGAGTTCCGTCAGCGGCCGGGGCTTGATTCAGCGACACGATGACGCGTCCGCCCGAGGCGCCGTATTTGAGCGCATTCTCGATCAGGTTCTCGAACAGGCGAAGCAGCTCCTCACGGTCCCCCGCAATCATCACCGGTGGGTCCGGCAGTTGGATCTCGACCTCGACCTGACGCTCGCGCGCCAGCGGCTCGAGCCCGTCGGCGACCTGGCGGATGATCGGGATGAGATCGACCAGGGTGTCGGGCCGGACATGGGCGGACAGCTCGACCCGCGACAGCGACAAGAGATCGTCGATCAGGCGCGCCATGCGGGTGGCCTGGTTGTGCATGATGCCGAGGAAGCGCTCGCGGGCCTTGGGATCGTCCTTGGCCTGGCCCTGGAGCGTGTCGATGAAGCCCGACAGCGCGGCGAGCGGCGTGCGCAGCTCGTGGCTGGCGTTGGCGACGAAGTCGGCGCGCATCTCTTCGACCCGGCGCAGCGGCGTCTGGTCGTGGAAGGTCATCAGCATGCATTTGTCGGCGCCGCCGAAGCTGGTCGGCACCGGCACCGGCGTGATCATCAGCTCCATCCAGCGATCGACCGGAACGTGGTCCAGATAGGTCGCGCGCCGCGCCTCGGTGGTCGCGATCGCCTCGCGCAGCGCCGTGATGATCTCCGGCGAGCGCAGTGCGAACTGGGCCAGTTCGTTCCGGCGCAGTGCCGGCGCGAGCTGGGCGGCGGCGGCATTGAGATGGATGACGCGACCCGCGCGGTCGAGCAGCACCGCCGGATCCGGCATGCCGGCAACCACCGCGGCCACCGCCGCGCTCTCGACCGGGTTGATGCGCCTGACGTCGTCGCGGGAGGCCGCGGGATCATGCAGCCGCCACGGGATCAGGGCTGCTGCTGCGATGCAGAGGAACACGATCGCGGCGTGCAGCGCCGACAATTCGCCCAGCGAGACCACGATGGACAGCGCCAGCGCCGCGGCGATCAGGATGATGGTCGAGTGCCGCAGCCGGTCGGACCAGGGCTGGGCGGGGGGAGAAGATGGGGCGTCGATCGCCATCTGGGCGGCTTCTCCTTGAGGCGTTGCGCCGGTCAGGCGCCGCCGTCGCTGCGCTCTCTCGCATAGGCGGCTTCACGCGCCGGGCCGGGGTCGAGCTTGAGCGCCGCCTGTTGCAGGCGCTTCGAACGTGCGCCGATGATAACTTCTCGAAGCGTCAGCAAGATTACAGACAGGACGAAGGGGGAGAGATAATACAGGATGCGGAACAGGAGCATGCCGCCCAGAAGCTCCTCGCGGTCCATCTGCCAGAGGCCGACCAGCATGGCGGCGTCGAACACGCCGAGCCCCCCCGGGGAATGGCTGGCAAAACCGAGCAGGGTGGCAGAGACGAAGATCACCGCTACCACGACGAAGCCGACATGGGGCTCGTCCGGCACCAGGACATACATCGCCAGCGCGCAGAAGCCGAGATCGACGATGCCAATCGCGATCTGAAGCAGCG
This sequence comes from Bradyrhizobium sp. FW305-F6, assembly GCF_058782905.1. Classification (NCBI taxonomy): domain Bacteria; kingdom Pseudomonadati; phylum Pseudomonadota; class Alphaproteobacteria; order Hyphomicrobiales; family Nitrobacteraceae; genus Bradyrhizobium; species Bradyrhizobium sp. FW305-F6. Next base: position 1,717,337 of record NZ_JBYSYD010000002.1, read on the forward strand.
TCAGCGGGCCGCCCGGCAGCACCACGGTCCAGGGGCCGCGGCCGACCACCCGCGGCTGGGTCCAGACCCAGACCACGTAGCCGATTAGCGCCACGATGATCATCAGCGCCAGAGTCCGGTTCAGCCAGGGCGGAAGCTGGTCGATCGAAGCGGCGGCCTCCGGGTGATAGGCGATGCCGAGACCGAGCACCGCGGCATTGCCCAGCCAGAACGTCAGGCCGGCGAGGAAGCAGATCTTTGCGACGTCGATCGCGTTGAGGCCATAGGCCGAATAGATCCGGTATCGCACTGCGCCGCCGGTGAAGACGGAGGCGCCGACATTGTGGCCGATCGAATAGCTGGTGAAGGCCGCTAGCGCATTGATCCGGTAGGGCACATGGCCATGGCCGATCGCGCGCGTGGCGAAGAGATCGTAGAAGGTCAGGGTGAAGTAGCCTGCGGCGACGAACAGCGCCGCCATCGCAATCTGGCTCGGCTCGGTGCTCTTGATCGCTTCGAGCACCTCGTTGAAATCGATGCCGCGCAGCATGTGGTAGAGCACATAGCAAGCGATGCCGATGACCGCGACGCTGATCACAACTCCAAGCTTATGCAGGATTTGCTTCTGGCGCAGAAACGACGTCGCCCTGCGTATGGCTTCCAGCATCTAGACCTCGAACAACGCTTCAGCGGCCAGGGTGGCCGGCGGACAGGCGGACGACGCACAGGCACTCAACGAACCCTCGCCGCCGGCTCCGGCGTCGCGCATGCCCCCTGCCCTTCCACTAGCCTGTTTTCGGGCGGAGTGGAATTCGCCAATTCGAACAAAAACACGTGCCTTCAGTATTTTAGGCAGGGTGACGGCTCCCGGTGCAGGGTTTGACGCCTTCGGCGGCAAGGCTTGACGCGAATCTCCATGGCAATCCTGCGCAAGCGCCATGAAGTTTTGATGATTTCGGCCGCACAATGTTCCGTCACGCCTTAAGTCCACGTCAATCTATGGGCCCGACCTGCCTGTTGAAAGAGGGGGCGATCGACGCGGCCGGCCACCGCCTTGTGATGCGCCGAAAGGCCGCGGACACATCTCGTCCCCTTGGGGGAGGGTGCACAGCAACATCACAGAGAGGCAGGCGGGGCGGTGCGCGAGACCACGCGGTCGCGCAGCCAGGCACCGATGGTGCAGCCGACGAGATAGCAAGCGAACATGATCAGGCCGAGGTCGAGCCAATAGCCGAAACGGCCGGGGACCACATGGGCGAGCGAAGCCGCGACCAGGGCGACAGCCAGCGCGGCGAGCCACCAGGCCGTCACCTTCGAGGTACCCTTGCCGCGCTGGACCACCGAGATCCAACCCATGCAAAAGCCCAGCAGCAGCGAGCCGATCAGCCAACCCAGATGAAACGAGACGAGATAGGGCATCGTCACCTCACCAGAAATTCGATGCGGCGGTTCTGCGCCTTGCCCTCATCGGTATCATTGCCGGCGACGGGCTGCGTGCTGCCCTGGCCCACCGCAGTGAAGCGGCTGGGGGGCAGGCCCGCCTTGACCAGATAGTCGATCACCGCCTGGGCGCGCTTTTCGGAGAGATCCTGGTTGAAGGAGTCCTCGCCGTCGGCGTCGGTATGTCCCACGACCTCGATATTGACGGTGGGACAGCGCAGCGCCGTCTCGATGAGGCGATCGAGAATACCGGCTGAATCGGGATCGATCTCCGCGCGCTTGTTTGCGAAGCGGATCTTGCTCTTGGTCAGGAGCTCGGAGAACAATTGCTGGCACACGGTGCCGTCGACCGGACCTGCCGCGGGCTTCACCGTGATCTCCGGCTTGTACTGCCAGTTCTTCGGGAAGTCCTTGCCCAGCCCTGCGCGGATCTCGGCGGCGGCGCCCTCGTAGAGCGCATCGCCCGACAGCTTCACCTCGCGATCGGAGACGACGAGCGTTCCGGTCGACAGCCGCGACAGCGCGCCGAGCGCAGCGACGACCGCGGTGTTGAAGGCGCCGGGTGCGCCGATGCTGGCCTTGAGATTGTCGACGACCTTTTCGGTGAAGAACTTTCGCGAGGCGCTGGTGGCGATCGCGGCGTGGACGTTGTTGTCGGGAACATAGCCGGTTAGCGTCACCGTCGCGGCGACCGGGTCCTTGTAGGCCTGGAAGATGTAGGGCGGCGCCTTGATTTCGTTGGCGGCAATCGAAAAGCCCTCGGGCAGGTTCTTCAGCGCCGCCGCAATCGCCTCCCGGCCGCCGAGCTCGCGCGCCATGCCGGACAGGTGGACCTTGGTGTCCGTGATCGTGATCTTGCCGTCCTTGAGCTTGCCGATCTGATCCAGGAGCAGCATCGCGGTGGCCTCGAACCGTGGCGGCGCGCCGCGCGCCAGCCCCATCTGGTCGGCGACCTCGACACCGCCGACTTCCTTTCGGGCCGCCTCGGTCAGCCGGGCCTTCATCGAGGGCAGAGGCGCGGAGCCCGACAGCGTCACCCGCACCACGTCGCGCTCGGCGTTCCAGACAAACGGGTTGGCCTCAGGAACAAGGCGGGTCCGGTCGTCGACCAGTCGCACGCCGGGGACGGTTTCGACCGCCGTCACGGCGTCGCGGCGCCCCTCCTCGGAAAACGCCTCCGCGGCCAGCCGGACGTCGCGGCCATCGACCGCGATCCGGGTCTTGTCCAGAACGGTATCCTTCAACGCCGCCGAGCTGCGGGCCGACAGATCGGCCTCGACCGGTAACGTATTGTTCCAGGCCGCAAATCCCCACATGACGACCAGAGGGATCAACCCCAGCCACCACTTGCTGGCCCACGAGAAAAGCTTCTGCATTCGACGACCCGAACTCTGGAAACGGAGACAAAACAAACCCTTGGCAGGCTGTCAAACCGGAAATGGGGCCTGCCTGGCGAACCTCCGTGGACAATCGGACTAACTTTTTCTTCAAGGGTTCTTCCGTAAGTTGAGGACGGAATGCCAGAGCCTCCGGCCGGTCATGAAACAACTGCGTAACAACGTCATCCGTGCCGGGCTGGGAGCACTCTATTTCAGCGGGGCGCACCACCTGTTGCGCCCGCTCCTGTCGGGCGTCGGCGCCATCTTCATGCTGCACCATGTGCGGCCGGCGCGAGAGGCCGCGTTCCAGCCGAACCGGCACCTCGAAGTCACCCCCGAATTCCTGCGCGCCACGCTGTGCCATTTGCGCTCGCGCGAGATCGACATCGTCAGCATGGACGAGCTGCATGAGCGGCTGGTGCAGGGCCGGTTCGACCGCCGCTTCGCCGCCTTCACTTTCGACGATGGCTATCGGGACAATCTGGAGCACGCATTGCCGGTGCTGCGCGAATTTGACGCGCCGCTGACGGTCTATGTGACGAGCGATTTTGCCGAAGGGACCGGACGGTTGTGGTGGACGGCGCTGGAGGCCGTGATCGCCGGGACCGAGCAGATCGAAATCCAGATCGGCAATTCCGCGCTGCGGCTCGATGCGACGACGCCGGCAGCCAAGCAGGCGGCGTTCGACCGCCTGCATGACTGGCTGCGCGCGCTGCCGGGCGAGCAAGATCTTGCGCGCGAGATCGGAGCGCTGTGCACGAGGTACGGTGTCGACATGGGAGCGCTGTGCCGCAGCCTCTGCCTGTCCTGGGCCGAGCTGAAGACCTTTGCCGCAGATCCGCTGGTCACGATCGGCGCGCACAGCATCAGCCATTGCAACCTCGCCAAGCAGGCGGAAGACGCAGCCGCGCAGGAGATGGCCGTGAGCCGCGCGCGGATCGAGCAGGCGCTGGAGCGCCCCGTAATGCATCTCGCTTACCCCTATGGCGACCGCGAGGCTGCGGGGATGCGCGAATTCGCCCTTGCCGCCGCGGCCGGCTTCAAGACCGCGGTGACGACGCGGCCCGGCATGCTGTTCGCCGAGAATGCCGGCCACATGACCGCGCTGCCGCGCGTTTCGCTGAACGGCAATTACCAGGACGCGCGCATCCTGCCGGTGCTGACCTCGGGCGCTGCGACCGCGATGTGGAACGGCTTCCGCCGCATCGCGGCGGCATAGCGGGTCACGCTCCGCAGCCGCGGAGATTGACTCCCCCTCCCGCCCCGCTCACAACGGGCGCCAACCCAGGGAGGCATCATGTTCAACGATCTGTTCTCGCTCAAAGGCCGTGTCGCGCTGGTGACCGGCGGCTCGCGCGGCATCGGCAAGATGATCGCGGCGGGATTTCTCCATGCCGGCGCAGCGAAGGTCTACATCACCGCGCGCAAGGCCGGCCCGTGCGAGGCCACCGCCAACGAGCTCACCGCGCAATATGGCGGCGAATGCATTGCGTTGCCGATCGACATCTCCACGGTCGCCGGCTGCGAGCTGCTCGCGAGTGAATACGGCAAGCGCGAGTCCAGGCTCGACATCCTCGTCAACAATGCGGGCGCGGCCTGGGGCGCGGAGTTCGACGAATTTCCCGAGAGCGGCTGGGACAAGGTGATGAACCTCAACGTCAAGGCGCCGTTCTTCCTGACCAAGTCGCTGGCGCCGACGCTGCGCGCGTCAGCGAGCGCTGAACGGCCGGCGAAGGTAATCAACATCGCCTCGATCGACGGCATCTTCGTCAATCCCGGCGAGACCTATTCCTATGCCGCGAGCAAGGCCGGGCTGATCCATCTGACGCGGCGCATGGCGGTGAAGCTCATCCCGGACCACATCGTCGTCACGGCGATCGCGCCGGGCCCGTTCAAGTCCGACATGAACCGCGCCGCGCGCGACCACGCCGACGAGGTCGCAACGCGCGTCCCCGTGGGCCGCATCGGCACCGACGAGGATATGGCGGGCGCTGCGATCTACCTGGCCTCGCGCGCCGGCGACTACGTGGTGGGAGCGACCATCGCGGTTGACGGCGGCATCGTTTATGCGAACCCGGGGATCAAGGGCAGCGGGTGGGACAGTGATTGATCCGCCAGCCTCCCGTCACATGCGATGGGGCTCAAAACCAAAACGTCGAAAACAACCCCATGCACAGTAGAATGCCCCTTGATCGATGAGGGATTTTCGAACCGCGCGGGGACGACCCGCGCAGCCGCGATGATGTTGACACGCCGGGCAAAACACGACCGAGCTGTGGCCGGATATGACGCGGGCCACGGCTCCAGCACGACGGTCTCTGGGTCCGTGTTCCCCTCGCGGGTGTGACACCACCGGTGGACGGTCACGCCCGGCGAGCCAGGAAATGGAGCCCGACGAGCGCGGGCGAGCCGAGCAGAAGCCATGACGCGGCGTCCCAGAATCCATCGCCCAACAATGCGAAGGTCAGGCCGAGCGCGGAGATTGCTGCGATGACGACCGGCCAGCGATAGACGGCCCAGACGGTGTGGGTGCCCTGTCGTGTGCGTGGCATCATGCGCCCCCGACGCGTTCGACGCCGAGCACGCGTTCGGGCCGTCTCACCCGTGCCGAACGCCGCTTGCCCGAGAGATAAAGGCCCGTGACCAGAACCATGATCGTGAAAACGTCCAGCACGGCCCACACGATCTTGAGCGGCGTTCCGCCATAGTCGCCGAAATGGAGGGGCTGGGACAGCAGCAGCGTCTGGACGTACCACGGCATGTCGCGCGTGTCGGTGAACGATCCATCGCTCGCATCGATGAGCACGGGCTTGAGCAGCCTTGAGGTGACCGGCTCGTTCCCGCGCATGAAGATGGCATAATGACTTCTGCTGGAGAACACGGAGCCGGGATAGGCGACGAATGACGGGGTCATGTTTGGCAGCCGCGCTCGTGCCGTCGCGACGGCCGCTTCGACCGAAGCGAGCTTTGCCGGGCGCGGACGACCGCCGTGCTCTCCGACCATTTCCGCGAGCTGGCCATATTGCCAAGCCTTGATGAGCAGATCGGCCCAAGTGTTCAATACCCCTGTCGAGCCGACAACCAGAACCCACAGGATCGTCACGGCGCCGAGTAGATTATGGACATCGAACCATTTGGCGAGCTTTGACCGGCCCTTCCGAATGGTGCCGAAGCTCATCTTGCGCATTGCCGGGCCATACACCACGACGCCTGAGACCACAGCGATCAGAAACAGGACGCCCATCACACCAAGGAACAGCTTGCCGGGGAGCCCCAGAAACATCTCGGTATGCAATCGCAGGAGGACGTACGTGAGACGGCCGCGGATGTCGGGCTCGTCCAGGTAGGCGCCCGTCGTCACATCCATCCTCAAATCGCGATTGTCACGGAAATCGGCGTCCGGCGACTTGGCGATGCTTACAAGCAAGGCCTCCGGCTCGTCCCTGTCCCACAGCAAGAACTGGATGAATGCGCCCGGCAGGACAGCGAGGGCATTCTTCTCGATGACATCCAGACTGGCGAGCGGCCTGCCGGGGATGATCGCCGTTGCCTTGGTCTCTTCGTAAAGGAACTCGTCGATCTCGTGATGGAAGATGAGCGGCAAGCCGGTGATGCACAGCATCAACAGGAACAGCGTGCAGACCAGGCTGCTCCATCGATGTATCCATGACCACGTCCTGATCGCCGAGCGTTTCACTTGGTCACGAGGCTCGTCTGCAGCGGTCTTTCGGGAGCCGGCGGCCACTTGTAGCTCAGCGTGCCCAACACCGTCCGCGCGATGCCGAGCCCGCAATTGTTGGTGCCGAAGCAGTTGGTCACGTAGTAGGTGTCACCCACATTCGTGACGTTCAAGCGCGCCGTCAGACCTTTGAGATCGTTGCGGAGGTAGCCGAAATCGTACGAGAGAGCCGCGTCGAACACCGTCGAACTCGGCACGAGCAAGGTGTTCAGCGCATCGCCGTAGCTGTTGCCGACGTGGCGCACGCCGCCGCCGACGCCCAGCCCGCCGAGCGCCCCCGAGCGGAAAGTGTAGAACGCCCATAGCGAGGCGGTTTCGAGCGCGACGTTGGGCTGATAGAGCCCGACGGTTCCCTCGGTGCTCGCGGTGACCTTGGGAACGAGGCGCGAGTAGCCCGCGACCAGATCGAGCTCCCGGTTGAGACTGACCTTGGCCTCCAGCTCGACGCCCTTGACGTTGACCGCACCCGTCTGTGTCTGAAACTGCGGCAGGGCCTGGTCCGTCGTCAGGACATTGCGTTGATCGGTGTCGAAAAGCGCGGCGGTGAACAGCGCGTTCATGAATGTCGGCTGGTACTTGACGCCGACCTCCCGCGTCGTGCTGGTTCTCGGCCTGAACGGATTGCTGAAGCGGTCGGTGCCGGACGTCGGGTCGAAGCTGGTGGCGTAGCTGACGTAAGGCGCGACACCGGCGTCGAAGACATAGGATAATGCGGCGCGATAGGTCGTCGCGATGTCGGTCTTCCGCACCACGGAGCTTGCCAGATAATCGTTGAGTTCCTGGTCGGCGTTGTCGTAGCGGCCGGTCAACGTCAGAACCAGCCGATCGAACTTCGCTTGATCCTGCAGGTAGACGCCGGTCTGCTTGGTGGTGGTCCGATTGTTGGTGAAGGGCAGGTAGAGAATGTTCTGAGGTACGCCGTAGACCGGATTGAAGACATCGATCGGCGTCGCGCCGGCGCCGAGAGTGAAGCTGTACGATGACGATGTGTCGTAGTAGTCGATCCCCGCGAGGACCTTGTGACCCACGGGGCCGGTCGCAAAATCGGCCTGGACCTGGCTGTCTATGGCACCCTGGTCGGACTTCTGCCCGACCCGCAGGTTTGCGCGCGGTACCGTGCGAAAGTCCGCCGCCAAGGGCCCGAACGGCGCGAAGCTGTCGATATTGGACTCCAGTCGTGCAAGGCGGGCATTCTGGCGGAACTGAAAAACGTCGTTGAGGCGGTGCTCGAAGGCATAGCCGATGGCGTCGTAGCTTAGATTGCGAAAATCATTGTCAGGTTCGCCGAAATATCTGCTGTAAGGAATCTTCCCGTTCGGATTGAACAAGGCCGAACCGAATCCGGGAGCATATTGCTGATAGCCGCGACCGCTTTCGCGCTGCGTCGAGGCGAGCATCGTCAACGTGGTGTCGACGGTCGGCCGGACGGTGACGCTCGGCGCGAGATAGTAATTGTTGTCCTGGACGAAATCGAGCTGCGTGTCCGACAGCTTCCCTGAACCGACGAACCGATAGGACAGGATCGGATCGACAGGACCGCTGAAATCGAAGAAGCCCTCCTTCCGGTTGAAGTTTCCGAACCGGACTCCGACCTCGTTCTGCTGGTGGTCGGTCGGACGCTTGCTGATGACGTTGAGAAGGCCGCCGGGAGGGGTTTGGCCGTAAAGGCTCGACGACGAACCGCGCAGCAACTCGATGCGCTCGACACCGTATGTGTTGATCCTCGGCACCACCTCGGTGGCGACGTCGCCCAGGGTCCGGAGGCCATCCACGTAGGTCGGCACGGCGAATCCCCGCACGACCGGAAGGTCGTAAAGGGAATTGGATCCGTATGTGCCGAGCATGACACCGGGTGTGTAGAGAAGCGCCTGGGCCAGGTCGGTGGCGCCGCGCGCGGCGATTTCGTCCTTGGTCACGACCGAGATCGACTGTGGAGTCAGGAGCAACGGCGTATCCGTCTTGGTGCCGGTCACGCTTTGGCGCGCTACATAGCCGACGGCCGGCCCCGTGCCGCGTTCGGGCCGCGCCCCCTCGGCGTTGAGGTTCGGCGTCGACGCTTGTTGAGACGCGACGGTGCGCCGCGCCACCGCGCGGGTCCGAGCCGCTCTTTGTCGCGACGCCGCTGCCGTCGAGACGCGTGGTTTGGGGGCTTCCACCGTCACCGGCGGCAGGGTCGACGATTGGGCTTCTGCGTCGCTCCAGGTGCCCAACGACAATGCAAGACAGCTGACTGCGCCGACAACGGCGGTCTTGGAAACATCATTCCTTCGCACAAACACACCCCGAACTGATCGCCAAACAACTTGGCTTCCCCGCTGTTCGGTTTAGCGAGACCTCATCACGAGTGCATCGGGACGTGGCGTTAGAATAACTTCAAAATCATATTCAAGCGCGCCAGCCTCATGTGCTAGATTGCCAGAGCGCATCGACGATTTAGAACGAGTCTAGATCGATGACGCAGAGCGCTGCTTTCAAAGAACCGAAGCGGGCCTTCGACCTGGACATCGCGATGCCGATCTCTCCCCAGCCGATCTACGCGAGCGACATCACATCGCTCTCGACGCCGGGTTCATCGGTCACGGTCGCAACGGCAAAGGCCACGAACCTCGAACGGCCGCTCGCACACGGATGGATCGATGAGGCCGTGATACAGCCGGGCTTCGAGGTCTTCGCCGCAAGTTATGACAGCCACGCGGCGTACAGCGTCAATACGACCGCCGAGGCGGGCTTTTTCTTTGGCTTGAACCTTGGTGACGTCGACAGCGCGGACGTGCCGAAACAGGAGCTCCACCTCCCGAGCGGCACCTTCGGGACCATGTCGCTGGACGAACCTCTGGCCATCCGCTTGCATCGCGGCGAGAGGAAACATCAACGGCGATGCGGCATCACCTTGCGTCCAGAGTGGATCGCGTCCGGCATGTTCGAGCGGTTCGAGGATTCCGGCATCATCGCCAGGACGGTGACCCGACGCGGCATATCCGAAGCGAGTGCGGCTTCGACCGGCCTGCTGTCTGCTGCCGCACGATTGTTCGCGGCGTTCGAATCCAGGGGACCATTGGCCACGTTGCGCCGGGAAGCGGCAGCGCTGGGATTCCTTGCCGAGGCCTTCACCGGCGCCGACGAGTCGCGGCAGTACCGGCCCGCGGCCCGGATCGAGGTCGCAAGGATCAGGCGCGTGAAGGACATGCTGGACAGCCTGGCGCCCGATGTTGAGATCAGCCTCGTCGCGTTGGCGGCCGCGCATGGAATGAGTGTTCGCTCGTTGTGCCGCCACTTCCGGATGACCTTCGGCACGACCGTGTTCGCTTACGTCGCGCAGCGGCGCATGGACCGCGCGCGCACCGCCTTGGAGCGCGATGGCTTCACCGTCGATCAGGCCGCCTATATCGCCGGCTTCGCTCACTCATCCAATTTTTCGTCCGCTTTTCAGCGGCGTTACGGCTATCGGCCCGGCAAGGGATCATCCTGGAGGCGGAGCGAGTAGCGCTACCACGCGCCTGAAAAGCCGGATGCAATCCTCGCTGTCCAATCGCCCAGGCGCATGTCGGGCAGGCCTGAAGCCATTTCCATGGCGCGATGGACCGATCCCACCGTCGCCGAGAGCCGATTGCAGATGAGAGCAACGACCGAAAGCTGCTGATCGGCCCCGGCACACCCTGTTTTGGAACCGATGTGGCGTCACGGTGACAGCCATTTGCTAGAAACCGGATATCCTGCGAAGCACTCTGCAAGGGGGCAGACTGGGCTTGCAATATGATGAAGCTTATCGCGACGCTCGCCATTTCGGCGGCACTCACCGGATCGGCTGTTGCGGCGGACCTGGCCGCCCGGCCCTACACCAAGGCGCCGGTCCCTGCCGTCTACGACTGGACCGGTTTCTACGTCGGCGCCAACGGCGGCGGCGGCTGGGCTCGCAAGTGCTGGGACATGTTCTCCCTGTTCGGCGCGCCCCGCCCGGTGGCGACCGAAGGATGCCACGATGCGACCGGCGGCACGGTCGGCGGACAGATCGGCTACCGTTGGCAAGCCAGCAACTGGGTCTTCGGCCTCGAGGCGCAAGGCAACTGGGCTGACTTCAACGGGTCCAATGCCAGCCTCGTGTTTCCCGCCCCCTTTGGCCAGATCAACCGCAGCAAGGTTGACGCGTTCGGCCTGTTCACCGGTCAGGTCGGCTACGCCTGGAATAACGTCCTTGGATACGTGAAGGGCGGCGCCGCTGTCGCCCACGACAAGTACGAGGGTATCGACATCCCGACGAACGCCGTGTTCGATCGTGCGAGCGAGACCCGCTGGGGCGCCGCCGTCGGCGCCGGCATCGAATATGGCTTCGCCCCGAACTGGTCGCTCGCGGTCGAATACGATCACCTGTTCATGGGCAAGCGCGACATCGGTTTCAACTTCGTGCCGCCCTTTGCGGGGCCATCGCGTGGCGACACCATCCGTCAGGATATCGACGTGGTCACCGCCCGCATCAACTACCGCTTCGGCGGCCCGGTCGTCGCCCGCTACTGACCGGAAGACGCCCTCTCTGACAACAAAGCCCCGGTGACGTACGGGGTTATTGCGATCGTTTGATGATCCGTCGATCAGTGACGGCGTATGCGCGATGGGATCAGGTTTGATTGGGCGTCACCGGCGGTGCACGCCCTCGCCCGCTTGCGGGAGAGGGTTGGGGCGAGGATTTTTCCGCATTGGGATTCTCCCCTAGAGGAGAAGCCCTCACCCGGCGCGCGGGACGATGCTTCGCATCGCCCGGACGCGCCGACCTCTCCCGCAAGCGGGAGAGGTTGCACCGAGCCCGCGGCAATCGATTCGACCTGACGCGATTCCGATTAACAGCCGTTACGACTCGATCTTCACGTATTCGAAATCGCCGGGCTTGTTGTCGATGCCGACCTTGGGCGGCGAGATCCAGGAGGCGAACTGGCCGATCTCGGTGACGGGCTGCATCAGCGAGGTGATGAAGTCGCCGTCGCTTGCCGAGGGCAGCCATTCGTCCTTGCGCTTGGCCCAGGTGGCATCATCGATCAGGATGCCGTCCGGCGTTGCATGCACGTCCTTGAACTCGCCGATGTGGCGGTGGAACGCGACGTTGGGAAGCTTGAGCTGGAAATCATAGCCCGCAGTCGAGATCACCTTGTTCCAGCGCAGCATGCCCTTGACGCAATCCTGGCTGTAATCGTCGCGCAGGCGCATGTTGAGCGCGGTCAGCGCCGGCTCGTCGACCAGCTTGATCTCGCCGTTGATCAGCTTGAGAACCGGATAGGTGGAGCTCTTGAGCTGGTGGTCGTCCTCGATCTGGGTCTCGTGATAGCGGCCCTTGATGCCGGCGTTGAAGGCGTTGGCCGCGTTGGTCGAGACTTCCGAGCCGAACAGGTCGAGCGACAGCGTGTAGTGCAGGTTCAGCTTCTTCTGGATGGTCGGCAGGTCGATCACCCCGAGCGCGCGCACCTTGGCGATGTCCGTGGGATCGGTGATGCCGGCCGCGCGCATCGCATCGCAGGTGCGCTGCACGACACGGGTGATCCCGGTCTCGCCGACGAACATGTGATGCGCTTCCTCCGTCAGCATGAAGCGGCAGGTGCGTGACAAGGGGTCGAAGCCCGACTGCGCCAGCGAATGCAGCTGCATCTTGCCGTCGCGGTCGGTGAAATAAGTGAACATGAAGAAGGACAGCCAGTCCGGCGTCGCCTCGTTGAAGGCGCCCAGCATGCGCGGCGCGTCGGCATCGCCGGACCGGCGGCGCAGCAAATCGTCGGCTTCCTCGCGGCCGTCGCGGCCGAAATATTTCTGGAGCAGATAGACCATGGCCCAGAGGTGGCGGCCTTCCTCGACGTTGACCTGGAACAGGTTGCGCATGTCGTAGAGCGAGGGCGCGGTCTTGCCGAGATGGCGCTGCTGCTCGACCGAGGCCGGCTCGGTGTCGCCCTGGATCACGATCAGGCGGCGCAGCATGGCGCGATGCTCGCCCGGGACTTCCTGCCAGGCGGGCTCGCCATAGTGCTCGCCGAACGGAACGACCCGGTTCTCTTCCTGCGGCGCAAGCAGGATGCCCCAGCGATATTCGGGCATGCGAACATAATCGAACTTGGCCCAGCCGCGCGGATCGACCGAGTAGGCGGTGCGCAAATAGACCAGCGATTCCTGGAAGCCTTCCGGGCCCATGTCGCTCCACCAGTCCATATAGCCGGGATGCCAGCCCTCCAGCGCTTTCAGCACCTGGCGATCTTCGGCGAGATTCACGTTGTTCGGAATCTTGGTCGAGTAGTCGACGTTCATGATGTTCATGTTCATGGCCGTGCTCCTTGCGATCTCTTTCCGTCATGCCCGGCCTTGTGCCGGGCATCCACGTTCTTGCTTCCTCGAGCCAAGCACGTGGATGGCCGGGACATTTGTGCGAAGACGCGCTTCGCGCTTTTGCCCGGCCATGACGCAGTGAATGTCATCACACCCGCGTCATATCGAATTTCGGCTTCTGGCCGCTGCCGTAGCGGCGCAGCGCGCCTTCCTCGCCGACGGCATTGGGGCGCTGGAAGATCCAGTTCTGCCAAGCGGTGAGGCGGGAGAAGATCTTCGATTCCATGGTCTCGGGACCGACGAAGCGCAGGCTCGCTTCCATGCCGGTGAGGCTGTCCGGCGAAAAGCTGGCGCGCTCCTCCAGGAACACGCGAACCTCGTCGTCCCAGTCGATGTCGTCGAGTGCGAAGGTGACGAGGCCGAGCTCCTCCGCCTGCTCCGCGTCGAGCGCGGTGCCGAGCGTGGCTTCCGCGCGCTCCACATCGGACGGATCGGCCTGGAAGCGCGATTGCAGCCGCGTCAGGCCGTGGCTCATCGGATACGGACCGAAATTCATGGCGGATAGTTCGATCGACGGCGGCGGGCGGTTGTCGCCCTGACGCGTGCCGATCAGCATATAGGAGCGGTCGGCGGCAAACACGAGTTCGGCGAGCGTGCCGGCAAAGCAGGAGCCGGGCTCGACCAGCGTCACCAGCGTGCGCGAAGTAACGTCGATGCGCTTGAGCACCCGCTTCCAGTAATGCCTGATCTCGTTGACCAGCCAATGCGCCTTGTTGGCTTCGAGGAAGGCGTCGCAGCTGAGCACATGGGCGCGCTCGCCATGGCTCTTGAACACCAGCATGGCGATCTCGAGCTCGTTGATGCGCAAATGCAGGATGGCGTCGTCGAGCTCGCGCGCGACCTGGAGCGGCCAGAACGAGGCGCCTTGCGCCATCATGCCGTCGATGTCGGCCGGCGGCGCGGCCTCCGGCGCCTTGATCGAGATGGTGGCGATCCGCGCCGCGCGATCGATGTCGACGGTGACGAAGCCATAGCGGATGCTGGTCTCGTCGATCACGCGCTGGAGCGGCGTCAGCGCGATGCCCTTGCCGCTGCCCTTGCGTTTCGAGGCTGCCGCGAACTCCTTGGCGCGCTCGGCGATCCTGGCTTCCAACTTGGAGTTCGGCGCGATCTCGTCGACGAGGCGCCACTGCACGGCGCGCTTGCCCTTCACGCCTTCCTCGATGGTGCAGAAGAAGTCGGCGTGGTCGCGGCGCACCTTGCGCTTGTCGACCACGCGCGTGAGGCCGCCGGTGCCGGGCAGTACCGCGAGCAGCGGCACCTCGGGCAGCGCAACGGCGGACGAGCCGTCATCGGCGAGGATGATGTGATCGGTCGCGAGCGCCAGCTCATAGCCGCCACCGGCGGCGGAGCCGTTGACGACGGTGATGAAGCGCTGGCCGGAATTCTCAGAAGAATCTTCCATGCCGTTGCGGGTCTCGTTGGTGAACTTGCAGAAGTTCACCTTGTGGGCATGGGTCGAGCCCGCGAGCATGCGGATATTGGCGCCGGCGCAGAACACGCGGTTCTTGGCCGAGCGCATCACCACGACCTTGACCTCGGGATGCTCGAAGCGCAGCCGCTGGAGCGCGTCAGCGAGCTCGATGTCGACGCCGAGATCGTAGGAATTGAGCTTGAGCAGATAGCCCTCGAACAGGCCGCCGTTCTCGTCGACATCCATGGTCAGCGTCGCAACGTCGCCCTCGACCGCGAGCTTCCAATGCTTGTAGCGGGACGGTTCGGTCTGGAAATCGATGAATGTCGCGCCGCCTGCGAGGCGCCGATCTTCCCCGGCCATGGGTCACCCTTAAGCTTGCTTATGCATTCTAGATCGTTAGATGCACAATAGTGCATCTTGTAGGGTTAGTCCAGCCCGAATGTCGGACCTATATGCACTTTGCTTCATCCAGCCGCGCCCGTGCCTCATGCCGCCTGAAGCCCTGGATCGTCCCGCAAGGCGGCCTTGGCGAACGGCACGATGGCCTCGAGCGTCGGTGCGGCGGCCTCGCGATGCGGCGAATGCGCGGCCCCGGCAATGATTTTCAGATCGACGGGGCAGTAACATTCCTCCTGCGCGATCTCGGCCTGGCGCAGCGTCCCATATTGATCGTCGACGCCCTGCACGATCATGACGGGCACGCGGATATAGGCGAGGTATTCCGAGATATCCCAATCGCGGAATTTCGGATCGAGCCAGGCACCGTTCCAGCCGTAGAACGCGTTGTCGACGTCCTTGTGCCAGCGCGCCAGCTTTGCCCTGAGGTCCGTGGTTTCGAACGTCGTCTTGATCGCAGCGATCGATTTGACCGAGATGTCCTCGACGATGAAATGCGGCGCGATCAGCACGAGGCCGTTCAGGCGATGATCCTGATGCGCCCCGGCATAGATGGTCGCGATCGAGGCACCGTCGGAATGGCCGAGCAGAAGGCCGCGCTTGAAGCCGATCGCGTCGAGCAGCTTCGGCAGCACGTCCAGCGCCTCGCGCTGCATGTAGTCGAGCGGTCGCGGCAGCGCGGCCGGGCTGGACTGGCCATAGCCTGCGCGCGAATAGGCGAAGATGCCGGCGCCCGTGGCCTGCTGCAGCTTCTCAGGGAAATCGCCCCAGAGGCCGACGGAGCCGAGGCCTTCGTGCAGCATGACGATGGTGGGGGCGTCTGCAGATTGCGGCGCGAGCCATTTGTATTCGAGGCTGGCGGTACCGATGCTGAGGAAGCCAGTGGGGGTGAGGTTGGTCATGGTCGAATTCCCATTCCTAGCCAATGCCGAGTTGCCCACCCTCCCCTGGAGGGGGAGGGTCGATTCACAGCGAGCGCAGCGAGATGTGAAGCGGGGTGGGGTGACAGTCTCTCCACGTCCAACAGTGCCCGAGTGGAGAGATGACCCCCCCCACCCCGCTCGCGCTGCGCGCGATCGACCCTCCCCCTCCAGGGGAGGGTAAGAAAGCGAGCCGCCGCCTGCACCATCAATGCGTCCCTTCCCGCAGCTTGAAGCGCTGGATCTTTCCGGTCGCGGTCTTCGGCAGCGACTCCACCACATCGATCCAGCGCGGATATTTCCAGGGGCCGATCTTCTGCTTGACGTGCTCCTTGAGCATCTCCTGCAACTCCGTCGTCGTTGCGCCCGGGCGCAGCACCACGAAGGCCTTCGGCTTCAAGAGGCCTTCCGGATCGGCTTCCGGTATCACGGCGGCTTCCAGCACGGCTGGATGGGTGATCAGCGCGCTCTCCACCTCGAACGGCGAGACCCAGATGCCGGAGACCTTGAACATGTCGTCGGCGCGGCCGCAGAAGGTGTAGCGGCCGTCGCTGTCCCGGACGTATTTGTCGCCGGTGCGGGTCCACGGGCCCTCGAAGGTGCGGCGGCTCTTGTGGCGCTGATTCCAGTAGCCCTCGCCGGCCGAGGGCGCATCGACCAGGAGTTCGCCGACCTCGCCGTCGGCGACGTCCTGTCCCGCTTCGTTGACGAGCCGCACCGCATAGCCCGGCACCGGCTTGCCCGAGGAGCCGTATTTGATGTCGCCGGGCGCGTTCGACAGGAAGATGTGCAACAGCTCGGTCGAGCCGACGCCGTCGAGAATGTCGACGCCGAAGCGCGCCTTCCAGCTGTTGCCGACGGATTCCGGCAGCGCCTCGCCGGCAGAGGTGCAGATGCGCAAAGCCTTGCCGCCGCGCTCGCTCTTCATGGTTTCGTCGTTGAGCATCGACGCGAACAGCGTCGGCACGCCGTAGAAGATCGAGGGGTTGTAGCGGTTCATCAGGTCGAACATGCGCGCCGGCGTCGGCCGCTCGCTGTTGAGGATCACGCTGGCGCCGACCGACATCGGGAAAGTCAGCGCATTGCCGAGGCCATAGGCGAAGAACAGCTTGGCCGCGGACAGACACACGTCGCTCTCGCGAATGCCGAGCACCTGCCTGGCGTAGGTGTCGGCGGTCGCCTGCAGATTGGAATGGATGTGGCGCACGCCCTTCGGCATGCCCGTCGACCCCGACGAATAGAGCCAGAACGCCGGCTCGTCCGGATGCGTCGTGGCGGTGGTGAACCGGTCGCTCTCGCCGGCAATTTCCTCAGCGAGCTGCTTGTGGCCGTTCTGCTTGGCGCCGGAGACCACGACATGCTCGAGATCCGGCATGCGGCCGACGACGTCCTTGATGACGGGATAGAGCGCTTCGGACACGAACAGCACGCGCGCGCGGCAGTCGGCGAGGATGTAGGCGTACTGGTCGGCCGTCAGCAGCGTGTTCAGCGGCACCGGTACGATGCCGGCGCGAATCGCGCCCAGAAACACGATCGGGAAATCGATGGTATCCAGCATGATCATGGCGACGCGCTCCTCGCGGCGGACGCCGAGCCGGCGCAGCATGTTGGCCGCGCGCCGGGTCTGTTGCTGGAGCTCGCCATAGCTGAGCCGCGAGACGGTGTCGTCGAAGGCGAGCTTGTTGCCGCGGCCCTCCTCGACGTTACGATCGAGCAGCCAGGTCACCGCATTGTAGGATCCCTCGCTCACGGACATCTCCCCCGAATTTAGAATTATAATTCATAGAAAGACACCACGGCGGCTTGCTGTCAATGCCAGCAGGCATTATGTTTCATTAAAGCGCGCCGCAGGACTTCCTTCAAGAGGACATCCGTAAAGAAGGCTCATGAGCGAAAGTCCCGACGCCGAATCCCGCTTCCTCGAACAGCTCGGCCAGCGTGTGCGCACCATGCGCGCGCTGCGCGGCATGTCGCGCAAGGTGCTCGCCAAGGTCTCGGGGATCTCGGAGCGCTACATCGCGCAGCTCGAAAGCGGCAAGGGCAACGTCTCAATCGTGCTGCTGCGCCGCGTCTCCGACGCGATGGGCGCGCATCTCGAAGACCTGCTGCCCTCGCCCGATCCGACGCCGGACTGGCAGATGTTTCGCGATCTGCTGCGCAAGGCAACGCCCGCGCAGATTGCCCAGGTCAAGGATCTGCTCTCCGGCGGCAGCGCAACCGCGCCGCGGCGCGCACCGTTCTGCGGCATCGCGCTAATCGGCCTGCGCGGCGCCGGCAAATCCACCCTCGGCAAGATCCTGGCGAAGAAGATCGGCTGGAGCTTCGTCGAGCTCAACAAGGAGGTCGAGCAGCAGAACGGGCTCTCGGTCGCCGAGATCATCGCGCTGTACGGCCAGGAAGGTTTTCGCCGCATGGAGCAGGCCGCGCTGCAACAGCTGCTGGCGCGCAACGAGCTGATGGTGCTGGCCACCGGCGGCGGCATCGTGTCCGAGCCCCTGACCTTCGACCAGGTGCTGACCTCGTTCTACACGATCTGGCTGAAGGCCGAGCCCGAGGAGCACATGGCGCGCGTGCGCCGCCAGGGCGATCTGCGCCCGATGGCGGATGACCGCTCCGCCATGGCGGAGCTGCGCAACATCTTGCTCAGCCGCGAGCCGCTGTATTCGCGCGCGACCGCGGTGGTGGATACCGCGGGCCTCTCCGTCGATGCCGCCGCTGCGCGGCTGATTGATGCGGTACGTCCCGTGCTGCAGAACGAAGCCCGCAGCTTCGGGCTGCGCAGCGTGGCGCTGTAGGCAGGCTGGACCTCGCCAGAACCACACACTCCGCTTAGGTGCGCTTGTCCGGGACGACAGCGAGGCTTTTGCATGGCCTGCGGCAACGCTATATCAGCGCTCAGCAGCAAGCTTTGGGTAGACGATGACCTCCACCGACGCCACCACGTCCATGTTCGAGCGGATCGGCGGCCGCGCCACGATCGACACCCTCGTCGATCGCTTCTACGACCGCATGGACAGGCTGCCGGAGGCGAAGGTCATCCGCGCCATGCATGCGGACGACCTCGGCCTGATCAGGTACGTGCTCAAGCGCTATCTCACCGAATGGACCGGCGGCCCGCGGCTCTATACACCCGAGAAGGGCCATCCGCGGCTGCGGCAGCGCCATTTCGGCTTTGCCATCGGCGATGCCGAACGCGACGCCTGGATGCTCTGCATGCGCGGCGCGATGGAGGAGACGATCACGGACGGTGCCGCGCGCGCCGAACTCGACAAGTCCATATCCGGCTTGGCCGACTGGATGCGCAATCGGCAGTGAGCTGCTCACCGGGACGTAGCCCGGATGAGCGGAGCGACATCCGGGGTCTTGGCTTCCCGGGTATCGCTTCGCTCACCCGGGCTACGATACTATGCTGTGTGTGACAACGGAGGCCCTGCATGGACGCGAGCGTTGCGCCGGAGGTGATCAGCCGGCCTGTCCCGGCGCACATGGCCCATGTCGTTTCCTCGATTTCCTTTTACCGGGAGCGCGGGCTCGCCCTGACCGGCTTCCGGCACGCTGCGCCGCTCGCCGTGCCGTTGCTCGTCAGTCTCGGAACCCCGTTCCGCATCGCTCTCGGACGGGAGCCCGGCGATGCCGACACGCAGCCGAGCTTCGCTGCCGGCCTGTTTCCAGGACCCGTGCGCATCGAATCCGACGGCCGCGCCATGTGCGTCCAGATCGACTTCACTCTGCTCGGCGCCTATCGCTTCTATGGCGGCGCGGTGCCCGATCTGACGGCACGCATGGTCGATATCGGCGATCTGCTGGGCCGCCAGGGCCGCGACCTCGGCGAAATGGTGGCGGAGGCGGATGGATGGCAGCGACGCCTCGAGATCATCGAGGCCTTCGTGCTCGCGCGGGCGGTCCACGAGCCCTCCCCCGCGATCGCTGCGGCGCTCGGCCGGCTCGGGCGCAGCGCCGGGGCGGCGCGCATATCGGACATCGCGACGGACATCGGCTGGAGCCGCAAGCATCTCGCGCGCCGGTTTCACAACGAGATCGGCGTTTCACCGAAGACGTTGGCGCGGATGCTGCGCTTTCACCGCGCCTGCCAACTGGCGCGCATCGGCGATGCGCGAGGCTGGGCCGGCATTGCGATCGAGGCAGGCTATGCCGACCAGGCGCATCTGGCCCGCGACTTCAAGGAGTTCAGCGGCGAAAGCCCGAGCGTGTGGGCCGCGAGGCTGGAGCAGCTGGATCCGCGCCTGATCCGCGAAGCCGGCGGATAGTTCTGAGGTCCCATTTGTTCAAGCCGCAGGCGAGCGCACCACTTAGACTTCGTGCGCAACCGAAGCGGAGAATGCCATGTCCAGCTCAGTCCCGATCGAAGCGCCGCGCCTCTATCACACCATGCGCTGCAAGGACGCCGAGGCGATGATCGCCTGGCTGAAGGACGTCCTCGGATTCACCGAACGCGTGATCTACAGGCGCGAGAACATCATTGCGCATGCCGAATTGTCGTTCGGGTCATCCATCCTGATGCTCGGATCGGATCGCCCGGATGGCTACGGCAAGAGCGTCGGCGGGCTCGACGGACGCCGAACCGACGCGGTGTATCTGGCCGTCGATGATCCCGACGCGCTCTATGCCAGGGTGAAGGCATCCGGAGCCCGCATCGAAATGGAACTGCAGAACACGGATTACGGCAGCCGTGACTTTTCGGCCCGGGATCCCGAAGGGGGCCTCTGGAGCTTCGGCACCTATTGGCCGAAGGTCGGCGAAGACCCGCTGTAGGGCTGACTGCGCTCACCGGGATGCGCGAGCGGGTCTCAAATCCCCAGATATTTATGCTGTAGATCCGGCTCGGCCATCAGCTCGTCGGAGGTGCCGCTCCATACCGTCTTGCCGCGCTCGATGATGTAATGGCGGTCGCAGATGCGGGCGAGGTGGTCGACATTCTTGTCGACGACCAGGATCGACTGTCCGCGGCTCTTGAGCAGCGACAGGCAATTCCATATCTCCTCGCGGATCAGCGGAGCGAGGCCCTCGGTCGCCTCGTCCAGGATCAGCAGCTTCGGGTTGGTCATCAGCGCGCGGCCGATCGCGAGCATCTGCTGCTCGCCGCCGGAAAGCTGGTTGCCCATGTTGGACGCGCGTTCGGCGAGGCGCGGAAACATCACGTAGATCGAGCCCAGCGTCCAGGGATTGGGACTGTCGAAGCGGTCCGCGGCGGCGGCCACCAGGTTCTCGCGCACGGTGAGATTCGGGAAGATCTGCCGGCCCTCGGGAACGAGGCCGACGCCGAGCTTGGCAATTCGGTAGGACGGAAGCTGCCTCACCTCGGCGCCCGCGAAGCGGATGCTGCCCGCGCGCGCCGGCGTCAGGCCCATGATGGAGCGGATGGTCGTGGTCTTGCCCATGCCATTGCGGCCCATCAGCGAGACCATCTCGCCCGGCTTGATCGACAGCGACAGGCCGAACAGCACCTGGGACAGGCCGTAGCAGGTCTCGATGCCGTCGACGTCGAGCAGCGTGTCAGCCATGGTGCGTCACCACGTGCTGGTCGCCGAGATAAGCCCGCTTGACGTCCTCGTTCGCCCGGATCGCGGCGGGGTCGCCGGAGGCGATGACGCGGCCATAGACCAGCACCGAGATGCGGTCGGCGAGCGCGAACACCGCCGGCATGTCGTGCTCGACCAGCACGATCGAGACCTCTTTGCGCAGCTCCTGGAGCAGCTTCACCATGCCCTGGGATTCGGTGACGCCGAGACCGGCCATCGGCTCGTCCAGCAGCAGCAATTTCGGCTTGCTCGCGAGCGCGACGGCAAGCTCGATCTGGCGTCGCTCGCCATGGCTGAGCTGAGACACGAGCACATCGGCGCGATGGGCAAGACCGACGCGATCGAGCGCGGCATGGGCGGCATCGCGCAGACCCTTCTCCTTGCGCGCATTGGCGAAGAAGCGGAAAGACGTGCCGGCATGGGCCTGCGCCGCCAGCGCGACGTTGTCGGCGGCGGTGAAGTCGAGCAGCAGCGAGGTGATCTGGAACGAACGCGCCAGGCCCAACGCGCAGCGGCGATAGGCCGGCAGATAGGTGATGTCGCGGCCCCCCAGCGAGACGCTGCCGGAATGCGGCTCGAGATGCCCGGTGAGCTGGCTGATCAGCGTGGTCTTGCCGGCGCCGTTCGGGCCGATGATGGCGTGCAGCTCGCCGGATGCGACATCGAGCGAAACGTTGTCGGTCGCGACGATGCCGCCGAAGCGGCGCACCAGCTTTTCGACGCGGAGCAAGGGTTCAGCCACGGCCAACCCTCCCCAGCGCACCCATGATGCCGCCGCGGCCGAACAGCACGATCAGCAGCAGCAGCGGGCCCAAGATCAGTGCCCAATATTCGGTGATCTGCGACAGCAGCTCTTCCAGCAGCAGGAACACCACGGAGCCCATGACCGGTCCGAACAGCGTGCCCATGCCGCCGAGGATCACCATCACCATGAGGTCGCCGGAGCGCGTCCAGTACATCACGGCCGGGCTGACGAAATCGGTGTTGTTGGCGAGCAGCGCGCCGGCAAGGCCGCACATGGTACCGGAGATGACGAGGCAGACCAGCTGGTAGCGCTTGGCGGGGAAGCCGATCGCCTGCATGCGCTGCTCGTTGGAGCGCAGGCCCTGCACGACGAGGCCGAAGCGCGAATTGACGAGGCGCCAGATCAGGAAGACGCCGCCGAACAGGCAGGCGAGGCAGAGATAGTAGAATTGCGTGCGGTTCGACAGGTCGATCAGGCCGGAGAAGTCGCTTCGCGTGTAGATGGTGAGGCCGTCATCGCCGCCGTAGCGGGCGAGGCCTGAGGCGACATAATAGGCCATCTGGGCGAAGGCGAGCGTGATCATGATGAAGTAGACGCCGCGGGTGCGAAGCGAGAGCGCCCCGATCACCAATGCGAAAATCGCGGAGGCCGCGAGCGCCACCGGGAACTGGATGAAGCCGGAACCTATGCCTTCCTGCGCGAGCATGCCGACCGCGTAGCCGCCGATGCCGAGATAGGCGGCGTGGCCGAAGCTCATCAGCCCGGCGAAACCCATGATGAGGTTGAGGCTCGCCGCCGCCAGCGCCAGGATGATGATGCGCGTGAATAGCGTCAGGATGAAAATGTTGCCGGACAGATGCGAATAGAGCGGCAGCAGCACGAGGCCCGCCAGCATCAGGGCCGTGACGGCCTTGCTCACAGTCAAACCCTTCATCGACGCAAGCTCTTCATCGGCGATTGGCCGGAAACAGCCCCTCCGGCCGCACCACCAGCACGATCGCCATGAGCAGGTAGATCAGCATGGACGACAGCGCGGGCGCGGCGGTGGAGGCGGCGGCGCCGCTCAGCACCTGCCGGAGCAGGTTCGGCAGGAAGGCGCGGCCGAGCGTGTCGATCATGCCGACGAAGATCGCGGCGAGGAACGCGCCGCGGATCGAGCCGATGCCGCCGATCACGATGATGACGAAGGCGAGGATCAGGATGTTCTCGCCCATGCCGATCTGCACGGTCAGGATCGGCGCCTGCATCAGGCCGGCAAGGCCTGCCAGCGCCGCGCCAAGCCCGAACACCAGCGTATAGAGCAGCTTGATGTTGATGCCGAGCGCGCCGATCATCTCGCGATTGGAGGCGCCGGCCCGGATCAGCATGCCGATGCGGGTGCGCATCACGCCGAGATAGAGCAACAGTGCGACCAGCAGCGCCACGACGATGATGGCGAGACGATAGGCGGGATAGTGAATGCCGGGCAGGATCGGCACCGGCACCGTGAGCCAGGCCGGCAGCGGCAGCGCGAGGCCGGCCGGGCCCCAGATCAGCCGCACGGCCTCGTTGAAGAACAGGATCAGGCCGAAGGTCGCGAGCACGTGGTCGAGATGGTCGCGGCCATAGAGATGCCGCAGCGCGCTCACCTCCAGCACGATGCCGAGCACCAGCGTCGCCCCCAGCGCCAGCAGCGCGCCGAGCAGGAAGCTGCCGGTCCACGCGGCGAAGGTCGCGGCGAAATAGGCGCCCATCATGTAGAGCGAGCCGTGCGCGAGGTTGACGAGATCCATGATCCCGAACACCAGCGTCAGGCCAGCGGCGAGCAGGAACAGCAGCAGGCCGAACTGCAGACCGTTCAAGAACTGTTCGACGACGAGCAGCATCAGGACTCTTTCAGGCGCATACGCACGCGCGCCGATGTTCGAACACTGTCGCCATCAGTGAAAGAGCTCCCCCTGCCTGTTCAAGGCCGAAAAATGGGTAATGGCAGTATCGTTCCGAGGCAAGAGCGATTCGACACCAAACATGCACTTTGTTGCATGCGGGTGCATGCGACCGAGACGCGCCTCGCAATGCAAAAATGCTGCCGCGCCGGCTGGGGCAACCTGCCGCAGCCAAATGATCCCTTCTTGCCGCATGCCGCGGGGCAATCGGATATGACCCGCGCAGGCGTGGCACGATCGTCTCCACATCGTCATGGCCGGGCTTGTCCCGGCCATCCTCTGCTCCGAAAGTTCAATCTACTTGTGGAAGAAGTGACCTCGGGCTACACCTCAACGTGTCCGAAGCGGGAAAGCCACGATGCAAGACGAGGACATCGCACTCAACAGCGTGCTCGGCCTTGAATTGAACCGCGTGTTTTTCGCCGTCCACGACACGGCCAACAAGCAGAAGATCATCGAGTTTGCGCGCAAGGTGCTGCACGGTGAGCGCGCTGAGCTGACCGAAAGCGCATTGCCCGAGGGACCGGCAAGCTAAGCGGAGCCACGCGGCGTGCCATTGCCGTCGGCGAGCTACTCCACATGCCGTTTCAATCGTGACGCATGCAGTCGGTGGATCGCACCGGACGACGCCAATCACTCGTTCTTGGACACGCCACGACTGAGCGAATTGGAAGGTGGGTTGCCTTCCGCTAATCAGGCGATCTGTTCTTGAGGTCGATCAGCGCACGGCGGCCGACCGACGTCAGCCCCTCCAGCGCGGTCGTACCGGACCGGGCCGCTTCCATCAGCTGCTCGGCAATCAGTTTCCTGCTCTCGTGATCGCCACCGTGCCTGACGTGACTGAAAGCTGCATCGAGTGCCGCATCCAGCATGGTTTGCATGCGGCCTTCGAACTCGCTCATCCCGTCGCTGCCCCCCTCAGTACTCCACCGGAGCAAACGTATGGACCGGTAAGGTAAAATCGTATGTTCACAAGTGCACGTACGGGGGGATGATTGGTCGCGACCAGGGGGAGAGATCAGTGCGACAGCGCTGCCCGAGAACGGCAGACGGGACGAACAGCCAATCTCAGCTGCAAATAGCTGCGCCAGGGAGAGGCAATACAACCGATATCAAGGAAGTTTGTTCCGAGGCGAGGCGGAAAAATTGCATCAGTACCCCTCTAGGCGGCCCGTCGTTCTTTGCTTAGAAAATGCCGGGAACCAGGACTGGGGCATGACAGACGGCATCACGAAATCTGCGACCGGCATCGAAGGCTTTGACGATCTGACACTTGGTGGGCTCCCCACCGGCCGGCCGACATTGGTCTGCGGCTCAGCCGGTTGCGGCAAGACATTGTTCGCTTCGACATTCCTCTTCAACGGCGCGCGGCTCCACGACGAGCCTGGGGTCTTCGTGACGTTCGAGGAGCGGCCCGTCGACATCGTCGCCAACGTTGAATCGCTTGGCTTCGATCTACAAGGATTGATCGATCAGTCGCGAATTCACATCGAGCACATCGAGATCGATCCATCGGAGGTCGCTGAAATCGGCGACTATGATCTCGAAGCCCTTTTCCTGCGGCTCGAATTCGCCGTCGACCAGATCGGCGCCAAGCGCATTGTGCTCGACACGATCGAAAGCCTGTTCTCCGCGTTTTCCAACCCTGCAATCCTGCGTGCCGAGATCCGTCGCCTGTTCGACTGGCTCAAGCAGAAGGGCCTGACCGCGGTCATCACCGGCGAGCGCGGCGACGGCACCCTGACACGTCAGGGCCTCGAGGAATACGTCTCCGACTGCGTGATCCTGCTCGATCACCGGGTGGAGAACCAGATCTCGACGCGGCGCCTGCGCATCGTCAAATATCGCGGGACCGCCCACGGCACCAACGAATATCCGTTCCTGATCGACGAGGACGGGTTCAGCGTGCTGCCGGTGTCCTCGCTCGGCCTCGGCCACATGGTCTTCGACGATCGCATCTCGACCGGCGTGCCCGACCTCGACGCCATGCTGACCGGCGGCGGCTTCCATCGCGGCAGCAGCATCCTGCTCACCGGCGTCGCCGGCGCGGGAAAGAGCTCGCTCGCCTGCATGATGGCGGACGCCGCCTGCCAACGCGGCGAGCGCGCCCTGTATCTGTCGTTCGAAGAAGCCGAGGCGCAGACCGTCCGCAATATGAAGTCGATCGGCACCGACCTCGGCAAATGGCTGAAGAACGGTCAGATGCGCTATATCGCCGCGCGCCCAACCTTCTATTCGCTCGAAATGCACCTTGCGATTATGCTGCGCGAGATCAACAGGTTCAAGCCGCAGCTGGTCGTGCTCGACCCGATCTCCGCCTTCACCGGCTCGGCCGACATCGCCGAGGTGCAGGCGATGTTGCTGCGCATCGTTGATTACCTCAAATCCAACGGCATCACCGCCGTTTTTACCCATCTGGCGAGCGTCCAGCAGGCGGAAACCGACGCCGGCCTGTCGTCGCTCATGGACGGCTGGATCCTTCTGCTGAACCGCGAGGCGAGCGGCGAGTTCAACCGCGAGCTCTATCTGCTGAAGGCGCGCGGCATCGCCCATTCCAACCAGGTCCGCGAGTTCGTGATGTCGAGCGACGGCATTCACCTGCTGGAGCCCTATCTCGGCGAAGGCGGCGCTCTGACCGGTTCGGCCCGCCGAAACGAGGAAGCGCGGGCCCGGCGCGCGGAGATGAACAGGCGGGCCGAGGTCACGCGCCTGCAGGACCAGGTGACGCAGCGACGGCGACGCGCCCTCGCTCAGATCGAGGCGCTCCAGGCCGACATCGATGCCGACGAGGCTGAACTCAACCGCCTCGTTTCGGCCGAAACACAGCACCTCCAACAGAGCCGGGACGACGCCGCAGCAATCGCGCGGGGACGGGGAATGGACATTCCTCCCGGCAAGACGAGATAGGACTGAACCATGTCCCAAGCAGGCAACGACCCCGTGAAGCTCGTCCTCTACGTCGCCGGCGAGACACCGAAATCGCTCGCCGCGATCCGCAATCTCGAAAAGATCTGCTCCGAGCACCTCGCCGGCAAGTACAAGGTCGAGGTCGTCGACCTCAAGAAGCAGCCGCAACTGGCCCGGGAGCACGGCATTGTCGCGATCCCGACCCTTGTGAAGGAGCTTCCGGTGCCCATCCGCAAGATCATCGGGGACCTTTCCGACACCCAGAAGGTTCTCGTTCATCTGTCGGTTGAGGAATGATGTCGGTGGTATCGCTCGCATCCGCGTTGACCCGGGAAGAACTCGAAGCCCGTCTCTATGAGGCCGAAGAGACGCTCCGGGCCATACGCGAGGGCGAGATCGATGCCGTGGTCATCAAGGGCGGCACCACCGAACAGGTCTTCACCCTCGAAGGCGACGGCCAGTCCTACCGCACCTTCATGGAAGCGATGGACATCGGCGCCGCGGCCTTCGACGCCGAGGGCCAGTTGCTCTATGCCAACCAGGCGTTGTGCAAATTGCTGGACCGGACGGCGGGCGAATTGTCGGGGCCGGCACTGATGGACATCCTCGATGCCGTCAATCAGACCACGTTCCGCCGCCTCCTGACGCAGGCGTTGAAGGAGCGTCAATCCGCCGAAATCCACGTTCGCATGGGCGACAGCGAGCGCATCTTCCTGCTCACCGGATCCCCGATCGACTTCGGTATCGTGGACGGCGTCGCGATTACCTTCACCGACATCAGCGAGCGCGAGCAGATCGCCGCAGCCAAGGAATCCGAGCGGTTGGCTCGGTCGGTACTCGCCTCGGCCAACGAGGCCGTCATCGTCTGCGACCGTTCCGGCAGGGTCACTCACATCAATGCGGCCGCCGAGCGGATTTGCGCGGAGGCGCCGATTGGAAGACCGTTCGAGGAAGCGATCGAGCTGACTTTCGCCGATGCGTCCGAGCTGATGTCGGGCGCCGATATCGTCGCGATGGCCGCCGGCGGCACGCCCGTGCAAGGGCTGGAAGCGGCGGTGAAGACATCGGCGGCCGACGTCACCGACGTCATGATCAGCGCAGCGCCGCTTGTCGTATCCGGCGAACGGACGCAGGGCTGCGTGGTCACGCTGGTCAACCTGTCGCAGCGCAAGGCCGCCGAGCGCCGGCAGGCCCTTCTGATGGGCGAGCTCGACCATCGCGTCAAGAACACGCTGGCGATGGTGCTGGCGATCTCCGCGCGCACCGCATCGCACGAGCGTACGATCGAGGACTTCCAGAAATCCTTCTCCGGCCGCATTCAGGCGCTCGCGGCCACCCACACGCTGCTGTCCAATGCGTCATGGGAGAACTTGCAGATCAAGGACGTGCTTCGTGTCGAGCTTGCGCCATACGCAACACTCTCCAGCGGGCGCATCACCATGGAAGGCCTCGATATCTCGGTGGACTCCAAGACGGCGGTCTCCCTCGGGCTCGTGTTCCACGAACTGACGACCAATGCGGTGAAGTACGGCGCGCTTTCGACCCGGTCCGGCAAGCTGTCGGTTCGCCGGATCGGCCTGCTCGAGGACGGCGCTTTGCAGATCGAATGGGCAGAGAGCGACGGGCCGCTGGTCACGCCGCCGACGACATCAGGCTTCGGGCAGACACTGATCTCGCGCAGCCTGGGTAGCGGTCCGAACGGCGGCACGAAGCTGGAATTTCGCCCGAGCGGCGTGGTCTGCCAGATCGTGATCCCGCAATACGGCCACTTCCTGTCCTGAATATTGCCTCGGGCGACGGCGCCGCTCACGCGGCAGGACACCTTCTCCCGCGAGGGCCGGGGCAATCGCATATGCTTTCACGGGACTGTCCGCGGGCTTGCTCCGCCTCTCCCGCTTGCGGGAGAGGCCGACGCGCTCGCAGAGCGCGGCGGGTGAGGGCTCTTACCGAGCAGGGACACACTCGGCAAATTCTCGACGACCCCAACGCGGAGATACCCTCTCCCCGACCCTCCCCCGCAAGCGGGGGAGGGAGCCCAGTGCCGATGCCGAAGCATCGTTCACGCCATATGCGATTGCCCTGCGGCGAGGGAAGAAGGTGCAGCGTTCGTTCCGCGCGAGTTCAGTTCACTTCATCTTGCACTTCTCGTGGAAGTGATCCTGGTCGTTCTCGACGATGGTGGCGACGGTCTTCAGCGCGAGCTGGCCTTCGGAATCCTTGACCACGTCCTGGAGGTAGAAGTTCTGGATCGGGATGTGGTTTTTGCCGAACTTGAACGCGCCGCGTAGCGACTTGAAATTGGCCTTTTCCATCTCGGCCCTCATCGCGTCCTTCTTGCTGGTATCGCCCTTCACCGCGACCACCGCGCTGTCGATGAGCTGGGCGGCATCATAGGATTGCGCGCCATAATAAGTCGGCCTCAAGCCGGGATACTTCTTGCGGTAGTCGGCGACGAAGCGCTTGTTCTGCTCGTTGGGAAGGTCGTTGACCCATTCCTGTGCACCGGGCACGCCAAGTGCGTTCTCCTTCTGCAACGGCAGCGACAGCTCGTCGACCGTGAAGGCGGTATAGAGCGGCATCGTGCTCTTCAACCCGGCCTGCGCATATTGATTGAGGAACTGCACGCCGGCAGCACCCGGGTAGAACACGAAGATCGACTCCGCGCCGGAGGCGCGGGCCTTGGACAGTTCGGCGGAGAAGTCGAGCTGGCTCGGCCAGACCGTGTATTCCTCGCCCTTGACCTCCCCCTTGAACGTGCTCTTGAGGCCGGCGAGCATGTCCTTGCCGGCGGCGTAGTTCGGACCGATCAGAAACACGCTCTTGACGCCCTTCTGGTTCATGTAGAGGCCCATGGCGGCGGGCGTCTGGTCGTTCTGCCAGGAGGTCGAGAACACGTAAGGGCTGCAGAGTTCGCCCGCGAGCTGCGACGGGCCGGCATTGGCCGAGATCAGGAAGGTCTGCGAATCCACCGCCGTCTTCAGCGAGGCGAGCAGCACGTTCGACCAGATATAGCCGACGATGAAGTCGACCTTGTCCGACTGCACCAGTTTCTCGGTCTTCTGCTTGCCGACGTCGGGCTTCTGCCCGTCGTCCTCGTAGATCACCTCGACCGGCTTGCCGCCCATCTTGCGGCCGAGATGGTCGAGCGCGAGCTCGAAGGAATTGCGCATGTCGTTGCCGATCACGGCGGTCGGGCCGCTGAACGTCGAGACGAAGCCGATCTTGATGGTGTCTCCGGCGAATGCCTGATTTGCCAGCACGAGCGCCGCTGCGCCCGCCAGCCAAAATGCCGTCCTCATAACCACTCCCTCCATATTATCGGTCCCGGAAGCGGGGTGATCGCCGCTCCAAGCCTGTTTCTATTGAACGCAAAATCTGTCGAGCCGCCAATGGCTCAGCGCCTGCCCCTGCACCATATTTCGCCCTGATTGGCGATGGCAAGAAATATAATTCTACTCACTTGGACCAATGCCGATTGGGGGCTGCGGCGCCTTTTCACGCCGGATTGATACATGCGGCCTATGCGGCGATTGATGACGTCTATTGGACCGCGCAACCCAATCGGCACTTAAATGAGGGAGAGCAGCAGCGAGATTCGAGGGTTCATCATGGCCGCAAATCCCCATCGCGTCGTCATCGTCGGCGCCGGCTTCGGCGGGCTGGAGGCGACCTACCGGCTTGCGGGCGCCCCGGTCCAGATCACGCTGATTGACCGCCGCAACCATCATCTGTTCCAGCCGCTGCTCTATCAGGTCGCGACCGCCTCGCTGGCGACCAACGAAATCGCCTGGCCAATCCGTCACCTCATGCGCGACCGGCCGGAGGTGACGACGCTGTTTGCCAGCGTCAACGGCGTCGACACGGCACGCCGCAGCGTGCTGATCGACGACGGCAGCGAGGTGCCCTACGACACGCTGGTGCTCGCCACCGGGGCGCGGCACGCCTATTTCGGCCACGACGAATGGGAGCAGTTTGCACCCGGCCTGAAGACGCTGGAGGATGCGACCACGCTGCGCCGGCACATCCTGCTGGCGTTCGAACGCGCCGAGCGCGAAACCGATCCCGCCAGGCGCGCGGCGCGGCTGACCTTCGTCATCGTCGGCGCCGGCCCGACCGGCGTCGAACTCGCCGGGACCATCGCCGAGATGGCGCATCACACCCTGCCCGACGATTTCCGCAACATCGACACCCACAAGGCCCGCGTGGTGCTGATCGAGGCGGGGCCGCGCGTGCTGGCCGGCTTTCCCGACGACCTCTCGGCCTATGCGCAGGCCTCGCTGGAAAAGATCGGCGTCGAGGTCGTGCTCGGCCAGGCCGTCACCGAGATCAATCGCGAGGGCGTGGTGTTCGGCGGCAAGCTGCTCGAGGCCAAGACACGAATCTGGGCCGCCGGCGTGCGCGCTTCGCCCGCCGCGGAGTGGCTGGGCGCACCGAGCGATCGCGCCGGACGCGTGCAGGTCGCGGCCGACCTGACCATACCTGATCATCCCGAGATTTTTGCGATCGGCGACACGGTCAGCATCAACGCCTGGAATGGCAAGCCGGTCCCCGGCATTGCGCCGGCCGCCAAGCAGCAGGGCCGCTATGTCGCCGAGACGATCAAGGCGCGACTGCGCGGCGCTGCGACCGGCCCGTTCCGCTACAAGCACGCCGGAAGCCTGGCCCAGATCGGCAAGCGCCTGGCGGTGATCGATTTCGGCAAGGTGAAACTGCGCGGCGCCATCGCGTGGTGGATCTGGGGCATCGCCCACATCTACTTCCTGATCGGCCTGCGCCACAGGCTGAGCGTCGCGCTGAGCTGGCTCTGGATCTACGCCCGAGACCAGCGCGCGGCGCGGTTGATCACGCAGGGATCGAGCAAGGTGGTGTAGGGCTCTTCGTTTACCCTCCCCTGGAGGGGGAGGGTCGGCTCACATGGAGCGCAGCGAAATGTGAGACGGGGTGGGGTCACGGTCTCTCCACATCCGACACTGCCCGCTTGGAGAGATCACCCCGCCCCGCTCGCGCTGCGCGCGATCGACCCTCCCCCTCCAGGGGAGGGTGAAAGCAGACTGCGCTCGCTGCTAGCTACTTCACCAGCTCACATCCGCCTTCCGCCAGCGGACGGAACGCCTGCTCCGCGGGAATCGTGGATACCAGCTTGTAATAATCATACGGATATTTCGACTCCTCCGGTTTCTTCACCTCGAACAGGTACATCGGGTGTATGACGCGGCCGTCCTGGCGGATGGCGGTGTCGCCGAACAGCTTGTCCTTGCCCTTGAACTTCTTCATCTCGGGCACGACCTGCTTGGCATTGTCGTTGCCGGTGGCGGCGACCGCGTTGAGATAAGCGAGCGTCGAGGCGTAGACGCCGGCCTGGTTGCCGCTGGGCATCTTGCCGTTCATGCCGGGCCGCGCGGCGAACCGCTTGGCGAACGCGCGGGTGTCGTCGTTCATGTCCCAGTAGAAGGCTTCCATGAGCTGGAGCCCCTGCGCGACCTTGATGCCCATGCCGTGGATGTCGTTGATGAAGAGCAGGAAGGCGACGAGCTTCTGGCCGCTCTGCTGGATGCCGAACTCGGCGGCCTGCTTCACCGCGTTGATGGTGTCGCCGCCGGCATTGGCAAGCCCGATCACCTGCGCCTTGGAGCCCTGCGCCTGCAACAGGAAGGACGCAAAATCGGAGGTGCCGAGCGGATGCTTGGACGAGCCGAGCACCTTGCCGCCATGCGACTCGATGTATTTCTGCGCTTCCGCCTCGATGCCCTTGCCGAGCGCGTAATCGACCGTGAGGAAATACCAATCCTTGCCGCCGCGCGACACCATCGCGGCTGCCGTGGTGTTGCCGGTCGCCCAGGCGTCGTTGACCCATTGGATCGTGTTGGGCGAACAGGCCTTGCCGGTGAGATCCGAGCTCGCGGTCGAGGATGCCAGGAACGTCATGCGGCTGTCGCGCAGAAGCGCGTTGATGGACAGGCCGACGGCCGAGTTCGGCACGTCGACAATGGCGTCGACGCCTTCGACGTCGAGCCATTTGCGCGCGATGGCGTTGCCGACATCGGCCTTGTTCTGGTGATCGGCATAGACGATCTCGACCTTGATGCCCTTAGCCCCGCCGTTGAAGTCCTCCGCAGCCATGCGCGCGGCCTCGACCGAGCCCATGCCATTGGTGTCCTGGAAGATGCCGGAGATGTCGTTGAGCACGCCGATACGCACGACGTTGTCGGATATCTCGGCACTCGCGGCGCCTGTGACCAGGCTCGCGGCCAGCGCAAACGTCCACTTCAGATGCTTCATCTTGTCCCTCCCTGTTTGGTCGATTGCCGGTCTTTGCCGGCGCGTTCTAAGAAAATCAGACCTGCCGCTCGGGCAGCCTCAGCACCAGCCCGTCGAGCTCGGGCGTGATCGTGATCTGGCAGGACAGCCGGCTGTTCGGCCGCCGCTCGGCGGCGGTGCCGTCGAGCAGCGCGTCCTCGTCATCCGCCATATCGGGCAGGCGCGCGAGCCAGCTGTCATCGACGTAGACGTGGCAGGTCGCACACATGGCATTGCCGCCGCATTCGGCCAGAATGCCGTCGAGGCCGTGGCGGGTCGCCGCCTGCATGGCACTCTCGCCGTCGCCGGTCTCGACGCGGTCGGACTTGCCGTCTGGATGGATGAAGGTGATGGCGGGCATGAGCTCCTCGTCAGGCCGGGGTGATGGTGACAGGCAGGCTGTCGAGCCCACGCAGCGTGTTGTTGAAGCGGCGCTTCGGCTCGCCGGTGACCTCGATCTTTGCGATGCGCCGGGCCAGCGCGGTCAGCATCACCTCGCCTTCGAGGCGGGCGACGAGCTGGCCGACGCACATGTGGATGCCGGAGCCGAAGCCGACATGGCCGGAGGTGCGGCGGGTGATGTCGTAGTCATCTGGTTGGTCCCAGCGCCTGGGATCGCGATTGGCGGCGGCGAGGAACATCAGCACTTTCTCGCCTTCGCCTATTCGCGCGCCGGACAGCTCGACCTCCCGCGTGGTGGTGCGGAAGAAGGTCTGCACCGGGCTTTCGAAGCGGACGGCCTCCTCGAAAGCGCCGCGCGCCAGCGTGAGATCCTCGCGCAGGCGCTGCCATTGGTCGGGGAAGCGCGCGAGGCAATAGACCGCGGCACCGATGCCGTTGACGGTGGTGTCGAGCCCGGCCGACAGCAGCGAGCGCACCAGGAGCGGCGCCTCGGTGGCCGTGATGGCCCCCTCGTCGACCTGTGCATGAATGCAGGCGCCGAAGCCCCCGGGCGCGAGGTTGTCGCGCTGGCACTGCTCGGCGACATAGGCCTGATGCGGCGTCGAGCGCTCGATCGCCTCCTGGCGCAACCGGTTGGGCGGTCCGAACGCGTTGAACACGACGCTCGCATAGGGAATCAGGTGCTCGCGGCCCTCCGGCTTGAGTCCGAGCGCATCGGGAAAGATCGACAGCGGGTAAGCCTCCGCGAGATCGGCGATGGCATCGAAACTGCGCTTCTCCAGCAGCACATCGACCCGCGCCTCGGCTGCCGCCGCGAAACGATCGCGCACTTGCTTCATCACGGTCGGCGACAACACCTTCGACAGGACGGCACGGGTTCGCGTGTGCGCCGGCGGATCGGCCTCGAGGATCAGGCTCGGCGGTCTCCACGGAGCTTCCTTCTTGAAATCGGACAGGCCGACGCCGCGGCTCGAGCAGAAGGTTGCGGGATCGTTCAGCACGGCGTGGACCTCGGCATAGCGCGCCACGCCGTAGACGTTCCACTTGTCGAGATAGACCACGGGGCCGGCTTCCCGCAGCAGCTCATGCGCGGGATAGGGGTCGGCAAAAAAACTCATGTCGAAGGGGTCGACGTCGAGATGCGGGACACCCGATCCCGCTGAGCCAGATACGGTCATGGAAGACCTCTCCCATTTTGATCTTGTGAAAGGATGACGCATGCCTTTAGGTCTCCCGATCCGCCGCGAGTCAGAAACCCGACATGCCGCCGTCCTCGACCAGAGCCCGCCACAAGCCCGCGCCCAACGATGCGGGACCAACGCTCGATCTCGAACGTTACGTCCCGGCGTTCATTACCTTCATCGCCAACAAGCTCTCGAACAGCGCGACCGCGTTCTATCAACGGGAGTTCGGCGTCAACGTCACGGAATGGCGGATCATGTCGCTGCTGGCGATCGAGCCGGGCATTCCGGCTTCGCGCATCTGCCACGTCATCGGCTTCGACAAGGGGCCGGTGAGCCGGACACTGTCGGGATTGGAGAAGCGCGGGCTGGTGTCGATCCGCACCGATCCGAACGACGGCCGCACCCATTCGATCTCGCTGACGACGAGGGGCCGCGCCACCCATGACAAGGTGATCGTCGCTGCGTTCGAACGTGAGCGGCGGCTGCTGTCCTGCCTCAGCAAGGACGAGCGCGAGGTGCTGATCGACCTGCTGCGCCGGTTGCACGAGAATCTCGGCGCAGTCACCGGCGGCACCGGGGCCTGACCCGCCGCGCGTCAGGCGGCACCCTCCGACAGTTCCAGGCATGCGCCGGCGCTTGCCGGCGGCACCATTCGTGCCGAGCATCGTTTCCTCCAGGATCAGACGCGGCAGTTTTCCCGCCGTCATCGCTTCCTGGAACGGTTCGCACAAATTAGTTGCTTAGGCAACAAAAGAATCGGCAGGATATTGCGACAGGGTTGCTGCCTTTTTCGCGCTCGTCGTCATTCCGGGGGCGCGAGCAGCGCGAACCCGGAATGACGGCGGAATGTGGCTTCGCTAGCTCGCTCGCTCCCACCCGATCCACTCGCGCGACGCATCATCGCCCAACCGCGCCACAGCTTCCGCACGCCGTGTCAGCACGGCGCGCTGGTTGATGTAGCCCTTGTCGGTGATCTCGCCGCCGTCGACCGATGGCGGCTCGGCGAGCAGGAGCGCGCGCGTGGCGTGGCCGGAGGAGTTTCCGCTTTGCTGTTTCAGCCTTGCCAGCCCCTGCGCCACCGCACTCCTGACCTTGTCATGCGCCAGCGCGTCGGCCACATCCGCCGTCTCGGGCAGGCCCGCGTGCGCGCGGCAGGCCGCGATATTCGGAAACACCAGGAAGCGCACCTCGTCTCCGCCATGGCCGGTCACGACGATGTCCTGCGCGAGCGGCGCCAGCGCGGCGATGCCGGCGACACGCAAGCCGCCGACGTTGACCCAGGTGCCGGAATTGAGCTTGAAGTCTTCGGCAACGCGCCCGTCGAAGAACAGGCCGCGCTCGGGCTGCGCGGGATCGGCAAGCTTCACCGCGTCGCCGATCAGATAGAAGCCCTCCTCGTCGAACGCCTGCCGGGTCAGTTCGGGCGCCTTCCAGTAGCCCGGCGTGACGTTTGGGCCGCGCACCCGCACCTCCAGCTTGTCGCCGGAGGTGACGAGCTTCAATTCGGTGCCCGGAATCGGCACGCCGATATTGCCGGAGCGCTCCGCGAGAAAATGGCAGTCGGTGGCGAGCGGCGAGGTTTCGGTCGATCCCCAGGCCGAGACCATCGGCAGCGCACGACCGACGGTCCTGATCGAAAGCTCTGCCAAGGCATCCCACAGATTCTGCGGCAGCGCGGCGCCGGCATAGAAGGCGAATTTCACTTCGCCGAAGAAGCGGCGGCGCAATTCCTCGTCGCTGCGCAGCGCCGCGATCAGCATGTCGAAGCCGCGCGGAACGTTGAAATAGACCGTCGGCATCACGCTCTTCAGATTGGCGAGCGACGTCGCGAACAGGCCGGGGGCAGGCTTGCCGCCGTCGATATAGAGCGAGCCGCCGTTGCGCAGCACGAGGTTAAAATTGTGGTTGGCGCCGAAGGTGTGGCTCCAGGGCAGCCAGTCGAGAATGACGAGATTGCCGCGGCTCTGCTCGAGGAAGGTCCAGGTCTGCGCCTTGGCCTGCTGGCTCGACGTCAGCATGCGCTGGGTGTTGACGACCGCCTTGGGCGTGCCGGTCGAGCCGGAGGTAAACAGGAATTTTGCGATCGTGTCCGGTGTGAGCGCGGCAAAGGCTGTTGCAACGTCGGGCGTCTCGGGCGTTGCGGCGACCGCATCGAATGACAGCGCATCGGCATCGTCGGCATTGCCGCTGATGATCTCCGCATCGTGCATCGGCTTGATGGCGGCCAATGCTACCGCGAACGGCTTGGTCGCAGAGACATAGATCGCACCCGGACCGAGCAGCGCGATCATGCTCTTGAGCTTGTCGAAATCCCTGGACATGAGCGAATAGGCCGGCGAGATCGCCGCCGAGGGCACACCGACATGCTGGGCGGCGAGTGCAAGCAGCGCATGGTCGATGCTGTTGTCGGAGAGGATCGCGAGCGGGCGCTCGGCGCTGAGCCCTTGCGCCAAAATCCAGGACGCAGCCCCGCGCACCCGCCGCAGCGCCTGCGCATAGGTGACGGTGGTCCAGGGCGCTTCGACATTGCCGCGTTCGGCCAGAAAGACCGTGTCGGGCGTTTGCTGCGCCCATTGCTCCAGCCAGTCGCCGATGCAGCGGGCACTCTCGCCGAGAGGCTCGGGCGAGCGCAGCACGATGCTGCCGTCGGGCCGATGCTCCGCGACGGTCCGTGGGCTTGCGAACAGGCTTGCAGCGTCACGAGCTGGGGCGAGTGTCATGCGCTTCCTCCTCCACCCGATCCGGGATCGGCCGCGGCCTCGTTCCGGGCCGCCTTGGACATAATGTTGGGTATGGCAATTGTTGTCGTCAACAACAATCTTCCGCGAGGCCCGTCGAGGCGCTAAGGTCGCGCGACAGGAGACAGTGACGTGACGTCCTCAGCAGTCCGGGCCAACATCCGCCCTTCTTTACGCAAGCGTGCCGGCGCCGCATCTCGCGACGTCGCCGACGATGTCGGCCTCGACGCCCTGGCCGGCCACGCCGGCTATGCGGTGCGGCGTTTCCAGATCTGGATCTTTCAGGACTTCATCAAGACGCTCGGCGAGGTCGACATCCGGCCGACGCAATATTCGGTGCTGACGGTGATCGGCGCCAATCCGGGCCTGTCACAGATGGCGGTGGCCAAGCGCCTCGGCATCGAGCGCGCCCGGCTGGTGCATCTGCTCGACAGCCTCGAACAGCGCAAATATCTCAAGCGGATCAAGTCGAAGGCGGACCGGCGCTCCCATGCCCTGCACCTCACCGCGCAGGGCGAAACGGCGCTGGCGATATTCAAGCGGCTCGCGGCCGAACACGAGCGGCACGTCGAAGCGAAGATCGGCAAGGAGAACCGGGCGCAGTTGCTCCGGATCCTCTCCGGCTTCACCTGATCCCGACTGCTCATGATTTGTGCAGATGCTCGCCAGGACGCGCCGACGCGACCGCTCCAGGGTTGGCCGGAACATCCGCGAAGCCATTGATTGCACGATCATATCCGGAGTGGTCACCGTGCCCGGATAATGTACACAATGGCACATCGCTTGCTTTAATGAGCAAAGACGAATTGCCGGAGTTTTTTATCGCCATGGGCGCTGAGCAGCCTGAAACAGTCGCCGCGATTGTGGCCGCGCATCGCGCGGGCGCGCTAACACCGGCGCAGACGATCGCGCGGACCTACCGGCGCATCCGCGACCACAATGATCCCGCCGTGTTCATCAGCCTGCGCGAGGAGACGGACGCGATCGCGGAAGCGGAGAAGCTCGCCACCCGGGCGGATGCGGCCAGCCTGCCGCTCTACGGCGTGCCGGTCGCGGTGAAGGACAATATCGATGCGCTCGGCTTTCCGACCACCGCAGCCTGTCCTGCGTTCTCCTATACGCCCACATACGACTCGACCGCCGTACAGCGCTTGCGTGCGGCGGGCGCCATCATCATCGGCAAGACCAATCTCGACCAGTTCGCGACCGGCCTCGTCGGCGTCCGTTCGCCCTACGGCATCCCCAGGAATTCGATCCGCGAGGATCTCATTCCCGGCGGCTCGAGCTCGGGCTCGGCCACCGCGGTCGGCGCCGGGCTGGTGCCGCTGTCGCTGGGGACCGACACGGCCGGCTCGGGCCGCGTGCCGGCGATGCTCAACAACATCGTCGGGCTGAAGCCGAGCCTCGGCATGATCTCGACCGCGGGCCTGGTGCCGGCCTGCCGCACGCTGGACTGCATCTCGGTGTTCGCGCTGACGGTGGACGATGCCGCGCTCGCGCTGTCGGTGATGGCCGGCCCCGACCAGGCCGACCCGTTCTCGCGCGACCGGCCGCTGGGTGCGCTCACGCCCTTGCCTGCAAGCCTGCGCCTGGGCGTGCCGCGCCAGGGGCAACTGATTTTCTTCGGCGACAAGGACTCGGAAGCTGCTTACGGCGAGGCGCTGAAACGATGGGCTGCGCTCGGCGCCACGCTGGTCGAGTTCGACCTCGAGCCGTTCTACGAGACGGCGCGGCTGCTCTATGAGGGCCCGTGGGTGGCCGAGCGCTATCTCGTGATCAAGGATCTGCTGGCGTCCGCACCCGACGCCATCCATCCCGTGACGCGCGAGATCACCGCCGCCGGGGCACGACTGAGCGCGGCCGAAACCTTCTCGGCGCTGTATCGTTTGCAGGGCCTGCGCAAGATCGCCGAGCGAACGTTCGCAGGCATCGACGCGCTGGTGCTGCCGACCGCGCCGACGGCCTACACGACCGCGCAGGTGCTGGCGAATCCGGTCGAGCTCAACAGCCGGCTCGGCACCTACACCAATTTCGTCAACCTGCTCGACCTCTGCGGCCTCGCCGTGCCTGCCGCGATGCGCAGCGACGGCATTCCGTTCGGCATCACGCTGCTCGCGCCGGCAGGACGTGATGCGCTCCTGGCCAGCATCGGACGGGTGTTCCATGCGGATACGAAGCTCACGGTCGGTGCGAAAGGTGTGGCCCATCCCCCGCTCGCGCCGCTTCCTACGAACAGCGACGACGAGATCCCGATCGCAGTCGTCGGCGCGCATCTGTCGGGCATGGTGCTCAACAGCGAACTGACGGCGCTGAACGCAAAGCTGGTCGAGGCAACGAAGACCGCGCCGGACTACAAGCTCTATGCGCTCAAGACGACACCGCCGAAACCGGGCATGCTGCGCGTCGAGGCCGGCAAAGGCGCTGCGATCGAACTGGAGATCTGGTCGCTGTCGCCGTCGGCCTTCGGCAAGTTCGTCAACGCGATTCCATCGCCGATGGCGATCGGCACGGTGCGCCTTGCTGATGGTCGCAGCGTGAAGGGATTCCTCGTCGAACCGGAGGTGCTGGGCGAGGCCCGCGATATCACCGGGTTTGGAGGATGGCGGAAGTTCATGGCGGAAGGTGCGCGGCGGTGAGAGGTCCCGTGTCCCGGACGCGATGCGGCACGTAGTGCCGCTTCGCAGAGCCGGGACCCATGAAGCAGCACGGGAAATGGATAGGTGGGTCCCGGCTCTGCGGGACACGAGACCGTCCTATACCGACACCGCGTAGATCTCGTACTCCCCGCGCACCAGCTCGATATGGGC
Source organism: Bradyrhizobium sp. FW305-F6 (assembly GCF_058782905.1). Taxonomy (NCBI): domain Bacteria; kingdom Pseudomonadati; phylum Pseudomonadota; class Alphaproteobacteria; order Hyphomicrobiales; family Nitrobacteraceae; genus Bradyrhizobium; species Bradyrhizobium sp. FW305-F6. Next base: position 1,757,509 of record NZ_JBYSYD010000002.1, read on the forward strand.
GCGCATGGCCGCTGCGGCACCCTGCTTGTCGCCGCGCATGATGGCGATGACGACGCGGTCGTGCTCGGCTTGCGACTTGGCGAGGCGGCCAAGATTGCGAAACTGGGCGCGGCGGAACGGCTGCACGCGCACGCGCGTCGCCAGCGTGATCTCGGCGATGTAGCCGTTCTGCGATCCCGCATAGATCGCGTTGTGGAAGCGCTCGTTGACCTCGTGAAAACGCTCGGGATTGCCGGTGTAGCTCAGCACCCGCAGCTCCTCGTGGACCGCCTCCAGGCCGTGACGCTCCGCCGCCGACATGCGCTCGGCGGCAAGGCCCGCGCACAACGCCTCGAGCTCCGCCATCGCCTCGAACATGCCCTTCAGCCGCTCGATCGACGGCTGCGCTACCACCGCGCCGCGATGGGGCCGCGCCTCGACGAGGCCACTCGCAACCAGCTGACGCAGCGCCTCGCGTACCGGGGTCCGCGAGACGTTGAATCGCCGCGCGATGTCGGTCTCGTCCAGCGGCGCGCCCGGCGCCAGCATCCCGCGCACGATCTCGTCGGCGAGTTGAAGACGCAGTTCCTCGGCACGAGTGACCTTCTGCAGCGACGGAAGTGCCCGGTCGACGCGGGGCACCACCGGCTCGGCCGGCAATGTCCCGGGCGGAAGATCGTCAAGCGTCATTCGATCAGGTCTCTTTCGGCTCGTCGATGATGCTGACATGGGCGGCGACGACGCGCCAGCCCTCCGGAAAACGTATCCACGTCTGCATCTGCCGGCCGACCTTGCCGGGCGCCGTGTCGCGATAGAACAAGGTGGACGCCACGGCCGTGTCGCGGCCGTAGCTCGTGATCACCGTCTTGGCGGTGCGGCGGTTGAGGCCGACCGGCGAGCGGGCGGCGCGGAAGCCCGAGATGGCCTCGTAGCCATAGAGGTTCTCGCCGATGCCGTAGCGCAGCGTGCGGGGATCGTTGCGGAAGAGCTCACCGAGCATCGCGACGTCGTTGTTGACCAGGGCCTGCTCATAGCGGTCGAACGCGGCTTTGACTTCCGCGATCACCTCGGGGAGATCGATCTCCATCTCAAATTCCTCGTGGGGGAGGCGCCGCGACGACGCCCATCTTCTCCAATGCGTGCGCAACGCGCAACGCAATGTCCTCGCGCCAGGGCGCGGCGATGATCTGCACGCCGATCGGCAGCGGTTCGAGCGGCACCGGAACCGCGACGACAGGCAAGCCGATGAACGAAATCGGCTGGGTGTGGATGCCGATATTGGCGCGCACCGGCAGCTCGACGCCGTCGAGGTTGAAATTGACCTGGCCGAGCTTCGGTGCGGTGCAGGGCGTCGCCGGGGCCAGCAGCACGTCGACCGACTTGAATATCTCGGCGAGCTGGGCGCGATACCAGCGGCGGAACTTCTGGGCGCGGTCGACCAGCGAGGCCGGCACCATCGCGCCTGCGATCAGCCGGTCGCGCACCGCGGGATCGAAATCGTTCGGACGCTTGCGCAGGCGGTCGAGGTGCAGGGATGCGCCCTCGGTGGTGGTGATGACATAGGCCGCCGCGCGGGCGCGCGAGGCTTCGGGGACATCGACGATTTTGGTCGCACCGAGCGCCTTGGCGACACGGTTGACGGCTTCGACCGCTTCCGGAAACACGTTGTTCTGGAAGTGCCCGCTGGCAATGGCGATGCGCAGGTCCGAAACCGGATTGGCGAGCAGCGGCAGCGTCGGTTCCAGGCCGCGCGTCGTGCAGGCGGCATCGTCCTCATCCGGTCCCTGCATCACGTCATAGGCAAGCGCGAGATCGGCGGCCGAACGCGCGAACGGGCCGAGATGATCGAGGCTCGCCACGAACGGGAACGAGCGCGCGCGCGACAGCCGGCCGTAGGTCGGCTTCAGGCCAAAGATGCCGCAGAACGAAGACGGCACCCGGATCGAGCCATTGGTGTCCGAGCCGAGCGCGATCGGCACCAGCGCGCCGCCAACGGCGCTGCCCGAGCCGCCTGAAGAGCCGCCGCTCATCCGCGTGGTGTCGTGCGGATTGCGCGAGGGCCCGTCGTGGATGTTCTCGCCGGTGAAGTCGTAGGCATACTCACCCATGTTGAGCGCGCCGACGAGGACGGCGCCGGCGGCTTCCATGCGCTCGATCAGCGCCGCGTCGCGCTTGGCGGGTGCGAGGTCGCGGTTGATCTTCGAACCCGCGCGGGTCGAAACCCCTGCGACGTCGAACAGGTTCTTGACGGCGAACGGCACCCCGGCAAGCGGGCCGACGGGCTTGCCCGCGGCGATGTCGGCATCGACCACACGTGCTTTCGCGCGGGCGCGTTCGGCAGTGACATCGGTGAAGGAATTGAGGACACCGTCGTGCTGCTCGATGCGCGCGAGCGCAGCTTCGGTGGCATCGAGCGCGGACATCTTGCCGCCCGCAACCGCATTTGCGATGTCGGAGGCCGTCTCTGGCTTGGCGGACATGGCGTCAGGCCGTGAAGATCGGCGCGGGCTCGGTCTCGTCCGGCAGCGCGAATTCGTCGACCAGACGGCCAAGCCGCAGCGAGACCTCGAGGTTGGCGCGCACGGCAGGCCGCCAGGCCTCCTCGATCGGCAGCGCCAGCGCTTTCGATACGGCGTCGATATAGTCGTCCAGGGGTTCGGCCATCACGCTCTCAAGCTGATCTCAGTGCACCGGCAACGGCGGATGCGGGATCGCCGTCAGCAGTTCCTTGGTGTAGTCGTCCTTGGGATCGCTGAGGACCTGCTCGGACGAGCCCTCCTCGACGATCCGTCCCGTCCGCATCACAATGACACGATCGCACAGCAAGCGCACCACATTCAAATCATGCGAGACGAACAGATAACTCATACCTAGCCGCAGCTTCAGGTCCTGAAGCAAATTGAGGACAACCGCCTGGACCGAAACGTCCAGCGCCGCGGTCGGCTCGTCCAGGATGACGAGCTTGGGATGCAGCGCGATGGCGCGGGCGATGCCGACGCGGGCCTTCTGGCCGCCGGAGAGCTGATGCGGGAAGCGGTCGAGCAGATTGTGCGGCAGCCCGACCATGGTTGCCAGTTCCTCGCAGCGGGCGCGCAGGGCGTCGCGCCCCCTGATGTCCCCCAATTGCATGATCGGGTCGGCGATGGCGCGCGCGGCGGTGAAGCGCGGGTTGAGGCTGTCGGTGGGGTCCTGGAACACCATCTGGATCCGGCTGCGTTGCGGCAGCCGGGCAAAGGACGCCGGCTGGATGGCGCCGATGTCTTCGCCGTCGAACTGGATCAGGCCGGAGGTCTGGTCGAGCAGGCGCATGACCATCATCGAGGTCGTCGATTTGCCGCAGCCGGATTCGCCGACCAGGCCGACGCTTTCGCCATGGCCGATCGCAAAGCTGATGCCGTCCACGGCGCGGAAGACATCCGGCTCCACCGGCGGCTTGCGGCCGAACAGCTTTCCGAGCGTGGCGGTCGCGCCCTGGCGAGGATATTCCTTGACGAGCTTTTCGATGAGGAGGAGGGGCTTTGGATTCTCGTCACCCCCGGGCATGACCCGGGGGTCCATCGATTGAGACGAATCTTGCGAAGCGTGATGGATGGCCGGGTCAGGCCCGGCCATGACGGCCGAGGCTTGCGAAGCGCCCTCCTCTTCCGGCAGCAGGTCGCGCAGGTTCACGCCCAGCCGCGGCGTCGCGCGCATCAGCTTCTTGGTGTAGGGGTGCTGCGGGTTCGCGAAGATGTCCGCCGCCTTGGCGGTCTCGACGACGCGGCCCTTCTCCATCACCACGACGCGGTCGCAATAGGCGGCCGCAAGGCCGAGGTCATGCGTGATCAGGATGGTCGACATCGCGCGGCGCTTGGTCAGCTCGACGATCAGGTCCATCACCGCCTTCTGCGTGGTGACGTCGAGGCCCGTGGTCGGCTCGTCCGCGATCAGGAGCTGCGGATTGCAGGCGAGCGCGAGCGCGATCACGACGCGCTGGCACATTCCGCCCGACAGTTCGAACGGATAGGCGTGGTAGCGCTCGCGCGGGCGGGCGATCTTGACCTGCTCCAGCGCCTCGACCGCCTTCTCGCCGTGATCGGCGACCTGGGCCTGCTGCACATGGGTGCGCAAGACGTCCTCGATCTGGTCTCCCACTTTCCGGATCGGGTTCAGCGCCGCGCGCGGGTTCTGGAAGATCATCGAGACTTCGCGGCCGCGGAGGTCGCGCATCTGGTCTTCGGTGGCCGCCTTGACGTCGATGCCGGAGAACATCACCGAGCCCTCGGCGATCCGCCCGGCGCGGTCGAGGATGCGCATCACCGCGTAGGAGGTCACCGATTTGCCGGAGCCCGACTCGCCGACGATGGCGAGCGTCTCGCCCTTGGCGACGGAGATGTTGACGTGCTGCACCGCCTTGACGATGCCGCGGCGGGTGGTGAATTCGACCGTGAGATCCTGGACATCGAGCAGGGGCTGGGCGGTCATGCGGGCCTCCCGTCACTCAAACGTTCGAAAACAACCCCATGCACAGTAGAATGGCGACTGAAATCATTGGAGAATTCTAGACGGAGGTCCATCATCACGTCCTCCGCTGGGGATCGACGATGTCGCGCAGGCCGTCGCCGAGGAGATTGAAGCAGAACACCGCGATCATCAGCGCAAGGCCCGGGAATAGCGCAATCCACCATTCGCCTGAGACCATGAAGCCGGCGCCTTCAGCGACCATGATGCCCCATTCGGCGGTGGGCGGACGCACGCCGAGGCCGATGAAGGACAGGCCGGCGGCGTTGAGGATGGCGTAGCCCATGGTCAGCGACATCTGCACGATCATGATCGGCATGATGTTGGGCAGGATGTGCACCAGCAGGATGCGGAATTCGCCATTGCCCGAAAGGCGCGCGGCCTGCACGAAGCCGGCATTGCGGCGGACATTGGCCTCGGCGCGCGCGACGCGGGCATAGAGCGGGAAATTCACGATCGCGGTGGCCAGGATGATGTTCTGCACGGTGTTGCCGAGCGCGGCGACGATGCCCATCGCCAGCACGAACAGCGGGAACGCCATGATGGTGTCGGCGATGCGGCCGACGATGCGATCGGTCCAGCCGCCGAAGTAACCGGCGGCGATGCCGGCGAGCCCGCCCATCAGGAACACCAGCGCGACCGAAGCGATCGCGATGAAAAAGTCGAGGCGCGTGGCGACGATGACGCGGCTGAAGATGTCGCGCCCGAGTTGGTCAGTGCCGAACCAGTGCGCGGCGGAAGGAGGCTTTAGCGCTGCGGCGGTGTCGGAGGCGAGCGGATCGTACGGCACGACGTAAGGGCCGAAGATGGCCGCGACGAGGATCACGATCAGGAGCGCGAAGGCGAAGCCCGTGACCTTGTTCTCGCCGAGCACGTAACGGGTCTGCTCGAGGATCGCGACGAGGCCGGAGGTGCGGGCGGGACCGGCAGGTTCGACAGCAGGCGCGACGGAGCTCATGGTTTCACCCCTGGTGCTTCATGACGAGCTGGAAGTTGGCTTCACCTCTCCCGCTTGCGGGAGAGGTCGGCGCTCCGGGCGATGCGAAGCATCGTCCCGTGCGCCGGGTTAGGGTTCTCTCCTCTTGGGGGTTCTCGCCCGCGGAGACACCCTCTCCCCCGCCCTCCCCCGCAGGCGGGGGAGGGAGCGCACCGGTCGCGTGGCTCGCATCGAATGCGATCATGGCTAGCCTTCCAACCGCACGCGCGGATCGATCACGCCATAGAGGATGTCGATGATCAGATTGAGCAGCACATACATCACCGCCATGGTCAGCACGAAGCCCTGCACCGGCGCGAAGTCCGAGGAGATCAGCGCCTCCACCGCGTAGGAGCCGATGCCCGGCCAGGCGAACACCTTCTCCACCAGCACGTTGGCCCCCAACAGGAACGAGAACACCATGCTCAACGTGGTGATGACAGGCAGCATCGCGTTGCGGAAGGCGTAGGTGACGATGACGGTCGCAGGGGACAGGCCGCTGGCGCGCGCCGTGCGGACGAATTCGGATGCCAGCACCGCCAGCATCGAGGCGCGGGTCATGCGTGCGATCGGAGCCAGCGAGAAGATCGCGAGCGTGGTCGCAGGCAATAGGAGCTGGCTCAGCGCCGAGCGGAACGCTTCGAGATCGCGGGCGATCAGCGTGTCGATCAGATAGAAGCCCGTCACCGTCGGCGGCGCGCTGTAGAACACATCGAGACGGCCGAGCGGCGCCGGCGACCAGCCCAGGCGGAAGTAGAACACATAGACCAATACGAGTCCGGTGAAGAACACCGGCAGCGAGACGCCGGCCGTCGTGGTGACCCGGCAGAGATGATCGATCCAGGACCCCGGTCGCGTCGCCGCGAGCACGCCGAGCGGGATCGCGATCACGACCGAGACGATGAGGCCGAGCAGCGTCAGCTCGGCCGAGGCCGGCAGGCGGTTGCGGATCTCGGCGGCGACGGGCTGGCCTGTGGTGAGCGAGTTGCCGAAATCGCCATGGGCGAGATCGTTGGTGTAGCGGAAGAACTGCTCGATCAGCGGCCTGTCGAGGCCGAGCTTCTTGCGGATCTGCTCGACGGCTTCCTTCGTCGCGGCGGGGCCGGCGAAGTAGGCGGCGGGATCACCCGGCAGCGCGCGCGTCAGCAGGAAGGTGACGATGACGACGCCGATCAGCGAGGGAATCGCGAACATCAGGCGCTTGCCGATCATGGTCAGCATGGGGTGCTCCTGCGCATGTTGCGCACGCCGCTTGCCGCGTACACCGCCGCATCCCCTCCCCCCTTGTGGGGGAGGGTTAGGGAGGGGGGTAGCTCCGCGATAGGTCGGAGTTCGTGGCCACCCCTCTCCCCAACCCTCCCCCACAAGGGGGGAGGGAGCCCGAAGAGCGTGCTCACCTCACCCATGACTCACCCCTTTGCCATCGCGCGATAGTCCAGCCTGCGGTGGAACCAGTATTGGTAGCCGCTGATGTTCTTCTGCATCGCGACGTTGACGAAGGGCTGGTAGAGCGGGATGCGCGGCACGTCGGTGAAGGCGAGATCGACGAAGCCCTTCACGTCCTTGTCGTAGGTCGCGGTGTCGCCGGTCGAAGCGGCGGTACGCGCGCCGTCGATCAGCTTGTCCATCTCCGCCGACTTGTAGCTCATGGTGTTGAAGACGGAATTGTTGCCGTGATAGCACCAGTAGAAGAAGTATTCGGGGTAATCGAGCCAGCCCGAGAACACGTTGGTGAAGAGCGGCATCTCCTTCTTGTTCAATTCGGTGCGCCAGTTGGCGCCGGGCACCTTGTTGATGGTGGTCTTGATGCCGAGCTGGGCGAGGCTCTCCTGCACCAGCACGCAGAGCGGCTCGTTGACGCCGGCGAAGTTGAGGTCGAACGAGATCGTGGTCTCGAAACCGTTGGCGTAGCCGGCCTCGGCCAGCAGCGCCTTCGCCTTCGCCATGTCGGTGTTGTATTTGTGCTGTTGCGGCCAGGCGACCTCGGTGGCCTTGTCCGCGGGCGCGCCGAACATGGGATTGCCGAGCCCGAACAGCACGGCATCCATGATCTTCTGGTACGGCATCGCATAGGCCATGGCCTGCCGCACCTTCGGATTGTCGAACGGCGGCTTGGTCACGTTCATGCCGATATATTGGATGCCGTTGGAGAACGGCAGCGACACCACGTTGAGCTTGCCGCTCGCCTTCATCTCCTGAAAATCCTTGAACGGCAGCTCGTAGGAGATGTCGGCATCACCACGCTCGAGCAGCGCACGGCGATTGCCGGCCTGCGGCACCATGCGCCAGATCACGCGCTTGATCTTGGGCAGGGGTCCGCCGACCCAGTCGTCATTGCGCTCCATGATCACTTCAGTGCCGGCGGTCCATTTCGTCACCTTGTAAGCGCCGGAGCCGGCGGTCTGCTGCTTGGTGAACTCGAGACCCCAGGGGTCCTTCTCGCTGGCGTTCTTCTTCACAAGCTCGGAATTGACGATGCAGGGCACGATGACGGCGAGATCGGGGATCGTCAGCCTGTCCTTCTTCAGAAAGTCGACGCGCACGGTGTGATCGTCGATCACGACGAACTGCTCGGGCTTGGTCAGCGAACCCGCGCTCATCTGGAAGGTCGGGAAGCCGCCGACGCTGACGGCGCGGTCGAGCGACCATTTCACGTCCTTCGCCGTGACCGGCGTGCCGTCGTGGAATTTGGCTTTCTTCTTCAGCTTGAAGGTGACCGACATGTCGTCGATCTTGAAATCTTCGGCGAGCTCGCCCTTGAACTTGTCGCGGTCGTAATAGGGCACGCCGCCGGGGCCGCTCTTCATCTCGTGGCTGATCAGGCGGTCGTAGCAATTCCAGGACACCTCATAGCCGGGCACGTTGGTGCCGATGCCGTGGATGTCGAGATTGTTGGGGCCGCCCTCCGAGACGATCAGCAGCGTCTCCGAGCGGGCATCGGCCTGCGCGGACGAAATGACGGACGGCATCGCCGGGAGCGCCGCGCCAGCGGCCAGTCCGGAAACGGATTTGAGGAAATCGCGGCGCTTCATGGAATCGCTCCAACGCAATGGTTTTCGTTGGAACCGGATTCGCAAGGTTCGTGCCAAGGCTTAACGGAGCGTTACGGCGGCCCTAAGCTATTGGTGTAGCGGGAAATTCTTGCCTTGACAGGATCTGCCGGGGAAGTGGCGCGGCTCGCAATTGCATACAAAGACAGGCAAATGACTAAAACTTAGGCTAAAGAAAGGATCAGCTCATTCGAGAGGCGACGGCAGGAATCATCTAGCCGAGCTGTCATTCCGGGGCGATGCACAGCATCGAGCCCGGAATCCATCGGGCGACAGAACGCGGGCACAATGGATTCTCAGGTGCGCAATTGCGCACCACAGTTCGCCGCTCCGCGGCGCCCCGGAATGACGGGAAAGTGCGGCGCCCTCAGCCGGGCCAGATCAGCTCCTGCAGCTCGACCAGATCATCCACCCTCTCCTGCCAGCCGTCGATGCAGATATGCGCGTTGAGGTCGCTGGCGCGGTGCAGCAGCATCAGGGCCATCAGGCGGCGCTTGAGCGCGAAATCCGGCTTCGCATAGCCAAAGCCTTCGAGCAGGCTCTTCACCCGGCCCGGCCGTCCCGCCGCCATGAAGGCGCTGGGGCCAAGCAGGTCGTAGTCGCGCCATCCGGTGAGGACGTCGCCGAAATCGAACAGGCCTTTGAGCGACCATTGGCCGTCATCGCAGGCGAGCAGAAAATTCTCGGGGATGTATTCGCCGACCAGGATCACCGGCGGCGCGTCCATCGGGATCAGCGCTGCCGCATCGCGCAAGAGATCGTCGAGACCGGCGAGGAATTTCGGTGCAAGGCCGAGACGGGTGTGCCGCGCGCGGCAAGCCTGCATCCGGGCGCGGATGAATGCGTCCCAGCGCGGCTCGATGGCCACGAGCTCTCCGAGCGGGGCGCGCTGCACGCTCGCGATGGTCTCGCCGATCTGGCGCAGCAAGCGCTCCTTCTGGTCTTCCGGCAGCGAGGGCCAGACCTCCGAGCCGAGCGCGCCGGAAAGGCGCGTCATGACCAGATAGGGCCAGCCGTCGCGCGTTCCTTCTGCGACGATCTCGGGGATCGGCAGCGAGAGGCGGCCGGCGAGCTGCATCAACGAAGCGCGCTCGGAGACGAATTGCGCGCGCAAGAGCGGCGGGAAGATTTTCAGGATCAGCTTGTCGCCGAGGCCGACGACGAGGTTGGTGCCGGTCGCAAAGACGCGCGGCGTGCCGGTGTGGAGGCCGTGGCTGCGCGCGATGTCGAGCGCGATCGGGAGCCATTGCGGGGACGCGGAGCGGAAGGCGCGGAGGCTTGCGGCGTCGGTGAAGTCAGGGAGTTGTTGCAATAGCGCAAAGCTCATCCGCAATCGCTCGCGCGAGGTGGCTTTGTTTGATTCAGTGCCAGCCCAGGAAATGGTGCACCTCTCCCGCTTGCGGGAGAGGTCGGCACGTAGTGCCGGGTGAGGGCTTTCTCCTGTTGGGGATTGTCCCGATGCGGAGACACCCTCTCCCCAGCCCTCCCCCGCAGGCGGGGGAGGGAGCGCACCGTGCTCGCGGCGACAGCCTGGCTCATTCGCGACCCCGCTACCGCTCGGGGCTGGCCCGCTCGAACTGGCGCAAGAGCTTGTTGCCGCGCTCGACGGCGGAATCCAGTGCTGCCTGCGCGCTCTTCTGGCCGGCGAAGGCCTGCTCCAGCTCATCCTCGATCGCGCCGCGGATCAGGACGAAAGAGCCGAGCCGGATGCCCTTGGAATTCTCCGTCGGCGGATTGAGCGTGACCTGCTCGAACGAGATCGCCGAACCCGGATTGCGTTCGTAGAAGCCTTGCGACTTCGTCAGCTCGAAGGCGGCGCGGGTGATCGGCAGGTACCCGGTGTTCTGGTGCCAGGCAGCCTGTACGCCGGGCTGGGACAGATAGGCGAAGAAGCGCGCCACGCCCTTGTATTCCTCGCGCGGGCGGTCGCGCAGCACCCACAGCGTGGCGCCGCCAATGATCGAGTTCTGCGGCGCGCCCTTCACGTCCGGCCAGTACGGCATCATGCCGGTGCCGATCTCGAATTTCGAGTTCGCCCTGATGTCGGCGCGCGTCGCCGAGGAGCCGATGAAGATGCCGCATTCGCCCTTCTGGAAGCGCGGCTCGGCCGACTGGCCGCGGCCGCTATAGTCGAACAGTTTCGTCTTTTGCCATTCGGCGAGCTGGGTGACGTGCTTGACGAGAGGCGGATTGTTGATGGTCAGCTCCGCATCGAGGCCGACAAAACCGTTCGTGCGCGTGGCCAGCGGCAGATTGTGAAACGCCGAAAAATTCTCGACATGGATCCAGGACGGCCAGGAGGTGGTGAAGCCGCAAGCAGCGCCACGGTCGCGCAGGCGCTTGGCGGCGGCAGCCAGTTCAGGCCAGGTCTTCGGTGGCGTCTCCGGATCGAGGCCGGCATCACGGAACAGGGTCTTGTTGTAGTACAGGATCGGGGTCGAGGAATTGAACGGGAAGGACAACAGATTGCCGGCCGCGTCGGTGTAATAGCCGGAGACTGCGGGCAGGTAGTCGCCAAGCGAAAACGGCTCGCCCTGGTCCCGCATCAGGCTGAACACCGGATAGATCGCGCCCTTGGCCGCGGTCATGGTGGCGGTGGCGACCTCGTTGACCTGGACGATCGCGGGCTGACTGCGCGAGCGGAAGGCGAAGATCGCGGCCGTCACCGTCTCCGTGTAGTTGCCCTTGTAGACAGGCACGATGCGGTAATCGGACTGCGAGGCGTTGAAGTCCGTGGCGAGTTTCTCCAATTGCCGGCCGAGCTCGCCGGACATGGCGTGCCACCACGCGATCTCCGTGGCCGCCTGCGCCTTCGAGATGAAGGTGAGAGCCGCGAGGGCGGCAACGACCGGCAATAGGCGCAATGCTGAAATCACGACGGCTCTCTCATCTGGCGCGGCATACGGCAACCGTCCCTGCTTAAGGCGCGGCATATCCGCTTTCAATCGGAATGAGCAACGGCCGCGCCGCACAATCCTGGCCTCGCCACGGCACAGGATGGCCTCCCCCGACCATCTGGTGGAGCCGCGTCCGATGGGCCGTAGAGCCCCAGCTTGTCAGTTTGACGGGTTTTCTTTACGCGAACCGCTATCCACTTCGCTTTGAAATCGCTTTAGATTGCATTGAACCTTTTGCTCCCGCCATAGACTTCACCACTGAGGGGTTAGTGTGCCAGTGCTGAGCCGTGCCGAACTCTCGCGGACCGGGGTGATCTTCGTCGCGCTTGTGCTCGCCGTCTGGACGACGGGCGCCGGCGCGCGCGAATTTCGCGCCGCCGACACCCAGGCCGAGGATTACCCGACCGTCCAGGCGCTGCGCTACATGGGCGCCCTGATCGCCGAGCGCAGCGGCGGCCGCCACGAGGTCAAGGTGTTTCACTCCCGTCAGCTCGGCGAGGAAAAGGAGACCATCGAACAGACCCGGGCCGGCGCGATCGACCTCAACCGGACCAACGTGGCCCTGATCGGCAATTTCGTCCCGGCCATGAACGTGCTCGCCATGCCGTTCCTGTTCCGGTCCATCGAGCACATGCAGAAGGTGCTGGACGGGCCGATCGGCAGCGAGATCCTGAACAGCTTCGAGCCCTACGGCTTCGTCGGGCTCGCCTTCTACGATTCCGGGGCACGGTCGATCTACAACGGCGTCCGCCCGGTGAGGAACATCGCAGACCTCAAGGGATTGCGGATCCGGGTGCAGCAATCGGAGTTGATGAGCCAGATGATCCGCGCGCTCGGTGCCGAGCCGGTCGAGCTGGCTTACGGGCAGGTGCTGACCGGGCTCGCCAATCACCTGATCGACGGCGCCGAGAACAACTGGCCATCCTTCGTGACGACGGACCATTTCAAGCATGCCGGCTACTACACCCTCACCGAGCACACGATGAGCCCCGAGGTCCTGGTGATCTCGCTGAAGGCCTGGCGGAGCCTCTCGCAGGACGAGCAGAAGATGTTCCGGGAGGCGGCGCAGCGCTCCAGCCTCTTCATGCGCGAGAAATGGCGCGACCTCGAGGAGCAGTCGCAGCGCAAGGCGCAGGACGCCGGCGTCACCATCGTCAGGGAGATCGACCGCAAGCCGTTCTTTGACGCCATGGCCCCGATCTACGCCAAGGCCGCGGGCGATCCCGCGGCGGCCGCGCTGATCGAACGCATTCGCAAGGTGGAGTGAGCCGCGTTGGCTGCACTTGGACATCACGAGCACGCGGAGCGGCCGCCGGGCCCGGCCGGGCAGCTGCGCGCGCGTCTCGTCGGCGTGCTGCGCGCGGTGCCGATCCGCTGGCGCATCCTGTCGATCGCGGCGCTGAATTCCGCCGTCGTGGTGGTGCTGGTGGCGATGATCTGGAACGGCGCGCAGGTGCTGGGCTCGGCCTGGGACGACGTGCGGCAGGTGCGCGAATCCGACCGCATCCTGGCGCTGCTCGAAAGCGAGACGGGCCGCCTGCACAATCTGATCCACCGCTACATCAACCAGCCGAGCCCGGACCTGTTCGCCGAGATCCTCCTGCTGCGCGAGGCGGTGCTGGGCACGCTGTCCAACCGCGCCGCCAAGGACCCGATGCTGTCGGGCTCGGTCGAGGAGCTGGAGCGCACCACCGACCGCTTCCTCAACGGCTTCGGCGAGCTGCGCGGCGTGCAGGCCACCATCGCAAAGACCTATGAGGAGCAGGTGCAGGGCCCGGCCCGGGACATGGCCGGCCTCTATTCCATCATCGAAGGCGCCACCGGCCATCGCGACGCGCTGATCTGGCCCTCGCTCGGCAAGTCGCGCGAGGCCTTCACCGCGATGCTGGTGGCGGCCAATTCCTACTATCTGTCGCAGTCGGCAGGCGCGGCCGACGACGCCCGCCGTCACACCGAGACGATCGAGAAGACCATTCCGGTCATGATCGATCTCGCCGACAACGATCTCCAGAAGATGGCCTTGCGGCGGCTCGCCTCCCGCACCGCAGCGCTGCGCGAAGGCTTTGCCAAACTGTCCGAACAGCTCGCGAGCCGCACCGAGCTGCTGCGCAACACCATCGACGCCAGCCAGGCCGAGGCGATCGGGGCCATCGACGACCTCTCGACCAAGATGCGCCAGCGCGAGCAGAAGGCGCAGGAGACGTTCGACCGCACGCTGGCCGACATTTCCCGCCGGGTGCTGACGATCGCGATCATCTTCCTCGGCATCATCCTCACGGCGGGCGTCCTGATCGCGCTGTCGATCCGCCTGCCGCTGCAGCAGCTCATGACCGCGATGCGCGCGATCACGCTCGGCGACCTCCACCGCGAGGTGCAGGGCACCAAGGCGAGAGACGAGGTCGGCGCCATGGCGCGCGCGGTCGAAGTGTTCCGCGAGAACGCGATCGCCAAGCGCGAGACCGAGGACGAGCTGCGCGCGTCCAAGGAGAAGGCCGAGAGCGCGCTGCTCGAGCTCAATACCGCGCAGCAGAATTTGATCGACGCCGAGCGGCTGGCCGCGCTCGGCGGCCTCGTTGCGGGCGTCGCCCACGAGGTCAACAACCCGATCGGCATCAGCCTGACGGTGGCCTCGAGCTTTGCCCGGCGCACCGAGATCTTCGAGGCCCAGCTCAGGGGCGAGGGCGGCCTGCGCCGCTCGCAGCTGGAGGAGTTCGTGCAGTCCTCGCGCGACGCCTCGCAGCAGCTGGTCGCCAATCTCCAGCGCGCCGGCGAGCTGATCCAGTCGTTCAAGCAGGTCGCGGTCGACCGCTCCCATGCCGAGCGGCGGCAGTTCTCGTTGAGCGAAGCCACCGACCAGATCATCGCCAGCCTCAAGCCGGTGCTGAAGCGCTCCCCGATCACGCTGCAGGTCGACGTCCCCGAGGGGCTGCTGCTCGACGGCTATCCCGGCTCCTACGGCCAGATCCTGACCAATCTGTTCCTCAACGCCGCCAACCACGCCTTCGCCGACGGCCGCGCCGGCACCATCGCGATCTCGGCCCGGCCGCGGGGGACCGACGACATCGAGGTCATCTTCAGCGACGACGGGGCCGGCATGACCCCGGACGTGCAGCGCCAGGCCTTTGACCCTTTCTTTACCACCCGGCGCAATGAAGGCGGCACGGGACTTGGCCTGCATATCGTCTATAACCTCGTCACCCAGCAGCTCGGCGGTCGCATGATGCTGGAATCCAAGCTGGGACAAGGCACTACTTTTCGCATTATCATGCCCCGCGTCGCCAAAGGCGGCGCGCAGAGCACAGAAAGTGACGGGACTTCTCAATGGCCGAACAGGACGATGTCCTCCACCTGATCGACGATACCGGTACCGCGTCGGAGGATGCCAATGCCCGGAAATGGAAGATCGCCGTCATCGACGACGATCCGGCCGTGCATGACGGCACCCGTTTCGCTCTCTCCGATTACAGCCTGAACGGCCAGGGCCTGGAGATCCTGTCGGCTTATTCCGCGGCGGAAGGCCGCAAGCTGATGGCCGCGCACAACGACATCGCCGCCGTGCTGCTCGACGTCATCATGGAGACCGACGTCGCCGGCCTCGAGCTGGTCGAGTTCATCCGCAACGAGATCCGGAACGAGACCGTCCGCATCATCCTGCGCACCGGCCAGCCAGGCCAGGCGCCGGAGCGGCGCGTCATCGTGCAGTACGACATCAACGACTACAAGGCCAAGACCGAGCTTACCGCCGACAAGCTCTTCACCTCGCTGACCGCGGCGCTGCGCTCCTACCAGCAGCTCGAGCGCATGGTGCAGACCCGGCGCGGGCTCGAGATCATCATCGACGCGGCTTCGACGCTGTACGATTTCAAGTCGATGCAGCGGCTCGCCGAGGGCGTGCTGACCCAACTCGCTTCGCTGCTCAACGTCGATTGCGCCGGCATCCTCGTGCTGCGCGACAATGGCGGCATCGATCCCGAGCTCTCCGTGCTCGCCGGCAGCGGCTGCTACAGCCGATTCATCGGCACCACCACGTCGAAGGCGCTCGATCCCGATCTGCGAGCGATGGTGGAGGCCGCGTTCCAGCGCCGCAAGAACGAATTCGCCGACCACCGCAGCGTGATCTATTTGCGCACCGGATCGGGCCGCGAGGTGGTGGTGCTGCTGCAGGCCGAGCGCGAGCTGTCCGAGACCGACCGCTCGCTGGTCGAGATCTTCTCGAGCCGGCTCTCGATCGCCTTCGACAACGTCATCCTCTACCAGCAGCTTCAGGACGCCAACACCCAGCTCGAGGACCGCGTCGCCCAGCGCACCCGCGCGCTGATGCAGGCCAATCGCCGGCTCTCGGCGCAATGGCTGCGGCTGCAGCGCGCCAACGGCTTCAAGAACGAGATTTTGGGCACCGTCGCGCATGACCTGAAGAATCCGCTCGGTGTCATCCTCGGCCGCACCGAGATGCTGAAGGAGCTGATCTCGACCGGCGCCTCGGAAGGCGGCGTGGTCGCCCAGGTCGACCACATCCGCGACGCCACCAAGCGCCTGACCACGATGGTCGACCATCTGATCTCGGACGCGATGGCCGATGCCTTCGACATCACCATCCGCCGCGAGCCGGTCGACGTCGCCGCGCTGGTCAAGGAGGTCGCCGACGCCAACCAGCCGCTCGCCGTCAACAAGCAGCAGGCGATCAGCGTCACCGCGCCGGCCAACATCGTCACCATGTGCGACATCGACCGCATCCGCGAGGCGATCGACAACCTGATCAGCAACGCCATCAAGTACTCGCCGATCGGCGGCAAGATCGGCGTCGAGGTCGTCCACGAGGGCAGCGACACCATCGTGCGCGTCAGCGACGAGGGCGCCGGCCTGTCGCCGGAGGATCTCGGCCGCCTGTTCGGCCGGTTCCAGCGGCTGTCGGCCAAGCCGACCGCCGGCGAGAGCTCGACGGGGCTCGGGCTCTCCATCGTCAAGCGGATCGTCGACATGCATGGTGGCGAGGTCACCGCCGACAGCGAGGGCCCCGGCAAGGGCTCGACCTTCACCATCACCCTCCCCGCGACCGAAATGCCGTGATGCAGAGACCATGACCCAAAGCCAGCACATCATGATCGTCGACGACGAGGCGCCGGCCCGGGAGATGGTCGGCGATTACCTCAAGATGCACGGCTTCACCGTGACGCTGTGCGACGGCGGCAAGTCGTTGCGCGCCGCGATCCAGGGCAGCATGCCCGACCTCGTCGTGCTCGATCTCAACATGCCCGAGGAAGACGGGCTCTCGATCGTCCGCGACCTCAAGAGCCGGATCAACGTGCCGGTCATCATGCTGACGGCGACGGCGAGCCCGATCGACCGCGTCGTCGGGCTCGAGCTCGGTGCCGACGACTACGTCGCAAAACCCTGCGAGCTGCGCGAGCTGATGGCGCGCATCCGCTCGGTGCTGCGGCGGAGCGTGCCGGCCAAGGCGGCCGCGCCGGATTCTGCGGCGGCCAAATCGGACAAGGAGCAGCTGGTGCGGTTCGGCACCAAATGGCTCGATCTGGAAGCCCAGGCCTTGCGCGACGACGAGGGCAACGAGCATCCGCTCACCGCGTCCGAGTTCGGGCTGTTGAAGGTGTTCGCGGCCAATCCGAAACGCGTGCTGTCGCGCGAGCGCCTGCTCGAGCTTGCCAACGCGCGCGACGCCGAAGCCTTCGACCGCGCCGTCGACCTGCGCATCATGCGGATCCGCCGCAAGATCGAGCCCGACCCGGCCAAGCCGGCCGTGATCCGCACCATCCGCGGCGGCGGCTATCTGTTCTCGCCGCAAGGCGAGAAGGCGTAAGTCGCGCCCGACGTCATTCCGGGGCGCCCGAAGGGCGAACCCGGAATCTCGAGATTCCGGGTTCGATGCTGCGCATCGCCCCGGAATGACGGGGCAAGTGGCGCAACCGAACGCAATCCCTCAAAATACGTTCCCGCTGCTCCCGTCCGCCTCGAAATCCCCATCCCCGTATTTCCCGTACATTGAAATTCCAAGGTTTTTTGCCCTGAATGTTTCGTCGCATCCCGTCCGACGAAACAATTTGGCGGCGCACGAAACCATTTTCCCCTTTTCGTGCAGACGTCCCGAAACGTTGGCTCATTAACACTTCGGCTCAAGGAAACGCCGCTCGGTTGCGGCGCTACGGGGAGCCAAGTCATGCCGAACGTCATTGCCATCAACGCCCAAGCCAGCCAGAGCATCATTGCCGCTCAGGCGACCTCGGACGACATGCTTCTGGAGAGCATTGCCGACGGCAACCGGACGGCCATGCACATCCTTTATTGCCGTCACAATGTGCGGGTGTACCGCTTCATCCTGCGCATCGTGCGCGACGCCACCACGGCGGAAGACCTCGTCAGCCAGGTGTTCCTGGACGTGTGGCGCACCGCCGGCCAGTTCCAGGGCCGCTCGCAGGTCTCGACCTGGCTGCTCTCGATCGCCCGCTTCAAGGCGCTGACCGCGATGCGCCAGCGCCGGTTCGAAGACATCGACCAGGAGGATGTGCGCCAGATCCCCGACGGTCACGACACGCCGGAGACCTCGCTCGACCGCAGCGACACCAGCGCCATCCTGCGCGCCTGCGTGCAGAAGCTGTCGCCGGCGCATCGCGAGATCATCACCCTCGTCTACTACCACGAGAAGTCGGTGGAGGAGGTCGGCCAGATCATCGGCATTCCTCAGAGCACGGTGAAGACCCGGATGTTCTATGCCCGCAAGCAATTGGCCGATTTGCTTAAGGGCGCCGGCGTCGATCGCTTCGCCGCGTAAATCGAACGATTTCAAAGAGATAGGACAGAGCTCCAGCCCTGTCCCGGACACGAAAGCGTTACCGCCGACGAAACAATTGAAACAAGCGACAACATCAGGCGGAAAAACTTCCCCCCTATAAAGCTCACATACGGTTTCGTTAAACCTCCCAAGACCTCCAGCGACCCGGACGATGCCCCCGTCCGGGTCGTTTTGTATTTGAGGGTGACGCGGCCCTCCCCAACGACCGCGCCGTCACGACCGCGTGACGTCGCGTAACGTGCGACGCGCCAGACGCGAACTGCCCTCGTGACCCCATCCACGAGGGCCAATGCTCGATCTCCTCTTCGCTCTTCTCGCCGGCATTCTTACCATCGCCGCGCCCTGCACGCTGCCGATGCTGCCGATCCTGCTCGGCGCCTCGATCGGGCGCGTCGGGCATCTGCGGCCGGCGATGATCGCGCTCGGCTTCGTCGTCTCGTTCTCCGCAGTCGCGCTGGCGCTCGGTGCTATCACGCAGCTGTTCGATTTCGACCCGAACGTGCTGCGCGAAGCCGCATCGGTCCTGCTGCTCGGATTCGGCCTGCTGATGCTGTGGCCGGCGCCGTTCGAGTGGCTGTCGGCACGACTCAATGGCTGGCTCGATCTCGGCAGTTCGAACGGCGCGCAGCGCGAAGGCGCACTCGGTGGCCTCGTGCTCGGCACCACGCTGGGCCTGGTCTGGACGCCCTGCGCCGGCCCGGTGCTCGGATCGATCCTGACGCTGGTCGCGACCTCGAAGGATGTTGCCTGGGCCGGCACGCTGCTGGTCGCCTACGCCATCGGCGCGGCCATCCCGATGCTGGCGATCGCCTATGGCGGACAGGCCGCGGCCACGCGCGTGCGCAGCCTCGCGCGCATCACGCCGCGGCTGCAACAGGGCTTTGGCGTCGTGGTGATCGGCTTCGCCGTCGCGGCGTATTTCCAGTACGACACGCTGATCGTGGCGTGGCTCACCCGTTTCTATCCCACCG
This sequence comes from Bradyrhizobium sp. FW305-F6, assembly GCF_058782905.1. Lineage (NCBI taxonomy): Bacteria > Pseudomonadati > Pseudomonadota > Alphaproteobacteria > Hyphomicrobiales > Nitrobacteraceae > Bradyrhizobium > Bradyrhizobium sp. FW305-F6. Next base: position 1,776,687 of record NZ_JBYSYD010000002.1, read on the forward strand.
GCCAGATCGGCCTCTGACCGTCGAAGATTTCACCCGGAGGACGCTTCCATGACTCTTAAACTGCTCGCTGTTTCCGCCGCCCTGATCGGCTTCACCGTCACCGGCGCCGTCATCCCCGGAGTCTGCGACGAGGTTTCCCGCGCAACACCGCTCCACGTCGCCGCCGCAAGCCAACAAACCGCGCCCGATTTCACCGGCATCAACAACTGGTTCAACTCGAAACCGCTCAGCATCGCCGATCTTCGCGGCAAGGTCGTGCTGGTCAACTTCTGGACCTATGGCTGCGTCAACTGCGTCAACACGCTGCCGCACGTCACCGGCCTCTATGCCAAGTACAAGGACAAGGGCCTCGTGATAGTCGGCGTACACACGCCGGAATTCCCGTTCGAGCGGTCGGCCGCGAACGTACAGGCCGCGCTGAAGCGCCACGGCATCACCTATCCGGTGGCACAGGACAATGATTCCAAGACCTGGAACGCCTATCGCAACCAATATTGGCCGGCGCAGTACATCATCGACCGCAGCGGCAAGATCGTGTTCCAACACGCCGGCGAAGGCAGCTATGACCAGATCGAGCGCACAGTGGCGAGGCTGCTGAACCTCGACAGCTGACCGCAGGGCGAGCACGCGGCCGGCATCGGTTGTCGCCCTTGTTGCTTGACTCCACGGACCCGTCCGTGGAGTTTCGCGCCATCGGAATCAGCCGCCCGCAATGGACGACACGACCAGCCATAGCGACATCCGCCTTCGTGAAGGCTCCTCGATCGCACAGCGGCTGATCATGGCCGGCTGTGCCGCCGCGGTTGCGTTGTGCTTCACGCCCGGCCTATTCACACACGACACCCTGGAGATCATCATCTCGTCGGCAGCTCTCCTCGTGGGGGCGGGGTTCGTCGTCGGCATCATGATGGCGCCGGCGGTGGTGTGGATCATCACGCCGAACGAGATCCTGATCGGGCATCAGCGTCCGTTCGGAAAACTCCAGACCCGGGTCGTCGGGAAGAACGACATCACGGCACTGCAGGTCCCCGGCAGCAAGCGGGTGAAGGCCCGCTTTCAACTCGTCTTCACGCTGCACTCGGGAGAGCGCCTGACCTCGCCGCCGATCGCCGACGTCACCCATGTCCGTGACACCGTGGCGTGGATCGCGACGCATTTCGACGTTCCCAACGTCGAGGAGCCGGTCAATCCGCTCGACGCCAGCAATCCCGAGATGCATCTCGGCGAGCCTCTCGAGCCGTTTTCACCGCGGGACATCCGCATCGTCGCCTTGATCGCCGTGACGCTGTGCGCCATTCCCTATGCCTACAAGCTATGGCGCGGCCTCGCCCCCACCCATGTGGACATCCTGCTGCTGCCGCTGGGGGCAATCGCCGCATTCACCGTCTATCGCCATGCCAACCGCGCCACCGGCGCGTTCTGGATCATCCGGCGCAACGAGATTCGCGTCGAGCGCCTGTGGGGCGACGGTGCCCTGCGCGCGGACCATATCGCCGGCCCCGACGTGAAATCGATCACGGTCGAGCGCCGTGGCCGCTCCGAGGACGAGCACTGCATCGTGGTGATCCGGCTGCATTCGGGGCGGCGGTTTCGCAGCCCCCGCGTCGGCTCGCGCGTCGAGGCCCGCGCCGTGGCCACGGAGATCGTCAGGCGGCTGGGGATCGCCGCGGAGAACAACAAGATTTGAGTCGCTTCGATTGCCAGTTGTCGAAGTTGGCCATTTTCGGCGAGCTCAGTCTGGAGCCTCTCCCGCTTGCGGGAGAGGTCGCGCCCACCGGGTCGCGCCGAAGGCGCGCCCGATGACAGGCTCCGGCGCGGGTGAGGGTTCTCTCCTCTGGGGGAGTGTCCCTTTGCGGGGACACCCTCTCCCCAGCCCCCGCAAGCGGGGGAGGGAGCGGGCCGCCGCTGCGGTAAAGCCTAGGCTTTTCGCGCCATACCCGGTTTGTGGTATTGCCTGACCGCTTCAAAAAACCAAAGTATTCTCGTGACATACAAGGACGTCACGCCATCAACTTGCCATGAACTTGCCCCTCAGGTTTGATGGTTCCGAATGATTTACGCTGTGGCAGCGGGGAGAGCTTGAAATGACGGATTTTCGTCGCCTGACCGGGATTTTCGTGGCTGCGATGGGACTGGTCCTGTCCACGCCGCATGCCTTCGCCCAGCAGCCGGACCGCGGCGACGAGCCGGGCCTGATCGCCGATGACGGTTACCAGCTCGAGCCGGAATGGCAGAAGCAGGTGGTCTACTTCCGCACCACCGAGCCGCCGGGCACGATCATCGTCTCGACCGCCGAACGTCACCTCTATCTGGTGCAGCCCGGCGGGCGCGCGATCCGCTACGGCATCGGCGTCGGCCGCGACGGCTTTCAGTGGCAGGGGCTGGTGACCATCACCAACAAGAAGGAATGGCCGGACTGGACGCCGCCGCCGGAGATGATCCAGCGCCAGCCCTATCTGCCGCGCTTCATGGCCGGCGGCCCCGGCAATCCGCTGGGAGCGCGCGCGATGTATCTCGGCACCACCGTCTACCGCATCCACGGCACCAACCGACCCGACACGATCGGCACCAAGGTGTCCTCGGGCTGCTTCCGTCTGGTCAACGCCGACGTCGCCGACCTCTACGATCGCGTTCCCGTCGGCACCAAGGTGGTCATCCGGCAGAAGCCCGAGCTCTAAGGTCATGATCCCGGCATGATCGCTTCGGACGGCCATAGCGCGCCTTGCGCAAACGCGCCCGTCCGGATCCGGATCATGCTCTCCGTCCTCGCCTGATTTCTTTTCCCGGTTTTTCGAGAGAGCAACATGATGCGCACTTTTCGTGGCGGCCTGCTGATCGGGCTCGCCCTCGCCGTGCTGATCGCCGTCGGCGCGATCATTTATGAATTCTACGACACCCGCACCTTGAAGCGCACGGTTCGCCGCGGCGAGGTGCTGTGCGGCGTCAACAAGGGCCTGCCGGGCTTCTCGATCCCCGACGACAAGGGCAACTGGACCGGCTTCGACGTCGATTTCTGCCGCGCGGTGGCCGCCGCGATCTTCAATGACCCCGGCAAGGCGAAGTTCATCGCGCTCGACGCCAACGAACGGTTCAAGGAACTGCAGAGCCGCAAGGTGGACATCCTCTCGCGCAACACGACGTGGAGCATGGCGCGCGAGCTCGACTACGATTTGTATTTCCCGGCGGTGGCCTATTACGACGGCGTCGGCTTCATGGTGCCGCGCGCGCGCAACAAGGAGACTTCGCTGGAACTGGCCGACAGCAAGATCTGCGTGCAGAACGGAACCACGACGACGCTCAACGTCGCCGATTACTTCCGCGTCAACAACATGAAGTATGAAGAGGTGAAGTTCGATAATCTCAACGACGTCGTGAAGGCCTACGACAGCGGCAAGTGCGACACGTTCTCCGCCGACGTTTCTCAGCTCTATGCTCTGCGGCTGAACCTGACGAAGCCCGGCGACCACATGATCCTGCCGGACATGATCTCCAAGGAACCGCTCGCCCCCGTCGTGCGCCAGCGCGACGACGACTGGATGATGATCGTGAAGTGGACGCTGTATGCCATGATCAACGCCGAAGAGCTGGGTGTGACCTCGGAGAACATCGACGAGGCCTTGAAGTCGAAGAAGCCGGAAGTGATGCGCCTCGTCGGCACCGAAGGCCGTTACGGCGAGCAGCTCGGGCTGACGAAGGACTGGGCGGCGCGCATCATCCGCCACGTCGGCAATTACGGCGAGATGTACGACCGCAACATCGGCGAGAAGTCCAAGCTGAAGATCCCCCGCGGCATGAACCAGCTGTGGAACGCCGGCGGCGTGCAATACGCGCCGCCGATGCGGTAAGGAATGTCTCCGGCGAAGCGTCGTAGGGTGGGTTAGCTCTGCAGAGGCACGTGGTGCATCTGCTGAGCGTAACCCACCATGCTTCCGCGTATACCGAACGAAGTTGGTGGGTTACGCTTCGCTAACCCACCCTACGAGAGCGCCTCAATACCCCCGCGCCCGTGCCAGCTGCTCGGTGTGGTAGTTGGCATCGCCGAACAGCTCCTCGCACACCCGCGCGCGCTTCATGAAGAAGCCGATGTCGAACTGGTCGGTCATGCCCATGCCGCCATGCATCTGCACGCCTTCCTGCACCGCGCGCGTGGCGGTGGTGCCGGCGCGGGCCTTGGCGACCGCGACGGCGGCTGCGGCCTTGGCGACGTCGGCGTCCAGCGCCTGCAGCGCCTTCATGGTGGCGGCGCGGGTGATCTCGATGTCGACATAGAGTTCGGCGGCGCGGTGCTGCAGCGCCTGGAATTCGCCGATCAGCTTGCCGAACTGCTTTCTGCTCTTGAGGTACTCGACGGTGCGGTTGAACACTTCCTCGCTGAGACCGACCATCTCGGCGGCGACCGCGCCGCGGCCGATGTCGAGAACGCCATCGAGCAGGCCCGCCGCCTGATCGACCTCGCCGAGCACGCTGTCGGCAGTGACCTCGACATTGGCGAACTCGATCCGCGCGGCGTTGTGCGCGTCGACCATGATGGTGCGTTCGATCGCCACGCCCTTTGCTTTGGGATCGACCAGGAACAGCGTCTGGCCCTCGCGCTCGCCGGCCGATCCGGCCGTGCGCGCGGCGACGATGAGGAGGTCGGCGACGTGGCCGTCGACCACCAGCGCCTTGGTGCCGGAAAGCTTGAAGCCGTTGCCGGCGCGCACGGCTTGAAGGCTGGTCTGGAGCGGGCGATGCTTTGCGCCCTCGTCGATCGCGAGCGTCGCGAGCAGTGACCCGCTCGCGATCTTCGGCAGGTATTCCGACTTCTGCGCGGCATTGCCGCCGCGGTTGAGCGCAGAGGCCGCGACCACGCTGGTGGCGAGGAAGGGCGAGGGCACCAGCGTGCGGCCGATCTCCTCCATGACGACGCCGGCCTCGACATGGCCAAGACCGCTGCCGCCGAACTCTTCCGGGACCAAAAGACCGGCGAAGCCCATCTCGGCGAAGGCGTGCCATAGCTCTTTGGAGAAGCCGATCCGGTCCTTGCTGTCGCGCAGATGGCGCAGGTGCGACACCGGCGCCTTGTCGCTGATCAGCCCGCGTGCGCTGTCGCGGAGCATCGATTGTTCTTCGGTGAGGACGAGGGCCATGTGTGTGCTTCCGGTTCGAAATCTATGTTGTCTCGTCATTCCGGGATGCGCCGCAGGCGCAGGCCCGGAATCCATACTCCCGATTGGTGGTTATGGATTCCGGGCTCGCGCTATGCGCGCCCCGGAATGACGGGTGGTGAAAGCGTCGCTCACGCCCCCGGCAGGTCCAGGATGCGCTTGGCGACGATGCCGAGCATGACCTCGGAGGTGCCGCCCTCGATCGAGTTCGCCTTGGTGCGCAGCCAGGCGCGCGGCTTCGCGCCTTGCCCTGAACGCTCGCTCTCCCATTCCAGGGCATCGACGCCGCCGGCGGACATCAGGATCTCATGGCGTCGCTTGTTGAGCTCGGTGCCGTAATATTTCATGGCCGAGGAGAAGGCGGGATGCGCCTGTCCCGCCTTGGCGAGATCGACCGCGCGTTCGGCGCAGGCAGCCAGCGCGGCTTCATCGACATCGAAGCGCGCGATCTCGCCGCGCAGCATGACATCGTCGAGCCTGCCTTGCCCATCGGTGCCGACGGTGTCGGCCGCGATCTGGCCGAGCGGACGGCCGATGCCGCGCTCGCCCATGCCCGAGATCATCGCGCGCTCGTGCTGGAGCAGGTATTTCGCGACGTCCCACCCGCGGTTGACGGTGCCGACCACGTGCGACTTCGGCACGCGGACATTGTCGAAGAAGGTCTCGCAGAACGGCGAATAGCCCGAGATCAGCAAGATCGGCTTGGTCGAGACGCCCTTGGACGTCATGTCGAACAGGATGAAGCTGATGCCGTCATGCTTCTTCGCCGCGGGATCCGTGCGCACCAGGCAGAAGATCCAGTCGGCGTAATTGGCGTAGGAGGTCCAGATCTTCTGGCCGTTGATGATGAAGTCGTCGCCGTCGCTCTCGGCGCGGGTCTGGAGCGAGGCGAGATCGGAGCCGGCGTTCGGCTCGGAATAGCCCTGGCACCAGCGGATCTCGCCCGCCGCGATCTTCGGCAGATGCTCCTTCTTCTGGGCGTCGTTGCCGTATTTCAGGAGCGCCGGCCCGAGCATCCAGATGCCGAAGCTCGACAGCGGCGGCCGGGCGCCGATCCGCGCCATCTCGGCGCGCAGCACCTTGTGCTCGGCAGCGCTTAAGCCGCCGCCGCCGTATTCCTTCGGCCAGTCGGGCACGGTCCAGCCCTTGTCGCGCATGCGCTCGAACCAGACGCGCTGCGGCTCGGACGAGAACTTGGCGTTGCGCCCGCCCCAGAACACGTCGGCATCCGAGGTTGCAGGCTTGCGCATCTCCGGCGGGCAGTTGGCCTCCAGCCAGGCGCGCGTCTCGTTGCGGAATGTTTCGAGCTCGGCGGTTTCAGTGTCGCTCATGGTCGTTTCCATCAATCAAAAGACTTGTTGGGCACGACTCTGGGCCAAGCCCCCGCGGAATTCAACCACTTCCGCGAGCCGCATTCGGCTATAGTCCGCGGCAAGACGGTGCTTGAAAACAAAGAGGAAACGAGGATGCGCCTGAAACTTCTTTCGCCTGGCGAAATGAACGAGAGCCAGCGGCAGACCTATGACGAGTCGATCGCGGGCAAGCGCGGCCAGCCGCCGCCGCCGATGATGGCCTGGCTCAACAGCCCGGAGATGGCGCGCCATGCCACACGGCTCGGCGAGGTCATGCGCTTCGACACGATCTTCCCGGCCAGGCTTTCGGAGATCGCGATCCTGGTGACGGCGCGGCACTGGACCGCGCATTACGAATGGTACGCGCACAAGCGCCTCGCGCTCGCCGGCGGCATGAAGGCCGAGATCATCGATGCGATCCGGGACCGCCGCCCCCCCGACTTCGACGATCCCATGGCGAAGATGATCTACGACCTCGCAAAGTCCCTGCACGAGGGCCACGGAGTCGAAAAGGGACTGTACGACGAGGCGGTGAAGCTGCTCGGCGAGCGCGGCGTGGTCGAGGTGATCGGGCTGTGCGGCTATTACACGCTGGTGTCGATGACGCTGAACACGTTCGAGTTCGACCTGCCCGAGGGCGAGGTGTCGGAGCTGGCTTAGAGCGAGTGCAGCCGGTGTTCACCTCTTCCCAGCGGGGAGAGGTGGACCTCTGCCCGGCGCTGACACCAATTGGTCTCCGTTCGGAAACGATGGGTTTCGGGATCGGCCCGTAGCGCGCTCCCCGCGCCGAACTTATGTCCATGCCTTCAAGGGAGCATTCACATGTCGGATAACCAGGCGATTCCCGCCGGCACCAGGATCGGCCACGTCCACCTCAAGGTCGCCGATCTCGATCGTGCGCTCGCCTTCTATTGCGGCGTGCTCGGCTTCGAGCTGATGCAGAAGATGGGCTCGGGCGCGGCCTTCATTTCGGCCGGCGGCTATCATCACCACATCGGGCTCAACACCTGGGAAAGCAAGGGCGGCTCGCCGCCGCCGCCCGGCACGACCGGCCTGTATCATACCGCCATCCTCTATCCGACGCGGCCGGCGCTGGCGGATGCGCTGCACCGGGTGCTCACGGCAAGCATTGCGCTCGACGGCGCCAGCGACCACGGCGTCAGCGAGGCGCTCTATTTGCGCGATCCTGACGAGAACGGCGTCGAGCTGTATTGGGACAAGCCGAAGGAGCAATGGCCGCTCGGGCCGGACGGCAAGCTCGCGATGTTCACCAAGCGGCTCGATGTGGAGGGTTTGCTGAGGGAGCGGGAGGCGTGATGCCGTAGGGTGGGTTAGGCGAAGCCGTAACCCACCATGCTTCAACAAATGCAGAACAAGATTGGTGGATTACGCCTTCGGCTAATCCACCCTACGAGAGCCTGCCCTTGGCTTCCCTCGCACCATGATCAGCGCAGCCGCGGCCACCTCCAGCGCGACACAGAGATAGAACGGCAGCGTGTAGCCGCCGGACCAGTCACGCAGGGCGCCGACGATGCCGGGGCCGAATGCGTAGGTAACTTGGTTGATCGCGGTGTTGAGGCTGATCAGCACGCCGAACGAGGCGCTGGCGAACTCCCGCTGCACGATCAGCGACGGCAGCGTGATCAAATTGCCGACAGAGAAACCGAACAAGGCGCAGGCCGCGATCAGCACGTAGTCGTTTTGCAGGTTGATGACGACGACAAGCGCCACGGCCTGGCTGAGAAACGACAGCGCGGACGCCAGGCGCTGGTTGAGGCAGTCGATCACCAGCGAGAACAGCACCCGGCCAACCACCGCCATCGCGGTCAGCACGGCGACGGCCACGGCCGCACGCTCGCGGCCGATCACGGGATCGAGGAACGAGATCAGGTGCACGATGAAGCCGACCTGGGCGAACAGAACCAGGGCGAAGGCGACGGTCACCGTGAGGAAGCCGACATCCCGCAGCGCCCAGGCGCGGATCTCGGTCGACGATTGCGGCTTCGCCTTCGCTGCCGCGTGCCAGCCATGATGTTCGGGCGGACGGCCGACGGCAAGCAGGATGACCGGCAGCAGCAACACCAGCATGGCGCCGGCCGTGGCGTACATCGCGCTGGCAAAGCCGACATGGCCGATCAACATCACCAGCAGCGGCACGCCGACGATGCCGCCGAAGCTGGCGCCATTGAGCGCGAGGCTGATCGCCATGCCGCGCTTCTGGTCGAACCAGAGGCTGATGGTGTTGGTGATCATGGCGAGACTGGTGCCGGCCCAGCCGAAGGCGAGCACGGCATCGGCAAGATAGAGCTGCCAGGGCTCGCGCACGGCGCCGATCGCGACCGCGGCCGCCGCCATCGCCAGCGTGCCAACGACCAGGCAGAGCCGCGGACCGTATTTTCGCACGGCTTCGCCGACGAAAACGACCAGCAGCGCGCCGAAGAGATAGAAGAACGTCGTGCCCGACGAGATCAGCGACGCCGACCAACCATGGGCGCGCTGCAGCTCGGCGACGTAGACGCTCTGGCCGTAGAAGCCGAGGCCCCAGCCGAAGGTGGCGAGCAGGAAGCAGACCGCGACGATGCGCCAGCCTTCGTAGCGGAGCGAGGATTCGTCGATCTTGGGCTGTTGAGGGTCATCGAGCATGCGTTGCTTCCCCACCGTCATTCCGGCGCGATGCGAAAGCATCGAACTATGGTGCGCAATTGCGCAGCTGAGACTCTCGAGATTCCGGGTTCACCCTTCGGGTGCCCCGGAATGACGGCAACATTTGAAGCCGTCGATGGCCGGAACAGGCCCGGCCATGACGACATCTAACCGACCCTCACCCGAAAATCACTTCGACGGCGATCGAAGCATCAACGCTGCTGACAACCTCCCGCCACTCACACCGCGTCAGGAAACTCGCCCATGGCCGCCTCCAGCCGCGCCTTACGGCGCTTCGCCCAGGAGACCAGCGAGAGCACGGCGAGGCCCAGCACGACAGGCGGGAACACCACCAGGTTCACCGCGGACCAGCCGTAATTGGCGAGCAGCTGGCCCGAGGAGAACGAGCCGATCGCCATCATGCCGAACACCAGGAAATCGTTGAAGGCCTGCACCTTGTTGCGCTCCTGCGGCCGGTGCGTCTCCAGCACCAGCGCGGACGCGCCGATGAAGGAGAAATTCCAGCCTACGCCGAGCACGACGAGCGTAGCCCAGAAATGCATGGCGGTGAGGCCCGACAGGCCGATGCCGGCCGCGCCCGCTTCCAGCAACAATCCGGCGGCCACGATCTTGGGCGCACCAAAGCGGGCGATCAGCGAGCCCGTGAAGAAGCTCGGCCCGTACATGGCGACGATGTGCCATTGCAGGCCGAAATTGGAATCGGACACCGACAGGCCGCACAGCTTCATCGCGAGCGGCGCCGAAGTCATCACCAGGTTCATCATGGGATAGGCGATCACGCCGCACAGCGCCGCCGCGATGAAGCGCGGCTGCGTCACGATGGTGAGCAGCGGCCGCCCGCCATGCAGATCTGCCGGCGCGGGCTTGGGCATGTCGACGCCGGCGACGATGCCCATCGCGACCAGCGCGACGGCCGCCTGCACCAGGAAACTGAAGGCAAACAGATATGGCTGCCAGACGTCCATGGTCCACTGCACGAGCTGCGGACCGAGCACCCCGGCGAACACGCCGCCCGCCATCACCCAGGACACCGCCTTGGGACGGTACGCCGCGCTGGCACCGTCCGCGGCGGCGAAGCGATAGGATTGCGCCACAGCGCCGTAGAGGCCGCCGAGGAAGGTTGCCAGGCAGAACAGCACGAACGAGCCGCGCAGGATCGCGAACGAGCCGAGCAGGCCTGTGAGCGTGCCGAAACCCGTGCCGATGACGAAGGCGGCGCGGCGGCCGAAGCGGCGCGAGATCGCGCCGGTCGGCAGCGTGCCGGCGGCAAGCCCGACCACATACATCGAGATCGGCACGGTCGCGAGCGACATGTCGGGCGCGAGCGTGGCGCCGACGATCGCGCCGGTGGCGAAGATCACGGCCGAGTTGGCGCCGGTCAGCGCCTGCGCGGCGGCAAGGCGCACGACGTTGGCGCGCACGCGGGCATCGGCGGCGATCTCATTGGCTGCAGTCACGTCAAGCATCGGGATTTCCGCCCCAACGGGCTTTCCAGGGAATTTTCATAGGCCTTGTTGATTCGCGGCACTATGGAGAGGCGGGAGAGGGCCGGCAACCGGCGCAAACGGGCGCGGGCCATGCCCCTGACGCAATCGGCGGGATGATAGCGGCGCGCGAGCTTGACGGCTTGCGCTCGATCAAATCCTATCCGCCGCGATCCTCCCGGGAGTTACGTTTCATGTCCGTCGACGACAGGCCCACGCTTCGCGCTCCCGACGACGATCCCTGGCTGTGGCTGGAGGAGATCGAGGGCACACAGGCGCTCGATTTCGTCGAGCGTCAGAACAGCCTGACGCTCAGCGCGTTCGGCGGCAAGGCCTTCGAGCACGACCGCGATCTCCTCGCCGCGATCTATGACCGCCCCGACAACATTCCCTATGTCAGCCGGCGCGGCTCCGACCTGCACAATCTCTGGAAGGACACCGCCAACCCGCGCGGCCTGTGGCGGCGGACTTCGCTGACGGAATTTCGTAAATCCACTCCCGCGTGGGACATCATGCTGGACATCGATCAGCTCGCACGCGACGAAGGCGAGGACTGGTTGCTGAGCGGGATCGCCACGATGCCCGCAAGCTCGCGCGCCATTCTGAGCCTGTCGCGCGGGGGCAGCGATGCCGTGACGCTGCGGGAATTCGACTTGGAGACGAAGCGCTTCTTGACCGACGGCTTCACGCTGCCGGAAGCGAAGGGCGGCGTCGACTGGCTCGATGCCGACACGCTGCTGCTGTCGAGCGCCCATGGCGAGGACATGGCGACGAGCTCGGGCTATGCGCGGACGGTTCGGCTGTGGCGGCGCGGCCAGCCTGTCGATCAGGCGGAGGTGATCATCGAGACCGCGGCCGATCACATGGTGATCCACGGCATGGCCGACGACACCGGACCCGAGCCGCGCGTCTGGATCGTCGACCAGATCGACTTCTTCAACGGCGCGATCTGGCTGCGCGATGCGGACGGTCGCATGACGAAGCTCGATCTGCCGACCGGCGTCTGGATGCAGGCGCACGGCGACTGGTTCGCGATCAAGCTGCGCGAGGACTGGACTGTGGAGGGGAGAACCTATGCCACAGATAGCGTGCTCGGCATCTCGCTGGCGGCATTCCTGGACGGCAGCCGCGATTTTGCCGTGCTGTTCGAGCCGGCACCGCGTCGCGCTTTGCAAGGCCTGTTCTGGACGGCGGGCAAGCTCGTGCTCTCGATTCTCGACGAGCTGCGCCCCCAATTCGAGGTCTGCACACCATCCGCCGCGGGCTGGAGCCGCGAGACGCTGCCGGGGTTGCCCCGGATCGGCGTCGTCGACGTCTGGACGCTCGATCGCCATCCCTCCGAAAGCAACGGGGATCTGCTCGCCAATGTACAGGACCCGCTCACGCCGCCATCGCTACTGCTGATCGAGCGCGGCGTCGCCAGCCCGATCGTGCTGAAGCAGGCGCCAAAGACATTCACCGCCGAGGGCCTCACAGTGACCCAGCACGAGGCGGTCTCGATCGACGGCGAGCGCATTCCCTATGTGCAGACGGGCCCCGCCGGGGAGACCGGCGATGCGCCGGTCTATATGAGCGCCTATGGCGGCTTCGGCCTCGCGGTGAAGCCGTATTACAACGCATCGCTCGGCAAGCTTTGGCTGGAGCGCGGCGGCACGACGGTGCAGGCGAATCTGCGCGGCGGCGGCGAGTTCGGGACGCGCTGGCACGATGCCGGGCGGCTCGCCGGCAAGAAGCTCTCGCACGACGATTTCGCCGCGGTCGCTGCCGATCTCGTCCGGCGCGGCGTGACGCAGCCGAAACGCATCGCTGCGCAGGGCGGATCGAACGGCGGCATCCTCATCACCAACATGCTGGTGCGCTATCCCGAACGCTTCGGCGCGCTGTTCTGCACCATCCCCCTCATCGACATGCGCCGCTACACCAAGCTGCTCGCCGGCGCGAGCTGGATTGCCGAATATGGCGATCCCGACAAGCCCGACGAGTGGGAGTGGCTGAAGACCTACTCGGCCTATCACAACGTGAAAGCCGGCCAGCCCTATCCGCCGATCCTGATCGCCACCACGCGGCGCGACGACCGCGTTCATCCCGGCCACGCCCGCAAGATGGCGGCAAAGCTTCAGGCGATGGGTTACGAGGCCTGGTTCTACGAGCCGGCCGCCGGCGGCCACGGCTACGGCAAGGACAACAGGGAGCGCGCGAGCTTCGAGGTGCTGGGTTTTCGGTTCTTGAAGGAGAGGATCGGGTGGAAGGATGGGGAGACGTGACGCCGTCTTGATCGCATCAGCGCGAGCCCGGCGACCGGGTTCTTGCCTCTCCCGCTCGCGGGAGAGGCCGACGCGCTCTAAGAGCGCGGCGGGTGAGGGCTTTCTGCTCTAGGGGATTGTTCCGTTGCGGAGACACCCTCTCCCCCGCCCTCCCCCGCAGGCGGGGGAGGAAGCGCGCCGCCCTTGTGGCTAGCGCGCAAACACAAGCGTCAGATTGTTCGCGGGCATCTCGATCGCATCGAGCAGGCTGAGGCCGACTGCCTTTGCCAGCTTCTCCACGTCGCCGATGTCACGCACGCCCCATTCCGGATTGCCTTCGCGCAATGAGGTGTCGAACACCGCATTGCTGAGCGCGGTGTGCTTGCCGTCGCGCTTGAAGGGGCCGTAGAGGAACAGCTTGCCGTCGTTGCGCAGATATCGGCCGGCGCCGGCGAACAGGCCTTCGGCCACCGCCCAGGGTGCGATGTGAATGACGTTGGCGCAGAACACCGCGGCAAGGCTCGTCGGCCCCTGCCCGCTCTTCATCTCCGAGGACCAGTCGGGATCGGTGAGGTCGATCCTCAGAGGCGGGCGGATGTTCGGCAGGCCCGCATGCACGCGCCAGGCTTCGATGCTCTTGAGATGGCGCTGGTTGAGATCGCTCGGCCACCAGATCAGGCCGGGCGTGTGGCGGGCAAAATGAACGACGTGCTGGCCGGTGCCACTGCCGAGTTCCACGACATTACCGGTCGCACCGGCGAGATGTTTCTCGAGCGCGGCCCAGATCGGCTCGTAATTGCGATGGAAGGCCGGCGCATCGAGCCGGCCGTCCGACTCGACCCGGCCGCCATCCCTGCCAAATTCGACGACATATTCAGCCAAGTGACGTCCCCAAAAAATGCGAACCAGTAAAAGAAGCCGAAAGGGCCAAACGCCCGAGAATAATTTGCTAGCCCAAGCCCATCCGATGAACGAACTATCCCATCGGTTGCAATGCGGAGGATATTAACTCCATTTTGCCGCGTGCATAGTCTTGATTGTCAGGCTCTCGCCTTTGTGCTTTTGAACCATTCCGCAAACGACATCATCGACATACCGCTTTCGGGACGATGCCTTGACCGCCTTTCCTTGCAAGCCCGCTTCGCTTGCTGCGCTGGCCCTGCTCGCCGGCGCGGCGATCGCCCCGGCGGGGGCGCAGTCCGCAGCGACTGAGGGCCGGAAGCTCGCCTTCGATCGCGGCAAGGGCAATTGCCTGACCTGCCACGTCATCAAGGGCGGCGATCTGCCCGGAACGATCGGGCCCGAACTGAAGGACATCAAGGCCAGATACCCCGACCGCGACGAGCTGTTCGCAATCATCTTCGACGAGACCAAGCGCAATCCGCAGACCATGATGCCGCCATTCGGCAGAAACCGGATTTTGACCGAACAGGAGATCAACGCGATCGTTGATTTCCTGCAGACCCTGTAACGGCCCGCGGCCGAGGAGATTCGAGATGACCACGATCAGCGGCCCTCATGCGACGCGGCGCCTGATCCTTCAGGGCGCAGCTTCGGTCGCGTTGCTCGGCCTCGGCAATCTGCCGTTCGGGCCGGCGCGCGCCGCGGCGAACGACAAATATCCGGAAGATGCCTTCAAGCAGAAGAACGAGGCCGACGCGATCAAGGCGCTTTACGGCAAGACCGCCGAGCCGTCGGACAAGGTCAAGCTCGATGCGCCGGAGATCGCCGAGAACGGCGGCGTCGTGCCGATCTCGGTGACGACGACGCTGGACAAGGTCAGCTCGATCTCGTTCTTCGTGGCGGAGAACCCGAACGCGCTGGCGGCAAGCTACAGGATTCCCGACGGCACGATCCCCGCCGTCGCCAACCGGCTGAAGATGGCCAAGACCACCAGATTGACCGCGATCGTGGAAGCCGACGGCAAGCTCTACAGCGCGACCAAAGAGGTCAAGGTCACCGTCGGCGGCTGCGGCGGCTAAGCGAGGCAATTCGACATGGCATCCAGCATTCGCGTGCGCGCAACGTCCAACGGCGACATCACCGAGGTGCAGGCGCTGATCCAGCACCCCATGGATACCGGCTTGGTCAAGAATCCCAATGGCGAGCTGATCCCGGCCCACTTCATCCAGGAGCTGAAGTTCGAATGTAACGGCAGGGACGTCTTCGTCGCCGATTGGGGCACTGCGGTCTCGAAGGACCCCTACGTCAAGTTCAGCTTCAGGGGCGCCAAGAAGGGCGACGAGCTCAAGATCTCCTGGACCGACAACAAGGGCGGCTCGGACACGACCACCGCGAAGATCGCGTGATGAAACGACACGCCGCGATTCTGCTCGGCTCGGCTTTGGCCGCACTGGCTTGCGCAGCAACGGATGTGGCCGCAGCCGACAAGGTCGATCCCGTCGCCGATGCCAAGGCGTTCCAGAACTTCTTCTTCCAGAAATTTCCTGATGTGAAGCACGAGGATTTCGTCAACGGCCCGTATTCCATGGACGAGGGCTTGAAGCGGCAGTGGCAGGAGAAGGAGGAATTCCCTCCTTACGAGTTCGCGCTCGAGGCCGGCAAGGAGATGTTCTCGACCCCGTTCAAGAACGGCAAGACCTATGCCGACTGCTTCCCGAGCGGCGGCATCGGCATCCGCCAGAACTATCCGTATTTCGACGAGAAGGAAGGCAAGGTCGTCACGCTGGAGCTCGCGCTCAACCGATGCCGCGAGGCCAATGGCGAAGCGCCCTATTCCTACGTCAAGGACGAGATGGCCTCGCTCACCGCCTACATGGCCTATACTTCGCGCGGCAAGCCGATGGACATCAAGATTCCCGACGATCCGCGCGCGCTCGCGGCGTTCGAGAACGGCAAGCGCTATTTCTACAGCCGGCGCGGCCAGATGAATTTCTCATGCGCGAGCTGCCATGTGCAGAGCCCGGGCGAGCGCATCCGCGCCGAGACCCTGGCGCCGGCGCTCGGCATCCTCAACGCGATGCCGATCTACCGCTCCGAATGGAGCGGCATGGGCACAACCAGCCGCCGCTTCGTCACCTGCAACAGCCAGACGCGCGCGGTTCCGTTCGAGCCGCAGTCCGACGAATATCGCGATGTCGAATATTTCCTGTCCTACGTCGCCAACGGATTGCCGATCTCGGGACCGGGAGCACGGCCATGAAGCGGTCACTTGCTCTCGCCATGCTGCTCGTCTTGAGCCTTGCGCCATCCGCGCGCGCGGCCAATGAGGCGGACTACAAGGCGGCCTATGCCGCCGCCGAAGCCGCCTCCAAGGAGGCGGCCGGCATGCGCAATCAATGGACCGTGACCGTATCTGCGTTGGCGGCAGCGAAGAAGGCGGCCGATAGCGGTGATTTCGACCGTGGCATTGCGGCAGCCAAGGAGGCCGAGGCGCTGGCGAAGGCGTCGATCTTCCAGGCCACGTCCGAAAAAGAAGCCTGGAAGACGATGGAAATCCGCTAGATTGCACATAGGTGGAACAGTCGAGCTGCCGGAGTAAGATGAGATCACTTCAGCTTGCGCAACGAGGGAGGTGCGCTCCCTCTCCCGCTTGCGGGGGAGGGTTGGGGTGGGGGTGTCTCCACAAGCGAGGGCCCCAATGAGGAGAGAGCCCTCACCCGGCGCCATAGCCGATGCAGAGCATCGGCGTCTTAAAGAACGGCGGCCAGAAGGCCGCCTATGCCGACCTCTCCCGCACGCGGGAGAGGTTAAGCAAGCGATCCGCCGCCGCGATTTCCTGAAGAGTGCAGGCCTTGCCGCCGCGACGCTCGGCCTGCCGCGGCTGGCCCGCGGCAACGAGACCACCGGCATCTACGACATCGAGCGGTTCGGCAACGCGCGGATCCTGCACATCACCGACACGCACGCGCAGCTCAATCCCGTCTATTTCCGCGAGCCCAGCGTCAATATCGGCATCGGCGAGATGGCGGGACGGCCACCGCATCTGGTCGGCCGCGCCTTTCTCGAACGGTTCGGCATCCGCCCCGACAGCGCGGATGCTTATGCCTTCACCTGCGTCGAATTCGAGAAGTCCGCAGGCCGCTTCGGCAAGCTCGGCGGCTTCGCCCATTTGAAGACCCTGGTGGATCGCTTGCGCGCCGATGTCGGCGAGCGGCGCTCGGTGCTGGTCGACGGCGGCGATCTCTGGCAGGGCACGGGGCTCGCCAACGTAATGCAGGGCCGCGACATGGTCGAGGTCGCCAATCTGCTCGGCATCGAGGCGATGACCGGGCATTGGGAATTCACCTATGGCGAGCAGGCGCTGCGCGACAATCTCGAGCGCTTCAAGGGCGAATTCCTGGCGCAGAACGTGTTCCTGACCGAGGAAGCGGCGTTCAACGACGCGCCCGCCTTCGACAAGGCCACGGGACGCGTGTTCAAGCCGTCCACGATCAAGGAGCTCGGCGGGCACCGCGTCGCGATCATCGGCCAGGCCTTCCCTTATACTCCGATCGCGCATCCCAAGAGGTTCACACCGGACTGGAGCTTCGGCATCCGCGAGGAGGAGTTGCAGAAGCATGTTGATGCCTTGCGCGCGACCGACAAGGTCGATGCCGTCATCCTGCTGTCGCACAACGGCATGGACGTGGACCTCAAGCTCGCGGGCCGGGTCGCCGGCATCGATGTTATTCTGGGCGGCCACACCCATGATGCCGTGCCGCAGCCGATCGCCGTGAAGAATGCGGGCGGCACGACGCTCGTCACCAATGCCGGCTCCAACGGGAAGTTCTTGGGAGTGCTCGATCTCGCGCTCGACAGCGGCAAGGTCGGCGATGTCAGGTATCATCTGTTGCCGGTCTATTCCGAGCTGCTGAAACCCGATCCGGCGATGGCCGAGCTGATCGGCCGGGTCCGTGCGCAGCACGTGGCCGACTGGTCGGAGAAGATCGCGACACCGGACCGGCTGCTCTATCGCCGCGGCAATTTCTCCGGCCCGATGGACGAGCTGATCTGCGCGGCGCTGCGCAGCGAGCTCGATGCCGAGATCGCGTTGTCGCCGGGCTTCCGCTGGGGCGTCACCGCGCTGTCGGGACAGGCGATGACCATGGAGGATCTGCTCGCGCAAACCGCGATCGCCTATCCCGAGACCTATGTGCAGGAGATGACGGGAGCCGAGATCAAGGACCTTCTGGAGGACGTCTGCGACAACCTCTTCAACGCCGATCCCTACTACCAGCAGGGCGGCGACATGGTTCGCGCCGGCGGGCTCAGCTACACCTGCACGCCCGACGCTGCGATCGGCGCTCGCATCGCCGAGCTGAGGCTCGGCAACGGCAAGGCGCTCAACGCGAGCCATCGCTACAAGGTTGCGGGCTGGGCCTCCGTCAACGGCCGGCAGGGCGCGCCGGTGTGGGACGTCGTCGGCAAATATCTGCGCTCGGGCCGGATGATGCCCGAACGGCTCGGCTCCGGCGTCACGCTGAAAGGCGTCGAGGGTAATCCGGGGGTTGCAGGACGCGGATGATGCCCTCGAAGCTGTTCCGCTCGATGCTGCTGGCACTGCTCGTCTGCGCGACGGCGCTGCCCGCTCCGGCGCAGCAGGTGCCGCTCCAGGACAAGCCGTTCGCGGAGCACAAGATCGTGCTGCAGCTCTCCGATGGCGATCCAAACAAGCAGGCGCTGGTGCTGAGCGTCGCCAACAATCTGCTGAAGGCCTACGGCCCCGACAAGATCGCGATCGAAGTGGTGGCGTTCGGCCCGGGCATCGACCTGCTTCTCGCCGGCAGCCAGCGCCGCAAGCAAGTCGAAAGCCTGATCGCGCAAGGCGTACGCTTCGACATCTGCCTCAACACCGTCGATACGATCGCGCGGGAGACAGGCAAACGGCCGGAGTTCATCGAAGCGGCCACGCCGGTGCAGGTGGGCGTCGGGCAGATCCTGTTCCTGACAGAGAACGGCTACACGTTGGTGCGGCCGTAGGCGGCATCCCGAGTTATGATACTCCGCCGCCACACCAGGTGTCATTCCCCGCGGAGGCGGGGAATCCAGTACGCCGCGGCCCCTCCGTATTACACGAACGTCTGTGGATACTGGATCGCCCGGTCAAGCCGGGCGATGACAGTGGTGGGTGGGCGGCCGCGCCCGCAATAAGAATCTTCTAAATTTCATTGTAGACACAGTAAATTACTTCTCCTTCTGGCCCATATTGGAGTAGAATCCTCGAAATCAGTTCCACTGCCGGGCTTTCTGCCATGATCTTCCGCCAGCTCTTCGACAGCGTTTCGGGCACCTATAGCTATCTGCTTGCGAGCCGCGCCGGTGGCGAGGCGCTGATCCTCGACCCCGTGCTGGAGAAGGTCGATCGCTACTGCCAATTGCTGCGCGAGCTCGACCTCAAGCTGGTGAAAGCCGTCGACACGCATCTGCATGCCGACCACGTCACCGGCCTCGGTGAGCTGCGCGACCGCACCCATTGCATGACCGTGATGGGCGACCAGACCAAGGCCGACGTCGTCGCCATGCGCGTCGCCGACGGCGACAAGGTGACGATCGAAGGCATGTCGCTCGACGTGATGTACACGCCGGGCCACACCGACGATTCCTATTCCTATCTGATGGGCGACCGCGTCTTCACCGGCGACACGCTGTTGATCCGCGGCACCGGCCGCACCGATTTCCAGAACGGCTCGGCGCGCGCGCAATACGATTCGATCTTCAACCGCCTCCTGAAACTGCCGGACGAGACGATGGTGTTCCCGGCCCACGACTACAAGGGCGACACGGTCTCCACCATCGGCGAGGAGAGGCGCTACAATCCGCGGCTCCAAGTGCGTTCTGTCGACGAATATATCGAGCTGATGGCGAACCTGAAGCTGCCCAATCCGAAGATGATGGATGTGGCAATCCCGGCCAACATGCATGTCGGCCTGCATCAGGAGACTTTGGAGAAGGAAGGCCGCGCGCTCAGCGCGATCGAGGCGATTCGCAGCCTCGGCCGGCCCGACATCCTGCTGGTGGACTTGCGCGAGACCAACGAGCGGATGAAGCACGGCATGCTCGAAGGCGCGCTGCACACGCCCTACCCTTCCGTCGAGGAGAGCCTCAAGCCCGGCGGCATGCTGCGCGAGGTCGTGGCGGCTACGGGGCGGCGCGTCGTGTTCTTCTGCGCCTTCGGCGAACGCTCGGCGATGGCCGTGGCGGCGGCAAAGGACGCGGGACTTCTCAACACCGCCCATATCGCCGGCGGCATCGATGCCTGGAAGAAGGCGGGCGGGCCCGTGCTGCATTGACTTGCGATGGGTCGGGATCTGCACATATGTACCGGGTAGGAGCGGATGCAGCATCACCATCCGGGAAAATCATGGCCAAGATCGGCAAGCTGAGCGAGCCGCCCAGATTCGTTGACGACAAGACCGCTGAGAAGAAGCGGCCAGACAACGAGGCGCAGGTGCCACCGCCGCCCCTCGATGACGAGGACTATGAGGACGGTGATATGGCAACGCCCAAGCGCGACCGCTACGGGCCGGATGACGATCCGCTTTAAGTGGCAGCCTGCGCTCCACCCTTTGCTGTCGTCCCTCGCCCTCGCTAGCTGCCATGCGCCTCCGTTCATGGACAAATAACCGCTCTCCCCGATAGTTTGCGCCTCCATTCGGGAGTGAAACGGAACTGCCATGGTCGACGTTCTCGCCGCACCGCAGCAAGGCAAGGCGGACAGCGCGCTGCGCACGCTGACGGGAATCTCGATCGCGCATTGGGTCAGCCATTTCCATCTGCTGGTGCTGCCGATGCTGTTCCCGTTCCTGAAGGAGAAGCTCGGCGTCGGCTATATCGAGCTCGGCTTCTCGCTGACCACGCTCGCGGTCGTCTCGGGCCTGACGCAGGCGCCGACCGGCTATCTCGTCGACCATTTCGGCGCGCGCAAAATCCTCCTGATGGGGCTGACGCTCGGCGGCTGCGCGCTGATCCTGCTCGGCCTGCATCTCAGCTACGCCTCGCTGATCGCCTGCGCCGTGCTGCTGGGCCTTGCCAACAGCGTCTATCATCCCGCCGATTACGCGATCCTGGCCGAGCACATGGACGAGGCGCGGATGGGCCGCGCCTTCTCGGTGCACACCTTTGCCGGCTATCTCGGCGGTGCGGTGACGCCGGCGATCATCGCCGCGCTGGTCACCCTGTCCGGCGGTGTCGGCGCGCTGATCGCATCGGGCGCGGTCGCGATCCTGGTGGCGTTGCTGCTGATCGTGATGGGCATTCCCGAGGCCGGCGCGCACAAGACGAAGCCGGGTGGCAAGCACGCGCCGAAGCAGGCGGTGATCACGCCGGCCCTGATCACGCTGACTGCGCTATTCATGCTGCTCAGCCTGTCGGTCGCCGGGATCAACAATTTCGGCGTCGTGGCGCTGATGAGCGGATACGGCATTTCCTATTCGATCGCCAATGTCGCACTGACCGCGTTCCTCGGCGCCAGCGCCGCGGGCGTGCTCGCCGGCGGCTTCCTCGCCGACCACACCGAGCGTCACGGCTATGTCGCGGCCGCCTGCTTCGCAGTCAACGCAGCAATCGTGCTGCTGATCGCGCTGGTGACGCTGCCGGGCTGGGTGCTGACCGCCACCATGGCGACCGCCGGCTTCCTCTCCGGCGTGATCGCGCCCTCACGCGACATGCTGGTGCGCAATGCGGCGCCGGCCGGCGCTGCGGGCCGTGCCTTCGGCATCGTCTCCACCGGCTTCAACCTCGGCGGCATCGTCTCACCCCTGCTGTTCGGCTGGATCATGGACCAGAGCGCGCCGCATTGGGTGTTCGGCGCGTCGGTGATCTTCATGCTGGCGACGGTGGTGCTGTCGCCGTTCACGGAGCGGCGGACGGCGAAAGCGAATTGAGTGGCGCGGCGGCCGCTTACCCTCCCCTGGAGGGGGAGGGTCGATCGCGCGTAGCGCGAGCGGGGTGGGGTGATCTCTCCACTCGGGCACTATTCGTCGCGGAGAGACCGTCACCCCACCCCGCTACGCATTGCGCTACGCTTCATGCGTAGCGACCCTCCCCCTCCAGGGGAGGGTAAGAAAGAGCCCGCCCCGTCACGTCGGCGACACCGCGCCCTTCAGCGCAGCCGGCTGCGGGGCGGCGCCGCGGGTGAGCCTCGCCTTTTCCGTGTTTGGCCACAGCAGCAGCAGGCCGATCGCGCCGGAGCCGATCATGACCACCGCATTGATGGTAAAGCCGGTCATGTAGCCGTCGAGCATGCTGCCGGCGCGCTGGATCACGGTGCCCATCACGCCCGGCGCAAACATTCCCGCCAACGTGTAGAGCGCGCCGTAGATGGCGATCACCGCGCCGCGCTGCGAGACCGGGGTAAACTCGCCGAGCATCGGCGGGCAGACCACGTAGATCGCGCCGCAGAGGCCGGAGCCGACGACGAGCAGCGCGATCTGCAGGCCCGCGCCCTCGACATGCGCCATCGCGGCGAGGATCAGGCCGCCCATGATCAGCGGCACCGAGCCGAGCACGCCGCGCGAGATGCGCGTGGTGTAGCCCCGCGCCGTCATCACCTGCGAGATCCAGCCGGTGAGGAGGACGATGGTGGCGCCGAACACCCAGGGCAGGACCGAGATGATGCCGGCCTCGCTCTGCGAGAAGCCGAGGCCCTGGACGATGAAGGGCGTGAACCAGGTGAGGCCGAGCGACAGTGCCCAATAGGCGCCGAAGGTTGCAAACACGCAGCCGAGGAAGGTGCGCGAGGTCAGAAGCTGCACATAGGGAATCTTCGGCTCGGTGACGGCAAGGACCTCCGTGTCCTCCAGCGGCCCCTCCTTGCCGAGCGCGAGCCAGGCGGCGACCCAGATCAGGCCGACGACACCGAGCGCGCCGAAGGCGTAGTGCCAGGAATGGTTCACGATGATCCAGTTCAGCGCGGGCACCGCCAGGATGACGCCGAAGGCTGAGCCCTGCGAGAGGATCGCGGTCGGCAGCGTCCGCTTCTCGTCCGGGAACCATTTGTAGATGGCGTGGGCGGCGACCGAGAAGGCCGGTCCTTCGCCCGCGCCCAACACGATGCGGCAGATCAACAGCGTGGTGAAGGAGACGGTGCCGACCATCGGGAACTGCGCCAGCGCCCAGATCACCGCCATCGCCAGCAGCACCCAGCGCGTCGGCACCTTGTTGACGATAAAGCCGACGACCATGGCCGAGATCGAGAACAGGAAGAAGAACGATTGGCCGAGGAAGCCGAATTGCTCGGGGCTGAGCTTCAGCTCGGTCATGATCGGCACCCCGGCGAGACCGACGACGATCTTGTCGGCGAAATTCACCACCATGAAGAGGAACAGGAGAAAGGTGATGGTCCAGGCGCCTTGTGGCGTTTTGTTCGTCCTAGCCGCCGCGTCGGGCGTTCCCTGAGCGCTCATCATTCTCCCCGCATCTCTTTTCGGCACTTTTTTGATTTGGCCGTCTTGAAAGCTAACAGCGGCTGTACAACCAACGCAACCCGGCATTTCCGCAGCAGGTGTGCTACGCAGCAATTCCGTAAATTCCGTCCGGCGCCATTCATCGTGTTGAGTATCCGAAACCTCTCCAAGACCTTCTCCTCGGCCGGCGAGCCGGTCCATGTGCTGCGCGGCGTCGATCTCGACCTCGGACGCGGCGAACGCGTGGCGCTGACCGGCGAGTCCGGCAGCGGCAAGAGCACGTTGCTGCATTTGATTGCGGGCCTCGATGCAGCCGATGCCGGTACGATCACGCTCGACGGGATCGAGGTCACCAGGCTGTCGGATACGGGACGCGCCAGCCTGCGGCGCGACCACGTCGGCCTGGTTTTTCAGCAGTTCAACCTGATCCCGAGCCTGTCGGTCGCGGACAATCTCGCCTTCCAGGCCCGGATCGCCGGCCGGCACGATGCGGCCTGGACCAAAGAGCTCGTCGAGCGGCTCGGGCTCGGCAGCCTGCTCAAACGTTATCCCGAGCAAATATCGGGCGGCCAGCAACAGCGGGTCGCGATCGGCCGGGCACTGGCGACAAAACCCTTGCTTCTGCTTGCGGACGAGCCGACCGGCAATCTCGACGAAGCCACCGCCGAGGACGTGCTGGCGTTGGCGCGCGACCTCGTCGCACGCACCGGCTGCGGCTTCCTGATGGTGACGCATAGTCTGCATCTCGCCGCCACGCTCGACCGCCACGTCACCCTGCATGCGGGACGGATCGCATGAGGCGCGCGCTGTGGGTGCTCGCGGTGCTGCTCAGCCATTGGCGGCGTCACAAGATGCAGTTCGCAACGCTGCTGATCGGGCTGATCGCGGCGACCGCGCTGTGGAGCGGCGTGCAGGCGATCAACCAGCAGGCCCGCAATGCCTATGACCGCGCCGCCGCAACTTTCGGGGGTGCTCGCACGGCGATGCTGGTCGCGCCGAACGCAGCGACCTTTCCGCAGGAGTTGTTCGTCAAACTCCGCCGCGCCGGCTGGCCGGTGTCACCGGCGCTGGAGGGACGGATCCAGGTCAACGGGCGCTCGGTGCGGCTGCTCGGCATCGAGCCGGTGACGCTGCCAGTTGACGTCGGCAATGCGCCCCGGCTGGGGGCAGCGGATCTCAGCAGTTTCGTGGCGCCGCCCGGCCAGACGCTGGTGGCGCGGGAGACGCTGGCCGATATCAAGGAGGCGGAGGGTGCGGCGCCGCCGATCAGCAACGGCGCAGAACTGCCGCCCTTGCGCGTGCTGCCCCAGCTCGCGCCCGGCGTGCTGGTGGTCGATATCGGTGTGGCGCAGCGTCTCCTCGACAAGCCGGAGCAGGTCTCTCGGCTCCTGATCGGCAAGCCCAGGGGCAAGCCGGCGCCGCTCGCCAGCGTCGTCGGCGATCAGTTGCAGCGGATCGAGCCGAATGCCGAGACGGAGCTGGAGCACCTCACCGACAGCTTCCATCTCAATCTCACCGCGTTCGGGCTGTTGTCGTTCTTCGTCGGCCTGTTCATCGTCAACTCGGCCGTCGGACTCGCCTTCGAGCAACGGCTACCGATGCTACGGACCTTGCGGGCCTGCGGCGCCTCGGCGCGGCTGGTCAACACGGTGCTGGTGGTCGAGCTGGTGGCGCTGGCGCTGGTCGCCGGACTGATCGGGCTCGCTTGCGGCTATTTCATTGCGGCGGCGCTACTGCCCGACGTCGCGGCTTCGTTGCGCGGGCTGTATGGCGCGCAGATCCCGGGGCAGCTCAGCCTGCGCGGCGAATGGTGGCTCGCCGGCCTCGGCATCAGCATTGCCGGCGCGCTTGTGGCAGCCGCGACCAGCCTGATCAAGGCCGTCAGGATGCCGGTGCTGGCGACGGCGCAGCCGCGCGCCTGGCAGCAGCGGCAACGCCGCTGGCTGATGCTGCAGAGCATCGCCGCCTGCGCCATATTCGCGGTCGCGCTGCTGCTGCTTTTTTACGGCCAATCGTTGATCGCAGGATTTGGCGTGCTGGCAGCGCTGATGCTGGGCGCGGCGTTGATCCTGCCGGCCTTTCTCGAACTCATGCTGCTCGCCGGCCAGCGCGCCGCGCGAGGGCCGCTCGCGCAGTGGTTCTGGGCCGACAGCCGGCAGCAGCTCTCCGGATTGTCGCTGGCGCTGATGGCGCTGCTACTCGCGCTTGCCGTCAATGTCGGGGTCTCGACCATGGTGGCCACGTTCAGCCGCACCTTCCTCGGTTGGCTCGACGGGCGGCTCGCCGCCGACGTCTACATCAGCGCCTCCGACAATGCGCAGGGCACCGCGATCCGCAACTGGCTGAAGCAGCGCGGCGATGTTCAGGCGATCCTTCCGGGCGGACGCGCCGAGGCGCAGATCCGGGGCCAATCCGTCGAGTTGCTCGGCCTGCCCGATCACGCGCTGTACCGCGAGCGCTGGCCCATGCTGGAAACCGCACCGCGCGCCTGGACCCGGCTGGTGCCGGGCAACGCCGCCTTCATCAGCGAGCAATTGAGCCGCCGGCTGAACGTGCAGATCGGTGACGTCGTCGAGGTGCCGGCGCCGGGCGGGAGCTGGGAGCTCGATATCGTCGGCATCTATGCCGATTACGGCAACCCCAAGGGGCAGGTGACCGTGAATGTTGCCGCGCTGATTCGGCAGTTTCCGCAGACGCCGCAGACGCGGATCGGGCTGATCGTCGCGAGAGAACATATCCCCGGCTTGATCGCGGCCTTGCAGCAGCAGTTCGGGCTCGACGACCGCAGCGTCGCCGACCAGGCAACCGTGAAGGCGGAGTCGATCCGCATCTTCAACCGCACCTTTGCGGTGACGTCGGCGCTGAACGCGTTCACGCTCGGGGTTGCCGGCATCGCTCTGCTCACCAGCCTGCTCACGCTGGCCAACTCCCGCCTGCCGCAACTCGCGCCGCTATGGGCGATCGGCATCACGCGGCCACGCCTTGCCGCGATCGAATTGACCAAGACGCTCTCGGTGGCGCTGTTCACGGCGCTGCTGGCCGTGCCGCTCGGCCTCGTGGTGGCGTGGTGCCTGGTCGCGATCGTGAACGTGAAGGCGTTCGGCTGGCGGCTGCCGTTCCACGTGTTTCCGCTGCAGCTGATCGAGCTGGTCGCGGTGGCAATGCTCGCCTCGCTGCTTGCCGCGCTGCTGCCGATGATCCGGCTGGCGCGGATGCAGCCGGCGAACCTCGTCAAGGTGTTTGCCAATGAGCGCTGACGCAATCTCGCGGCGTGCCTTCGCCGGCGGCATCGCAGCCCTCGCGCTGACGCACCGCGCCGGCGCGCAGGGTTATGCCGGGCTCGGCGAGACGGCCGACGGGTTCGCCAAGGTGACGCCGGGAAAGACCTTCACCTTTCCCGGGGATCACGGACCGCATCCGGAGTTTCGGATCGAGTGGTGGTATCTCACGGCGAACCTCACAGACAGCAGCGGCGCAGCGTGCGGCCTGCAATGGACGCTGTTCCGCCAGGCGGCGCAGGCCGGGCCGCAAGGCGAAGGCTGGGCCAACCGGCAGGTGTGGATGGCGCACGCCGCGGTGACGCGCGCCGACACCCATCGCTTCTCCGAGACGTTTTCACGCGGGGGCGTCGGGCAGGCCGGCGTGACGGCCAAGCCGTTCGATGCCTGGATCGACGATTGGGAGATGAAGGCTGTCGGGCCCAGCGACGACCGCACCCTGGCGCCGCTGACGCTGAAGGCGTCCGGCACCGATTTCAGCTACACACTGACGCTCGAGGCCGATCTTCCGGTGGTGTTGCAGGGCGACGGCGGCTACAGCCGCAAGTCGGAACGCGGCCAGGCGTCCTACTACTACAGCCAGCCGTTCTACCGCGCCCGCGGCACGCTCGTGATCGATGACAAGCCGGCCAATGTCTCCGGCCAGGCCTGGATGGACAGGGAATGGAGTAGCCAGCCGCTCGATTCCGACCAGACCGGCTGGGACTGGCTGTCGCTGCACCTGGCATCCGGCGACAAGCTGATGCTGTACCGGCTGCGGCAGAAGGACGGCAGAAACTATCCGTTCGGCAACTGGATCAATGCCCGTGGCGAGACCCAGATGATCGCGGGCGACGACATCCAGATGATCCCGAAGGTTACGGTGGAGGTCGCCGGACGCAAGGTGCCCGTGGAATGGCAGATTGCGATCCCATCGCGATCGTTCGCGATCTTCTGCAAGCCGCTCAATGCCAACGCCTGGATGGGGACCGGATTCTCTTATTGGGAGGGACCGATCAGCTTTGGCGGCACGCATGAGGGCGTTGGCTATCTCGAGATGACCGGGTATTGAGGCGCAATCTCTTCAAGGGGGTTTGCGATGTATCATCTCACCGCTCTCGTCACGCTGCTGGCGATCGCGTTTTATCTCTTCGTCGCCATCAACGTCTCGCGGGTGCGGACGAGGACCGGCGTCAAGGTGCCGGCGATGTCGGGCCATCCGGATTTCGACCGTGCCTTCCGCATCCAGATGAACACGCTGGAATGGCTACCCATCTTCCTGCCGGCGCTGTGGCTGTTCGCGATCTATGTCAGCGACGCCATCGCGGCCGGGATCGGCGCGGTCTGGATCATCGGCCGCATCGTCTATTTCATCGGCTATTCGCAGGCGGCGGCCAAGCGCGGCCCGGGCTTTGCGATCCAGGGCATCGCCGCCATGGCGCTGTGGGTCGGAGCGCTGGGGGCGGTGGTGCTGCGGATGGTGAAGTGAAACACCCGCCTCCTGTCCCGGGCGCGGCGCAGCGTTTCACGCTGCAGCGCGTCCGGGACACGAGAGCGTCACTTCGTCAGCGGGCAGCCGCTTTCCTTCGCGGTGAAGAAGGCCTTGTCGCCGGGGACGGTGGCGAGCAGCTTGTAATAGTCCCACGGCTTCTTCGATTCCGAGGGCTTCTTGACCTCGAAAAGATACATGTCGTGGACCATGCGGCCGTTCTCGAGCACCTTGCCGCCTTGCGCGAAATCGTCGTCGACCGGCAGCTCCTTCAGCTTCTTGGCGACGGCATCCGGATCCTTGGTGCCGGCGGCCTTGACTGCCTTCAGATAGCTCAGCGTTGCCGAATAGGTGCCGGCCTGGATCATATTCGGCATCCGGCCGGTACGTTTGAGGAAGCGTTCGCCAAGATTCCGGCTCTTGTCGTTGACGTCCCAGTAAAAGCCTTCCGTCAGCACCAGCCCCTGCGCCGCCTGCAGGCCGAGGCCATGCACTTCGGCGAGCGTCATCAGCAGCCCGGCGAGCTTCTGGCCACTCGCGACGATGCCGAACTCGGACGCCTGCTTGATCGAGTTGGTGGTGTCGAGGCCGGCATTGGCGAGGCCCACGATCTTCGCCTTCGAACTCTGCGCCTGCAGCAGGAAGGAGGAGAAGTCCGAGGAGTTGAGCGGCACGCGAACCGAGCCGACCACCTTGCCGCCGTTGGCGGCGACGATCTCGCTGGTGTCCTTTTCCAGCGCGTAGCCGAAGGCGTAATCGGCCGTGAGGAAGAACCAGGTGTCGCCGCCGGCCTTGGTCAGCGCACCGCCGGTGCCGACGCCGAGCGCGCGGGTGTCGTAGGCCCAGTGGAAGCCGTAAGGCTGGCAAGCGTCCCCTGTCAGCCGCGAGGTCGCGGCGCCGACGACGATGTCGATCTTCTTCTTTTCCTTGGAGAGCTCGTGGATCGCGAGCGCGACCGAGGACGTCGTCAGCTCCGTGATCATGTCGACGTTCTCGACGTCGTACCAGCGCCGCGCGATCGAGGCGGCGAGGTCCGGCTTGTTCTGGTGGTCGGCGGTGACGAGCTCGACCTTCTGGCCGAGCACCTCGCCGCCGAAATCCTCGATCGCCATCCTGGCCGCCTCGACCGACCATTTGCCGCCATAGTCCGCGTAGACGCCGGACTGGTCGTTGAGGATACCGATCTTGACGCCTTGCGCGGAGGCCGGCGCGGCGAGAAACAATGTCGAGGCCGCTGCGGCCAAAAGTGCTGATTTCATCCGTTTATCTCCCAGCAGTCTTCTGTTTTGAAATCGCGCGAATAGTAGTGAAGAACGCCGTATGTGCCCATCCGTTTCGTGTTGATCGTTAGTATGGGATTCTGCGCACCAAGCTCCCGCTGTCGTCCCGGGGCGCGCGCAGCGCGAGCCCGGGATCCATAGCCACAGGGAGACGTTTGGCGAAGACTCGGAGTTACCGGCTTCGCCCCAAACTCCTTCCTGTGGTTATGGGTCCCCGCCCCCCATGCGCAATTGCGCACTAGGCGGGGACGACAGCAGAGAAAGAGGATATGCCGGTGGCCACAGCTAGCACTCAAGCAGCCGCCACCTCCGGCTTCTTGCCCTCGTTCCGCCCCTCCGCCAGGTTCCGCACCACCACATAGAAGATCGGCGTGAACAACAGGCCAAACAGGGTGACGCCGATCATGCCGAAGAACACGGCGACGCCGACGGCCTGGCGCATCTCGGAGCCGGAGCCGGTCGAAATCACCAGCGGCAAGACGCCGAGGATGAAAGCGAACGACGTCATCAGGATCGGCCGCAGCCGCAGGCGGCAGGCCTCGATCACGGCTTCCAGCCGCGGCCTGCCCTCGTTCTCGATGTCGCGCGCGAATTCGACGATCAGGATCGCGTTCTTCGCCGCCAGTCCGACCAGCACGACGAAGCCGATCTGGGTGAGGATGTTGACGTCCTGGCCCATGATGCGCACGCCGATGGTGGCAGCGAGCAGGCACATCGGCACGATCAGGATCACCGCGAACGGCAGGGTCCAGCTGCCATATTGCGCGGCGAGCACGAGATAGACGAACAGCACACAGATCGGGAACACGTAGAGGCCGGCATTGCCGCCGGTGACCTGCTGATAGGACAGGTCGGTCCATTCGAACGTGAAGCCGCTCGGCAAGGTGTCGTTCGCGAGCTGCTTGATGGCGTCGAGCGCGGTGGTCGAGCTGACGCCCGGCGCCGGCTCGCCCTGGAGCTCGGAGGCCGCATAGAGATTGTAGCGGGCGACGCGGTCGGGACCGGAGACGTCCTTGAACTCGACCACGCTGCCGAGCATCACCATGTCGCCGGCGGCATTGCGCGTGCGCAGGCGGGCGAGATCGCTCGGTTCTTTCCGGAACGGAAAATCAGCCTGCGCGGTGACGTGATAGGTGCGGCCGAACAGGTTGAAGTCGTTGACATAGGTCGATCCGAAATAGGTCTGGATCGTGTCGTTGATGTTGGAGATGGGAACGCCCAGCTTTTGCGCCTTGGTGCGGTCGATGTCGACGAAGAGCTGCGGCGTGTTGGCCGTGAACGGCGAGAACACCGAGGGAGCGAGCAACGCGGGCGATTTGCGCGCCGCGGCGACCAGTTCGTCGGTCGCGGCTGCGAGCATTTCGGGCCCGCGGCCCTGGCGGTCCTGGATGCGGATGGCGAATCCTCCGCCCGTCCCGATGCCGGGCACGGCCGGCGGCGGAATCACGATGATGAACGCGCCCTGGATCGCGGACAGTCGCTTGCGCAGCTCGACCGTGATGGCGTTCGCAGACAATCCCCTCTTGATCCGCGCCTCCGGCTCGTCGAACACCGGGAATAGCGCAGCCGCGTTGCCTGCCTGGGTGCGCGTCGCGCCGGAGAAGCCGGCGAAGGCGGCGACACGGACGATGCCGGGCGTATCCAGCGCAATCCGCTCGATCTCGCGCACGACTTCCGTGGTGCGCGCCAGCGACGCCGCCCCGGGCAATTGCACGGAGACGATGACGTAGCCGCGATCCTGCGCGGGGATGAATCCTTGCGGCGTGGTCACGATCAGCCAGCCGGCGCTGCCGATCAGCACGACGTAGATCAGGAGCATCACCACCGAATGCCGGATCACGAAATCGGCGAGCCCGGCATAACCGTGCGCGAGCCTATCGAAAATCCGATTGAACACACCGGTGAATGCGTTCCAGCCGCGCGCGATGATATTCCAGGCCGCCGGCGGGCGCTTCTCCTGGTGCGGGGTGAGGATCAGCGAGGCCAATGCCGGCGACAGAGTCAGCGAGCAGAAGCACGAGATCGCGGTCGCAACGGCGATGGTGACGGCGAATTGCTGGAAGAACTGTCCGGAGATGCCACCGAGAAACGCGGTCGGCACGAACACCGCGCACAACACCAGTGCGATCGAGACCAGCGCGCCGCCAACCTCCTCCATGGTTTTCAGCGCGGCATCGCGCCGGCTCATGCCATGCTCGAGATGACGCTCGACATTCTCGACCACCACGATGGCGTCGTCGACGACGATGCCGACGGCGAGGACGAGGCCGAACAGCGTGAGATTGTTGATCGAGAAGCCCAGCGCCGCCATCACCGCGAAGGTGCCGACCAAGGACACGGGAATCGCGATGATCGGAATGATCGCGGGACGCCAGCCCTGCAGGAATACCAGCACGACGATGACCACGAGCAGCATGGCCTCGTAGATGGTCTTGATCAGCTCGTGGACGGACTGGGCGATGAACTCGGTCGGATTGTAGCCGATATTGTAGTCGAGGCCCTTCGGGAAGCTCTCCTTCAGCCGCGCCATGGTATCGGTGATGTTCTTCGCGGTGGCGAGCGCGTTCGATCCCGGCCGCTGCGTCACCAGCATGGCGACCGCTGATTTGCGCAGCAGGAAGCTGTTGGTGGTGTAGGAGAGCGCACCGAGCTCGATGCGCGCGACGTCGCGCAACCGCACCACCCGGCCATCGGAGCCGGCCTTGATGAGGATCTCCTCGAACTGCTTCTGGTCCTTCAGGCGGCCCGTGAACGTCAGGTTCGGCTGAAAGGCACGGTCTGCGATCGGCGGCTCGGCGATCTGGCCGCCCGCGATCTGGACGTTCTGGGCGCGGATCGCCGCCAGCACCTCGGCCGAGGTCAGGCCGAGATTGGCGATGCGGTCAGGATCGAGCCACAGCCGCATCGAATA
The DNA here is from genome assembly GCF_058782905.1 of Bradyrhizobium sp. FW305-F6. Taxonomy (NCBI): domain Bacteria; kingdom Pseudomonadati; phylum Pseudomonadota; class Alphaproteobacteria; order Hyphomicrobiales; family Nitrobacteraceae; genus Bradyrhizobium; species Bradyrhizobium sp. FW305-F6. Next base: position 1,808,860 of record NZ_JBYSYD010000002.1, read on the forward strand.
GTCGCGGGCGCCGAAGATCTGGATGTCGCCGACGCCGTCGAGGCGCAGCAGCTGGTCGCGAACCTGGAGCAGCGCGTAATTGGAGATATAGAGCTGGTCGAAAGTGTCGTCCGGCGACAGCATGAACGCGACCATCAGGATGTCGGGCGAGTTCTTGCGGGTGGTGACGCCGTTGCGCTGCACCTCCTCGGGCAGCCGCGGCTGCGCGATGGCGACGCGGTTCTGCACCAGCACCTGGGCCTTGTCGAGATCGGTGCCGAGCTTGAAGGTTACGGTGATTGTGAGCTGGCCGTTCGAGGTCGCCTGGCTGTAGAGATACAGCATGTCCTCGACGCCGTTGATCTCCTGCTCGATCGGAGCTGCGACCGTGTCGGACACGGTCTGCGCGGAGGCGCCCGGATATTGCGTGGTGACGACGACGGTCGGGGGCACCACTTGCGGATATTCGGAGACCGGCAGCGTCGTGTAGGCGAGCGCGCCGACGATCAGGAGCACGATCGACAGCACCATCGCCAGGATGGGCTGATTGATGGAGAGACGCCCGAGGTTCATGGCTTGCCACCGGCCGGAGCTTGTGCGGTCTGCGGTGCAACCTTGGCGCCGACGCGGGCACGCTGGACGCCGTTGACGATGACCCGATCCTCCGCCTTCAACCCCTCACGGATCACGCGCAGGCCGTCGTCCAGAGGCCCGAGCACGACGGGACGCGCCTCGACGGTGTCGTCGGGCTTGACCACGAACACGATCTTGCGGGACTGGTCGGTCGCGATCGCGGCATCCGGGATCAGCAGCGCCTCATAGGGCGCGCTGGCGATCAGGCGGACGCGGCCGAACTGGCCGGGCAGGATCGACTGATCGGTGTTCTTGACGACGGCGCGGCTGCGCAGCGTTCCCGTGGAGACGTCGAGGCGGTTGTCGAGGAAGTTGATGGTGCCTTCATGCGATGGCTTGGTCTCGCCGACGAGAGACACTTGCACCGGGTTCGCCGTATCGCGCGAGCTCGGGCGGCGGCCTTCGAACCACAGCTTGCTGTATTTGACGAAGGTCGCTTCATCCATGTCGAAATAGATATAGATCGGATCGAGCGTCACGATGGAGGTCAGCAAGGTCGACGATCCGCTGTCGCTGCCCTGCACGAGATTGCCGGGGCTGACGAGATGGCGGCTGACGCGGCCGGTCAGCGGTGCGGTCACATGGGTGAATTCGATGTTGAGCTTGGCGGCCTTCAGCGCGCCTTCGGCCTGCGTCGCGGCGGCATGCGCGGCTTGCAAGGCCTGGCGGCGCTGGTCGACGACCTGCTCGGAGACCGCGCTGGTCTGCACCAGGCTGAGGCCGCGATCGAGCTCTCGCTTGGCGAGCTCCACCCTGGCGCGCGCGTCCGCCAGCTGCCCTTCCGCCTGCGTGGCCACCGCCTCGAACGGGCGCGGGTCGATCACGTAGAGCAGATCGCCCTGACGCACGATGGCGCCGTCCGTGAACTCAACCGAGTTGACGAAGCCGCCGACGCGCGGCCGCACCTGCACCTCTTCCACCGCCTCGAAGCGGCCGGTGAACTCGTCCCAATCGGTGACGGTGCGCTTGACCGGCTGGGCGACCGTCACTGCCGCCGGCGGCGGGGCCGCGGCCTGCGAGGCCGGCTGACCGCAACCGGTGAGCGCGAAAGTCGCAACGAGCAGCGCAGCGATTGCACTCGGTCGGGCCAGACCGAAATCGTGGCTTCTGGCAAACTGCTCGCTTCCATCCGGTCCGCTCATCCCAGGTCCTCGTATAATGCCGCAGAAAGCACATGGTACGCCTCTACCTGCGGGCGCCACAAGATGGGACGCCAAGATGAACTCTTCAAGACCGCGATGCGCGCAAGGCTCGGAAAAGGACCCTGGCCGGAAGGCGGGTTGACAGAGAGATCGCCGGCCTCGCACGAGGCGATCGGCGGGCGAATGCGAATGGCGTTATCCGCCGGACTCCTGAAGGGGAGCGCACGATCTTTCGCGCTGCGCCTGCGCCCGTCCCCTGCAGGGTAGGGCAATCGCATATGAGCAGTCCCCCTTTGGGCACGATAGTCTCCACATCGTCATGGCCGGGCCGTAGCCGCTTCGGCGCGGCGAAGGCCCGGGCATGACGACCTCTGGTGAAGGTGCAGGGAGGGTAAGGGCCCCCAGCGTCTTCGCACATGACGGGAGGCGGCGGCTCGGCTAGGTTACCCCCTACAAAACAAGACGATTTTGTCCGGGAGGACAGACGTGCACCAGGGACGTGTCGTTTTCGGCGCGATCGAGGAGGTCGTGTTCGGCCATCCTGCGGCCGATGCCATCGTCGCGCAGATGGACCGGCTGGGAACACGCCGCGCCTTCCTGATGGTCTCCGGCACGCTCAACCGGCAGACCGACGAGATCGCGAAGATCAGGCAGGCGTTGGGCGCGCGTTGCGCCGGCCTGTTCGACGCCATGCCGGCGCATACGCCGCGCGAGGCGGTGATCGCCGCGGCGAATGCGGCGCGCGAGGCGGATGCCGACCTCATCGTCACCGTCGGCGGCGGCTCGATCACCGACGGCGCCAAGGCGGTGCAGCTTTGCCTCGCCAACGGCATCACCGACATCGACGGCATCGATCGCATCCGCGTCCACGGGGGCGTCGCACCCGACATGACCGCGCCAACCGTGCGGCAGGTCAGCGTGCCGACCACGATCGCCGGCGGCGAGTTCAGCGCGATCGCCGGTGTCACAGACCGCAAGGCGAACGTGAAGCAGATGCTGCGGCATCCGCTCGCCGTGCCGCGCGCGACCATCCTCGACCCCGCCCTCACCGTGCACACGCCGGAATGGCTGTTCCTGTCCACCGGCATCCGCGCAATCGATCATTGCGTCGAGGCGATCTGCTCGCGCGAGACGCATCCCTATGCCGACGCGCAATCGGTGAAGGGCCTCGCCATGCTCGCTGACGCGCTGCCCCGGGTGAAGGCCAATCCATCCGACCTCGATGCGCGGATGGACGCGCAGATCGGCACCTGGTTGTCGATGGGCGCGCTGTCGGCCGGCGTCCCCATGGGCGCGAGCCACGGCATCGGCTACGTGCTGGGCGCGGCCTTCGACGTGCCGCACGGCTACACCTCCTGCGTCATGCTGCCGGCGGTGATGCGATGGAATGCGCGCGACAATGCCGAGCGCCAGATGATCGTCGCCGCCGCCATGGGCTATCCAGGCCACGACGCCGCCGATGTGCTCGATGCCTTCATCCGTTCGCTCGGCATGCCGCGCAGTCTCGCGGACGTTCGCGTCTCCCCGGAGCATTTCGACGCGATCGCCGAACAGGCGATGCGGACGAACTGGATTCCGCGCAACCCGCGCAAGATCGAGAGCCCCGCCGACGTGCGCGACATTCTGATTCTTGCCGCCTGATCCAAAGCCGGAGGTTCGATGTATACTGGTACGCATGCCCGCCTGCGCCCGCTCCAGCCCGCCTTCATCATGGCGGCGACGGGCGAGGCCGTCACCTATCGCGAGCTCGAGGCGCGCAGCAACCGCTTGGCGCACCTGTTCCGCAAGCACGGCTTGAGGCGGCTCGACCACTACTCGATCTTCATGGAGAACAATTCCCGCTACCTCGAAGCCTGCGGCGCGGGCGAGCGCGCCGGGCTCTACTACACCTGCATCAACTCCTTCCTGACGCCGGGCGAACTCGCCTATCTCCTCGTCAACAGCCAGTCGAAGATCCTCATCACGTCCATGGCCAAGCTCGAGATCGCGCGCGAGGCGATCAAGGCCTGCCCCGACGTCGAGCTCTGCATCGTCGCCGACGGCCCGGGTGAGAGCGAACGCATCGTCGGCCTGGCGGAGGTGACGGCGGAGATGCCGCCGACGCCGATCGCGGACGAATGGCTCGGCACGGCCATGCTCTATTCGTCCGGCACGACGGGACGGCCGAAAGGCATCCTGCGGCCGCTGCCGGAGGAGCCGCCGAAGCACAATCTGCCGCTGTTCGATTTCCTCACCAAGCTCTGGCACTACCGGGAAGGGATGGTCTACCTGTCGCCCGCACCGCTCTATCACTCGGCGCCGCAGGCTGCCGTGAACCTGACGATCCGCATGGGCGGCACCGTGATCATCATGGAGAGCTTCGACCCCGAGCGTTACCTCCAGCTGGTCGAGCAATGGGGCATCACCCACACCCAGCTGGTACCGACCATGTTCTCGCGCATGCTGAAGCTGCCGGAGGAGGTGCGAGCGCGTTACGACCTGTCCTCGCTGGAGATCGCGATCCACGCCGCCGCGCCCTGCCCGGCCCTGGTCAAGGACGACATGATCAAATGGTGGGGACCGATCATCCACGAATATTACGGCGCCACCGAGGGCCTCGGCTTCACCGCCTGCAACAGCGAGGAATGGCTCAGCCATCGCGGCACGGTCGGCAAGGTGCTGCTCGGCGACCTGCACATCCTCGACGAGGACATGCGGGAGTGCCCGGTCGGCACGCCGGGCCAGATATGGTTCAAGACGGCAACGCCGTTCGAATATTTCAGCGACCCGGAGAAAACGAAGGAGGCGCGCTCGGCCGACGGCAGCATGAGCACGGTCGGGGACGTCGGCTATGTCGACGAGGACCGCTTCCTCTACCTCACCGATCGTGCGACCTTCATGATCATCTCGGGCGGGGTGAACATCTATCCGCAGGAATGCGAGAATCTGCTGATCACCCATCCGAAGGTCGCGGACGCCGCCGTGTTCGGCGTGCCCAACGCAGACCTCGGCGAAGAGGTGAAGGCGGTGGTGCAACCGATGTCCGGCGTGGTGCCGGGCCCCGCGCTCGCGGAAGAGTTGATCGCCTTCTGCGCAAAATCGCTGTCGCGGCAGAAGGTGCCGCGATCGGTCGATTTCGAGAAGGAGTTGCCGCGACTGCCGACGGGCAAGCTGTACAAGCGGCTGCTGCGGGACCGCTATTGGGGCAACAAGGCGTCAAGGATCGTGTGAGGGCTTCCGCGGCGTAAGGTGCGCAAGCAAGCGCCCACACACGCAACTGTCGTCCCGGGGCGCGACGAAGTCGCGAGCTATGATGCGCAGTTGCGCATCTGAGGACCCATAACCACAGGGAGTGGCTGTTGCGCGTGACGGCAACTCCGAATCCACGCAAAACTCCTCCCTTGGCTTATGGATCCCGGATCTGCGCGCGCTTAGGGCGCGCTTGTCCAGGATGACAGCGGAGGTTGTTGATGCAACCTCGCGCAACATCTGCACAGGACTCACCTCTTCGCATCTGCACTCTCGCATCGGGAGAGAAAATCCCGCGGCCGTCCGTCGTCCGAAGTGTCGAGGGCACGGCTGCGCCTTGCGGGTTGCCTCAATGCGCGCGCCTCGCTATCGTCGCGACCAACAGGCCGCAAAAGGCCAACGTCCAGGGAGGATGAGCATGCGGAGCGTGTGGGCGCTCGCCGCAATGGCGGCGCTATCTGTGCTGACGGCCTCAACCGCGACGCTGGCCGGCGAGCCCAAGCAGGGCGGCATCTTGCGGATGTATCACCGCGACAGCCCCGGCAATGCCTCGATCCATGAAGGTGCGACCTACTCGCTCAATGTTCCCTTCATGCCGGTATTCAACAATCTCGCCATCTACAAGCAGGACGTCGCGCAGAACAGCATGGACAGCATCGTCCCCGAGCTCGCGGAGAGCTGGGCCTGGGTGAACGACAACAAGACATTGACCTTCAAGCTGCGCCAGGGCGTGAAATGGCACGACGGCAAGCCGTTCACCTCGGCCGACGTCAAATGCACCTTCGACATGCTGATGGGCAAGGCGCAGCAGAAGTTCCGGCAGAATCCGCGCAAGTCCTGGTACGACCAGGTGAACGACATCTCTGTCAACGGCGACCTCGAGGTTTCCTTCAACCTGAAACGGCCGCAGCCTTCGCTGCTGGCGCTGCTCGCCTCGGGTTACACTCCGGTCTATCCCTGCCACGTCTCGCCGGCGGAGATGCGCACCAATCCGATCGGAACCGGACCCTTCAAGTTCGTCGAGTTCAAGGCCAATGAATCCATCAAGCTGACCCGCAATTCCGATTATTGGCGCAAGGGCCGGCCCTATCTCGAGGGCATCGAGCTCACCATCATCCCGAACCGCTCGACCGCGATCCTCGCCTTCGTCGCCGGCAAGTTCGACATGACGTTTCCGACCGAGGTGACGATCCCGCTGGTGAAGGACGTCAAATCGCAGGCGCCGAACGCGATCTGCGAGATCGCGCCGACCAACGTGTCGACCAACATCATCGTCAATTCGTCCTCGCCGCCGTTCGACAATGTCGACATCCGCCGGGCCATGGCGATGGCGCTCGACCGCAAGGCTTTCATCTCGATCATGTTCGAGGGTCAGGGCGACATCGGCGGCACCATGCTGCCGCCGCCGAACGGCCTGTGGGGCATGCCCAAGGAGATGCTGGAGGCCATTCCCGGCTACGGCCCCGACGTGAAGGCCAACCGCGAGGAGGCGAAGAAGCTGATGCAGAAGGCCGGCTATGGTCCGGACAAGCATCTCGCCGTCAAGGTCTCCACCCGCAACATCCCGATCTATCGCGATCCCGCGGTGATCCTGATCGACCAGCTCAAGTCCATCTACATCGACGGCGAGGTCGACGTGGTCGAGACCGCGAACTGGTTCCCGAAGGTCGCGCGCAAGGACTACATGATCGGGCTCAATCTCACCGGCAACGCCGTGGACGATCCCGACCAGTCCTTCTACGAGAACTATTCCTGCGGCTCGGAGCGCAATTACACCAATTACTGCAACAAGGAGATCGAGAAGCTGTTCGACGTGCAGTCGCAGGAGACCAATGTCGAGAAGCGCAAGAAGCTGGTCTGGGACATCGACAAGAAACTGCAGGAGGACGTCGCACGCCCCATCGTCTTCCACAGCCGCATGGGCAGCTGCTGGCAGCCCTACGTCAAGGGCCTCACCGTCATGACCAACAGCTCCTACAACGGCTATCGCTACGAGGATGTGTGGCTGGACAAGTAGCCCACCCCACGCGCGGCTGACGGGTTCGACGGGAGGCGGTGCATGTTTGCCTATCTGGTGCGGCGCCTGCTGCTGATGCTCGTGACCCTGTTCGGGATCTCGATCGTCATCTTCTTCCTGCTGCGCATCGTGCCCGGCAACATCGTCGACATCCTGTTCGCCGCCGCCGGCTATGTCGATCCCGCCGACAAGGCCAACCTGGAAAAGGAGCTCGGCATCGACCGGCCGCTGATCGTACAATATTGGCACTGGATCAGCGGTTTCCTGCGCGGCGACTTCGGTTACTCCTACGTCTCGGAGAAACCGGCGCTTCAGGAAATCCTGCCGCGGATCCCGATCACGGCAAAGCTCGCCGGCCTTGCGCTGCTGTTCTCGGCATCGATCGGAATTCCGCTCGGCGTCATCAGCGCGGTGAAGCAGGGGACGAAACTCGATTACGCACTTCGCGTCGTCAGCCTCAGCGGATTGTCGCTGCCCTCGTTCTGGCTCGGCCTGCTGATCCTCACCGCGTCGGTGGCGATGTTCAATCAGATGCCGATCTTCAATCCCAATCCGCAGAGCTGGCTCGAAGCGTTCGCCACCTATGCCGTGCCGGCCGCCGCCGTCGGCTTCCGCAGCGCGGCCCTGACCATGCGCATCACGCGATCTTCGATGCTGGAGGTGCTGAGGCAGGACTATATCCGCACCGCCCGCGCCAAGGGCGCCTCGGAAGCGGCAGTGAACTATCAGCACGCGCTGAAGAACGCGATCCTGCCCGTGATCACCGTGATCGGCATCGAGGCGGCGTTCCTGATCGGCGGCCTGATCGTGACGGAGACCGTGTTCAACATACCGGGCGTCGCGCGCTATCTGGTCGAGGCGATCCGCTGGCGCGACTATCCGATCGTGCAGAACCTCGTGATGTTCATCGCGGTCGTCGTGGTGTTCGCCAATTTCACCGTCGACATGCTCTACGCGGTGTTCGATCCGCGGATCAGGTACACGGATTAGCTGCATGAGATCCGAACAATCTGACGCGACGGCGGTGCTCCACCTCTCCCGTAGGGACAGGCCGGACCGCATCGAAAGATGCGGTCCGGGTGAGGGGTTACACTCCGTCCTGAGACCTGAGCCCCCTCACCCGGCGCTGCGCGCCGACCTCTCCCCGGTGGGGAGAGTTGTTTCTCCCAGCGGAGAGGTACATGGCCGCGATTGACTTCGACGTCGAACTACGGCGGGCCGGGGCATATGCGACCGGCGGCTGGCGGCGCGTGCTGTTCATGGCGCAGCGGCATGTGCTTGGCGCGGCCGGGCTCGTGATCATGACGCTGTTCGTGCTGACCGCGATCTTCGCCGATGTCATCGCGCGTTATGATCCGCTGACGGTCGATTCCGCCCGCGCGCTGGCGCGCCCGAGCTGGGCCCACTGGATGGGCACCGATTCCTTTGGCCGCGACGTGTTCAGCCGCATCATCCACGGGGCGCGGATCTCGCTCGCGGTCGGCATCGGCTCGACCGCGCTCGGCGGCATCATCGGCGTGATCGTCGGGCTCACCTCGGGCTATCTCTCGGGCTGGGTTGATCTCGTGTTCCAGCGCGTCTCCGACGTGCTCCAGGCGCTGCCACTGCTGGTGCTCGCGCTGATCATGACCGCGGCTCTCGGCCCGTCCCTGCCGAACGTCATCATCGCCATCGCCATCCCGCTGATCCCGACCGTGTCGCGCGTCATTCGCGCCAATACGCTGGCGCTGCGCGAGCAACCGTTTGTCGAGGCCGCCAAATCGATCGGCATGAGCGAGACGCGGATCGCGCTGCGTCACGTGCTGCCGAACACGCTGGCGCCGCTGATCGTGCTCGCCACCGCCCAGCTCGGCTCGACCATCCTGACCGAAGCCTCGCTGTCCTTTCTCGGTCTCGGCATTCCCGAGCCCTATCCGTCGTGGGGGCGCATGCTCTCCGAATCCGCTGCCGAATATGTCCGCACCGCGCCGTGGCTGGTGATCTTCCCCGGGATAGCCATCAGCCTCGCGGTGTTCGGCGCCAATCTGTTCGGCGACGCGCTGCGCGACATCCTGGACCCGAGGCAGCGCGGCTGATGGCTGATACATCCGATCTCGTGCTCGACGTGAAGAACCTGAAGACGGTGTTCTTCACCAATTCCGGCCTGTTCAAGGCTGTCGACGATCTCTCCTTCAGCGTGGGGCGCGGCGAAACGCTGGCGATCGTCGGCGAATCCGGCTGCGGCAAGAGCGTCACCGCGCTGTCCTTGATGCGGCTCGTGCCCGATCCGCCCGGCCGCATCGTCGGTGGTTCCGTCACGCTCGAAGGCACCGAGCTGCTGGCGCTGGATGAGGCGCGGATGCGGGCGGTCCGCGGCAATCGGATCTCCATGATCTTCCAGGAGCCGATGACCTCGCTCAATCCGGTGATGCGGATCGGCGACCAGATCGTCGAGGCCGTGCGGCTGCACCGGAACATCACGTCGAAGGAGGCGCAAGGCATCGCGGTCGAGATGCTGCGGCTGGTCCGCATTCCCGAGCCGGGGCGGCGCGCACGAGAGTATCCGCACCAGCTCTCCGGCGGCATGCGCCAGCGCGCGATGATCGCGATGGCGCTGGCCTGCCGGCCGGCGCTGCTGATCGCCGACGAGCCGACCACGGCGCTCGACGTCACCATCCAGGCGCAGATCCTGGCGCTGATCCTCGACCTCCAGAAGGAGCTGGGCACCGGGCTGGTGCTGATCACCCACGATCTCGGCGTGGTAGCACAAACCGCGCAGCGCGTGATCGTGATGTATGCGGGGCGCAAGGTCGAGGAAGCCAGTGTCGAGGCGCTGTTCGCCGCACCGAAGCATCCCTATACGCGCGGACTGATGGCCTCGATCCCGGCCGTGCCGGCCTCCGGCGTCCCCGCGCAGGCGCGGCTGAACGAAATCCCCGGCACGGTGCCGTCGCTGGTGCGGCTGCCGCAAGGCTGCGCCTTCGCGCCGCGCTGCAAGCTCGCCATCAAGCGTTGCGAGGCCGAGTATCCGCCGCTGGCGGACTGGGGCGGCGGCCATCTCGCGGCGTGCTGGCGCGCGGAAGACGTCGCGGAGGTGGCATGACCGAGGCGCTGCTCGAAGTCACCGATCTCAAGAAATATTACCCGGTGCGCGCGGGCGTGCTCCGCCGGCAGGTCGGCACCGTGCACTCGGTCGACGGCGTCTCGTTTTCCATTCATGCCGGCGAGACGCTCGGGCTCGTCGGCGAATCCGGCTGCGGCAAGTCGACGGTGGCGCGCAGCGTGCTTCGCCTGGTCGAGCCGACCTCGGGCCGGATCCGTCTCGACGGCGAGGACATCACCCGCCTCTCCAAGGCGGCCCTGCGCCCGCACCGCCGCTCGATGCAGATCGTGTTCCAGGATCCCTTTGCTTCGCTCAATCCGCGCATGAATGCGGGCGACATCGTTGGCGAGCCGCTTGCCGTGCACGGCCTTGCGACCGGCAAGGCGCTGGAGGCACGCGTCGCAACACTGTTCGAGCAGGTCGGATTGCGGCCCGACCAGATGCGCAACTTTCCACACCAATTCTCCGGCGGCCAGCGCCAGCGCATCTGCATCGCGCGCGCGCTGGCGCTGGGACCGCGCCTGATCGTCTGCGACGAGCCGGTCTCGGCGCTCGACGTCTCGATCCAGGCGCAGGTGATCAACCTCCTGATCGACCTGCAGCGCCAGCACGGCTTCTCCTACCTCTTCATTGCGCACGATCTCGCCGTGGTCGCCCATATCAGCCACCGCGTCGCCGTGATGTATCTCGGCCGCATCGTCGAGATCGCCGGCAAGGACGAATTGTTTCGCAATCCCAGACATCCCTACACCCAGGCGCTGCTCGCCTCCGTCCCCGTGCCCAACCCGCTGGCGAAGAAGCTCGCGCCACTGGTCGATGGCGACGTGCCGAGCCCGGTCAATCCACCGTCAGGCTGCGCATTCCACACCCGCTGCCGGTTTGCGATGGCGCGATGCAAAACGGAACGACCGGCGCTGCTGGATGCCGGCGACGGGCATCAGGTGGCGTGTTTGCTCAATGACGGGACGGGGCAGGGCCAGTAGGGCGCAACGCCCGGATCACCGGCCAGGCCGCGAGCGCGGCGGCGAGGTGCTTGAGCGTGTGGCCCGAGACCATGTGCCCGGTCGCTTCAAACAGCGTCACATCGCCAACTCGAGAAGCTTGGCGAGCACATAGAAGAAGAGCACGCCGCCGAGGGGCACGCCAACTGCGCCCGGCCGCGGGCGTGTGAACGCGAGGCCCATCGCCAGCGCCATGCCGCCGAACTGCACGACCACCCAGGGCGTGAGATTCTCGCGCGCCACCCAGGCAGCCAGCAGGCCCGCGATCATTGTCAGCACCAGCACCGCTTCGCCTGCGCGCGTGCTGATCCGTTCGCTGGCCGCGATGCCAAGAAAGCCTGCGAACGCCACCGCCATGCCGAGACGATCGGCGACGAGCCGCTCCGGCACGTCGGGGTCGAGATGATAGAAGCCCGAGCCCAGGCAAGTGAGGATCAACCCGACGAAAAACCAGCTCGCCCCCACCGGCGCATCTTGCCGGGCGCGCAGCCGCTCCGAGCCCCACACACCCATGGCGAGGAAGGCGAGATTGCTCAGCACATCGCCGGCGTTGGGTATGCCGAGCCAGGCGCGGCTGTCGACGAAGTGCGGGATGTGCCAGGCGGAGGCGGGCATCGCGGGCGCCAGCAGCGCGGTGAGGGTCAGGGCGAGGAGCGCACCGCCCAGGTATTTTTCGCGGGCATCCAGCCGGCCGACTGCGAAGCGGCGCGCTGCTGAAGGCAGCCTGGCAGGGGTCGCTCCTACGGGGTGATCGACGGGCAGCATGCGCAGCTCCAATGATTGAACATCGTTCAATATTGGTAGCGCATGATTGAACAATGTTCAATGCGCCCGAAAAGAAGTTCTTGTGAACCGGTAACTGGCAGAAATAGCTGGATTTTCGTTCGATCTGCCTCGCGTTGCTTCGCGGCTCGCCATTGTGGGGAGGCTACCTCGCACCGATCTCCGCCACGATCCGGCCCGTCGTGACCTGGTCGCCCTCGGCGACGTCGATCGCGCTGACCACGCCGTCGATACCAGCCTTGTGGACGTGCTCCATCTTCATCGCCTCGAGCGTCAGCACCGGCTGGCCGGCGGCGACGCGGTCGCCCGGTTTGACCAGGACGGCAACGACGCGGCCGTTCATGGCAGCGCGAACCTTGCCATCACCACCAAGCGTCGCAGCAGCTTTCGGCGCGGCCAGTGTGAGATCAATCACGACGAGCGGGATGCCGCGATGCTGGAGGTAGAGCCGATCGCCATCGCGCAGGAATTTTGCGCTGTCCATCACGCCGTCGTGGCGAAAGCGGATCACTTCCGCCTCGAACTGGTCGATCTCGAACCCGTCCCGGCGATCGCCTGTCGCGACGGTGTAGCTGCCGTCGCGCTCACGCGTGATGTCGAGCTCTTGCGCATGGCCGCCGATTTCGATTTTCGCCGGCAGCGGAAAGGTGGCGGCGAGGCTCCTCCCACTTTGCCACGATGGCGCGCGCGGATTGGTGACGTAGAGCAGCAGGCCCGCCAGCGCTGGCTCGAATGCTGCGTCCGCCCGCGGCGCAAGCAGCTCGTCGCGGTGGGTGCCGATGAACGCCGTCGTTGCCTCGCCCCTGGCAAAGCCGGGATGACGCAGGCAGGACAACAGGAACGCCTGGTTCGTGGTCACGCCAAACGCCGTGAGCTGCTCGAGGCCGACGATCAGCCTGCCCCTCGCCTCCTCGCGCGTGGCGCCGTGGCTGATCACCTTGGCGATCATGGAATCGTAGAATGGCGGGATCACCGAGCCCGATTGCAGCGCGTGCTCGACGCGGATGCCGTCCGGCACCTGCCAGCGCGCCATACAGCCGGATTGCGGCATGAAATCCTGCGATGCATCCTCCGAGCACAGCCGCACCTCGATGGCGTGACCTTCGAAACGAATGTCCTGCTGTTTCACCGGCAGCGGCTCGCCGCGGGCGACGCGCAATTGCAGCTCGACGAGATCGAGCCCGGTGACGGCTTCCGTGACGGGATGCTCGACCTGGAGCCGCGTGTTCATCTCCATGAAGTAGAACGCGCCGCCCGCATCGAGCAGGAATTCGAGCGTGCCGGCGCCCTCGTAGCGGAGCGCCTTCACCGCTGATACAGCGACCTCGCCCATCCTGGCTCGCAGCTCCGGCGTCACGGCGGGCGACGGCGCCTCCTCGATCAGCTTCTGGTGCCGCCGCTGCACCGAGCAGTCGCGCTCGCCGAGATGGATGGCATTGCCGTGGCTGTCGCCGAACACCTGGATCTCGATGTGGCGCGGGTTCTGGATGGCGCGTTCGAGGATGACGGTGGGATCGCCGAACGCGGCTTTCGCCTCGGAACGCGCACTGCGCAGCGCATCGGGAAACGAGGCCGCGTCGGAGACCAGCCGCATGCCCCGGCCGCCGCCTCCCGCGACCGCCTTGATCATCACGGGAAAGCCGATCCTCCTGGCTTCGGCGAGCATGACCTCGTCGCCCTGGTCCGCACCTTGGTAGCCGGGCACGCAGGGCACGCCGGCCTTCTTCATGATCTCCTTGGCGCCGGCCTTGTTGCCCATCGCCTCGATCGCCTGTGGCGACGGGCCGATGAAGACGAGACCGGCATCCTTGCAGGCCTGCGCGAAGTCTTCGTTTTCGGCGAGGAAGCCGTAGCCGGGGTGAACGGCATCGGCGCCGCTCGCCTTGGCCGCGGCAATGATCGCGGGAATGTTGAGATAGGATTGCGCCGGCAGGGCTTCGCCGATGCGCACGGCCTGATCCGCCTGCTTCACATGGAGCGCATCGCGATCCGCATCCGAATAGACGGCGACGACACCGAGGCCGAGTTTTCGCGCGCTCCGAATCACGCGGAGTGCAATCTCGCCGCGATTGGCGACCAGAACCCTGAAGAACGGCCGGTGCTGCACTGATCCGTTCCTCATGGGCGGGCCACCGAGAATTGCATGCGCTGCGGCGTGCGCGCATCGCCCTCGCGGCAGATCGCGAGCACTTCCGACAGTACCGCGCGGGTGTCGCGCGGATCGATCACGCCGTCGTCGAGCACGCGGGCGCTGGTCGAGAACACGTCCATCTGCCCATCGAACACGCCGATGATCTCAGTCTTCATGGCCTCCAGTCTGTCCTTCTCGATCGGCTTGCCGCGGCGCGCCGCGGCGGCCTCGGTCACGATCGCCATGGTCTCTGCGGCCTGCTCGCCGCCCATCACGGCAGTCTTGGCATTGGGCCAGGAGAAGCAGAAGCGCGGATGGAAGCCACGACCGCACATGCCGTAATTGCCGGCACCGAACGAGGCGCCGCAATAGATGGTGATCTGCGGCACCGTCGCCGAGGTGACGGCCTGGATCATCTTGGAACCGTGCTTGATCATGCCGGCTTCCTCATAGGCCTTGCCGACCATGTAGCCGGTGGTGTTGTTGAGATAGAGGATCGGCGTGCGGGTCTGGCAACAGGCCTGGATGAAGTGCGTGGCCTTGTTGGCGCCGGCGGGATCCAGCGGGCCGTTGTTGGTGATGATTCCGATGGCCTGCCCTTCGATACGGGCATGGCCGCACACCGTGGCGGGCCCGTAATTCGGCGCCATCTCGGTGAAGTTGGAATCGTCGACGATGCGCGCGATCACTTGTTTCATGTCGACGGGACGCTTGTGGTCCATCGGCATGATGCCGAGCAGCTCGTCCTGGTCGTAGCGCGGCGGCTTGAATTCTGGCGTCAGCCGGCCGGGGCGCTCCCATTCCAGGGCGGCCATGATCTCGCGCGCGATGCGCAGGGCGTCGCGATCGTCTTCGGCGAGATAGTCACCGAGGCCGGAGATCTGCGTGTGCATCTCGGCGCCGCCGAGCTCTTCCTCGGTCGCGATCTCGCCGGTGGCGGCCTTCAGCAGCGGCGGCCCCGCGAGGAAGGCGCGGGTGCGGCCGCGGACCATGACGATGTAGTCGGACAGGCCTGTTTGATACGCGCCGCCCGCGGTGGAGGAGCCGTGCGTGACGGTGACAACCGGCAGACCCGCAGCGGAAAGCCGCGCCAGATTGCGAAAGATGTTGCCGCCGCGGATAAAATCCTCGACGCGATAGCGCAAGAGATTGGCGCCGGCGCTCTCGACCAGCTGGACATAAGGCAGCTTGTTCTCCAGCGCGAGCTCCTGCACCCGCAGGGTCTTGTCGAGGCCGTAAGGCTGCAGCGCCCCGGCGTCGATACCGGCGTCGTTGGCGCTGACCATGCAGCGGATACCCGAGACGAAGCCGATGCCGGCGATGACGCCACCGCCGGGCACACTCTTGTTCGGATCGGGCACGTCGAACATGTAGCCCGCGAGCGTCGACAGCTCGATGAAGGGCGCTCCGGGATCGAGCACCAGCGCGACGCGCTCGCGCGGCAGCAATTGTCCGCGCTTGTGGAAACGGTCCTTTGCCGCCGCCGACGCCGCCCGCGTGCGCTCTTCGAGCGCGCGCATGCGATCGATCAGGCCGAGCATGCCGTCACGGTTGGCCTGGTAGGCGGCGCTGCCGGGGGAGATGGTGTTTTCGAGGATGGACATGACAGACCTTGATCGTCATTCCGGGGCACGCGAAGCGTGAACCCGGAATCTCGAGGTTCCGGGTTCGATGCTGCGCATCGCCCCGGAACGACGGGGATATTCAGCGATTCGTCCCAAAGATCTTGCGCGCTTCGGCCGGGCTCGCGATCTCGCGGCCCGCTCGCCTTGCGCAGGCGGCGACGGCTTCGATCAGTTGCCCGTTCGAGGTCACCTTCTTGCCGTCGGCGAGATAGAAGGTGTCCTCGAGGCCCGTGCGCAGGTGGCCGCCGAGCTCGGCGCAGCGCTGGTGCAGCGGCCAGATCTCCTCGCGGCCGATGGCGGTGACCTGGAAATGCGCTTCGGGCCGCTTCAGCTTGATCAGGATCGGCAGCAATTCAGGGTCGGCAGGCATGCCGGAAGCGACGCCCATGACGAAATTGTATTCGAGCGGCCCCTTGTACATGCCGACTTGGGTGTACATGCCGACGCAGCGGACAATGCCGACGTCGAAGCACTCGAACTCCGGGATGGTGCCGACCGCGTTCATGACGTCGAGATAGTCCTTCACCTTCTCGACCGCATTGTCGAACATCATCGGCGGCCAGGCCCAGCTGTTGTCGGCCTTCACCTTCAGATAGTTCAGCGAGCCGGCGTTGCAGGCGGCAATCTCTGGCTTCGTTTCGCGGATGCAATCGAGCGCGCCGGAGTAGTTCGGCCCTGACACGCCCGAGGTGTGGTTGATGATGACACCGGGGCAGGCTTCGCGGATCGCCTGCTGGATCTCCTTGCTGACCGCAACCTCCCAGGACGGCAGGTGTCCCTTGCCCGGCGCCTGCTGCCGCAAATGGATGTGCATGACGGAGGCGCCGGCGTCGAATGCAGCCTTGGCCTCGCGCGCCATCTGCTCGGGCGTCACGGGCACGTTGTGCTGCTTCGGGTCGGTGAGCACGCCGTTCAGCGCACAGGTGATGACGGCCTTGTCGGTCATGCCAAGATATCTCGCACGTTGAGAATTCAACGCTTGCGATCATGGGACGCGAAGCATGCGGCTTCTTGCGCGGAGAAGCTGGGAAAAACGACGAATTCGTAGGGTGGGTTAGCCGAAGGCGTAACCCACCACTGCCTGCCTCCGTGGAAATTGAAGAGGTGGGTTACGCGAGCAGCTGCGCTTCGCGCATCTGATCGGCTAACCCACCCTACGAAGTTACGAAGCCTCCGCCATCCGCACCGTCTCGGTGCTGCGATAGATCGCAAGGTCGCGCGAGCCGACGAAGATCGCGCGCGGCTTCAAGCCGTAGAAGCGACGGATCGAGTGGCTGAAATGCGTGGAATCGGGATAGCCGATGTCCTGCGCGAGATGGGCGAGGTTGAGGTCCTGGTTGGCGAAGTGCAGTAGATGCCGTGCGCGCTTCCAGGCGCGGAACGAGCGGAAGGAGATGCCGGTCTCTTCCTTGAACAGATGCAGGAAGCGCGAGGCCGAGAGGCCCGCCTCCGCCGCACACGTATCCGCCGTCACCGGCTCGCCGGAGAAGCGTCCGATGCGGGCGACCGCACGCATCACGCGGGGATCGAGCACGCGGCGCGGCAGCGCTTCGCCAAAGCACATCTCATCGAACTCGGCGGTGGTGATGTCGCCGTAGCGGCGCTGGCGCAGCAGCGCGTAGGCGGCGAGAATTTTGCGGGCATAGAAGGCCTTGTCCGGACCGCGCAGCCGCTCGGCCAGCGCCTCGATCACGCCATCCGGCACGCTCTCCGGCTCCAGCGTCACGCTGACGACGGTGCGATAGTCGCTGGCGATGGTGTGCCGCTGGTTCGGCAGGGTCACGACCAATTCGTCCGAGGTATGGACGTCGTCGACGGTCAAATGCAGACTGGCCTTCACCGCCACATAGACGTGGCAGCTACCGGGGGTGCGCTTGCGGGGACGGCCGAGCAGCCCGGCATAGAAAACGCGCTCGGGCGTGATCAGCATCAAATGGTCGGATTCGCGACCTTTATCTTCCATTGGGATCCTCCTCGCGCGGCTCTCTGGCCGCTGCGGACGGAGGTCACCTTAGCGGAAATTTGGGCGCTGTCACGGTGGGATAGCGCTGTCATCGCGCGCAAAAAATCGTCGTTCCGGCGACGGTCCGCAGGACCGAACCTCAGGTGGGCAATTGCGCACCGGGGAACCTCGAGATTCTCAGGTGCGCGACGGCGCACCGGAGTTCGCGCTATTGCGCGCCCCGGAACGACCGTGTCCGCAGTTACGCCCTCACTCTTGGCGCAACATTCTGCTCGGCACCCGCCTTTTGCTCCGCAGCAACGGCGCGCTTGAAGCCGTCGCGCTGCTGGAGGCGTGCCCAATAGGCTGCGACATTTGGCCCAAAATCCTTGGCCAGCCCGATGTTACTCGCCAGGCGAAGCGCGTAGCCGATGACGATGTCCGCGGCGGTGAAGCGGCCGGCGCACAAAGTTTCGGCATTTGCAGTCGCTGCCTCCACGGCTCGCAGGCGTCCCAGGAACCATTTGGCGTAGTCGCCGGCAACCTGCGGATTGCGCCGTTCCTCCGGCTCGAGCTGGCTGTATCGCAGCACCAGCGTTTGCGGGAAGGTTAACGTGGCGTCGCTGAAATACATCCAGTTCAGGAAGGCGCCGTAAGCGGGTTCTTCCGGACCGACCATCAGCGGCGTCGGGGCGTATTTGATGCCGAGATAATGGCAGATGCCGGAAGATTCCGTCATCTTCGTCTCGCCATCGATCAGGAAGGGAATCGTACCGAGCGGATTGAGCGCCAGATAGTCCTTGGCGAACACCCGCGGCGGGAATGGCAGCATCTTCAATTCGTACGGCAGCTCCATCTCCTCCAGCATCCAGAGCGGACGGAACGAGCGCGCAGCGTCGCAATGATAGAGCGTGATCATCAAGCACTCCCTTTGCTGCCGGGCAACGTGCCCATCATCTTGCACAGGACCATCAGCATGACCTCGTCGGCACCGCCGCCGATCGAGGTCAGGCGGCTGTCGCGATAGGCGCGGCTGACCGGCGTCTCGTTGGTAAAGCCCATTCCGCCCCAATATTGCAAGCAGGCGTCAGTAAGCTCTCGGCCGAGCCGGCCGGCCTTGAGCTTGGCCATGGTCGCAAGCCGCGTCACGTCTTCGCCCGCCACCAGTTGCTCGGCGGCGCGATAGATCAGCGCGCGCAGCAGCTCGACCTCGGTCTGCATCTCCGCAAGCTTGAAGTGCACGACCTGGTTGTCGAGGATGCTCTGGCCGAAGGCTTTGCGGTTGCGGGTGTACGCGATGGTCTCGTTGATGATGTATTCGTGCGACTTCAGGCAGGCCGCCGCGCCCCACAGCCGCTCCTCCTGGAACTGGATCATCTGGTAGGTGAAGCCCTTGCCCTCCTCGCCGATCCGGTTGCGCTTGGGCACGCGGACATTGTCGAAGAAGATCTGCGCGGTGTCGGAGGAACGCATGCCCATCTTGTCGAGCTTGCGCGCGACAGTGACGCCCTTGCTCTTCATGGGGACGCAGATCAGCGACTTGTTGCGGTGAACCGGCCCGTCGCCGGTGTTGGCGAGCAGGCAGATCCAGTCGGCCTGGGTGCCGTTGGTGATCCACATCTTGCCGCCGTTGATGACGTAATCGTCGCCGTCGGAGCGCGCACTCGTCTTGATCGAGGCGACATCCGAACCTGCGCCCGGCTCGGAGACGCCGATGCAGGCGACGTAATCGCCCGAGATCGACGGCGCCAGGAATTCGCGCCGCACATCATCGGAGCCGAACCGCGCCAGCGCCGGCGTCGCCATGTCGGTCTGCACCCCGATCGCCATCGGCACGCCGCCGCATGTGATGGCCCCGAGCTCCTCGGCCATCATCAGCGCGTAGGAATAGTCGAGACCCGAGCCGCCGAATTCGGTGGGCTTGTTCAGGCCGAGGAAGCCGAGGCTCCCCATCTTCTTGAACAGCTCGTGGGCCGGGAAGATGTCGGCCTTCTCCCACTCATCGACATGAGGATTGATCTCATTGGCGATGAATTTCTGCAGAGAGCGGCGGATGTCGTCGTGGTCGGCAGTGAATAGCATTTCGTCCTCTCGTCATTCCGGGGCGCGCGCAGCGCGAGCCCGGAATCCATTTCTCCAAGGTGTCTGCGGCCCGATGGATTCCGGGCTCGCTCCGCTGCGCTTCGCACCCCGGAATGACAGCCGTAGTCACAACCCCATCTGCCTCGAAGCCAGATCCTTCATGATCTCCTCGGTGCCGCCGCCGATGGCGTTGACCTTGACCTCGCGATAGATGCGTTCGGCCTTGATGCCGCGCATGAAGCCGGCGCCGCCGAAGATCTGCACGGCCTCGGAGGCGCAGAACGCCATGGTCTGCGTCGCCTGGTTCTTCATCATGCAGATCTCCGCGACCGGGCTTTCGCCCTGCTCCAGGCGCCAGGCCAACATCTCCAGCATTGCTTGCGAAGCCGCGACTTTCTGCGCCATGTCGACGATCTTGTGCCTGATGACCTGATGCTGGGCAAGCGGCTTGCCGAAGGTCTTGCGCTCCCTGGCGTAGGCGACCGCCTCGTCGAGACAGACCCGGGCGAAGGCAGTGCAGCTGGCCGCCATGCCCATGCGCTCGCTGTTGAAGTTCTGCATGATGATCTTGAAGCCCTGCCCCTCCTCGCCGATCAGGTTTTCGACCGGCACGCGGCATTCGTCGAAATGCAGCGTCGCGGTGTCCGAGGCCCACCAGCCCATCTTCTTCAGCTTGGTCCGCGACAGGCCGGGCGTGCTGCCTTCGATCAGGAGCAGGCTGACACCGCCGGCGCCCTCGCCACCGGTGCGCACCGCCACGGTCAGATAATCGGCGCGCATGCCTGAGGTGATGAAGGTCTTCTCACCGCTCACGACGTAGTGATCGCCGTCGCGCCGCGCGCGGGTGCGCAGGTTCGCGACATCGGAGCCGCCGCCAGGCTCGGTGATCGCGAGCGCGGAGATCTTCTCGCCCGCCAGCACCTGCGGCAGCACACGGGCCTTCACCTCGGGACGCGCGGCACGCGCGATCGGCGGCGAGCCGATGGTGTGACTCATCAGGCTGGCGCTGACGCCGCCGGCCCCGGCCCGCGCCAGCTCCTGGCTCGCCACGATCTTCATGAACTGATCCGCCGCGATGCCACCAAACTCCTCGGGGAATCCCAGTCCCAGAAGACCAATCTCGGCCGCCTTGCGATAGAGCGCGCGCGGGAATTCACCGGCCTCGTCCCACTCATGGGCGAACGGGGTGATCTCCTTCTCGACGAAACGGCGCATGACGTCGCGGAAGGCATCATGCTCGGCGGTATAGAACGGGCTCTTCATCGCACTCTCGCCCTGTTGGCGGATTCGCCCGCCCACCATGGCTGGAACATTTGCCATTCACTTGCGCGGAGTGGCTGGCCATGTGAGCTGCTCCACCGCAGCCCATGACCTAGCAACTCCACGCAAGACGATTTTCGTCCCGCACAGGCTAACTCCGGATCAAAAAAGTTACTGCACAAACTCCGGCTGGCGCCGGCGCCATACCGGGCATTCTGCACGGGCGGCAAGGTGGAGGGCGGCCCCGACCGCCGAGGGAGGACTTCTTGGCCGTTCGCTACTACGACTGGATTGCCCATCATGGCCGCCGCACGCCGAACAAGGTTGCGGTGATCGACCTCGCGAGCGAGCGCCGCTTCAGCTACTCGCAGCTCGACGCCCGCGTCTCGCGCCTCGCCTCGTTCCTGCGTCACACGTTGAAGGTCTCGCGGGGCGACCGCGTCGCCGTGCTGGCTCTGAACACGACCGATACGCTGGAGGTGCAGTTCGCCTGCGGACGGCTGGGTGCCATCTTCGTGCCGCTGAACACGCGTCTCACCGTTCCCGAGCTCCAATTCATCACTGCAGATTGCGCGCCGAAGGTGATGATCCACGATGCCGACCTCGCCGAGACGGCGCTCGCCGTCGCAAAGCTCTGCAACGTTGCGACCAGCCTGCTGCTCGGCCCCGGCGGCACCTATGAAGCCGGTATCGCCGACGCGAAACCGCTCGACCGCGCCGAAGACGTCACGCTCGATGACGTCTCCACCGTCATGTACACCTCGGGCACGACGGGGCACCCGAAGGGCGCGACCATCACCCATGGCATGACGTTCTGGAACTGCGTCAATCTCGGCGGCCCCGCCTGCATCGGGCCGGCCTCGGTGCTCCTCACCGTGCTGCCGCTGTTCCACACCGGCGGGCTGAATTGCTACACCAATCCGGTGCTGCACGCCGGCGGCACCGTGATGATCATGCGCGCCTTCGATCCCGGCACCGCGCTCGGCCTGATCGACGACCCCGCGCAGGGCATCAACGTGTTCTTCGGCGTGCCGGCGATCTACCAGTTCATGGCGCAGCACCCGGCCTTTGCGACGACAGACCTCAGCCGGCTGATCGTCGGCGGTGTCGGCGGCGCTCCGATGCCGGTGCCGCTGCTGAAAGTGTGGGAGGCGCGCGGTGTCGCGCTACAGCAGGGCTACGGCATGACCGAGACTTCGCCCGCCGTACTGGTGCTCGACCGCGAGGATGCCGCGCGCAAGGCCGGCTCTGCCGGCAAACCGGTGCTACACACGGAAGTGCGCATCGTGCGCCCCGACGGCAGCGACGCCGATGTCGGCGAGCTCGGCGAGCTCTGGGTCAGAGGCCCCAACATCACGCCCGGCTACTGGAACCGGCCTGAGGCGAACAGGACCTCCTTCACCGACGGCTGGCTTCATACGGGCGACGCCACGCGCGTCGACGAGGAGGGCTTCTACTACATCGTCGACCGCTGGAAGGACATGTACATCTCCGGCGGCGAGAACGTCTACCCGGCCGAGGTCGAGAACGTCCTGCATCAGCTCGGTGCCGTCGCCGAAGCTGCCGTGATCGGCATCCCCGATGCACAATGGGGCGAGGTCGGCCTTGCCATCGTCGCGGTCAAGCCCGGCCAGAAACTGACGGAGACCGAGGTTGTCGCCCATTGCGCGGCCAATCTGGCGCGCTTCAAATGCCCGCGCCAGATTCGCTTCGTCGATGCCTTGCCGCGCAACGCCACCGGCAAGATCCACAAGCCGACCTTGCGCAAGGAGTTTTCTGTCGCCTCCGAGATCGACAAGAAGGTGGCTACAGCCTGATCGAAGCGCCCTCCGGGGCGCTTTTCCTTTTGACGTGCCTGCCCAACCCACAAGAAACGCCAAGGAATTTCCATGAAGAACAAGAAACTCGCTCTGCTTGCCGCGGCGACGGCCCTGACCTTGATCTCGGTTCAGGGCGCCTTCGCACAGAAGAAATACGATACCGGTGCCAGCGACACCGAGATCAGGATCGGCAATGTCGAGGCCTATTCCGGTCCCGCTTCCGCCTACGGCATCATCGGCAAGACCGAGGAAGCCTATTTCAAGATGATCAACGACCAGGGCGGCATCAACGGCCGCAAGATCAACTGGATCTCCTATGATGACGGCTATTCGCCGCCGAAAACGGTCGAGCAGGTCCGCAAGCTGATCGAGAGCGACGAGGTGTTCCTGGTCTTCAACGCGCTGGGCACGCCCACACAGACCGCCGTGCAGAAATATCACAACGCCAAGAAGGTCCCGCAGCTTTTCCTGGCGACCGGCGCCAGCAAGTGGAACGACCCCAAGGGCTTCCCCTGGACCATGGGCTTCCAGCCGAGCTACCGGGTCGAAGCGCGGATTTTCGCCAAGTACATCCTGCAGGCGAAGCCCGACGCGAAGGTCGCGATCTTTTATGCCAACGACGATTTCGGCAAGGACTACGTCGCCGGCATCAAGGAGATTTCGGCGACAAGGCCTCTTCACTCATCGTTGCGGAAGAAAGCTACGAGACCAGCGAGCCGTCGATCGATTCCCATATCGTCAAGCTGAAGGGCACCGGCGCGAACGTCTTCGTCAACATCTCGACGCCGAAATTCGCGGCACAGGCGATCAAGAAGATCGCCGAGCTCGAATGGAAGCCGATGCATCTGATGACCGACGTGTCGATCTCGATCGGCGCGGTGATGAAGCCCGCCGGCTTCGATGCGTCGGAAGGCGTGCTGTCGGCAAGCTATCTGAAGGACGCGTCCGACCCGCAATGGAAGGACGACGAAGGCATGAAGAAGTTCATGGCGTTCATCGACAAGTACATGCCCGGCGCCAACGTCTCGGACACCAACGTCGTCTATGGCTATGCCGCCGCGCAGACCCTGGTCCAGACCTTGAAGCAGTGCGGGGATAACCTCACGCGCGAGAACGTGATGAAGCAGGCCGCGAGCCTGAAGGACTTCGCGCCCGATACGCTGATCCCCGGCATCAAGATCAACACCGGCCCCAACGACTTCGCACCGATCGAGCAGCTCAAGATGATCCGCTTCAAGGCGGGCCAGTGGGAGCTGTTCGGCGACATCATCAGCGCCGAGACCGGGGGCTAGTCCGGACCGGTCGGATACGCTCGCGACAGATAGCGGCCAAAAAAGGCCGCTATCTTTTCAAGTGAACGAGATCGAGCGAGGTTATGCCGGCAAGAACAGCGCGAACGGCTCTTCCACCGTGCGGCGCAGGTGCTTCCGGTACAGCTCATAGTTGGCATCGCCGACGGCGACCCGTCCCAAAGACGGGTTCGCAACATTCCTGATCGGCACATAGGCGATCGGCGCGGCGATCGGCGTGAGCTGCGAGCCGGGCCCGGCGCGGAGCGTCGAGATGATGCCGTACATCTCGCCTGATACCGTCGGCCGCGACACCGTGATCACGCGATGCTGGCCGTGCTTGATGATCACGAGGTAGATGAAGCCGGACTGATGGGGAACAGCCACCTCGCCGGTATGCTCGTAAGCGGCATCGGTCCGATCGCCCTCCCGAAAAACCAGCGAGGAGACCTTCGGCTCCCACGCGATCTCGGTGCGATAGGCGAAGATCGCATCCTTGTCGCCGAACGACGGTCGCAGGGTGATGTAGACGTCCTCGAGCCAGGTCACCGCGCGATGGGCATAGGAGCCCAGACTGTCGGGCGCGACGTCGTTTGCGGCCGGTGGCGTCGCCACGACAACGCTTCTGCGCAAGGAGACACCGAGCGCCTGCTCCAGCCGGACTGTCGTCGCCAGCGTGAACGGCCGCCGGCCGCCGAGCACCTTCTCCAGCGTCGACAGGCTGAGCTTGGCCTGCTCGGCCAGCGCCTGCCGGGAGATCCGGCGCCGGGCGAGCTCCTCGCGAATGGTCTCGGCGATCTCCCGGCTCTGCTCGTCCGAAAGCTGCTTGTCGGTGATCTTATCCTGCATCTGCATCGTCGGCCCTGCCCTGGGGGGCCATCCTAGCAGGGCGGACAAACCAGCACAAAACCGCACATGGCCACCCGGCGGCGGCCTGCCGGGGGCCGGCCGCGGCGGAACATTACCGATCATTCTGCTCGCGACATCAGTCCCTCCCGGCGGATGCTGAAGGCCAGCAAACATGTTTCGGGAGCAGGCCAAATGGACACCTTCGACACCGCCGAAAGCGACGATCACCCACTCTTGAGCCGGCTGATCAAGGTCGGATTGTTTCTCCTCGCCCAAGGCGTCGCGGTGATGCTGATCGCTTTCCTCGCTCTGCTGGTGAGCTTCGGGACGAGCTGGTCGGCAACGACCGAACGGGCCAGCCTGCTCCAACCGGGCGAGGCGCGATCGGGCAGCCTGTTGCTCAAGGAAGACGGCGCCACCCTAGAGGCGATCCGCCTTGGGACCGACATCGACATCACAGTGTCTGGCCCGACCTTGCGCGCCCGCGTCACACAGGCATTCCGCAATCCGACCAAGCATTGGGTCGAGGCAACCTATGTCTACCCGCTCGCGGCCGGCGGCGCCGTCGACACGCTGAAGATGGTGGTCGGCGATCGCATCATCGTCGGCGACATCAAGGAGCGGCAGCAGGCGCGCGTGATCTACGAGGAAGCGCGGCGCGCCGGCCGGAAGGCCGCGCTCACCGAGCAGGAACGGCCGAACATCTTCACCAACTCGGTCGCCAATATCGGTCCCGGCGAAACCGTGCTGGTACAGATCGAGTACCAGGAGCCGGTGCATCAAGTCGGCAACGAATATTCGTTGCGCCTGCCGCTCGTGGTCGGCCCGCGCTACAATCCCGCGCCGATCGTCCAGAGTGTCGACTTCCGCAAGGATGGCTCGGGTTGGGGCGCGGCGACGTCAGACCCGGTGCCGGATCGTGACCGCATTTCGCCGCCTGTGCTGGATCCCGCCAGGAATGCGCCGGTCAACCCGACCAGCATCACGGTACGCCTCAAGGCCGGCTTCGCGCTCGGTGAAGTCAAGAGCCACCATCACAACGTGAAGATAGAGAGCCCGGACAACACGACGCGCGTGGTCACGCTCGCGGACGGCACCGTGCCGGCCGACCGTGACTTCGAGCTGACCTGGAAGCCGGCTGCGGAAAAAGCGCCCTCGGTCGGGCTGTTCCGCGAGCGCGTCGGCGATGCCGAATACCTGCTCGCCTTCGTCACCCCACCGAGCGCAGAGCAGGCTGCGCAGACGCCGCTGCCGCGCGAGGTGGTTTTCGTGATCGACAATTCCGGCTCGATGGGCGGCACCTCCATCGTCCAGGCCAAAGCGAGCCTGCTCTATGCCCTCGGCCGCCTGCAGCCGCATGACCGCTTCAACGTGATCCGCTTCGACGACACCATGGACGTGCTGTTTCCGGCCTCGGTGACGGCGGATGCCGCGCGTGTCGCAGAGGCGACCTCGTTCGTCGGCGCGTTGCAGGCGCGCGGAGGCACCGAGATGGTGCCGGCGATGCGCGCCGCTCTCACCGACAAGCTCGGCGAGGCCGGCATGGTCCGCCAGGTCGTGTTCCTGACCGACGGCGCGATCGGCAACGAGCAGCAATTGTTCGATGCGATCACGACGATGCGCGGGCGCTCGCGCGTCTTCATGGTCGGCATCGGATCGGCGCCCAACACTTATCTGATGACCCGCGCCGCAGAGCTCGGCCGCGGCGCCTTCACCCATATCGGCTCCGCCGAGCAGGTGGAGGAGCGCATGCGCGGCCTGTTCGCCAAGCTGGAAAATCCGGCGGTGACCGGCCTCACCGCACGATTCTCGGAGGCCAAGGCCGACGTCACGCCGGCGATCATCCCCGACGTCTACCGCGACGAGCCGCTGGTGCTGGCGGCCAGGCTCGACAAGCTCGCAGGCTCGCTCGAGATCAAGGGCCGCGTCGGCGACCATCCGTGGACGGTGACGCTGCCGCTGCAAAACGCCGCCGAAGGCAGGGGCCTGTCGAAGCTCTGGGCCAGGCGCAAGATCGCCGATGCGGAGGTGGCGCGCACCCTGCGTGAGATCACACCCGAAGATTCCGACAAGACGATCCTGGCGCTGGCGCTCGACCATCAGATCGTCACGCGGCTGACCAGCCTCGTCGCCGTCGACAAGACGCCGAGCCGTCCGGAGGGCGCACCGCTCATGCTCAGCGAGCTGCCGGTCAATTTGCCCGCGGGCTGGGACTTCGAGAAGGTGTTCGGCGAGCGACCGCATCCGACGCCGGCACAACTACGGGAACGCCATGCCGACGCGCGCAATCAGCCGGCAACGCGACGGCCGACGCCTGCTGCGCCCGACGCGATCCGCCTGCCCAAGACCGCGACCTCGGCCGAGTTGAAGATGATCGCTGGTTTCATCCTCATCGTGCTCGCCTTGATCCTGTTCGTGTTCAACCGGCGTCGGCCCTTGCTCACCGACGCCGCTTGAGAGAGGAGCCCCCGAACTCCTCTGTTAGCGCGCGCGGCTGCCCGTCCCTTCAAAACGGCCGCGCGCGCCATTTTTCATCGTCATTCCGGGGCGGCTCGCAGAGCCGAACCCGGAATCTCGAGGTTCCGGGTTCTCGCTGCGCGAGCCCCGGAACGACGAAACAAGAGATACACAATGCCCCGCCTCATCTCTCCCCTGGTACTGACGCTGATCGGGCTCATCCTGTTCGGTGACGGCGCTTATATCCATGCCAAGGCCTGGCTGGCGCAGGTGCTGCTGGAGCGGGCGTTCGACCGGAGCGTGGCGACCGGCATGGCGGTGAAGCCCTGGTCGTGGGCCGACACCTGGCCGGTCGCGCGGATCGAGGTCAAGCGGATCGGTGCCAGCGCGATCGTGCTGGAGGGCACCAGCGGCCAGGCGCTTGCGTTCGGGCCGGGCCATATCAGCGGAACCGTGGCTGCAGGCGAGCGCGGCGTTGCCGTCTACGCAGCGCATCGCGACACGCATTTCCGCTTCCTGCGGAATGTGTCCCTCGGCGAGGTCATCGATGTCACGCGCAATGACGGCAAGCATTTTCGCTTTCGCGCGGATTCCTCGGCCGTCGTTCGTTATGATGCGTCGGGCATCGACCCCGCAACACGGGAGGCCGAGCTCGTGCTCACGACCTGTTGGCCGTTCGACGCCGTCGTGTCCGGCCCCGAGCGCTACGTCCTGCGCGCCACCTTGATCGAAACCAATGATCGAAGTCGATGAATACGATCCGCAACGCTCGACCGCAACGCTTCTCATTCCATTGCACGGCATACCGCATGGTTGCCACTCCAGAGAACTCGCCATAGAACAGAGCGACGCACCGCCAAGAACAACAACAGGTGAGGTCGGAAATGGAAGCTCAGGTGCCTGCCGGGTCGGTTTCGCAGTGCCGATGGTCTCCACCGCCTGACGCGGCCGGTGTCGTCAAGGGCATCCATGCGATGCTGCACCCGCAAAATATCGTGCTGGTGGGCGCGACCGACAAGCCCGGCAATTATGCCGAGCGTATCTGGAACAATCTGGTCAAGTACGGGTTCGAAGGCGGGCTCTATCCGATCAACGCCAAGCGCGATACCGTCTGGGGCGTTCCCTGCTACAAGGACTTTGCGAGTCTTCCGGAGAAGCCCGATCATGTGCTCGTGCTGGTGCCTGCGCGCTTCGCCGTACAGGTGATCCGCGACGCTGCCGCGGCCGGCGCGCGTTCGGCCACCATCGTCACCTCCGGCTTCAGCGAGCTGCAGGATGACGAAAGCCAGAAGCTCGCTGCCGAATTGCAGGCGGCCGTGCGCGAGACGGGGCTCGCCGTCACGGGCCCGAACTGCCTCGGCAATTTGAGCGCCGGCGAAAAGCTCTTCACCAATATCGACGATCGCATCGTCACCATGGAACAGGGCGCCGTGGCGATCGCCGGGCAATCCGGCGCCATCGTCATGGCGATCCGCCAGGCGCTGGAAGACCGGGGTGTGGGCGTCGGCTACATGGTGACCACCGGCAACGAGGCCGGCCTCGAGACGCCAGATCTGATGCGCTATTTCGCGGAGGATCCGAGCATCAAGGTGATCGTCGTCTACCTCGAAGGCGTGCGCAACACCAAGGCCTTCCGTGACGCCTGCAAGGCGGCGCGCGCGGCGAGCAAGCCCGTGATCGCGCTCAAGCTGGGCGCCTCCGAAGGCGGCCGCGCCGCGGCGATGGCGCATACCGGCGCGCTCGCCGGCTCGATCGAGACATTCGACGCGATCGCGACGCGCGAAGGGGTGATTCGGGTCGGCGGCCTCGACGAGCTGATAGAGACCACCGAGTGCTTCGTGCACGCGGCCGTTCCAAAAGGCGATCGGCTCGCCGCCGTAACGCTCTCCGGCGGCAAGCGCGGCATGCTGATCGACGCGTTCTATGCCGAAGGCCTGGATTTCGCGCCGCTGAGCCCGCATGTCAGCGCGGAGCTGGCGAAGATGCTCGGCCCCGGCTCGATCGTCGGCAATCCGCTCGATGCCGGCTTTGCCGCGGTGGTCGATCCCTCTGTCTACATGAAATCGATCAAGCTGATGATCGACGATCCCGATATCGACATCGTCATCGTCGATGCCGAGCTGCCGAAGGCGCCGCATGAGCTGCGCGAGCGCAATTTACGCATCGTCGACGAGATGGCGAGCAAGGCGGGCAAGCCGGTGATCTATATCAGCGCGATGTCGATCGGCTTCACCGAATACACCAAGGATTTGCGGAAGTCGTTGCCGCATCTCGCCGTCATGCAGGGCCTGGACCGTGCGGTGACCGCCATCAAGTCGCTGCTCGACTACGCCAAGCTGCGCAAGGAGGTGCCCGATATCGTCTCAAGCTCGAAGCCCGCCGCGCGCGCCGTGCTGGAGAAGACGTTGACATCGGCGACCGGCGCGGCGCTCGACGAGGTCGCCTCGAAGAAGCTGCTCAAGGCCTACGGGATCCCGATCTCGAAGGAGGCGATCGCGCAGACTGCGGCGGACGCCGTGAAGATTGCCAAGCAGATCGGATTTCCGGTCGTGGCAAAACTCGTCAGCGCGGAAATCCTGCACAAGTCCGACATCGGCGGCGTGGTGCTGAACCTCAACAGCGCAGCCGAGGTGAAGAAGGCGTTCACCGACATCACCGCGCGGGTGGCGAAGCTCAAGGGCAAACCAAAGCTCGACGGCATCCTGATCGCGCAGCAGGTCAAGGCCGAGCTCGAGCTGGTGATCGGCGCCTCGCTCGATGCCGAGATGGGTCCCGTCGTGCTGTTCGGCACCGGCGGCATCGACATCGAGTTGATGAAGGACGTCGCGCTCGCCGGCGCGCCGCTGGACGAAGCCGAAGCACGGCTCCTGATCGGCCGCACCAAGGCCGGCATCAAGATGCGCGGCTATCGCGGCAGGCCCGCCCTGCACGAGGCCTCGGCGGTCAAGGCGCTGGTCGGATTGTCCAACCTTATCGCGGATGCAGGCGATCGCATCGCCTCGATCGACATCAACCCGTTCCTGATCAACACCAGGACGGGGGTGGCCGTCGATGCCCTGATCGTGTTGAACAATGCTGCCGCCAGGCGGGCCGGGGGACGCTGATGCCGCGTCGTGCCGTAGGGTGGATCAGCGCAGCGTAATCCACCGATTCGGTGCAACGGCGCGCGAGGCGTTGGTGGGTTACGCTACGCTAACCCACCCTACGTACTATCGCGGCCTTCTTCCAACCTTCCCGCTTTGGCTCTAAACTCAGCCTCATGGCACGCGCGAGCAACCTTGTAATCGGAACGGCAATGCTGGCGGCGATCGCCGTGGCATTCGGCAGCGTGCTCGGCGTGCAGAAATGGCGCAGCATCCAGAGCCGCAGCCAGCTGCGAGTGGTGTTCGAAGGCGGCTCCGCCAGCGGCCTGCGCCGTGGTGGGCCGGTCAATTTCGACGGCGTCCCGGCCGGCCAGATCCTGTCGATCAAGCTGGACAGTCCCCGCAGGATCGTGGCGCTGGTGTTGCTCGACAACACCGCGCCGATCCGCAAGGACACCGTGGCAGGCATCGAGTTCCAGGGCCTCACCGGTGTCGCTGCGATCTCGCTGATCGGCGGCGCCCCATCCGCGCCGCCGGTGCCGCTGGATGCGGACGGCATCCCCGTGCTGACGGCCGATCTCAGCGACGCCGAAACCATCGTCGAAACCCTGCACAGCGTCGACCGCGCCATCGTGACCAACGCCCCCGCGATCAAGGACGGCCTGCACACGTTCGAGACCTATACCGCTGACCTCAGAAGCAAGGGCGCGGAGATCGATTCGGTCATGGCCAAGGTCGACAGCGCCTTTGCGGGATTCGACAAGGCGGTCGCGAAGATCGAAGGCGTGGTGCCGGGTTTCGTCGACGGCAAGGCCGACGAGCTGTTCGAGAAGATCCAGGGACTGCACGAGCTTGCCGGCGTCATGAAGAAGAAATCGGCCAGCTATATCGAGGACATCCGCCGTTCCCTGCTCGACGTCAGCGAAACCGCCAATAGGATGGCGGGAACGCCCGTGCCGCCGCGGCCTCCGCGCAGGCCCGAAGAGAAGAAGCGATAGCACTCTTTCTTGCCCTCCCCTGGAGGGCAGGGCTATCGCATATATCCCGCTGCCCGAGCTGAACGCGCGCCTCGTCCTTCGAGACGACCGCTTCGCGGTCTCCTTAAGATGAGGCTAAGTAGCATCAGAGCCCGTTGAACCTGGCGCAGCAACCTCGATCCTCATCCTGAGGGCCCGCCAACGGCGGGCGTCTCGAAGGATGGCCGCAGGCGAGATCGCTCCATATGCGATTGCCCCGCCCCTCCAGAGGAGAACGCGGAGCCGCGAGCAGATCAATAGTTACTGGCTGCCGCGCCGTTCGGGATGCCGTCGATCGGGCACTCGTCGGTCCCCGGCGTCGAGCGCGTCATCGCTTCCACCATATCGCGCGTACCCTCGGGATCTTTGATCCAGTTCTTGTAGAAATCGTAAGGACAGGCCGCGACGCCGCGCGGGCTGTCGCCGGAATTGATCATGCCGGTATAGCCGCGGTGAACCAGCTTGTAGAGATGGTTCTGCGACTGGCCGTTGCGGCGGGCGTCGCGGATCAGATGCTTCGACAGCTGCGCATACTGAATGCCGTAATCCTCCTCGCCGCACTCGCCGAGCGTGCGGCCGTCGAAGCCGATGATGGCGGAGTGTCCGAAATAGGAATAGACGCCATCGAAGCCGGCGGCATTGGCGACGGCAACGTAGACGTTGTTCGCCCAGGCCATGGCCTTGGAGATCATGACCTGCTGCTCCTTGGCCGGATACATGTAGCCCTGGCAGCGCACGATCAACTCCGCGCCCTTCATGGCGCAGTCGCGCCAGATCTCCGGATAGTTGCCGTCATCGCAGATGATCAGGCTGACCTTCAGGCCCTTCGGTCCGTCGGAGACATAGGTGCAATTGCCGGGATACCAGCCCTCGATCGGCACCCACGGCATGATCTTGCGATATTTCTGCACGATCTCGCCCTTGTCGTTCATCAGGATCAACGTGTTGTAGGGCGCCTTGTGCGGATGCTCCTCGTGGCGCTCGCCGGTGAGGGAAAACACGCCCCACACCTTGGCCTTGCGGCAGGCCTCCGCGAAGATCGCGGTCTCTTCGCCCGGCACCATGGAGGCGGTCTCATACATCTCCTTGGAGTCGTACATGATGCCTTGCGTCGAATACTCCGGGAAGATCACGAGATCCATGCCGGGCAGGCCGAGCTTCATGCCGACGATCATGTCGGCGATCTTGCGGGCGTTATCAAGCACCTCGGCCTTGGTATGCAGACGCGGCATCTTGTAATTGACCACCGCGACGCCGACCGTGTCGTTGCTGCTGGAAATGTCGCCGTGAAGCATGTCGATCGCTCCTGTACTGACTTGCTGGTCCGGATCGCCGCCGTCAGGCGACCGCGAAGGTTAGTGACTGATCATCCAGGGCCGCGCCGTCGGAAAGCCCTTGGCGCCGCTCCCGGTCTTGGTCATCAGACGGGCCGGCTTCTTTCGGTCGCTCGATCCCTTGCTCTTGACGGTCTTGCCCGACGAGCAGCAGCCGCAACCGGGGCCGTGCGAGGCCTTGTACTGTGCGAGGGTCTGCGGCGCGTGCGTGCTACGCTCGTTGACGGCATGCGCCTTGCGCTTGTCGGCGGGCATGCAGAAGAAATTCGGTGCGGTCAGGATGACGCGGGGCGCCATGGTCTCGCAATGCGGGCAGCTTTGCGGATCGTCACATTCCGCCATCGGGCGCAGGTCCTTGAAGGGACCGCAATCGTCACAGAGATATTCGTAGACCGGCATCGCGTCACCTACGTTCTTGCTCGTTCACAACTCGCTATCACCATTCGCGTGGAGACAGCTCCTCACCCCAAACCCTCTCCCCGTAAGAACGGGGAGAGGGAGCGCAAGCGTCACTTGTCCGGCGATATCGGCATCTGGATGTCGCCGGTGATGTGTTTGATGGGCCCTGCCGCCGACGGCATCACGTCGAAGTCGAATATCTCCGTCGGTAGCCACAGCGTGGCGCAGGCGTTGGGCACGTCGACCACGCCGGAGATGTGGCCCTGGCACGGTGCGGTGCCGAGAATCGAATAGGCCTGGGCGCCGGAATAGCCGAACTTCTTCAGATACTCGATCGCATTCAGGCAGGCCTGGCGATAGGCGATGTGGACGTCGAGATAGTGCTGCTTGCCGGCCTCGTCGACCGAGATGCCCTCGAAGATCAGATAGTCCTTGTAGTTCGGCGTGATCGGCGACGGCTTGAAGATCGGGTTCTTGATCCCATACTTCGACATGCCGTCCTTGATCACCTCGACCTTCAGGTGCAGCCAGCCGGCCATCTCGATGGCGCCGCAGAAGGTGATTTCGCCGTCGCCCTGGCTGAAGTGAAGATCGCCCATCGACAGACCGGCGCCGGGCACATAGACCGGGAAGTAGATCTTCGAGCCGCGCGAGAGATCCTTGATGTCGCAATTGCCGCCATGCTCGCGCGGCGGCACGGTGCGCGCGCCTTCGGCGCCGATCTTGGCCTTGACGTCACCCTTGGCGCGGCCGCCATGGGCAGTCGGCGCGAACGGCGGATTGGCAAGGCCGGGAACGCGGGTCGGATTGGTCGAGATCAGCTCGGCCTCGCGCTTGTTCCAAGTCTCCAGCATCTTGGGATCGGGCAGGCAGCCGATCAGGCCGGGATGAATGAGACCAGCGAAGTTCACGCCGGGCACGTGACGCGACGAGGTGTAGAGGCCCTTGATGTCCCAGATCGATTTCTGCGCCAGCGGGAAATGGTCGGTGAGGAAGCCGCCGCCGTTCTGTTTGGAGAAGAAGCCGTTGAAACCCCACAGGCTCTCCTTCAGCGGGCCGACGTCGAGCAGGTCGACGACGAGGAGGTCGCCTGGCTCGGCGCCCTTGACCCCGATCGGACCCGAAAGGAAGTGCACGATGGACAAATCAATATCGCGCACGTCGTCGGCGGAATCGTTGTTCTTGATGAAGCCGCCGGTCCAGTCATAGGTCTCGATGATGAAGTCGTCGCCGGGATTGACCCAGGCCACGATCGGAATGTCGGGGTGCCAGCGATTATGCACCATGTCGTTTTCATAGGCCGACTTGGTGAGATCGACCTTGATCAGTGTCTCTGGCATCGAGAGGCTCCCCTTTGACTACGGTTGGTTAGACGGACAGATATTTCGAGACCTGTGCGGCATCGACGGCGTCGCGCGGATCGTCACGCACGATCTCTCCGTTCTCGATCACCAGAACGCGATCGGCGATGTCGAGCGCGAAGCTCAGCACCTGTTCGGAGACGACGATCGAGAGGCCCTTCTCGTCGCGGATGCGCTTCAACGTGCGCGCCATCTCCTTGATGATCGAGGGCTGGATGCCTTCGGTCGGCTCGTCCAGCAGCAGCACCTTCGGCTTGGTCGCCAGCGCACGCGCGATCGCCAATTGTTGTTGTTGCCCGCCGGAAAGATTGCCGCCGCGGCGGCCCTTCATCTCCAGCAGCACCGGAAACAATTCGTAGATGTCGTCAGGCACCTCGGACCCACCGGACACGACGAGCCCGGTCTCGATGTTCTCCTTCACGGTCATGGTGGAGAAGATCATGCGGCCCTGCGGCACATAGGCGAGGCCCTTGGCGACGCGCTCGAAGCTCTTGAGATTGCCGAGCTCGGCGCCGTCCATGCTCACCGAGCCGCTTTTCGCAGGCAGGATGCCCATCAGCGACTTCATCAGCGTGGTTTTGCCCATGCCGTTGCGGCCCATGATCGCCACGATCTCGCTCGGCGCGACCTTGACGTTGAGCCCGTGCAGCACCTCGCTCTGGCCGTAGGCGACGTGAAGATCGGAAATTGCCAGCATCTTTGGCTCCTAGGCTCGGTGTCTCTTCACCTCTCCCCGCCGGGGAGAGGTCGCGCCGAAGGCGCGGGTGAGGGGGCACAGTTTTCTGGAGGAAGCGAAGCCCCTCACCCGAATGGCGCTTGACGATGCTTCGCATCGCAAGGAGCCATTCGACCTCTCCCTATGGGAGAGGTGGACGGAGATCGCCGCGCGTGCTTGCCCCTTACTCACCATCGTCAGTGCCCCAGATAGACTTCAACGACCTTGGGATCGTTCTTCACCTTCTCCATGGTGCCCTCGGACAGGATCTGGCCCTGGTGCAGCACAGTGACCTTGTGTGCGATGTCCTCGACGAATTTCATGTCGTGCTCGATCACCAGCACCGAACGGTTCTTGATGATGCGGTTGAGCAGTTCGGCGGTCTTGGCACGCTCGGATACGCTCATGCCGGCGACGGGCTCGTCCAGCATCAGCAGGTCCGGATCCTGGATCAGCAACATGCCGATCTCCAGCCACTGCTTCTGGCCATGGCTGAGCTCGTCCGCATAGGTGTTGAGCTTGTCATTGAGGAAGATCATTTCCGCGACCTCCTCGACCCGGTCCTTCACCAGCTGGTCTCGCTGAAACGTCAACGAACCGAACACGGTGCGGCCACGCGGGAACGAGATTTCGAGGTTCTCGAACACGGTGAGGTCCTCGAACACCGACGGCGTCTGGAACTTGCGGCCGACGCCGGTCTGCACGATCTCGTTCTCTCTCATCTTCGTGAGCTCCTTGCCACGAAACTGGATCGAGCCCGAGGTCGCCTTGGTCTTGCCGCAGATCAGATCGAGCACCGTAGTCTTGCCGGCGCCGTTGGGGCCGATGATGACGCGGATCTCGTTCTCCTCGACGTAGAAAGAGAGATCGTTGACCGCCTTGAACCCGTCGAACGACACGGTCAGTCCGGAGACCGCGAGCAGGAAGTCCTTGGGCTGATGACCGACGAGCATGATCTACCTCCTCACTCTGCCGGCGCGCCGTCGGCGACCGAATTGCCGTTCCAGCCCGACTTCGGCTTGCGTGCAAACAGCCGGTCGATGCGCGGCTGCACGTAGTCGGCCCAGAGTCCGGACAGCCCGTTCGGGAAGGCAAGCACGACCGCGATGAAGAGGGCACCGAGGCCGAACAGCCAGAGTTGCGGAAACGATTCCGAGAGGCTGGTCTTGGCGAAGTTGACCAGGATGGCGCCCCAGATCGCGCCGAAGATCGACATCCGTCCGCCGACCGCGGTGTAGATCACCATCTCGATCGACGGCACGATGCCGACGAAGGACGGCGACATGAAACCGACATTGAGCGCGAACATGGCGCCGCCGATCGCAGCGAACACCGCCGCCATGCAGAAGGCGAAGATCTTGAAGTTGGCGACGCTGTAGCCGGAGAAGCGGACGCGGTCCTCCTGCTCGCGCATCGCGACCAGGATGCGGCCGAGCTTGGTCAGGCGGATGAACTGCGCGATGCCGATGCAGGCGAACAGCAGCACCACTTCGACAAAATAGAGGATCACCTTGGCGTGGTCGGGGCGGATGTCCCAGCCCTTGAGCGTGCGCAGGTCGGTCATGCCGTTGATGCCGCCGGTATAGCCCTGCTGCCCGACGATCAGGATCGTCAGGATCGCCGCGACCGCCTGGGTGATGATCGCAAAATAAGTGCCGCCGACGCGGCGCTTGAACATCGCGGTGCCGATGATCAGCGCGAACAGGCCGGGGACGAGGATGATGGCGAGGATGGTGAAGGTGAGGCTGTGAAACGGCTGCCAGAACAGCGGCAGCGCCGTGATCTGATTCCAGTCCATGAAGTCCGGGATACCAGGCGTCGACTGGATCTTGGTGTTCTCG
The DNA here is from genome assembly GCF_058782905.1 of Bradyrhizobium sp. FW305-F6. Taxonomy (NCBI): domain Bacteria; kingdom Pseudomonadati; phylum Pseudomonadota; class Alphaproteobacteria; order Hyphomicrobiales; family Nitrobacteraceae; genus Bradyrhizobium; species Bradyrhizobium sp. FW305-F6. The sequence goes on from NZ_JBYSYD010000002.1 coordinate 1,845,929, forward strand.
ACGCTCGAGGCCTCGAGCTTCAGGAACATCGCCATGCAGTAACCGCCGAGGCCGAAGAATACGCCCTGCCCCAGGCTCAGGATGCCGCCATAACCCCAGCACAGCACGAGTCCGAGCGCGACAAAGGCGTAGGTCAGATATTTCGCGACCAGATTGAGGCGGAACACGTCGAGCGTCAGCGGCAGTATCACGAACAGCACCGCGGCAAGGGCAATGAAGCCCATCAGTTCGGATCGATTGAAGAAGCGTGAGTTGATGATCATGACTTGCCTGCTTCTCGTTATTTGCGGACCTTGAGGGCGAAGAGACCCTGCGGCCGCAGCATCAGGATGCCGACGACCGCGAGCAGCGTGAGCACCTTGGCCATCGAGCCGGACATGAAGAATTCGAGGGTCGATTGCGTCTGCGAGATCGAGAAGGCGGAGGCGATGGTGCCGAGCAGGCTGGCGGCACCGCCGAACACGACGACCAGGAATGTATCGACGATGTAGAGCTGACCAGAGGTCGGACCGGTCGAACCGATCATCGTGAAGGCGCTGCCGGCGACACCGGCGATGCCGCAGCCCAGTCCGAAGGTGTAGCGATCGACCTTCTCGGTGTTGATGCCGACTGCGCCGGCCATGATGCGGTTCTGCACGACTGCGCGCACCTGGCGGCCCCAGCGCGACAAGTAGAGCACATAGGCGACCGAAACGGTGATCAAGAGGGTGAGGCACATCACGAAGATGCCGTTGATCGGCACCTCGATGCTGTCGGTGACCTGCAGCGAACCGAGCATCCATTGCGGCAGCTCGACGCCGACCTCGCGCGCGCCGAATACGGAGCGATAGGCTTGCTGCAGCATCAGGCTGAGGCCCCAAGTGGCGAGCAAGGTGTCCAGCGGGCGCTTGTAGAGGTGCCGTATCAGCACCCACTCCACCAGCATTCCCAGCGCGCCGGCGGCGAGAAAGGCGAGGATCATCGCGAGGAAGAAGTAGCCGCTGAACAGGCTCGGCAAATAGGCCTGGAAGAGATTCGAAGTCATCCAAGTGACGTAGGCCCCGAGGATCATGAACTCGCCATGGGCCATGTTGATGACGCCCATCTGGCCGAAGATGATCGCGAGACCGAGCGCCATCAGAACGTAGACGGAGAACAGGATCAGTCCGGCAAACCCCTGCATGACGAAGATGGAGCCGAGATCACCAAGCGAGTAGTCGCCAAACATCGATGTCCTCCGTCAGGAATAAGGGTCCCGCGTCGCGATGCAGAGTCGCGACGCGGGGTCTTGAGGCATGGACTTGCGATCCACGCCAGGGAGCGGTTTGCCTTGGAGAAAGTGCGGCGGGCGCCGCGTCTCTTACGGGTAACGCTTCTTACTGGTAGCCCTTGGGGAACGGATCCGGCTCGACGAGATCGGCCGTCTCGTAGATCAGCTCGAACTGGCCATCGAGCTTGGCGCGGCCCACCCGGGTCTTCGACCAAAGGTGATGGTTCTCGTGGATGCGCACATAGCCTTCCGGCGCGCCCTTGAACTCGACGTCCTTAGAAGCCGCGGCAATCTTGTCGACGTCGAAGGAGCCGGCCTTCTCGACCGTCAACTTCCACAGCCACGGGCCGAGATAGGCAGCCTGGGTGACGTCTCCGATCACGGTCTTCTCGCCCCACATCTTCTTGAAGGCCGAGACGAAAGCCTTGTTGTTGGCGTTGTCGAGCGACTGGAAGTACTTCATGCAGGCATAGGCGCCCGCGATGTTCTCGCCGCCGATGCCGTCGATCTCGTCCTCGGTCACCGAGATCGTCAGCAGCGCCTGCTTGGAAAGATCGATGCCGGCAGCCTTGAGCTGCTTGTAGAACGCGACGTTTGAGCCGCCGACGACGTCGGTGAAGATCACGTCCGGCTTGGTCAGCTTGATCTTGTTGATCACCGAGTTGAACTGGGTCGAGCCCAGCGCATAGTATTCCTCGCCGACGACCTTACCCTTGAGCACGTTCTCGACGTGCTTGCGCGCGATCTTGTTCGAGGTGCGCGGCCAGATGTAGTCAGAGCCGATGAAGAAGAAGGACTTGGCACCCTTCTCCTTGGCGATCCAGTTCAGGCCCGCCAGAATCTGCTGGGTCGCTTCCTGGCCGGTGTAGATCACGTTCTTGGATTGCTCGAGGCCTTCGTAGAAGGTCGGGTAGTAGAGCATGCCGTTGTACTGCTCGACGACCGGCAGCACCGCCTTGCGGGAGGCCGAGGTCCAGCAGCCCATGATCGCCGCAACCTTGTCGTTGACGAGGAGCTTCTTGGCCTTCTCGGCGAAGGTCGGCCAGTCGGATGCGCCGTCCTCCTGGATGAACTTGATCTTGCGGCCGAGCACGCCGCCCGCCGCGTTGATCTGCTCGATCGCTAGCTTTTCGGCCTGGATCGAGCCGGTCTCGGAGATGGCCATGGTGCCGGTCGCCGAATGCAGGATGCCGACCGTCACTTCGGTGTCGGTGACGGCGAGACCCGTGGTGTTGACCGCCGAGGTCGCCGGGGCCTGCGCAAATGATCCCCGCGGCAGCATCGTCATGGCCGGCACGGCGGCCATCCCCAGCAATAATTTGCGCCGAAGCGGCGACAATACGCCCTTGTTTGCTTCGTCCGACATGAGCACCCCCACTTTTTGTTCGAGAACACGCGATTGGTGCCGTGAGGATGGCTCGGATTTGGGGGCCGAAGCATACGTGAGATCGCGTATACTGCACCGCAAAATGCCGACGTAGGCTTTTGGTACGGAAATTGCGAGGGCTCCGGGCCGGTATCGGAAGTGGGGTAAAGCGTGGCAGGGCGGCAGCGAATAGACCGCGTCAGGCGCCAGTACAACCAATGGGTCGCCAACCAGACGCTGGAAGACTATGCGCTGCGCTTCACCGCGAAGAGCGCGCGGCGCTGGTCGGCCGCCCGGGTCGCCAACACCGCGCTGGGCGCGATCTCGTTCCTGGCAATGGAGGCGATCGGCGGCACCATTACGCTGAACTATGGGGTCACCAACGCGACTGCCGCGATCCTCGTGGTCTCCCTCATCATCTTCTGCTGTGGGGTGCCGATCGCCTATTATGCCGCTAGATGTGGCATCGACATCGACCTGCTCACGCGGGGCGCCGGCTTCGGCTACATCGGCTCGACGGTGACCTCGCTGATCTACGCCTCCTTCACCTTCATCTTCTTCGCGATCGAAGCCGTGATCATGGCGTCCGCGCTCGAGATGTGCTTCGGGATCCCGCGTCCGATCGGCTATCTCATCAGCGCCGTCGTCATCATCCCGCTGGTGGCCTACGGCATCACGCTGATCAGCCGGTTCCAGTTGTGGACGCAGCCCCTGTGGGTGATCCTTCACATCATTCCGTTTGCCGCGATCGCCTGGCACAACCCGAACTCATTCACGGAATGGCGCAAGTTTTCGGGCGAGCACGGCGATCTCACCGGGCATTTCGACCTGTTGCTGTTCGGCGTCGCAGCCTCGGTGGTGTTCTCGCTGGTCGCGCAGATCGGCGAACAGGTCGACTTCCTGCGATTCCTGCCGCGCGACCGTCGCGCCTCCAGGATCTCCTGGTGGGTGGCGATGATGAGCGCAGGACCGGGCTGGATCGTGCTCGGCGCGCTGAAGCTCCTGGCAGGCTCGTTTCTCGCCTTCTTCGCGCTCAGCCACGGCGTGCCTCCCGAGGAGGCCGCAGAGCCGGCGCATATGTATCTCGAAGCGTTCCGCTATGTGCTGTCGCAGCCCGAGCTCGCGCTGGCGCTGACCGGCACCTTCGTCATCCTGTCGCAGGTGAAGATCAACGTCACCAACGCCTATGCCGGCTCGATCGCCTGGTCGAACTTCTTCTCGCGCCTGACCCACAGCCATCCAGGGCGCGTGGTGTGGCTGGTCTTCAACGTCATCGTGGCGCTACTGCTGATGGAGATCGGCGTCTACAAGGCGCTGGAGCAGACGCTCGCGCTTTATTCCAACGTCGCGATCGCGTGGGTCGGCGCGCTGGTGGCCGATCTCGTCGTCAACAAGCCGCTTGGATTGCGGCCGCAGCAGATCGAGTTCAAGCGCGCACATCTCTACGACGTCAATCCGGTCGGCGTCGGCGCCATGACGATCGCAACCATCGTCTCCATCAGCGCCTTCTACGGCCTGTTCGGACCTACCGCGAAGGCGCTGTCGGCCTTCATCGCACTCGCAGTGGCGTTCCTCGCCGCGCCGTTGATTGCCTGGGCCACGGACGGCAAGTACTACATCGCGCGCAAGCCGAAGCGGAGCTGGCAGAACCTCGAAGCGATCCAGTGCTGCATCTGCGAGCATTCGTTCGAGCCTGAGGACATGGCCTCCTGCCCCGCTTACGCCGGTCCGATCTGCTCCTTGTGCTGTTCGCTGGATGCGCGCTGTCACGATCTCTGCAAGCCGCACGCACGAATCCAGGCGCAGGTGTCGGAGACGCTGGGCAGACTGATGCCACAGCCGATCTACGCCCGCATCAACTCGCAGCTCGGCCACTATATCGGCGTGTTCGTGGTCTCCGCCGGCCTCGTCGCGCTGGTGCTGGGCCTGATCTATCTGCAGACGTCGGCGAGCGTGCATGGCGACAACGCGATCGTTTCCGACGTGCTCTGGAAGGTGTTCTTCTCGCTCAGCATCATCATCGGCGTGGTCGCGTGGCTGTTCGTGCTGGCGCAGCAGAGCCGTCGCGCCGCCGAGGCCGAGACGCGGCGGCAAACCACGCTGCTGATCCAGGAGATCGACGCCCACAAGCGCACCGATGCCGAGCTGCAGCGTGCCAAGGAGGTCGCCGAATCCGCCAACCTCGCCAAGAGCCGCTATGTCGTCGGCCTGAGCCACGAGCTGCGCTCGCCGCTGAACGCGATCAGCGGCTATGCCCAGTTGCTGGAGCAGGATGCGACGCTCAGCACCAAGCCGCGGGACCAGGTCCGCGTCGTCCGCCGCAGCGCCGACCACCTCTCCGGCCTGATCGACGGCATCCTGGACATCTCCAAGATCGAGGCGGGGCGGCTGTATCTGTCGCGCGACGAGGTGCGCTTGAGCGAATTCCTCGACCAGCTCGTCGGGATGTTCCGCCTGCAGGCCGCTGCGAAGGGTATCGACTTCGTGTTCCGGCGGCCGTCACACCTGCCGCGCGTGGTCTATGCCGACGAGAAGCGGCTGCGCCAGGTGCTGATCAATTTGCTCTCCAACGCGATCAAGTTCACCCAGTCCGGCAGCGTGCAGTTCGTGGTGCACTACCGCAGCCCGGTCGCGGAGTTCGAGGTGATCGACACCGGCCCGGGTATCCGGGCCGATGATCTCGAGCGCATCTTCGCGCCGTTCGAGCGGGGGGCGCTCGGCGTCTCGCAGCCGCAGACCGGCACCGGCCTCGGGCTCACCATCAGCCGCCTGCTCGCGGGCGTCATGGGCGGCGACATCAAGGTCACGAGCACGGTCGGCACCGGCTCGACCTTCAAGGTCAAGATCCTGCTCTCGGAAGTCATCAATCCACAGCGCATCGCGCCGGTGGAGGCGCCGGTCTCCGGCTATCACGGTGCGCGCAAGACCATCCTCGTCACCGACGATGATCCCGTGCATCGCGATCTCCTGCGCGAGGTGCTGACGCCACTCGGCTTCATCCTGCTCAGCGCGCCAGACGGCGCGGGCTGCCTTGCGCTGGCGCAGCATTGCCGGCCCGATCTGTTCCTGCTCGACATCTCGATGCCGGCCATGGACGGCTGGGCCGTCGCGGAGGCCTTGCGCGCGAACGGCCACCATCAGGCGCGCATCCTGATGGTGTCGGCAAGCGCACTCGAGGCCCACGGCGCGCCGCTGGCGCAGCCCTTCCACGACGGATACCTGATGAAGCCGATCGACATCCCGCGGCTGCTGGAGACGATCCGCCAGTTGCTCAAGCTCGAGTGGCAATACGGCTCAGGCGAAGTGGCCGTGCCACTCTGGCGTCCCGAGACCGGGTCGAGGCCGCCGCAGCGGCACATCGAGGCGCTGATCGGACTGGGCCAGATCGGTTACTTCAAGGGCATCCAGCTGAAGCTGGACGAGATCGGTAGCGAGCACCCTGAACACGCCGACTTCGTCGCGCAGATGCGGTCGCTGGTCGATCGCTTCGATCTCGACCAGTACATGGCCACATTGAAGACGTTGCATGCTTATGAGCATTGAAGCGAAGAAGCGCGACGTCGCGCTCGTCGTCGACGATTCCCCGGAAACATTGCGGCTGCTCACCGACGCGCTCGACGGCGCCGGCATGACGGTGATGGTGGCGCTCGACGGCGCCGCCGCGATGCGCATCGTCGACCAGATCACGCCCGACATCGTGCTGCTCGATGCCGTGATGCCGGGCATCGACGGCTTCGAGACCTGCCGCCGGCTCAAGCGCGATGCCGGTCTCGCCAATGTCCCCGTGATCTTCATGACGGGCCTTGCCGAAACCGAGCACATCGTGCGCGGATTGGAGGCCGGCGGCGTCGACTACGTGACCAAGCCGATCGTGATCGAGGAGATGCTGGCGCGCATCCGCGTCCATCTCGGCAATGCCCGGCTGACCCAGAGCGCGCGCACCGCGCTCGATGTCTCCGGCCGCTTCCTGTTCGCGGTCAATCGCCACGGCAACGTGCTTTGGGCGACGCCGCAAGCGCAGAAGCTGCTATCCGACCATCACGGTGCGCAGGCCGAGGACTTCGTCCTGCCGCCAGCGCTGCTGCAATGGCTGGAGCAGGCCAAGGCCAAGGGCAGCGCGAAGTCACAAGCAGTCTCTCTGCCCGACAATCCACAACTGCGGCTCTACTACATGGGCGAGACCGCGCCGAACGAGTTCCTGCTACGGCTCTCCAGGGAATCCGGCACTGCGCTGCCGCCTGAATTCAGCAGCGAGCTCGGCCTCACCACCCGAGAGGGCGAGGTTCTGGCATGGCTCAGCAAGGGCAAGACCAACCGCGACATCGCGCAAATTCTGGGCCTCAGCCCGCGCACGGTCGACAAGCATCTGGAGCAGATCTACGCCAAGCTCGGCGTGGAGAACCGGACGGCCGCCGCGGCGATCGCGGCGAATGCGACCAGGCGGAATTCGTGAGCGGCTCTGCGGGTGAGTTGGTACGCCCCTTCGCCTAACGAATGGTGTCGTCCCGGACAAGCGCGCCTCAAGCGCGCGCCGATCCGGGACCCATACCCACAGGGAGATGTTGGGCGAAGGCTCGGAGCGGCCAGCCCGCTCCATAACCACTCCCTGTGGCTATGGGTCCCGGGCTAGCTTCGCGCCCCGGGACGACAGCGGGGTGTGGGGTGAACGTCGCCACCCGTTACATCGACATCTTCAACTATACACAAACGCCCTGTCGTCGAGATCCGTCTTCGGGATCTCGTCCTTTTCGGTCCAGTAGTCCTGGCTGTGCTGCCACTCCGGCTTGTCGCCGCGCTTGGGCAGCAGATCCATGTTGCGCATCATGTAGCCGGGGTTGAAGTTCTCCGGATCGATCCAGGGCAGGATCGGCATGTTGTGGTCTTCGGGGCGCAGCTTGACCTCGACCTTCCTGGCACCTTTCGCCTTCATGTGCCCGAGCAGCCGGCAGACGAAATCGGCGACGAGATCGACCCGCAGCGTCCAGCTGGCGCGGAAATAGCCGAACACCCAGACCATGTTGGGCACGCCCGTGAACATCATGCCGCGGTAGGTGACGGTGTCGCCGAAAGCCAGCGGCTTGCCGTCGATTTCGAAGGCGATGTCGCCGAGCGCGGCGAGGTTGAAGCCGGTCGCAGTGACGATGATGTCGGCCTCGAGCACCTTGCCCGATTTGAGCTGGATTCCGTTCTCGACGAAGCATTCGATCTCGTCGGTCACGACCGAGGCCTTGCCGCTGGCGATGCCCTTGAACAGGTCGGCATCCGGCACGAAGGCGATGCGCTGCCGCCATGGCCGGTATTTTGGCGTGAAATGGGTCTCGACGTCGTAGTCCGGGCCGAGGATGGCGCTGATCTGGCCGATCAGCTCCTTCTTGACCTGCTCGGGCTTGGACACGCAGAGCTTCGTGAACGCATCCTGCTCAAATAGTATCTTTCGCCGCACGATCTCATGGATCCATGTTTCGTCGACCTGAAGCCGGCGCAATTCTTCGGCGATCTCGATGGCGTTACGGCCGAGCCGAAAGTAGGTCGGCGAGCGCTGCAGCATGGTGACATGCGCGCATCGGTCCGCGATGTTCGGCACCAGCGTTGCCGCCGTTGCGCCCGAGCCGATCACGACGACCTTCTTGTTCGCAAGATCGATATCATCGGGCCAGGTCTGGGGATGGACGATGCGGCCCTTGAAGCGGTCCATGCCCTTCCACTCCGGCATATAGCCTTCCGAGTGGCGATAATAGCCCTGGCACATCCAGAGGAAATTGGCGGTGAAGGTCCTGGGCTCGCCGGTGTCAGTCGTCACCGCCTCGATGGTCCAGAGATTCTGCTCGCTCGACCAGCTGGCGGAATTGATCTTGTGCTTGTAGCGGATGTGGCGCGCGATATCGTTATCGTCGATCACCTCTTTCATATAGGAGAGGATTTCCTCAGCGGTCGCAATCGGCGGGCCGACCCACGGCTTGAAGCTGTAGCCGAAGGTGTGGAGGTCGCTGTCGGAGCGAATGCCGGGATAGCGATGTGTGCTCCAGGTGCCGCCGAACGTTTCCTGCGTCTCCAGGATGACGTAGCTCGTGCCCGGAAGCTGCTTCTGGATGTGATAGGCGCTGCCGATGCCGGAGATGCCGGCGCCGACGATCAGCACGTCGAAATGTTCAGAAGCCTGTTTGGCCGTAGCGTGACTGCGAACAGCGACATTCATTGTTGCTTCTATGCCTTGCTTGTTTTTGTGGCCGCCCTTGACCGGACGGCGCGTTTCCTCCGCGACTGGCATGATCACCCGCCGCGCTTCCGCTTCAAAATGACATAGATCAAGCCGCGGTCCAAATCACAGCGCCGCACCCCAGCTCCGCGCGGTCTGCAAGATCCAGTCGCGATAGAGCGTCAGGGGCGTCACACCGGTCAACCCGCCGCAGCCGTCGCCGGCGTTCGGTCCCGTCGCCCAGCTGATGACCCCGACAAGCACGGCTCCGTTCGGCTTGTCCTCGAACACGGGGCCACCGGAATCGCCGGTACAAGCTCCAATTCCGTCGCGAACACCGTTGGTTACGGGATCGACCAGGCGGATCTGAAGCGTGCCGGGCTGGCCCGTGACGACGAGGCCCGCGACGCGTGTGGCCCCGCCGCTCCTGCCATCACCGCGTATGGTGACCCCAGTACCGGCGATGACGAAGCGGCTACCGACCCGGATCGGAATTTGCGGCGTGCCGACCGGCACCGTCGATTTTCCCTTAAGTGGAATTTCCAGCTGCAACAGCGCCACGTCCGCACCGGCGCGATGTACCTGCGCTTTGTAGCCCGGATGGATCGCGATGGCGCGAACGTTCAGTAGTTGAGGCTCGCCTCCGCTGCGATCGACGATCTTGTAGTCCGCGCCCGCAGGCACGCAGTGCGCGCCGGTCAGTACGATCTTCGGCGCGATCAGGGTGCCCGTGCAAGAATTGCCGCGCGAGCCGACGATGGTGACGACGGCGCGCGCGACACCATCGGCCTGCGGCGTACCGCCGCCGACGATGGCATGAGCGGGTGTGGCGAGCAGCAGCGCAGTCGTGATGAACGTGGCAAGCTTCTTCATGGGAACACGTGTCGGATCGGCGGCGGCGGAACGCTTCGGACTGGCCCTTGCCGATAGCGCATGCTAGCCCTCTTGGAAAGGAATTGACGAGGGCGGAATATTGACGATTGAGGCTGTGATCTTTGATTTTGGCGGCGTGCTGACGAGCTCGCCCTTCGAAGCGTTCACGCGGTTCGAGACCGAACGCGGCCTGCCCGCCGACATCATCCGGCGCACCAACGCCGCCAATCATTTGGAGAACGCCTGGGCCAGGTTCGAGCGGGCTGAGGTGGATATCGAAACGTTCGATCGCCTGTTTGCCGAGGAGTCGCTGGCGCTCGGCGCGGAAGTGCGCGGCCGCGACGTGCTGCCGCTGCTGCAGGGCGATCTGCGTCCGGAGATGGTCGAGGCCTTGAAGCGCATCAAGGCGCAATTCAAGACCGGGTGCATCACCAACAACCTCCCTGCCAATGCGATCGGCAGCCTGACAGGGCGCTCGCTCTACATCGCCGAAGTCATGGTGCTGTTCGACCACGTCATCGAATCCGCCAAGATCGGCCTGCGCAAGCCCGACCCGCGCATCTACCAGCTGATGGTGGAGACGCTGAAGGTCGATCCGAACAAGTGCGTCTATCTCGACGATCTCGGCGTCAACCTGAAGCCCGCGCGCGAGATGGGCATGACCACGATCAAGGTGACGAGCGGCGCGCAGGCGATCGCCGAGCTCGAGAAGGCGACGGGGCTGAAGCTGGGATAGGCACCTCGTCGTTGCGAGGCACGATGCCGTAGGGTAGGCAAAGCGAAGGCGTGCCCACCACAAGCAGATGGTGGGCACGGCGCTTCAGCGCCTTTGCTCACCCTACGTGGGGCTACTCTGCCGCGGTCGCAATCCGCTCCGGAAACGCCGCCGCCAGCGACGCGCGATCCGGCTTCAACACGCCGCGCTCGGTGATGAGACCGGTGACGAGCCGTGCCGGCGTCACATCGAAAGCATAGTTCGCGACCGGCGAGCCCTCAGGCACGATACGTACCGTCTCCAGTCTTCCGTCCGCGGTGCGCCCGGTCATATCAGTCACCTCCACCGCGCTGCGCTGCTCGATCGGGATGTCACGGATGCCGTCATGAACGGCGAAATCGATCGTCGGCGACGGCAGCGCGACGTAGAACGGCACCCCGTTGTCGTGCGCGGCGAGTGCCTTCAAATAAGTGCCGATCTTGTTGCAGACATCGCCGTTGGCGGCGACACGGTCGGTGCCGACGATGGCGAGATCGACCATGCCGTGCTGCATCAGATGGCCGCCGGTATTGTCGGCGATCACCGTGTGCGGCACGCCATGATGGCCGAGCTCCCAGGCTGTCAGCGAAGCGCCCTGGTTGCGCGGGCGTGTCTCATCGACCCAGACATGGACCTTGATGCCTCGCTCATGCGCGAGATAGATCGGCGCGGTCGCCGTGCCCCAGTCGACGGTGGCGAGCCAGCCGGCGTTGCAATGCGTCAGCACGTTGACCGGGTCGCCCGGCTTCTTCGCCGCAATCGCCTCGATCAGCTTCAGGCCGTTGCCGGCGATGCCGCGGTTGATCTCGACGTCCTGCTCGACGATCTCGTCGGCCCGCGCATAGGCGGCTTCCGCTCGTTCGATTGGGTCGATCGGCGCCAGCGTCGTGCGCATCTCGTCCAGCGCCCATTTCAGATTGATCGCGGTCGGCCGCGCCACGACAAGCGTGTCATAGGCCCGTTTCAGCCCGGCGTCCGAGGCATCCTCGCGCATGGCGAGAGCCATGCCGTAAGCCGCCGTCGCGCCGATCAGCGGCGCGCCGCGCACCAGCATGTCGCGGATGGCAACGGCCGCATCCTCGCAAGAGGTCAGGCGCGCGACGATGAACTCGTGCGGCAGCCGGCGCTGATCGATCGCGCCGACCGACCAACCATCACGCTCGCGCCAGATGCTGCGGAAATGCTTGCCGTCGACCTTCATGGCATTCGGCCTTTCGTCTCAACTACGCAGGATACGCCCCGCGACCGCATCGAGCTTCTTCAGAAGCTCCGGATCGCGCGCCTCGGGCGCGGTGATCAGCGCGGTGTCGAGCGCACGGTCGGAGCCGATCGGGCATGGCTCGTGCTCGCGCGGAAAATCCTTTGCCAGCCGCGCCACCAACGCTTTGGCCTTGTCGGCGTTGGACGTCAGCACGCGGATGATGTCCTGGACGGTGACGGCGTCGTGATCGGGATGCCAGCAATCGAAATCCGTCACCATCGCGACGGTGGCGTAACAGATCTCCGCCTCACGCGCGAGCTTGGCCTCGGGCATGTTGGTCATGCCGATCACGGAATAGCCTGATGTCTTGTAGGTCATGCTTTCCGCGTAAGTTGAGAATTGCGGCCCTTCCATGCAGACATAGGTGCCGCCGCGCGCGACCGCGATGCCCTCGGCTTCCGCGGCCGCGGCCAGATGGATGCGCAGCCGCGGCGAGACCGGATGGGCCATCGACACATGGGCGACGCAGCCGCGGCCGAAGAACGAGCTCTCGCGCTTGTGGGTGCGGTCGACGAACTGGTCGACCAGAACGAAGGTCCCGGGCGGCAGTTCCTCTTTGAAGGAGCCGCAGGCCGAGAGCGAAATCAGGTCGGTGACGCCGGCGCGCTTCAGCACGTCGATATTGGCGCGGTAGTTGATGTCGGAGGGCGACAGCCGGTGGCCCTTGTCGTGCCGGGGCAGAAACACGATCGGCAGGCCGGCGATGGAGCCGCGCCTTACCGGAGCCGACGGCTCGCCCCAGGGACTTTTGATCACGTCTTCGCGCGCATCCTCGAGGCCCGGCAGGTCATAGATGCCCGAGCCGCCAATGATGCCCAATACCGCCTGCGTCATGCCCGCTCCACCCTGTCCAACGCATGTGACAGGGTAACGCTATGCCAGTTTTGCGGCGGATTTGGAACGGGGTGCAGGGTGGCGCTGTGAGCAGAAGTGACGCCGCCCGGCGCACCTCCGTCTCACACCATCCCTTCGGCGACCACCATGTAGTTCACGTCCATGTCGGACGAAAGGGACCATTTGTCGGCGAAGGGTGAGTAGACGACGCCGGTCTGCTCGGTGACGACGAGGCGGTTGTCGAGCAGGTGCTTTGCGAGCTCGTCGGGGGTGACGAATTTGTTCCATTCGTGGGTGCCGCGCGGCAACCAGCGCAGCACATATTCGGCACCGACAATGGCGAGGGCGAAGCTCTTCCAGTTGCGGTTCAGGGTCGAGACCACCATCAACCCGTTCGGCTTCAGCATCGAGGCGCAGCGCTTCAGGAAGACGCCGACGTCGGTGACGTGCTCGACCACCTCCATCGCCAGCACGATGTCGAAGCGCTCGCGCGGATCGATCTCCTCGACCGTGGTGCAGCGATAGTCGATCGGCAAATGGCTCTTGTCGGCATGCAGCTTCGCCGCGGCGATGTTGCTTTGGGAAGGATCGATGCCGATGACCTGCGCCCCCAGGCGCGACAGCGGCTCGCACAACAGGCCGGCGCCGCAGCCGATGTCGAGCACGCGCAGGGACCCGAGGCAGTTGAGGCTGCGCACGTTGCGCTCGAACTTGCGGCAGGCGGCGTCGCGGATATAGCCGAGCCGCAGCGGATTGATCCGGTGCAGCGGCGCCATCTTGCCCTTGGGGTCCCACCACTCCGCCGAGAGCTTTGAAAATTTCGCGATCTCGGCGGCGTCGACGGTCGAGCCCGGCTGGGCGGTGGCGGAAATGTTTTGCTGCATGCTCATGATTGCGCGCGGTCCTACCGCGTTGTGATCGAACTACGGAAGGCGAGCGGCGAGGCGATGGTCCTGATCGTCTCCATCCCCTCCCCGACGCCACGAATCGTCACGTCGCCGTAGTTGAGAATACGTCCAAGAATGGTCTGGTCGACGTCGACGCTCTCGACCTTGTCCAGCGCCATCTCGAAGGTCCGGCGCTTGATGAAGCCGGTCTTGTGCACGACCCTGAGGTTGGTGACGTCGGTCTCGGTGGTGAAGCGATGGAACCAGCCTTTGATGGTCCAATACAGGGCTGCCAGAGCCACGAGACCTGCGGCCCCGAGGCAAAGCAGGACGAGCCAGTCGACCATCGCCTGCCGCGACAGGATGAACAGGGCGAGAGCCACAATCCAGGCCAGGATGGCCGGAAAGTAGAAAATCCAGTGCGCATTGGTCGAATACAGCACCCGCTCGCCGGGCTGCAGGATCTCGTCGATGTAACGCGCCATGACCTCGGTTAACCCACTACCCACCTGCCCCCGCAGGAACCCGCTTGCCCCCGGCCCCGGCGCTATGTATACGCGCGGTCGGTGTCCGCGAGGCAGCCGTCCAGTGCGGGTCACCATACTGATCCTTATGAAGGAATGCACGCGTCGTCATGAGCCGCCTCGTGATGAAATTCGGCGGCACGTCCGTCGCCAATATCGAACGGATCCGCAACGTCGCACGCCATGTGAAGCGTGAGGTCGATGCCGGCCATGAAGTAGCCGTGGTCGTCTCGGCGATGGCCGGCAAGACCAACGAGCTGGTCGCCTGGTGCACCGAGGCCTCGCCGATGCACGACGCGCGCGAATACGACGCCGTCGTCGCCTCCGGCGAACAGGTGACCTCGGGTCTTCTTGCCATCGTGCTCCAGGGCATGGGCATCCAGGCCCGCTCCTGGCAGGGCTGGCAGATCCCGATCAAGACCAGCGACGCCCATGCCTCGGCCCGGATCGAGGACATCGACGGCAGCGAGATCATCAAGCGCTTCAGGGAGCGCAAGGAGGTCGCGGTCGTTGCCGGCTTCCAGGGCATCAATCCCGAGACCAATCGCATCACCACTCTCGGCCGTGGCGGCTCCGATACCTCGGCCGTGGCGATCGCCGCCGCCGTCAAGGCGGACCGCTGCGACATCTACACCGACGTCGACGGCGTCTACACCACGGACCCGCGAATCGTGCCGAAGGCCAAAAGGCTCGACAAGATCGCGTTCGAAGACATGCTGGAACTGGCCTCGCAGGGCGCCAAGGTGCTCCAGGTCCGCTCGGTGGAACTCGGCATGGTCCACAACATGCCGATCTTCGTCCGCTCGAGCTTCGACAAGCCCGAGGATATCGACCCGCATGCCAACCAGCCGCCCGGCACGCTGATCTGCAGCGAGGAGGAGATCATGGAAAGCCACGTCGTCACCGGCATCGCCTTTTCAAAGGACGAGGCCCAGATCTCGGTGCGCCAGATCGAGGACAAGCCGGGCGTGGCCGCCTCGATCTTCGGACCGCTGGCGGATGCCAACATCAATGTCGACATGATCGTGCAAAATGTTTCCGAGGACGGCAAGACCACCGACCTCACCTTCACCGTGCCGGCCGCGGACTACACCCGCGCGAAGGATACGATTACCGCCGCCAAGGCCAAGATCGGTTATGCCCGCCTCGACACCGCCACCGATGTCGCCAAGATCTCGGTGATCGGCAGCGGCATGCGCAGCCATGCCGGCGTCGCCGCCCAGGCGTTCTCGGCCCTCGCCGGGCGCAATATCAACATCCGGGCCATTACAACCTCCGAGATCAAATTCTCGGTCTTGATCGACACCGCCTATACCGAGCTTGCGGTGCGCACCCTGCACACGCTCTACGGCCTCGATCAGGCTTGAAGCGAGCCCGGCCGGAAAACCGCTTTGCGCTTTCCGGACCATGCCTGGGCTAATTTTCTCTTAGCGGTCGCAGCAAACGCTTGGGTGTACACACCTTCGCGTTTGGCAGGCGTTTTGCTTGGCAAAACAAGCCTCAATTCGCTATACGGCGGACAGGGTGGGCTGCCGCAGACTGTGTCCCAGTTCAGGCGGCGCTGATTCGGTACAATCGCTAAATCTCAAGTAGATTTGGACTTGTGCCTGCGCCGGACAAGCAATTCGGTTGTTTTTCTGGAATTTTGGGCCAGCCGCCGGCCGAAACCGCCGGGCCCGGCAGACGGAGGAGATTGACGGTTCATGCGGAGCGCGTCGGGAGGTCCCCGCGTCTTGTTGAGACGGCTCCGCGAAACCATGGCGGAGCAGGTCTCGGCCCAGGAGCGGCTGGACAAGATCGTGGTGCTGATCGCCGCCAACATGGTGGCCGAGGTTTGCTCGGTCTACGTGCTGCGCATCGACAACACGCTCGAGCTCTACGCCACCGAAGGTCTCAACCGCGAGGCGGTGCACCACACCGTGCTCAGCGCCCATGAGGGCCTGGTCGGCCTCGTTGCCAGCGAGGCGACGCCACTCAACTTAAGCGATGCGCAGAGCCACCCTGCCTTCTCGTTCCGGCCCGAGACCGGCGAAGAAATCTACCACTCGTTCCTCGGCGTGCCGATCCTGCGGGCCGGCAACACGCTCGGCGTGCTGGTGGTGCAGAACCGCGCCAAGCGCAATTATGTCGAGGAGGAGCTCGAGGCGCTCCAGACCACCGCCATGGTGCTGGCCGAGCTGATCGCCTCCGGTGAATTGTCCGCCTTGGCGCAGCCCGGCCAGGAGCCGGCCGCGCGCCATTCGGCGCAGAAGGTCGGCGCGATCCTGTCGGAAGGCATCGCGCTCGGCCACGTCGTGCTGCACGAGCCGCGCGTCGTCATCAAGGACTATATCGCCGAGGACCTGCCGAAGGAGATCAAGAGGCTCGACACAGCGCTCACCAAGCTGCGGGCCGATCTCGACCGTATGCTGGAGCGCGGCGACGTAGCCGAAGGCGGCGAGCACCGGGAGGTGCTGGAAGCCTACCGCATGTTCGCCAACGACCAGGGCTGGTCGCACAAGCTGCACGAGGCGGTCGCCACCGGCCTCACCGCGGAAGCCGCGGTCGAGCGCGTGCAGTCGGACACCCGCGCGCGCATGCTGCGCTCGACCGATCCCTATCTGCGCGACCGGCTGCATGACCTCGAGGATCTCGGCTACCGCCTGATGCGGCAATTGGTCGGCCAGGATCACGCGCCCTCACGCGAGCAATTGCCCGACAACGCCATCGTCATCGCCCGCGCGATGGGCCCGGCGGCGCTGCTCGACTACGACCGCAAGCGTCTGCGCGGCATCGTGCTGGAGGAAGGCACTGCCAATTCCCACGTCTCCATCGTGGCGCGCGCGCTCGGCATCCCCGCGGTCGGCGAAGTGCCGAACGCGCCCGGCATCGCCGATCCCGGCGACGCCATCATCGTCGACGGCACCTCGGGTTCGATCTATGTGCGGCCGTCGCAGGAAGTCGAGGCCGCCTTCGCGGAGCGCGTGCGCTTCCGTGCCCGCCGTCAGGCGCAATATCTTGCGCTGCGCGACCGGCCCTGCGTCACCAAGGACGGCCAGAAGGTCGAGCTGATGATCAACGCGGGACTCGCCATCGACCTGCCGCATATCGAGGACACCGGCAGCGCCGGCATCGGCCTGTTCCGCACTGAGCTGCAATTCATGGTGGGCCAGAGCCTGCCGCGCACCAGCGACCAGCTTGCGCTCTATCGCACCGTGCTGGATGCCGCAGGCCCCAAGCCTGTGACCTTCCGCACGCTCGATATCGGCGGCGACAAGGCGCTGCCCTATATGGAAGCGGTGATCGAGGAAAATCCCGCGCTCGGCTGGCGCGCGATCCGGCTCGGGCTGGATCGTCCCGGCCTGTTGCGCGGCCAGATCCGCGCGCTGCTGCGTGCCGGCGGCGGTCGCGCCCTACGCATCATGTTCCCGATGATCTCGGAGGTTGCCGAGTTCGATTCGGCCAAGGCACTTGTCGAGCGCGAGTTGACATATCTGCGCCAGCACGGCCACACGCTGCCTGAACGAATCGACATCGGCACCATGGTCGAGGTGCCGGCGTTGCTGTACCAGCTCGACGAGCTCCTGAAGAAGGTAGACTTCATCTCGGTTGGCTCCAACGATCTGTTCCAGTTCCTGTTCGCGGTCGACCGCGGCAACGCCAAGGTTTCCGAGCGTTTCGACACCATGTCGGCGCCGATCCTGCGCGCGCTCCGCGACATCGCGCGCAAGTCCCATGCGGCAAAGAAGTCGCTCTCGCTCTGCGGCGAGATGGCGTCGAAGCCGATCGGCGCGCTGGCGCTGATCGCACTCGGCTACCGGTCGCTGTCGCTCTCGGCAACCGCGCTCGGCCCGGTCAAGGCCATGGTGCTCGATCTCGACGCCAAGAAGGCCGAAGCGATGCTTGGCCCGCTGCTGGACGCGCCGGCGGGCAGCGTCTCGATCCGCCAGAAGCTGACGGAATTTGCCGAGGCCGAAGGCCTGGCCTTGTAGCGAGCCTGTCGCCGCTTTCCGCCGCCGCGCCACCTTCCGCTCTTTGAGACCGAACCGATGTCGTCACTCCCCGAAGCCAAACTGGACGTCCTGCTCGCGCACCACGCCTCGCTCGAGGCCGAATCGCTCGGACAGCTCGCCTCGGAGCGTTACGTGCAGATCACGCGCGAGCTCGCCGAGATCACCCCGCTGATCGAGGCGGTGAAGGCCTATCGCTCCGCGGTCAAGGAGCTCGCGGACACCGAGGCACTGATCGCCGATCCCGCGACCGATGCCGAGATGCGCAGCATGGCGGAAGCCGAGCGCGACGCGCTGGCGCCGAAAATCGAGGAGCTGGTCCAGAAGATCCGCGTCGCGCTGTTGCCCAAGGACGCCATGGACGACCGCAACGTCATGCTGGAAATCCGCGCCGGCACCGGGGGTGACGAGGCCTCGCTGTTCGCCGGGGACCTGTTCCGGATGTACGAGCGCTTCGCCAGCCTTCAGGGCTGGAAGGTCGAGGTGATCTCGGCGAGTGAAGGCACCGTCGGCGGCTACAAGGAAATCATCGCGGAGGTGCAGGGCCGCGGCGCGTTCTCCAAGCTCAAGTTCGAATCCGGCGTGCACCGGGTGCAGCGCGTGCCCGATACCGAGACGCAAGGGCGCATCCACACCTCGGCCGCGACGGTGGCCGTGCTGCCGGAGGTCGAGGACGTCGACGTCGACATCAAGAACGACGACCTGCGAATCGAGACCATGCGCGCGCAAGGAGCGGGCGGCCAGCACGTCAACAAGACCGAATCGGCGATCCGCATCACCCACATCCCGACCGGCATCGTCGTGATGATGCAGGACAGCCGCTCGCAGCACAAGAACCGCGCCTCGGCCATGAACATCCTGCGCTCGCGCATCTACGACGCCGAGCGCCAGCGCGTCGACGCCGTCCGTTCGGCCGAGCGCAAGGAGAAGGTCGGCTCCGGCGACCGCTCCGAACGCATCCGCACCTATAATTTCCCGCAAGGCCGCGTCACCGACCACCGCATCAACCTCACGCTCTACAAGCTGCCTCAGGTGATCGCGGGCGAAGCGCTGGGCGAATTGATCGACGCACTGACGACCGAGCATCAGGCCGCACAGCTCGCCGCCCAGGGCGCGGCGGCCTGAGGCGTGAGCAACCCCTTCACCGGACAATCGATCGAGGGCGCGCGGCGCGCGCTGTCCGCGCAACTGAGATCGGCAGGGCTCGACGACGCCGAACTCGACGCGCGCATCCTGATCGGGGCCGCGCTCGGCCTCGACCTCACCGGCCTGATCGCGCAGGCGGCCCGCCCTCTCACCGCGGCCGAAGCATCGCGGCTCGCGCAGCACGCCCAACGCCGCATCGCCGGAGAGCCGGTGGCGCGCATCCTCGGGACGCGCGAATTCTGGGGGTTGCCGCTACGCTTGTCGGAAGCAACCCTGGTCCCCCGCCCCGACACCGAGACCGTGGTCGAGCTTGCGCTCGAAGTCCTTCGCGAGCGGCAGGCATCTCACCCGCCACGCATTGCCGACATCGGCACCGGATCGGGCGCGATCCTGCTCGCGCTGCTGCACGAAATTCCGGATGCGTCCGGTGTCGGCACCGATCTCAGCCAGAACGCGCTCAGGACCGCCAGGGACAATGCTGTCGCGCTCGGCCTCGCCACCCGTGCCGGCTTCATCGCCTGCTCCTACGCCGCGGCGCTCGGTGGCCCGTTCGACCTCATCGTCTCGAATCCGCCCTATATTCCCTCGGCTGAAATTCCGAAATTGAGTGTCGAGGTGCGCGAGCACGATCCGCATCTGGCGCTCGACGGCGGCAATGACGGATATGACGCCTATCGCGCTCTGATCCCGCAGGCGAGCGAGCGTCTCGCCCCCGGCGGAGCCCTGATCGTCGAGGCCGGACAGGGCCAGGCCGAGAATATTGAAACCTTGATGAGGGGTGCCGCGTTATCGGTAGACAGGTCCCCCAAAGCCGACCTGGCGGGCATTCCGCGGGCCGTGTCGGCCCGAAAAATGCCTCCATAAAAGCCGGATTGGGCTGCAAAAAACCTCTTGGAATATCGCCTGGGAACGACTACGTTCCACTCAACACATCGGTGCCGGCCCCGTAGACCTACGGGCGAAAGCCGGGCTCTCGGGCGAGAGCTTTACTGATTAAAGGTTCCAAGCCGCAGGTCCTGTTGAGCGCGATAGCCATTGGAGCTGCGCTGCTCTCCGACCGCAAAGTGAACGAAAGCCTGATATTGCGCCGAAACACTTACGCAAGACTGCAGGGCTTGTTTCGGCAAGCGAAATGAATGGGTTCGCTGGCAATGGATGCTGGCGGGTGGGGAACGCGTCTTTGTTGAACGCGACGGTCGACGAATATCTGCAGGGTTCGATCCCTCCTGCGCGCAGTGCGCGCGCGAGATGTGCGCCGCTGTTACCAAGTCACTCCTAGCAATCAGTAATGCGTGCAACCTTTAGGGCTGGAATTAAAGGCAGGACATGAGAAACGGTCAAAACAAGCAGCGGATGCGCAACCGCAACAACAATAACAACAACAACCGGCGCGGCCAGAACCCGATGACCCGGGTTTACGAGTCCAACGGACCTGACATCAAGATTCGCGGCACCGCTTCGCACATCGCCGAAAAGTACCTCCAGCTTGCCCGTGACGCGCGCTCCTCCGGAGACCCCGTTGCCGCCGAGAACTACTATCAGCACGCCGAGCATTATTTCCGCCTGATCGCGGCGGCCCAGGAGCAGTTCCGCCAGAACCAGCAGCCGCGCGGCGACGAGCCCGTCAGCACAAGCGACGACAGCGAGGACGACGGCGAGAATTTCTCGGCTTTCGGCCAGGAGCCGGGCTTCGTCCCGCAGCCCCAGCAGCAGCCCTTCATGCGCGACCGCGACGGCCAGCGCGATCACCACCAACGTGATCACCAGCCGCGCGACAATCAGCAGCAGCCCTATCAACGCGACAATCAGCAGCCGCGCGAGCATCGCGAACGAGAACATCGTCCGCAGCCGCAATATCAGCCGCAGCCCCTTCCTGCGAACCAGCCGCAGCCCGTCATCGCCGACGCCGGCGGCGTCGACCGGCTGCCCTCCTTCATCACCGGCGCGCAGCCCCAGGTGAGCGGTGGTCCGAGCGGCGGCGTGAATGGCGGTCAGGGCGGTTTCGAGGGCGGTGGCGGCGAGCGCTATCCGCGCCGGCGCCGGCGGCCGCATGGTCCGCGCCCCGAGCGCGAAGCCGCGCCAGTCGCCTCCAACGACGAAGTCGCCCCGGGCGAGTAGCCTCGTCTGATCTCCCGATCTGCAATCGTCCCGGCCTCGCGCCGGGACGATTGTTTCAGCTGCGTGTCACCGTGTTTGACGACGGCACCAGCACTGGCTTGGCCAGCGAGGGAATCAGCCGCGCTCGCTCGCGCTTTGCAGGGATCGCGCGGTAGACCTGCTTGGTCGCCTCCACGATATGGACGCCGGCAAAGGGCAGCGACAACGCGACGCCGGCACGCTCCCACATCTGGGCCGATCTCAAGACCCAGCCACCGGCATAAGGCGGCATGAACAGCGCCTCGCCCCAGGCGGTGGGCGTGAACCAGGTCTGGCGCAGCAGCTCGGTGATCTGCGAGCGCGAATAGGGCCGGCCGTGGCCGAACGGCGTGCTGTCGGTACGGGTCCACACGCCCCGCCGATTCGGGATCACGGCGATGACGCGCCCCGACGGCGACAGCACGCGCCACACCTCGCGCAGCAACGCGGCCGGATCGTCCGACATCTCGAGCGCGTGCACCAAGAGGATGCGGTCGACCGCGGCGTCGGGAAGCGGCAGCGAGAATTCGTCCACCAGCGAGGCCAGTGCCGGCCGTCCCGTCGGCCATTTCAGGACGCCCTGGGCCGCCGGCATGAAGGCGATGCAGCGCTCGGCATCCTCGCGGAACAATCCGAGGTAAGGCGTGGGGTAGCCGATCCCGAGCACGCGCTGGCCCTTGGCGCCCGGCCAGCGCTCCCGGATGCCGCGATTGATCATTTGCCGCGCCACGATCCCGAGGCGGCGCGAATAGAACTCGCGAAGGTCGACGACGTCGATGGTCATGACCGCAATGTAACATGCGCCGGGTCGCGCCCGCGCGCCGAATATTGCATTGCCTGCGCAACGTTAACGCCATATTTGTCGGACGGGGCTGAGCGCGATGGAGATGACATGGCCGCCGAAATTCGTACTTTCAGCTGTTTAAACGACAATTTCGGTTATCTGATCCACGACGTGGAAACCAAGGCGACCGCGTCGATCGACGCGCCGGAGGCCGGCCCGATCCTGAAGGCACTGGAGCGCGAGGGCTGGCAGCTGACCGACATCCTGATCACCCATCATCACGGCGATCATGTCGGCGGGGTCGCCGAACTCAAGCAGAAATACAATTGCCGCGTCGTCGCGCCGCACGACAAGACGACCGAGATCGCGAATGTCGATCTGCGCGTCGCCAATGCCGATGTGGTCAAGATCGGCAATCTGCTGGCGCGCATCGTGGAGACGCCGGGTCATACCCTCGACCACGTCTCCTACGTGTTCGACAATGAGAAGACGGTGTTCGCCGCCGACACGCTGTTCTCGATCGGCTGCGGCCGCGTGTTCGAGGGCACCTATCCGATGATGTGGGATTCGCTGCTGAAGCTGCGGGCGCTCCCCGACGACTTCAAGCTCTATTGCGGCCACGAATATACGGCGTCCAACGTCAAGTTCGCGCTCACCATCGAGCCGGACAATGCCGCGCTGCAGGCGCGCGCCGCCGAGGTGGCGAAGCTGCGAGCCGAGAACAAGCCCACGATTCCCTCACTGCTTGGTGACGAGAAGCGAGCAAATGTGTTCCTGCGGGCTGATGCACCCGAGGTCGCAGCCAGGCTACACATGAAGGGCGCTGAAGCCGCCGCGGTGTTCGGCGAACTGCGCGAACGTAAGAATAAATCCTGAAGCAAAGTCCTGAAGAACGAATCCTGATGGGATCGATGCCGACCGCAGCCGAGATCATCGCGCGCCTCGAACTCCGCCCGCATCCCGAAGGCGGGCATTACCGCGAGACGTTCCGCGATCAGGCCACGGACGCCAACGGGCGGTCGCGCTCGACCCTGATCTACTTCCTGCTCGCACGCGGCGAGCGCTCGCACTGGCACCGCGTCGATGCGGTCGAGACTTGGCATTATTATGCCGGCAGCCCGCTGACGCTTCGTATCGCGCATGAGGGCTGCACGCAGCACGAGGTACGGCTCGGCAGCGACCTGGTCGGCGGCGAACGGCCCCAGGCCATCGTACCGGCGCAGGCTTGGCAGATGGCGGAGACGACGGGCGAGTGGACGCTGGTCGGCTGCACCGTGGCGCCCGCATTCGAGTTCGCAGGCTTCGAGCTCGCGCCAAAGGGCTGGGAGCCGGAACTCCACTGTCATTCCGGGGCGCAGCGCAGCGGCGAGCTATGATGCGCAATTGCGCATCTGAGAATCCATTTCACCACCATTGACGCGGACAGATGGATTCCGGCCTCGCGCTTCGCGCGCCCCGGAATGACGATTACCTTTTCCTGAGCACCATGTCCTTGGCCGCGATCAGGCCGCCGCCGGCAATGAGGATCGCAGCAAGCGCGATGCTGGCGCTGGCCTTGGCAAAACCGGCAGCGATGAGGAAACCCGTCGAGAGCAGCGGGGTCGCGTAGGAGGCGGCGCCGAGCACGCGGATATCGCCGCGCTTCATGCCGATGTCCCAGGCGTAGAAGGCGGCACCGACAGGGCCGATGCCGAGCGCGATCACCGAGAGCCATTGCAGCGTGGTCTCTGGCCACACCGTGGTTTCAAGCAAACCATGCATCAGCGCGGCCAGCACGGCCGTGGCGAGGCAGAACCCCGCGACCGCGTCGGTCGGCACCGCTTTCAACCGGCGCGACAGCACCGAATAGATGGCCCAGACGAACGCGGCGATGAAAGCCGCGATCAATCCCGGCACCGCGCCCGGCGCGAAGCCGGAGGTGTTGCCGGCGAACAGCAGCACGGTGCCGACGAGGCCGAGCACGGCGCCGATGATGTGATGCGCGGCCAGCCGCTCGCCGGGCAGGAACGACGAGAACAGCACGATCAGGAGCGGCCACAGGTAATTCAGAAGGCCGGCTTCGGCCGGCGGTGCGAAGCGTAGCGCGAGAAAATAGAGCGCGTGGTAGCCGAACAGGCCGCCGACGCCGACGACCCAGACGACGAGCGGCTGACGCAGGCTTTTCGCCGCCTCGCTCCGCCCGATCCAGGTGAGCAGGCCGACGAGACCGCCGATCGCAAACGTCATCGCGGCGAGCTGAAACGCCGGGATCCTGCCGGTCGCCACCGTCATCATCGACAGCAGCGACCACATCAGGATCGCGGTCAATCCGATCAGCGTCGCGGTGCGGGGAGTCATTCCAGGAGCCTCGTCATTCCGGGGCGGCTCGAAGAGCCGAACCCGGAACCTCGAGATTCCGGGCTCGCCGCTGGCGCGGCGCCCCGGAATGACAGGGGATCATGCTCGGGACAAGCCCGGGCATGACGATGTGGAGAATATCAACCCACGTGATGCGATCGCATCACACCATGTACTGGCCGCCATTGACCGTCAGGGTCGAGCCAGTGATGAAGCCGGATTCGTCGGCGGCGAGGAAGACGACGGCGCGCGCGATCTCCTCGGGCTCGCCGAGCCGGTTGGTCGGGATCTGCGGGATCACGTTCTTCTCCAGCACGTCCTTCGGCACCGCCTGCACCATCTCGGTGTTGATATAGCCGGGGCAGATCGCGTTCACGGTGATGCCACCCTTGGCGTTCTCCAGCGCGAGCGCCTTGGTGAAGCCGATGTCGCCGGCCTTCGCCGCGGAATAGTTGACCTGGCCGAACTGCCCCTTCTGGCCGTTGATCGACGAGATCGAGATGATGCGGCCGAACTTGCGTGCGCGCATGCCTTCGATGACTTGGCGCGTCATGTTGAACAGCGAACCCAGATTGGTGTTGATGACGGCGTTCCACTGCTCCAGCGTCATCTTGTGAAAGGCGGTATCGCGGGTGATGCCGGCATTGTTGACGAGCACCTCGATCGGACCGAGATCGGCCTCGACCTTCTTCACGCCCTCGGCGCAGGCCTCGAAATTGCTGACGTCCCATTTGTAGACGGTAATGCCGGTCTCGGCCTTGAACCTCTCGGCTGCCGCGTCGTTGCCGGCATAGCTCGCCGCAACCTTGTAGCCGGCGGCCTTCAGCGCCTTGCTGATCGCAGCACCGATGCCCCGCGTACCACCCGTCACCAATGCAACCCGTGCCATGTCGTATTCCCTTCCCTTGGACTCTTCGGACGTTTCTGACGTACTCGTTTTTAGCTACGGATTATGCGGTTGGTTTGACGGACATCAAGAACAAAACGCCCGGCATCGAGCCGGGCGTTTTTCTTTAGTCGAGGCTTGCGCGGTTGCGAAGAATATTTGATTTGCAACCGCTGCCTCTTTAGTCGCGTGCAACGCACCAGCTGACGTGTGCGGCGCACGCGTCAGCTGCGTGTCAGAACGTCGTCAGTCACGCGCCAGACACATCGCGATACCCATGCCGCCGCCGATGCACAGCGTGGCGAGGCCCTTCTTCGAATCGCGCTTCTGCATTTCGTGCAGCAGGGTCACCAGCACGCGTGCGCCGGACGCGCCGACCGGATGGCCGATCGCAATCGCGCCGCCGTTGACGTTGACCTTGGAGGTGTCCCAGCCGAGGTCCTTGTTGACGGCGCAGGCCTGCGCCGCAAAGGCTTCGTTGGCCTCGATCAGGTCGAGATCGCCGACGCTCCAGCCGGCCTTCTTCAGCGCCGCGCGCGAGGCCGGGATCGGGCCCGAGCCCATGATCTTGGGATCGACGCCGGCCTGAGCCCAGGACACGATGCGCGCGAGCGGCTTCTTGCCTTCCTTCGCCGCCTGCTTGGCGGTCATCAGCACCACGGCAGCCGCGCCGTCATTGATGCCGGAGGCCGAGCCCGCGGTCACCGTGCCGTCCTTCTCGAAAGCGGGCTTGAGCTTGGCCATCGCGTCGAGGGTGGCGCCATGACGCGGATATTCGTCGGCGCTGACGACGACGTCGCCCTTGCGGGTCTTGATGGTGACGGGGACGATCTCGTCGTTGAACTTGCCGGCCTTCTGCGCGGCCTCCGCCTTCTGCTGCGAGGCGACCGCGAACTCGTCCTGCTGGGCGCGCGTGATCTGCCACTGCCGTGCGACGTTCTCTGCGGTGTTGCCCATGTGGTAACCGTTGAAGGCGTCCCACAGGCCGTCCTTGATCATGGTGTCGACCAGCTCGAGGCCGCCCATCTTGACGCCGCCGCGCAGATGCTGGGCGTGCGGGGCCATGCTCATGGATTCCTGGCCGCCGGCGACCACGATTTCGGAATCGCCGTTGAGCAGCGCCTGATAGCCGAGCGCGACCGTGCGCAGGCCCGAGCCGCACAGCTGGTTCACGCCCCAGGCCGGGCTCTCCACCGGGATGCCGGCGGCGATCGACGCCTGACGGGCCGGGTTCTGGCCTTGGGCGGCGGTCAGGATCTGACCCATGATGACTTCGGAGACCCGGCCGGGCTCGATGCCACCACGCTCCAGCGCGGCCTTGATGGCAATGGCGCCGAGGTCATGGGCGGGAAGGGTCGCGAACGCTCCGTTGAAGCTTCCGACCGGGGTGCGGGCGGCGCTGACGATGACGACATCGTCTGACATGGGGCATCTCCTGGGGCTTGAGGTTCTTGTGAAGGGCAGGCGGGGCTGGAAAAGCGATCGCCAGTCTTGTCAGCCATCCTGTTAACGTCGTTGAGGCATGTCAATCGGCGGGCCGCCGAATTCATACCGCACCGCATTCAAAATAGCGTTCTTGGCGCTTTCGCAAGCACGATTTTGCTCTGCGATTAACCGTGCCGCACAAAACGGTAGCGTGAGCCCTTTGAAAATGCTTATTTTGTTGCGTTGCGTACTCTTCCCGCCCTGCGGCATTGCCCGGCAGGTTCCCGTTCTCCGCGTTTGCAAGTGAGAGCCCATGGCGAAATCAGACCAACCCACCACCATCAAGAAATACGCGAACCGCCGGCTCTACAACACCGGAACGAGCACCTATGTCACGCTGGAAGACCTCGCCGCCATGGTCAAGGACGGCGAAGATTTCCTGGTCTATGACGCCAAGACCGGCGACGACATCACCCGCTCCGTCCTCGCCCAGATCATTTTCGAGCAGGAGAACAAGGCCGGCCAGAACCTGTTGCCGACCACCTTCCTGCGCCAGCTGATCCGCTTCTATGGCGACAGCATGCAGATGGTGGTGCCGAAATATCTGGAGCAGTCGATCGCGACCTTGACCCAGGAACAGGAGAAGTTCCGCAAGCAGATTGCCAACACCCTATCCGGCACTCCCTTTGCTCCCTTGGAAGAACAAGTCCGCCGCAACATGGAGCTGTTCCAGCAGACCTTCTCGATGTTCAAGCCGTTCGCTGCGCCCCGGTCGGCCACCACTCCGGAACCGGCGCCCGATGCGAGTGCCGAGGCGCCCAAGGACAGCAATATCGACGAACTGCGCCAGCAGATGAAGGAAATGCAGGAACGCCTCGAGCGGATGTCGAAGAAGGAAGAGTAGCTTTTTATGCGCGCCGGCTCCGCGCGAGCCGGAGGACGAGCCTTGTCTGACCGAAGCACGCATTGGGACCAGGTCTACGCCACCAAGGGCGAGGCCGAAGTCAGCTGGTATCAGGACAGCCCTGCGATCTCGCTGGCGATGATTCGCACAGCCGGCTCCGATCGTGACACGGCCATCGTCGATATCGGCGGCGGCGCATCGCGCCTGGTCGATGCGTTGTTGCAAGACGGATATGGCGATCTCGCCGTCCTGGATCTATCCGTCAATGCTCTCGAAGCGGCGAGGAAGCGCATCGGTCCGGCCGCTTCGACGGTCGACTGGATCGTGGCCGATGCCACGACATGGCACCCGACCAAGACCTACGATGTCTGGCACGATCGCGCAGCATTTCACTTCCTGACCGACCCGCGCGACAGGGCGGCTTACGTCGAGCGCCTGCGGTCGGCGCTCGCGCCCGGCGGACAAGTCATCATCGGCACGTTCGCGCCCGATGGTCCGGAGAAATGCAGCGGCCTGGCGGTGCAGCGACACGACAGCACGAGCCTCGCAGCGGAACTGGGACCGGAGTTCGAGCTGGTCGAGACGCGCAGCGAGACGCATCGCACGCCGTGGAATTCCACGCAGGCGTTTCAGTTCAGCCGGTTTACGCGAAGCCTCTAGAAACGGTGTCATGCCCCGGCTTGACCGGGGCATCCAGTACGCCGCAGCTTATCGAGGAATCACAACTGTCTCTGGAATACTGGATCGCCCGATCAAGTCGGGCGATGACAGCGAAATGAAGGCAGCTACGCCGCCAGCTTCACCGCATGCGCGAAATCCCAATAGAGTTTGCGCGCCCTCGTGTAGAACGGCCCCGGCTTCAGCTCGCGCTCGTCGATGCGGATCACGGGCGCGACCTTTGCGAAATTGCCGGAGGAAAAAATTTCGTCGGCGGCGAGAAAATCGGCATAGCGCAGCGTCTTCTCGACCACAGTGACGCCATCGGCGCGAAGCAGGCTGATGACGCGCTGGCGCGTGATGCCGTTGAGGAAGGTGCCATTCGGCGCCGGCGTGAAGACGACGCCGTCCTTGGCCATGAACACGTTGGAATTGCCGAACTCGGCGACGTTGCCGAGCATGTCGAGCATCAGCGCGTTCTGGAAGCCGCGGGAAGCTGCCTCCGCGAGCGCGCGGGAATTGTTCGGGTACAGGCAGGCGGCCTTCGCTTCCACCGGCGCGCATTCGGCCGTGGGCCTACGAAACGGTGACAGGGTGATGGCATTGCCGACGGGTTTTGGCATCGGCGCCTCGTAGATGCACAGGCACCAATTGGTGGTTTCGGGGTCGAACAGCACGCCGCCGCCCGAACCGTTCTGCGCCCAATACATCGGACGGATATAGAGCTCGGCATTCGCCGGAAAGCGGGCAATGCCTTCGTTCGCGAGCGCCAGCCAGGTACCGGTGTCGACCACCGGCTTCAAACCGAAATTGACCGCGGACTGGTTGACGCGGGCGACGTGGCAGTCGAGATCGGGCGCCACACCCTCGAACGCGCGCGCGCCATCGAATACGATGGACCCGAGCCAGGCCGCATGCGTTCGCGGTCCCATGATCGGCACGTTGCCGTCGTGCCATTTGCCTTCGAAGAAGGTCCAGCTCGGCGAATATGCGATGGGCTTCTTGATCTCGGCCATATCAGGCCTCCCCTTGGAACCATGCAGCACTATTGTCCCAATTTCTAAACGATTTGCTGCGGGGACATCGTGAGGTACCCTCACCCCGTGTGAGAGAAGGGGAAGATCGATGCCACTCGATCCGCTCGCAAAGCGTTTGTTGACCATGATGGCGGCGGCCGGACCGCAGGCGCAGAGCCGGCCGAGCGTGGAAGCGCGGCGACAATCCCTGGCAAAGCTGATGCAGTTCGCGCGCGCCGAGGCGCCTGATGTCGCGACCTCGGACGGCACGCTGCCGGGCCGTGCCGGCGAACTGCCTTATCGCCTCTACGCGCCGGCCGGCACCGAGGAGCCCGCACCAGGCTTCGTGTTCTTTCACGGCGGCGGGCTCGTCGCCGGCAGCATTGCCACGCACGACCGCATCGCGGCGGCGCTGGCGCATGCCACTGGCTGCCGCCTCGTCTCGGTCGATTACCGGCTCGCCCCGGAGCACCGATTCCCCGCCGCCGTCGACGACGCCATCGATGCCACCGAATGGGTGGCGCGCGAGGCGGCATCGCTCGGCATCGATGCAAATCGCCTGGTGATCGGCGGCGATTCCGCCGGCGCCACACTTGCCGCGATCGTGTGCCAGGAGGCGGCGCAGTCCGCGGGCCTCTCCATCGCCGCGCAATGCCTGATCTGCCCGGTGCTGGACTTCGAGGAAATCTCGCCCTCGCGCGAGGCCTTTGCCGAGGGCCACCTGATCGATCGCATCACGATCGAGGCCGATCTATCCGACTATCTGCCCGATGGCATCGACACCGCAGATCCGCGCATCTCTCCGTTGCGCGCGACACGGCTCACCGGCCTGCCGACCGCAATCATTCACACCGCCGAGTACGACCCGATGCGCGACGAAGGCAATGCCTATGCCCGCAAGCTGCTCGCCGCGGGCGTTGCCGTCGAGCACGTCTGCCACGACGGCATGGTTCACAATTTCCATGCCATGGGCGCCATCCTGCCGCAGGCCCAGCTCGTGCTGTCGCAGATCGGAGAGCAGGTGCGGCGGGCGGTGAAGGCGTGACAACGCGAGTCACACGCGCGCGTCGAGCACGGCCCTGGCCGCCACAACATATTCAGGCCAATGCGCGGCCGCGTAACGCTCCGCCTGCCGTGCGCAAGTCACGTCCGGCGCATGCGCCGCGGCAATCATGCGCGCATAGCGTTCCTCGGCAACCGTTACATCAGGGACCGGCGGCATGGTTGTGGCGGCAACAGTGGTCGGAGCAACGGCGAGCCCCGCCAGACCGGTGAGCAGGATACGGCGTGACGTCTTCATGGCCGGCGTCTTCATGGCTGTCGTCCTTCTATTGTCCGGCTTCAGTCGGGCCGTCGACTGTGTCAGCGCGATCACAGCAGGGTAACCGCAGGCGTCCGTGTCGTCCATCAACGCTTGACCACGGAAGCGATCACGTTCCATCTAGCAACGGTTTCCCTCCAAATCGCCACGCGTCGGATCGTTCCGTGACCCATCGCAACCCGTCCCGTCGCCCGGTCTTGCGCGCCATCGCCATGGGAATGCTGTGCCTGAGCCTGCTGTCTCTGGCGATCCCTACAGGCGCGGCCTTCGCGGCCGAAGATGAGGAGGACGAGCCCGCCAAGCCGGCGGTGCCAAACATCTATCTCGACCTTCGCGCCAGCTACGCGAAGATCCCGGCAGGCACGCTCGGGCTCGGTTTCGGCACCACCTCGCTATCGACCGCGCTCCAAACCCTGGCGTTGCGTCGCGGCACGGCGCTGCCGAACGGCTTGCCGGCGGCAAAGGCCATCGCGATTGACCTGCCACTGACCGTCGACGTCAGCGACCGCGTCTCGCTCTATGGCGGCGTGTCGGGCTCGACCGCGGATATCGGCGGCGGCTGGTCGACGTTCGACATCACCAGCTGGAACATCGGCGTGCAGGCCGACCTGTATCAGCAGAACGGCGGCAGGATTCCGACCATAACCCTGCAATCGACCCTGACCCAGTCCGTCCCGAACGAGCAGGGCATGACGAACTCCTTCAACAACATCCTGGAATTCGACTACGCGCTCGACGAGGACGAGACGCGGGGCTGGCTGGCCGGCATGCAATACACCTACACCACCATCGCCACCCCGTTCGCCAGTATCCGGCCCAACACGATCCTCTATGCCGGCGGCTATTATCAATGGCCGAGCAACTGGAAGTTCACCGGGCGCCTCGGCGTGCAGTCGTTCGGCGGCGCGCAGCTCGCCGGACGGACGCTCGCGGAGTCCTTCACCCAGCCGGTCCTGCGGCTCGACCTCGATCGCATGGACGACAACGACAACCGCCTGTTCGGCATCACCGCGCAGATCGCGTGGACGCCAAAGCCCGCCTATCAGGTGACGCTGCGAACGCCGCTTTACGCCGTGCGCAATTAATCCGGCACGGGCACGTCGAACGTGTTGAGCGTGACCGAGACCATGCAATAGATGCCGACGAGATAGGACAGCTCGGCCGCGCCGTGCTCGCCGAACTCCTTCACCGCGGCCCGATATGTCAGCTCCGGCAGCACGCCGCCGCTGACCAGTGCCGAGGCCACATCGTAGGCAACCGCCTCCTGTCTGGTGAGGTCCACGGGCCGCTGACCGGCGACGATGGTCGCGAGCTTGTCGTCGGAGAGGCCACGCTGCTCGGCCACCAGCACATGGGCATAGAGTTCGTAGCCGGAGCGGAAATGCGAGCCGGTGACGAGAATCGCAACCTCGCGCACCGGCGCGGGCAGCAACGGGTTGGATGCGACCGCTTTGACCAGCTCCCATACCGGCTTGCCGAAACGCGGTTCTCGGATCCAGGGATTCCAGGGCCCGAGCAGCGCGCCGTCGTCGCGCATGTTCACAAAGCCCTTGAAATGATCCTGCATGCCGGCTCGCATGTCGTCATAGAGCGGCTTCTGTTCGTCGGTCAGATCTTTTGGATCAAGAATGGGAAGGCGCACGGTGAAAATCTCCTTGTTGAGAAGGAATGACGGTCGCCTGCATGCCAGCGCGTGGCAAGTGAAGTTGCCGTGACGTCCGCTCAGAACTCCAGTGGTGCATTGTCGACGACTTCCTTCATCACGAAGAAAGTTCGGGTCTGGCGCACGCCGGGCAGCGCGATCAGCTGCTCGCCGTGGATGCGGTTGAAATCCTCCATGTCGCCGACCCGGATCTTGAGGAAGTAGTCGAAGTCGCCGGCGACGAGATGGCAGTCGAGCACGAATTTCAACTTGGCGATGGCCTGCTCGAAGGTGGCGAAGCTCTCCGGCGTCGAGCGGTCGAGCACGACGCCGACCATCACGAGCGTGCCCTTCGCCACCTTCTTCGGCGCAACCATGGCGCGCACCGTGGCAATAAAGCCGTCCTGGAACAGTCGCTGGGTGCGGCGATGGCAGGTGGCGGGGCTGATGGCGACGGTCTCGGCCAGCTCGGCATTGCTGAGCCGGCCGTTATTTTGCAGCAATCTCAACATCTTGAGATCAATTCGATCGAGCCGGGCAGACATGAAAGAACCTTCCGGATATTCTGCATAGAACGGAAGAAATAATGCCATATTGCTTCGGTTCTGCAAGATGTGGCGCAGTAGTGGCGCAAAATTTGAGAGCACATTCTTCGACGCCAATGCTAGCGACCTCCCAGAACCACGCAGCAACGGGATGACCTATGAAGCTCGACCAATTTGCACGCTATCCGCTGACCTTCGGCCCAACGCCCATCGAAAAGCTCGAGCGCTTGTCAAAACATCTCGGCGGCAACGTCGAGGTCTATGCCAAGCGCGAGGACTGCAATTCCGGTCTCGCCTATGGCGGCAACAAGCTGCGCAAGCTCGAATACATCATTCCGGACGCGATCGCCTCGAACGCCGACACGCTGGTTTCGATCGGCGGCGTGCAGTCCAACCACACCCGCATGATCGCCGCGGTCGCGGCCAAGCTCGGCATGAAGTGCCGCCTGGTGCAGGAAGCCTGGGTACCGCACGAGGACGCGGTCTATGACCGCGTCGGCAACATCATGCTCTCGCGCATCATGGGCGCCGACGTGCGCCTGGTCGACGACGGCTTCGACATCGGCATCCGCAAGAGCTGGGAGCAGGCAATCGAGGAGGTGAAGGCGGCGGGCGGCAAGCCCTACCCGATTCCCGCCGGCGCCTCCGTGCACAAATTCGGCGGGCTCGGCTATGTCGGCTTCGCCGAGGAGGTGCGCAAGCAGGAAGCCGAGCTCGGCTTCAAGTTCGACTACATCGTGGTCTGCACCGTGACCGGCTCCACCCATGCCGGCATGCTGGTCGGCTTTGCGGCGGATGGCCGTGCGCGAAAGGTGATCGGCATCGACGCCTCTTTCACGCCTGATCAGACCAAGGCGCAGGTGCTCGAGATCGCGCAGAATACGGCAAGACTCGTCGAGCTCGGCAAGGAGCTCGTCGCCGACGACGTCGTGCTGATCGAGGACTACGCCTATCCCGCCTATGGCGTGCCGTCGGAAGAAACCAAGGAGGCCATCCGCCTCACCGCACGCCTCGAGGGCATGATCACCGACCCCGTCTACGAGGGCAAGTCGATGCAGGGCCTGATCGATCTTGCGAAGAAGGGCTATTTCGAGAAGGGCGCGAAGATCCTCTACGCCCATCTCGGCGGCGCGCCGGCGCTGAACGGATATGCGTATGCGTTCCGGAACGGGTGAGTGAAGGCGTAGCTCTCTCGCCTCTTCTCCACTGTCGTTCCGGGGCGCGACGAAGTCGCGAGCCCGGGACCCATACGCCGCAGCAATCGTTTTGCGAAGATTCGTGATGGCCAGCCTGCCGTCACCGCATCGGCCTGTGGTTATGGATCCCGGATCTGCGCTGCTGCGCTTGTCCGGGATGACGGCGGAGTTTTTGGCTCGCGCCCTACCGCGTCCTGATGATTTGCAGCAGCTCGTCGCCGTAATGCTCAAGCTTCTTGTCGCCGATCCCCGGCACGTTGCGAAGCTCGTCCAGCGTCGTTGGCCAGGCCCGGACGATGCCGTCGATGGTGGCGTCGTGCAGCACCACATAGGCGGGCACGCCACGTCCGCGGGCGACATCCGAACGCCAGGATCGCAGGCGCGCGCGCAGCTCGGGATCGACATCGCCCTGCGGCGCGCCGGCCGCGGGCGCGAGATCGCCGCGGCGGGATTTGGTGCGGCTGGACCGGACCCGGGTGCCCGGCGCCTCCTCACGCAGCCACACCTCGGTCTCGCCGCGCAGGACACCGCGCGAAGAGTCCGTCAGCTTCAGCGCGCCGAACGCTTCGCTGTCGCTCTGCAAATGGCCCATCGCCACGAGTTGGCGCAGCACCGTGCGCCACTGCTTTTCGTTGAGCTCGCGGCCGATGCCGAACACCGACAGCTTGTCGTGGCCGAACTGCGTCACCTTCTCGGTCAGGCGCCCGACCAATACGTCGATCAGGTGCATCGCGCCGAAGCGCTGCCCGGTGCGGTAGACGCATGAGAGCAGCTTCTGCGCCAGCACCTTGCCTTCGCGCATCTTGGGCGGAGTCAGGCAATTGTCGCAATTGCCGCAATTCTCGGCCATGACGATCTCGCCGAAATAGGCGAGCAGCCGCCGGCGCCGGCAATGCGGCGTCTCGGCGAGACCGACCAGCGCATCCAGCTTGCCGATTGAGACCCGCTTGAACTCGTCGGAGGCGCTGGACTCGTCGATCATGCGGCGCTGCTGCACGATGTCCGAGAGCCCATAGGCCATCCAGGCCGCCGACGGCTTTCCGTCGCGGCCGGCGCGCCCGGTCTCCTGGTAATACGCCTCGATGCTCTTGGGCAGGTCGAGATGGGCGACGAAGCGCACGTCGGGCTTGTCGATGCCCATGCCGAAGGCGATGGTCGCGACGATGACGATGCCGTCCTCGTTGAGGAAGCGGTCCTGATTGCGTGAGCGTATGCTTCCGTCGAGGCCGGCGTGATAGGGCAGTGCGGCAATGCCGGCGTCCTGAAGCGCGGCGGCGACCTCCTCGACGCGGTTGCGCGAGAGGCAATAGACCACGCCGGCATCGCCCATGTGGCGCTCGCGGATAAACTCCTTCAGCTGCGACACCGCGTTGCGCTTGTCGACGATCTCGTAGCGGATGTTGGGCCGGTCGAAGCTGGAGACGAATTGCGGCGCTTCCGTCAGCTGAAGCCGCTCGACGATCTCCTTGCGCGTCAACTCGTCGGCGGTTGCGGTCAGCGCGATGCGCGGCACGTCGGGAAAACGCTCGGCGATGACGGAGAGGCCGACATATTCAGGGCGGAAATCATGGCCCCATTGCGAGACGCAATGCGCTTCGTCGATGGCGAACAGCGCCACCTTGGCCTGCGCCAGCAGCGACAGGAAGCGCGGCGTGACCAGCCGTTCCGGAGCGACATAGAGCAGGTCGAGATCGCCCGCGAGCAGGCGCCGTTCGACGTCGGCCGCCTGCTGCGACGTCAGTGACGAGTTCAGCGCGGCGGCATTGACGCCGGCCTCGATCAGCC
This sequence comes from Bradyrhizobium sp. FW305-F6, assembly GCF_058782905.1. Lineage (NCBI taxonomy): Bacteria > Pseudomonadati > Pseudomonadota > Alphaproteobacteria > Hyphomicrobiales > Nitrobacteraceae > Bradyrhizobium > Bradyrhizobium sp. FW305-F6. Next base: position 1,881,642 of record NZ_JBYSYD010000002.1, read on the forward strand.
CGGCGACCTGGTCGCGCATCAAGGCGATCAATGGCGAGACCACGATGCCGCAGCCCTCGCGCAGCAGGGACGGAAGCTGATAGCACAGCGACTTGCCGCCGCCGGTCGGCATCAGCACGAGGCAATTGCCGCCACCTGTGACATGCGCGATGATCTCGTCCTGGGCGCCGCGAAAACCCGGCAGGCCGAAAACGGAATTCAGCACCGAGAGCGCATCGCGGCCGTTGGCGGGCGCAGGCAGTGGAGCCGTGGAGGGAGCGGACATGAGCGGAACAGGTTAGGCCGAGAGATTCATCACAAGGCCAGTCGCATGCTGGCGCCGGTGTGGCAAGACTGTTTGGAGGCGAGCGACCGCAGCTTACGAGGAGAGGGTCGGGTTGAGCGGCATTTCTCCGCAGATGAGATGCATGTGAGGCCTGTACCCCCTCACCCCGGATCGCAAGGCGATTCGACCTCTCCCCCGCGAGCGGAGAGAGGTAGGCCTACGCCCCGATCCGTCGCAGCGCTTCAGCCACCGTCACGATCGGCATGTTGCGCTTGCCGGCGGCTTCCAGCGCATGGCGCATCAGGTGCGGCGTGCAGCCATAGGGGCTTGGCTGGTCGCTGACGTCGTGACCGTAGAAGATCAGCCAGCCGCCGCTTGACACCGCCTCGTCGAAATAGCGATCGACCCCCGCCTCGTCGATTTCGCAATCGACCAGCGGCGAGGCGCGCAGGAATTGGAGATCGATGACATCGCTGTTGACGCCGGGAAGAATGCCTCGCGCGGAGCGGAAGGCTTTAGCGAGTTGCGGCTTGCGCCAGACAGAGGCGATCCCGTAGGGGTAGGCAAAATTCTCCAGCGTGATCGAGGAATCGATCCCGTGAAAAAACGAGCGATTCCGCTCGATCTCGCGGGCCATCGCCGCCTCGTCGAGCTTGGCCGAGTTCCGGTGAGAATAGGTATGGCAGGCAATCTCGTGGCCGGTGTGGTGAAGCCGCAGGATCGCGTCATTCGACAGACCGTGCCAGTGGGCCGATGGCTGATCGATCAGGCTGCCGGCGAGATAGAACGTCCCGCGGCCACCATGTTGCTCCAGCAGCGCGGCGCCCTCGCCTGCGGCGCTATCGGGAGCATCGTCGAAGGTAAAACTCACCATCGGCGCATGCGCGGGCAGTCGGTGCGGCGCGGCGCGGAAATGCCTGGCCAGCCGATTGCTCACACGTCCCTGAAGTGCCGACCACACGCTACGTTTCCTGTGATTCCCGATCCCGCCACTGAAACATTCACGCGCAGCTTGGGGCAACCCTAACGCCAGGGTAATCCTAACGCGCACCCAACACTGCTTCGACTTAACGAGCCGCCACCGGCGCGTCGGCGTCCGCGCCGAGATAGCGCAACCAGTTGCCAAATAGCACCGCCGCCGCGTTTCCCGCGCCGATATCGTTGCGCAAGTTCAACCTGGGCAACTCGTTGGTGAGTGCCGGATGGCGCTGGTGCGCCGCCTTCCTCTCGAAGCGAGCCAGCTTCTCCTCGGTCGCTGCGTCAAAATAACTCACCGGCAGGCGCGGATAGCTGTCGCGCTCGCGCGCGAGATAGCGGCCGATGTCGCGCAGATATTCCCGCTGGAGCGATAGCGCGTCGTATTCCGGATGGCCCTGGAAGAACACGAAGCGGCTGGCATATTGGCGAACGAAAACGTCGACGCCGGCCTGCTCCGAGCGTGTCAGCACCCGATAGCCGGCTTGCACAAGATCGCTCTCGGCGATCTCGTTCAAGCGCGAATGCGAGACCTTGAAGGGCGCAGGCGCAGCACGGGTCAGCGCATCGCTCGCGACGATCTCGCAATCGAAAATACCGTGACATTTGGCCGACAGCTGTCGCCGCTCGATGCCGTCGAGATGCAGCACCGCGGCGTGCGCGGCAAGGCACGACCAGATCGTCGAGCGCGTATGGGTCTTGGCCCAGTCGATCAGCCTGGTGAGCTCCTGCCAATACGGCTCCTGGTCGAGCCTGGGCGCGATCGGCTCTGCGCCGGTCACGATCAGCCCATCGAACTTGCCGTGCTCGAGAACGGAAAGATCGGAATATTCGCTCTCGACATGCCACTTCGCCTCCGTGGACCGCTTCACGCCGGGAAGCGAGAAGCAGTGGAAGCGGATGCGGCGTGGGCCTGCTGCGGCTTGGAGCAGCTTCATGAACTGCCGCTCGGTCGCCTTCAGCGCCGGATCTGGCATGTTGTTGACGAGCCCGATCGAGAGTTCAGCGCCGGCATCGCGCGCGAGATCGTGCGCGGCCGGCACCAGCGCCGGGCCCGCGATGACGTGATCCTTGTCGATCAGGATCGTCATGGGCGCCGCCGCCTACTCCGCGGCCTCGAGGCGCGCCGACGAGCAGGCCTTCTCGAGCGCCTGGTCGATATCCTCGATGATGTCGGAGACATGCTCGATGCCGATCGACAGGCGGATCGTCTCCGGCAGCACGCCGGCAACGCGCTGTTGCTCCGCCGACATCTGCCGGTGCGTGGTCGATGCCGGATGGCAGGCGAGCGACTTGGCGTCGCCGATATTGACGAGCCGCGTGATCAGCTTCAACGCATCGTAGAAGGCCTTGCCGGCCTCCATGCCGCCCTTGATGCCGAAGGTAAACAGGGAGGAGGCGTTGCCGTTCAGGTACTTCTGCACCAGCGGATAATAGGGACTATCCGGGAAGCCGCTGTAATTGACCCAGGCTACACGGGGATCGCCGCGCAGGAATTCTGCGACTTTGCGCGCATTCTCGACATGGCGCTCCATCCGCAGCGCCACGGTCTCGACGCCCTGGAGCAGCAGGAAGGCGTTGAACGGCGACAGCACCGAGCCCATGGTGCGCTGATAGACGCTGCGCGCGCGCTCGATATAGGCGGTGCGGCCGAAGCGTTCGGCGTAGACGAGGCCGTGATAGGACGCATCCGGCTTGTTGTAGGCCGGGAAGCGCTCGGCGTATTTGGCCCACGGGAAATTCCCGGAATCGACGATGGCGCCGCCGAGCGTGGTGCCGTGACCGCCCAGGAACTTGGTCAGCGAATGCACGGCAATATCCGCGCCGTAATCGAACGGCTTCAGCAGGATTGGCGTGGCCACCGTGTTGTCGACGATCAGCGGCACGCCATGCGCATGCGCGACCTTCGCCAGCGCCTCGATGTCGCAGACATTGCCGGCGGGATTACCGATGGTCTCGGCGAACACGGCGCGGGTGTTCTCGTCGATCAGCCTCGCGATCGCCTCGGGATGGTCGCTCTCGGCGAAGCGGCCGGAGATGCCCTGCCGCGGCAGGATGTGCGAGAGCAGCGTGTGCGTGGTGCCATAAAGCTGCGGCACGGAAACGATGTTGCCGCCGTGATCGGCCACGTTGACGAAGGCGAAATGCAGCGCCGCCTGGCCGGTCGCGACCGCGAGCGCGCCGACGCCGCCTTCGAGCTGGGCGATGCGCTTCTCCAGCACTGCGCTGGTCGGATTGGCGATACGGCTGTAGCGAAACCCCTCGGCCTCGAGATTGAAGAGGGCCGCGCCATGATCGGCGCTGTCGAAGGCGTAGGCGGCGGTCTGGTAGATCGGCACGGCAACGGCGTGCGTGCTGGCTTCGGGTTCGTAGCCGGCGTGAATAGCAATCGTCTCGTTGCGCATTATGCCACCTCCGCGTGGAGCGGGCCGCACTTATTAGCCTGTATGAGGCATGTGCGTTGTCCGCCCTCTTCTGTTAGAGGCGGGTGGTAAAGCGGACAATAATTCGTATAGAGATCGAGGAAGTAACCCTAACGCTTGCCGGCGAATTGGCCGTGATTCCGGTTAAATTCGATTAACCGATCGCGCCCTGCCTTGCTCGGCGTCATCCATCTCACAACTGCACGGCGAACTCCCCTCGCCCACGGGAGCATCGTCAACGTAGCCGCGCTTGCTTGGGCTTAAGCCATGTTTTCCCAAAGGCGGTGGGTGAGCACGCCGACGCGCTTCTCGATCGCGGCCGCGGCGTCGAGTGCGAGATCCTCGCGGTAGCGCCCGGCGATCAGTTGCACGCCGATTGGCTTGCCGTCATGCAGCGCCACCGGCACCACCGCGCCGGGCAGGCCCAGCACGTTGATGGCGGAGATGAAGCGGATCTCGCCCCAGAAGATCTCGCGCACGCGCTCGGCGCTGATGGTGTCCTCACGCGGGCCGGGCGTCGGCTTCACCGTGGTCGGCGCCAGCACCACCGGATATTCCTCGAAGAACAATTGCCAGGCGCGGATATGGCCGCTGCGCGCGGCAGTCGCCTGCATCCAGCCCTTGAGATCGAGCACGTTGGCCTTGGCCTTCATGCCGCCCCAGGCCTTGTGGAAGTCCTCCGAGGTGACCTTCAGCATGCCGGCCTCCTGCATCACCACGGTCTCGTTGGTGATGATGTCGCACCAGGTCTGCCAGACACCGTTGATGTCGGGCACCTCGACCTCGCTGACGCGATAACCGGAGCGCTCGAGATGGTCTGCGGCCTGGCGCAGCGCCGCGGAGACGGAGGGATCGACGTCCATGTCCTCGGGGATCTTCGCCAGCGCGACCTTGATCGGTCGCTTCGGCATGTCGCCGATCAGCGGTGCCGGCACCCACCAAGGGTCGCGCGGATCGCGCTGACTCATCGCCTCCAGGGCGAGACGGACGTCGGCGACATGGCGGGCCAGCGGCCCCTGCGCCGACATCAGATGCGCCAGCATCGGCCGTTCGGCCGTTGCGCTGGCGTTGAACGCGGGAATGCGGCCCTGCGTCGGCTTGATGGTGGCAACGCCGTTGCAATGTGCCGGCCAGCGCAACGAGCCGCCGATGTCGTTGCCGTGCGCGATGGTGCCGATGCCGGCCGCCACCGCCGAGCCGGCGCCGCCCGAGGAACCGCCACACGTGATGTCGGGATCCCAGGGGTTCAGCGTCAGCCCATGCAGGGGATTGTCGGTGAAGCCGCGGAAGGAGAATTCCGGCGTGTTGGTGAGGCCGATGACGATGGCGCCGGCCTTCTTGAGATTGCACACCACCGGGGAATCCGACGGCGCGACCAGGTTCTTGTTGGCAGGCACACCGTTGAAATTCGGCCGCCCTTCGTAGTCGACATTTTCCTTGATGGTGATGGGCACGCCGTGCAGGAGGCCGAGCTCGCCGCCTTTTGCGCGCTGCCTGTCGGCCGCATGCGCCGCCTTCAGCGCCTCCTCACCGAGGTCGACGACGACCGCATTCAGCTTCGGATTGACGGCGCGCATCCGTTCGAGATGCGCCTCGACGGTCTCGACGGCAGAGATGGCGCCGGAGCGGATCGCGGCCGCGGTCTCCACCGCCGACCATTGCCAGGCCTGTCCCTTGGGGCGACGCGGTGCGGGGGGCCTCTGTGTGGCCGTCTTCACCTTCCTGGCGACGACGGCCTTGCGGCTCGCGCTGGCCTTGCTCGAGGTCTTCGCCGCTTTCGTCGAAGCACTCTGCTTGGTCTTTTTGGTCTTCTTGGTCGCCTTCTTCGCCACGTCGCATCTCCTGAAATTGCGCCGCAGACGTTACGGATGGCGAAAGCGCGTGTACAGGTGGGTTTTTGCATGGCGCGATGGCGCGACGCGGCGAACTGTCCGCGTCGCGCCTCTGCGCTACTCGGCGGGGCAGGCCGCGATGGCCGCAGACGCGCGATCGAGCCGGCGGCTCCACAGCGCCAGCACGAGGCCTACCGCGGTGATACCGGCCGCGACTACAGGTAGCGCCGGAAGACTGAGCCCCCGATCGATGGTGACGCCGCCGGCCCAGGCGCCGAGCGCGTTGCCGAGATTGAACGCGGCGATGTTGAGGCTGGAGACGAGCGTGCGGCCGCTGGGGCCCGCCGCTTCCAAAACACGAAGCTGCAGCGGGGCGACGGTCGCAAAGGCCGCGATACCCAGCAGCAGGATCAGCGCGATCGCCGCGATCTTGACCGACAGCACGGCCGCCAAGCCCAAGCAGCACGACCGTGAGCGCGGCGACCACACCGAGGAGGCGCTGCCGGCCCCCGTGGCTCGCCAGCGACGGCGAAGCCGCCCCCGTCTCTGCCTCGGCGGCGTCGGCCTCGCCCGCCTCGCCCTCTTCCACATCGGCCCCGACATCGGTTCCGGCCGCTTGGTCCCGGTGCTGCAAAGCTACAATCCCGGCGATCGCGAAGACATCCACGCCGTCTATGTCGGCCACGCCGCGCCCCTGCCCGCGCGCGTGCGCGCGTTCATCGATTTTCTCGCCGAGCACGTGCGGGTGAGCGATCCGACGTTGAAGCGCGTGGCGGATCCCGTGTATCGACAGTGACAGCTCGCCGACGAGTAAGTGGTTGGGAGTTCGGTCGCCTCGTCGACGGTGTGCGATGCGGCTGCTGGCGTCTTGGCGTCGGGCCGATGCTAAACGGCCTAATGGCAAAGAGACTGTACCTCCAGAGTGACTAACCTTTTGAGCTATTGCATGCGCGATTTCAGCCTTTCCATCGACCATGGATCACCGAGCGATTTATTTCAGCAGTATGGCCGTTGCCCAAGCCACTGCGCCTTTTTGGAAGAGGTGGCTGGGATACACGTTTTGACGCTGGCGTCCGTTCCTCTCCTATCAACGGGCCCCGGCCTGCCAGGGTCAATTGCAGCATTGTTACGGCACCGCTTCTCAAGGGGCTCGACTCACGCTGTCGGCATCTTTCTGCGCAACAGCGAGGCATCAAGCTTGCGGTTTAACGGGCGCCGAAATGCACTCCTCAGACCAAGCCTACCAACCGTGTCGGCTTACCTGAGTTTGATACATCAGCCACACACTCAGCTTGTCGGGTGCATCAAAATGATCGGTCCTCGGTCACTCATCACGATGGGTTACCGTTGCTAAACATGATCGGACGATAGAATGTCTTTTGAACGAAGCTCGATGATGCCGCTCGAATTCGCTACTGAACTCGGAAAGGTGATATCGGTCCCAAACTTATTTAGCCCTCTAGGAGACGTCCGAGACGAGGGCAGGCCCGCTATAAGCACCGCTGATTACTATCACTTGGATGGTTTGTATTGGCTAAGGCCGTACGATTTAGAACAATCGTTTGGCGCGTCGGGCGCGTCAATTAGCAGAAAGTTAGGGCGTAGGTATGCGTGGATTTTCAGCCCGGATCACGCTGACGAAAGGCATGGTTGGGGTGAGGATGGCACATCAACCTTCATCGGTTTCTCCGACGATCCCGCTACAATGCCCGACCCGAGCACGATGAGAAAGATCATCCCCTTCCGCGTTCGGTTCCCCGATGGTATCGAATATTTTTGTTTCCAAGTCCCGTGGTTAGTTCACAATCCAGATTGCAGTGAATTTCCTTTTCACCTCTACCTCGAAGGGCACAGCAACTCGGGGACGAATCAACCCAAAGAAGAGGAGATCCTCTTCCGATCTAGCGACCTAATTACATGGCATCCATACGGCGTCACGCACGCAGCAACGACCGGCAATGGGCTAACAGCATACCAAGTCGTCAGTCGGGCGAACACCGGCTGCTGGCTTTCAGTTGGAGCTGCCGATCCTATCAATGGCCGCCTAGGAACTACCGGGATCTGGTCGAGTGCAGATGGGCTCAAATTCACCCTTCAGAAAACGATCAATCGTTCTCATGGAGAGTTCAGGTACGATCGCCAGGGTGCACCTGACGTGGAGATCCGGGGCCAACCATATGCGATTTGCATTGAACATACGTCAGGCAAAGAGCGCTTCGTCTCTTGTGTGCCGGTTGATGCTGAGGGAAATTTAGGACCGACCTCCGCTCTCCCTGCGATCCGCATTTCCCCAGCATACGTAGGTAGCTATCCTGACCAAAATCATCTCCACTCGATCTCCGGGTACTTCGAAGATGGGGTCTACCATCTTTGGGCGGCGCATGGCTTCTTTGCGGACGTAGGTCTGACCTATGGCGCGTCTAACGAAAGAGGCGGTGGACTAGACGAGCAATATTTGGACTACTACGCTTTTGTCTTCGATGAAGAGGAAGCTTGGGCGGCTGCACCAAATGGGGTATCTGCCAAATGTCACGACGGTGTAGTTGAATTGCGCTGGCACGACCTCACCGGGCGCCGCCACCGTGTGTATCGCGGCGAAAAGAAGGAACAGCAATCAGTCTTGGTCGCAGAGGTTGAGGGCTCAACCGCGCTTGACCGGCCACCACTCGGGCGTTGCTGGTGGTACAGAGTTGTCCCTCTCAAAGGGGATGTTGAGCAAAAAAGCCGCGTCATCTCAGTTTATGCCGGCCAACATACAAGCTTCACCAATCATCACATACACCGCGCCATCACCGAAGGTGCTGCCCAACAATCCATAAGCGGTCCCTGGATCGATGAGGCCGTTACATGGCTCAGAAAAAACAATCTCCTAGATCATTTGCTTTTTTGGACCAATCCACGATTTGGGTATAAGCCACTGGAAGGTGCCATAGAGAAGATATTTGACTTAGGTACCACTAGGCTTCCTAGGGGTGGGGACTGCATAAGCTACAAGGCATACGCTGATCGAGGGTATTCTCTTCCAGGCGTTGCTCAAGGTCTTGAGTCTAATGTTTTTGTGTACGGCGGAGGAAGATCGAACAGCATCCGGCGGAAGACCCAACTGACATTTGCCGCGGCCTATCCTGCTAGCGATAGCAAGCGCACGTTATTGCGCTATGGTGACTTACCTTCCATTTCGCTTTCTCATGAGGGTCGCCGCGCAAACTTTAGAATTTCTTATCGGGATCCAAATCCAACGTCGAGGTTGATAAGACTATCGAGACTCCTTGTAAGAGCCCTTCGTAACCCAACGCCTTACATCAGGGTCTTACTGGGTCTTAAAGAGAGACGCCTGCCTGCATCCGGCTCTGCACTTCAAACCGTTCGGGACAAACTGGCGCGGCACTCCACAGGCCCACGCAATTACGAGATCCATGTATCCGTGCCAGTTGACGAAGATACTGAAGTGAATGTGGTTGCCGGAATAGTCGATCTAAACACTATGTCAGCTTACGCCGATGGTCGTACCACCGAGATTGGGCTTGACGGAGCAGTCGCGTCGGATATCGCCCGCAGTCACGGCAATGCGCTTCTGCGTTCAGGGAATTTTCCGACATCATCCGTGGACCTGACCCAATGTCTATTGAATGACTATTCTATACTGATCTTCGATACCGCGCTGTCTGAGGTTCAACTGAACAGCCTTTCTCGGCTGATCCAGCAGCAAGCGCATAAATAGCCGGAAAACTAGGGGGCTTCTGTCGAAAGTCGTAAAAATGCCGGCCGCCGCAGACTTTGGGTCATCCCAAATCACGGTAGGCTGCCGATGGCTATGCGGCTCTGATCAGGTTAAGGATTGCTCGTAGTTTCTGCATGAGCCGATAAGAATTTTGTTCAGAAATGGCTAGGTAAAGCAGAAGCCGCTATGATCACGGGCTCTTCTTGTTCATCAAGAGCGCGAATGGTGGAGTGAATGCAAACGGGATCCGACCTTCTCGCAATCCCGGTCTTGATTCAATATTGATAGGTAATTTGGCCGCGCTGGTGCGATGACGTTAACGATGCGTGAGTGACTGCTCGGCAGCTTCCCCGGAATGTGAAAAGGCTCACACGACAATCTCGGCTCTGCGTTACGTTCGGCCGGGGCGCACGAGGAGGCAGGTCATGGAGAGCACACCAGCCCAGCGTCCGATATGCCGACTGTTCGGTCAACTGGAGGTCTGGGGTCGCCACGGGACCCGCGTCGAGTTTCTCAGCGAACGCTCAAAGCACCTCTTTGCCGTGCTTGCCCTGCAGAAACGGGCACCGGTCAGCCGTGACGTCCTCGTCACGCGCCTTTGGGGCGATGGACCGGCCGAGCGTCTTCGCCGCAACCTCAGCACCGAAGTTTGGCGCCTTCGTTGCGCGCTCGCGAACGCCGGCGAAAATGCCTCGCAGTGGATCAACGCCCGGCCGGAATCGCTGTCCTTGTGTGCAGATGAGCAGGTATGGATCGACATTGAAGCGTTCGATCATTGCATCAAGGCGCCTTCGCCGCCGTCGATGTCGTCAAGCCCGCACGCGACATCGGAAGCCATCGAGCAACTCTATCGTGGGGATCTTCTCAGCGAACTCAACTACGATTGGTGCCTGACGGATAGGGAGGCCTTTCGCGGCCGCTTCCTCGCCTGTCTCGAGACCCAGCTCCTTGCGGCAAAGCACAGGTCCGATTGGGGAGAAGCCATCCGCATTTCGCGGCGTATCCTGGTCGAGGATTCCTTCCTCGAGCACATCCACCGCGAGATCATGCATTGCTACGAGATGATGGGCGATCGCGTCGCCGCGCTGAGGCACTACGAGAAGCTTCAGCTCGCATTTCGCCACGAGCTCGGCGTCTCCCCCACCCGTGAGACCACGGCGCTGTTCCACCGCCTGCGCGACGACGGGGCACAGCAACCGGATACGATCGCTCCAGCGGCGAAAGTGCACGGGGATTTCGAGCGCCGGCTCGAACTCATTCAGAAGCACCTCCATCAGCTCAACCAGGAAGTTCGGGCTTTCGCTTCGATCATGCAGACTGCGGCTCAGCCAAGGCAGTTGCACCAAGCCATCGAGATGCAGCCGGACATCGACCGGGCCGGAAAAATTTCTTCCGCATCCTAGTTTGTGAGACCCGACCACTCCGGTTGTGACCGTCGCGAGACACCAGCGCACGATAATCGGCCGGTGTCATGGAGAGCGGATGGAACCAGCCGCAAGCCTTGGCCGGCCGCATTTTTTGAATCCGAACCATCAATTGCGAGAAATGATCATGCCAAACTACAGAGCGTATATCGCTGCCATCGACCATTATCCAAACCCCGCCAACAACCTCCCGAGCTGCATCAACGACGCGAAAGCGTTCCAGCAGAAGATCACCGACGTCTACAAGTTTGCGGACGTTCGATTCGACTACGACGAAAAAGCCACCCTGCAGAACGTCGAGGCCGGACTGTCCTGGCTTTTCAACGGAGCGGGCTCGGACGATCGGCTCGTGTTCTTCTTCTCCGGCCACGGCTTCCAGGTCGCCCGGGGCCAGGATCTCGAAGAGGTGCTGTGTCTGTACGACCAGTTTCTGTTCGACAACGTGCTCAGCCAGAAGTCGCAGGCGGTCCCCCCTGGGGTCTTCACGCTGATATCGGACAGCTGCCACTCGGGCGGCATGTACAAGGTCATGATGACCGACGGCCACATGGACGTCGCCCAGACCAAGGTGCTCAAGGTCCCGCCCTTCATCGAGAACGACAAGGTATTCCTTGATCCGAGGAAGATCACTCAACTGCGCTACCGGCCCTTCTGCGCGCGGCACGGCGCGGCATCGAGGATCGACAATCGCTTCGGAACGACGGCCGGAAAGGAATTCGACGAGGCCGGCCAGTTGCAGATGAATGGAATGCTGCTATCCGCCTGCCTCGCAGACGAGACCGCATCAGCTTCGACGGCGAAGACCGGCGGAAAGTCGGCCTTCACCTACGCTCTCCTCGAGCAACTCACTGTCCTCGGCCCCGACGTCTCGAACCGGCGGCTTGTGGAAGGAGCGACCAAGATGCTGCGGGACCTCGGCTTCCGGCAGACACCGGTCCTCACCGAACCCGCCAATCCCGCTGGTCTGGCCGCCACGTCGTTCCTGCTGTTCCGAGGCCAGGCCGCGCCTGCCGTTTCTTCCCCCGACTGGATGACGAGGATCATCCAGGATGCACTCAGCAACCAGAGAAAGGATGCAACCATGATGCACGACAAATCTTACGGCCAGCCTGCTGCAAGCGGCGACGAAAAATTCTGGGGTGTGCTCGCAAACCTCGCCTCGGTGGCAGTGCCGGCCATCGTCGACGCGTTGCGGAAGGGTGATTTTGAACCGCAGAAGGACTTCACGGCCATCCCGGGCGGCGAGGAGAAGTTCTGGCGCACCTTGCTCAACGTCGTCTCGACCGCCGTGCCGGCAGTGGTGCAGGCCTTGCGCAAGGGCGGCTATGAACCACAGAAGGATTTCTCGGGCGGTCAGGAGAAGTTCCTCGGGTCCATCGTCGGCATCGCCACCCGCTGCATACCACCGCTGCTCCGCACAATCGCGGCGCAGGGGATTCAGCCGCAGAAAGATTTCGGCGGTGAAGAGAAGTTCTGGGGCGCTATCGCGAGCGCGGTCTCCGCGGCGCTGCCGGCCGTCATCGGCGCGCTCAGCAAGCAGGGCAACCCCGTCAAGGGATTCGAGGATGTGGCTCCCGGCGATCAGAAGTTCTTCGGAGCCATCGCGAGCGTTATCGGCACGCTCGGGCCGATCGTCATCCAGGCGCTGAGCAAGAGCGGCATCGATCCCCAGAAGGACTTCCAGCAGGCCGGGCAGGAGAAGTTCATCGGCGCGCTTATGAGCGTCATAGGTACGGTGGCGCCGGTCGTCATTCAGGCCCTGACGAAGAGCGGCGCCGAGCCGCAGAAGGACTTTGGTGGCGAGGAGAAATTCTGGGGAGCATTCGCCAACATCGTTCAGGCCGCGCTCCCGGCCGTGATCGGCGCGCTGCGCAAGGGCGATTTCCAGGAGGACAAGGGCTTTGCTCCGACGGGATCGGGAGCGGGCGCTGGCGATGAGAAGTTCTGGGGTGCGATCGCGCGCGTCGTGGCCTCTGCAATCCCGACGATCGTCGGTGAGCTGACCAAGAGCGGTGCTGGACCAAGCACGATCTCTCCGTCACTGGCTCCGAGCCTCGCTCCGAGCGGCTTGGCGATGCCGCACGACCTGGTCGCAAACGTCGTCTCTTCGACTTTGCCCCAGCTGCAGCGGACCTACTAGCCCCGTGAGAACCCCGCGCCTCCTGGCCCCAGGAGGCGCGGCCCACTGAAGGTGCGGCACGCGGGTTGCTGCCACTCCAGGCGCCCGCAGATTGTCAGGAGACGGTCATGGGTGATTTCGTTGACTTTGCGGGTGTTGCCGAGCAACGCGGCGACACCGTTCGGCTCGTATCTCTGGGCAATAACGGGGCTCTGCAATTCGCGTCACAGGACGTGAAGCTCGAGAACAATCGGGTCGCAGTGCGCCTCGGCGCCGTCGCCATCGCGATCGAGGAACCCGGCGACAGCAAGGTCGAGGACCGTCCGCCCGCCGATACGCTTCGCGACACCTGTCCAAGTGGAATTACGTGTTGCATCGGGTCCGTTCACATCTGTTGCGACGATTTCCGGGTGCTCGGGACTTGTATCGGTGCCTGGGGCTGCGCCCGTGCGCGATTCATTCCCTGATCTCGCCAAGGCGGTCCAGGGCGAGGGCGAACTCGTAAACCAAGAGCGTTGGTCAGCTATTTCGGGTCGGGAGTACGGCGGGCTGGCTGGCGGAGAGAGTGGGATTCGAACCCACGGTACGGTTTCCCGCACACACGCTTTCCAAGCGTGCGCCTTAAGCCACTCGGCCATCTCTCCGGAGCGCCCTCTCTTGAAGGGGCGCCGATGATTTTGCAAGGGATCGCCGGGAAATCGGATGAATTTTCCGCAACCTGTTGTATTAAAAGGAAAATATTTGGTGCTCGCCTAGCCCCTGAGCTTCCGGCCGGCTGAACCTGCGGCGGCTTCAGGACGACGATTCACCTGAGACCGGCGTACAGGCCGGGGGAGGCCGAGAACACAGCATGACCAGCCGCCAGACCGTCACTGCGCTGGGCCTAATTTCGGGCCTTTGCGTCGCGCTCGCAGGGCCTGCCAAAGCCCAGCTCTGCACGCGGCAGGGCGTCGATGTCCGCTGCGACGACGGACGGCGCGGGGTGCTTTCGGGCAACGCCATCCTCTGGCCGGACGGCACGCGGTCGAGCTCGGCGCCGCATCAGAGCGTGATCATCGGCAACAAGAGCTCGGTGCATGTCGGGCCCGGTGTGTTCGCCGGCCAGGGCAAGGGCGTGGTGCCGCTGGACGATCCCAACGCGCCGAACAAGCGACAATGTGCGATTCTGGATGGCGTGTCGTATTGCTATTGAGCTCTTCTTTCCTCCTGCCCTTACTGGCCCACAAGGGGAAAGGGCAAAGAACAGTCGAGGAAGATTGTCGAAAAGCTAGATCAACCGCACGCCTGATATCGCCGATTTTAACCAGCGCAGAGCCTGCGGCGGCTGGGTGGAGAGCGGGGCGATCGCAGCCTTCTCGGTGCGGCACTTTTCCAGCTCGGCGACGAAATCGGCCGACCATTGCTGGATGGTGTGGCTGCGCAGCTTTTTCATCATCGCGTCCCAGCGCATCTTGCGCTCGGTGAGCGGCATGGAGGCTGCGACCGCGATCGCACGCGCCATACCGTCGACGTCGTGCGGATTGACCAGCAATGCGGTGTCCAGTTCGTTGGCGGCGCCCGCGAATTTCGACAGCACCAGCACGCCGGGATCTGCGGGGTTCTGCGCGGCGACATATTCCTTGGCGACGAGGTTCATGCCGTCATGCAGCGGCGTCACCACGCCGATCTGCGCGGTGCGGTAAAGGCCCGCAAGCACGGCCTGACTGAAGCCCTTATTCAAGTAGCGGATCGGCGTCCAGTCGACCTCGCCGTGGCGGCCGTTGACGTCGCTGACGAGTCGCGCGACATCGTTCTGGAGATTGCCATATGCCTCGATACTGCCCCGCGAGGGGTTGGCGATCTGGAGCAGCGAGATGCTACGGGCGAACTGCGGCTGCTCGGTCCAGAGCCGGTCGAACGCGCTGATGCGGTTAACGAGGCCCTTCGAATAATCCAGGCGGTCGACGCCGATCGCGAGGCGCTCGCCGTTGAGGCTACGCCGCAGCCGCGACACGTCCGGATGCGAAGCCGATTTCGCGGCATAGGCTGCGAACTTGTCGGGGTCGATGCCGATCGGGAACACCTCGCAACGCGTGCGGCCGTGCTGCGACAGCACGACGCCGTCCTCGACGGAAAGACCAAGCTCGCCGCCGGCATAGCCGAGGAAGTTATGGCAGTCCTCCTGGGTCTGGAAGCCGAGCAGGTCGTAGGCCAGCATCGCCGTGATCAACTCGCGATGATTGGGCACGCCCTGCATCACCGCAGTCACGGGCCACGGCGTGTGCAGAAAGAAGCCGATCGGGTCGTCGACACCGAGGTCACGCAGCTCCGCGCCCAGCGCGAGGAAGTGATAATCCTGCACCCAGAACGCAGTCTGTGGCTTGCGGAAACGCATCAAGGCCCGCGCCATGAAGGCGTTGACCTCGCGATAGCTGACATAGTCGTCCCGCGAGACGCGGATCAGATCGCTACGCGAGTGGAGCGCCGGCCAAAGGGCCGAATTGGCAAAGCCTTCGTAATAGCCGCCGTAATGCGCCGCCGGCAGATCCAGCGTTGCGATGGCGCCGGTTCCGAGCGCCTCGATCTCTGCGAACGGTTCCTTTTGATGGCCATCACGCACGCGGCCCGAGGAACCCACCCAGATCGCACCCGAATGTTCCACCACCGGAAGCAAGGCTGCCGCGAGGCCGCCCGTCATGGGCTCGTTCGGTTTACCGCGGGCGACGCGATTTGAAACGACGACTAAGTTCACAGGTCGTCCCCTCCTGTTCATTCCACCCCGTTTAACTGCCGTTCATCAATATGGTTCCTGATCATCATTTCAACCAATTGAAACCAAAATCGGGCGTGCGCGTTGGAACTGGTTTCGCTTGCGGAACCCGCAGGAATTCGCTGCAAGAAAGCAATTTCCGGTCCTATTTCCAGCACGCATTGCGGCGCGCAGGGGCGCAGCGATGAAGGCATTGATGGCCGCAAAGTGGCGCCGCCCTGCTTTCACCTGGGATCAAGCAGGCGCGCAAGGAATGCACGCACATCCGCCGGCGCATCGAAATGGCCGTTGACGCCCATGGCGCGGCGGCCGACCGAAAAGGCGAGCCCGTTCATGTCGGGCATGATTGCAAACACGCTCTCGTCGGTGACGTCGTCGCCGATGAAGATCGGCCGACGCCCCTTGAACGGCTCGTGCATCATCAGCTCGCGCACCCCGGTCGCCTTGGTGAAGCCGGAATGCTTGATCTCGCAGACGAACTTGCCGGGCAGCACTTCGATCGGCGCATTGGGAAGATCGGCGCGGATTAGCGAAACGGCTTCGTAGATCGCCTTCTCCGCATGCGGAGCCAGACGGTAATGTAGCGCCAGCGAATAGCCCTTGTCCTCGAGCAGGATGCCAGGGCTGAGCTTGGCGACCGCCGCCAGGCGCCGCTTCAACTCCTTGTCAAGCGGCGGCGCGTGCACCGCCTCCGCTTCATTGTCCACCGACAGCCGCATCTCCGCACCATGGCCGCCGACGGCGCGAAACACGTCGGGTGCGAAGATCAGGTCGATGTCGTTGAGCGAGCGGCCGCTGACCAGCGCCAACGCGCCGGCGGTGCGCTCGGTCAGGTGCTTCAGAGTTTCCGACAGGCCCGGCGGCACCCACACCTCGCGCGGCGTCGGCATCAGATCGAGCAGCGTGCCGTCGATGTCGAGCAGGATGGCGGTCTCGTCGAGATGCGGCACCAGCGCATGCGGCACCGGCACAGCATCGGGCGCTTCGTCATCCGGCATGGTACGCTTTTGTTCCAAAGCCATCTCCGCAAGTTCCGATTTCATCAGTCTACTCCATAAAGGCGAGCGGCCGCGCAACGTCTTCGAGCGATTTTCGCTCCGCCGAGACAGCATAGCGCCATGCCACGATCGCAGCCGCGATCATCAGGACAGCTCCCAGCAGGTAGCCGGCGAACACGCTGTTGCGCGAGCCAGAGTCGATCAGTGCGCCGAACAGCGCAGGTCCGATCACGCCGCCGATGCCGGTGCCGACCGCGTAGAATACCGCGATCGCCAGCGCGCGAATCTCCAGGGGGAATGTCTCGCTGACGGTGAGATAGGCTGCGCTCGCGGCCGGCGAGGCAAAGAAGAAGATCACCATCCAGGCAATCGTCTGCCCCTGCGCGCTCAGCACGCCGATCGAGAACAGATAGCCCGACACCGCCAGCAACAGGCCCGACATGCCATAGGTGAACATGATCATGGTGCGGCGTCCCAGCGTGTCGAACAGGCGGCCGAGTAGCAGGGGGCCGAGGAAATTTCCGGCCGCGAACGGCAACAGGTACCAGCCGACATGGTTGGCGCTGATGCCGTAGAAATCGGTCAGCACCAGCGCGAAAGTGAAGAAGATGGCGTTGTAGAAGAACGCCTGCGCGCTCATCAGCACGAGGCCGACCAGCGCGCGCTGGCGGTAGGCCCCGAGCAAGGTGTGGACGACCTCCCTGATCGGCGTGTGATCGCGCATTTTCAAGCGAATCCTGGTGAAGCGGCCGTCGCTCGTGTCCTGGTCATGCCCGATCACCGAGCGCTCGATTGCGTCGACGATGGCATGGGCCTCGTCGGGACGGCCATGGATCATCAGCCAGCGCGGACTTTCCGGGATCCACATCCGCATCAACAGCACGGCGAGGCCGAGAATCGCTCCGATCAGAAACGCGAGGCGCCAGCCGAAATCGGGATCGATCACGGCAGGATCAAGCAGCACGATGGCTGCCACGGCGCCCATCGCAGCGCCGATCCAGAAGCTGCCGTTGATGACGAGATCGGTCCAGCCGCGATAGCGCGCCGGCACCAGCTCCTGGATGGTCGAGTTGATCGCGGTGTACTCGCCGCCGATGCCGGCGCCGGTGAGAAAGCGGAACAGTGCGTAGCTCGCGACATCCCACGACAGCGCAGTCGCGGCCGTTGCCGAGAGATAGAGCGCAAGCGTGATGAAGAACAGCTTCTTGCGGCCGATGCGATCGGTCAGCCAGCCGAAGCCGAGCGCACCGAGCACGGCGCCCGCGAGATAGGCGGAGTTGGCGATGCCGAGATCGAGATTCGAGAAATGCATCGATGGGCTTTGCTTCAGCGCACCCGAGAGCGCGCCGGCCAGAGTCACCTCGAGCCCGTCGAGAATCCAGGTGATGCCCAGCGCGAGCACGACACGCGTGTGAAATCCGCTCCACGGCAGTGCGTCCAGCCGCGAGGGAATGCTGGTCTCGACGACGCCATCGGTTGCGGTCTCCGCCGGGACGGCCGCCTTGTTCAGGGCTCGGCTCTGCTGCAATTCCATCGCGTTGTTGCGTCAATGGAAGCGGCCCCGGCTCACATGCGTGGACGAGGTCGATCCGATCATTGGGGGTGCGGCATTGTGCTTGCCACCTGCGACAACGCGCGCGATGTGCCCGGGTTCCGATCGGAGCGCCCGTCAGGGCCGCTCGTTTCCGATGGAGCCGCAGGGAGTTGACGCATGGCTCGCGTCAGAAAGACGACACAATCCCGCAACGGAGGAGAAAACGCCGGTCAGCATCTACTCCGCTATCGTCCCGGACAGACCGCGCCTTACGCCGCGCGGATATTGGCCATGAAGCGGTCGAGCTCGGCGCGCAGGCGGGTGCTTTCGCTCGACAGGGTTTTGGCCGAGTGCAGCACCTCCTCCGATGCCGAGCCGGTCTCGGCGGCGCCGCGGTTGACCTGGCCGATATCGGTGGCCGCGGTCTGGGTCCCCTGCGCAACCGT
>NZ_JBYSYD010000030.1:0-1736 GCF_058782905.1 Bradyrhizobium sp. FW305-F6
CAGCGTGTCGTCATTCCACCACTGCGTGCTCTGGCCCTGCCGTCTGCTTGCGCAGAGCGGCCTTCGTAGATCCAATCATGATGGCGAGCGGGATCGAGACGAGGATGAACAGCATGACGAGTTGATAGTCTTGTGAGAATGCGATGATCTGAGCCTGAACAGCGACCATCTTGTCCGCCATGGCGCGCCCAGCATCGGTGGACAGGTTGATGATGCCCCTGACATCAGGCATCTGCAGGGCGTGGTTGAACGGGTTGATGTGTTCGGACAGGATCGCATAAGTGCGGCGCGTTCCCTGAGTGAGTTGGGCGATCACGATCGAGATCCCGATCGAGCTTGCGACATTGCGCAACAGCGTCAGCATCGAGGTGCCGTCGGTGCGCAGGTGGTTTGGAAGCGTTAGAAACGAAACGGTCGATAGCGGCACGAAAACAAGGCCAAAACCGAAACCCTGGAAGACGCTGACGGTGACAATCTCCGGAACTTGAGTCATTTCGGTCCAGCCGGTCATCTGGAACAGCGAGCCCGCCGTCAGCGCGAGTCCCGAGATGATCAACGTACGGGCCTCGAAATAGCGCATGAGGCGACCGACCATCATCATGGCCAGGAACGTGCCGAGGCCGCGGCTCGCTAGCAACATGCCGGCGGTAATGATGGGATAGCCGATGACGTTCTGCAGGTAGGGCGAGGCCAGCGCCATGGTGGAGTACAGCACCAACCCCATCACCGTCATGAAGATGCAGCCCGTCACGAAATTGCGATCCTTGAACAGCGCGAACTGGATGAACGGCCGCGCGGTCGTGAAGGAGTGGGCGAAAAAGTAGTAGAAGCCCACGGCCGAGACGATGAACTCGCCAACGATTTCGTTGGATTCGAGCCACCCCAGCTGCTCACCGCGGTCAAGGGCTAGCTGTAAGGACCCGATGGCGACTGCAAGTGCCGCGAAGCCGAAGAAGTCGAACCGAAGCGTGAGATCCTTCTTGGTCTCGTCCATGAAAGCTATCAGACCGAGCACCGTCAGTGCGCCAAAAGGAAGATTGACGAAAAACACCCAGTGCCAGGAATAGGTCTCGGTGAGCCAGGCGCCCAGTGACGGGCCCATGATCGGGCCCATCATCACGCCCATGCCCCAGATCGCCATCGCCTTCGCCCGTTCCTGGAGCGTGTAGGAATCGAGCATCACGGTCTGCGAAAGCGGCACCAGGGCCGCGCCGAACACGCCCTGCAGCAGGCGGAACAGCACCATCTGGTTGATGTCCTGCGCGAGCCCGCACAGCACTGATGCAATGGTGAAGCCGGCCGAGCATATGATGAAGATTCGCTTGCGCCCGTAGCGGTTGGCGATCCACCCCACAGGCGCCGTCATGATGGCGGCAGCGACGATATAGGAGGTCAGCACCCAGTTGATCTGATCCTGCGACGCCGACAGCGTGCCCTGCATGTAGGGCAGGGCCACATTGGCAATCGTGGTATCCAGCGCCTGCATGATCGTTGCGGTCATGGCGCAGATGGTCACCATGTTCCGGCGTAGACCCGGAGGAAGTGGGCCCGACATCAGGTCAGTCCTTGTCCTGATTGGCGGTTGCCGACAGACCGAGCAGGCCCGCGAGCGTGCGCTTATGCCCGGTATCGATGGTGGCGTAGACGCTCATGCCGGCCTTCAGCTTGGCGACGTATTTGTCGTGCTCGTCGAAATAGATCCGCACCGGAACGCGCTGCACCACCTTAACGAAATT
>NZ_JBYSYD010000031.1:0-1607 GCF_058782905.1 Bradyrhizobium sp. FW305-F6
AAATCGTCGGCGAAGCGGATCAGCTCGGCGCGGCGGCTGGCGGCCTGCTCCCGGTTCTGGACTTCGCTGGCGGCGGCGTCGCGCTCGGCCTTGGCGACGGCCTGGACCTTGAATTCCTCGACGGCGCCGGCCATCTCGCCGATCTCGTCCTTGCGGCCGAGGCCGGGCAGCACGACATCGAAATTGCCCGAAGCAAGCTCGCGCATCGCCTTGCACATCGCGATCATCGGGCGCGAGATGCCGTTGCCGAGCCACAGGGCCAGCACGGCGCCCACGGCAAGCCCGCCCAACGCCATCATCAGCATCAGCTGCTGGGTCTCTCCGATCGTCGTATTGGCGCTCGCCTCGATGCGTTGCTGGTCGCCGGTCAGATCCGAGCGCAGCTCGGCGGAGAGCTTGAGGATCGTCGCCGCCGTCTTGGTCATCTCGCCGTTCAGCTTGACGATGACCTTCACGTTGTCGGTCAGCTTTGCGAACGATGCGCGGTACTGCTTCAGGAGATCGCCGATCTCCTTGACGCGCTCGGTGATCTTCTGGTCGTTCGCATAGATGGAGACCAGCAGCGTCTCCAGGAACTTGATGCGGGCGATCACGCCGTCGGCCGTCTTCGGCTCCGGCTTGGCCACGAAGGCACTGACCGAGGTGGAGACTGCCAGATATTGCGAGGTGATGTCCTTGGCCGTGCTCTGGACCGAGTTCATGCCCGCCAGCGCCGCGGTATCGGCGAGGTCGTCGAATTTGAAACGGATCTTGTTGCCGACACTGTTGAGCTCGTCGGCCGCGATCTTGTTGTTCTCGCGCGTCAGCGTGATGATCTCGCCGAAGACTTTCGTGAAGCTCTGGAACTCGGCCTCGAGCTTGCCGACCTGCTCACGGCGGGCGCTGCCCGTCGTGGCGGCCATCGACTTGGCGATCGCGCTCTTCAGATTCGCTTCGGCGGCCTTGGCCGCCGTCTCGTCATCCGCCGCGCCAGTCAGGGTATAAGCTCGTGCCAGCCCCTGATAGGCGACCAGCTCACGATCGACCGTCCGCGCCAGATCGGCCTCCGCTACGCTGGTGCGGTAGGATGCCACGGCGCCTGCGATTCGCTCGAAGCCGAAATAGGCAAACGCCATGCTGACGGCGAGAATGGCGAGCACCGCCACGAAGCCGAGGATGATTTTTGCGCGAAAACGCAGCGTTGGCAGTTTCGATTTGCTCGACTTCGACTTAGCAGGCATTCCCCCACCCCATTCCATTCGCGGAAAAACCAGGCGCAGCCCGGGAACAGCCCGCTCCCCGGCTCCTCTGCACGTTACGGGGCAAAGGATAAGCTGTGGTAAATTTGTGGCGCCGCAACTGCCGGTGGCGCGGGAATTGATTGCGTCAAAAGTCGTCCCGGACACGCGGAGCGCGAAGCGACCGCGTGGACTTCGGAGCGGCCGAGCGCCTTACGCCGCGCGGATATTGGCCATGAAGCGGTCGAGCTCGGCGCGCAGGCGCGTGCTTTCGCTGGACAAGGTCTTGGCCGAGTGCAGCACCTCTTCCGAGGCCGAGCCGGTCTCGGCGGCGCCGCGGTTGACCTGGCCGATATCGGTGGCCGCGGTCTGGGTCCCCTGCGCAACCGT
>NZ_JBYSYD010000032.1:0-1512 GCF_058782905.1 Bradyrhizobium sp. FW305-F6
GCCTGATAGGCAATCGCCTTGGCGATGTGGGACTTCCCGGTGCCAGGTTTGCCGACGAGCAGCGCGTTCTCGCCGGCGGCAATGAACGCTAGGGTGTGGAGCTGGAAGCAGGTTTGGCGCGGCAATTTGGGATTGAAGGACCAGTCGAACTCGGCGAGCGTCAGTTTTTCGTCGAGTCCGGATTGCCGGTATCGTCGCTCGATAAGGCGGGACTGACGACGGTCCAGTTCGTCCTGCAGGATCAGGGAGAAGGTCTCGAGGAATGGCTGGTTGGCGCCCTGCGCCTGCAGCACGCGCGTCTGCAGCGTGTCTCGGACGCCTGACAGGCGCAGCTGTCGCAGGCAACGCTCAATTTCCGGCATGGTCATCATGTGGCTGGGTCTCCAGTTTGAGGTGAGAAGGCGCAGCGGGAGCGCTCGTGGCGCCGGAGCTGGCCGGGGTTGCGCAGGCGACACGAGCGCGGCTGTCGTGGGCCTCGGCCTGCCGGCCATTGTTGCCGGCGTCGTGCCGCACAGCGTGGCTGAAGAGGTCGCCGTATTCGGCGGCGGCGCGGATCAGCGGATGATCCTGGGTGAGCGGCGATGCCGGCTGTGGCGTCGCTCCAACCTGCGCGATCGCCTGTTCGAACAACCGCTCGACGGTCGCACGCACATGCTTGTAACGGTAGATGCGGTTGCCGATGGCGTGCGCGCAGGCTTGCTCGACCAGCCATGCCGGATATTTCCGGCTCAGCCCGACAATGCCCCACATCGCGCGCTGTCCGGGGCGCCCCTCGGTGTCGAACACTTGCTGGCACAGCGCCCTGGTCTGCGGCCCGACGCGCTCGGCGCTCGCCAGCAGCACGGCGGTTTGCCGCGACGGATTGAACGGCCGTTCGCTGGTCGGCAGGACGACAGAACCGGGGTGCGTCGTCCGGGAATGAACACGCAGCAGCGCATGGGTGTGGCGATCACGGATCTCGATCGTGGAGGCGTAGATCCGCACCACGACTTGACTGCCGATGGGTGCAGGCCGCGCGGCGTAATAGCTGCTATCAACACGCACGGTGGTATCGTCGCAGACGGTCCGAACGACCTCGGTGAAGATGCGGAAGGCAGCCACTGGCAACGGCCGCAGGTGTGGCTTCTCCTCCTGGAACATCGCCTCGACCTGACGACGCGTGCTGCCGTGGATGCGCTTGGAGGCCCAATTCTCCTCCCAGTGCCTCAAGAACTCGTTCTGGGCTTCCAGTGTCTCGAAGCGCCGTCCGGCCAGCGCGGTGCCCTGGGTATGTTGAATCGCACTCTCGACGCATCCTTTCCGATTGGGATCGGCTACCCGCGCGGGATCGGCGACCACGGCGTAATGAGCCAGCATCGCGCTGTAAATCGGGTTGAGCTCGGGCTCGTACAAATCCGGCTTGAGGACGCCTTCCTTCAGATTGTCGAGCACGACATAGCTCGGCACCCCGCCAAAATACCGGAACGCCTCTTCGTGGAGCTGCGCCCAGATTTGCTGGCTCGACTTCCAGAC
>NZ_JBYSYD010000033.1:0-1148 GCF_058782905.1 Bradyrhizobium sp. FW305-F6
TGCTCCACCTGCGCCAATCGGCGTACAAACCCCCGAGACTCTAATTGCCTCTGGATGAAAACTCAGGGGCAGGTCACCTTTTGTCAAGATCTGCGCCATTGGCAAGCTGAGGCTTCTCGACGAAGTATCCTGAACCTCTGAGCTCCTCGAGATAGGGCGACTCTCAGGTGTCTTATCGTTGTCGAGCACGGCAAAAGTCAGGTTGTTCACGTCGGTCGAGATACCGAGACCGAAGGCCACCTTAAGAATGGTTGTGCCGAACAAGGCGAACATCAGCCGTATCGAGTCGCGAACCAATTCGAGACCCTCTCGGATGGTATAAGCGAACAAGCGCTGATAGCTGAACAGGGCGCCGGCGGAATTGTGCTGCGTCGGGCCAGCTTCTTCCGCCAGCGGCTGGTTGAGAATTGGCCGTCCGCTGCTCGAGGAAGTTGATGAAGGCGTCCTCCAGCGTCTTTGCTCCCCTCGCCCGCCAGCACGCGTTCTTCATGCATCAGCGCAAGTCGGTTGCAGCGGGCCGCCTCGTTCATGGAGTGGGTCGAGACGAAAGACGGTCATGACCCTGTTGCGGGCCAGATCATTCAAAAGCTCACAGAACCGGTCGCGCGCTGCCGGATCAACGCCGGACGTAGGCTCGTCCAAGATCAGAAGATCCGGCTTGCGGATGATGGCAACGGCAACTGACAGGCGCTGCCGGATACCCAGCGGCAGCGCGGCAGCAAGACTGTCGAAATACTCGGCGAGGTCACTCTGGTCGACCAGTTCGGCAATCCTACGCTCCGCAAACTCCGATGGCAGAAGAAACAGGCGAGCGGGAGGCTGAGGTTCTGGCGGACCGCCAGCTCACAGTAGAGCGAGAAGGATTGGGACATGTAGCCGACGCGCATCGAGGTCGGCGGCTTCCAGCTGCTGACCGAAAATGAGCGCCTCACCCTCGGTTGCGGCAGAAGCCCGGTTAGCATCTTCATCGTGGTCGTTTTGCCTGACCGTTCGAACCGAAAACTCCGAAGATTTCGCGCCGACGGATCGCAAGCTCACCCGGTCGACCGCCGTGGAATCGGCGAACTCGGGCCCCGCGGGTCACTTCAAATTCCTCCGGGTGCGGTCAGTCAAACTCCTCCACCCCCAAGGCAGGACAGAAGTGGATT
>NZ_JBYSYD010000034.1:0-1026 GCF_058782905.1 Bradyrhizobium sp. FW305-F6
TGACCTGCCCCTGAGTATTTCCTCCAGATGGAGTTAGAGTCCGGCCTGAAAAGGACGGACAGATGAAGCGAGCAAGGTTCACGGAAGAGCAGATTATCGCCGTGTTGAAGGAGCATGAGGCCGGGGCGAAGACGGCCGACCTGGCTCGCAAGCACGGGATTTCCGAGGCGACGATCTACAACTGGAAGGCCAAATTCGGCGGCATGGATGTCTCCGAGGCCAGGCGGTTGAAAGCGCTCGAGGAGGAGAACGCGAAGCTGAAGAAGCTGTTGGCCGAGCAGATGCTCGATGCGGCCGCGCTACGCGAGCTTCTTTCAAAAAAATGGTAGGGCCCGCCGCCAAACGCGCCGCGGTGGCGCATCTGGAGGCCGCGATGGGCCTGTCGGAGCGGCGGGCCTGTTCGATCGTCGGTGCGGATCGGAAGATGATCCGCTACCGCTCTCGCCGGCCACCGGACATCGAGCTGCGCGCCCGGCTGCGCGAGCTGGCCAATGAACGCCGCCGGTTCGGCTATCGCCGGCTGTTCGTCCTGCTGCGGCGGGAGGGCGAGCCATCCGGGATCAACCGGATCCACCGGCTTTATCGCGAGGAAGGGCTCACTGTCCGCAAGCGGCGGGCTCGCCGCAAGGCGACAGGCACCCGGGCTATCCTGGTCGAGGCGAAGCCGAACGCACGTTGGTCCCTCGACTTCGTCTACGATCAGTTCGCCAACGGACGGCGCTTCCGCGTTCTCAATATCGTCGATGACGTCACCAAGGAATGCCTGGGCGCGGTCCCGGACACGTCGATCTCCGGACGGCGGGTGGCTCGGGAACTGACGGCGATCGTTGAACGGCGCGGCAAGCCTGGCTCGATCGTCTCCGACAACGGCACCGAGTTCACGTGCAACGCCATGCTGGCCTGGTGCAAGGACACCGGCATCGACTGGCACTTCATCGCGCCGGGCAAGCCGATCCAGAATGCCTTCGTCGAGAGCTTCAACGGGCGTATGCGTGATGAACTACTCAACGAGACCCTGTTCTTCGA
>NZ_JBYSYD010000035.1:0-710 GCF_058782905.1 Bradyrhizobium sp. FW305-F6
GCCGAGCCGGTCTCGGCGGCGCCGCGGTTGACCTGGCCGATATCGGTGGCCGCGGTCTGGGTCCCCTGCGCAACCGTCTGGACGCTGCGGGCGATCTCCTGGGTGGCGGCGCCCTGCTGCTCCACCGCGCTCGCGATCGAGGTCGAGATCGACGAGATCTGGCCGATGGTCGCGCCGATCTCCTTGATCGCGGCGACCGATTCGGCGGTCGCGCCCTGCATGCCCGTAATGTGCGAGGAGATCTCGTCGGTGGCCTTCGCCGTCTGGCTCGCCAGCGACTTCACTTCGCTGGCGACAACCGCAAAGCCGCGGCCGGCTTCGCCGGCCCGCGCGGCCTCGATGGTGGCGTTGAGCGCCAGAAGATTGGTCTGCTCGGCGATCGCCGTGATCAGCTTGACCACCTCGCCGATCTGCTGGGCCGCATGCGACAGCTTGCCGATGCGCCCGTCGGTCTCCTTGGCCTGCATCACGGCAGCCTCCGCGATGCGGCTGGAATCGCGGACCTGGCGGCCGATCTCCTCGACCGAGGCCGACAGCTCTTCGGTCGCGGTGGCGACCGACTGCATGTTGGAGGAGGCCTGCTCGGAGACGCCGGCGACCTGGCTCGACAGGCTCTGGGTGGTCTCGGCAGTGCGGGTCAGCGTCGAAGCCGCCGATTCCAGCTGCACAGCCGAGGCCGAGACGTTGGAGACGATGGTGCCGACCGCGCT
>NZ_JBYSYD010000036.1:0-626 GCF_058782905.1 Bradyrhizobium sp. FW305-F6
CCTTAAAGTTAGACTTAAGGTCACACGCTTCGCGAATTGCCACCCCTCACGCAAGACGGCCCCCGTCGGAGGCGTACGATCGATGCCTCTCGTGGAGGGCAGGTCGCCTTTCGACGTCCCAAGGAATACGACCCTCCTGCTGGCTGGGTGGCCCCGGCCGATCGCCCCAAGAAGGCTAAAAAGCCAGTGTTCTAATTCCCCTCTGTGCGTGTCCTAACTAGGACAGTCACCACGCGACGCCGCTAGCATCTGTTCCTTTCGAGGAACTTACGGCGTGGCCTTCCTGCTACGGAGTGAGGGAGGCCCGCCGGGGGCTGGTAAGCGCGGGCCTCACCTCTGAGCAGGGCCTTGTTAATTCCCCCAAGGCCCAGTCCCAAAAGCAACACTGACAGTTTCTCGCTAATGGCGGACGAAGATCGAGGTCGGGGTAAAGCCGACGATGTGCTTAGGTCTGGTGCCGTGCCGATCGTGCGGAACGTCGCGGCGTAGGTCGCAGGAGTCGCCTCATGGCACTCCTGCGACCTTCACTGCAGTGCTCCGGCGCATATGTGCGGATTCCGACGAAGTCGCCCAGGCGTACCGATATGAAGTCGCCCGTGGATTCCGAGAGGATGTCGCCCACCTTT